>LWRO01000005.1 GCA_001657325.1 Geitlerinema sp. BBD 1991-9 | reverse complement strand
GGTACGAGAGCATTTAGGGCAGGGTGAGGTTGAAGCCGCTCAAGCGGAGTTTGACCCGTGGCGTCCTCCGGAGGTGGTCAACTTCCTCAACGAAATCGAGCGCCACTCCCATCGCTTACCCGATTATGCTCAGCGCCAGGAAAACGGCCAGGTTATTGGTTCGGGGGAAGTCGAATCCACCATTAAGCGCATTGGTTTGAGAATGAAGATATCTGGAGCTCAGTCGAATCGAAAGAATGTCAATCCCATGTTGCGTTTACGCTGTGCTTATCTCAATCGGGAGTTGGTTTAAGTATTTTTACTTATTACCTAAACTAGATGCTCCCCTCCGTCTACAGCACAACGTAGGGTTTGGCTGACCTGAAACTCGGGTTATTTTCGCAATTTAGCGTTGAACTGACCTCGAAACAACACGCCTAAGATCGATCTAACTTTCCTCAGTTTCACGCACCGTTTTTTTGGCAGTACGAACCATGTATCGCCTTAAAACGGTCATACCGAGTGCAGACGGTCTAAATCCGATAAGGGATTTTATCGGATTTAGACACTCGTCTTCGCCAAAAGCAGGAGCGAATTCAGAGCGTTTCAATCCCTAAAAGGGATTTTATCGGATTTAGACTGTTTCGGGGAAGGCGACTGTTAAAGCCTTTCAAAAGTTTCAATCCCTAAAAGGGATTTTATCGGATTTAGACTCGGTGGTATCAGCACCGAGGGCTAACCGAAAGTTTCCGTTTCAATCCCTAAAAGGGATTTTATCGGATTTAGACTTAAGCGTCTTTTCGTACCGATTACATAGGCAGGAGTTTCAATCCCTAAAAGGGATTTTATCGGATTTAGACCTCCCGCACCAGCCACCGGGCTTCAAACCTTCATTGTGTTTCAATCCCTAAAAGGGATTTTATCGGATTTAGACGGGTTTCAACCGCTATTTTGCTTCAGCCCAATTCGGTTTCAATCCCTAAAAGGGATTTTATCGGATTTAGACCATTACGCGAGTCTGATTGCTATTAAGATGAAGATCGGAGTTTCAATCCCTAAAAGGGATTTTATCGGATTTAGACGGTTGTTAGGCGAGTTCGGAAGGTAAAAGCTCGAACTGTTTCAATCCCTAAAAGGGATTTTATCGGATTTAGACAGACCTAATCATGCCAATCTGCCGTATCTCGATCGCCGTTTCAATCCCTAAAAGGGATTTTATCGGATTTAGACCTTATCGTGAGTGCTGGCGCGCTTACGGTTATTTAAGTTTCAATCCCTAAAAGGGATTTTATCGGATTTAGACTTGTTACCCGACTCCCCGATGGCGACTTCGTGCTTATTGTTTCAATCCCTAAAAGGGATTTTATCGGATTTAGACACACCACACCGCCCTTGAGCGATAGGGTGATCGGTTTCAATCCCTAAAAGGGATTTTATCGGATTTAGACTGGAAACACACCGGAAACCACGACGACGACACCACGTTTCAATCCCTAAAAGGGATTTTATCGGATTTAGACTATGAGTATCGCAGTCGCCATGATTCTAATTGTTGTTTCAATCCCTAAAAGGGATTTTATCGGATTTAGACGAGGATTTAGAAGTAGGTGAGTATTTTTCCTTTTCTGTTTCAATCCCTAAAAGGGATTTTATCGGATTTAGACACTATTAGAAGATATCCCAGATGTAGGGGAAGGTGTTTCAATCCCTAAAAGGGATTTTATCGGATTTAGACATTTAATCAGTCATCGGGGTAGAGGAGACCAGACCCGTTTCAATCCCTAAAAGGGATTTTATCGGATTTAGACTCTAGACCCAATCTGTCACCGTGAAGAGACGGGGTTTCAATCTCTAAAAGGGATTTTATCGGATTTAGACACAATTCTGATTTGTGTCCAATAGTAGCCATATAAGTTTCAATCCCTAAAAGGGATTTTATCGGATTTAGACTTCCTTATACTTGCTATAGTAAATCTGAGATTCACGAATGTTTCAATCCCTAAAAGGGATTTTATCGGATTTAGACTTTGGCAAAACATAAACGTCTTGCCGGAACCTGTGGGAGTTTCAATCCCTAAAAGGGATTTTATCGGATTTAGACTTACTCCTAAGAAAAGAATCGAAATACTTACCGCCAGTTTCAATCCCTAAAAGGGATTTTATCGGATTTAGACAAATATGGATGAAGAGTTTATCTTATCTATCCATGTTTCAATCCCTAAAAGGGATTTTATCGGATTTAGACATGATTAATATTAAATTTTTGTTAAACAGATGTTTGTTTCAATCCCTAAAAGGGATTTTATCGGATTTAGACAAGAAAAGGAAACAACCATGACTAAGAAAATCATCACGTTTCAATCCCTAAAAGGGATTTTATCGGATTTAGACGTTTAAGTCAAAGAACCATAAAGTATTTCTAACTTGTTTCAATCCCTAAAAGGGATTTTATCGGATTTAGACTAAACAAAGGAGACGGGTACAAAAAATGGACATAGATGTTTCAATCCCTAAAAGGGATTTTATCGGATTTAGACTTGACAACCTCCCTATACCGATCTATTTTGGATACAAAGTTTCAATCCCTAAAAGGGATTTTATCGGATTTAGACTCAAGCCCTCATCAGGGTGTCAACCCAACTTTACATGTTTCAATCCCTAAAAGGGATTTTATCGGATTTAGACCAACGCTTTCGGGGAGAACCTCGAAAAAGTATCGGTTTCAATCCCTAAAAGGGATTTTATCGGATTTAGACGGGGTCTGTTGGGAGGGGTCTTCGTCAATTGAAGGGTTTCAATCCCTAAAAGGGATTTTATCGGATTTAGACTTGAGGAACGATGTAAGCGTCCCCAAGTGTGGTGGCGAGAGAGGTTTCAATCCCTAAAAGGGATTTTATCGGATTTAGACACCGACACTTCCAAAGTCCACGGATCGACATCGTCGATGTTTCAATCCCTAAAAGGGATTTTATCGGATTTAGACTTTAAGACATCATTAAAGTATCTATCATCTTTATAGTTTCAATCCCTAAAAGGGATTTTATCGGATTTAGACGTTCCAGGTGTTTGAACTTTCTTAAGGAATTGACTCAAGTTTCAATCCCTAAAAGGGATTTTATCGGATTTAGACAAGCCATTTACAGTAGCTTAGAGGACATGATCGCTTATGTTTCAATCCCTAAAAGGGATTTTATCGGATTTAGACAGGGATTGATATCGACTATCCGCAACCTCCACCAGGTTTCAATCCCTAAAAGGGATTTTATCGGATTTAGACCCAATTTTTCATCAGTATCTATTAACTCTAAGAGGTTTCAATCCCTAAAAGGGATTTTATCGGATTTAGACATCGTCAGAGTATCTCTTAACTTCGCGATGCAAAGTTTCAATCCCTAAAAGGGATTTTATCGGATTTAGACACGTCTACCAAGAGGAAGCATTCGTAAATCTAGGTTTCAATCCCTAAAAGGGATTTTATCGGATTTAGACTATACAGGGTTTTGGCAAGAATTCCAACTTGATTCAGTTTCAATCCCTAAAAGGGATTTTATCGGATTTAGACTTGGTATCCTCTGGGTGAAGATTATACTATCACAGCTGTTTCAATCCCTAAAAGGGATTTTATCGGATTTAGACTATGCTCTCTGTATTTCGGATGCTTGGGGATAGTGTTTCAATCCCTAAAAGGGATTTTATCGGATTTAGACACTGAATCGGTTAATCTAACTATACTAGGTCTTGAGGTTTCAATCCCTAAAAGGGATTTTATCGGATTTAGACGATACCTTTGGAGAGAAGTAGTAGCTGACGATGCCGTTTCAATCCCTAAAAGGGATTTTATCGGATTTAGACTTGTCAATGTTACAATAACAATAATTAGTCTATTGGTTTCAATCCCTAAAAGGGATTTTATCGGATTTAGACTCTACAAGATATTTTACCTAGAAATAGGGCAATAATGTTTCAATCCCTAAAAGGGATTTTATCGGATTTAGACTTTGCATTGAATAACCTGTTAGCTACCCCGTCAGGTTTCAATCCCTAAAAGGGATTTTATCGGATTTAGACAACCCGCACCATCTAATGATTGAAAATCCACCTCATCATGTTTCAATCCCTAAAAGGGATTTTATCGGATTTAGACGTAAACGAATGGGCGGAAAAAATGCAACTTCCCGTGTTTCAATCCCTAAAAGGGATTTTATCGGATTTAGACACTATAGAATAGATTACAGTTACGATCCAACTATTGAGTTTCAATCCCTAAAAGGGATTTTATCGGATTTAGACTTTATTTAACCTATTAGCCACACTTATTAAATACATGTTTCAATCCCTAAAAGGGATTTTATCGGATTTAGACAGTAATCCAATATGTACTTAATTCCAGAAAATGAGTTTCAATCCCTAAAAGGGATTTTATCGGATTTAGACACTAATGCAATAGGTATTATTTCTAGAACCAAAATAAAGGGTTTCAATCCCTAAAAGGGATTTTATCGGATTTAGACTTTCAATGGAGTCGCCCACAGCCACGCTATGGCTCGTTTCAATCCCTAAAAGGGATTTTATCGGATTTAGACAGGAAAAGATGGGTGGAAGGTGAAACAGAAAAAGGTTTCAATCCCTAAAAGGGATTTTATCGGATTTAGACAGGATTAAAAAGGCTATTGAAGATTATCAGGCAACAGTTTCAATCCCTAAAAGGGATTTTATCGGATTTAGACTTTCATAAGCTGAATCTAAATCTTCGTAGCTACTAGTTTCAATCCCTAAAAGGGATTTTATCGGATTTAGACTTTATAGTTTAATTTTATGTATCCTTTAGGAATATGTTTCAATCCCTAAAAGGGATTTTATCGGATTTAGACTAGCAGTAAGAAGAAATACATGGTGATGCTTGACGTGTTTCAATCCCTAAAAGGGATTTTATCGGATTTAGACAGTTTCGTGAAACTTAAAGACAACGGTGAAATCCGAGGTTTCAATCCCTAAAAGGGATTTTATCGGATTTAGACTTTATCCTATGGGTTAGATAAGTTTTTATAACTATAAGTTTCAATCCCTAAAAGGGATTTTATCGGATTTAGACAGGCGGGATGTCAGTAGGAACAGTTGGAGCATCTTTCGTTTCAATCCCTAAAAGGGATTTTATCGGATTTAGACGGGCAAAAACAAGAAACAAGGACAAGCTGTCTAACGTTTCAATCCCTAAAAGGGATTTTATCGGATTTAGACTAAAGGTTTAAGTTATCGTGTAGCCTTCCAAGGTTTGTTTCAATCCCTAAAAGGGATTTTATCGGATTTAGACACTCGTTTACTTTTGCCGCCGCCTTCCAAAAGGCGTTGTTTCAATCCCTAAAAGGGATTTTATCGGATTTAGACTTTAACCATGATATTTAATTGCCTACCACTGTAGTGTTTCAATCCCTAAAAGGGATTTTATCGGATTTAGACACACATATAATGTAACACAGTCTTATAGTATTTGTAGTTTCAATCCCTAAAAGGGATTTTATCGGATTTAGACGAGGTTCCGAGTGTATCCCCGATCGAAATCTTGCCAGTTTCAATCCCTAAAAGGGATTTTATCGGATTTAGACGAAGTAAAGAATGCCCTCCTTAATACCGGGAAGTGGGGTTTCAATCCCTAAAAGGGATTTTATCGGATTTAGACTAAATGGGAAGGACTAAAAATGGATGCAACTAAAGTTTCAATCCCTAAAAGGGATTTTATCGGATTTAGACATTCCAATGATGGCAGAGCTTCTTAATATTACCTAAGTTTCAATCCCTAAAAGGGATTTTATCGGATTTAGACTCTTCCTCACAAGGATTAGTTTTTGATTCTAAGGTAGAGCGTTTCAATCCCTAAAAGGGATTTTATCGGATTTAGACACCGATCTATATTGGGTATAGAAACAAAGGGAAGGTTTCAATCCCTAAAAGGGATTTTATCGGATTTAGACTCAAATACACAGGCTGAGCCCCCATCTCCTGAGGTTTCAATCCCTAAAAGGGATTTTATCGAATTTAGACGGGATTTGATCTCTGATGTGCATTATCCGCCTAGAGGTTTCAATCCCTAAAAGGGATTTTATCGGATTTAGACGTTCTTATGTATATGTTAGTAGAAATTATGCTAGTTTCAATCCCTAAAAGGGATTTTATCGGATTTAGACCTTACCTTGCGTCGCTCCCCTGTATTGACAGGTTGTTTGCCGTTTCAATCCCTAAAAGGGATTTTATCGGATTTAGACTCATGGATTGGCGTACAAGTGGGATTGATTTAGAAGTTTCAATCCCTAAAAGGGATTTTATCGGATTTAGACCCGTATCCCCCCTCAGGCCATCCTCTACCTGTTGTAATGTTTCAATCCCTAAAAGGGATTTTATCGGATTTAGACTTGTGACAAGCATAGTTTGACACAACCTAACCGGGTGTTTCAATCCCTAAAAGGGATTTTATCGGATTTAGACCTTTAGCCGTAGCGTCACTGATAATTACATTTTTGTTTCAATCCCTAAAAGGGATTTTATCGGATTTAGACTTTGTAGTTGGAATCATGGGAGACTGCAACCACATGTTTCAATCCCTAAAAGGGATTTTATCGGATTTAGACAGGGGGCAGTACTTACTAACGCCCCCGGTAATTACACTGTTTCAATCCCTAAAAGGGATTTTATCGGATTTAGACGTGATACCATTGATGGGATGATATTTTATTATTCACGTTTCAATCCCTAAAAGGGATTTTATCGGATTTAGACTAAGGAGAAGTGGTGTCATAGCACAATAATAAATCCTAAAAGGGATTTTATCGGATTTAGACAATCAGCTTTTCAAGGGTAAGAAAAAGATAGCACATGTCATAGCACAATAATAAATCCTAAAAGGGATTTTATCGGATTTAGACAAGAAGAGGAAAGTGATGATTGAACCACGGTTTTTCATAATAAATCCTAAAAGGGATTTTATCGGATTTAGACGCGGTTTTGAGGATCTTTAATGTCCTTTATCTTGCAATAATAAATCCTAAAAGGGATTTTATCGGATTTAGACAAGAGTCAATGATTACCTTAAAGCCGAGATGTCCAATAATAAATCCTAAAAGGGATTTTATCGGATTTAGACGAGTTATAAACCCTAATCTAACAAAAGTAAAAACACAAATAATAAATCCTAAAAGGGATTTTATCGGATTTAGACGCTGAGTTGAATCGCGATCGCCTGTCGGTCGGTCATAATAAATCCTAAAAGGGATTTTATCGGATTTAGACTTCGTCCGCCACACCGCCAACGGCTCTCCCGGCGAAATAATAAATCCTAAAAGGGATTTTATCGGATTTAGACTTCTAAATAAGACATTTATTTTTCTAGGTTGCAGATAATAAATCCTAAAAGGGATTTTATCGGATTTAGACAATTAGATGTCGAAATCCCTGACATAGCTTCTCAAATATAATAAATCCTAAAAGGGATTTTATCGGATTTAGACGATAGATTGAATCACCCTTTCTTCCATAAGAAACTGCATAATAAATCCTAAAAGGGATTTTATCGGATTTAGACCGTATCCTAAATGTTTATATTAATTGGTATGAAGATATAATAAATCCTAAAAGGGATTTTATCGGATTTAGACGCTCCAGCAGATCAACTCGCTGACTATTCCTCATCTAAAAATCTTTTATAATAAATCCTAAAAGGGATTTTATCGGATTTAGACTAGGAACCCAATAGAGGGAGAAGTCTCCAGTGATATAATAAATCCTAAAAGGGATTTTATCGGATTTAGACGAGGTCAGAGGCTTGCTGACCTAATTTAAAAAGATAATAAATCCTAAAAGGGATTTTATCGGATTTAGACTTCTCGATCTGAAAACCTGTTCCTATGCAGTTTTCAATGTGCAGTTGCGCGGACACCCCTGATAATAGCATCGATCGAGCGAAAAACACAATTCTCGCTCGCTTGCAGAACTGCGAGAACCCTTGTCCCACAAGCATTTCAGCAGTTGCGCGGATCGCCTTTTAAGGTCGATCTCTCCAAACCCATGCCCCATCAGCCATCCAGCCCATTTTTCATGCCCCCGCCCTCAAACACCCACCCCTCCGCGCAAAATTATGACGAGTTAACACCCATCAAACCCGTGCCAGCGTCACCCGTTCACCTTGATCCTGATATTTCCCGCGACGATCCTCATAACTGACCGAACAAGGCTCGCCCTCAAAAAAGAGGAGCTGCACCACACCCTCATTCGCATAAATTCGACAATCTGCACTCGACGAATTAGAAAACTCGAGGGTTAAATGACCTTTCCACGCCGCCTCAGCCGGGGTCAAATTCGCAATAATCCCACATCGTGCATAAGTGCTTTTGCCAATACAAATCACTGTAATTGTATCGGGAATATCCAGTTTTTCCAGAGCAACCCCCAACCCATAGGAATGAGCGGGAAGTACGAAATACGTACCGTTTTCATCTGTCGAGAGCTTGGTTGGCTCTAAATTTTCAGGGTTGAAATTTTTCGGATCGACCACCGTTCCGGGAATGTGGCGAAAAATTCGGAACTCCGCTGGCGATAAGCGAATGTCGTATCCAAAACTGCTCAACCCGTAGGAAATAACGGGAAGATCGTTAACGCGGCGAATTTGTTTCGGTTCAAAGGGGGCAATCATCCCCTCTGCCGCTTTCTGAGAAATCCAGGTATCGTTTTTAATCACGGCTACAAGAGTGTTTCGAGAAAAGACCCACGAACATATTAGGATATCGCGAGAACGCCCCTCATCGATCGAGTCGCGAAATCGATTGTATACTTGACGGGGACGTACATTCCTTGGAAATATTCGGATTCGTCTAGCGTAGGAGAGAATTTGTGAGACTGGTCATTCTAGGCGGCCCCGGTGCCGGAAAAGGCACGCAAGGCAGGATGTTGTGCGAAAACTTGAGTATTCCCTGGATCGCCACTGGGGAAATTTTTCGTAACGCCATTGCCACAGATACCGAACTCGGCCGCCAAGCTGCTCCCTACGTTGAAAAAGGCGAACTCGTCCCCGACCCGATTACGATCGAACTCATTCGCCATCGTCTGACGGAAGCAGACGCTCGAGACGGCTGGCTCCTCGACGGCTATCCCCGCACCGCCTTTCAAGCCGAAGAACTCGATTTCCTGCTCCACGATCTCGGCCAAGAACTCGATTGGGCCATCTGGTTAGATGCACCCGTTCCCATTCTGATGCAGCGATCGCTCGATCGATCTCGGGAAGACGACGCACCCGAAATCGTGCGACGGCGAATCGACCTATTCCACCAGCGCACGATTCCGATCACCGAATACTACGAACCGCGCCATAAACTCCTACGTATCGACGCAAACCGCCTCGTTGAAGACATCCAACAGGATTTGCTCGATCGACTCAAGGCCAAACATTTGTAATCGATACTCTACCGTCCATGTCCTCCATCCTCGAACAGCTTCGTACTCGGTTCGATCGATCGCTCGTTGCTGCATTCGGCGACGATCTCGCGGGAACCGATCCCCTCATCGTCCCCACCAACAATCCCAAGTTCGGCGATTACCAAGCTAACGTCGCCATGTCTTTGGCGAAACGCCTCAAACAAAAACCCCGAGACATCGCCCAACAAATTATCGATCGACTCGAGGTTTCCGACCTCTGCGAACCCCCCGAAATCGCCGGCCCCGGTTTCATCAACCTGCGATTGAAACCCCAATTTCTGCAATCGAAGCTCCAACAGATGTACGCCAGCGATCGACTCGGCGTCGAACCGGTCGAACACCCGCAAAAAGTCATCGTCGATTTTTCCAGTCCCAACATTGCTAAAGAAATGCACGTGGGACACCTTCGATCGACGATCGTCGGCGACGCGATCGCCCGCGTTCTCGAATTCCAAGGTCACGACGTTCTGCGCCTCAACCACGTCGGCGACTGGGGAACGCAATTTGGGATGTTAATTACCTACCTGCGCGAAGCCTATCCCGACGCACTCACCCAACCTGACGCACTCGATATCGGCGATTTAGTGGCATTTTATAAAAAAGCGAAAGTTCGCTTCGATGAAGATGCCGAGTTTCAAACAACTGCCCGTAATACAGTCGTTACATTGCAATCTGGCGATCCCGAAACTCATCAAGCCTGGGGCTTACTTTGCGAACAATCTCGACGTGAATTTCAAAAAATCTACGATCGACTCGATATCAAACTTACCGAACGCGGCGAATCGTTTTATAACGACCTATTACCCCAAGTGGTCGAAGATTTAGACAAACAAGGGTTGCTCGTGGAAGACCAAGGGGCGCAATGCGTTTTTCTCGAAGGCTACAAGAATAAAGAAGGCAACCCTCAACCCCTCATTATCCAAAAGTCTGACGGCGGCTACAATTACGCCACAACGGACTTAGCCGCTTTGCGATATCGAATTCGCGAAGACGGTGCAAAACGGATCGCCTACGTGGTCGATGCGGGACAAAGTACCCATTTCGACCAAGTTTTTCAAGTGGCGAAACGGGCCGGATTGCTACCCGAAGATGTAGAAGCCGTTCACGTTCCGTTTGGCTTAGTACAAGGGGAAGACGGAAAGAAATTCAAAACGAGATCGGGTGAAACGGTTCGTTTGAAGGATTTACTCAACGAGGCGATCGATCGATCTCGTCTCGATTTGGAAAAACGCCTCGAAGAAGAAGATCGCCACGAAAACGCAGACTTCATCGAACACGTCGCCACCGTGGTTGGACTCAGTGCGGTCAAATACGCCGATCTCAGTCAAAACCGTACCAGTAACTACATCTTTAGTTACGACAAAATGCTTGCGCTGCAAGGCAACACCGCGCCTTATTTACTTTACGCCTACGTGCGCGTTCAAGGGATCGGTCGCAAGGGGAATATCGATTTTCAGAATCTCGAAAATGTCTCGATCGAACTCCGAGAAAACTCTGAATTCGTATTAGCAAAACACTTGCTGAGCTTACCCGATATTCTCGCTGAAGTTGCAGCTGATTTGTTACCGAACCGTCTGTGTCAATATTTGTTTGAATTGAGTCAGAAATTTAACCAGTTTTACGATCGATGCTCAGTCTTGCAAGCGGAGGAACCGTTCCGAACTTCACGTTTGATGTTATGCGATTTGAGTGCCCGCACCTTGAAACAGGGTCTGTCGTTGTTAGGAATTCAAGTCTTAGAACGGATGTAATCTCCGATTTCTAGGGTAAATCTCACTTCTGCGATCGAAACCCCACCCATCCTCCCCTGGCTAAGGGGAGGTGCCGAAGGCAGAGGGGTCATTCTACGAAATTGAGATGCACTCGATTTCTAAAGCTGTTCCTACACCCGTTTTTCATCAATACCTTAACAGCCCGTAGAGTCCTCAAAAAACAGAGCTCTACGGTGCTTTTCTCGATCGATTTGATGGCACGAACCCGGATCTCGCTAACGCTTAAATATTCAAGCGTTGATAAACTTCATCCAAGTTCTGCAAGTGATGTTTGGGATCGAAGCAATCGTCAATTTCCCCGATCGAGAGATGTTGCTTCACGCGGGGATCGTGAGTAATTAACTTGCGGAAATCACCGTTAGGTTGGTTCCAGGCTTCGTGAGCGCAGGATTGAACGATGGCGTAAGCGTCCTCGCGCGTCAATCCCTTATTCACCAAAGCCAGCAACACGCGCTGACTGAAAATCACCCCCCCGTAGAGGTTCATATTTCGCACCATGTTCTCGGGATACACCAACAAGTGTTTGATCAAACCCGTGAACTCGTGCAACATGAAGTGAACCACCGTGCAGGAATCGGGTAAGATCATCCGTTCGACGGAACTGTGCGAAATATCCCGTTCGTGCCACAGCGCAACGTTTTCCAACGCAGCAACGGCATTGCCGCGCACGATTCTCGCCAACCCCGAAAGCCGTTCCGATCGAATGGGATTGCGCTTGTGGGGCATTGCCGACGAGCCTTTTTGACCCTTCGAGAAATATTCCTCGACTTCCAGCACGTCTGTGCGCTGGAGGTTACGAATTTCTACAGAAAAGCGTTCGAGGGAGGCGGATAACAACGCCAAATGCTGTACGAATTCCGCGTGTCGATCGCGAGAGATCACCTGTGTCGAAGCAGTATCCGGCTCCAAGCCTAACTTCTGACACGCCAGTGCTTCAACGCGGGGGTCGATGTTGGCGTAAGTTCCGACAGCACCAGAAATCTTCCCAACCGCGATATATTTTCGCAAGTTCACCAATCGATCTCGGTGGCGCAACATCTCCGCCAGCCAACCCGCCAATTTAAAACCAAACGTAATCGGTTCCGCGTGGATGCCGTGAGATCGTCCGACCATCACGGTGTTGCGATGCTGTTGTGCTTGATAGCGAATCGCTTGAATCGCATCTTCGAGGCGCTTGAGGAGAACGTCGAGGCTGGAAACCATTTGTAAAGCCAGCGCCGTATCTAACATATCCGAGCTCGTCATTCCGAGGTGGATGTAGCGGCCCGCCTCGCCGACGTACTCGTTAACGTTCGTCAGAAAAGCAATCACGTCATGGCGGACTTCAGCCTCGATTTCGAGAATTCGTTTGGGGTCGAAGTCAGCTTTCGCTTTAATTTCATCAACTGCGTCCGACGGAATATACCCCAATTCTGCTTGGGCTTCACAAACTGCAATTTCAACCTGTAACCAAGTCCGATACTTATAACGATCGGTCCAAAGATCTCCCATTTCAGGGAGCGTGTAACGTTCGATCGACATCCACCATCAATGCATCACAACCGTAATATTGTAGTACGGCGGCTTAACTCGCCCGATCGTCCTTTAAATAAATTTGTATTCCCAAGTTTTTCGTTTGCGCTGTGGGGGCGAACTTTGTGCCTCGCACGAGCGAACAACAGTTGGTGCAGACATACCCGAGGTTTAAGATGAACTATCCCGATCGAACCCCAAAAGACGGCACGACTCAACTCGATGCCTTAGAGCGAGAGCTAACAGATTTTCAAGCTTTGCAAACGACGATCGACGTGCAACACGAACTGATCGCTCGTATTAATGCGACTCAACAAGCATCGAAAGGTCATCTCGCGATTAAATCGGCGTGTTTGACTGTGGTGCAACTGTTCGGACAGATGACGGAGGCTGAAGAAAGTAGTATTTTTCTACTCGACGACAACGGGGTCGTCACGGAAAGTATTTTGGCACGAGGGGCTACGATGCGCGAGTTGAAGCGCACGCTGATCGGCCAAGTTCTCGATCGCGGACTGGCGGGTTGGGTGATTCAGCATCGCTGTATCGGACTCGTAGAAGATACACTGACGGACGATCGATGGTTGACCTTGCCCTATGAACCCTATCAAGTGCGTTCGGCGTTGTGCGTTCCCCTTTCCAAAGGACGAAGACTGCTCGGCGTGCTGACACTGATGCACTCTGCACCGGGACATTTCAACGAAAGATCGGTCGTGAAGTATGTCGAAAACTTGGCGGAAGTCGTGGCGCTCGCCCTCGATAACGTCCACCTGCGATGCGAAGTGCTACCACCGGACAATGAGGTGAGTACTCCCCTGGACACGCCAACCGTTCCCACACACGATCGAACGTCCTCGACAGGGGATTTAGCTTTCACTGGACTTTACATCGTCACCGCGAACGGTAAGTTTCTCTATGTCAACCCTCGATTTGCAGAAATTTTTCACTATTCTTTTGAAGAACTCGTTGCCCTCGATTCGATGTTCGACCTGGCCGCCTCGGAATCGAGGACTCAGATTTTCGAGGCCCTCGATCGATGTTTTCGCGGTCATGTAAAAGGGTTTGCGTGTACTTTTAAAGGTCAAACGAAATACGAGGAGCAAATCGATCTCGAAATTGAAGGAAACAGAACGAAATTCTACGGGAAACCGGCAATTGTGGGAACGGTGAGATTAGTAGACCGATAATACATTTTGAATTGTGCTTTGAGCGCTTTCTCCACCTCTTGAGAGGGGAAATATGGCAATACGATCGCAATCTCCCGATTTGAACTGACATTCTGTTAGCCTCGGCTTGTTGACCGACTGTGTCCCGAGATCGTGCAAAATTCTGTCGAGTCCTTGCCGATCGAAATGAGGAGAGAGAGAATATCCCGGAGGATTGACTGAACCAGATTCTGTATGCAGTTTGCGAGACGGCATCGAGTGGTTCTGAAACGCTAACGATGTCAGCTCGCCCCTGGGATAGATGGCAACCCGGTTTGAGGCAGGATAGAACTTGGCGATCGAATTGCAAATTTCGTTTGCACCCGTTTGTTTCCCAGACCCAATCGATCTCCGTCTCGTTGGCTCTAAACGCGATCGAATCGAAATTTCCTATCTGCTCTCCGTCCGGCCAGCGAAACTGGTTTAATGAAAGATAGGGCTTCACGACTCGATTGCTACAGCAAAGAGGTCACAATCATGGGAATTCAGCTGCATAAAGGAGAAAGTATTTCTCTTGCCGAAGCATCGCCAGGACTAACCCAACTTCTGTGCGGACTCGGATGGGATGTCGTCGATCGCTCGAAGAAGGCTTCCTCGGACAATTTCACTAAAGCTCAAGACATTGACTTAGATGCGTCCGTCATTTGTCTCGATCGTAACGGCAAAGTTGAAGATTTAGGCAATGTCGTTTACTTTGGCAATCTCACCCACCACTCCGGTTCGATCGAGCATCTGGGGGACAACCTAACCGGAGCCGGAGAAGGAGACGACGAACAAATCACCATCGACTTATCTAAAATCCCCTCAGAAATTACAACGCTTATCTTCACGGTTAACATTTACGATTGTGTCAAGCGAAAACAAGATTTCGGACAAGTTCAAAACGCCTTTATTCGTCTGGTCGATCGATCGAACCAGAAAGAACTCGCCCGCTACGATCTATCCGGTACTGAATACCAAGGGATGACCGGCACGATCGTCGCCGAAATTTACCGACATAACGGTGGTTGGAATATGGCAGCCGTCGGTGAAGGCGTGAAAGTCAGCGGACTCGGGGAACTGGTCAACTTTTACAACTAGCGAATATCGAGCTTCAGCATCGGGAAGCTATTAGTTTCGTTCTCGGTCTTTCTCAAATCATACGGAATCGGATTCCGAAAGGGTGTTTTTGTCCGTTCGACTGAAACCCCGTAGAGTCCTTGCATGCAAGGACTCTACGGGGGCAATTTTATTCACTGATTTGAGAAGTGGATTTCGGATCGATGGTTTCCCACTACCGAGAACAGACGGCTCGTCTGTGAAAATCGTACCGAGGAAAACCGACTTTTGTTTGAGATCGACTCGAACCCGAAATTATCCCTCTCCTATCAAATCGGGGCGATTCCTATTGTCTGGAACCTCCCCGATCGAAAATCAAGTTCACTTTAGATATCTTCTGCAAGAAACGAAGGTCGAATTTCTTGTGTTCTTACAGAACATTTGACTCAGGGCTTAGATCTCACCTCTAAACAATTGCTGCCATTTTCACGTCACTTTCAGCCAAGAGGTCTTGAAGTTCATCTGCATCGACGGTTTCTTTCTCGACTAACATATCCGCCAGTCGATCGAGAACCGAGCGATTTCCGAGCAGCACCTGTTTGGCGCGAGTGTAAGCTTCGTCAACTAACTTGCTCACCTCTTCGTCAATGGCGGCGGCTGTCTCTTCCGAAAAGTCCCGTTCGGCAGCGATTTCGCGACCGAGGAACATATTGCCCTGCTGACGGCCGAGGGCGACAGGGCCCAATCGATCGCTCATTCCGAAGCGCGTCACCATCTGACGTGCGACCCGAGCGACCTGTTGCAAATCGTTCGACGCACCCGTGGTCACTTCTTCTTCACCGAAGACGATTTCTTCAGCAATGCGACCGCCAAGGGCAACGGCCATTTGGTTTTGCAGGTACGAACGCGAGTACAGACCCGAATCCATGCGATCTTCACTCGGCGTGAACCACGTCAAACCCCCCGCAGCACCGCGAGGGATGATGCTGATTTTTTGCACCGGGTCGTAATCGGGCATCAGCGCACCGACGAGGGCGTGTCCGGCTTCGTGATAGGCAACGAGGGTTTTGCGTTTCTCGCTCATGACGCGGTCTTTCTTCTCGGGACCTGCGAGAACGCGATCGATCGCGTCGTTCACCTCATCCATCGAGATTTCCGTCAAGTTGCGCCGTGCTGCCAGAATCGCCGCCTCGTTGAGCAAATTGGACAAGTCAGCACCCGTAAACCCAGGTGTACGACGGGCAATTTTTTCCAAATCCACATCTTTGGAAAGGGTTTTGCCGCGAGCGTGAACGTTCAGGATTTCCAGGCGTCCGGCATAATCGGGTCGATCGACGACCACTTGTCGATCGAAGCGGCCGGGACGCATCAAAGCCGCATCCAGCACGTCGGGACGGTTCGTCGCAGCAATAATGATAATACCGGTGTTGCCTTCAAACCCGTCCATTTCCGTCAGAAGTTGGTTGAGGGTTTGTTCCCGTTCGTCGTTACCACCGCCTAACCCAGCACCCCGCTGGCGACCAACGGCATCGATCTCGTCAATGAAGACGATACAAGGGGCGTTTTGTTTGGCTTGCTCGAACAAGTCGCGGACGCGAGAAGCACCAACCCCGACAAACATCTCCACAAATTCAGAACCGGAGATAGAAAAGAAGGGAACGCCAGCTTCCCCAGCCACGGCACGCGCTAACAGCGTTTTACCCGTTCCCGGCGGTCCGACGAGCAGCACCCCTTTGGGGATTTTCGCACCGACAGCCGTGAATCGATCGGCGTTTTTCAGGAAGTCTACCACCTCAGTCAGTTCGAGTTTGGCTTGTTCGATACCTGCCACATCCCCGAAAGTGACTTGAGTTTGGGGTTCCATTTGCACCCGTGCTTTCGACTTGCCGAAGTTCATCGCTTGGCTTCCCGGCCCGGCTTGAGCGCGGCGCAACAGGAAAAACAAACCGACGAGCAACAAGATCGGGAAGAACAAGCTGCTGAGCGCCCGGAACCAGAAGCCATCGTCGCTTTGTGGCGTGACCCGAACGTCTAAACCGTTATCGGTGAGGATATCGATCAGTTGAGGATCGTTGGGCAGGTTCACGACGACTTTACCGCTACCATCAGGATCGGTGTAGATTGCTTGAGTGCGATCTGCACTCAAGTTCACCGTTCCTTCAACTTCGCCGGATTCGACCGCATGGATAAAATCGCTGTATTTTGCTGTTTTTCGGGCTTGGGGCTGTTGGTCGAAGAACGCCGTCGCTAACGCGATAACGACGATCGCCAACAGTGCGTACAACCCTGCATTTCTCCACCGTTTGTTCACCGGGGCTATTCCTCCTCGTTCTTATGGGCGGTTTTTTTCGGTTTTATGAGCGTCTATGTTAATTTATATTAACCTTCCCGTCGGGATCGTGCAAAACTGCAAGATTATCGGGATTTAATCGCGTAGATCGTGAAGGAGATCTGTAAGTAACGATCTCGGGATGTCGAGACTCGGATAAGTGGGAGCAACACGGAGAGGCGTTTTGCCGTTCGATCGAACCACTGTCCGAACCGGTGCAACCTCCACCACACAGTTGGTATACGCCAAAGTCTCGAATTTCGACACGATCTGAAGACGATCGGGGACGTTGACCGATAGTTCTATTGTGCCAAATCGATCGAGCTAGGATCGTTTCGCTCGCCGATCTCGGTAAAATTCCCAATTCCAGCAGGAGTGTCGTGTCCACCACTAAGCCTCATACTAGGCCCGAACATCCCCAAGCTCCGCTTCCGATGGCGATGTGGCAGCGTCGATCGTTCTTCTAATATTAGAGGAGCGGCTTCTGGCGAGGAAGCACGATCGCAAAGCAATAACCGTTTTGGCTGAAAGTCTTGGCTTCGTCACTGGCTGACAAAACCGACCGTATTCTTTCCATTACCAGTGAAGTCTTTTCCCAAAACAACCCCTGTTTTAAAAAATTGAAAGCGCTGTAATCAATTTGCCGATCTTGAGTTTTAAAAACAACGACAGGCTTTACAGTCTCAATGCCTGACGAGTGTTTGGTAACAAAAGATTGACTTTTTGAATCGGCGCTTCTTGGTTTCTTTTGTGATTTTTTGCAAATTCAAGAATTCTCGTTAGAGTTAGGGAAATAAGTAGAGTTTATGACGTTGCAAAATCTTTGGCGAACGGCCGTTCGCCCCTACGCCGATCTTGGTATCGCAATCAACCCAATTACACCACAATTCCAAGAGAGCCATTCAAGAATTTTTGCGGCAATATTCCGTTCAAAAACAAAAAATTGCATAGTTAAGCATAGGAGATCGATACTTTTTTTGTTTCTCGAGCATCGAAATCAACAAAAAAACAATCAAAGTGTTGCTCTTCTGTTGATTGATTTTAAAATCTTGGACTCTATTGCCTATTTTAAAAAATCAATATATCTTATTGTTTTGTTTACAAAATTGGCTCTTGAAAATCAGTTAAATCTGCTATAGTCGTCATTATGAGGGGGGTTCTATAGTGTATATCCTCAATTCAAAATGAAGCAATGGCACGCAAAATAAAACTCGAACCGGTAATACGGATTGGCTTTGGTATTACCCTAACACTTATGGCGGCAATTGGAGTCATCTCTTGGGCGACGATGAAGAAACTGAATGAAACCAACGGCTGGGTCAGCCATACATATAATGTTATCGGCAACCTAAAAGATCTGGAAAAGTCTGTGGTGGATACCGAAACTGGACAACGGGGTTTTCTGGTGACCGCTCGCGAGAATTTTCTGGAACCTTACACCCAGGGAAGAGAAGATGTCAATAGTCTAGTTGCGAAGATTCGAGAGCTAACCAGCGACAACCCAATTCAACAGGAAAATCTTGACACATTACAACAACTGATCGACCTCAAACTTGAGGAACTAGAATTGAGGATTCAGCTCAAGCGGGAGGGTAAAGAGGAAGAACTTGCGGCTCAATTTGCAACGGGAGAAGGCAAACGCAAAATGGATGAGGTTCGAGCGGCCATTGATGCGGCGATCCAGATAGAAGAAAGATTATTAATCGAGCGCACTTCTGAGATGGAAGATGTTACTCGACTGGCGACTTTAGTCAGTGTGGGAGGAACGTTTAGCGCTATCATGTTGAGCCTTCTCGTTCTCATCTTTATCGGTCGTGAAGTCATTCAGCCGATTACTCTAACTGCGAATCAAATCAACAGTTCTTCCAGCGAAATTGCCGCGAGTGTGGAGCAGCAGGAACGGATTGCTCAACAACAGGCTGCTGTTGCCAGTGAAACCAGTACAACAATGGATGAGTTAGGAGCTTCTTCTCGACAATCTGCGCAACAGGCAGAAGCTGCAGCTGCTGGGGCGAAAGAAGCCCTGAATCTCTCAGAAGGGGGAATCCAAGCAGTCGAGCGGACGCTTCAAGGGATGGCAACTTTACAGGATAAAGTCGTTGCGATTGCAGACCAAATCCTGCGTTTGAGCGAACAGACTAGCCAGATTGGCAACATTTCTAGCTTGGTGAGTGACTTGGCAAACCAAACCAATATGTTAGCCCTCAATGCGGCTGTAGAAGCAGTGCGAGCGGGCGAACATGGTAAGGGTTTTGCCGTTGTATCGGGTGAAATTCGTAAGCTCGCCGATCGAAGCAAAAACTCGGCAGAGAAAATTAACGATCTGGTCGAGGACATCCAAACTGCACTCGATACGACGATCTCGGCCACCGATGAAGGAACAAAGACGGTGAAGGAGAGCGTGCGCATTACAGAAGAGACGGCCCGAGCTTTTTCAGGTGTCACAGATGCTGTCAATAACGTGGCACTCAACAGTCAACAAATTTCCTTCAATGCTAAGGAGCAAGCAGCTGCGATTCAACAGATACTGACGGCTATGGCCCACCTGAATCAAACCGCTCAAGAGACCGCTAGTGGTATTAGTCAGGTGAAGGAGGGAACACATCATCTCAATGATGCGGCTTTACAACTGCGTACAATTGTTTGAAAACGATTTAAAAACGATGGGACAGCATTTTTTCTGTATCTAACCCTTCAGTGCAGCAGACGGACGGGCCGCTGGGGCTTTTCCGAAAGATGTATGTCCGTTTCTGACCTCAATCGTTAGCCATGGAGATCTCGATCTTAAATTGTTGTAGATCGATCGTTTGTAGCAACTTGAAAGAACGCCGAGTTTAGGAACCATTGGCAAATCGATTGATTTTCGGGTAGCGACAATCAATCGATCGAGGGAGAAAATCGGCACAATCTTATCGGCAATTCATTCAGGAAGATCGCCGTCAAAAAACGATTGCAAAAAATCGGGACGGATTCTCACCGCCCCCCGATTTCTCCTTTCCGAATTACGGCATTTCTAACGGAATCAACCCCTCCTCGGGAATGTAATCGTGAAACTTCTCATCCTCTGCCAGGACGGCAATCAAATGTAAATTCCAATCCGGTTCGGTTGGCAAATCGACCCAAGGCACCGCGATTTCCAAACACTTATCAATTGCAACCTTTACGCGACTGTTGCTAATACGCCATCGATCGTCCACCGTCGCCTGCTTCATTTGAAACGACTCACCGATCAAATCGACCTCTAAATGTGTCGCAAAACGATAATTCAACGGTGCTTTATCGGGCAAATCGTACAAGGGGGCTGGACTCGTGGGCATCGGACGATTGGGGTAGTACCACAACAGGTGCAATTCTGACGGACAGTTTTTTCCCGGTTCCGTTCCCGCCTTAAAATCGAGGCGCAAATAGAAATTCAAGTGATCTAACCCGTACCAAAGCCGTTGAACGGGACTACTGCGGTGCATGGTACCTCGTGCGCCTCCGACTTCAATGCGTCCGGCACGATCCCAGTCGTGTTCGTCTCCCACCCCATCGATAATGGGATGAATAAAACTCTGCGGACGCATATCCCCTTTCTTGTCATGCGCTTCCAGGGGATGTTGAACAGCCTCGGGAATCGGTTCGTTCAGCGCGTGATAGAGTGCGGCGAGGTGCTCTCGAAACAGTCGATCGAAAATCGCATCGTGTTCGGAACTGTGACCTTCCCCAAACCACCAGAACCAATCCGAACCTTCTGCTGCATACAAGGCTTCCCACGCTTCGGGGTTGACTTCTTCTGTGGCTTCCGGGTGTTTCGCCAAGGTTTGACGCGCGTGATAGAGCAGATCCCAAGCTTTATTTTTCACCGGATCGCCAATCCAAGTGGTAAAACTGCCATCAACCCAAGAGCCACTGTGCAGTTTCTCGCTGGGGAGAGTTTCCGTCGGCGGGAATCGATCGAGGAATTCTGACACCGTCACCAACTTCAAACCGTGATGATGGCTGAGCGTTCGATAAAGCGCCTCTAAGAACGGTTTCCCATCTTGCTGATAAAACTCCCAACAGTTTTCGCCGTCGAGGGCGATCGTCACCAGCCAAGGCCGTTCTAACGTTCCTTCATCTTGATGGGATTTCAACGATCGAGCGATCGAAGTCAAATGTCCTACCAAATCCGCCGCTGCTTCCTTAGGATTCATCGCACCGTAAGTAAAACCGATGAGATCGGACAGACGGTGATCGCGGAACACGATCGACAGATCCCCCGCCGACGTATGCAGCCGATAAGGACGGTACAACAACTCGGGTTCTAACACGTTCCCCGTACTGTCGCGATGGAAGAAGTGACGCAGCGTCCAACCGAGAACCGCCTCGTCCGAACAAATCCAGTTAAATCCCTGCTTGGCAATATCCGGTAAAATCGTCGGACTCACCGACTGTTCCGACGGCCACAACCCGCGCGGTTCCTGTCCGAATCGCTCGCAATAGAGCTTCCAAGCGCGATGCAAATGTTGCGAAATATCCCCTTGCCACAAAAAACGATTTTGCGGAAGTGCCATATCTGGAACGGCTACGCGCCCCGAATTCGTATCGGCTAACAGGGGCAAAATCGGGTGAGTGTAAGGACTCGTCATCACCTCTAACTGTCCCGACTCCTGCATTTTCCGATGTTGCGGGACGATACGAGCGATAATCTCTCGTTGCTTGGACAAAATTCGCTGTCGATCGCTCAGCGTAAAATCTCTGCCCTTTTCCAACCACCGAGCGATATCGGGATCGTCCCAAAACAGCGGATCGATCCACGCCAAATTATGCCACGCCAACAAATCCCCGTAATCGGCATCCTGCCAGTGTTCCAAACACCAAGCAATGCCCTTCTCATGACGCTGCTCGAACAGTTCTCGATAGCGAGGATGGGGATCGATCAGGGTGTGGTGGTTCGCGTCGAAGAACCGTTCGAGAATGAAGTGTTTGTCTTTGAATTCCAGTCGATCGAGCGGCGAGATCAGCAGTTTTAGATAGGGATCGAGGGCTTTTCCCTCAACATAATCGTCGAGTTGCAAAATCAGCGACGGAACTAAATTCACCGTCTGATGCAACGTCGGGAACTTCTCCAACATCAAAACTAGGTCGAGATAGTCTTTCGTCCCATGAAGTCGCACCCACGGAAGACGATACTGCTCTGAGTCGGGGGTACTCGCTGCACGACTTTTGTAAAGCGGTTGGTGTTGGTGCCAAATAAATGCAACGTAGAGCGGATGTGACATAGTCCCGATGAGTGGTGTGAGAAAGTCCTTCCCCGTATGTTACCGAAAAAAACCTGTAGAAACGCACGTCCTCAGCACGTCTCTACAGGGTCGCGAGATTGAGTCAAACGCGGACTAAAGGCGCCCAATCTTGCCCGAGGGGGAGAGTGTGAATTTTACACCTTTACTTTCACGCCTTTACCCAGAGAAATCTCGGGAAAGGTGCTACTTGGCCTTATCGGTTAATTGCGTCAACACTTGGCTCGATCGAGTTACGAATTGTTTCATTCCCTCTGCATCGAAGCCTTTTTGGGACATCAACGCCAAATCGTAAACGTGATGACAGATGAGGTTTGTCAGTTCCGCTGACGGTGACGCACCTTCCACTCCCACGATCGATCCTTGACTTAGCGCCGCTAAATTCTGAATCATCGGGTGTGCCGTATTCACCACTAAAACGTGTTCCTCGGGGAAATCAGCTTTTTCCTGTTGCAGCAACGCCGTCATATCCCGCAGGCGACGCAACGCTTCGGGAAGTAACACCATCGCCGGAGGGGTTCCCGCCGGATCGTCGGATTTGAGCGCTTCGGTGCGAATCGTCAGTTTGGGATTGTTCAACGCCTGCTCGAACAACGCTTTAATCTGTTCGCTGCGGGTTTGGTTCGTCTTGGGATCGACAATTTCCGTATCTTTATCCTGGCTGACGAGATTTTCGTCGAGTTCCGAGTCCACCCGCGAGAATTTAACCTCCGATCGATCTCGCTCGAGATACCCAATAAAGTGAGTGTCGATGAACGAATCGAGATACAGCACTTCCAATCCCTGACTCTGGTGCAGTTCCACATAGGTAGCTTGCGTCGCCGCATCGGTGCAGTAGTAAACCCGGTTTTCGTGCTGTTTTTGATTCCGCTCGAGGTATTCGTCGAGAGTCGTGTAGGATTGGCCGTCGTAGACGAGTCCACCCTTCACCGAAACGTCTTGCCAAGCGTCGCCACCTTCCGTCTCCACTTGCACCGACGGTTCGTCCTCGCTGCTGCCACCCAACTTGGCAGTGGTACGGTAGATCATCAAATCCTCGACGTGCTTTTTAAACTTCTCGTCGTTGATGTAACCGAACTTGACGAAGGTTCCCAAATCCTGCCAGCATTGGACGTATTTCGCCGGTTCTTCCTTGTAGAGTCCTTTGAGTCGATCGGCGACTTTTTTCGCGATGAAGTCGGCAATCTTGCGAACCTTTCGATCGACCTGTAGTGCCGAACGAGACACGTTGAGGGGAATGTCAGGACTGTCGATAATCCCCCGCATCGGCATCAAGAATTTGGGAACGATATCTTCGCAGTGGTCGCTGACAAAAACCTGATTGCAGAACAGTTTAATATTGCCCTGAGTTACGTCAACATCCGGCTTGAGTTTAGGGAAATAGAGAATTCCGTTAATGTCGAACGGATAGTCCGTTTTCAGGTGAACCCACAGCAGCGGCTCGTCTTGAAACGGATAGAGATAGCGGTAAAAATCTAAGTAATCTTCTTCAGTGAGTTCGCTGGGCGACTGTCGCCAGGGTGCTTTCTGACGGTTGATGACTTCTTCCTCGAATTCGATGGGAACCGGCATGAAGTCGCAGTAAGTTTTCACCAGTTGGCGAATGCGAGCGCTTTCTAAGTATTCGATTTCTTCATCTTGGAGCGTCAGCGTAATCGTCGTTCCCTGTTCCGTTCGATTGGAATCTGTTAACTCGAATTCCGGCGATCCGTCACAGATCCAGTGAACGGCTTGCGCACCTTCTTTATAAGACAGCGTGTCGATTTCAACCGTTTTGGCGACAATGAAGGACGAATAAAAGCCGAGACCGAAGTGTCCGATAATCGGCTGGTCTGCGCCGCCTTGGTATTTTTGCACGAATTCTTCGGCACTGGAAAAGGCAACTTGGTTGATATATTTTTTCACCTCTTCGGCAGTCATGCCAATACCGTTGTCGCCGATCGATAGGGTTTTCTTATCCTTATCGACGGTAATGGTAATTTTAGGATTGTCCGTGTCACCGTCGTATTCCCCAGCAAATGCCACCATTTTTAACTTCTCGATGGCATCTACCGCGTTGGATACGAGTTCCCGTAAGAAAATCTCGTGTGCGGAGTAGAGAGATTTCTTAATAATCGGGAAGATGTTCTCGGTATGGATTGTGATATTGCCTTTCTCGAGGACGGTCATTGCTACCAGCTCAGTTACATCAAGATTGCTTAACTATCGATCTTCGGCGATCGAGGGCAAATGCCCTTGGTGGATCGCCGTCACCGAGGGATACGGATTTCCGTATCGACGCTTGAGAGCGAGAGGCTTCTCGATCTGTTCTACAGACAACGCTTGGAGATCGAAGCATTGCGCCGGAGAAGCAATACCGACTCGAGTCCGTTGGGTTATCGATCGAGCGTTATTCAAGGTTTGCAGTGCGACAACCTCCGACTCTTGTCTGTTATCCGCTGGCTGCGATCTTGGAAACTTGGCAAAACAGAGATGTTAGAAAAGAGATATTAGCGTCGAGATCGTCGCTCGTATTCATCTAAATTTTGGAGTTCGGAATTGATGCATTTAGACGCATCTAGTTTAATTCCAACGCTGAAGCACAACGTTTTCTATAGGATGTTCGAGCATCACCTGTTGCTGCTGCACTTCGTTTCTCCAGTTTCCGACTTGGATATAATTTTTAATTAGGGCAGAGGTGAGCTTGAAGTCTAGATCTTTGGCTCCTTTTTGAATTGGACGATCTCCCTGATAAAAAAGCTGAGTTAGAGCCGGCCAAAACTTAACTCTCTCGTAACTAAGCCGCACTTTTAATCTGGGTAAATATAAATGTTTTAGGTGTGGAGCAGCAAAAGCCAAGCCGAGCGCAAAGGTGCTATGAGACAGGACGAGGTTCTGAGCAAGTAAAATTGTGCCAATATCATTTGGAAGTGAAGAAGACTGGATTTCGACCTGGTCGGGAAAAAGCTGTTTGAGTCGATCGATACAAGGATTTAAAGTATCTTGCGTTACAATTAAAATGCTTTGAGGCTGAGAATTTTCAATAACTTTGAGATAGAAGCTGAGTGGGGGCTGTGTCAATCCTCGATGAGGCTTTTCACGGAAAATATCACCCGAACGCATATGAATAACTAGGGTTCGATCGGGTATTTTAGCTTGTGTTTGATGAAAATCAATACTATAGAATAAATGGTTTTTATAAATTTCTCGATAATCTCTTAATGTTAAATCTCGGTTCCAGGGAAGTAAATCGTAGTTGTAGAAAAAGTCTCTGACAATTGCTCCATCAAGCAAAGACAATCTCGAAGAAACTGGAGGTTGATAGTATCCAACTAAATTTTTTAGAATGGGCTTGTATTTCCCATTTTTTAAAGATGCAATTTTTTCTAAAACATTTCTACGCGATAAGGTTGGGATGTCATAAATTTGAATTCCGATTTCACGACTCGATAGCTTTAAACTCGAATGCGGTGGAGCCAAAATGCTTGCACCTGTTTTTCTCGCTAAAAATATAGCATGAGCAATCTGAATAAGGTTATTGCCCAAACGCCCTCGCCAATCCCGAATATAAATTTTTCGAGGTTGCAAATATCGCCAAAAGATCGCAACAATTGCTTGACGAGCGATAAGAATCAAGACATAAATGTAAATTAGTTTTTCAGGCATTTTTAAAACACATCATGTGAGTTAGTTTTTTTGGATCTGAGTTAAAGCTTGATTTTATACAAGTCATTTCTATGGATTGATGTTGGTTTTTCTATCCCTTGAGTTATTTTTTATAAATATTTTTTAACGATATACGAGCTGAACTCAAGTATAGACTTTAAAAATATTGTTAGCTATACAATACTTCAACGTCAGTGAAATGTTCGATGGCTTCGGTCGGTCAAAAAGCCAATCAATTGACTGCATTCCAAAATATTTACAAAAAAGGAAAAGCGATCGAAAAAAAGCAATTTTAGTTTGCTCGATACGTATCGATATCGCAAACTACAGTCAGTTAAGGAGGAGCAAAGGGAACGGGACACTGAAGCAGATCGGCAAGTTTTTGGTTATACGGGATAAAGTACTCGCTGAGTTCGCGGCGGAGTGTCGAATCGATCGCATCGTAACCACCGGGGTTTGGGTTAACTGACGCTTCGATCGAGTAAGTGGGTATACCGAGAAAGTCACAGAGTCGATCGAGCGTATCTTGAGGGTTTTGAAACAGATCTTCGCTGAAGATGACGTGGAGTCGATCGCGAGGAAAAACTTGCAGCCAGCGCTCGAGAGCGACAGCGTAGAGACTAGAGGCGAAGTAATTGTTATTTTCGTTGGGTTTGTAGTCCCCTCGATCGAATCGATCTCGATGTATTCGTAAGGCTTCTTGCAGCGAGCGCGTTTCCGTATGGTGGCGACGGGCGTGATAGTAGTGGGAGATGGTTCGATCGACTGGATTGCGAAAGATCGCAACGAGCTTCATGTTCGGGTAAGCGTCAAACATCCGCTGAGGAGCCTTGCGGTGTGGAAAGTAGCTCGGACTGGCTTCTCCGGTGATGTAGTCACCCGATTCGGGAAGTTCGGGGAAGTGGGCGAGATACCAGTCGAGTCCCCGTCCGTATCTCCAAGACCAAAAGTGAATTTCCTTACGTGCAGTGGGAAAAATTTGGGGATGTTGGCTGAGGTACTGATAGAGAGCAGTGGTTCCGCTTCTCATAACGCCGATGACCGTAAAATGAGGTACGGGAGTCTGGGTGCGCGGGAGTTGAGCGAGATCGGGACGTTCGGACTCGAGACTGCTCTGACAGGCTTGACGATACCAGGGACGCGCCGCCTCGAAATTGCCAGTTCGACTCAGGGCTTCGGCGAGGTTGAGAGCGCAAGTGCGATCTCCAGGATGCTGTTGGGCGAGTTGCTTAAAAGTGTCGATCGCCGTTTCTCCCCAAGTAAACCCCGACTCGCCGTGATGCCGTTCGATAATGCGCCACAATTGAAAGAGACCGAGCCATTCGCGAGTCGGTTCGGTACGAGCAGCCCGAAGAAAGGCCGCAAAAGCAGCATCTTCACAATCGCGCTCGAGAAGTCTGAGGGCCAGGTTTTCCCAAAAGGTAGCCGTTCGATCGATCTGCCACGGCATAATCCCCTGTTGTAACAATTGTCGGTTTGCGTTGAGTTGCGACCAATTCCAAGGCGATTTCATCGGTTTAGGCAATAAGATGGACGAACGAAAAACAGCAGTGTTGCAAATAAAAAATCTACATAAAAACAAGTTGATATCTTGTAAGAAAGAGAGTATTTTAATTAATTTTACTCCACTTAAATCACGTCGATCGATCCCAGTTGAAAGAGAAATTTAGTAAGGTTTCGAGTTCTCGATTGTATGGCTCGTAAAATCGTTCGAGACGTTCTCGAATTTTCATGTTTTCCAATGAATACGATCCACTATTATAGATTTTTTGAGTCTTAAATGTAAAAGGAGGGAGATTTAAAAACTGACGTACTCGATCGAGTTCTCGATCTGTATCTCGATAGAACGATTCGCTTGACAGAATTAAAATTTTGTCTTGAAACCGTTCTAGCCAAGGCTCGATGAGTTTTACATAAACCCCTCTAGCGACATAGCTATTGCTTGAATTCCACCCTCCTGCTTGGATTTTAAAGTCACTCATTTGTTCCTCGATCGCTTCTTCTAGCGATCGAGATTCTAGTCCGATTTTCACCCAATGGTGATAGTGAGAAATTGCTCGATCGACCGGATTTCTAAACAGAACAATAATTGGGGTGTCTGGAAAAAATTTCACGAGCCGTTCAGCAGATTCCGGAAAGTTTAAATATGTCGTGCTGGCCTCTCCTGTGATAATTGAACTGTCAGGTGGCAAAGGGGGAAAGTGAGATAAATACCACTCTAATCCTCGCTCGTACTCGATCGACCAAAAATGAATTTCTTTTTTAACGGAAAGTAGCACTTGAGGATGTTGTTCGAGATAGTAAAATAAAGACGTCGTTCCTCCTTTTTGACAGCCGATCGCGATAAAATTGGGTCTAGGCTGCCAACAATTTCGATCGATCTCCGAACTCAACTGAGGAAAGTGTCGTTTAACTCGCAAACGATTGGCTGTTTTGTAAACGGGAACGATTTCGTCGAGTTTTTCTTGCTGGCTCAGGGCTTCTCCGAGTCCGACATAAGATTGAAAGCGATCGCTGTCAAGGGCGATCGCCTTTCGATAGGCGGCTTCAGCTTCCGACCAATTTTTTTGCTGGCGCAACACATCAGCGAGTTTTTGATGAGACCAAAAAAATTCTGAATTGAGTTCGATCGCCTTTCGATAGACAACTTCAGCTTCCGACCACTTTTGTTGCTGGTGCAAGATGTCAGCGAGTTTTTGATGAGACCAGAAAAATTTCGGATTGAGTTCGATCGCCTTTCGATAGACGACTTCAGCTTCCGACCACTTTTGTTGCTGGTGCAAGACGTCGGCGAGTTTTTGATGAGACCAGAAAAAGTCCGGATTGAGTTCGATCGCTTTTCGATAGGCGACTTCAGCTTCTGACCACTTTTGCTGTTGTGTTAGAAGGTCTCCGATGACGTGATAGGTATAAGCGTTTTTGGGGTTGTGTTGAAGATGATGTCGGTATGCAGCAATTGCAGAATCAAGTTGTCCGAGTTCAGTGTAGAGCTTGGCAATTTCAAAATACAAGCTCGATCGAGCGACGTGTAACTTGATGCCGATACGATACAAAACCAGTTTTAATTTTATTCCACGCTTTTGAAGCGGCTTGCACATAAAAGTATCTAACATAATGGTTTCGATCGAATTTAAATGATAGTAGGTTTAATTAAGGAATTGCCTAAACTCCGCCAAGATGAAAGCTTTTCACGTTCGGTATTTTTTATCCAGTTACCTCATTCGTCCAGATTAAATTTTTGACGTTTCGTTTCATTTTTGAATTGGCGATCGAAGATTAACGAGTAGACGTACCGCCGAATCGCAACCGAAGTTTTTCAAAAACACTGACCCCGAAAACCCAGCCAGCCACGACACACACGTGTAACCGTTGACACCACCCTTTGAGCCGAGAATCATGGAGGGCCCGCATCACGCGCTTCCACAATAAAATCCCGTCATCGCGCAACACGATCGCTAGAACTCGATCGCGCTCTGAGGGCGATGGTTGGCTACCCACAAAGCGATCGTAAACGCCTCCAGCCACCCGTATACTATGTTGGCTAATTTGGGAGAAGGTATAGCGAGCGGGATGTGCCACCCATGTATCTTCAGCGTAAACCTGCGCGTATCCGGCTTCAAAAATTCGCTTTCCTAAATCCATATCACCAAAGGACTTCAATTGGGGATTAAAGCTGCCAACGCGATCGAGAACCGCTTGAGTGGTAAACACGTTAGCCGTTGCACCTCCCTTGAGCTGTTCGAGAAATTCTTGCTGGGGAAACGCCGTGATACTTTCATACAGCTCCACAGCCGAGCGTTTTTTAGGGTTTCTGAAAAAGAGTTCGACACGTCCGGCCACTAAACCGCAGTTGGGTGTTTCGTTGAGGTGACGCACGCCGTTTTCGATCCAGTTGGGCGCGGGGATACAGTCAGAATCCGTAAATGCGACAACCTCGTGGCGAACCTGGGCAATGCCTCGATTGCGAGCGGCGTAAGATCCGGGCGTGGGTTCGCAAACCAGTCTGACATTCTCGAAGGCTTTAACCACCTGCTCGGTCTTTTGAGGATCGTCAGAGTTGTTATCCACCACGATAACCTCGATTCGATCGCGAGGATAGGTCTGTTGCTCGAGGGCGCGGAGACATTTCTGTAACCGTTCGGCATCGTTGTAAACGGGAATCACCACGGATACCGAAAGATACGCAGATTCGTCCATCGCTCGTACTGTAGGGTTTTTTGAGCAGTCACCAGTCACCAGTCACCAGTCACCAGTCACCAGTCGCGATTCGTTTATCGCTCGTACTGCAGGGTTTTTTGAGGCCTGCTGCCCCCTATCTTGACATACTCGCCCAGCAAATTCCGTCCTGGCTGGTCATCGCGAATTGCAATATGGCGAAGTTTTGCGAATTTTCTCGAGATCTAGCGATTCGAGCGGCGAGAATTCAACTGGAACTTCCATCGAAGCCAGTCTGAAGTGGAACACGTTGATGATTTTGTTGGCATGGGTTGGACTATGCGATCGAGTTTAGACATCGTCTGGACGTTGAAGTTTGACGATCGAGGGTTCGCTTTCGTGCCAGAAGCGAACGGAATCGGCAAGTCGAACGTGCTACGATCGATCCGCGATATCGATCGAACGATCGACACACCTCACGCTTGACCAGGTGTATGAAAAATACTCATCGCAATCCATGGCAACTGTCAGCTTAGAAAGCATTACACGGCGATTTCAGCACGTCACAGCCATCGAGAATATTACGTTTGAAATTCCCGATGGCGAGTTTTGGGTTCTGATCGGGCCGTCGGGCTGCGGCAAATCGACGATTTTGCGGACGATTGCGGGATTGGACACCGCCACGTCGGGCAACGTTTACATTGGCGACACCTGCGTCAACCGACTTCCGGCCCGTCAGCGAGATGTGGCGATGGTCTTTCAAAACTACGCCCTTTATCCCCACATGACCGTTGCGGATAACTTGTCGTTTGGCTTGCGAATGCGAGGTGTCGATCGAAATACCATCCGAGATCGTGTCGAGCGCGTGGCGAAGGGACTCGATCTCGCCTCCTTGCTCGATCGAAAACCCAAACAACTCTCGGGCGGCCAGCAGCAGCGTGTCGCACTCGGACGGGCGATCGTCCGCGAACCCCAGGTTTTCCTGCTCGACGAACCCCTCAGTAATCTCGACGCACAACTGCGAGACGAAATGCGAGCGCAGTTAAAAGAACTCCACCAGCAATTCCGAGTAACGACAATTTACGTTACCCACGATCGCGTTGAAGCGATGACCCTAGCCGATCGAATTGTCGTACTCGATGGGGGACGCATTCAGCAAATCGGAACCCCTCTCGAGCTGTACGCTCGCCCCAGCAACCGCATGGTCGCGTCGTTTCTCGGCAGTCCACCCATGAACCTCCTCGATGGAACTTACGACGGGACGCAATTCGAGATCGCTCGTCAGCCGTTTCCCCCACTACCGGACTGGCAAGGTTTAAAACCGGGACAGCGTGTTGAGCTGGGTATTCGTCCCGAAGACGTGGAGATCGCCGATGCAGACACCGGACACTTTCCCGTGTGCGTGAGTATCGTCGAACCCTTGGGACGAGAAACTCTCGTGCGAGCGATTGTCTCCTCAGCGGAAGACGAGATGCTGGCGATCTTGAACTTTTTCATCGCACCGACTCAACCTCTCAATCCAGGCGATCGAGTCTGGGTTAGATTTCCCCTCGATCGCATGTTTGCGTTCGACCCGCGAACCGGGCAAGTCCAACACTACCCTCGATCGTCAAAGACCCTCGCCCCGAACGAAATCGTTAAAAAGAAAACTATCTTAAAATAATCTCTCAACCTTCGATCGAGTTGGTAAGATTTAAGAGAGAAAAGTTTCCAATTAAGAAACCTAGGGAACGACCTTTCCCGGTCGTGGGAACTTATTTCTCCCCTCCCCAATCCAGGTTCCTATCCGTTGTCAACCGTTTTGAACTGACTCAGATCGAACGGGAGATTTGGCCCAACTTCTGGCATCGAGCGTGTAAATCACGCTAAAACTCAAGTCCGGTCGGCAGACCGTTGGACTCAACCATCTGACTAAGCACTCCGACTGAATACTTTGTCCCACTCAGACGCACGACCCGTGTTTCTCGTCAGTGCTACTTTGGAAACTGCCATGAATTGGCTGTTTGGTGGTCGTCGTCCGCAATCGCGAACTCACGACTACACTTGCTACTCCCCGATCGAGGATTACATCTTCGAGGCGACCGATAACGGTCAAAGTGCCTACTTGACCAGTACCTGCCGTCTCCCGAAATCCGGGGACGTTCTCTTGCTACCCGATGGTACGGGAACCGTCTGTTATCGAGTAGTCGAGATCGAAGAGTATCTCGACACCACTCACGCTTGGACGGCATTACTTGAAAAAATTGTAGATTGAACCCCTGCCTCGCCGCTAGTTCGGGGGGGAAAGTTGCTGCTGAAGTTGCTCCCAAGCCAGTGTGTCTAACTTCACCTTCACTTCGAGCAACTGAGACTCATCGCGAAATACGAGTACTGCCTTACCCTCTCCCGTCACGCACCTCAAATGTGACGGTTTCAACTCGATCGACTCATACGCGACCGACGGTAACGCGACCCGCAACACGACGTTCGGTTGTGCTTTCGAGTAGATATAGAGTTGCTGCCGAGCTTCGTCTAATTCGATTTGGCGAGCGGTAATGTTATGTGCGTCCCGTTCCTCCGGTTTTCGCCAGTAAATCGTAATGCCTTTGAGTTCTGGGGCCGTCAGCGTAAATCGATCGTCGAACCGTTGCAATTCCCAATCCAATTCGTCTGGATTGCCACTATCGGGAATTAAACGCTGTTGCCAGACGATCGGTTGTCCGTCGAGATTGCCCCACCACCGACGGATCGTTTCTAAATTCTCGGCGTTGTCGGGGTGAGTGCTACCGTATTGCCATATCCGTTTCGATTCCATAATCCCTGCCGTTCCCTTTTCAACCGTTGAAGTTATCCAACATTGGCGCTGGGCTAACTATTTGGACTGACTGTTGAGACGATTTTGGAACTTCCCGACGCCAGAGATCGGATCGGAGAAATTCCTACAGAAATGTCACGAGGGTGCAGTGCCACGTGCCACAAGTGGGGGAGTGGACTGACACGAATTATAATTAGCGTAACACTGACTCAAACAGCGTACTGAAAGTGGAAGTCGGTCTCACGCACCGAACGACCACTTGCAACGACTGACGAACTGTCGAAGTGAAACCACTGCTCGAGCCAAGGCTTGGGGTTCTACACACCAATTTTGGCGTCGGTCAATCCTTTGGGGTTGCTTCACATCTTCGCCAGTGAATCGAATCAGGGCATCGTTCGGCGGAAAACCGAGTCTCCAACAACCGATGGAGTGGATGGGATGGGACGTACTTGTTATCTCTCCTTGGGAAATGACGATCGAGAAAACCCCCAAAAATCTCGACAACAATTCTGAAAACCTTCGACCCGGGTATCAGACTGATTGCAGAGTAAGTCAAAATGGTTAAGCGGCTCGATCGTTCGCAGCTTGCGTTCAAGGCAACTCACGGTTCGGAAATTCCGATCCAGGGGTTTCCTTTCAGCGAACGGGAATCGGTGTCTGGCGAAAACCACGGGTCGTTCGCTCGACAACCGCTGAATTCCTATTGCCCCTGACAATCCCCCATGCACGAATCATCGGCAAAGCTGTATTGTCCCAACCCAACCTGTCAGGCGACCAACCTGGAAAAACACGAGTTTTGCCAAATCTGTCGCACCGCCTTACCCAAGCGCTATCTGTGGGCGATTTCCTTGGAGGACGATATCCAGGAAGCTCAGTTGGGCGAGCTGTGGGGCGATCGATATTTGCTTAAAGGGTCTCGCATTGTTCTCGACACGCGGCCGGGGCTGTTTCCAGATCTACCGGAAATGGTACCTAAAGCGCTCGAACCTTATCTGCGGTTGTTTCCCTATCGCTGGCATCTTCCCCAAGTGTACGGTCGCGCAGGCGCACCTTCACAGCTTAAAGGACAGACCGTTTGGCTGCTTGAAAACGCCCCCATTCGGGAAACGTCTTTGGGGTGTTGGGAATTGCAACCGAGCCTCGATCGATCCTGGACTGAGGCCGACCCCTTACGACAACTCAATTGGCTCTGGCAGATCGCCCAGTTATGGGAACCCTTCGTGCAAGAAGGGGTAGGGTCGAGTTTGCTCGATTTAGAACGGCTTCGGGTTGAAGGGGGCTTCGTGCGCTTGTCGGATTTGTCTTACGATAGTACCCCGCCGACTTTATCGCAACTCGGTCAACTGTGGTCGCGCTGGATTAACAACAGTGCGCCCGCGTTGCAAGATTTCCTCGATCGACTTTGTGCGTCTCTGTGTCAAGGTCAGATCGCGACGATCGAGCAACTCTTCCTCGTCCTCGATCGTGCCCTCGATCTCGTATCTCGTAGCTACCAGTATCAAACCCAAACGGCGACCCTTTCCGATCGCGGCCCGAGTCGCGCTCGTAACGAAGATGCCTGTTATCCCGTTGCCGGGAACGTCACGGAATCGTCGAACCAGACCCTGGCCATCGTCTGTGACGGGGTCGGCGGCCACGAAGGGGGAGATATCGCCTCGAACCTCGCCATTCACATTGTCGAGCGCAACCTGCGCGATGCGATGCCAGGAACGAGCCGCGTTTCAAATAGTAACTCGGCCGCCGTCCGCGATCGCGAACGGCCTCGGTTGTCCTCTCGTCGCCATTCCTCGATCGCCGCTCGCACGCGCCTGGAACTGGTGTCGTCGGTCAAACACGCGATTTTTGAAGCGAACGATACGATCGGCGATCGAAACAACCTCGAACAACGGCACGGCCGCCAGCGAATGGGGACGACTCTCGTGATGGCGATGACGATCGATCGAGACCTTTACGTCACGCACATCGGCGACAGTCGCGCTTACCTGATTTCCCGTTACGGTTGCTATCCCATCACCCTCGACGACGACGTGGCCACGCGGGAAGTCCGCCTCGGCTATGCGTTCTATCGCGAGGCCCTCCAACAAACCGCAGCCGGGTCGTTAATTCAAGCGCTGGGCATGGGGCCGTCGTACAACCTCCATCCCACCATCAACCGCTTTGTCATTGACGAAGACTGTATCTGTTTGCTCTGTTCGGACGGGTTGAGCGATTACGATCGCGTCGAACAGTCTTGGCACAGCGAAATTCAACCGCTTTTAGAGGATCGAGGCGATCTTGACCTTCAAAGTGTCGCCGTACGCCTGGTCGAAATTGCCAACACTCACAACGGCCACGATAACGTGACGGTTGCCCTCGTGCGGGTGCGCGTGCGCCCGAAAGCAGGGGTTGAGTTTTCGTCGAAAGCACTCCTCGCCTGCTTTGACAACTTACCGAAAGCTGACAATAACGAAACCGTCACGCTCTCGCGACAGGAAGACGATAACACCAGTTCGACCGAATTTCTGTCGCCGCCGACACCGCGTTCCTCGTACAGTCCCATTGGTGCGGCCATCGTGATGGCATTGTCGATCGGTATTGCTGGCTCGATCGTCTATCACGTCGGCCGACTCGGATTCGCCGATCGAGGTTTATCAGATCGCCCCGATACGCCACCTTCGACCTCGACACCTCAACCAGAAAATACGCTGTTTCCCGAACCTGGCGAACGGCCTGTTCCCGACTCGGGTACGATCGTCCGCTTGCAATCTTCTCTCGTCCTCCGAACTCGCCCCCGCAGTGACGCGCCAATCCTCTCGTTCGACCTACAACCCGAACGTGTCGTGCGAGTGGGACAGGTGGTTCAAAATCGCCGCGAAGGGAATCGCTCTCAAATCTGGCTGGAACTGCATTCGTGCGATTCGATCGATGCGCCGAACGAGTCTAACGAAGGTTTTCAGGGTTGGGTTGAATGGTCGAAATTTCAACAAGCCGGTTTTGAGTTACTCGAAGAGAGCAGCCAAAGGAATTGTCCCGTGTCGCAAAACGAGGACGGTTAACGGATTGTGAGGCGAGCAGTTGGGCTGGAGTCGTCGTGCGTTTATCTATTTATCTGAAGAGGCTAAGCGGCAGAGTGGGACAATTCGCCATCAGACTTTTTGATACTGTCTGAACTCTCGCTCACTGCCTCCGAGTTCGTTCCAAAAGGATGTCGATCGAAAAAATGTGTCCTTCCCGAACTCGATCTACTGTTCTACCCACTCGTAAACTTCCAGTAACGCCGGATCGCACTTACAACACTCTCCACAACTACTGACACCAGGCAGTTGGCGCACTCGACCTTTCCGAACGAGCTTTTCTAACATGGGCTGGAGCGCTTTTCCATCCATTCTGAAATGCATGGCAATTTCCGATAAAGGAACTTTTCCTCGTTCTTTTAAATACGTTTGTAAATCGCGTAAAATCATCAAGAAACAACCTCTAATTCGATAAACTCAGAATATATTGGGACTAGAATTACCCAAAAGATATAAGTTAAAAAAATGCTGTAGAGGTAAGTCCGGGTGGACTCATTTTTGCCAAAACATGAGGTGTAGGGTGTGTTAGCGGGCTACAAAATTCGGTTGAAGTCGAGATGAATTAGATGCCCGCGTAACGCACCGACAACGATTTTTACAGTCTTGAGATTCAGCCGGTGAAGTCTCCCCCTCCCAAAGCTCAATCAATGGCATTTCATTGTTGAAGCGGCGAATCGAAAATCTAGACTTCAAGAGTGTGGTAGAGACGCTGTTTGTAACGTCTCTACCTTCGCAAAGTTTTAAGTACCGGAGAGCTGTTGAGCTTTGCGACGGGTCGGCCGCAAATTCCACAGTACGCCCAACGTTGCCCCCATCACGGCTAACATGGCGACAATCCACCCGGTCGAAGAACCGGGATGTCTTGAGAACGTTGCCACTTGATAGAACATCGTCGCCACCCAGTAGGCTAAGCCCGTCGTCCACAAGGCAGCAAATAGCGTCCAACGCCAGTTCGTTTCTCGGTATACGGCTGCTGTTGCCGACACACAGGGGAAATACAGTAAGACAAACAGCAGATACGCAAACGCTCCAACTTTTCCGTCGAAACGCTGAACCATCTGACCGAAGGTTCCCAGGGCGACTTCCTGTTCTTCAGCAGCGGTTTCTGTATCTTGCACTTCTCCAACGTTCAAACCGAACGGATCGAGCAGCGCACCGGGAATTTCCGCTAAGTTAGCAGGAATGCTGGCAAAAGCTTCGCCGATGTTGCCCCAGAAATCAAACGCTTCTTCCTCAACTTCCTCGGTGGTGACAGCTTCTTCTGAGGCAATTTGACCGTAGATCGCATCGAGGGAACCCACCATCGCTTCTTTGGCAAATACACCGGTGAAAATGCCCACAGTCGCCGGCCAGTTTTCTTGGCGGAGACCCATCGGTGAAAAGATAGGAGTAATGGCTTGACTGGTGGCGCTGAGAATAGAATTCTGGCTGTCTTGGTTGCCGATCGAACCGTCAGTTCCGATCGAATTCAACAAACCCAACACCATCACCATTAAGATGATGACTTTCCCCGCCTTTGCGATGAATGCTTTCAACCGATCCCAGGTTCTCAGCAAGATCCCCTTCGCCGTCGGTAAGTGATAGGGCGGTAATTCCATGACGAACGGGGAAGATTCGCCTTTGAGGAGCGTGTTTTTCAGAATCAATCCCGTGAGAATCGCGGCGACAATTCCCAAAAGATACAATCCGAATACGAGGTTTTGTCCGCCGATGGGGAAGAACGCCGCCGCAAAGAGCGCGTATACGGGCAGTCTCGCGCCACAGGACATGAAGGGATTCATCATAATCGTCATCAGACGATCTCGCCGGTTTTCCAGCGTTCGCGCCGCCATGATCGCCGGAACGTTACAGCCAAATCCCACCAACATCGGTACGAAAGATTTACCGGGAAGTCCCACGAAGCGCATGAATCGATCCATGACGAACGCGGCCCGCGCCATATACCCGGAATCTTCGAGAAAGGCTAGAAACAGGAACATGAAACCGATGACGGGAATAAATGTCGCCACCGTTTGAATCCCGCCGCCAGCTCCGTCAGCTAAAAGCGCGATCGACCAATTCGGAGCGTTAAAGCTTTCCATCAGATTCGCCAAGCCATCGACGAAAATCGTTCCGGCGAGAATGTCGAAAAAGTCGATAAAGGCGCTGCTGATGTTAATGGAGAACAAAAACATCAGATACATCACCAGCAGGAAAACGGGAATTCCCAACCAGCGATTGAGGACGATGCGATCGATGCGATCGGAAAGGGTCGTACTGACTTCTCGGGTTCGATCGAGCGTTCCCTCCGTCACTTGATGGATGAATCCATAACGGCTGTCGGCGACGATCAAATCCAGATCTTCTCCGAGAACTTGCCGAATTTTGCGACGATGGGGAACGACGATGAGATCGAGTTCTCGTCCTTGTAGGTCCGGAGCGACGGAATCTTCGTATTCCAAAAGCTTCAACGCCGTCCAGCGGGGATCGACTGGGGCATTGGGGCGACGCTCTTCAATAAACGGAACGAGTTCGCCAATGGCATCTTCGACGACGGCGGGATACGCGACGTAAGTGGGCGGAACGGCTAAATCTTGCAATCCTCGTTCGATGGCATCGCCTAAAGTTGTTACGCCTTCACCTCGGGACGCGACGAGGGGAATCACCGGACATCCCAATCGCTTCGACAACTCAACCGGATCGATCGAGACACCACGTTCTTTCGCGATATCGATCATGTTCAGCGCAACCAACATCGGAAGGCGCATTTCTAAAATCTGCGTCGTCAAATACAGGTTGCGCTCGAGGTTGGAGGCATCGACGATATTCACCGTCAGGTCGGCTTGTTCCGACATTAAATAATCTCGGGCGATTTGTTCGTCGAGTCCCGCATCGCCGTCTTCTGCGTCGAGGGCGTAAACACCGGGGAGATCGACGATGGTAATTTTAAGCCCGTTGTGTTGGTATTCGCCCTCTTTTCGATCGACGGTCACCCCCGGCCAGTTTCCCGTGCGTTGGTTCGTCCCGGTAAAGGCATTAAACAAGGTGGTTTTCCCACAGTTGGGATTACCCACCAAGGCAATGGTTTTCTGAGTCATTTGTTCGCTGTTAACCTTACACTTCTTCGACAACAAGGGATTCCGCTTCAGCTTTTCGCAGACTCAAACTGAATCCTCGAACGCAGATTTCAACCGGATCGCCGAGGGGGGCGTGGCGATTGACGGTAAATTCAGTTCCGGGGGTCAGTCCCATGGCCAGCAATTTCCTTTTGTACGATCCGGTTGCTGATTCGTAGCCGAGGACTTTTCCTTTTGCTCCGGTGGCAAAGTCTTTGAGCGATTTACGAGTTGAGGTATCCATAGGTGACATTTTGGGTTTCGATTTTGACACGAAGGTTTGACTCGCAATACCAGCGTTGAGTCCCAAGCGCTCGTCGCGGACGGCCACGACAACGGAACCGCTGGGCATTTTGCTGAGGACTTGCAATTCGACGCCGCGAGCTAATCCCATACCGTGCAGGCGTTTGAAGCCGCATTGTCGGGTCAAGCTGACGATCCACAATCGATCGCCGACGCTAGCTTCGGACAGTGCAAAGCCGTCCAGTGGCGCGGGGACGCTCGAGGCTTCGATCGAGCCGTTTTCCTCGTTTACGTCACCGAGAAACGTAAATTTCCATCCCCGTCTCGGGCGTTCTCCACAGCATTCGCGGTCTGTTGGGTATCGGTTCATAACAATTTCCTCAAGGGTCGTGACTGTACATCGATCGGTGTGGGAAAAACGGGGCGAGATCGACGGTGGGGTTGAGGCGGAACGCCTGAAAACGGAAGATTGGCCCGTCTGAAGTCTGAGTTACTGACATGGAGTTAGTCGTTGGAGTGTCGATCGTGCGACGAGCTGTCGTGCAGCGAGGTTATCGAACGCTTTCAACCACTAAGGCATCTGCATCGTCTTTTCGCAGGCTGAGATTAAACCCGCGCACTTGAATTTCGATGGGATCGCCGAGAGGAGCGTAGCGAGTGACCTTAAACTCAGTGCCTGGGGTGAGTCCCATCGCCAGCAAACGTTTTCGATAGCCCTTACGGGAACAGTCGTAGCTGAAAATGCGCCCTCGAGAGCCGACTTTTAAGTCTCGGAGGGGTTGCAAATCTGCTGTGACTTTCGGATCGCGAGATACGAGGGTCGATTGAGTCCGACGGGCGCACAAGCCAATTCGATCTCCGCCGATCTCGACAATGACTGAACCGCTTTTCGTGAGATTGATGACGTGCAGTTCGTCCCCGACGTGGACTTCATGCGATCGAGTGCCCCCGATCGATTCGACAACCCACAATCGATCGCCCACCTGGGCTTCGCACAGGGGAAAGGTCGTATCGGTAACGGAGGTCTTTTTCGAGGGTTCGGCGCGTTCGACGTTACCCCCCACGAACGTAAACCCCCATCCCCGATGAGACGATTGGCAACGACCTCGTGTTTTGTACTGGCTTGGCATCTGTATATATCTCCTATACTCAGTAGTTCATAGAAATTCTCATCTAAGATTCTATCCAATGAGACAATTTATCACAATATAGCCTTTTGGTGATTTTAATTTACAAAGATTTTCAAAAAGGTTTAAAAATTCATAAAAATCATAGCGCTCAATATATCGATTGCAAGGATATTTACACGATCGAATGAAGCACTGCAATTGCTCTATTGAAATCTATTTTCATTAATACCGCAATTCTATATCAAGAGCAAGCCCTAACTTTTCAGTGAAGGGTGCAACGTGAAAAGCGAAGAGTGATAAGAGATAGCAGTTGAGCGGTATTTATCTCTCCACGGCCTCATCTTCCCACCGCCTCACCATCTCATCGCCACCCGCGTGAGTGTGAGTGTAACGAACGCATAGAATAGGGTTACGAGGCATTGATTTGGAAAGCCATGAGCGATCGATCTGCTGTCCTGTCTGGCTTAATGGGTGTTTGTGTCGGGGATGCGCTGGGCGTGCCAGTGGAGTTCACGACGAGAGCCGAACGGGGTGACGATCCCGTAACCGATATGCGGGGTTATGGCACGTACAATCAGCCACCGGGTACTTGGTCGGATGATAGTTCTCTGACATTATGTCTCGCTGAGGCATTGTGCGAAGACTTTTCCCTCGATACGATCTCCCAAAAATTCTGTCAGTGGTTTACGGCCGAGATTTGGACGCCCCACGGAGAAGTCTTTGATATTGGCGGTTCGACCACGCGAGCGCTCGGTAAACTGATGCGGGGCGTTTCGCCGACAGAATCGGGGGAAACGGGCGAACGCAGCAACGGGAATGGTTCCCTGATGCGGATTTTACCCATGGTGTATTACGCCGAATCCGTCAACACCCCCGTTTTTCTCGATCGAGTCCATCAGGTTTCCGCTATCACCCACGCCCACCCCCGCAGTCAAATGGCTTGTGGCATTTACGTTAGCATTGCAGCGGGACTGCTCGATCGAGTCGATCCGAAAACGTCCTACGAAATGGGATTGAACCTGGTCGAGTCCTATTACAGCAAACCGCCCTTCGTTGAAGAACGGCATCATTTCGATCGAATCTGGAACGACATCACCACTCTCTCCATCGATGAAATTATCTCGACTGGGTATGTCGTTCACAGCCTCGAAGCGGCTTTATGGTGCTTTCTCTCCACCGACAACTACGCCGAGGCAGTTCTCCAAGCGGTGAATTTAGGCAACGATACCGACACCATCGCGGCAATTACCGGGGGACTTGCGGGATTGTACTATGGCTTCAACGCTATTCCTAAAGCTTGGGTCAATTCGATCGCCCGTAAAGACGATATTATAGACCTCGCCAAGCGCCTAGAAGCATCGATGGATTTCGATTTCTTGAAATAAAACATCGAAACAAAAAGCAATATATTTTGTGATTTCTTTTCGGTAAGATCGAAGCAGAGATCGAAGACGAGTGGTTTTAGAGCAGCTCGAACTTCGACCTTCAAGAAACATTATTAAAAAAGAACGGAGTGAATTTAAGGATGAGTTTTAAAAGAATTCTCGTTGCAGTAGACGATTCTTCATCTGCCCCAAAAGTGTTTCAACACGCTTTGAATACAGCGATTCACGAAGGTGCAGCACTTCGGATTTTTCATTGTACGACGATGCAGCGCGTTAGTGAAGCGGTTCCGCTGATGGGAACTGGAATTGGCATCGATCTATCGAGCAGTAAAATGATGTTCGAGTTGCAGCAAGAACACCTCAAAAAAGAAACCGATCGCGTTGAAAAGATGCTGCAAACCTATTGCAAGCAAGCTGAAGAAAAAGGTGTTTCTGTCAGTTCAGAGAGTAAGTTTGGCGATCCGGGATCTTGGATTTGCGATATTGCGAGAAGTTGGGAGGCCGATCTCATCGTATTAGGACGACGGGGAAATCGAGGATTGAAAGAAGTGTTTCTCGGGAGCGTCAGCAACTACGTTTTACACCAAGCCTCCTGTTCGGTGATGGTGATTCAGGGACATTTGCCGGAGGACGAAGAGGTTTAGGTTCGATCGAATGGGACTGGAAACGAGATCGCAGTCTTTTGCTCGACGACCGATGTAAGAGGTTCCTCAGATCGATCGACGATGAGGTGCGTTTGCGATAAAATTCATCGAATCTCAACCCTCAAAACTCGAACCTCGAGCGCATCGGCTCTGGCCTCCCAACATCTATGGAATCTCAAACCCTCGTCGTCAAAATCGGGACTTCTAGCCTGACACGGTCTCAAACCGGCGATTTGTCCCTTTCAACGATCGCGAGTCTCGTCGAAACCCTCACGCACTTGCGCCGCCGAGGACATCGCGTCGTTCTCGTGTCCTCCGGTGCTGTGGGGGTTGGATGCGCTCGGCTGGGACTGAACGATCGACCTCGACGGTTGGTGACTAAACAAGCCGTGGCTGCAGTCGGACAAGGTCGTTTGATGCGCGTGTACGACGATCTGTTTACCACCTTGCAACAGCCGATCGCCCAAGTTCTCCTCACCCGAAAAGATCTCATGCAGCGGGGGAGTTACGTGAACGCTTACAACACGTTCAAAGAACTGTTGCGCCTCGGCGTGATTCCTATCGTCAACGAAAACGACACCATCGCCACGGACGAACTCAAATTCGGCGATAACGATACCCTCAGCGCACTCGTCGCCAGTTCGATCGAAGCGGATTGGCTGTTTTTGCTCACCGATGTCGATCGACTCTATTCAGCCGATCCCAACCGCGACCCCAACGCTCGGCCGATCGATCGCGTCGCGCACCCCGACGACTTAATCCATCTCGATGCGGGAACGTCGCGCAGCGGTTGGGGAACGGGGGGAATGCAAACCAAGATTTCCGCCGCTCGCATTGCCACGTCCAGCGGCATTCGTACCGTCATTACCTCGGGGAAAACCCCGAAAAACATCGAGTTGGTGCTGGAGGGAGAAGAGATCGGCACCCACTTCGAACCGCTCGACCAGACGGGTAACGCTCGCAAACGCTGGATTGCTTACGGTTTAGTCCCTCAAGGTCAACTATATCTCGATGCAGGGGCAGTCAAGGCGATCTGCGAAGGTGGCAAGTCGCTGCTTGCTGCGGGAATCGTGAAGATCGGCGGCGATTTCCAGGTTTCCGATGCTGTAACCCTATGCGATCTCGACGGTCGTGAAATCGGTCGAGGCATTGTGAATTATAACAGTATCGACTTACACAAAATTTGTGGTTGTCAGTCCGATAAAATTCCTGAAATCCTCGGTTATCGCACGCCGGAAACCGTCGTTCATCGCGATAACTTAGTGCTGACGTAAGGCGGGCAGAATTCCTCAGTTGTATTCGCGACGACCCAGGCTTTAACCTCGGTGACCGGTCACGATATAAGTCACGCGCTGCCCGATGTTGGTGGCGTGGTCGGCCATGCGTTCGAGGTGGCGGATGGCCAGGGTCACGAGTAGAACGGGTTCGAGAATGCCGGGATAATCTCGTTGACACGCGAGGCGGTTGTAGAGTCGGTCGTAGGCGTCATCGACGGTGGTGTCTTTTTCCTTCATTTGGTTTCCCGCCTCGGGATTGAGATCGACCAGCGAGATCAGGCTCATGGCTAACATCGCCTGGGCTTCGTGGGACATCCGCTCGATTTCGGGCATACAGTCGAGGGGGGGATAGGGAAAGATTTTGACCGCAATTTCGCCTAAATCCTTGGCGTAGTCGCCGATACGCTCGAGATCCCGAACCAGTTGCATGAACGCGCCGAGAACGCGACAGTCTTGTGCGACGGGTGCTTGGAGGGTTAACAGCATGATGCTGTCGGATTCGATTTGACGGTAGAACCGATCGATCTGCTTGTCAATGGCAGCCAAACGCTCGGCTGCAGACAAGTCTCGATCGAACAGTGCGCGATGGCTCGTCCGAAAGGCGTGTTCGACCAACGCCCCCATTCGCAAAACGTCTTGCCGTAGGCGTTTGAGTTCCCGTTGGAAGTATTGGCGGTTGGCTTGGAGTTTTGAGGAAGGATTCACCCGAGGTTACACGACCGATGCGATGCTCACGCTTCTATTGTGGAGCAAGTTTTCTAAAATCGCATCGATCGAGCGACGATCGATGTGGGATTTTACCTCGGGAATTGCAACGACTTGTCAAAATTTCATCACATTTTAAGAGGGTGTGGCCTCGGCTACAGGCAGGCAGATCCGAAGCCACGCACCTTTGGTTTCGGGATGATTTTGTGCCGAAATCGTCCCGCCGTGAGCGAGAACGATTTGTTTGACGATCGCCAGCCCCAAACCGCTTCCACTGGTGGTGGTGGGGGCTTGTCCGTTGGATTGCACGTGACTCCGTCCCGGATCGCCGCGATAGAGTCGATCGAACACGTGGGGTAAATCCGCTGTAGCAAATCCACACCCACAATCGATAACGTGAACGCGGACGCGATCGCCGTTTTCTAGCTGTTCGACTTCGACGCGAATCGCACTGCCTTCGGGGCTGTAACGAACGGCGTTATCGAGTAAATTTAGAAAAACCCGGTACAAGCGCGATTCGTCGCCGTCGATCCAAATCGATCGAGGTTCGCGATAGGCGAGGCGGACGTGTTTGCGGTTGGCGAGGGGTTCGAGGGTTTGCCAAACCGACATCACCAAGGGGTTGAGTTGGAGCGGTTGTGTTTGCAGCGATCGATTCGCTTCTAAATGGGTCAACTCTAACCAGTCTTGTACCAAGTGAATCAGACGTTGAACTTCCGGGAGTAATCGCTCCACCCAAGTTTTCACGGGTGGTTCGAGTCGATCGATCGACGTTTCCACCACCAACTGAATCGAAGTCAACGGCGTTCGCAGTTCGTGAGCTAAATCTGAAACCCAACGATTGTGCGACTGCATCAAATCCACGAGGGGTTGGCGGTTTTCAAAAAACACCCCAACCTGACCTCCAGCCAGGGGAAGACTATACGCTTTTAGGGTTTGTCCTTGTTGCGCTTCGAGTTCTTCGGCATCCAAAGAAGCCGGATAAAACTGCCATTCTTGCTGAAGCGATCGATTGTCGTCGCGGGTTTGTTCGATGAGTCGATCGAGTTCGTAAGAGCGCACGACTTCCAATAACACCCGTTCTACGTCCGGCGATGGCTGCTGAATTTTCAACATCGATCGAGCCTCGCGGTTGTACCAAACCAAATGGTTTTCTTCATCGACTTGTAAATAGCCGAACGGGGCGAATTGAAGTACGTGCTGCCAGCTTTGAACCGTTTGTTCGAGTTCCTGCTGCTCTTGATTGAGTCGATCGATCGCGATCCGTAGCTGCGATTGCGGCGACAGGGCAACCTCGGTCACGTCAGATGGCAGATCTTGGAGGAGAAAGTGCCAATTTCGGCGTTGCCGCGTGCGTTGCCAGAAACACATCCCTCCTCCAACGGCCAGTCCCAAGAAAAACGCCACAATCGCCGACATAAGTTTGAGGTTGCCGAACTGTTCGTCTCTAGCCTAAACGATAGCCGAAGCCGCGAACGGTGATGATGTATTTCGGACTACTAGGATCTTCTTCGAGTTTTTCGCGAAGCCAGCGAATGTGAACGTCCACAGTTTTACTATCGCCAACAAAATCGAAACCCCAAACGCGATCGAGCAGTTGCTCCCGCGACCACACGCGACGGGGAGACTTCATAAACAGCTCCAGTAGGCGGAATTCCTTCGGAGCGAGGTTCACTTCTTCACCGCGTGCCAACACGCGACACTGCTGCGGATACAGCACTAACTCGCCGAACTGCAACACCGTCGGTTGTGTCGCAAAGCCAAAACGATGGCGGCGAAGCAACGCGCGACAGCGAGCCACCAACTCTCGCATACTGAACGGCTTGGTCAGATAGTCGTCCGCACCGACTTCTAAGCCTAAAACGCGATCGGTTTCGCTCCCTTTGGCGCTGAGAATCAAAATAGGGACGGGATTGCCCTGCTGTCGTAGCAACCGACACAGATCGAGACCGTTCACCTGGGGGAGCATGATATCTAAAACGATCAAGTCGAACGGAAATTCCCCAGGTTGTAAGTGCGGGTCGTGGAGAAAGGTCAGAGCCATCTGACCGTCCGTTGCGGTTTTGACCTGATATCCCTCGTCCTCTAAAGCGAGCGTGACCATTTCTCGGATGAGATCTTCATCTTCAACCACGAGAATGCGGTTGGCTTGGCCGATTTCGGGTTGAGCGCGATTCGGCATTGACTCGAGGGAAAGCATAACTAGGTAATCTAGATGTTAAGAGCCACCTTATTCATATATCAATTTTGCTCATCCGAACATCTCTTGACAAGATAATTAAAAAATGTATGAGTAGAGCTTGTCAGGTGGCGATCCCGTTCAAAGCCTGACGAGCGGAGCGGGATCGCCGTTGGATAAAGTGGGTCTAAAGAAAAAGCGAATTTTTCGAGTTCGCTCGACCGGCCGGTGAGAGTCAGGGCGGGTTAGCGGGACGTTGCTCGATCGAGGGCGGCCTCAAATTCCGACAAGTCCACAGCCCCCGAAATGGCTTCCCCGTTGATGAAAAAGGCGGGCGTTCCCGACAGTCCCAATTCGTCGGCCATTTCGAGGTCTTTTTGAATGGCGCGTAAGGCTTCGTCACTGTTGCGATCTCGATCGAACTGCTCGAGGTCGAGGTCTAAATCTGTCGCGATTTCAACGTACAGCTCGTCGCCGAGTCGATCTTGATTTTCAAACAGTGCGTCGTAATATTCCCAGAATTTCTCTTGTTGCTGTGCGGCCCAGGCGGCGCGAGATGCGGGGAGTGCTTGTTGGTGAATCGCAACGAGAGGAAGGTGCTTGTATGTCAAAGTCACGCGATCGCCGTATTTCGCCATAAATTCTTTGACGGTCGAGTGGGCCCGCGCGCAGAACGGACATTCAAAATCCGAGAATTCCAACATGACGATCTCGCGAGCGTCTGCACCCTTCACCGGAGAGTCGCCAATGACGAAAGCCGGATCTTCCACCATTTTTTGCAGGAAGGCTTGACGCGCCTGCTGTTTCTCGTCCTGTTGCTGTTGTTGGTAGGCCTGAACCGATTCGAGAATGACTTCTGGATTGTCGCGAATCACCTGCAGGACTTGTTCTTCTAAGTCTTCAGGAACAGAAACCTGAGAATCGCTCGATCGAGCGGGACTCGAGCAACTGCTCAACGTCAAACATGCTAGCAAGACTCCCAACAGCCAGATCGATCGATGCGACGATTTCAACCCAGTCCACCAACCCGTCCACAAAGCGTTCGCATTCATAAAAAAACTCTCAGTTCCAATCGTTAACAGCGATCGTTTCTCATTAATTTGCTCGATTTAATTCGCTCGATCGTCGTAGTTTGCCGTCGATTGTGATTCGCCGAGCGCTTTCGAGGACACGTCGATCGCTTGTACGTCGATCGTTCCCGGCGGCGCAGATCGTTGAAACCGTCCGTCCTCAATTTTCAGGGTTTCGCCGCAATTCGGACATTGAATCAGCTCTTGCTGCTGCAATCCCGCCATTTCAAAGCCGCACACGGGGCATCGATCGCGCACGAGACTGCGACCGATCCACCATTGAACCCCAAACAGTGCCACGAGTCCGATGAGGGGAATCAACGCGAACAGAATCACGATCGACTTCACCAACCACCCCAACCCCACCGCACTGAGGAAAAAGACGACGAGTAGGAGGGTCAGCCAGAAACTCAAGCCAGAAAATTGCAGTTGGGTAATGTTAGGGTCGTTGGACTTCACAGCAGTTCCTCGTCATATCTCAATGCTGGCAATCTTTTCAATTTTAATCGCTTTCTGCAAGCGCTCGCACTGCTAAGAGATCGACTTTCCCGCGCTCGTTTCTCGGGAGTGCGTGGGTTACAATCCAGCGTTTCGGGTGTTTGTACGCGCAGAGGCTTCGAGAGAGATGGCGTTTGAGCTGTTCTGGTGTGACATTGGGTTGGGGAACGTAAACCGCCGCGACAATTTGTCCCCATTCGGAATCGGGTAAACCGATAACGCAGACATCGCGAACCAACGCACTCGATCGAATCGCGTTTTCGACTTCGATCGGAAAGACGTTTTCACCCCCGGTAATAATCTTTTGGCTGTTGCGTCCGAGAACGTGAAGAAATCCTCGATCGTCGAAATAGCCGAGATCGTCGGTTTTAAGTACGTTTCCTTGCCCTTTTTCGCCAAGCAAGTGGATTGATTGTCTTCGATCGAATCGTTTTTTTGAATCGGAATCGTAATATCCTAACATCAAAGATTTTGCCCGAATTTCGATCGATCCGACTTCTCCAGTCGGTAAAGTCTTCCCGCACTCGTTGCAAATCGAAACTTCTGCATGGGGTAAGACTTGGCCACTACTGAAATTGCCCTTCAAAAACTCTTGTGGAGGCAAGGTGACAACTTGAGAAGCTGTTTCTGTCATGCCATACGTTAGCGCGACTGGAAGGCCATTTCGTCTCGCTTTGTCTAGCAAGCTCTGCCAAGCGGGTGCGCCACCGAGCAAAATTCCTTGAAATCGAGAGAGCCAATCGATCGTTTTTTGAGTGTGTAGCAGCCGTTGTAATTGGGTGGGAACGAGGGAAATCCAAAATGCTTCAGGTTCGAGATCGGGCAGTTTCCCCAGCTCGATCGATTTGTAAGAAAAAATGGCTAAAGTGCCTCCAGTAACAAACGATCGAACGAATTGCATCAATCCGCTAACGTGAAATAAAGGAAGCGTACAGCAACAGTTGACTGAATCGAGATTGAAATGCTGTTGAAATCCTTCAACTGACGTACAGAGTGTTTCCCAAGTATGAACGACAAATTTAATTTTTCCCGACGATCCGCCCGTCGAAATAATGATATAATTTTGTTTTGGGTTAAATTGATTTTCGAGTGAACTAGAAGTCGATTGGTTTGGAAGACTTTGCTCGGAAGTAACAGTTCCCCAAACGCGATCGAAAACAGCCATTTCTCGAACTTGCTGCCATTCCATATCTCGCCAGTTGGGATTCCCCAAAAATACGGGAACTTCCGCAATACAAGCGGCGAGAAATCTTGCTAAAAATTTGACTGGATCGGATTCGCAGAGTAGCACCGTCGGCGCACGATCGAACTGCTGGAGTTCTTCTAAGGATCGATCGACGATGTCCGAAAACCGATCTCGATCGACTCCTTCCCCAATTAACCAAGATTCATCGCGACGCTGCTGAAATAGCTTGAAAGGATCTACCATATTTGCCGTAAAACGGTTTCGTCGTCTTCTGCAAACCAATGTTCGATTCCAAATCCTACCGCACGAGGAACCCTTTGTAACTCAGCCGCCAGTTTCAACGCCGATTCTCTCCCGATGCGGGTTTCAAAAACTGAAGAAAACACGGTATCGAGATGGTGAGTTTTGCACAGTTGGCGTAATTGAGCAGGAGAACCCACGATCGATGCTTTCACGACGAAAAGGCCACGCCAACCGCGATCGATGCAAGTTTCCATCTGTGCGAGCGTCGCAACGGATTCATCGAGCGCGATCGATGTGGTGTAACGTTCCTGTAATTTGAGCATTTCATCGAATCGATCGATGGGAAGAGGCTGTTCGAGGAATTCGATCGATTTTCCCTCGCAAGCAGCTAACCAGCGATTGGCGGTTTCCCAGGTTAAGCCACCATTTGCATCGAGGCGAAGTTTGGCGTGGGGTGGGAGCAATTGAAGCAATCGATCGAACCATTGTAATTCAGTCTTAATATCCGTTACGCCAATTTTCCATTTAAAGGTTTGCTTCTCATCAAAGCGACTCTCTAACTCTTTCTTTTGAAAATCAAACAATGATAAAACAGCTTTTCCCGTCGGTAAAAGCTGACTGTTGGGAAATGTATTGAGTAAGGTTTTTAAGCGTGTTTTTGAGTGCGAGTTTTCTGTCACAGAAGACAACGCTGACTCAAAGGCAAACTGCGACGCGGGGAACCTGTTGGGAATTGCAAAAATCTTGGTTTCATCAATTTGTTTAGGAAGCTGATGACAGAGTTTAATCGCCTGTTCGATCGTTTCAGAACCGAACCAGGGAAGAGGCGCAATTTCTCCGAGTCCGATGTTTCCAGCTTTATCCGTAAGTTTTAGAATAATTCCCTCCCGAGTGTTCCAAGCTCCGTGATGGGTTCGGAGGGGTTGACAAAATTGTCGGCGATAGGGGTAAAACGAAAAACGGTACATTGAAATTGTTAAAAAATGCGATTTAATTAATTTTAAGATCGATTTTTTTAAATTAATGCAATTAAGCTTGTTCGCTCAAGAAAAATTTTACTCTTTAATTTTTTTAGCGATTAGATACCAGATGGCTTATTGCTATAGCTGTGGCTTTCAAATCAAAATTGTCGGTCAACCAAGTTGCAAGTGTTGGTGGCAATTGAGCATCAATCCAAAGATTCATGCTGTAAGTCTGGGGAAATCAGTTCGTCGTGCTGTAAACAGCAAGCAAGCTTGGATATCGGCAAGCTCTAAATCAGTGAAATCCTCTAAAACTTCTGCAACACTAACATTTTCAGCAAGCATTTCTAAGACATCAGTGACACGAATCCGCATTCCTCGAATACAAGGATGACCGCCACACTGACCCGGCTCTTGAGTGATACGATTTAATAAATTAGTCATCGCGATCGTGAAATTACTTGATATAAGATGTTTAGTTTATCTTCATGCTACCAAATTCTCGATCGGTATGCCAGAGTGCTTTGAGGTGTAGGGTGCATTAACATCTAGTGTTGTTTTGCTATTCATATTTAAATTTGATTCCCCCGCCCGACAAGACTCGAAATAAAATATTATTGAGTGTATCTCAATTTTGCGATCGAAACCCCACCCATCCTCCCCTGGTTAAGGGGAGGTGCCGAAGGCGGAGGGGTCTTTCTCCGAAATTGAGATACACCCGACAAGACTCGAAATAAAATAGTATCTCAATTTTACGATCGAAACCCCACCCATCCTCCCCTGGTTAAGGGGAGGTGCCGAAGGCGGAGGGGTCTTTCTCCGAAATTGAGATACACCCATATTATTTCCCTAATCGAAATGCTTTCGCGAACGTTTCGGGAATCGATATTCCTTCGGGAATACGACTTAAGGTGATAACGCCTGCCATGGCAGCTGGGGTAATTCCACCCATGAAAATATCAACTCCCGTTAAATACAATCCTTTTACGGGTGTTTCAGGGTTCGTCCATTTAGCATTTTGAGGCTCAAACCGTTCGGTAACAGCAGGAAGTCCGTAAATTCCTCCTCCGATATGACTCGTAAAATGTTCGTTTGTCAGGGGTGTTGAGAGTTCGTGATAGGTGACGAGATCGGCAAAGCCGGGATAGTGTCGATCGATTAAATCGATTAATTGCTGACTCATGCGATCTTTTAACTCCCGATAAGCCTCATCTCGATTCAACCAAGGCTGTTCTCGCCATTTTGCGAAAGAATCGTAATCTACCCGGGTGATAATTTCTGCGGTGTGAGCTGTTGCATTCGGATCTTTAAGAGACGGAAATGAAAGATAGGCTTGTGGGGGATTTCCCGTTTCAATCCACTCACGACGACGGGTATAAATTTCATCGTGGTTGGTATCTTCGTAAATCCAGTGATTTTCACCTTGGAAACCCAACTGACGAGGATCGCCTGACAATCCGAGATATAGCGTGATGTTGGTTGCGGGGGGATGCTGTTTGAGGAACTGACGCAACGCTTCACGAAAGGTAATGGGATAGGTTTCGGGAATGAGTTTGAGATAGGTGGTTGCTGCACCTGCGTTAGAAATGACGATCGAGGCGTAATAGTTTTCGATCGAGTTGTTTTTCAAGTTTCGTACCCGAACGCCCACAGCTCGATCGTTCTCGATTAAAATTTCAGTCACTTCTCGATCGAGTAAAATCTCTCCACCCCGTTCTTTGACGATCGAAACCACGCTTTCTGCAATTTTTCCCGCACCGCCAACGGGATAGTAACCGCCTTCAAGGTAATGTCGAACGATCGTTGCGTGAATAGCGAAGGGACTTTGGCTAGGCGGAACGCCGTAATCTCCCCATTGGGAGACGAGTAAAGTTTTAAGATCGGGGTTTTTAAACTGTCGATCGAGATATTCCCGTGTCGTTAACTTTAGGGAAATGGGATTCCACAATTTATTCCACCAACCGAGTAGTTTAAAGGGTAACGAACCGTTGCGTCGCATCACGTGCCACCATAACGCCTGCGACGCTTTCGAGATATCTCGAAAATAGCGTTGAATGGCATCTTTTTCATCGGGGAACCGCGCGATTAGATCGGCTTGAAATCGAGTTTTATCTTTAGATAAACTGTCGTCGCCGTATAAATCGAATTGAAACCCTGGATAAACAAATTTTTCAAAGGGTTCGGGCATTTTATTCCATTGCACGCCGTGACGAGTAATTAAGTTGAATAGCTTTCGCAACGGAGTGGTTTCACCCATCTGTCCGACATAGTGAAGTCCCACATCCCAATGAAACGATCGACGTTTGAAGGCGTGCGTGAATCCGCCTGCTTTGAAGTGACGCTCTAATACTAAAACGCGCTTGTTGCGAAGTTGCGTGAGGAGACTGGCGACGGTTAACGCTCCCATTCCAGAACCAATCAGGATTGCGTCGTAGTGGTTCGTCGTTCGTTCGCGTAGATTTTGGGGAGTGCGATCGAGGCTGGACATCGTTTTTCTCCTGAGAAGAATTCGATAACACCGATCTGTATGTTTCCAGTGTCTACATTTAAGTATAGCTCATATGTTACCATTGTCAACATATGAAATTGAAGTTCGTTCGAGTGAGGTGCATCTCACTGTTGCACTCGAAACCCCACCCCTCCTCCCCTTAGCTAGGGGAGGAGGGGTGGGGTTTCGAGTGTTCGATCGTTGATGCGTGTGTCAAGATGAGTAAGTCAAAATGAGTGCGTCAAAAACCTATCACCACGGGAATCTCCGCCAAGCCTTAATCGATACAGCGATCGAAACCATTGCGGAAAAAGGAGTCAACAGCCTGTCGTTGCGGGAAGTGGCGCGGCGCGTCGGCGTGTCGCATTCAGCCTCTTATCGACATTTTGCCGATAAAGAAGCTCTCCTCGCAGCAGTGGCGGAAGAGGGATTTCTCGGCTTGACGCAAGCGTTGACCACAGCGTTGCAAAACCGGCTTGAAACAACCGCAGATTGCTCCTTGGAACGCTTGCAAGCTAGCGGTATCGCTTATGTAAAATACGCTTTCGATCGACCCGAATATTACCGCGTCATGTTCGGTTCTGGGGCGATCGATCGATCCCGATATCCGTCGTTACAAAACGCCAGCCAACAAGCCTTTCAGGTGTTGGTCGATCTCGTCATCGCCGGACAGAACGCGGAGAAAATCCGTCCCGGCGATCCGGTAAAACTCGCTTGGGTGGCGTGGTCGTTGGTTCACGGACTCGCGATGTTAGCGATCGACGGTCAACTTCCGATCTCCGAAACCCACGAGATCGAATCGATCGCCCGTTTCACGACACAGACACTCTCAGAAGGACTGTCAAATCTCTTGACAAAAAAGGTATAGTGTGACAATAGATCAACCTTTTACAATTCGTTTTAATAAATTGAGTTTGCCATCCGTATAGGGTGCGTAACGCCAGTCGAGATCGAACCACAAGCCTTTATGGAGAACACTTTTAAAGTGGGAGAACGTGTCGAAACTGGCTTTCCCGTGGTAGCTGCCCATCCCGCTCGTTCCCACGCCGCCAAAGGGTAAGTCAGTGACCGCTAAGTGCATGATGGTATCGTTGACGCAAGCGCCCCCAGAAGAGGTTTCGGATAACACGCGCCGTTGCGTGGCTTTGTCGTTCGAGAAGACGTAAAGCGCCAGAGGTTTGGGGCGTTCGTTAATGCGATCGATCGCTTCGTCGAGGGTGTCGTAGGACAGAATCGGTAAAATCGGCCCGAAGATTTCCTCTTGCATCACCGCATCGTCCCAGGTGATGTTATCGAGGACAGTCGGGGCAATATATCGATCGACGCGATCGACGTGTCCGCCGACGACAACGTTGCCACAATCGAGGAAAGAAGCCACGCGATCGAAATGTCGTTCGCTAATCATGCGAGCGAGATCGGAACTGCTGGCGGGACGGTCACCGTAAAATTCCTTCACGTAATGCCGAATGAGATCGAGCAATTGCGGTTTAACCCGTCGATCGACCAACAAATAATCCGGCGCAACACAAGTTTGTCCGGCGTTCACGAATTTTCCCCAGGTAATCCGTTTCGCCGCGACATCGAGATTCACATCTGCATCGACGACACAGGGACTTTTCCCGCCGAGTTCCAGCGTGACGGGGGTTAAGTGTTTCGCCGCCGCCTCCATCACAATCTGACCGATGCGGGTTCCTCCCGTGAAGAAGATTCGATCGAACCGCTGTTCGAGGAGGTCTTGACTGGCTTCGACACCTCCTTCAACACAAGCAATATACTCTCGATCGAACGTCGATTCGATCAGTTTCGTCACCACCGCCGACGTATGAGGCGAAATCTCCGATGGTTTGAGAATCGTGCAATTTCCCGCCGCGATCGCTCCGACTAACGGACTCATCGTCAGTTGAAACGGATAGTTCCACGGTGCGACAATTAACACCACGCCCAGCGGTTCGGGATAGATGCGCGCCCTGGCAGGAAACTGTTCGAGAGAGGTCGGAACGCGCTTCGGTTTCACCCAGGATTTTAGGTGTTTGATGGCATAGCTCACCTCTGCGATCGAGGCAATTTCAAAATACGCTTCAAACTCCGGGCGGCGCAAATCCGCACGAACCGCAGCGACGATCTCGTCCGTTCGATCGAGGATGGCTTGTTTGAGGCGGTTGAGTTGTTCGAGGCGAAAGCGAACGTCTTGGGTTTTTCCCGTTGCGAAAAACGCACGCTGCGCTCGAACGAGTTCGGCAGCGGAAGACGACGTTTGCAGTAATGTCATAATTTCCCTCAAACGCAGCAGGTAGAGATGCCTGAAGATATTGTCGCATAGCTGAAGGGATGAGGAGATCGTTCATTTCTCCTCTTGGGGGTAACACGCCAAGCTCTATACTCTACGCTTCATCCAACAATGAAGAAAAATTAGCCTCGTCGTCAGAACATTCGGGTAACTCCAGCACGAAAATGGAACCTTTGCCTTTTTCACTGTCAACCCAAATTGTCCCCCCCATGATTTCTGCAAACTTGCGAGCGATGGCCAACCCCAGTCCCGTCCCGCCGTGTTGTCGCGTACTCGACGTATCAGCCTGCGTAAACGGTTGAAAGATTCGATCGAGTTCTTCCGGTGCGATGCCAATGCCCGTATCGGTTACCTTAAAACAGATCTTCGAGTCGATCGAATCCACCTCGAGACGAATCGTACCGCCATGGGTGAATTTAGCCGCATTGCCCAGCAAATTCAGTAAAATCTGTCGCACCCGCCCCGCGTCAGCAAGGACGTTCCCAACGTTCTCAGCACAATGTAGCTGTAGGGCGTTCCCATTGGTGGCCGCCAGCGGTTGTACCGTTGCCGTGATTTCTTCAACCAAGGGATACACGTTTAAAATTTCGATATCCATATCGAGGCGACCGGCTTCAATTTTGGAAATATCTAAAATATCGCCGATAACCGAGAGTAAATGTCGCCCCGCCCCGTGAATGCGGCGCACGTCTTCCACCAGTTCCGGATCGCCGAGATCGGAAACTTCTTCCTGTAATAGTTCGCTGTATCCGATAATCGCGTTGAGCGGTGTTCGCAGTTCGTGGCTCATATTGGCAAGAAAAGCACTCTTCGCTCGGTTGGCGGCTTCTGCCTCTTCCTTCGCCTGACGCAGCTCCTCCGATCGCTTCAACTCCGTCACGTCCTGAAGCGTACCGATGGCGTATAGATCTCGCGCTTCCGCCCGTTCGCGCACGATTCGTTCTTCCCCCGTTTTCAAGTGAATGCGGTAATCGAGGCAAAACGGCTTGCGTTTGAGAAGCGTGTTCGAGTAAGCCACTTCGACACTCGATCGATCCTCGGGATGGACGAACTGCACGAGTGCTTCTCGCGACGGGGGAAACGCACCGGGCATACACCCTAAAATCTCGTACATTTGATCGGACCAGTGAGTTTGTTGTGTGGCTCGATCGAAATCCCAGTTACCCAACTGAGCGATACGCTGGGCATTCGACAGTCGCGCCCGACTTTGTTTGAGCGAGATTTCTGCCCATTGTCGTCCCGCTACAGCGGTGGCCAGCACCAGCGACGCGATCGCCGTAACTGCCATGAATAGCTGTAACGATAAGATCGCTTGCGTCGGCGGGGAAAGGGTCGTACCGTCTAGTTGTCTTAAAAACGGACTGCTATTACGAGCAATTCCCCAAACGGCCATTGCGGCGATCGTTAAGTTGATTAAAACGGCCCCTCGCTTGCCAAAGCGTAACGCCGTCCACATCAAAATGGGAAAGGGCAAATATTCTAACGGCAAATCGTAGTGATGGATGCGCGTGCGCGAACAAAATACGATCCATCCGACGAGTAAGCTGAGTAACAGCAAGGCAACGATTTCCGCAACGTACCATTTCCGATTGGTAATACTTCCTCGAGCGCGAACGTCGCGACTGCGCTCGACGACTGCTAAACAGGCGGGGGTCACCGTTGCGACACCCGTGGCTTTGCCAATCCACAGCGTCCACCAAAGACTCCAAAATAGCGGTCGATCGCTGCGTTCCACCCAAGCGACCATCATGGTATCGAGGGTTGTACTGACGAACGTTGCCGCAATACCACCAAAGACAATCAGGCTTCCCACATCGCGCAGCCTTTCCAGGGACGGACGAAACCCGACACTTTCGAGAAGTGTTGCGCCCAACCAGGCTTGTAGGGTTTGGCTAACTGCCCACCCCAGAACCATTTCTCCCGATACGTCGTGAAACAGACTGCCCAAAATCGCTCCGAGAAAAACGCCCGGCCACAACGATCGGCTGTCGAGAAGGAGCGCTGCCAGAGCGATTCCTGTTGGCAATCCGACTAGCGACGCTCGCACGATGTCGTTGGGGAAAAATGCAAGAAACATCGTAACCGCTGCATAGACTGCTGCCAGGGCGACTACGCGCAGCCCGAATCGCCGTCTCGCTCTAGAAAAGACAGACATACCTTCCTGTTGAAGACACGAGCTTTTTTTCTTTCTCAACTATACGCGCCTCTTCCGGCTCGTCCACGATGGAAACGATTTCTAAGTAAGTTTTTCAGGATCGATTTCCCTAGGAGACTGTACATTGGCCCTGTCAAGTTCGGGGGCAATCCACAATTTACCGACAACTCTAGAATCCGGGAAAGATTTCGTCACGGATCGATAAGCTATAATGTGTACTCGGTTCGGTTTTACGATCTCGGAAAACCAGGAAAAGCTTTTTGACAATATTTTGGAGCAATCGAGTATGTTAGCCCTGAAAGTCACGGTTTACATCGTTGTTGCATTTTTCGTTCTCCTGTTTATCTTTGGATTCTTATCCAGTGACCCCTCGCGGAACCCCGGCCGTCGGGACTTGGAATAATTCTGAATCCGGTAACACTCGATCGAACAACAGGCGGGGGGCGGTTTACCGTACCCCCGCTTGCTATGTCGGGTCATGGGCGAGTACCATGCTCGATCGCGTCTCTTCCATTTCATTCGGCTCTCGATTTTCTCAACGATGACCTATCCGGTGCAGCCCCCCGAACCGCCGCCGATCGTGCAGGTCGTTCCGTCGAAACAACTGGCGGAACCTCCCTATTTGTCGTCTTCTCCTTCCAAAGAACGAGTGCTGTGGGAAGAAACAGATGCGATCGACTTCCCGCTCGACTCACCGTCAATCACCCCGCCCTCGCCAATTGCACCGGATATGGACTGGATGGCGCCGGCATCCCGTGAATTACTACCGTCGAGATCGGCGAAGGATAAAAACTCGTTACTCGTAGCGAGGGAAATCGATCGAGCACCCGCAACGCAAAATTTTGACCTCGACTCGGAAGAAGTTCCCGATCTCGACCTCGACTCGGAAGAAGTTCCCAATCTCGACCTCGACTCGGAAGAAGTTCCCGATCTCGACCTCGAGCCGGAAGAAATTCCCGATCTCGATCCTGATTCTAACGAGACTCTTGAAGATAAGCCACCGGTCAGCGATACGCAGGAAATCGATGGCTCAAACCTGCAAGAGCCGTTGGAATTGGAAACCCCCCTGGAAGTCACGGCGGACTATCAAACATTCGATCGAAGCCGTCAGATTTTTACCGCCATCGGGAACGTTGTCATGCGCTATCGCGATACGGTCATCGATGCAGATTGGCTGCAAGTTAACTTACTCACGCGCATGGCCCGAGCAGAAGGCAACGTTGCCCTGACACAGCCAGGACAAGTACTGCGCGGCGAATCGTTTCGCTATAACTTCGTTCAGGAAATCGGTACCGTCGAGCAAGCAGAGGGTGCAATTAGCAGCCTGACGCGCTTATCTCAAGCCACACCTCAAAACGCCCCGACAGCTGTTCCCGCTCCCGCTACCACACTTCTTCCCGTCGATCTTGCCGCTGAAGGACTCGCCGATGCGCCCCAAAGCGATCGAGTCGCACGAGCGCAACCCCTGCGGGTGACAAGCAGCGGCGGATTTAACATCGGCTTCGGTGCCGGACGGGGCTATCAAGACGCCGCAGGAGGTGGGACGATCAACAGCTTTCGCTTTGCCGCCGAACAGGTCGAGTTTACACCGAACGGTTGGGAAGGAACGAACGTGCGGATTACCAACGATCCGTTTTCTCCCCCCGAATTGGAAATTCGTGCCAATCGTGCCACGTTGACCCCCATCGACCCCCTACGAGACGAGCTGCTGTTAAGTCGCCCTCGCTTGGTGTTCGACGATGGTTTGGCGCTCCCAATTCTCAAGCGTCGCTACATCATCGATCGGCGAGAACGACAACAGCCGCTGTTAGAATTCGGTTTTGACGGACGAGATCGCGGTGGCTTCTTCATCCAACGCACGTTCACGATCGTCAACACGCCTCGCTTGTCCTTGCGCGTTGCACCACAGTACTTTCTCCAACAAGCTTACGATCGACGAGACTTTTTGAACTTTGAGAACTTCGGGAGTCTCCTCGAGTTTCGGGCAATTCTCTCGCCGACCACGACCTTACGAGCGGAAGGTAGCGTGACTAACCTCGATTTAGGGGATTTCGAGGCCGATGACGACCTTCGTAGCAGTATTCGCTTGTCTCAGAAAGTTGGCAACCATACGCTGACGGGAGAATATAGTTTTCGCAACCGCCTCTTTAACGGATCTTTAGGTTTTCAAACGGTTCACAGCAGCGTGGGGGCAGTGCTGACTTCGCCAACCTTCGTTCTGGGGACGACGGGTATCTCGCTAAACTACCAAGTCGGTGTCAATTTGGTGGAAGCGGACACTGACGACCAGGACTTACTCGATCCGATTCGTGACAACGATCGCGCGACGCTGACACGATTTCAGGGGAGTATGGTGTTGCGTCGCGGCTTTACCGTCTGGCAGGGAGAAGCCCTTCCCGCAACGGCTACAGAAGGATTGCGGTTTTCACCCGTTCCCGTCGTCCCGTTCGCTCGGTTCTACCTGGGCGCACGTGGAATCGGTGGCTTCTATAGCAACGGGGACTCTGAAATTTCACTGCGAGGAACGGCAGGATTTCAAGCACAGTTCGGACATTTTTCTCGAAATTTCTTGGACTACACTGCATTTAACATCGAATATTCGGAAACGATACAAGAAGGAGAATCGCCGTTTTTCTTCGATCGAACTGCCGATCGTAGAGTCCTGCGCCTCGGGTTTACGCAACAACTCTTCGGCCCGCTGCGTTTTGGAATTCAGGCCTCGCTCAACCTCGATACCGGCGAAAACTTCAGTACCAATTTCGTTTTAGAATACAGTCGCCGTACTCACGGTATCGTCTTGCAAATCAACCCCGAACGAGAAATCGGTTCGTTGACGTTTCGCATTAGCGATTTCGATTGGAATGGTAATACGGGTGCGTTTAGTGATTCTGAAGCTTGTCAAGTGCGTGGCGGGCTTCGCTGCGTCAGATAGAACTTCACGCACAATTGTCAACCACCCATCGTAAATTTTCGAGCTGCATAAGATAAAATCGAACACGCCGTTGCCATCGTCAACCGTAAACCGTTAATTCTAAATCTTATGGCTCGCGATATCGCCGAGATCGAGGCGATTGCCTTGTTGGAATACTACAGTTTCGACTTGGGAGACGAAACGGCGGAAGCCTTTGTCGATCGATGGAGTGAGTGCGTTCCCGCCAGTTGGCTGCGTTTAGCTGTCTTGGAAGCACTCTATCAAGGCCGTTACAAAACAGTATCAGTGGCACAATTGCTACGACTCTGGCAACGGCGAGATCGTCCCTACCAACACTTTAATTACGAGTTCGAGCGCTTGGTCTGCGATCGACTACCGGGAATGCCCGAACCCGAGGAAGAAACCCCAGAAATCCCCGTTGCCACAGAACTCGACCCCCCTAACCCCCGAGACAAGCCTCGCCGTCAAACTCCGCAACCGGAAATCGATCGATTTACTCCATCGATCGATCGATCGGAACTCTACTCGAAACTCCAAAATCTCGCCCATCGCGAACAAACTGAGGACTCGCAGGAATCGATCGAGGAATGAAAATCTCGAGATCGATCTCCGGCTTTTGAAGTGTTGGAGAAAGTTTCAATTCCCCTTAAAGAACGGAACCGAGTCAAGTGCAGAACACTTAACTCGGTAATTCCGTTTTACAGACTGTTCGATTTAGACCGACAATCTAGGCTCAAATTCTAGATTTCAAATTCTAGAATTTGAAGGTCGTCCGGATGGTTGCAACCCACTGAGCGTCATTGTCGTCATCATGCTCGGGAGCCGTTACGACAAAGAAACCAGGCGTGATAGCAATATTATCGGTGAGCTTGTAGCGATAGAAGGCTTCGATGTGGAAGGACGTATCGTCATCTTCTTCCCCAATCACTGCCGGGTTAGACCGCTCGATGCGAGTCGCTTGAGGCGGAACACCGAAGATGATACCGGCCAAGTTGCCATCGCCACCGAGATCGGGGATGGAAAGCGCCACAGCGTAGTTGATCACTTCAGCTTGGTCGTCTTCTTCAAAGCCATCGCCATCGCTTTCAGCACGGGCCCAGGTGAAGCCCAACCAGCCGGAAAAATCGACCGGGCCGAGACCGACGAGGAACTGACCGCCCACGGAGTCAGACGACGTGGCCACGAGGTCGCCGAAAGGACTTTGAGCGCTCAAGCTTCCGGTGCTACCGGTTAAGTTAACCGTTCCACCAGGAGCGTAGTAGTGCTGATAGAACACACCGACTTCGATATCGTCGGTGATGGCGTAGCTGGCGTTCGCGAACGCACCGTATTCGCCGTTGAACAGACCGCGCTTGAGGCTGGGGTTATTCGCTGCGTTTGCTAAGTAACCGACATCGACCTGTAAGTCGCCAAACGAGGCTTGGACGCCGATCCCTTCGCCGCTGTCAGATTGACGCATGATCGGGTTGAGACGACCGAAGCGAGAAACGGCACCGCTACCACTGCTGACGAGGGGGGTGACTTCGTTGATGAAGTCACGAGCTTCAAAGTTGTTCGCAGCTAAGTAGACGTTAACGTTATCGCCCAAGGGGAAGCGGTAGAACAAGTCGTCGATGTCAACGCTGTTACCGGAGTCGCCATCGAAGCCGAGACGGGTCATGTCGGTTCCAGTGACACCGTCGTCGAACTCTTGGATGTTACGAGCTTGCAGACGAGTCCGCAATAAGTCACGTCCGGTGAAGCTAGTATCGAAGTTCAGACGTGCCCGGTAAGCAAACTGAGTTTGCGTGGGATCGTCATCGGTTCCACCAACGTTTTCCCCGAAGGTATCGGACACGGCGAAGATCACTTCACCTTTGAGTTTGGTGGTGGTGGAGAACTGGTTCGCTTCCAGCTCGGCCACGCGAGCTTCTAAGCCGTCCACGCGACCGCGCAGAGCAGCCAGCTCGGCGGCGAATTCTTCTTGAAGGCGACGGATCGTTGCCAGGTCTTCAGGGTCGATGGCCTCACCGCCACCGATGAGGGCGACGATTTGATCCAAACAAGCGTTCACACCCGCAGCAAATTCGTAACGGGTCATGAAGCTGTTGCCGCGATAGGTTCCGTCGGGATAACCGGCGATACAACCGTAGCGTTCGACCAGGGATTGCAGTGCCTGGAACGCCCAGTCTGTCGGCTGTACGTCGGACAGTTGCGAAACCGACGTGACTTGATCGAGATTCTCGGGCAGCTCGTAAGCGGACAGCTCGTCCACTGAAAGGGTCTGCGCGAGCTGGGAGGCTTCGGGGGCGCTTGCGTCCGTCAGACCTTTGGTCGTCGAGACGACTTGAGCGGATTTGTCGCGTTCTACAACCACTGCTTCTTTCGCCGTGGCTTCAGTTGCCCAAGCCAAAGACGCAATTCCCACCAGAACGGGGGAAACGCGCAGAAGAGATCCCAAAATGGTTTGATTCGTTCGTTCTTTCACTCTCACACCTGTGAACGTTCTGCAAAAAAATTGACGAGATTCTGAAGGCGGACTCTTTTGGGTGCGCTAGGCAACAGTTCGATCTCATCAATTCGATCGCATCAAATTGAGAGAACTAAACTGCTCTCGATATACCCTCAAGCTAACACTCGCAGGTTAACGGAATGTTATCCATGCGAGGGGTGAGGGAAACTCGTTCTAGAACGCACCGATCGAGTGAGAAAACACGGCAACCCACCTTAGATGCAACGATCGAGGAGCTATTCCCATATTATACTACGTCCCGAACTGGCTGTTTGAAATGATACCGAACGAGTCACTTAATGAGAATTCTTATAGATAACGAAGAACGTCTATGAAAGACTAAAGATATTGCGTCGTGTATTTGCGGCTTTTTCCCGTCTGTCAAGAATCGCACTAAGGCTTGCAAAAAAACAAGAGCGTTCGCGGGTTTGAAATCGCGTTAAGATGAGCGCAAGGCTCGAAAAAACGCAAGATTTTTCAAAGATGTCCACACGGATGAAAGGGTGGCGATCGATCGTTCTCGTGTTGTGTTGTTGGGGGTTGTGGTGGGGGATTCCTACAACGGCAAACGCTTCCATCCAAACCTATCCCGACCCAACTCAAGGCACGGTCGTCGTGCGATCGCTGAAAAGTCTGCGGGATACCACCGCAACGAGTTGGCAGCTCGTTCTATTCAAACGTCTCGACGCGGGGCGAATACAGTCTATCCACCTGCGAGTGGTAGGGTTCCCCGGGCGATCGATCGAGCCATCGAGTCCGCTTGTCATGCTTGCCGCCACCGGGCAGTCCTGGCAAGCCCCCAATTGCTCTGAAATGGCTCTCGAGGGCGGCTCGCTCCCTGACAGTACTGCCGAATACGACCTTTTCGAGATCGCGCGACAATTCCACAACGATACAGCCATGCGTCTTTCCTTCGCCTTAACAGACGGCGGGATCGTAGAAATTCCGGTTCCACCTGCCATCGTTCGAGAGTGGCGCACGCTCGTTTTCGAGGCGGGAACCTCGATCGAAGTGAGCTAACTCGACAACGATTCCAACGGTACGACTTGGAGTCCGTCCGTGCGCGTGCGATAGAGTTTCGCATTCTCGAGTCGCGCCCCTTCTAGGTTAGCGTGGGTGAGATCGGCATAGGACAGATCGACATTTTGAAGATCGGCGCGTTGAAGGTTTGCCCCGCGTAAGTTAGCCCCTTTAAGGTTCGCCCCCGTCAGGATCGCATCGATCAAATCGGCACGAGCGAGGTTCGTATTATCCAATTGCGCCTCTTTGAGGTTCGCTCGATCGAACGTCGCATTTCCCAAATTAATCGCCGTCAGAATTGTTCCTTCGAGGTTTGCCGAACTCAAATCGATATTGTCGAGATAGACATGGGAACCCGACAAATTCGCACCCGAAAGGTCGATCCCGACAAAAGATCGAGACCCAGACTCGTAATCCTGCCAAAACTGGCTGAGATGACCGTTGTGTTCCTCTTCTTCCAGCGTAGGCGGCAATTCGATCGCAACGTTGGCCGATCCGTTTTGTTCCCCCACCGTCACACCCCGTTGCCCAGAAACAGCGGCAACTTTAGCCGCCAGGTCTTTCATCTGACGCTCTAAGTTCGATACAGCACTGATTTGAAACCCTTGCATGGGAACGGCTGACGGTACGGTATCGAAGGTGGCTGTCGCCGGAACGTCTCCAGCCGAGATAGACGCTTCGTTCAGGCGTTGCAATCGGTCTTCAAACCGGCGTTCGAGTTCGACTTGTGTATTGGCAATTCGTTCGTTGCACAGTTGTTGTATCCGTTGTTGGTGGCGTTGGCGGTTGACAAAATTCATCACTAAAGCCAACGTGACGGGGGCAGAAGCATACATAACCTGTTGGGAAATAAAACCCGCCCCCGTTCCCAACACAGCGCCGATGAGGGAAAACCCTTCAACCGTATCGAGCCAGTGATAGTCAGAGCGTTCTCGATTCATAGGTCGTTGGAAAATATTGCAGAGAAAAGGACGACTATTGCGCTTGTTTTTGTGCGTACTCGAAGTTTTTTTGATACTCCTGTGCCTTTTGTTGCGCGAGATTGTATTGCGGGTGATCTTGAGGGACAGCTTTCATATTGTCAGCAGCCGCTCGCCAAGACTGAGCGACTTCTTGCCATTGTTCGGGCGTTTGAGCCGTTTGAGCCTTAGTCGCAGCATTTTCAGCCGCTTTCACCGCATCCGAAAAAGGATTGGTCGGTTCGGGCGTCGGTTCTTCCTCCACCGTTTCGGCCGTTGGCACGTCAGCCTCAGTCCCTTCAGATGCCGGTGTTTCTGGGGTCGTCCCATTCCCTCGATCGAGAAAGGGAATTGCCGAGAACAGTCCGGGTCGGGTCGTATAGAGGTAGTAGCCGCCTCCGCATAACACGACGATTACCAACAGCCCCAGAAGCAGACCGAGAGAAGATTTCGGTTTCGTTGAAGGGTCTGGCTCGTCCGCCTCAGCGTCCTCAGCGTCCTCAAACTCGTCGAAACGCTCCATCGACTCCTCTTCAAACCCTTCACCTTCAGGTTCGAGGTCTTCGCGATCGTCGCCGTATTCCTCCTCTGCATAGTCTTCTGCATATTCCTCCCCCAGACCCTCGTTCAAAAACGCCTCAGCATCGGGAGGAGCCTCGGGAAAGTCCATTTCCGATAGATCGGCCCCTTCGCCTGGGCGACCTTCAAGGAGATCGTTGGGAAGAAGACTTTCGCTGGCGAGTTCGTCAACCGGTACGGCTTGATGGGCGAGATCCGGCGGAGTCGAACTCGGTAAACTCTCGGGAAAATCGTCTTTTAGGACGATCTCCTGTTGCCAAACGGGATGTTCTTGACCGACTTGTCGGCCGTAAACTTTGACCCGTTCGATCGAGTCGATCTCGAGTTTGAGCATTCCCTCTCGCACGAAGTCGACCGTTTTCTTTTGCTTGGGAACGTTCGACCCCTCGAGAAGGACTTGCAAACAACGGTCTTTGAGAGTGGCTTTAACAGAGATACCTTTGGGTTGAGTGGAACGGTTCATCAGCGCGGCGATCGCTTGCGGATCGCCCTGTTTCGCCTGTTCCAGTAACTTGCCGGGGTTTGAACTCATACCAAGATCCAACGGAAAGAATGGAGGTGAACGGAAAAAGTGGCGTGCGATCGGGCGAAGCAAATACCGCCACGCGCCCTAGTGTTGAAAGACAAAACGGAAAACGATCTTGCCGAGACGAGCGAATGCGGAGTCACTCGGGAAAGCCGCAGTGCAATAGCGACCTCGCAATTTCCCCGATGACGGAATTTTTCTTCATCATATCCTTTCTCCCGACCAGCCGATCGACTGAAGGATTTTGCCTTCCAAAACAGTTGGGAAGGTCAAAGAAACCTATCGGCCGCAACTCGATCGAAATTGACCGTCGCGAACGAACAAGAACGCAAATTAAGCGGTATATTTCTAACCAAGACCAGTCCTTAAGCAATTTTTAAGTTTCTGGAATCGCCCTCCTACTGTAACGCTTAGAGCGCTCGCCATCGATCTCGACGTGCGATCTCGTTCTCGGCTCGTTCGCTGTCAACCCACAGGTTCTCAAAATTATGGCTATTGGCTACGTCGCTTTGGTGCTACACGCGCACCTGCCCTTCGTAAGACATCCGGAAAGCGATTACGTTCTCGAAGAGGAATGGCTCTACGAAGCTATTACCGAAACCTATATTCCCCTCCTGCGTGTTTTTGAAGGGTTGAAACAGGATGGAGTGGATTTCAAAATGACGATGAGCATGACACCCCCTTTGGTGTCGATGCTGCGCGATCCGTTGCTTCAGGAACGCTACGACGCTCACCTGAGTCAGCTTGAAGAGCTGATCGCCAAGGAAATCGATCGCTACGAACACCACGGACACCTGCGCTATCTCGCAGAATTTTACGAGACGGAATTCAAGCATACTCGAGAAGTCTGGGAACGCTACGATGGCGATCTCGTTAAAGCCTTTAAGCAATTCCTCGACAGCAACAACCTCGAAATCATCACCTGCGGTGCGACCCACGGTTACTTCCCCCTGATGAAAATGTATCCCCAGGCGGTGTGGGCGCAGTTGCGGGTAGCGGTGGAAAGCTACGAAGAACACTTCGGCCGGCCGCCGAAGGGAATTTGGTTGCCTGAGTGTGCCTATTACGAAGGTCTCGAGCGCATGGTTGCCGATGCTGGATTGCGCTATTTCCTCACGGACGGCCACGGCATTCTCTACGCGCGGCCGCGTCCTCGCTTCGGTACCTACGCCCCCATTTTTACAGAAACGGGTGTGGGAGTGTTTGCCCGCGATCACGAGTCGTCTCAGCAGGTGTGGTCGTCGGAAGTCGGCTATCCTGGGGCGGCAGAGTACCGAGAGTTTTATAAAGATTTAGGTTGGGAAGCTGAGTATGAGTACATCAAGCCCTACATTATGCCCAACGGACAGCGAAAAAACACGGGCATTAAATATCACAAGATCACCGGGCGCGGCTTAGATTTGAGTCAGAAAGCACTTTACGATCCCTATTGGGCGCGAGAAAAGTCGGCCGAACACGCTTCCAACTTCATGTTCAACCGCGAGCGACAAGTCGAACACCTGCACGGGATTATGGGCCGTCCGCCTATCGTCGTGTCTCCTTACGATGCGGAACTGTTCGGTCACTGGTGGTATGAAGGGCCTTGGTTTATCGATTACTTGTTCCGCAAGTCTTGGTACGATCAAAATACCTATGACATGACGCATTTGGCGGACTACTTGCGGGCACATCCCACTCAGCAAGTTTGTAAGCCGTCGCAGTCGAGTTGGGGCTTTAAGGGCTTTCACGAGTACTGGCTCAACGATACTAACGCTTGGGTGTACCCCCACTTGCACAAGGCGACCGAACGGATGATTCAATTGAGCAGCCGCGAACCGGCTGATGAGTTGGAGTGGCGAGCCCTCAATCAAGCGGCGCGAGAATTGTTGTTGGCGCAATCGTCGGACTGGGCGTTTATCATGCGCACCGGAACGATGGTTCCCTATGCAGTTCGTCGCACTCGATCGCATTTGATGCGCTTCCACAAACTTTTCGACGCTATCAATGCAGAGAAAATCGATTCGGGTTGGTTAGAGAAAGTCGAAGAGATCGACAATATCTTTCCTCAAATCGACTACCGAGTGTATCGTCCGCTCTAGAGAAGGTGATGGGATGATGAGATGGTGAGGTGATGATTGGGGGGAGATTCTGGTATAAAGTTCCCAATGTGTTTTCGTTGGACGATCTCGTCATCTCATCCACTATGTCCCGCAACGGTCAAATTTACTGTTTTCGTGCCGAAGTCATGAGGTCGAGTCAGTTTGCCGAAATGGAGATGCCTGATTGGTTGGAAGTTCGAGCGAACTGGCAAGGGTATCGGATCGCGACATTGCCGTGGATTGCTGATGTGGCTCGAGCGATTGGATTGCTATCGTTTGAGGATACTCCCGATGCCTGGAGAGGTTATCTCGAAACATTGGGACTACAAGACGTACGGCAAATTTCTTGTGAAGAATATTACGAAGAGACACTTTATTGGTAATTCCCGAGCATCCGAACGATTGTAAAAAAATTTTTGACAAGTCTTTATCTTGTATTCAAGGCGTTTTTAAAATATTTTCACAAAAAAGGCCTGAAGCTGACATTCAAAGTGCGAAATTCTGTTGGGTGGTCGGTCTTACCTGAGACGTCACTTCGATCGCCCCAACGGTCGTTTAAGATAACCCTCTTGGGTGCATCTCAATTTCCTAGAATGACCCTTCCGCCTAAGGACTCCGTCCCGCTACCGCGAACGGCACCTCCCCTTAGCCCGGGGAGGATGGGTGGGGTTCCGATAATAAAGGTTAGATACGCCCACCCTCCTCTGTTAAATTGAGGTAAGATCTTATTAGAAAAAATTCCTAGAAGCCTTGAAGAGCTTGATTTTGAGGGATCGTATTTTCTAAAAATTTACAAATCATAGAGTTCAAATCGAAATATTTTTCAAATCCTTTCCTCGACAAATATTTAACGACAACGATCTAAATTTTCACCCCAAAAATGACAGAAGAGGGGTCAAATAGAAGCAAGGCAGAAAAAGATAGGGGGAACCCGGAAAGATCGATCGGCCGATCGATCTCTGCCGCCTTTGCCGCCTTTGAGGCGACGGCTCGAATGCGTGGCTCTGCTGAGGACTTGTTTGCGGATACTGGAGCGTGCTTTTCCCTGACCCTCTTGTCTTCGTTGCTCAATTCAACTATTCGCCTCAGTCATTTCGATCACGTGTCCGTGAAGGTCTTTAACGAGAAAGTTCAAGGGGGTTTCACGGCGAATTTTGTACTTCGTACCCCGCTGTTGCGCCCGCAATAAGACCTCTTCTAGACATTCTCGATCGAAACAGACATGACGTTGACGATTGGTCTGTCCCAAACTCGCACCGCTAATCACGTGCAGTTGTGCGTTTTTCTTCAGTTGATACCACAATCCATCTGGGGTATCGCTGCGGTGCGACTTGCCAATATCAGCTGACAAGTAGAGGGGATCGACCGTCGCAGCACCGAGCGTTTGCTCGTAATTGTAATAGTAGTGAAGTGGCACGTCAGCGGCTGAAAGCTGCAACTCCCCTTCGTAAAACTGCCGTGCGACATCGAGATCGGACACCATGATCGTATGCACTTTCGGGGCGCTCGTGAGAAACATCCACATCGCCACCGCATAAGCTGCCAGCAACATTACCATGATGCCCTGAGTCGAAAACAGGGTATCCATCAACGGGAGTGCCGCCAGAGAAATGCCTTGAGACAACAAAGTGAAAATCGGTTGAAGCATAGATAGACGAACGAGATCGATCGAATCCCAAAAACTTTAAGATTTATCCACACCTCTAATTTTATCCAAATCCTTTTCCCATGGGTGGGAGTTGATGAGAGAGGAAATATCCATAAGACGTTTCAAGGTGGTGTGAAAGTACGCTAACCCACATCGAACGTCCTATCGAGTTTCGCGATCGAACCGAATCGCGAAACCGATATCCTAGATGGAGGCCTCACCCCACAGGGGGGAGCCATCGAAATCCGGTATCCCCTTGGTATTCTAGTTACAACCCTTCCCGATTCGCGAAAAACCGTGCAAATCCCCACGTTTCCCGAAGCGAGCCACCCGATCGTTAAATCGCTGTTTCACCACAGCGATCGGGAGTTGCTGACACTGTACCAGCGGCATCCGGACGAAGGAAAGTACTTCACGGCCATTTTTTGCCGTTACAGTGCGATCGTCTACACGCTGGTTCGCCATTCGGCTAAATCCCCCGTGCGCGCTGACTACCTTTTTGCCTTAATCTGGCAGCGAATTTTCCACGAAATGCGAACCCTTGATTTTAACCCTAGTATAGAAGCCAATAACGATGAAACGGGAGAGTTGACTTTACAAAACTGGTTGATCGAACTCACGGCGATGTCGATCGATCGAGCGCAACTCCCTCCGGTTGAATCGATTCAATATTCTCTGGAAGCTGCACCTCCCCCCTTGTGGTGTTATTTGCAACAGGCATTAGATACCTTGCCCCCCCTGCTGCGGCTTATGGTGGTGATGTCGCAGACGTTTAAATGGAGCGAGACGCGAATTGCGGCTTATCTACAAGCTGAAGGGGAAAACGTGACACCGGCTGAAGTTGCGCGACAGCTTCCCACTGGATACCGACAACTTGAAGAAGCACTTCCGGAAGACATTCGTACCATTTATTTATACGGTGAGAACGCGATCGAATCTTTCAACAGTAACGGAACAGCGCCCTAAAACACGACGATGAAACCGACGAACTTCGCCCCCGCTCTTATCATCGGTCTGGGATTGACACTTCCCACACTCGCACAAATTCCCGATGCGCCTTTTCTCGACGAACAGCCAACACTCACTCGCGAAGATGCTGACGAGTTGTTGCGCCTGGGGCGCGAACAGCAAGACTTGGGAAATTTGGAGGGGTCGATCGAGGTCTTGGAATCTGCTCTCGATCTCTATACCGAATCTTACGACTGGGATGGTATGGGACGCGCCTACAACCTGTTGGGTTTTGCCTACGCGCAGATGGACAATTTCGCCATGGCAGAACAGATGTTCGAGGCGCGAGTGTCTATGGCACGGCGGCGCGACGACTTACAAGGGTTGATGTCGGGATTGAACAACTTCGGCACGGCTTTGTTGCGACGGGGTAAATTCACCGAGGCACAAGCCGCGTTTGGTGAGGCGTTAGCGTTCGCAGAACGCACGAATTCAACGCCAATACGGGGTTTGGCAACGAGTAATTTAGGCTTAGTGGAAGCGGCGCGGGGAAACTATTCTGAGGCGATCGCATTTTACGAGGCAGCTTTGCCATTTCGGATGCGGGCGCGCGATCGAATCGGGGAAGCCAATACGCTCAACAATCTCGGCGATGTGTACTGGGCGGTGGACGATTACGATAACGCGATCGGGACTTACGGGTCAGCGTTACGCTTGGCTAGACAGTCTGGCGATGTGGAAAATTGGTTGAGATCGATCGATGGTTTAGTCAGCGCACACCGCAGCGTCGGGAGATTTTTACGAACGCAGGAGTTACTCGAAGAACGGTTGGAACTCTCGCGGGACACGGGCAATTTGAGAGAAGAATTGAAAACGTTGACGGAGTTTGGCGAACTCTACGTTATCGCCGGTGAAATCGAGGAGGCCGTTCGGTTTTACGAAGGGGCCATCGCGATCGCACAACAACTCGACGACAATCGCACCGCTTCTCGGTTATCGAACGAGTTAAGTCAAATCTTGGGAGATTGGTGATCGGTCAGTCACCAGTCACCAGTCACCAGTCACCAGTCACCAGTCACCAGTCACCAGTCACCAGTCACCAGTCACCAGTCACCAGTCACCAGTCACCAGTCATCCGCGAGTGGTGGCTGTGTTTTGAACGAGATCGATGCGTTCATGCCCCAAAACAAGACGTTCGCATCACAGCGAACCTTCGCACCGATCTCGGGGGAAAGTTCGGACAAACCCCGTCGTAAGATCTCACCATCACCTCCAGTCAAGACGACAGCACTGCGGGGGTATTGCTGCCACCAAGTTTCAATAAAATCCCGCAGCCCGGCCAAGACGGTATACACGATACCGCTCCGTATTGCTGTTGGGGTATCAGATGCCCAGCGAGGCGGTAAGGCGGTTTGACCGGAGAGATCGATTGAGAGATCGATCGTCGGTAAAGCAGCCGTTTTCTGTCCGAGCGTTGTCAACTGCGAGCGTAACCCCGGTAAAATTGCGCCACCAACGAACGATCGAGTCCCGTCAACACCCGTCAGCGTCAAGGCCGTTCCTCCGTCGATCGCTAAAACGGGAAAACCGTATTGAGTTCCCGCGCCTAAAGCAGCCAGTGCTCGATCGACCCCTAAGGTCGGATACAATTTCTGTAAGGGGACGTCGTCAAGCTCGATAACATCGGCTGGCAAGCGATCTCGCCACAGGCGGAGTTGTTGGGGAACGACTGACGTGACAACCAGGGGAATCCGACTGCGCAGTACGACCTCGCACCAGGGAGAAAAATCAAACTGACTCGCTTGCAATCGATCGATGTCCGCAGACGCCATCGGCGGTGTATGCCAAGTTGCAACGATCTCGTCTCGATCGAACTGCGCCCAATGCAACCGCGAGTTGCCAATGGCAAGAGCTAACCAGGATGCATCAGATGGACGTTCGCAGGAGAATGAGTTCGGCATTTTCAGCGATTCGACCGGTCAACCACCAGAACATCTTTAGTTGCAATTTCTAAGTATTCTGATGAGAATAAACTCTATCGCACTTCGATTTAAATTGTAAATTTCGAGTTGTAAATTTCGAGCGGGAAAAATGCCTAAACCGCGAAATTGACGCGATTGTCGAGGCTAAACTGCAAATGAGGCTTGGCGATACCCGCTTTCCTCGTCGCTTCTGACTCCCGCAACGTTTTCCATACCCCAATCGATCTTCGTCCGAGACGGAATTCCTATGTCTTCTCCACACCGTTCGTCTGACTGGCAACTGCTCGATCGTTCCGGGCGATCGGCTTCGCCCCCCAATCTAGCAGAGGCAGAGCCTGGCGACGACTGTTCGACGGATGTTTCTGTCGTTTCAGCAGAAACCCTCAAGGAACAGTGTCAGATCGCAACCCTACTCAACGAAATTAACATTCAATTGAGCAGTACGTTGGATCTCAACGAAGTTTTGAATACAGCTTGTCAGTTGCTCTGTCGAACGCTACAGAGCAACCGCGCCAGCATTCTCGTGCGGGAAGACCCAGAATGCAACATTCTCGTGACCCGAGGCGAATATAACGACGGAGACCATCCCTCACAACTCGGTCTCGAAATCGACCCAGCGGACAACGCTCATATTCAAGCTTTACTGCAAGCACCAAACGCGATCGCCGTCGAACGTTTTATCGAATTTCCCGGTTTGAGCGACACGACGAAGCAAATTACGCGCTCGTTGAACATTCGATCGATGTTAGCCATCGCCACACGCAACCGGGACAAAGTCAACGGCATCGTCGGACTCCATCAATGCGATCGAGAACGAGTTTGGAAAGATGGGGAAATCCAACTCCTTGAAGGGGTTGCCCGTCAACTCGGCATTGCCATCGATCGAGCCTTACTATATCGAACGACACTCGACGCGGCTGCCCAAGAAGCATTTTTGCACCTCGTCACTAATCAACTTCGCAATACCCTCGATGCCGACACTATTCTCAAAACTGCCGTTCGAGGTGCGCGACGGCTGTTAAACACCGATCGCGCGGTCATTTATCAATTTTACGAAAACTGGCACGGTCGCGTCGTTGTCGAAGACGTTATCGATCCCTGGATCTCTGTTCTCGGCGACATGGGGGCGGATAATTGTTTTTCAGGAGAGTACGCCCAACTGTATCGCGAAGGGCGAGTGCGAGCCATTGACGATGTGACTCGCGATCCCGGACTCGATCGATGCCACGCGGCATTTCTCCAAAACTTGCAAGTGCGGGCTAACTTGATCGTTCCCATTCTCATTCGACAACAACCCGAAACCGAAGCCTCACACTTGTGGGGATTGCTCGTCGCGCATCACTGTCGCGCTCCACGACGTTGGAAAAGCCGCGAGAGTCAACTGATGACGCAATTGTCCGATCGAATTTCCATTGCCATCCAACAAGCAGAACTCTACGCCCAAACGAAAGCACAAGCACAGGCATTACAAGAAACGCTCGATCGATTGCAATCGACACAACTACAATTGATTCAAAGTGAAAAACTCTCGGGTTTGGGCAAAATGGCGGCAGGTGTCGCCCACGAAATTAATAACGCCAACAATTTTATCTTTGCCAATTTACACTACGCCAACGAATACGGGACGTTACTACTCGAAAGCTTTCAAAATTTGCAAAATTCAGAAATCGAACAGATCAAAGAAGAGATCGATTTTGAATACCTACGTTCGGACTTTCCAAATGTTATGAAATCGATGAAGGAAGGTTCTCATCGCATTTCTAATGTCGTGAAATCCTTGCAAACCTTTTCGCATCTCAACGAAGCCGAACAAAAAGCTGTTGATTTACACGAGTGTCTCGAAAGTACTCTCGTCGTCCTCACACAGCGGTTTGTCGCAGATTTAAAGGTTTGCAAACAGTACGATCCCGATTTACCGAACGTCGAGTGTCGTCCCGGTCAAATCAATCAAGTCTTTTTTAATCTGCTCGAAAACGCCCTCGATGCCCTTGACGAGGTCGAACACCCCAAGCAGCTCACAATCGTCACCGAGCGAATTTCTCAGGTGTGGGTGCGTCTGACCTTCCGCGACAACGGTTCGGGCATTCCTGCCGAGATCCGAGATCGCGTGTTCGACCCGTTTTTTACCACGAAACCCGTCGGTCAGGGAACGGGACTCGGGTTGTCAACGTGCTATCAAGTTATCGTCCAGGGGCATCGGGGTAAACTGTACGTCAACGATCGAATCGATCGAGGTACAGAGATCGTTATCGAACTGCCCGTCCGTCAAGGTTGATACAATTGCCGTAAAGTCGATCGAGAAAACGGTTTATGGGTTGGGTTGCTAAGGTTTTGAGTGGGTTGGTCTGGGTGTCGATCGTCGCGTTCGGACTGGTCTCAGTCGCGACGGCGAGTCAGATCGATCCGATCGACACCCCGTTCGAGCAGGTAGAAATCTTAGTGGAACGTGCCAGCGCGGCCTTGCGCGAAAACAACTTTGCCGAAGCCGAGACTTACTGGAGCGAATCGATCGAACTCCTACCCGACAATCCTGCCCTGTGGAGCAATCGAGGCAACACGCGCGCCGGACAAAACAAGCTTCAAGACGCACTATCCGATTACAACCGCGCCATCGAACTCGCCCCCAACGTCCCCGATTCCTATCTCAATCGCGGTACGGTCTACGAAGCCCTAGGACAGTGGAGCGATGCGGTCGCTGACTACAATCGCGTGTTAGACCGGTCTCCCAAAGACGCAGCTGCCTATAACAATCGCGGGAATGCCAACGCCGGCCGCAGGGACTGGAACGAAGCTCTGGCTGACTACGCCAAAGCCGTCGAACTCGCCCCCAAATTTGCCTTAGCGCGTGCCAACTACGCCCTAGCCCTTTATCAAGTTGGCGAAACACAACCGGCGTTGCGAGAAATGAAAAATATCGTGCGTCGTTACCCCCAGTTTGCCGATATGCGAGCGGCGTTGACAGCCGTTTTGTGGACGACGGGAAAAATGGGAGAAGCCGAGAGTAACTGGGTGGCCGCTCGCGGTTTAGACTCGCGCTACAGCGATTTAACCTGGGTTCGCGAAGTCCGTCGCTGGCCCCCTCGGATGGTCGAAGCCCTCAGAGACTTTATGAACTTAAATTCATTAAATTCAAATTCATTAAATTTAACTTAAACTTTTGACCGTTCTCGATCGAGAAACACCCCTCTACCCAGAACACTCGGTTATCCTAGGCTAAGAGGGGGCTTACCCCACAAGAGGACGATCTTATCTGTATTGACAACGATCGATCGCAATCGTCAATTGCCCGACGTTCTCCCGACCCGATCGCTGACAACTTGTAGGGTTCGATCTGGTTGACCCCCAAACCCTTCTACGAGCTTTTTGCACAGTTTATCGATGAACGCACGGTTCGATCTCGCTTGGCGCAAACGATTGCAACTTGGATTTCTCTTAATCCTCTTCGTTTTGGGTTGGTGGGGGTTTACCACGATATCCCATCGGTCTGGAGCCGTTCCGCCGACAGTCGTTCAAACGAGCGAGCGAACGAGCGATCCGACCACCCTCGAACGGGAAGCACGCTTTCTCTACGAAAGCGGCCAGTTTCAAGGATCGGCTCGAGGATTTCAAGCAGCGGCTGAAGCCTTTGCCGCTCGGGGGGATGCGTTGGGTCAGGCGGGGAGCTATACCTATCAAGGAATGGCACTGTACGAACTCGGACAGTTTATCGAGGCGCGACAGGCCGTTGAAGCGAGTTGGCAAGTCCTGGCTGACGTGCCACCGTCCGAACGCCGAGCGGTGGAAGCCCAAGCTGCCATTGCCCTCGGTCGAGTTCGTTTAGCGTTAGGTGACGCTCAATCGGCGTTAGAAATTTGGCAGGATGCGGCTGTGCGGTACGCCGAACTCGGCGACCCGCTGGGCGAATTGGGCGCGTTGACCAACCAAGCGATCGCCCTACAAGCTTTAGGATTGTACCGTCGATCGCAAACCCTGCTCGAAACGGTCACCGAACGCCTGAACGACCGTCCTGACGATCGACTAAAAGTTGCCGCACTGACAGATTTAGGCGTCGCGTTGCAAGTGATCGGCGATCTGCAAGAGTCTCGGATCGTTTTGGAACGGACGTTGGAGATTTCCCGAGGACTCGAAGCGATTCCCGAACAAAGCGTCGTGTTGCAAGCGCTCGGTCAGACGACACAAGCCCTTGGCGATCTCGAAGCAGCCGACGAATTTTACCAACAAGCCGCACAGCAGGCCACCAATCCAACGGTCGCCTCGATCGTGCAACTCAATCGGGCCCGAACGGCGGTCGATCGAGAAGACTGGCCGACAGCGATCGATCTCTTAGCAACGGTCGAAGGGCGTTTGCTGTCGTTACCCCCGAGTCGGGATGCCGTTTACGCCACCGTGAATTTCGTCGAAACGCGATTGCAACTCGAACCGCACGCTGCTGCCAATCTCTCCGTTCTCGCCGATTTTTTAGCCGTGGCGATCGAGCGCTCTCGCACGCTCCAAGACCCACGAGCTGAAGCCTACGCCCTGGGAGAACTCGGCCATCTCTACGAGCGACAGCAGCAGTGGACGAACGCCCTCGACTTGACCCAGCTCGCCCTCGAAACCGTTTCGTCCCTCAACACGCCCGATATTACTGCCCAGTGGCAAGCTCAACTCGGACGGCTTTACCAACAACTCGGCGAGTTCGACAACGCCACGACTGCGTACACCGAAGCCGTGAAGCAACTGCAAGCCCTCAGTCACGACCTCGTCACGATCAACCCCGAGGTTCGGCTGTCGTTTCGGGACAGCGTCGAACCGATCTATCGAGATTTGGTGAGTTTGTTGCTGGCTGACGATCCCACCCAAGCGGAGTTACAGCAAGCCCGACAGACGATCGAAGCACTCCAGCTTGCCGAGCTCGAAAACTTTTTCCGAGAGGCGTGTCTGGAAGCGCGTCCGACGCAGATCGACGGGATCGATCCCCACGCCGCCGCCATTTACCCGATCGTCCTGAGCGATCGATTAGAAGTCATTCTCTCAATGCCGGGAGAACCCCTGAGAAGCTATCGGACTGCAATTCCCGAAACCCAATTAGAAGAAAAGCTCAGCCGGATGCGTCAAGCGTTGAGTTTGTCGTTTCCCAAAGACCAACGGCTCGCACTTTACACCCAACTTTACGACTGGTTACTCCGTCCGGCCGAACCTTACCTACAGCAGTCTGCCGTCGAAACGTTGGTATTCGTTTTAGATGGCTCCCTGCGAAACCTACCCATGTCGGTTCTCTACGATGGCGAGCGTTACGCCCTCGAGCGGTACAGACTTGCTCTGACCCCGGGATTGCAACTGCTCGAATCTCGCCCCCTGGACAATCGGCGATTGCAAGCGGTCATTGGCGGTTTGAGCGAGGGACGGCAAGGATTTGCGGCCTTACCCGAAGTTCAATCCGAAGTCCGACGCATCGCTGACGAAATTCCCGCCCAAATTCAACTCGATCGAGAGTTCACGACAGAATCCACCCGAGAAGCCCTGTCGCGCACGTCGAGTCCCGTGCTGCACTTGGCAACCCACGGTCAGTTTAGTTCTGATGCCAATGAAACCTTTATCGTGACCTGGGACGGTAAACTGCCCGTTAGCGAGTTGGGAACGTTCTTGAAGCGGCGCGACGAACGACGTTCGGGGGCGTTAGAACTGTTAGTGCTAAGCGCTTGTCAAACGGCGAGGGGGGACGATCGAGCCGTGTTGGGGCTGGCGGGACTCGCGGTCGAAAGCGGTGCGAGATCGACGATTGCAACCTTGTGGGCCGTTCGAGATCGATCGACGGCGAATTTAATGGTCGAATTTTACCGACAACTTGCTATTCCCGGGACGACGAAAGCTGAAGCCCTACGACAAGCCCAACTATCGCTTTTAGTACAATCTGACTACGAGCATCCTTTCTTTTGGGCACCGTTTGTTCTAGTCGGAAACTGGATGTGAACTGTAACATTTGTGTTTGACAAGCTGTTGCCTCGAGCCGGCTCGTTGGGGGTTGGACTGACAACGGCATTCCAAGGATTAGCAAGCCGTTTGGGTCGTGCTGACTCCTGCGATTCGATGCATTTTCCTCAAGAAAACGCCCATTTTCCGCACCGAAGACTCGTTTTGAACCTGACGTTTGGCTGTCATATTGAGAATTAGTTGAAATACCAACGTTCAAACGAGCCGGATAGCCACGATCGATCGCTATAAATTTACCAAATCTCTAACCGATCTTGACGGAGATTTTACAATCTGGACGAAATCCTCAGACTATGATAGGAAGGGGGCAAGCAGGAGTAAAATCAATCGACGGAAAGGAAGGAAGATATGAATCTAATTAACTTAAAACCCAACTTTCGACAAAGGGCATTAGCAGCCGCTTTAGTCAGTAGTGCCGCGTTGTTCGCCCTCAGCCCGGCCGGAGCCGTCACGTTTTCGACCCCAGACGGCGTGGCAGGTCAACCGAGAACCTCAACGGCTGGCGGAGCGAGCCGAGGAGATCGCTGTCTCGCAGGGGCTGAAGCCACGGCACAAATCCTCCCTCTTTTACCGAACACTCAGCGAGTTCTCACCGTTGCCGATCGTCCCACGTTCTTCGTCTACGTCCCGCCGATGACTGCGACGATAGCTTCGTTCAGCCTTCAAGATGCAACGAGCGAACACTATCGAACCCGCGTCGAACTGCCCGAACAAGGTGGTATCGTGAGCGTGACGTTGCCGGAAGACGCACCGGAACTGCAACTGGGTAAAGATTACAAATGGTATTTCGAACTCCATTGTGTTTCCGAACTTGCCGATCCCGATAACCCAACCATTGAAGGGGTCGTGTATCGGATGCCCGTCGAAGCCGACTTGGCCCGAAACCTCGAACAAGCGCACAGCCCCGTCGAAAAAGCACAAGCTTACGGCGATGCTGGCGTTTGGTACGATGCCCTCAGCACCCTTGCTCTCGCCCGCGAAGCTCGTCCTCAAGACAGTCACCTCGCAGCCAGCTGGAACGAACTACTCGCCTCTGTGGGTCTAGAAAACCTCGCGCAAGCCCCTCTAGCAGATTGAGCTGTGTTAGAACGTTCTCGACACGATAACTTTCAGGAGCATCTACTCAGACCTGCGCCTCGTTGGGGCGATCGAGTCGTCAGGCGTAGGTCTGAGTCAACCGTAGATAAAACGATTGTCGAGTAAAACAGTCTACGGAATTTTCATCGACTTGGGTTTCAGCGGAAACGCTCCCGTTTTTCGAGTATGCGGCATGGCAAACTGCGAGAGAGAATCTGGAACCTCTATCGCTTCTCGAACGGGTAATCTGCCAGGTTTTCAATGCAGTCAGCCTTGGAGAGCGGAATCTAAAACGCCGCAACATCGCGTAAAATGCCGCTAAACGTTGCGGATCTCAGTTTCTTCCCAAGGTGACTCGTAGCGTGACTCGACACTAGGTTCTCGATTTTGGTATGACTTGAGTACGAGGTTTCTCCTTCCCGCGTTGCGAGAAATGTCGGGAAGGTTTGTCGTATCTTATGGGATCTCGGAACTGGTCGAAAATTTGGCAGTGGCGTTTCGTTGCGATTGCAGCTCCCCTTGTGGCCGGACTCGTCGTCGCCGGGCAAATTGGGGGGGTGTTCCGACTGTGGGAATGGACAGCTCGCGACCAACTGTTTCGACTTCGATCGACTCCTCCCACCGATAAACGCATCATCGTCGTTGCCATTGACGAACCCGACATTGTAACGGTCGGACACTGGCCGATGCCCGATCTCACCCTCGCTCGATTGTTGCGCTACATTCGCTCGGGTCAACCTGCCGCCATCGGCTTGGATTTATATCGAGATCTTCCGGTCGAGCCGGGCCATGCCGAACTGGCGGAAGTCTTTCGATCGACGCCGAATCTGTTCGGCGTTGAGAAATTCATCGGTCATACTGTCGCTCCCCCTCCTGCACTTGAAGCCTCCGGACAGGTTGGGATGTCAGACCTCGTCCCCGATGCCGACGGCAAGATTCGCCGTGCCATTCTCTACGCCGAAGCTGAAAACCCGGGCGGACAAGCCAATACAGAACGTTTGGGTTTGGCGACACTTCTGGTTCTGCACTATTTAGAACGACAAAACATCGTCCTCGAACTCGTCGATGCGGAAAAAACCCATTTTGGATTGGGCCGAGCCATCCTCATTCCGTTAACCGGTCGAGAAGGCAACTACTTCGACGAAGAAATTGGTGGTTTTCAAATCCTGCTCCACTACGAGAGCGAGACGTTTGAGACCGTCTCCATGACGGACGTTCTCAACGGCAACGTTCCCCTCGATCGATTTCGCGATCGTATCGTTTTAATCGGCCCCGTCGCACCGAGTCTCAACGACTTTTTCTATACCCCCTACAGCAGCAACCTGCGCCAAGATCCCCCGCAAATGCCGGGTGTGGTCGTTCACGCCAATATCGTCAGTCAACTGCTCAGCGCGGCGTTGGAAGGTCGGCCGCTCCTGCAGTTGTGGCCGAAATCGATCGAATGGTGTTGGACGTTCAGCTGGTCTGTCATCGGTGCGGCGGTGACTTGGAAATTGCTTCAGTTCGCTGGCAGGCGAGGGTATAGCGTGGGTTTGCTGGCGGCCGTTGCGTCGACGTTCGGAAGTGGCATCGTCCTCCTTTCGATCGTGTACGTTGCTTTTCAGAGTGGTTGGCTGTTGCCCATCGTGACTCCGCTGTTCGCCATCGTCGGATCGTCTGTGACCCTCGTAAACTGGTACTTTCTCTGGCAACTGAAATGTGCGAACAGCCAACTGACTCGCTACTCTCGTAACCTGGAACAGCAGGTCGAAGAGCGCACGGTCGATCTCAAAGCGGCATTATCGGCGGCGGAAGCGGCAACGGTGGCCAAAAGTCAGTTTTTGGCGAACATGAGTCACGAACTCCGCACGCCGATGAACGGGGTGATCGGCATGACAGAATTGTTGCTGGTTACGCCTTTGACGGAAGAACAGCGGGATTTCCTACAAACGATCCGCAGTAGCAGCGAAAACCTCGTTCTGATCGTCAACGACATTCTCGATTTCTCGAAGTTAGAAGCTGGACAGATGCGCTTGGAGTGCATTGCGTTCGATCTCGAAAACTGCCTCAACGAAGTCAAGCGCTTGTTATTCGCCCCCGCTCATGAGAAAGGACTGCTGCTGTCGATCGATCTCGACCCCGCTTTACCTCGATGGGTGAAGGGCGATCCGACACGAGTCCGGCAAATTCTCATCAACCTAACGGGGAATGCGATCAAGTTTACGTCTTCGGGGAGCATCCGCATTGCGGGTCTGTATTTGCACGATAGCGACGGTTCGGCTTTGGTTCGCTTTGAAGTGCGGGATACGGGGATTGGGATCGCTCCAGAACACCAGCACAAGTTATTTCAATCCTTTTCTCAGGTAGATGCTTCGACGACGCGCAAGTATGGGGGTACGGGTTTGGGGTTGGCGATTTGCAGACAGCTTTCACAGCTCATGGGAGGCGAGATCGGGGTCGAAAGCGAGTTAGGCAAGGGATCGACATTTTGGTTTACCGTTCGTTTTCAAAGTGCGCTCGAAGTCGCTTCGGCTGAAGAAGTCGATAGCATTCCCGTGTCTGGCAAAATTGAGGCGGCGCGGACGAACGGACTCAACGGACACCAAGACTCGGTGAAGATTTTAGTGGTGGAAGATACGCCCGTGAATCAAAAGGTGGTGCGCAACCAACTCAAACTGTTGGGATATTTAGATGTTACCTGTGTAGATAACGGGCAAATCGCACTCGATCGACTAGAGCGAGAATCCTTCGATATCGTACTGATGGATTGTCAAATGCCCGTTCTCGATGGCTACGGAGCGACGCGAAAATTACGGGAACGGGAGGGAAACCAGCAACATACGACTGTGATCGCGATGACGGCTCACGCCCTCGACGGAGATCGAGAACATTGTCTCGAAGCGGGTATGGACGACTACATTAGCAAACCCGTCAAGCGGGAAGTTCTTGGAGCGGCGATCGAACGATGGGTGCGTCAGAACGATCGAGGCCAAAACCAAGACCGAGACCAAACTCCAACTGCAGGCCGCTCGGGGGCTTCGCACGCTGAGGAAACAGCTGTAGAATTCGTCGTTTCCGTGGATCTCGATCGACTCAACGAAATCACCGGCGGCGATCGCGAATTTCAACAGGAATTACTGCAAACGTTTGCTGAAGATGCAACAATCTGCGTGGGCGACATTAAGGAAGCACTCCGAAAAGCCGATTGGATGCGGTTATCTCAGTTAGCCCACAAACTCAAAGGCGCGAGTAGCAGCGCCGCCGTGTTGAAAATTCCCGATCTGGCACGACAACTCGAGCATCAGGCCAAGGACAGCCAAGACCAAGGCATGGCAGAATTAGTTGAACAATTGGAACTCGCCCTCGATCGAGTGCGGGTTTCAGTCATGCAGCAAGATCGAGCGTGAAGTTTCCACATGACCTTTTCCATCGAACTAAACCCCATCGTTTCCAGCGTCGCTGCTCTCGTTGTCCCTTGGGTGTTTGCCGTTCCTGCTATGGCTGAAACCAACTTGTTTGTCTCTTATCCGCCAAACAACCATCAAACGAGTGCCGATCGCATTTTTATTATCGGTACGGCGGGTGCGGATGGAGACGTCTTCGTAAACGGTAATCCCATCGATCGATCGCCCGCCGGACATTTCGCCCCCAGTTTCCCGCTTCAGGTGGGTGAAAATCAGTTTGAGGTGCGCTACGGCGATCGATCGATTTCGCTGACCGTCATGCGACAGTCGCTTCAACCGACCGTCACGGGTCAGTTGGGGTTTGGCTCGATCGAGCCGTCTGTGGATATCGCGCGAATGCCAGGCGAGCTGGTGTGTTTCAATGCCGTCGCGCTCGCGTCAGCTACGACTTCCGCCCTCGTTCGTTTGGGAAATCGAACCGTTTCCCTCCTTCCCGACATCCACGCGAACGACTTACCCTCGAACCTCGCCGTTCTCGTCGGTCAAAACCAACCCATTCCCCCCACCGCGTCGATGATGACGTATCGCGGTTGTACCCAGTTTGAGACAGCGGGAAACTGGGGAACCCCCGTTTTTGAATTGCAGGCGAACGGACAGCTGATTTCGCAACCGGGAAGCGGATCGATCGAGATTTTATCCCCCGATACCATCAACGTTGCCGAGGTAGTCGTGGAAGGCGGCGTGGCTCGAACGGGACCGAGTACCAGCTACTCCCGCCTCACGCCTCTACCTAAAGGAGCGCAAGCTCAGATTACGGGGCGTGAAGGCGAATGGGTGCGACTCGATTACGGGGCTTGGATTCGCGCGGAAGAGGTGGAGGTGCTTCGTCGGGGCGTTCCGCCGAGATCGATCGTTCGCAGTGTCAGCGCCCGCCACGGAGCGCGATGGACGGACGTATTTTTTCCCCTACAAACGCCCGTTCCGGTTTCGATCGAACAAGAGGACGACACGCTGATTCTCACTCTCCACAACACCACCGCGCAAACGGATTTTATCGCCTTTGATGCCGATCCTTGGGTCGAACGCATGACTTGGCAGCAAGTGTCCCCCACCGAAGCACAATATCGCTTTCACTTTCGATCGAGCCAACAGTGGGGGTACAAACTGCGCTACGACAACACCACTCTCGTTCTGTCCCTGCGCCATCCTCCAAGCTTTTCACCTGCAACGCTTCCGCTGTCTGGCGTGACGCTCGTTCTCGATCCCGGACACGGCGGCCCGGAAGACTTGGGTGCGCGCGGCCCGACTGGTACTCCTGAGAAAGAGGTTGTGCTGGCGGTCAGTTTGCTGTTACGCGACGAACTCGAACGTCGAGGGGCGAGGGTTGTCATGACGCGAGAGGATGATATCGATCTGTGGCCTCACGATCGCGTCCAAATTATCGAAAAAGTCGAACCCGATCTCGCCTTGAGCTTGCACTACAACGCTCTCCCCGATAACGGCGACGCGGAAAATACAGCCGGAATCGGCACGTTTTGGTATCATCCCCAATCTCACGATTTAGCGGTCTTTCTGTACCGTCACCTGGTTTCAGACTTGAGCCGCCCGGAATACGGCGTATTTTGGGCGAACTTCGCGTTAACTCGCCCCAGCGTCGCGCCGTCCGTGTTGTTGGAGTTGGGCTTTCTCATCAATCCTGACGAGTTCGAGTGGATTGTCGATTCGCAAGCTCAGCAAGCTTTAGCACTTTCGCTGGCGGAGGGAATCGAAGCGTGGGTTGCGGAACATCGGTAAGCGATTACAACCAACCGCGCAACCCGTATACGAGCAAGCCGACGTATTCCTTCATCGCGCGAGTCGTGAGGGCGAGGCGTTGGGCATCGGGCATGATATTAAGGACGATCGATTCCCAGCTTTCTCCCATCGCGGCGAGGCTGTCGTCGGTGACGAGGAAGTCGGTGGGGGCGGGAATTGCATCGAATCCCTGTTTTTGGAACACTCGCAACGATCGAGGCATATGTAACGCCGACGTGACGAGTAAAATGCGGCGAATTCCCCGTTCGTCGAGGATTTTTTTGACGTTGGTGGCGTTTTGATAGGTGTTGAGGGAGGTTCGATCGAGCAAAATAGCCTCAGCGGGAACGCCCAACGCTTCGACAATCTGCGCCATGTCTTCGGCTTCGGAACCGATTTCGCCGCGCCAGCTAATGCGTCCGCCGGACAACACGACGTAGGGGGCTTTGTCCTCGAGGTATAGTTTCGCCCCGTAAAGGGTTCGATCTCCAGCTTCGTTGACTTCCACCCAAGGACGCGGCGGGGACGGCGATCTCGTTGCGCCGCCTAAAACGACGATGGCTTCAGCGTTCGGGAGGGGTTCGGTGGGGACGTGTTGGCGTTCGAGCGATCGAACCAATCCGGCGCACACCCAACCATTTCCCCCCGCCATGAGGACGGCGAACGCGAGTAACGTCGCCAAGGCTGCACTTCGGGGGCGTTTCCACCGCAGCGTCAGCGCCAGCAACATCAGTAACGCACTCAAGCCGAGGGGGTAGACGAACAGGGGAAGGAGTTTGGAGAGGAAGAAGAACATGGAGATTTAAAGCTGTTCGTTTTTGAGGTCGGATGAGATCGATCGAACGGTCGATTGGAGTCGATCGTACTGCACTATTTTAGGATCGAGGTTTTTTAAAGAATTCAAACCGATCGATTTTTGCGCTCCGACTCGTTCGTTTAACGTTTGAGTGGCGAGAACGAAAAATTCCCATTGGGACAGATCGAGGGGATTAATTTGATGCGGATCGGTTTCTTTAAACAGGCAAAAAATATAAATATCACTGTGTCGTTTTGGGGCTTGCTTGAAATCTGGGTGGGTGTTGTCGAAGTGAGTCGGAGCAATGGAAAACTGAATCGTTGAGAGTTTTTTCTGTTCCCATGCTTGAATGTAAGCAGAGCTTTTGACTTCAATCTTGACTTCTTCAAAGGACAAATCTGTACTCTCCCATTCTACTCGACTGTCCGTCTCGATATTGAGGGCTCGTGCGACGATAAATTCTGCTAGAACACCACGAATTGTGTTTTCTAGGAGATTAGAATTCGACCAGCTCCAAAAATCTAGAACTGTAAAATCGAGGTTTCGATCGCTGTCTGAGAATTTTTCGTTACCTCGATAGGGAGTTTTAAACAATTTTTCCAAGGCTAAATTTTTTCGATTTACCATTGCATTTTGTTTTTTTTAACAAGAGCTAAACCTATATTTTATGACAAACATCTCTCGAAAGAGGTTAATACAATATAAAAAATTAGACCTGGATGTAAAATCGAACACCCCAATGCTTTGGTGATTGGATTTTATCGGTTGAAGAATAATAAAAGTAAAGTCTTCAGTCTTAGATCTGTTGGAGTCAGAGTGATAAGCAGAGTTAATGAAATTCTGAAACCGTTGGTGTCGGGGCGAACGGCCGTTCGCCCCGACAAGGGTCTTGGTATCATAGGCAATCCAATACTACCGCAATTCCAACAGCCCCTCAGTCTTTCAATTAAATGTGAGGTATCACAAACAACTATCTTATTGAATAGATAAAGACAAAATCGATCGTATTATTGATTCGAGTAAAATTATAGGTCACAAATTGCTGGTTGACTCTTCTTAGATATCCGTTTTAAAGAGATTTTATTGAGATTTAAAACAAGTAGTATTTCGATTAAAAGATGATATTTTATGAGTCAAAAATTTACAAAAAAAGATTTGTGTATTTCTTGATTTTATCCAAAAATCGATCGCGAAATCAAAAGCCTACAGAATTGAAATTACCAACATCCCAATTTCAACGCGACGTGATTGTCAATGAGTGCCAAACTCCCATTCTCTAGCGTTGCACTAAACGATTCAAAGAAACGGCGAGGTTTTGGCGGGAAATTTGCAAACTCAAACTGTGCGTCACCGTCGGCGATCGTCGCCCAAAAGTAGCGCAAACTCGGAACGAGGGGTTCGGCTTCTTCTTCCGATAAATTTAACGGTTCGTCCGTCAGTAACCGCAACATAAACGGTCGACTTCGATCGCCCATCCAAGTTCTCGAAATTCTCGGTAAATTGTGCCATCCTTCAACCGCTTCAACCCGTCCCGACTCAATTTGCAACCAAGAATGACCGTGGAGATCGGTGTAATATTCAAGAATGCGGTAAGGATGCGGATAGGTGACAGTCGAACCAGTCGTGATGTCGTAAAGTCCTCGATCGAACGCAACATCTTGAATGTGAAGATGTCCCGTAAAAATCAATTGGACGTTGTTCGATCGAAGCAACTTTCTCAAAACCGGTGCGTTATCGAGCATATATCGCTGACCGAGCTTGTTTCGCGACTGACCCGGTAGGTGTTCGATAACGTTGTGATGTATCATCACCAACACAACCTCGTCGCGGCGTTTCTCGAGAACTGCTTCTAACCACTGAAATTGTTCGTCGTCGAGAACCCCGAACTGCGTTCCACTCGCATCGAACAGGTTGGAGTTCAAACCGATGAGGTGCAACCCTGGAAGCAATTCGTGGGTGTAGTAAAGTCGATCGAGATCGTCGTAGCCGAATTGCGCGTAGTAACGGGTAAAATCGCCAATGCCGATCGATCGATCGTCCGCAACCGCAACCGGAACGTCGTGATTTCCGGGGACGACGAACACCGGATAGGGAAGTTGCGCCAGTCGCTTGGCTAACCAGCGATGGTTTTCCGGTTCCCCGTGTTGGGTGAGATCGCCGGGAATCAGGAGAAAGTCGAGATCGGCCGATCGCAATCGATCGAAAATCGTTTCTAAAACGGGAATTGAAATTTCGACCAGGTGAAAGCGACTGGGATTGTCCCAGATGGTTTGAGGGATGGCGATATGTAAATCGCTGACGATCGCAAATCTAAAGTTTCGCATTGTATCGGAGTTTGTTATCGTTCGATCGCGTTCGCGGAACGTCGTTCTTGCTCGCCGCAGTCCACCTACTCAGTGTAGCGACAGACGCTCGAGGACTTTCTATGCGACGGAAAAAAATTGGACTATCGTTGAAAGAAAATCGCCCCACCACCCAATCATGAAGGTATTACAGATCGTCCCCTCGATTTCCCTCGTCTATGGCGGCCCGAGTCAAATGGTTCGCGGATTTTCCCAAGCTTTGGCGAGTCAAGGGGTTGAGGTCACGGTCGTTACCACCGATTCCAACGGCGACGCGGGACAACCTCCTCTCGACGTTCCCCTCCAACAACCCGTTCCGCAAGATAATTACACGGTTTGGTATTTCCGCTGTTCTCCGTTTCGCCGCTACAAATTTTCCCTCGATTTGCTGCGATGGTTACAGACTCACGCCACAGAGTACGACATCGCACACGTTCACGCGCTATTTTCTCCCCTCAGCAGTTGTGCGGCGTGGGTGGCTAGACAGCGGGGACTTCCTTACGTGTTACGTCCTCTAGGAACGCTCGATCCAGCGGATTTGCGAAAAAAGCGACAACTCAAGCAATTGTATGCGGCGGTGTTAGAACGGGGAAACATTGCGGGTGCGGCGGCGATTCACTTTACCAGTGCTGAAGAGGCGCGAATTTCCGAACGGTTCGGGGTCAAAACGACGGATTGGGTGATTCCGCTGGGGGTCACGCCGCTGGAGAATCCCGACAACGCGGATGAGATTTTGGCGAAGCAAGGGATCGATCGAACTCGTCCGCTGGTGTTGTTCATGTCGCGCATCGAACCGAAGAAGGGCCTCGATTTGCTGATTCCGGCGTTGGAACGATCGATCTCGGAAGGGTTAGATTTTCAATTCGTTCTCGCGGGAAGCAATCCGCAAGATCCTCAGTACGAAACGGGAATTGTCGATCGAATCCGACAATCGCCGTTAAACGACAGGTCGATCGTCACGGGATTCGTCAGCGGCGACGTGAAAGCGGCGCTATTACACCGTGCGGATTTGTTCGTTCTCCCGTCCTATTACGAGAATTTCGGAATTGCTGTAGCGGAAGCAATGGCGGTAGGAACTCCGGTTATCGTCTCCGATCGCGTGCAGATTTGGGAAGCGGTCGAAGGGTCGAAATCGGGATTGGTTTCTCGGTGTACGGTAGATTCGGTATTCGAGCGATTGCGTTGGGCGCTATCGGATCTCAATACGTGTCGGATGTGGGGGAACAACGCGCGAACCTACGCTTCTCAGTATTACAGTTGGGATGCGATCGCCAAACAATCGATCGAGGCTTATCGCGGAGTAATTGAACGATGACACAGAAACGATGGAATGGGCGGGTTGTTACGAACGTCGTCACGTTGGCGATCTTGGGACTCGTGGCGGTTTTGCAGTTGATGCGTCCCGCGTCGGCGCAGTTTTCCCCTCCGTCAAGCACACCTCAACCGCTGAAATGGGAATATCGATCGATTTCTGCAACGCAAGAAACCGATCCCGGCTACGAACGCTTTGTGGGAGATATGCAGGATTTGGGAGATTTGGGATTTGAACTGGTCACGTGTTTGTACGCACCCGCACGCGATCGAGATGAATCGACAACGGCTTGCTATTTCAAACGCCCTCAATAGTACCCCCTAAAGCACTGAATAAAAGGTCACGGCGCTAACATCGATTCCGGTTCGACGACCGCCGGTTTCAGGGGAAGACAAACGACAAATTGCGTTCCCGAGTCCGGAGTCGATCGATAGTTCAATTCTCCACCATGCTGTCGAACGACGATTTGATAGCAGATGGCCAGTCCGAGGCCTTTCCCCTGTCCGACTGGTTTTGTCGTAAAAAACGGATCGAAAATCTTATCGGAAATCGCGTCTTGAATTCCGTTTCCGTTGTCGGAAATCGTCACCTCAACTTTGTTGTCTGGTGTTGTCGTCGTTTGAATGCGAAGCTGTGGTTTCCATTGAGAATCTCGTTTCTGAGAGTCTTGTTTCGCCGTGGAAGCTTCAACTAAAGCATCGATCGCATTTTCAATCAAACTCAAAAATACTTGATTGAGCGAACCCGCATAGCCTTCGATCGACGGTATTTCTCCATAGTCTTTGACGACTTCGATCGTAGGATTGTTCGATCGATCCGTCAAGCGATGTGCGAGGATCGACAAGGCGAGATCGATCGATCGGCGAACATCGATCGAGTGAACGCCAGCTCGCTCGGTACTCGAAAACTCCCGCAACGAAATCACGATCTCGCGGATGCGCTCGGCTCCTTCTTTCATGGAAGATACGATTTTTTTCATATCTTTGACGATAAAAGGAATGTCGAGTTCTTCGATTTTTTCAAGTAGTCGATCGTGAGAAAAATCAGGTTCTTCGATTGCTTCTTCGATTAACTGATAAACCGTTTGAGTATATTCGCTAACGTAAGTTAAATTGCCATAAATAAAGTTGATAGGATTATTGATCTCGTGGGCAATTCCCGCCACCAAACGCCCCAGGCTCGACATTTTTTCCCCGTGGACTAATTGAGCTTGAGCAGCTTGTAATTGCTGTAAAGATTGACTCAATTGCTCGTTTAAGTGGTTGAGGCGCAATCCCGCACGAACTCGTGCTAATAACTCCTCCGTTTCGATAGGTTTAGAAATAAAATCATCTGCACCGGCATCCAAACCGCGAACGCGATCGTCGAGATTTTCTCGAGCCGTTAGTAAAATAAAAAATGCCGCTTCTAATTCTGGCTTGGCTTTGATCCGACGACAGAGTTCGAGTCCGTCAATGTTCGGCATCATCCAATCGCAAACAATTAAGTTCGGATCGCGCTCGAGTGCGAGTTGCCATCCTTGCCATCCGTCATCGGCAACAAAAACCTCGTGTCCTTCACTTTCAAGTAAGTCTTGTAACACGAGTTGTGTTGTAATTTCATCGTCAACAATTAAAATCCTTGCCATACTGGATCAGTCCTTGCAGCATGATATTCGATTCGTCTCGAAAGCACTCTCGATTCAGCCTTCGTTTGAGTTGCTCTGGTGGGGTGCATCTCAATTTCGTAGAATAACCCCTCCGCTTTCGGCACCTCCCCTCGCTAAGGGAAGGATAGGTGGGGTTCCGATCTCCAAAGTGAGATGCACTCCTCTGGTGTCAGTTGTTCTGCGAGTTCTTCTGTATTGTACGAACGAACGCTCGCACGCGATCGAGATCGTCCCCTAACGCTTCGACGATCGAGCTGGCCTGGCCTAACGTTTCGTTGCGGGCCAATTTTTCTAACTCGGCGGCTCGTTCTGACATTCCTTTCGCGCCGATATTGGCGGCTGCACCTTTGAGGCGATGGGCTTTTTCGACGGCGAGATCGCAATCGCACTCGCTGAGAACGCGATCGAACGCTTCGAGATCGGTTTGCGTCGCTTGAACGAACGCCTCGAGTAAGCGTTGTTGTAAGCTGAATTTCCCGCGCGAGATTTTTTGCAATCGATCGAGATCGATCGGGCCGTCGCCATACTCGATCGACTCCGCCTTCACTGCAACCTCCTCGCGAACGTCCGCATCAACCCGTTCCTTCAACGGTGCGTTTCCCGTCCAACGCTCGAGGGTTCGCACGAGAACGTCCAAATCGACGGGTTTGGAAATATAGTCGTCCATTCCCGCCGCTAAACACTTGTCTCGATCGGCAGGCATAGCATGGGCCGTCAGCGCAATCGTTACCGTGTGGCGTTCGCCTCCTTCTCGGCGACGCAGTTCGCGAGTGGCGGCATAGCCATCGAGAACGGGCATTTGACAATCCATGAATACGACATCGTAACGGTTTTCTGCCAATCGTTCCAACGCCTCCTGACCGTTTGACGCACAGTCCGCACGACAACCGAGTTCTTCGAGTTGCGACAGAATCACCTGCTGGTTGGTGGGGTGATCTTCGACGACGAGCAAATTTAGATAAGAAAAATCGACAGAAGAAAGGCGTGGCGGCGGTTCGGCAGCGTCGAGATCGTCCTGAGTCCGCACGTCAGGAGCAACTGCGGCAATTAAAGCGTCGAACAAACGAGAGGCACGAACTGGCTTGAGGAAGTAACTGGCGATTCCTCGATCGAGCAGGCGTTCGGCTGTCGGTTGGTCTTTCAGATGACTCATCACCACAACCTTTGTTTGCTGTAACCTCGGATCGCGGTGCAGGGTGTCGAGGAACGCCTCGAGATCGATATCGGACAGTTGTAAGTCAAGCATCAGAATATCGAAGGGGCGAGAGGCTTCAGCCGCCTCGGTCAAGGCTTGAAGTGCGAGTTTACCGCTTTGAACACCTCTCGTGTTGTGAATGCCCCAAGATTCGATCGAAGACTGAATCGATTGACGAGTGGTTGCGTTTCCGGCGGCGAACAGTAACCGCAAGCGGCTAATATCTAGCGGAAGTTTCGGCAACACTGGGGAAGACGTTACATCCGCGCGTTGGAGTGGCACGGTAAACCAGAACATCGAACCGATGCCTTCGACACTTTCAACACCGATTTCTCCATCCATCAACTGAACGAGTTGTTGGGCGATCGCCAAACCTAACCCCGTTCCGCCGTACTGTCGGGTGGTCGAGGTATCGACTTGGGAGAACGATTGAAAGAGTTTAGTCTGTCCGGCTTTAGAAATGCCGATACCCGTGTCGCGCACAGCGAAGCGAACGGCTGTCTTGTCGGGGTTTTCTGCTTGCAGCGACACTTGAACGACAACTTCTCCGCGTTCGGTGAATTTGAGCGCGTTTCCGACTAAGTTCAACAGAATTTGTCGCAGTCGCATCGCGTCGCCGTGCAGGTGACGGGGAACGTCTCGATCGACAATTGTGGCCAGTTCTAAATGCTTTTCGTCTGCCTGAGCGGCCATGACATCGAGAATATCTTCGATAAAGCGCTCTAACTCGAAGTCGATCGTATCGAGTTGCATTTCGCCAGCTTCGAGCTTGGAGAAGTCGAGAATGTCATTGATTAGCGTTAGCAAATGTTGAGCGCTGCGCTGAATTGCCTGGACGTACTCCCGTTGCTGGCGTTTGAGAGGCGTGCGCGATAACAAACTCGTCATCCCCAACACCCCGTTCATCGGCGTGCGGATTTCATGACTCATGTTTGCCAAAAAATCGGCCTTGAATTGAGCGGCCTGTTCGGCTTCGACTCGGGCGTTGACGAGATCGTCGATGCGCTCGGTCACGATGATAATGCCACCGATCTGGCCTTCGGGACAGTACCAGGGGTGAATCGCCGATCGCAGGTAAGTGCGGCGACCATCGGCTCGTTCCCAGATGAGTTCGGGATCGGCAATGACTTCTCCAGAGAGCGCGCGACGATATACGTCTTTGCGTTCTTTAGCCAAGTCGGGTAAGACCTCTTCGTGGAAGCGACCGAGCAGGTTTTCTCGATCGAGGTTGTAGTCGCTCAGCCATTTATTACTGAAGGCGAGATAGCGCAGCTCGGTATCGAGCATGACCATCGCCACAGGAGCGTTTGTCACCACTTGGCGCAATTGTTGCTGTTCTCGTTCGAGGGAGGCGATCGCTCGCTGCGTTTCGGAGTAAAGATGGGCTTGGTTGACGGCAATACCGAGTTGTCCGACCACGCGGCGCATCAGTTCCCGTTCTTCTGTGTTGAGCTTGAAAGGGAGGCTGTGTTGACAGAGGAGATATCCCGGCGCTCCCAATCGGGTCGGAATCGAAAAGGCAGAATAGCAGTCGGGGTGTAGTTCGATGGTTTTTCCAGAGGGTTCGGCGATGAGGTTGACGGCTTCTCCCTGTTGAAGTTGTAAATCTAGAGCGATATCGGAATTGACAGCACGCAACTGCTCGACCTGAGTTGATCGATCGGCTTGGGTGTATTGGAATGCCAGTTGAAGGACTTGGCCCTGTCGATCGTACCAGGTAAACGCCACGCACTCGAACGCGAGGAGGTCTGCGAGATCTTTGAGTGTGGGGGGAAGCGTTTTGCTGAGATCGAGGGAGGCGTGCAGGCGGCTCGCCAAACCGTTGAGCAGCGATTCCCTGGCGGCGTGGGCGCGGGCCCGCTCGGAGGCTTTGATTTGTCGTCCGGCTAACACCGTGGCGGTGGCCAGGATGACCCCGAGAACCCCTGCGAGGACGTGGAGGGATTGAAGCTGGTTTTCGATGTTTTCACAGGGAATGACCAGGGCGATCGACCAATCTTCAAAAGGTTGATAGGCAATATAGACCGCTTGACCGTTAATTTCGGTACGCTGGATGCTACGCCCGTTCTCTCGAACTTGACGCAGAACCCGCGCTTCAATTTCGCTTACTTCTTTCGGGAGGGTCGAGTTGAGATCTTCGGTGACAGTTTGCGTGGGTGCGATGAGATAGGCAATCTCTTCGCCTTTCGCGTCGATCGCAAAGGCGTAACTTCCCGGGCCGTATTTGAGTTGACGGAGACTTTGGTCGAACCGTTGGACTTCGATCGCACCGGTCAGCACGCCGATGGGTTGACGCTCGAGAGCGTTGGGATCGTCCCAAATCGGCGCGCTAATTGCAAAAATCGGTATTTTAGAGACGCGCCCGAGGATCGGTTGGCTAATTTCGAGCTGTCCCCCCATTGCACCTTGGAAGTGCTTGCGATCGGCAATATTCCCCAGTTGCCCGTCCTGGTTGCGAAGCAAACCGTTCGGGAGAACGAGCGATAGGGTAAGAAAGCCGTCTAGGCGTTCGGTTTCTTGCTGGAGATACGGTTGAATTTCCTCCCAATCGAGACTGCGGACGATTGGGGTGTTCGCGATCGCTTCGATGTAGGTCACTTGAACGGCAAACCAAACGTCGATTTCGCTCGCACTTTCGTGGAGTGTTTTTAGCGCGCTATGTTTGAGATTGTCGAGCAGCAGTTCCCGCACGACTTTATAGCTCAGTCCGGCCGTCAAGCTAACCCCGGCCGTCAAGGCTCCCAGGATGAGGTACACCAGTAGATGACGCGGTCGCCATCCCGCTTGATGGCGTTTCGTCCATCGATGCCAAAGTTGTGGAAGACTGAGTTGAAAGAAGGTAGAGAAGCGAGGTGTCATGTTTCCTAGCGTCGTTCGATCGCCGCAATCCAAACGCTTGCGGTCGGAGTCGTCGAGTGAGTTTTTAGGACTCGATCGACAGACATTTTAAATAGTCTTCTTGAGTGTATTTTTAACGATCTTTTTTGATATTTAACATTTCGATATTCACTAATCTTAACATTAAAAACGACGGTTTACCAGTTTTAGCCTGGGTCAGCAATCGTCGAGTCATATCTGAGTCGATCGAGCTGGCCTTACACTTGCCTGCTAAAGCTCGAGTTTCTGGCTAAACTTCAGGACATTGACGGTTTGCAGGCTGTTGCTGCGATAAGGCTAAAAAATGCCCGTTCTCGAACCGGTACGGTTGACCAATGAAATGATGGAACTCTCGCGTTCGTGTGGTCTGCATCTTTGGCGAGTAGCGCTCGAGTGTCCCAATCTGTCAAAGGGAGAGTTTGAGGGCGACAGTCGATCGAGCGTCCTGTTGGTGGTAAGCCCACGAGATCGAAGTAGAAGCAGTGCTAAATTTGGCAGGAATTGCGAAGGTTTTCTGAAACGGATTCGCGAACGATCTGATAAGTAAAAACAATCGATCGAAAAAATAACCTGCTGAAACGGTGATAAAATAGCGGCCGATCAAAAAGGCTGCCCTTCAAGACGCGCGAACGATGAAAAAAATACTCAAAGGTCTGCGGGAATTCCAATCGAGCTATTTCAGCACCCACCGCGAACTGTTTGAAGAGCTCTCTCACGGACAAAAGCCCCGAATTCTCTTCGTCACCTGCTCCGACTCGCGCGTCGATCCCAACCTGATCACGAACGCAGAAGTCGGCGAACTGTTCGTAGTTCGCAACGCGGGAAACATCATTCCCCCCTTCGGTGCCGCCAACGGTGGAGAAGGCGCAGCGGTTGAATACGCCGTCCAAGCGTTAGGTGTCGAACATATTATCGTTTGCGGACATTCTCACTGCGGAGCGATGAAAGGCTTGCTCAAACGCAGTAGTTTAGAAGACGAAATGCCGTTGGTGTACGAATGGCTGAAACACGCTGAAGCGACGCGCCGCTTGCTGAAAGAAAGCTATTCCCAACTTGAAGGCGAACCCCTCCTCGATGTCGCCATTGCTGAAAACGTCTTGACGCAAATTGATAACCTGCGAACCTATCCCGTCGTTCACGCCAAATTACATCAGAAGAAGCTACACCTTCATGCTTGGGTGTATCACATCGAAACCGGAGATGTTTTAGAATACGACGCGATTCGCCATGCGTTCGTTACGCCTAGCGAAAACACCTCCCTCGAAGCGTCTCCGATGCAATGCTTGTTATCACTTCCCGATTCGATCGACGAATTATCACCCCACAAAATCCGAGTTCCCAAACCCGTTTCCGATCTGCATAAAGATGAGAAAATGCCTTGGTTGTCATCAGATCAAGTCTCGCGTATTTACGGTAATTCTACGAGATAGACGATGAGCGATACTGAGAAAATTATCAAACTCGATCAGTTTTTAAAATTGGTAGGGGCTGTTGGAACCGGGGGAGAAGCTAAAATTCTCGTTCAGTCTGGAGAAGTTTCGGTTAATGGAGAAGCGGAAACTCGACGGGGACGTAAGTTAGCCAACGGCGACGTGGTATTCGTATTTGGCAAAAACTACGAAGTGGTTTTGTAGTTTTCGACAGTCCAACCCTAAGCCCCGACCCGTTGGATAGCGAAAGCAAGCCAACGGGTCGAACGGTTCTTGTGGAATTCAAACGTTTGTTTTTTCGATCGTTGTCGATTCGTTCGCCTGAGAAAATTGGCGGGTGCATTTCATTTTTAAATCGACGGAGTTTTTGTAACACAATAAACTTAAACATTAAGATCTCATCAAAGGGTTTTCACCCAGCTTTGCCGAGGCGATACTTGGGGTGCCTTTGTTCGAGAATTGGACGAAGTCCTGCTCAAGGTATAAATTTATCAATGCGATCGAGTAAGGATTTTTGGTCACTCAGTTTGGCATGGCAATTTTCCCAACTTCAATTTTTTTTGTCTCATGATGTTAGTCTCAATTCATATCAATTAATTATCGCATAAATTGAGCTACACAACCAATTAATCGAGATACCCATTTCTAGTAACTCTTGTTTGATTGTCGCAGGTGGATGCTTTGGCATGACTTTACCTGGCGGATATTCGTTTTTCAAGATTCCTAGTTGATTTTATTGTTTGTTGTGTTAAGTATCCCGAACACTAACTAGGACAGTTGATTGAATTCACAACTCAACTGAGTTCGCTGACAGACCATTCCCTCCACATTGTCAGCGAACCCTAACACAGCCCCCCATTTCCAGGCGTTCCCCACCGCAAAACGCAAAATCTCGTCACCGCAAACGAGGAAAAGGGAAAAATTACCCCATAATAGGAGATTGGTTGTTTTGAGACGGAGAACGAAACGTACATGGGTCGTGCTACCAAAGCCGTACTCGCCTACTCGGGTGGCGTAGATACCTCAGTCTGCATTCCCTACATGAAGCACGAATGGGGCGTTGACGAAGTCATCACCCTCGCTGCAGATTTGGGTCAAGGGGACGAACTCGGGCCGATTCGCGAAAAAGCCCTGACTTCGGGCGCGAGTGAGTCTCTCGTGGCGGACGTGACCGAGGAGTTCATCACTGACTACGCCTTCCCTGCAATTCAAGCCAACGCTCTCTACGAAAACCGCTATCCGCTGTCGACGGCGCTGGCGCGTCCTTTGATTGCGAAGAAACTCGTGGAAGTGGCGGAGGAATATGGGGCGGATGCTGTCGCCCACGGTTGTACGGGGAAAGGGAACGACCAAGTTCGTTTTGACGTAGCGATCGCCGCCCTCAACCCCACTTTAAAAGTTTTGACCCCAGCCCGGGAATGGGGGATGAGTCGGGAAGAAACCATCGCCTATGGAGAACGCTTTGGGATTCCGTCGCCGGTGAAGAAGTCTTCTCCTTATAGTATCGATCGAAATCTCTTGGGACGCAGCATCGAAGCGGGCCCCCTCGAAGATCCCTGGAACGAACCGCTTGAAGAAGTGTTTGCGATGACGAAAGCGATCGCCGACACGCCCAACGAACCGGAATACGTCGAAATTGGTTTTGAGGAAGGTCGTCCCACCCATCTCGATGGAAAAGCTCTCGCCCCCGTTCAACTCGTTTCGACCTTGAACGATATGACTGGCCGTCACGGTATCGGGCGGATTGATATGTTAGAAAACCGCCTCGTGGGGATTAAATCTCGGGAAATTTACGAAGCCCCTGCATTGTTGACACTGATTCAAGCCCACCGCGATCTCGAAAGTTTGACGCTGACGAAGGATGTCACGCAGTACAAACGGGGAATCGAAGAAACGTACAGCCAACTGGTTTATAACGGACTTTGGTTTAGTCCCCTCAAAGCTGCGTTGGATGCGTTTGTTCGAGAAACTCAGAAACGGGTTTCCGGTGTGGTTCGGGTGAAGTTGTTCAAGGGAATGGCAACGATCGTCGGTCGCAAGTCAGACAATAGTTTGTATACTGACGAATTAGCAACTTACGGTTCGGACGACCAGTTCGACCACAAAGCGGCTGAAGGTTTCATCTACGTTTGGGGTCTTCCGACGCGGATTTGGTCGCAAAAGATGTGATGAGGTGTATGGGAAGTGGGCGCGGAGACCGCGCCCGACCTGGGTTTTTACCTGGGTTTCAAGCCCGAAATTGACGGCGTAAAAGCAGTGAATTAGTGACGACACTAATCGAACTCATCGCCATTAACGCGGCGGCGACGGCGGGATCGAGTAAAATGCCGAAACTGGGAAGTAGAATTCCTGCGGCGATGGGAATCGCGATCGAGTTGTAGGAAAACGCCCAGACGAGATTTTGACGGATCTTGTTGAAGGTAGCGCGGCTGAGACGAATGGCTTGGAGGATGTCGTCGGTTCGATCGCGCATTAAGACAATTTGGGCGGTTTCGACGGCGACATCGGTTGCGCCTTGGAGGGAAATTCCTAAGTTCGCTTGGGCTAAGGCGGGTGCGTCGTTAATTCCGTCTCCGACTAAGGCGACGTTGCGACCTTGTTGTTGCAATTGTTCGATCGATCGAGCTTTTTCACCAGGATTCACTTCAGCTAATACGTCTTCAGATCCCACTCCCAATTGCTTCGCGATCGAGTCGGCGACTTCCCGTCGATCTCCGGTTAGCAATTTCACGTGCAATCCCAGCTTTTGCAATCGTTTCACCGTTTCCGCCGCATCGGGGCGCAATTCGTCTCGCACTGCGATTAAACCAACTATTTCTCCATCGATCGCCACGTAAACGATCGTATTCCCATCTCGGACGAAGGATTCAGCTTGTTGGTGAGTTGAAGGATCGATCGAAATGTCGTGTTTTTCCATCCATCGCAAATTTCCTACGAGGATCGATCGATCGTTCGCAGTTCCCAAAACTCCAAACCCCGGTTCGGTGTGGGAAGCCTCTACAGGAAACAACTCGATTTCGTGCTGTTTCGCGTAGCGCACGATCGAATCGCCTAACGGATGGTTGGTATTCTGTTCGACAGATGCAGCCAAGGGAAGCCAATCGATCGATTTCGCATTCCAAATCTTCGTCACGGTTGGCTTTCCCGTCGTCAGCGTTCCCGTTTTATCGAACACCACCGTATCCAATCGGTGAACGTTCTCCAACACGTCGCCCCCTCGAATGAGTAAACCCCGTTCCGCCCCGATTCCCGTTCCAACGAGAATCGCGGTTGGTGTCGCCAAGCCCAACGCACAAGGACAAGCGATCGCTAAAACATCGATGGCGAGTTTTAAACTGAGGAGTAACGGTGAAGACGGTCGATCGAAACTTCCGTGAACGTATCCTAAATTGGGAAACGCCGTACCCACCGACAACACATCGGGAAACCAATGAGTTCCTAGGCTGTACCAAAACAGAAACGTCAACGCCGCGATCGAAAGAATGCCATAAGTAAAATAGCCCGCCACCGTATCCGCAAACCGTTGAACGGGGGCTTTCCGCGTTTGCGCGTTTTGAACCAACTGTACGATTTGCGCCAACGTCGTATCTTTTCCCATCCGTTTCGCCCGTACTACGATCGTTCCCGACTGGTTCAGCGTTCCCGTCGCCACCTCGTTTCCAACTTGCTTGAGAACGGGGATTGGTTCCCCCGTCAGCATCGATTCATCCACTGTTGTTTGTCCCGCCATGACTTCGCCATCGACGGGAATTTTTTCACCAGAACGCACTTGTAGAAACTCACCCACGCGCACGCGATCGGCGGGAAGATCGACAATCGATTTCGGATCGATCGATTGTAAATTCTCGGGATTTGTCACCAAATGCACAATTTTCGGCTGCAATCCCACCAACGCCTGTAACGAAGCCGCCGCCCGATTTCTCGCCTGTTTTTCCAACGCCCGCCCTAGCAAAACAAATCCCAACAACATGACGGGTTCTTCAAAAAAACACTCCCATTCCAACTGTGGAAAAAACAACGCTACTGTACTGGCTAAATACGCTGTCGTTACGCCCAATCCGACGAGGGTGTTCATGTTGGGTGCATTGTGTGTTAAACCGCGCCATCCATCGCTTAAAATTGGACGACCGGGTATGAGTAACGCCATCGTTGCAAGAGTAAAGTGAAACCAAATATTACTCAACCCAGGAATCGCCGGAAGCCCCAACATTTGCAAGTGTCCGACGGTGGATAAAATAATGAGAACGATCGCAATTAAGAGTTGTTGTCGCTGTTCTCGGGCGGCTTCTCGGTGTCGTTCTTCCGTCGCTTCTAAATCTTTGACAGACAAGCCGCTTGTCGTCCGAAGTTGACTGGGAAATCCTGCTTCGGTTAGGGTTTGTTCTAAAATTTCTGGTTGGATAGAATCCGCTTCGCATTCAACAGTTGCCATTTCGGTGGCGAGGTTGACACACGCGGACTTTACCCCTGGAATTTGGGTGAGTTTGCGTTCGACGGCTTTCACGCATCCGGCGCATTTCATCCCCCCCACATCGAGGGCGAGCGTTTGGAGGGTATCGGGTTGGGATTTGGCAATCTGCATAAATTCAAAGTTGGGCGATTGAATAAATAGCCGATAAAGAGCAACTCAAGAAGTGTTTTTTTTGGAGTACCTATTTTAACAAGTTAACTGGTTGCGGTTGTTGTATTTTTAATGTAATCGAGATTGAGAAAAAACACTACATAAATTACATTCATGAGACATGAAATCGAAGCGCCAAAAATGTAAAAAATGATACCTAGCGCAAACTGAAGAGCCGGAAAAGCGAAGGATACAAAAAATATAAAATTAATAAAATTAAATAAAATACTTACAAGCAACACGAAGATACACCAGGTGATGTCAAGAATAAAAAGTCTTGAGAATACTTTCCACCATTGCCCCTTAACAAGACTCCAGCTATAGCTCAAAGCAGAAACTCTACATTTACGAAGTGCGATTACTTGTGGAAAAAATATAAATGAAAGTGTCAGATAAATACCAGGCACGATTAGTAATATGTACCCCACAGCAAGAATAATTCCAAATACAATAGTAACGAGGAGCATCGGAATGACTTTTGGCAATGCAGTTTTAAGGATTGAGAGTGCATCGATCGATCGGCCCAAAACAGCCCTTTCTGTCAAAATAGGAATTGCCAATTGTACGAGCGTCGCAGCAAATATGAAGACTGCACTAAAAAGGTAGAAAATAGTATATTCTTCAGAAGTAAAATCAACGTTTTGCAGTAAAGCCTTTATTTGGGCAGACCAAGCGACAAATAAAATAATTGGCAAGTAGTTTACAACTAAAAAGAGTAAAAATACTTGAATATTTTTCAAAAAAATATCCAAGCTGATATCGAAGTAATCTCCAATTTCTAGATTGTTGCGCGTGAGTTTTTTTTGCATGGACATAATAATTTATTTTTTATTTGAGTATTTATTGACTCAACATTTCTAAATTTAAAGGTCGAAATTTTGAATCGCTTTATCTCGATATTAGTCGAGATAAATAAGATTTTTTTAAATCGAACGATCGTTGCCAGACTTACATCTGGAAGTATATTTTTTGAACGGTATAAAAAATATACTTCCTTTTTTAAATAGGCCGATCGGGATTGTTTCGCACATAGTCGAGATTGAGAAACAACATATTTTGAATTACGATTCCTAGATAAATCAAGAGTCCAAATGTTACACTAAAAACAACGTTAATGACATTTTGTGCAATTGGAAATGCACTAAAAACGATCGAAATAAAGCTAGCTACGATTGTTAATGCCAGCAACAGTAAAAATAATGCAAAACCAATCACGAATAGCCGCCAAAATACTTTCCACCATTGCCCTTTTACAAGACTCCAACTCTTTGCGATAGAACCCAATCCTCGATGGCGAAGGACGATGAATTGTGTGACAAATGCTAGGCTTATGGCGATATAAATTCCGGGAATGACAAAAAATATCAAACCCAATCCTACTAAAATTCCAGACAGAAGACTCATTAAAACCACGATCGCAATTGTGGGGAGCGCAGATTGCAGTGCAGTTTTAACGTCTAAAGATCGATCGAACACAGCATTTTCTGAAACGATTAGTGTGGCAATTGTCGTCCAAATGCCGAAAATCGTTGCGATTATGTAAAAAATTCCCCAAATTTTAGCATCTTCAGGTGTCCAGGCGATTTCCCCTGTCGGGGTAAGTGGTAACGGTAAGAATTCAGCAACAATGGCGATGGGTAAGTTGATTAGAAGTGCTAAACTCAGGAAAGTCATAAAGTTTTTTTGAAAGATTTCCCACCCGCAATCGAAGTAATCCCCGATTTCTAAGTTGTTTCTTTTGAGTTTTTCTTGCATTTTGTCTTGTTTTATTGTTTGTCAATAAATGTTCTATGGTATTTAATATTTTGTTTTAGATGTTCTAAAACAAAAAGCCTCAACGTGAATCCATAAGAAGTAAATTAAAATAGCTGAAATATACAGCTCAAAACTTCATTGACTTGTTTTAACAATGCACGATCGATTAATATTTATACTATTCAGTTGTTTTAGGATCTTATTGCAAGGTCATTAGAGATTGCCTCAAGTCAGACTATACGATAAGATCTGGGAAAGAACATCTATTTTTCTATATTTTTTAAGATTTTAAGTTAACTCGATCGACCCCTCAGCTTGGCTTCAAAGCATTCGATCGAATCTGTATATCCAGTATATTGAGACAATGCCGTCAACTCAAAAGAAGGAGGTTTCCCGTTTACACTCGTCCCCTCGCTCGTCTGATCGAGCAGTTTCAAAAACTCCCGGGCGTCGGTCCCAAAACAGCCCAACGTCTCGCGTTGCATATTCTCAAACGTCCCGAGCAAGACGTTCGCGCCCTCGCCACTGCCCTCATCGAAGCGAAGCAGCAAGTCGGTTTATGCCAAATTTGCTTTCACTTGTCCGCTGACGCTGTGTGCGACATTTGCCGCAATCCCAACCGCGACGACAATACAATTTGTGTCGTTGCCGATTCTCGCGATGTCATTGCGCTAGAAAAAACGCGAGAATATCGCGGAAAATATCACGTTCTCGGGGGTACGATTTCGCCGATGGAAGGCATTGGCCCCGAACAGCTTCACATTCAACCCCTGATTCAGCGAGTCAGTCGCGGCGAAATTAAAGAAGTCATCCTCGCGATTAATCCCAGCGTTGAAGGGGAAACCACGACGATGTACGTGGGACAACTCCTCAAACCCTTTACCCGCGTGACGCGCATCGCGTTTGGATTGCCGATGGGGGGCGATCTGGAATATGCAGACGAAGTCACCCTGGCGAGAGCGCTGGAAGGTCGACGGGATCTCGATTGAACGGCATCGTTGAGGGCGGGATCGCCCCGCCCCTAACGCTCAGACATCCGCTTGGCGTGAGATCGAGAAATTAGGCGATCGCGGTGGGCTTGTCCATTTCCGTGTACTCGAAATTAGGTAATCACGGTGGGCTTGTCCATTTCCGTGTACTTGCGAATTTGAGCGACGTCTTCAGCAATTGCGATTAAATCGCCTAGGGCTTCTTGGGTGTCGATGTCGTGTTTGCTGGTGTCGGGTTCGTAACTTTCAAGGTACAAGCGTAACGTCGCGCCTTGCGTTCCCGTTCCCGACAGGCGGAACACGATGCGCGAACCGTCGGTAAAGCCGATGCGAACGCCTTGTTTTTGGCTGACGCTGCCATCGACGGGGTCTGTGTAGCTGAAATCGTCAGCGTATTCGACTTCGTAATTTCCGAGAGTTTGTCCCGGCATTGAGGCGAGACTCGATCGAAGGTTCTCCATTAACGTATTGGCGTTGTTGGAGTCAATGCCTTCATAGTCGTGTCGGGAGTAGTAGTTGCGTCCGTAAGTTTGCCAGTGTTCGCGGACGATGGCTTCGACAGATTGACCCCGAACCGCCAGAACGTTCAACCAGAACAGTACTGCCCACAAACCATCTTTTTCGCGGACGTGGTTCGATCCCGTTCCAAAGCTTTCTTCACCGCAAAGTGTCGCTTTGCCTGCATCGAGAAGGTTTCCAAAAAACTTCCATCCGGTCGGCGTTTCGTAGCAATCGATGCCCAGTTTTTCCGCCACGCGATCGACGGCGGCACTCGTCGGCATCGATCGAGCCACCCCCGCCAAACCGTCTTTATAACCGGGAACGAGATGCGCGTTTGCAGCGAGAACCGCCAGACTGTCGCTCGGCGTGACGAAGAAATTCCTGCCGAGAATCATGTTTCGATCGCCGTCGCCGTCAGAAGCCGCACCAAAATCGGGAGCATCGTCGCCAAACAAAATTTCAACGAGATCGTGTGCGTAAACGAGGTTGGGATCGGGATGTCCGCCGCCGAAATCTTCCAAGGGGATGCCGTTGCAAACCGTTCCTTCGCGAGCGCCGAGGTGATCTTCAAAAATCGATCGCGCGTAAGGTCCAGTGACGGCGTGCAGAGAATCCACGCACATCCGGAATTTACCCGAAGTCAACAGATCGCAAATTCGATCGAAATCGAACAACGACTGCATCAAATCGACGTAATCCACAACGGGATCGATGACTTCAACGGTTGCTGCCCCCATTTGCACGATCGATAGCGTATCGAGATCGATATCGGGGGTTTCCAGAATTTTGTACCCTTCGATCGTTTTGCTCGCTTCAAAAATCGCCGCGGTGACCTTTTCAGGAGCCGGACCGCCGTTACTGGTGTTGAATTTTACGCCGAAATCGCCGTTCGGACCGCCGGGATTGTGGCTTGCCGAAAGGATAATTCCGCCAAAAGCGTGATTTTTGCGAATGAGGCACGATGCCGCAGGGGTGGAGAGAATCCCTCCGAGTCCGACGAGGATGCGTCCGACACCGTTCGCCGCCGCGATCTTCAAAATCGTCTGGATCGCGGTGCGGTTGTAGTAACGACCGTCGCCACCGAGAACGAGGGTTTTGCCTTCGTAATCGTCAATGCTGTTAAAGATGGACTGGACGAAGTTTTCCAGGTAGTGACGCTGTTGAAAGACCGGAACTTTCTTGCGTAATCCCGATGTTCCCGGCTTTTGGTCGCTAAACGGTTGTGTCGATATAGTATGTACGTTCATAGGGATCGGCGAACTGCAATCGAGATCTTTGACAACACCATATCAAAGGGTGCGTGCGGTTGCTGCATTCTTGGTCTGCCGTTAACCTCCGTCGATCGAGCGTCACTCGATCTCCAGATCGTCTGGTTGTCAGGCAAAAAGAGCGAAAAACCTCGTGATTGTCAGGCTTTTGGCAGTATCGCGACTGGTTTTCAATGCAAGGTGGCTCGTTGTCAGACGAGATCCTCAAAACGATCGAGGCCCCAAACAGACCTCTGTTGGCGGAGAATCCAAAATGTTAGGCGGAATCCTGTCAAAACTCACTCGGGGATTTCTCCGCAGCCTCGAAAAATTCGAGTTCGCATTGCATCGCATAGCGATACATCTGATGAAGTTCGGGGGTTTCTGTCGCGTATCGATCGACGAGAGTCTCCAGTTGTTCGACCAATGGCGCGAAGTCCTCGCTACTATACGTTGCGATCCAATCTGAATAGGGACTCTCGGGAATGCCGTTTTTAGCGAGTTCTCGCCCTAAAAAGAAATACAACCGCATACAAGGAGACATGGCCGCTGCTGTCGTTCCCACATCGTATCTCCACGCCGTCGCTAACAGAAAATCCGTGTAGTATCGTGCGGTGGCGTTCGGTTCGATCTCGTCGATCTCGACGTTCCAAGCTCTCGCATAACCCTCGTGCAACTGGAGTTCTTGCAGCACGCCATCGGCGAGGTGGTGAAAAACTTGAAATCCTTCCCAGTCCGGGGATTTAGCCGCTGCAATGCTATAGGCTTGGGCAAAGGCTTTTAAGAAAAAGGCGTCTTGTCCCACATAATTGGCAAAACGGTCGCGGGGAAGCGTTCCCGTTGCAATGCCTCGAACGAAGGAACACTCGAGACAGGCAGTCGCAATGTCTTGATTGGCATTCCAAAGTGTGGCGGATAAACTCATCGTATGGCTCGATCGATTCTGAAGTGAGAGATCTCAAGCGAGAACGTCCGGATTGTTTTGAAGAGAGACGAATGTCAAAGTATAGCATTCTCAAACCCTCGGCGTTCGCAGACCGTCAGATCTCAACACCTGTTGACACGACCGGGGCGAAAAAACGACAATTTGTTTCGATTCGATCGACTCTATCGAGGAAGATACCGTGATCGTTTGCCAAACTATCGACGTTCGGAAATTAGCAGAAGCGGACGAACCCCGCTTCATCGTGACCATCGACGACGTTTTAATTGCCGTAACCGATCGCCGCAAGGTATCGCGAGATATTCCTTGGGCCGTGCAGATTTGGGGGGACGATTTAGCACCCATTGATTACCGCACGGAACAATGTCTCGTAACGTGCAGCCAAAAAATCGATCGAGCGGTTGCCTACGCTCACGGTAACGCGGCGATCGACACCTGTAAAGCGTTTCTCGACGAGTTCGGCGAACAGAGTATTCCCGAAATTTTTAATTTCATTGCCAGCATCGGCCGAGATAGCAACTTCTACACCGACCAGTTGCGGGCGCGCTATCCGGTTCCTTCAAAACAGCCCCCGCTAGAATTGCGGAAGTATCTGATTCGCGCCTATGAAAAGGGTGAGGTTTGGCAAGACAAACCGTCTCCCGTCGATTCGGAAAATCCCTGGCAAGTCGAGTTATCGTTGGAATCGAGCCGATTGACCTCCGCCACCTCAAGCCGTTAAGTCGATCGATCTCCGCGTTTCGGCCGATTCCCGGGCGGCATCGGCCACCTTTAATGTGTAGAGGCTCGCTTCAGGATTGACGTACAGGGGCGTTCCGTCTAACAGTCGATCGAGTACCATCTGCGTATCCTTCGCAAAAGCGCCCCGTCGCGTTCCGATTTCGATCGACTGAACCTCGTCGCCACGAATCAATTGTCCGCCTTGACGATCGAAGAGCAAGGTTCCGTTTTCGCCTCGAATTTCAAAGGCGGTTGAGTTAGACCCGAATCGATCGCCTTTGCCATAAACCACCTCGGCCAAAACGCCGTTGGTAAACTCTAGCTGGGCTTGACACAAGCACGCGGTATAGTAATCCGACTCGGGTACATCCCAAAAGCGAGAGCGAGCGTTGACGCGACGGACGTTTCCAAAACAGTCCACGAGGCGATGGAATCGAGACAAGGCTCCGATGAAGGGAAAGCCAAACCAGTGATGGTGGTAACTCCAGTCTCGAGGGGCGGGACGTTTGGACTTAAAGGTTGCATAGCGGGCGTAGGAAACGGGTTGGATTTGGGGGAGAGATTCAAAGATCGCCCGGTGCAACCCCCCCAACAGTTCGATGTGTTCGACGTGAAGGAGGCGACCTGTTGTTCGAGCTAAGCTGAGAATCGATCGAGCTTCTTCAGGATCGAGGGCGAGGGGATATTCGGCGACGACGTGTTTGCCCCGTTCTAAGGCTGTCCTAGCTCTCAGCCCTCGATCGAGATTGATCCCGCACAGAACGATGACATCGAGATCCGCTCGATCGACCAACGCCTGCCACGACTCGGTGACTTCAACATTATACGTTGCGGCAAATTCTCGGGTGGATTCCGGAGATCGACCGGACACGGCGACGAGACGCGCTTTCGGGTCGTTCTCAAACACTTCAGCTCGTCGCTTCGCGACAAAGCCAGTTCCGACGATACCCACGCGCACGGGCGGACGCAACCGTTCGATCGGCACAGTTTGAAGCATCAGTTTAATACATAAATTAATGTATAAATTAATGCATGAATTTCGATGAATAAAGCGGAAACCTTAAATCAACGATATACAAACGGAAAACAACGTGGAATCGATCGTAATACCATTTCTCGATAATCCTGCTAGAGATCTTCGGCTGAACTTGGGCGAACGGTGTTCGCCTCGACAGACATCTATGGCATGAATTTTTAAAAATGGTATAAAATCTATTGACAAAAAAATAAGAAAATGCTAAAGAAATCGAAGTCTGGCTGACGATCCATAAGTAAATCGAGTTTAAATCAGGAATAGTTATAATAAATTTCGTTGCGTTCGGTGTCGTTTCGGGGGTTGCATCCCTGGTCTTTTCCCGTACTATCAAAGATAGTAGATACCTAATAGCAGCAGGTCGGCGTTCGGAAACGTCGATTTTGGCTATTAGGCAAACTTATAGTCTGGAGACACTAACCACATGGCTAATTACAAGGTCACGCTCGTTAACGAAGCTGAAGGTCTGAACGCCACGATCGAAGTCCCCGATGACGAGTACATCCTCGATGTTGCTGAAGAACAAGGCATTGACCTGCCCTACTCCTGCCGTGCCGGCGCTTGCTCCACCTGTGCCGGTAAAATCGTGTCGGGAACGATCGACCAATCCGATCAATCCTTCCTGGATGACGATCAAATCGAAGCCGGTTACATTCTGACCTGCGTGGCTTACCCCACTTCTGACTGCACCATTCAAACCCACCAAGAAGAAGCACTGTACTAAGCCAAAATTTAACTGACCTTTCATCGAAGCTGCTTTCAATTGCAATCAGCTTCACCTGTGGGTTCAAACAAGAGATTTTTTAATCCGCTCTCAAGCCTTTCGCTTTTGGGCGGATTCGTTTATTCGATCGAGTTAAACTGGCAACGGAAAGCCTCGCTTGTCCTTGCCCGCTTACCTCACCGTCTCTTTTGAGTTTTAATTCCCAAGGAATCTAAAATTATTGTATAGCAATTTAGTTAAACTAGCAAAATCGATCGATCGACTTCCCCAGCGGCGATGAGGCGATCCGATAACCGGATAATGGAACAACCCGCTTGAAAACTATCAACTGAAAACGGTTTGCACTACTCACGGTTTACTATTCACCGTTCACGGTAAACGAGTTATGCCAAAAGTCAGCGTCTGTATCCCCACCTACAACCGCGCTCACTACCTCACCTATTCCGTCAACAGCGTTCTCGCCCAAACCTACACCGACTTCGAGTTAATAATTTGCGACGACGCTTCTTCCGACAACACCCCCGACGTCGTCAAACAGTGGGACGATCCCCGCATCCGCTACATCCGACATCCCCAAAACATCCGACGCAGTCGCAACATGAGATCGGGATTCGAGGCTGCAACGGGAGAATATTTTATTAAATTCGACGACGACGACGCACTCTGTCCCGAATTTCTCGAAAAAACCGTCAAAGTTCTCGACGATCGTCCCGAAATCGATCTCGTCTGTACGAGCCATTGGATTATCGATGCCAACCACCAGCGAGATGAAAACGCGACGCGAGATAATGCTGCGAGATGGGGAAAAGATAAATTACAAAACGGGAAAATTCCCGATTTAACCCTGCAAACCTTTCACTTTCAAAGTTTACAAGTCGGCTCGACCTTGTTTCGCCTGGAGGCGTTACAAGCCGTCGATTTCATGCGATCCTTTCCCCCGGAAGCCGACGGTTGTGAAGATTTCGACTTATTAGTCCGCCTCGCCATCGCTGGAAAGCAAGGGTATTTCATTCCCGAATATCTGATGGAATACCGCATTCACGGCGGACAACAAACCCAACCCGAACAAAACCTCCGCTTTCTCACCGCCAAACTATTGTGTCTCGATAGCTACCACTTTCCCGAAGCAGAAATCGAGCAATTGCGCTGTGCGAAACTATCCGGAACCCGAGAAGCTTTGGGATTGCGTTGTATCGAACTCGGTGAAGACGATCGAGGACGGGAATTATTACAGCAAGCGGTACGCAATAATGGTTCTCGAAAAGCCCAACTGGGCTTGTGGCTGTCGTACCTTCCCTTGGGATTGCGAAAACTGGCGTTTCAAGTCTTCCGCCGAGCGCGTCCGAGAGATTATTCGGAACGAGTGCGCGAACAGGCGGAGAGTTGACTTCTGAAGTTAATAATTTCAAAAATTAATTTCTGAAATTAATTTTTGATGCCGCTGGCGACGTTCGAGGACACCACGTAACGCTGAAGGATAGCGAACAAAACGAAAACTGGCACGATCGAAACGATCGAACCCGCAGCGACTAACCGCCAATCGAGCGAAAACGTTCCCGCCAGCCTGGCCACCCCTAACGGAAGGGTGTAAAGTTCCGGTCGATCGAGAACGATTAGCGGCCAGAGAAAATCGCCCCAAGACCCGATAAACGTAAAGATCGCCAACGTCACCAACGCCGGACGAATCGCAGGTATCATGACAAACCACCATATCCCCAACTCGGAACAGCCATCCATGCGAGCGGCTTCTTCGAGTTCCTTGGGAACCCCTGCAAACGCCTGTCGCAACAGAAAAATCCCAAACGCACCAGCTAAATAAGGAAACATGACACCGAGATAAGTATTTTTCAACCCCCACTGCACCGTCAGCACGTAAAGCGGAACCATGATGATTTGAAAGGGAATCATAATCGTCGCGAGGATGCTGGCGAAAATAACGTTTTTGCCGCGAAAGTCCAGTCTCGCCAGGGGATAGGCGGCGAGAGAGCAAAACCCTAAATTCAAGCCGACGGTGAGAACGGCAACAATCGTACTGTTGAGAAGATAGCGCCCGAAGGGTTGCGACTGCCAAACTTTCACGAAATTCTCGAACGTCGGCTGTTCGGGAATCCACTGTGGGGGAAATTGAAAAATGTTCTCCTGGGGAGATTTGAGCGACGTACTCAGCAGCCACAGGAGAGGAAAGAGCATGAATAAGGCGATGAGGGTGAGGAGGAGGTAGAAAACGATCGATTTTCGCATGTCGGGTAGTCCGTGCGACTCAGCAAAGATTTGGACTTAGCAGAGAGTTGAAGAAGTGTTGCCTGCAAAGCCTCTACGGGAATTGCGACAATCGAAATTATTGTTCCCCAACATCGACGGTTAAGACAATTTTTCCCTTGGCGCGTCCCGTTTCGCTGTAGTTGTGTGCGGCGGCGATCTCCGATAGGGGATAGGTTCGATCGATCTGCGATTTCACCTTTCCGTCTTCCATCAACTCGCACAAGGCTTGCAAATCGCGGCTTTTCGGTTGTGCCAAAATCAATTTGGCTTTTTGACCGGAAAACAGCAACGTTTGCGCGATCGAGGCGAGTAACTCGGGACTCGGAAGGGTTGAAACGAAAATTCCCTCTGGCTTGAGAACGCGGCGACAGTCAGTAAAGGTGCGTTTTCCCACCGCATCGAAAACTAAATCGTAGCGAGCGGCTTGGTGCGTAAAATCTTCGCGGGTGTAATCGATAACCGCATCGGCTCCCAAATGACGGACGATCTCGAGATTGGCCTCGCTACACACCCCCGTCACCGTCGCCGAAAATGTCTTGGCAATTTGCACGGCGAACTCACCCACACCACCGGACGCACCGTTGACGAGAACCGAACAACCGGGACGCAGTTCGCCTAAATCGAGCAATGCTTGCATCGCCGTCAAACCCGCCAGGGGTGCAGCGGCGGCTTCTTCAAAGCTGACGTTTTTCGGTTTGAGTGCCAGTTGCGACTCTGGAAGTGTCGCGAACTCGGCGTAAGTGCCGCTGTTGAGGGGGTTGCCAAAGCCGAAGACTTCATCGCCGGGTTGAAACTGCGTGGCGGTGTCGCCGACAGCTTCCACGATACCGGCTACATCAGCACCGAGGGGTCTGGGAAAATCGAATCCCGACAACAGTGCCAAGTCACCGCGACGGATTTTCCAGTCAATGGGATTGACGCTACTGGCGCGAACTCGGACGAGAACGGCGTTTCCGGTGGGAACGGGTTGTTCGACATCGCGGTATTGCAGTACGTCAGAAGACCCGTATCGATCGATCGTCACAGCTTTCATCATCGTTTTGAGGTGGAGAAAGTTTTGAGGTGGGGAAAGATTAGGATGGCGTTCGCTTTCATCATCGCACTTTCGCTATCTTCCTGCCTCTTGCCTTTTGCCTCTTGCCTCTTGCCTTTCCCAAAATTTGCTACCATCGCAGCAAGTTCAGAAACCGGTTTTTTCCGCCAAGGGTTTTATTTGCTCGATCGAAGAATATCAAAAACTATGTCCGATCCAAACTTCGATACCCTACTCGAATCCGCCTTAACTTTATCGCCTCATCTACGCGCCATCCTTGCCGAGCGCCTCCTCAGCAGTCTGGACAATTTCAAACAGTCAGAAGTCGATGAAGCCTGGGCAACAGAAGTCGATCGCTGTTTTGAAGAAATCCAATCTGGAACAGTTACGCCAATTCCCGGCGAAGAAGTTTTAAAAGCCCTTGAAGAACGCCGTCGATGAAGCGTTTATTTGCGATTTTGCCAATATTTTTGTCAATATTATAAACACTTGTAAAAAAACAGTTTCTCACAAAAAAATTTGCTACTATTAAAACAAGTTCGCCCCTTTAAAGCTATGGTAACTTCGCGATCGAACCAACCCCAATCGCCTCCCGAAATTGTCTATCCCGAAAGTGATGGGAAACCGATGGCAGACAACACCGTTCAATTTCGCTGGATTAGCGTAATTTATCACAATCTCGCTTGGTTGTTTGCCGAGAATCCCAATGTTTTTATCGCTGGCGATCTCCTCTGGTATCCCGTCGAAGGGAACAACCAACTGTCTCAAGCACCGGATGTCATGGTTGCGTTCGATCGACCGAAAGGCGATCGAGGCTCTTACAAACAATGGCAGGAAAACGACATCGCCCCTCAAGTGGTTTTTGAAATTTTATCCCCAACGAACACCCTCAAAGAAATGGGGCGTAAGTTCTTGTTTTATAACGATTACGGCGTTGAAGAATATTACATTTACGACCCCCAGAAAAACGATCTGTCCGGTTGGTTGCGCGGAGAAGCAGAAGTTCCCGAAATGGCGCGTTTAGAGATTATTGAAAAAATGGAAGGTTGGGTGAGTCCGCGTTTGGAAATCCGCTTTGAAATGAATGCCGAAACGATGGAACTGTATCGCCCCGATGGTTCGCCGTTCCTCGATTACAACACCGTTCAGCAGCGACTTCAGCAAGCCGAACAACGGGCAGAAACTGCCGAACAACGGGCAGAAACCGCCGAACAACGGGCAGAAACCGCCGAACAACGCGCACATCAACTCGCCGCTCGTTTGCGGGAGTTGGGAATCGATCCTGATGCGTTAGATTAACCTGGGTAGAAACCGGCTTGAGTGCATCTCACTTTTGCAGTCTACCCAATTCCATATCCCCTCATCCCCTACCCGCAACTCCGCAATATTGAGAGAAGGGGAAATCGATTAAAGTCCCTCTCCCAGCCATCCCCCCTTCGCCCCCCTTTCAAAGGGGGGTTGGGGGGGATGGCGAGGGCTGTATAATTGAGATGCACTCACCAGGTTTTCGTCTAATTTTAAACTTCAGATTAAGCGCAACCGAAAAACCCGGTTTCTCACAGTAAACTGAAACCATAAGCTCGCTGTCTGACTGGAAACCGCGTTGAGAGAGTTCGTTTCCCCATGAAACTCATCCCCGGACAAACCCCAACGCGCCTCGCTCTGTTTGGAGGCGTTCTCATCAGTGCAATCCTGGCTCAAATGCTGCCAACGCTTCTGACAGGGATTGCTGCCTCTGAGCTGATTAAAAAGTTGGCGGAAATATTTTCAGAAACTGTGTCTGATGTATTTAAAGGATTAGTCGCCAACGACATGGGGGAACTGGCGAAACGCCTCGAAAACCAAGACACCACCAATCACGATTTAGCCAAAGCCACGGGAGCCGCCATCAGCCTGGTTCTCTCTAATTTGGCAGAAACCCAAGACCTCGATACTCAGTTTAAGAAAAACCTCAAGCAGTTAGCAGAAGTTGCCGCAACCCAGTGGTTGCAAGTCTCCCAGCCAACCGAAGATGAGGATGTTTCCCTGGAAATTTCCGAGACGGAACTGCTGAAGTTGATGTCTCGCAAGGCTGAGGATTTCAAACAGGTGAGGGCGTTCGATCGAGAAACTTGGCAAGAAATCGTGTCGGCGTTGGCTGCGGCGAAAAACACTCAATTGTCGTTCAATCGAATTTCCCTCGTTGCCTCGAAATTGCACACCACCTTTCCCCAGGCGTTTCGAGAAATTTTGAAGTTGGATGCCGAACAAGGCGGTAAAGCCTATGCCGCCATGTCGTTGAATTGGATGGGGGAAATCACCGCTTTGGCATCCCAAAAGGCGAATTTCTCCCAAGAAGAGATCACTTCCATTCAAACATATTTAGAGGCAATTGTCAAGGGCGAAAATCAAAAACAACAGGAAATTTTCTGTAACTTAATTCGAGAAGTTGAATCGGGTTTTGCGGCGGTTATCGAACAGGCAAAATAGGAGATTCTTCGCGAACTCGAACACATCAAAACACGCCTCGATGAAATTGGAGAAGATGTTGGTGAAATCAAGGAGATTCTAGATAAGAGAAAGCTGACGGGTGGCGCTCTTATCGGGGGAAGTTTTAGCGGTGTTGTTGCCAACTGGCAGGGACGAAAATCAGAAATTCAGCAGTTAAAAGAGTGGATTCAAAATCCCGAAATTACCTTGATGGGAATTGAGGGAACGGGCGGCATTGGAAAAACCAGCTTAGCCGCCAAGGTTTTTGAGGAGTTAAACGCCGAATATCGCGGCTATTGGGCGGATGTGAGTGCGGGGGCAATTTTTACAAATGTGGCGCGGGCGGTTTTAGCGCATTTTCAATATCCAATTCCCGAATCTGAAACCGCATTACCGGGGACTTTGGTGTCCTGTTTGCAGCAAACGAAGTGCTTGCTGGTATTCGATAATTTGGAAACGGTTTTGCGAAACGGGCAGTTTGTATCCGGTTCCTTTTACGATGCGTTTTTTAGAAGTTGGCTCAATCTCAAAAGCGACAGCGCCGTTGTGGTGACGACGCGGGAACGCCCGAATTTGAGAGGGTTTAATCACTGGTTGCCGCCCTTGACGGGGTTGAGCGAAACGGAGGGTGCGGCGTTTTTAAAAGGGCGGGGACTCACCGACGACGAGGCGAAACTGAGGGAGTTTTCTAGGTTAGTGGATGGATATCCGTTGCTGTTGCGGTTGGTGGCGGATTTGCTGGTTGATGATTCGCCGCAAAATCCCCGGTTGGAACGGTTGAGTCAGTTGGGGTTGGACTCGTTACCGGAGTTGTTGGCGCATCCCGAGGTTCGCGGAACGCACCGTCAGGCGGAAGTGGGAATTGTGGCGGTGTTGGATGCTAGTTATCAGCGGTTGAGTGAGGATGCTAAAACGCTGTTGCACTCGGTGAGTGTGTTGCGGGGTGAGTTTGAGGCGGAGATGGCGTTGGCGGTGTCGGGGTTGGAGAAACCGCCGAGGGAAGTGGCGGCGGATTTGCGACAGTTGGCGAGACAGTCTTGGCTGTTGGAAGATGAGGTGAAGGGAGCGCGGGTTTATGATTTTCAGCAGGTGGTTTTGGCTTACGTGCAGCATAAAGCCGGGGACCTGACGGCGGCGCATCAACGCGCGATTGTTGATTATCAAAGTCGGGTGAAACCGCGTGGGGACTGGGAAAGCCTCGATGACGTGAGCGAGTATTTGGAGATTTTTTATCATTATTGCCAGTTGGGGGCGTATGAGTCGGCGTTTGATACGCTTCGTGATGGCGCGTATAGTTCTGATTGCTTAGATCGATTTTTGGATTTAAGGGGCTACAATTCAACCCGCGTGGAATTGTACAGTCAGTTGGTGGAAAACTGGCCGGAGGTCGATCGTCAAAACTGGAAATTTCGTGCGGCGTTAACCAGTTTGGGCAATGCTTACCACTCCCTGGGGCAGTTCCAACGATCGATCGAGTTCTACCAGCAGTCGTTAGACATCTCACGGGAAATCGGCAATCGCCAGGGCGAGGCGGCTTCCCTGGGCAATTTGGGCAATGCTTACCACTCCCTGGGGCAGTTCCAACGATCGATCGAGTTCTACCAGCAGTCGTTAGACATCTCACGGGAAATCGGCTATCGCCAGGGCGAGGCGAACTCCCTGGGCAGTTTGGGCAATGCTTACTACTCCCTGGGGCAGTACCAACGATCGATCGAGTTCCACCAGCAGCAGTTAGACATCTCACGGGAAATCGGCTATCGCCGGGGCGAGGCGAACTCCCTGGGCAGTTTGGGCAATGCTTACTACTCCCTGGGGCAGTTCCAACGATCGATCGAGTTCCACCAGCAGTCGTTAGACATCAAACGGGAAATCGGCGATCGCCGGGGCGAGGCAATCTCCCTGGGCAGTTTGGGCAATGCTTACTACTCCCTGGGGCAGTTCCAACGATCGATCGAGTTCTACCAGCAGTCGTTAGACATCTCACGGGAAATCGGCAATCGCCAGGGCGAGGCGAACTCCCTGGGCAATTTGGGCAATGCTTACCACTCCCTGGGGCAGTTCCAACGATCGATCGAGTTCCACCAGCAGTCGTTAGACATCTCACGGGAAATCGGCGATCGCCAGGGCGAGGCGAACTCCCTGAACAATTTGGGCAGTGCTTACGACTCCCTGGGGCAGTTCCAACGATCGATCGAGTTCTACCAGCAGTCGTTAGACATCTCACGGGAAATCGGCGATCGCCAGGGCGAGGCGGCTTCCCTGGGCAATTTGGGCAATGCTTACGACTCCCTGGGGCAGTACCAACGATCGATCGAGTTCCACCAGCAGTGCTTAGACATCTCACGGGAAATCGGCGATCGCCAGGGCGAGGCAATATCTCTCAACAATTTAGGTGAAGCCTATCAGCATCTAGAAAACTATCAGCAAGCCATTCAGTGTTATCAAAAGGCTCTCGCCATTAAAAAAGATTTAGGAAATCCTCAAAGTCAAGCGATGTCTTGGGCTAACTTAGGAGAAGCGTTGAGCAAGATCGACAGAGTTGACGATGCCCTCGGTGCTTATCGCAACGCCCGCGAGTTGTATCAAAGCATGGAACTTGAAACCGATGTCCGAGATTGCGACAACGCCATACAAGCCTTAACCGCACCGCCTCCCTCACCGCCCAAACCGAACCTTTGGCAGTGGTTGAAACAGCAAGTTCGTCGTTTCTGGCGCGTTTTCCGTCAACTCCTCCGCCGATAACTCCCTCTCCGTGTCCTCCGTGTCTCCGTGGTGAATTCCTGAAACCATCCATTGAAAAAATGCACCGCAAGCAAGCCCTCGAAATCCTAACCCAACACCAAGCAGAAATCGAAAATTTCGGCGTGAAGTTTCTGGCGATTTTCGGTTCCGTGGCGCGAGACACCGCCCAACCCGATAGCGATGTGGATATTTTAGCTCCCTCGGCGGGAAGCCCCGCACTCTACGCGAAGCGTGAGTGGCGGCCGGGAAAGCCGAGGCGACAAAGTGGCGGACAAACAGCTCGATCTGCTAGACTGAGTTTAACACGATTGTTAATCGCACTAATGAAAGTCGTCAAGCTGAGAATTTATCCCACGAAAGAGCAGGAAGTCGCCCTGGCGAAAGCCTTTGGCTGCTGCCGTTTGGTGTGGAACCGTTCTCTGCAACTGACGACCGAAGCCTACCGACAAACAGGGAAAGGCATCTCGGGTTACGACCTCAAAAAAATGCTTCCCCAGTGGAAGCGAGAGTTGGAGTGGCTTGGAGAAACTTATTCTCAGTGTTTGCAAAGTTCGGTACTCAACCTCTCGAGAGCGTTTGTAAACTTCTTTGAGGGACGCGCTCGTTACCCGCGTTTCAAGAGCAAGCACAAACGGCAATCTCTTCAATACCCGCAAAATGTCAAACTTGAAGGCGACAAGTTACACCTTCCTAAAATTGGAGAGGTGTACTGTCGCGTTCATCGTTGGTTTGAAGGGACAATCAAAACTGTAACTGTCAGTCGCAACACTGACGGACGATATCACGCTTCAATCCTTATCGACGACGGGTCTGACAAACCCGAACCCAATCCTGACGGTAAAGCTGTTGGGATCGATATGGGGTTGAAGCACTTTACGGTGACTTCTAACGGTAAAAAATACAACAATCCCCGTCACCTCAAGAAACACGAGCGCAACCTCAAGCGCAAACAGCGAAAACTTTCGAGAAAACAACAAGGCTCGAACTCTCGCCAAAAAGCCAGACGGCTCGTGGCGCGAGTTCACAGCAAGATTGCCAACTCTCGAGCGGATTTTCTCCACAAGCTATCCCGCAAGATAGTCAACGAGAACCCAGTGATTGTGGTGGAAAATCTAGCCGTGAAGAACATGGTCAAGAACCACAGCCTCGCGAAAGCGATAAGCGATGTAGGCTGGGGAATGTTCTCGACGATGCTCAAATACAAGGCAGAGGGAGAAGGAAAGGTGTATCTGGAAGTGGATCGATTTTTCCCCAGTACTCACAATCCCCCCAACCCCCCTTGCTAAGGGGGGCAACGGGGGGATTGCCGCTCCCCAAAATGGGACTCGACGTTCGGTCGTTTGAATGCCCCCATTGCGGGCAGGTTCACGACCGAGACATCAACGCGGCAACAAATATCAAAAATGAAGGCTTGCGGATACTGGCCTCGGGAACCGGGGCTGCTGCCAGTGGAGGGAATGTAAGACCGAAGAGAGGTCGAATTCGTTCGATGCTTTCCGAGGCGATTCCCGATAAAACTGGAAGCCCGCGCTGTACCCGATAGGGTCAGCGTCGGGTAGTTCACACCGAGAATTTCGAGATTGTTGAAGATGTAACACATCGTTGGGTTTCGCGAGGCTCAACCCAACCTACAATTGATTACAATTAACTCGATAAAAGCGATCGATCTCAATCTTAACTTAACTCGATAAAGCGATGAAACTCGCAACCGCCTTCCTCTCCGTCTCTGACTACCTGAAAGGGGAACAAAACAGCCCCCTTCGCCACGAATATCTCGGCGGCGAACTCTTCGCCATGACGGGTGGAAGCGAAGCACACAACCGCATTGCAGGAAACCTCTACGCCAGGTTACTCACCCACCTCCGGGGTAGCGGTTGCAAAACTTTCATCGCCGACATGAAAGTAAATATCGAAATTGCCCAAAATACCGCTGTGTTTTACTACCCCGACGTGATGGTGACTTGCGATGCGGAAGACTCTGAAAAATACTATAAAACTCGTCCTTGTTTAATTGTGGAAGTGCTTTCGCCGTCTACGGAAAAGCTCGATCGACGGGAAAAACGCCTCAACTATCAAACTTTACCCAGTTTGCAAGACTATCTCCTCGTTTCTCAAGAGGAGTCAACCGTGGAACTCTATCACCGCGACGAGACGGGAAACTGGGTACGATCGATCTTTGAAAAAGACGATACGTTACCTTTGAAATCCGTCAGTTTAACGCTTCCCGTCGCGGAAATTTACGAGGAAGTTTTATAAAATTTCATGGTTCGTAAAGAAGGCAGAAAACGAAGGGAACGTATCAAGATCGCCCCTCACCAATACGCCGCATATTCAACACGTCGCTCATTTTGCGGATTTGCGCGAAGGTTCGATCGAGCTGAGCGAGATCGCGAATGCCAATCCCGAGATCGATAATCGCCGGTTTACCCTCGCTGGTGCGAACTTGTGCGCTGTGAACGTTGATATTGTTGTCCTTGAGTCGCGAGAGAATATCGTTGAGAACACCCACTCGATCGAGTACCTCAATTGAAATATCCACCGGATACGTCTGCGGACGGCCGTTTTGGCTGCAAACGTTCCAACTGACGGGAACTAATCGATCGCCCGGTACCGATTCGACATTGTGGCAGTTTTGTCGGTGAATCGAAATCCCTCGATCGCTGCGCGTCACCACCCCGATAATCGGCTCTCCCGGTACGGGTTTGCAACAGCCCGCAACGTGATAGACCATCCCTTCAACCCCCGCAATGGGAGACTTGCTCGCTTGCGTATCGGGAACAGTGCCTGTCGATAGAGATAACATTTGCGAAGACGAAAACTCGCTCTCAGTAGGCGTTTGTCGGGCTTTGACCGCGTCTTGCAGGCGGTTCACTACCTGATTGAGCGTCACTTCACCATAGCCAACCGCCGCCAATAAATCTTCAACCGTTTGATAGTTACAACGTTCGGTCACATCCTGCATGGGTTCGGATTTGAGCAATGCCTCGAAACCGCTTTTCCCGAGTTCTTTTTCCAGCATCTCGCGTCCCCGCGCTACGTTCTCATCGCGATGGGAGCGCTTGTACCACTGGCGAATGCGATTGCGGGCGCTCGGCGTAACGACGAAGTTCAGCCAATCGAGGCTCGGATGGCTGTTTTTCTGCGTGATAATTTCGACGATACTACCGTTAATTAAAAGACTGTCGAGGGGAACGATGCGTCCGTCTACTTTCGCCCCCGCACAGTGGTTTCCGACTTCTGTATGAATGCGATAGGCAAAATCGATCGGCGTTGCACCCTGTTTGAGCGATATCACATCGCCGTTGGGTGTAAACACGTAAACATCGTCTTCAAAGAGATTGTCTTTGATGCTGTCGAGATATTCCTGAGCGTCTTTGAGATCGCTTTGCCATTCCAGCAGTTGGCGCAACCAGGTAAATTTTTCGTCTTCCGTCGTCCATTGGGTTTGGCTCGATCCCGATTCTTTATACTTCCAGTGGGCGGCGATCCCGTATTCGGCAACGTGGTGCATTTCATAGGTGCGAATTTGCACTTCGATGGGGCGGCCGCCACGACCGATCACGCCAGTGTGCAAAGATTGGTAGCGGTTAGGTTTGGGTAAGCCGATGTAGTCCTTGAATCTGCCGGGAATAGGACTGAAGGCATCGTGAACGACGGCTAACGCACGATAGCATTCATCGTTGGAACCGACGATAATTCGCAGGGCTGCAATATCGTAAATTTCGTGAAATGCTTTTTGCTGCCGTTGCATTTTGTGGAAAATGCCGTAAAGGTGTTTGGGACGGCCGCTAATTTCAAAATTCGGAATGCCGATTTGCTGGAGTCGGGTTTCGATAGTTGTAATGACGTTTTGAATGCGGGATTCTCGATCGGCGCGTTTGTCGGCGACGAGTTCTCGGATGCGCTGGTAGGATTCGGGATCGAGATATTTAAAGGAGAGGTCTTCGAGTTCCCATTTAAAGCGTCCGATTCCCAAACGGTTGGCGAGGGGTGCGAAAATGTCGAGGGTCTCCTGGGCGATGCGCTTCTGCTTTTGGGGCGGGAGGTGGTGCAAGGTTCGCATATTGTGGAGTCGATCGGCGAGTTTGACGACGATCACGCGAATGTCTCGCGCCATAGCCAGGAACATTCTGCGAAAATTTTCGGCTTGGCGTTCGGTTTTGCTAGAAAAATTGAATTTCGAGAGTTTGGTTACGCCTTCGACGAGTCGGCGCACTTCTTCTCCGAATCGCTGTTCGATATCTTCGGGGGTTACGTCGGTGTCTTCAACGACATCGTGGAGAAATCCGGCGGAGATCGTCGATCCGTTTCCACCGAGTTCGCGCAGGAGTCCCGCAACGGCGACGGGATGGGCGATGTAGGGTTCGCCAGACGCGCGACACTGTCCCTCGTGAAGACTGTAGGCAAACTCGAACGCGCGTTTGACGAGATCGACTTCTTCACTGGAAAGATTGGCCACGAGATGGTGGGGATCGTCGTTGTTCAAGCAGGCTTGCAGCCAGTCGGGAACGTCGATCGAAAGGTCAAAGCTACAGATGGGAGATGCTACGTTCATCAGGTTTATTAGAGCAGGCAGGTGGAAAACGAGGAAAAACTCGATTCTTAGACGAATCGTCGATTTTAGTCTGTGTCCGTTAGTACAAAAATACGGATTCTCGAATTCAAAACCCGCGAGATCGAATCAAACTCACGCTCGATCTCACGGCAGTGCAGCGGCTTATCAGAAGTGATGTCAGGATTGTAAGCAGAAACCAACGAGCAACCCAACGGCTTAAGGCGGTTTTAAAAAAAGATTTTAATTTTTGTAAAGTCTAGATTACATCAATTGTAGCAATCCAGACAATTCTCTGGGCGGCTAATATGTCACCAGATCGCTATCAGTAATTTTTCGATGTCTCTCGATCGCTACCAGCAATTCAAACAGCGCCTCGAACGTCTCGATTCGGATCTCGATATGGCCGTCCCTTCGATCGTGCAGCAAATCGCACAGCTGCAACAGTGGTTTCAAGTGCAGATTCTCAAAGATTCGATCGAGTCTTCTAATTCGCTCGCGCAATCGTACATTACGGAAATGCACAAGCAACTCCGCTTGTTAGCGACTGATGCCGCGTTTTTGCAAGCGGCGCGACAAGAAACCACCCGACGACAACGCCGACAGGAGATCCACGATCGACTATCTAGGGTTTGCCGTTACTGCGATGCGCTTTCGGACAACTCAGGACGTTGAGGACATCCAACCGAATATTCTCGAGATTATGCTGGAGAGGGTTCTCGGGATCGTTCTCGCGTGCGTTCTCCACAACGGTACAAAACGTTTAAACTTTCGATCGAACGACCCAATTTTGTTCTGTCTCTCGCGTCTGGTCTGTTATGCAGTGTCCCAAACATAAAACCTCAACCCTCGTCGAACACCTCCTCGAACCGGGATTGACGGCGATGCAGTGTCCGCAAACTGGCGGGGTTTGGATCGATCGAGATCGATACGAAGCTTGGAGATCGCAACAAGCTCAAGCCGAACTCGATCCGGTAGACTTATCCCAAAAACTCGAGCAAATCGACTTTCAACCGGCCCCGGAAGACACGAAAGCCGCATTGTGTCCAGAAAGCGGGCGCATTTTAGTCCGCGCTCGCGTCGATACACAACCGCCGTTTTACGTCGATCGATCTCCAGTTAACGGGGGAATTTGGCTCGATCGGGGTGAGTGGGACATTCTCAAACAGTTGGGGTTGCACCTTCAGATCGATCGACTGTTTTCAGGCGATTGGCAAGCGCAACTTCGCGAACAGCAGCAAATCGAGCGATCTCGAGAAGCCACCATCGAAAAACTCGGTGCAGACCTCGCGCAACAAGTTTTCGATCTCGCCGAGGCCCTCAAACAGCACCCTCGAGGCGATTTTGGCGTAGCGTACTTGATGCAACAATTCGATCGACCCGAATGAAGTTGGGGAGATGATGAGATCGCTACGTCTTTCAAGCGTGGGATGTAGCGTTGGAACTTGGGTCTCCTGAGATTACGGTGTAATTTGTTGAACTGAATACAAGATTGGCGTCGGGGCGAACGGCCGTTCGCCCCGACGCCAAGGGTGTTGCGTTTCAGTTTTGAATTGACGTTTTTGAATTCGTTTTTCTTTGGTTTGTCTTATATGTATTTGGAAAGTCGAACAGCTTATCAATTATCCGAGCCGCTTAGTAAGAATTCTCGAACGACCTTCAGATAAGTGGGTGCGTCTTCTAACATGGGAAAATGCGCCGTATTCCGTAACACAACATAGTCGATCGATTTCGTTTCGTTTTTCTCAACCGCCTGTCGCCCCATAGCTGCCGGAATAATTCGATCGAACTCTCCCGCAACCAACAGTGTCGGCACCGTCAACCGCGCAAACTCTCCCGGCATCACTTCCGCCGCTTTTCGACTCACCGACGTGTAAATCGTACCCAACGCCGCCTCGTAATCCGCCATTAAAAAATCTTTGAGAAACGCTCGACGTTCCTCAGCGGGAATTTCCCGTTTGAGAAACCGCGCCATAAACATTCGATCCATCCCCGGAATTGCAGCCAGCCAATTCGGACGAAACTGGACGACGAGTTTACCAAACTTGTGAAATGCTGAAAATGCCTTTTCGTCGTACTCGAAAATACCGCTACACGTCAAAATAGCCCGTTCGGAGCGTTCCGGGTAACGGTTGAGAAACAGTGTCGCCACCGAAGCCCCCATCGAATGCGCGTTGAGGAATACGAGATCGAGTCCCATCGTCTCTAAAAACAACGCCAAATCGTCGGCGTAGGTTTCTAACTCGTAATCGAGACTCGTTTGTTCGGGAAGCCGAGAACGTCCGAACCCCCGCATATCGTAAAGCAAACAGTCAAATCGATCGCACAGTGCAGAGGCGGTCGATCGCCAATATCGCGCCGAACCCGCCCAACCGTGCAAAAACACCAACACGGGTTTGTACCCAGACGGAGCCGTTTCTGGCATCCACTCGTAATAATGCTCGACGCCGCGCACTCCGATGTAAGGCATGGTGGGTTTAACTGGATGAGACGCTATAAACCCAAATTTTATCGCAGTCGATCGATCCTCGCCTCGTCCTCGTTTCGCAAACGGTAACCATCGCCACTCTTTTCAAAAGCCCGTGCTAGGTTGGGCGTACTTTCAGTAGCGCAAGCATCTAACTTGCGAGAAGTGGCTCGGAGGCTTGTATATCATGCGACAGCATTACAAACCCTTGATTTTGTTGAGTTCGATCGTCCTGCTCCAAAGTCTCGTCAGTTGTGGCGCTCAAAACGAAGCGGGTCAATCCGTTCTCGAGTCTCAAAAAACCGCCACTTACGATACGGCGATTGCCCCTGCGGAAGAAGCGCCACCCGTACCCAATGCCAACCGCGAAGACTACAACCCCATCGACGAAAACGACTTTCAACTCGTCCGAACTCAGCCGTTGTCTACGTTTTCGATCGATGTCGATCGAGCCTCTTACAGCAACGTGCGCCGCTTCATTGAAATGGGACAACTCCCACCCAAAGATGCCGTTCGTATCGAAGAACTGATCAACTATTTTTCCTACGACTATCCCCAACCGGAAGGTGACGAACCTTTCGCCATCACTACAGAAATCTCCGAAGCACCTTGGAACCGCACCCACAAGCTCGTCAGAATTGGCGTGCAAGGGCGCGAAGTCGAAACCGAAAATCTCCCGCCGAGCAATCTCGTTTTTCTCCTCGACGTGTCGGGTTCCATGGCAGAACCCAATAAATTACCGTTGTTGCAATCCGCATTTCGCCTACTCGTCAACGAACTCGACGAAAGCGATCGCGTTTCGATCGTCGTGTACGCTGGAGCTGCCGGACTTGTTCTTCCTCCCACACCCGGAAACCAAAAAGATAAAATTCTCAGTGCTTTAGACCAATTACAAGCCGGAGGTTCCACCGCAGGGAGACAAGGCATCGAACTCGCTTACAAACTCGCCCGAGACAACTTTATTGAAAATGGCAACAACCGCGTAATTCTCGCCACAGATGGCGATTTCAACGTTGGTGTTTCCAGTGAAGGGGAGTTGGTTCGCCTCGTCGAACGGAAACGAGAAGACGGTATTTTTCTAACGGTTTTAGGGTTCGGAACGGGTAATTTACAAGATGCCAAAATGGAGCAGATGGCTAACCACGGTAACGGCAACTATGCCTATATCGATAGTTTGCTAGAAGCCAAGAAAGTTTTGGTAACAGAACTCGGCGGAACGTTATTGACGATCGCCAAAGATGTCAAAATCCAAATTGAGTTTAATCCAGCTAAAGTATTAGCCTATCGTTTGATTGGCTACGAAAATCGCCTATTAGACGATCGAGATTTTAACGACGATACAAAAGATGCGGGAGAACTCGGTGCGGGACATTCGGTAACGGCATTGTACGAGATCGTTTCCGTAGGGTCTGAAACAGATGTCAATCTTCCTAATGTGGACGATTTGACGTACCAACAAACTGAAATTGCTCCTGAAGCTTTTGATAGTGACGAGTTAATGTTGGTAAAATTACGCTATAAACAACCCGACGGCGATACGTCTGAATTGATAACACAGCCACTCATCGATAACGGTCTGCGTCTCGATGCCACCTCCGATGATTTTCGGTTTGCAGCGTCAGTCGCTGAGTTTGGAATGTTATTGCGAAATTCAAGCTATCGAGGTGATGCAACGTGGGACGATCTTTTAAATTTAGCTCGCAATGCGAAAGGGGAAGACATCGAAGGATATCGTGCGGAGTTTATTCGCTTGGTCGAAAATGCCCAGCTTTTAGAAAGTCAATAGCTTTTGACATCTCGGATATACTGTTCCATCGAAAAAGCTCGTTCTAGTATACCGCAAGACTCAACTTTCAAGATCGAGATGTCACGACATCTTGTCTCACCCAAAGATTTCAAACAAAATTCTTGAATTATCTTTGATAGTGTTGTTTGGGCTTACAAATAATTTCTTCAGGGTGATTCCACGAAATAAAAAACACTCAAAAACGAAAAAAATCGCAAATTTATGATTTGTTTGCACGATATCTTAACAAGATTCCTATAAAAAGTCATCGCAAACATTTTCAATCTCGGTCGATTTCATCTAATTTAGGCTTGTAGTTTTTTGTTAGATTTGAAACAAACAAAAAACATCGAAAAATCAAAAAAAGCAATAGAAAATCGAACTTAATGGCTTCTCAAAGATCGATATATATGATGCTCAAAGTGAGGGCTTCAAGGATTCGATCGAACCCATGCTAAAGCCTTACGACGAAGTGCAATCTCTAGCGATCTCCCCCCTCAAATTCTCATTATTCATCGCTTTAAGCCAAATACCCCCATTCCCGTCTCGATCGCTACGCAATTTCTCCAGTTGTCAGATACCATAGGTTAGACTCGGTTTCACCTTTGGGGACGTGGAGCGCCGTGCTAATTCCACTCGATTACTATCGAATCTTAGGCTTGCCGATCCAAGCGACTGCCGAACAGATCCAGCAAGCCTACAGCGATCGATCTCGACAACTTCCACGTCGAGAATATTCCGAGATCGCGATCCGCGCCCGAAAACAACTGATCGATGAAGCCTACAACGTCCTTTCCGACCCCGATCGACGGGCAAGATACGACGCAGAGTTTCTGACGAAAACCTACGACCTCGACTCGATCGACACCTCGATCGAAACAGAAGCGACCACGGCCGACGAGAACAGCACCACGGCAACAGACCGCGAACCCCGAACGGCGCGCCTCGAAATCGATGACGACCAACTCGTCGGCGCGTTACCGATTTTCCTCGAACTCGGCGAATACGAACTCGTCCTCAAACTCGGTCGTCCCCAACTCCTCCACCGTCCCCAAGACGAAACCACCGGCACCGAAGCCGTCGTCCATTCTGACTTCGTTCTCACCGTCGCCATTGCCTATCTCGAACTCGGGCGAGAACAGTGGCAACAGAACCAATACGAAAAAGCCGCCGCCTCCCTGGAAGCCGGGCAGGCGCTTCTCTTGCGCGAAGGACTGTTCCCCCAAGTGCGTGGTGAAATGCAATCCGACTTAAACAAACTGCGTCCCTACCGCATCCTCGAACTACTATCCCTCCCCATCGATCGAGAAGCTGACCGACAGCGAGGAATTCAACTGCTCCAAGATATGCTCCAAGAACGGGGTGGTATCGACGGCTCCGGCAACGATCGATCGGGGTTAGACGTAGACGACTTCCTACGCTTCGTCCAACAACTGCGCCAGTACACCACCGCCGCCGAACAGCAACTTCTGTTTGAAATGGAGGCCCGTCGCCCCTCCCCAGTCGGCACCTATCTGGCCGTCTACGCCCTCATCGCGCGGGGGTTTGCCGAACGGCAGCCGGGACTCATCTATCGTGCCAAACTGCTCCTCATCCAACTCGGACGGCGACAAGACGTACACCTCGAACAGGCCGTTTGTGCCCTCCTGCTCGGACAAACCGAACAAGCCACCCGCGCCCTAGAACTGTCCCAAGAAGAAGAACCCCTCAGCTTTATTCGCAAAAACTCCCAAGGCTCGCCCGATTTACTGCCCGGACTCTGCTTGTACGGCGAACGCTGGCTTCAAGAGGAAGTCTTCCCCCATTTCCGCGATCTCGTCGATCGAACAGCTTCCCTGAAAGACTATTTTGCCGATCCTCAAGTTCAAACACACCTCGAAAATCTCCCCCCCGAAACGGAAGAATCAACGCAATGGGTAGTCTCAGCCACTCAAACCGCATTGCCTCATCCCGAATCGAGTTCCGTCCTCACCCCGTCAGGCTCCCCAGCAACTCGATACATCCCCGCAGCAACCCAGCGTTTGGAACGCACGCAACCCCTGGCGGGGCAAAGTCACGCTCCTGGGTTGTTAGGCGGAACGCCTTCCCCAGCCAGTCGAGATCGAGGCACGACACCCAATATTCCCCTAGCCAGTAATCCCTTCGGTTTGTCCGACGAAGACGAGCCGAGATCGCCAAGACGATCGAGTCGTCGATTGCGTCGATCGAGCCGTAAAAGTGGGGTTAAACTCGATCGGCTTCTCCTGCTCGTTCTGGGCGGACTCGTCGGCCTCGGCATACTCGGATTTATCCTGATGAGTATCCTTAGCGGATTGGCTTCCCTTTTGGGGTTGTCGGGACCGAAACTTGAAGAAGGCGGACTCTCAATTTCTGTAAACGCCCCCCCCATTCCCTTACCCGAACTCCCACAGCCAGGCACCGATCCCAACGCTCCCATCAACGACGCAACGGCCCGAGAAACAATCGATCGCTGGTTGACAACCAAAGCAGCCGCGATGGGTAACGAACATCAAATTGAAAAACTGTCGGAAGCCCTGACCGGCCAAGCCCTCGCCGATTGGAAGCAACGAGCCGAAAGCGCTCGCGATAACGGTTGGTATTGGGAGTACGAACACCAAAGCACCGTGCGAGATATCATACCCAATGCCAGCGACCCCAACCAAGCAACCGTTACAGTTGAAGTCAACGAAAAGGGAACGTTGTACGAGGGCGAACAAGTCCCGCAAGAACAAGACGATAACTTAATCGTTCAGTACAACCTAATTCGCACGAATGGTGTTTGGAAAATTCAAGATTGGGTCGTTCAATAATCCGATCGAAATGTCAATTCGGTGATAAATTACGAGTTTTCACACTTAACCAACTTCGTACGAACACATGGTAGAGCTGACTCCCACTTCGAGCTACAGTTTGACGCTGCGCTTTCGATTGCCCAACCGAGCTGGAATGTTAGCAAGCGTCGTCCAAGCCATCGCCTCCGTCGGCGGTAATTTGGGGCAAATTAATCTCATCGAACAAAACCGCCATACCTCAATTCGCGATTTGAGCGTCGATGCGTCGAGTACGGAACACGCGGAAACCATCGCTCAAACGGTTCGAGAACTTCCCGAAATCGAACTGCTCGAGGTTTACGATCGAACCTTTGCCCTCCATCGCAGTGGCAAAATTAACATCGTTAGCAAACTCCCGCTCAACAACCAAGCCGATTTAGCCATGGCTTACACGCCGGGAGTGGGACGCATCAGCAGCGCCATTGCTAAAGATCCCCAACTCGCCTATACCCTCACGATCAAAAGCAACACGGTGGCCATCGTTACAGATGGTAGTGCTGTTTTGGGTTTGGGTAACTTAGGCCCGGCTGGTGCGCTTCCGGTGATGGAAGGGAAGGCGATGTTGTTTAAAGAATTCGCCAACATCGATGCGTTCCCGATCTGTTTGGATACGCAAGATGTGGACGAGATCGTTAAAACAGTGAAGTATCTCGCCCCAGTCTTCGGCGGTGTCAACCTCGAAGATATTTCCGCGCCTCGCTGCTTTGAGGTCGAGCGACGGCTGCGGGAAGAACTCGACATCCCGGTTTTTCACGACGACCAACACGGAACTGCCATCGTTACCCTGGCCGCACTGATCAACGCCCTGAAATTCGTCAACAAATCCATGTCGGAAGTTCGTATCGCCATGAACGGTGCCGGTGCGGCTGGCTTGGCGATCGCGCGGCTACTCCGCAAAGCCGGTGTCGCTGAAATTGTCTTGTGTGACTCGAAGGGGATTCTTTCAACGCAACGGGACGACCTCACCCCCCAGAAGAAAGAATTCGCCAGTTCGATGTCCGGAACTCTCGCTGATGCGGTCAAAGGGGCCGATGTCTTCGTAGGAGTCAGTGTTCCTGGTGTATTGACGGTGGATATGGTGAAAACGATGGCAAAAGACTGTATCGTCATGGCCATGGCGAACCCCATTCCCGAAATTCAGCCCGAAACGATTCAAGATGTCGCGGCTGTCATTGCCACGGGACGCAGCGATTACGCCAACCAAATTAATAACGTCTTAGCGTTTCCGGGAGTGTTTCGCGGCGCTCTCGACTGTCGCGCGTCAAATCTGACGACGAGTATGTATTTGGAAGCGGCGAATGCGATTGCGGCGTTAGTGGCTCCCACGCAACTCGATCGAGAGCATATCGTGCCGTCTGTTTTCGACGATCGTGTCGTTGCTGCTGTTTCCGCCGCCGTTCAACAATCTGCCCGTCAGGAAGGCGTGGCGAGATGTTGAAGAGATGAGGATGTACAGTGAAGCGTGAAGAGTGGAGACCGTTTTCACTTTTCACGCTCCATCTCCTCACCGCCAACTAAATCTCGGGCGAGGTCGCAATTGAAATATTGCGTACCGGTGACTTCGCCCGCTAAGACTTCAAAGGGTCGATCGGGTTCGCCGAGATCGCTCAAGACGAGAGTCGCGCCGCTGAAATCGTTCGATCGAGTGTAATCGTTGACGGTGACGACGGTTTTTAAACCTGCCCCCAGTGATGCTTGTAATCCATGAGGGGAATCTTCAAATACCAAACACTCGTTCGCCGTCAGCGCGAGTTGGTCGAGAACGTAGTGATAAATATCGGGGGCGGGTTTTTTGGCGGGAACGATGTCTCCAGCAGCGATCGCCTCGAACCATTGAGGATCGAGGGTTCGATCGAGCAATGCCAATACATTGGGAAGCGCGCTCGTTGTCGCGATCGCGAGGCGCAAGCCTTCCGCGCGAGCTTCTTCGAGGAGGCGTTTGACACCGGGACGCAACGGGACTGCACCTTCAGATAACAGTTGTCGGTATCGATCGGTTTTGGTGGCGTGCAATTGAGCCACGAAGTCGTCGAGATCGCCAGGCGCTTGAAAGTTGGGACGGCAGTTCCGCAAATAAGCTTTGATACGCTCTTTTCCACCAGAAACTGTCAACAGTTTGCCGTACAGATCGATCGACCAATGCCAATCGAGTTCGGCATCAGCAAACGCTCTGTTGAACGCGACGCGATGTCCGTCCCGTTCGCTTTCAGCCAGGGTTCCGTCTACATCGAAAATTAGCGTCGTCAGTTGAGTCATAGAGGGTTCGAGTTCGATCTCATCTACGACCGGGACTAAAGCCAGCCTTCCCGTTCTAAATCCTCGATCGCCTGCAATCCACGGGGATCGCCGACACGCAACAGCGACGATCGAGCGTCTTCACGAACGCCCATATCCTGGTCTTCCTCCAAAGCCTCCAACAGAGCGTCGATCGCCCCAGCATAGACGGCGTTCGAGGGCAGTTCGCGACACAACTGTCCCAAAGCCCAAGCGCAGTTACTCCGCACCGCCGAGATCGAGTCGTTCCGCAGCCCTTCGATCAAGGGTGGCACCACACCGACGATCGACTCGTAGCCCAACTTCGAGAGTTGCCCGAGAGAACTCGCCGCCCACAAACGCACCGCTGAAATATCCGTTTTCAGAGCATCAATTAATGGAGCGACAGCCCGCCGATCTCGGCAATTGCCCAACGCCCAAACCACGCCCTTACGAACGTAGCCGTTCCAATCTTTCAAACTGGTAATGAGAGGATCGACAGCCTCGGCGCTCGTGTTGCGTCCCAGGGCATAAGCTGCGCTCACGCGGACTAAGGGACAGGCGTCGCCCAGCAACGCGATCAGCTTGGGGATCGCTCGATCGTCGCGAATCTCGCAAAACGCCCGCGCCGCTAATACGCGCTGAGGGGTTTCTGGCGCGTCTAACAACAACAACATCGCCTCTGGATCGGGGGGAGATGCGTTTTCCGCTCCGCTTTCCGTCCCCGTCCGATCCAACGGACTGTCGAATTCCGATTGCGTGTATAGTGTGCCTAGATCGTCGTTATGCATACTTCTCAATTTACCGCACAGCGATCGGTCGATGTTCAGAACTCCTGAAAAATTTGACAAATTCGCCGCAACCCAAGTCCAGGTAGCGGGGACAGCTCATCCTCGATCGGGCAAGGTGATGACGTAGCGATATCCCATCGTTGGCGATCCCTGAACGGCGATCCTGCCGCCGTGAAGTCGAACCAGTTGACAGGCGAAGAGCAACCCCAACCGATCTCGAGATCGATCGAGCGACATTTTTTGCAATTCCGGTAACAACTCGATCGTTTGACGATTGGAGGCGTTGTCGTCCCAATCGTTCCCCCGATCGCCGTCCGTCACTTCCGTTTCGTCGATCTCTTCAGTGGGGATGGGAGTGGGAACAGGAAGTTCCCAGATTTCTAATTCCCCAGTCGGTAAACTTTCTCCCAACCAGGGATGGGAGATCCAAACCGACAGTTCCATGTCGTCTTCAACCGTCCGATTGACGCGCACGCGCACCGTACACCCTGTATCCGCCGCATTAATGATATGAGAGATCGTGTGATAGGCGATTTGTTGGACGCGATCTTTGTCGAGCGTCCAAATTCGATCGACCGATTCAACGGCAATATCAATTTGCTGTTCTCGCCGGAACGCCACAGGTTCGAGGTTTTTTAACACCTGCTGGCATAACATCTCCATATCGACCGAAGTCAGAGACAGCACCACGCTCGTATCGTTGAGGTCGCGCAGTAGTAAAATTTCTTCCACCAGCGACAGCAAATATTGACCGCTATCGTGGATAATTTTCAAATATTCTTTCTGCTTGCGACGCAGCGGCCCGTAAATTTCTCGATTGAGAACGCTCGTCATGCCCATCACCGAGGTGAGCGGTGTTCGTAATTCTTGTAGCAGTCGATCGAGCAGTTCGGTTTTAATCTGATTGGTCGAAAGGATTTGCTCGGGCTGAGTCGCTTTCACCTCTGGGGTCGGCCGCTCTTTGACCGTTGTCGCCGTCGTTGTCGCGGGGGCGTATAATCGTTCGATCTCTAACATCGCCAATCGAGCCGTCAGTTCCACCAACTGAATTTCAGACTTGCGGAACCGTCGGGGGGCTAAATCCATTACAGCCAGACTTCCAAAACAATCTCCCGCCGAGGAAATCAACGGCACACCCAAATAAGCCCGAACGCCGTAGCGTCCGACGAGGAGGCGATTAGCGAAATCAGAGTGAACTGCCGTATCGCGAATCACGAGGGGCTGGTGCGTTTCGACAATATGGGTACAGAACGACTCACCGCGCTTCGTGCGTTGGAGTGCTGTTAATGCCGTCAAGTCTTCCTGGGGATCGAGCGCTCGCGCTTTGATCAGTTGCCACTCTCGATCGAGCAAGCCCACGACGGCAATCGGCACGTCTAAAGCACGGACAATCGTCTGTACGGCTTCATCAAACGGTGGAATCTGCTCCATTTCGAGGAGCCCCGATTCCATGAGGGCATTGTAGCGTTGTTGTTCTCGATCGAGCTCGGTCATGACAGTTGAGGCGAACAGGAGGTCAGCAGTGGGGATGCGGTCAGAAGACACCCTATGATTGAGGGCTTTTTGTCCAAGCGGGATGAGCGAAGAGGGCCGCTAGAACGCGCACGCCTCGCAGCTGGTTGGACAGGGGCAAATGTCCTTTTGGAGCGCTCAGATCCCAAGTAAACTCTTGAGGAAAACGAGTCCAGCTATTCCCGTTTTTCCAGCCCAACTTCGGCCATAATTTATCCCAATCTTGGCTGACCCCTAACCAAAGTTGGCGCTGAACGGAAAATCCGAACTTTCCGTTCGAGTATGCGACCCAGAGTCGATCGAGGGTTCGCAAGTCAACAGCGGGGATGAGATCGACTTCTGTAAAATACAGCCACTTCCGCGCAACAGCACCCGCACCGCCGAGTTGACAGAGCAACTCCCGCGTCAGCTGGTCGGCCTCTTGAAACTTACCGTCGACCAGCACGGCCTGCAACGGCGTGTAATCGATACCGCGTTCGGATTCGAGAGAAATCGGACTCGATAGAGAGGAATCGGTCATGAGCCTGTGGGGGTGAGTATCACTGGGACTTCCTATTGTCCCAGAATACGACGGATAATGTCGCTCGTGGAGGTCGGAATCTCGATGTCGACGAGTTGGATTTTGCCGCCGTAAGCCAAAACGGCTGGGGCTTCGGGCAGGGTTTCCGGTCGGTAGTCACCCCCTTTCACGTAAACGTCCGGTTGTAAAACTTCGATCGTGGCGGTCGCCGTCGTTTCCGGAAAAACGACAACACCGTCAACGGATTTGAGGGCTGCTAGGACTTCCGCCCGCTGGTCTTCGGGAACGATCGGTCGCGGGGGTTGTCCCGGCGGTTGCGGTTTAATCGCCATCACCGATCGATCGCTGTTCAGTCCCACGACCAAGGCACGCCCACACTGGCGAGCCGTGTTGAGATAGCGCACGTGGCCGCAGTGTAGCAAGTCGAAGCAACCGTTTGTGAACACTAAAGGCCGCCAACGTTCGGGGTCAGCCTCAATCGCGGCCTTGAGATCGGCGAGTGCGTACAAACCAGAGATCGTGTTAAGCATCGAGGATCGATCGAAAATCGAGTATAACGGGAATGTATCCGCGCGAGAACGCGATCGATACGCTCGGCCGTTTTCCCTCAATAGACCCGCCCGTTCTGGATGCCCCAGGCACGCTATCCGATCGCACTGACGCATCGATTTTAGACACCCACTCTATTAAATGGTATCAGTCTACGGGCAACGTCTTTGAGGTTCAATCGAAAGTCGTCATCGGTTGTCATAGAATATCTAAGACCCCGTCACGGAATTGTCATATCACTGTTCTATCGTCAAAACAGTCAGCCCAAAAAGCAAGTCAGCTTTAATGAGTCGGTTTCTCCAACCTGCTCGATCCTCACACCAGAACACCTTTGGGCTGACTGTTTCCTAAAAATTTCGGCGATAAGATTCCGGCGATGCAGACGAACTCTCCCCACCCCGCCAACCCACGCACCCTCAACTCTGAAGTGTTACTGTCTTCTTCCCCCCAAAACGTTAGATCGCGAGTCCTCACCTATTTTGCCGTGTTTCTCCTCGGTGGTGGAATGGTTTGGGCAGTTCGCGAGGCCGTCACGCCGTCACAACCGACCTCGAACGTTTCTCCCTCGATCGAATCCCCTCAAATCGCCAACGCTACACCCACTTCGAGTGTCACACCCACGACACCCGCCAATTTCGTCACAGATGTCGTCAATCGCGTCGGTCCCGCCGTCGTTCGCATCGATGCCGAACGTACCGTGACGACCCGTCGCATCCGTACTCCGTTCGACGATCCCTTTTTCCAACAGTTTTTCGACGTTCCCCCAGTTCCCCAAGAGCGAGTCCAACGGGGATCGGGTTCTGGCTTCGTTCTCAATGCTGACGGACACGTGATTACCAACGCGCACGTCATCGATGGAGCGGATTCTGTGACCATTACCCTTAAAGACGGTCGGACGTTTGAAGGCCGCGTCATCGGCAGCGATCCCCTTACCGATGTCGCCGTCGTCAAAATCGAAGCGGACAACCTTCCCACCGTCACCCTTGCCGATTCCGATCGATTGCAACCGGGCGAATGGACGATCGCTATCGGCAACCCCCTGGGACTCGATAACACGGTCACCGCTGGAATTCTAAGTGCCACGGGTCGATCGAGTAGCGAAATCGGCGTTCCCGACAAGCGAGTTGAATTCCTCCAAACGGATGCTGCTATCAACCCCGGGAACTCGGGCGGGCCACTGCTCAATCAAAACGGCGAAGTCATCGGTATGAACACCGCCATCATCCAAAACGCCCAAGGACTCGGTTTCGCCATTCCGGCCAACACCGTTTCCCGCATCGCCGAAGAACTCATCGCCACGGGGAAAGTCCGACATCCCTATCTCGGCATTCAGATGATTTCGCTAACCCCCGAAATTAAAGACAACCTCAACCGCAACCTCAACAGTGGCATCACGATTAACGAAGATGCAGGAATTTTCATCGTTCGCGTCATGCCGGATTCTCCCGCTGAGAGCGCGGGACTGCGAGCGGGCGACATTATCGTTAAAATCGATGGCAACCCGGTCAAAACGGCTGAAGAGGTTCAAAAAACCGTTGCCGATCTCGAGGTTGGCAGTTCCCTTCCCCTCGAACTCAAACGCAACAGCCGAACGATGACCCTAGACGTTCGCATCGGGGAAGTTGGTCGATGATGAGATGGGGAGATGAGGATAAATAGATAACGCACTTCATCCCATCATCACTTCATCTCCTCTCCCTTTGCACGTTTCGCCATATCGAGTATCTTGCCGGCCAGCATGGCAGCCCCGAAACCGTTATCGATATTGACGACGCCGATACCTGTAGCGCAGGAATTCAACATCGTCAGTAGCGAGGCCAAACCGTTGAAACTCGCTCCATAACCGATACTCGTCGGAACAGCCACCACCGGACAATTGACTAACCCCGCCACAACACTCGGTAACGCCCCCTCCATTCCCGCAACGACGACGAGGACGTGAGTTCGATCGAGCAGGTGTCGGTTACTCAGAAGACGGTGAATCCCCGCAACGCCCACATCCCACAGTCGCAACACGTTAAATCCGCAAAGTTGCGCGGTTGTTGCCGCTTCTTCGGCAATGGGGAGATCGGCTGTTCCCGCACTGAGAACGCCAATCGTTCCCCAACGATGAGGTTCGAGGGGATGGGGGGCAATGGCACAAATTTTAGCTTGGGGATAGTAGCGCACGTCTCGCACGCGATCTCGCACGCGAGCGTAAACGTCCGCAGATACGCGCGTTGCCATGACGATCTGATGTCGATCTCGCATAGCCAACATGATTTCAGCAATTTGGTCGGGGGTTTTATCCTGTCCCCAAATCACTTCAGGAAATCCCGTTCGTAAGGTGCGATGGTGGTCGATTTTGGCAAACTCACCGACAGATTCGTAGCCCAGGTTTTTCAGTTTTTTGAGTGCCGTTTCTGTGTCAATTTCTCCCCTTGCAACGCCATCAAGGAGAAATTTTAAAGTATCAGAATCCATCAATTTACGATTTTTCAACCTTAGATCGAGTCTTGCCAGAATAAGTATTGTTTTTCTACAAGATAATTCCTGGTAATTTCTAAAAGATATATTCAAACTCTTTTGTCTTTTTTACTATTCTTTTACTCTCACCTCTTATCTATTACTTTATTCTTCGATCGAGAGTTCGTAAAGATTCCAAAACGGCCCGCCTAATGCAGAGTATTGAACGCCTTGAATTTCATTTCGTACTGCTGCCATTGAAAAAGGATTAACGAGATAAATAAACGGTAAGTTTTCCTGAACGATCGTTTGCGCTTGTCCGTAAATTTCTTTTCGCAATTCTTCGTCAAACTCTTGAGACCCTTGAATGAAAAGTCGTTCGATTTCTCGTTCCCATTCCTCAACCTGCCTGCCTTCTAGCGGCGGATCTTTCCGGTTTTGATTGAAGTTATGTAGGCGTCCTTCGGGAGACCAAATCGTCAAGCCGCCGTGGGGTTCGACACCTCCAGTAAAACCGAGGAGATGACATTCCCAATCGAGACTGTTAGACAGTTGACTGACGAGCTTGTTAAAGTCAATTGGCGTGAAGTTTACTTTAATTCCAATCTGGCTTAAATCCTGTTTGATTTGTGCGCCCATGGCTTCACGGACTTGGTTTCCCGCATTCGTGATAAGTGTAAATTCTACTCGGTTTCCATCGGCATCGAGGAGTTGTTCTCGATCGTTATATTGAAATCCCGAAGCAAAGAGCAGTTGCTTCGCTTTTTCAACATCGTACTCGTAGGTGGGAAGTCCCTTTTCTGGAGGGTAGTAGTAAGGACTTTGAATTGAAATAGGAGAATGCTGAAGTTCTCCTAAACCCCGATAGATCGTATTAATCATCGTAGTTCGATCGATCGCGTGAGCAACGGCTTTACGAAAATTCAAGTCGTTGAACCACTTCGATTTAATCGGATCGACAACTGGCGTTCCATTCGGATTTTTACCTCGGTTGAGATTAAAAGCAATAAAACTCGTACCGAAGTCGGGGCCGTCTTCGTAAATTGTGAAGTTACTTCGTTTTTCTTCCCGCTTGAGCAGTGAGAAATATTGCGGCCTGACTGCAACAGCACTCAATCCTCCCGAGCGAAATTGCAAAAGTTGCGTGTTTTGGTTTTCAACAATTTGCCAGATCAGTCGATCGATATAGGGTTGGGGAACACTCCGTTCGTCTTTGCGCCAGTAATAAGAATTGCGCTCGAAAATTACGCGCTGGCTGGGAATGTACTGACTGAGTCGATAGGGGCCGTTGACGATCGCGTTTTTGGGATCGGTATCAGTTCCCCAAGTACTGTTAAAGATAGGATTGCCTTTTTCGTCTTTTTGTTCGATCGTCGGACGCAAAACGTGTTCGGGGAGAATCTCTGCACTCAGCGATCGAAGTAAGGGTGAAAACGGTTCTGGAAGTTGAAACTCAACCCGTCGATCGTCGAGTTTCGTCACCGTGGGAAACGCACCACTTTCGCCGACTCGCAAAACGTCACGAGTCGAAGATGGTATTTTTTCGTTGAAGTAAATCTCGTTGTACGTAAAAATCACATCGTCAGCAGTCAAGGGTTCGCCGTCCGACCATTTCAAACCCTCTCGCAAGGTAAACACAATTCTCAAACTATCATCCGAAATCTCCCACGATTCCGCCAGTGCGGGTTCGACTTCAGCTGTAAAGCCGTTCGTTCCGACCAATCCCTCGTAAGTGTAAAGAAAAACGTTGGGATACTCTTTGCTGAGTGCGGCATTGAACGTTTTGGGGTCTCCAAGTTGCCCGATAATTAATTCAGTTCCTTGGGCAGCTTCGGCACGGAAGTTTTCGATGCTGCAACCCCCGACCCCCAGCAAAATAAAACTGGCGAGGCAGATAATAAACCAGCGATGCCACGATCGAAAGAACTGGGAAACGAACAACATTTCGATTTACGATTTGAGGGACGGGTGATTGGTGATTCGCAATTTAGGTTTAATCGATCGTGATGACGAGGGCAACCGCATAAGCGGCGATCCCTTCTTCACGTCCGACGGGACCGAGTTTCTCGTTGGTGGTGGCTTTGATCCCAACCGCATTGGGGGCGAGTTGTAACGTCTGGGCTAACTTGTCTTGCATCGCCGGTAAATGCGGTTTGAGCTTCGGACGTTCCGCGACAACGACTGTGTCGAGATTACTCACGCACCAGCCTTTTTCCTGTAGCAGTTGGTTGACGAGATCGAGCAACACCAGACTGTTCGCCCCTTTCCATCGATCGTCTGTGGGGGGGAAGTAATGGCCGATATCGCCGAGGGCCAACGCACCGAGCATTGCATCCATAATGGCGTGAGTTAGCACGTCGGCATCACTGTGACCGACTAAGCCGAGTTCGTGGGAAATCTCCACACCGCCGAGAATGAGGGGACGGCCTTCGCCGAGGCGGTGAATGTCGTAACCGTTGCCGATCCGAACGTTCATAGAAACGAAGCGATACCGAAGTGAACTGTCCTCGATCGTAACTCGCGACAGTTAACTTGTACAATTAGGTAGCTCGATTTCATTGGAGGAGCCTCCCCGATGCCCGTTGCCGTTGGTATGATTCAGAGTCTTGGGTTTCCATCGATTCTGGCGGCGGCCGATGCTGTCGTCAAGGGGGGACGAGTCACGCTGGTATATTTCGATAAAGCTGAAAGAGGTCAATTTGCCATTGCCTTTCGCGGTCCGATCTCGGAAGTCAAGCAGTCGATGGATGCGGGACTCGCAGCGATCGAAAATACCTTTGGGGGAGAAATCATTTCTCACTATATCGTCCCCAATCCTCCCGAAAACGTCGTTGCCGTTCTACCACTCGAATATACAGATGCTAGCGAACCGTTCCGCTAACGTCCGAACTCCGGCAATTGACGGATGGGATGTGCCCAGTGCGACGGCTTAGAAACCGTCAGTTAAAAAAGTAACTCGCCTTCCATAAAATAAGAGCGAAAGTTTTTCCTTTCTTTGCGAATTTCAGGAGACGAAAAGTGACACAGCAGGCAGTTGGATCGATCGAAACCAAGGGGTTTCCCGGCATTTTAGCCGCCGCAGATGCGATGGTAAAAGCCGGTCGCGTGACCCTCGTTGGCTATATCCGCGTGGGAAGCGCCCGGTTCAACATCAATATCCGCGGTGACGTGTCGGAGGTCAAAACGGCGATGGATGCTGGAATCGAGGCGGTCAAACGCACGGAAGGCGCAACGCTGGAATCTTGGGTGATCATCCCGCGCCCCCACGAAAACGTTGTGGCAGTTCTCCCCATTGACTTTGGCCCCAACGTCGAAGCGTTCCGCGATGCGGTTGAAGGTGTTAGAATGCCTCGCCTGTCGAACGCCTCATCTCAACAGTAAGCAGTCGTCAGTCACCAGTCGCCAGTCACCAGTTATCGGTTATCGGTTATCGGTTCGTGAGTTTTTGGCTGCTGGCTGGGAGATCGATCGATAAAACCCCGGTGTCTTGGAGAAACCGGGGTTTTGGGTTAACCTCTAACGCGACATTCCGCTAACGTGAACGACTAATTCTCGGTGATGGGCGTAGCGGCGGTGTTCCCAAATGTAAATGCCTTGCCAAGTCCCTAAAACTAAACGACCGCGCGAAATGGGAATGTGTTCTGACGTGTGCGTTAATGCAGTCCGAATGTGGGCGGGCATATCGTCGGGGCCTTCGGCACTGTGAATGTAATTTCCAGCTTCGGGAACGAGTTTACTGAAAAAGTTTTCGAGATCGCGCAAAACATCGGGATCGGCGTTTTCTTGGATGACTAAACTGGCAGAAGTATGGCGCAAAAATAACGTACACAGTCCCATATCGATGCCCGATTCTGCAACGATCTTTTGAACCTGTGACGTGACCTTTTGTAGCGATTTTCCGTTGGTTTTAATTTGCAAAATTTGCTGGTAATGGTTCATTGTCGCTACGGTTCGATCGAAAACTAGAATTTTTCAAAGTATTTCACTACGGCTTCTGCAATGGTCTCGTTACCATTTTTGGGAAACCGAATCTCAGTTTTGGGTGGATGGTTCGGCTCTCGTAAAAACGCCCAATTGCCTTCAAAGAATTCAGTGTAGGGAATAATTTGATGGTGGGCACAATTTTTTAAGCCGTCGAGTAACAGTTGTGCTTCGGCAAAGCCGTCACGGGTTAAAGACACAATGGGAACGTCGAGGCGCATGGCTTCGGCAAAGGTGCTGAAACCGGGCTTAGAAACCACTCGATCGCAGACGGGCATTAAATCGACGGGGCGAATGCGACGGTTCGGTTCCATCCGACGTTCGATGTCGAGGAGTTGGACGAGATTCGGTAAATCGGGCGCGTTGGCGTCGAAGGTGAGAAACTGCCAGTCGGGAAAGTCTTTGAGATTGTGATAGGGGATTTGTTGCAATCCCAAACCGCCGAAACTGAGCAAAATCGTTTTTTCGCGAGGGGCAGTGAGATTCAGGAGTTGACGCAATTCCTCAACGCTGTATCGCGGCGTTCCCCCAGTCAGTCCAGTGTCGGTAACCTGTGGAAAAGCGGACATCGGTTCGTGCATGGGAAGGCGAAACAGTCGATCGCACTGGCTGAAACAGTCGCCAATCCAATCGGCAATTTCGAGGAATTCTCCACCCCATTCGCGATAGATAAAATCCCAACCGAAATTACTCATCATCCACGCGGGAATTCCGGCGACGTTGGCAATGCGAGCCGCCAGCGGTGGGATATCGGCGAGGACGAGGCCGACACGGTTGAGGCGGATGAAGTTGACTTCAGCGGCGATGAGGTCGTTTTGGCGACGTTGAATGTCGCGCAGTTTTTCGAGAGTTGCGGCTTTGTCCATATTGAGGCTATCGGATTGGACAACGCCGACATCGAGGGAACGGGGACGATAGAGGAATTCGTTGGGAATGTAGGATTCGAGCAACCATCGCGGCGCAGTGGTCACTAAGGCCACGAGGATTTCCGGGTTGAGGTGCTGAATTTGGGCGACAACGGAGGCCGCACGGACGGCATGACCGAAGCCGTGGTTGGTGATGGCGACGTAAAGGACAGGACGCGACATTCGCTTCGATCGAGCTTCTCGTTCACTACACCCGATAGTATCGCATTGGCTTGCTTGAGATGGGACAGAAAAACCTTCCCTGACTGAAACGTCACTCCTGCATTGGGTGACTGAGGGGAGACGGTATCGTGTTCTCGTATCGTTCGCCGAACGGCGTAATGTTTCCCACGATGGCGTTAAGAGAGTGGGAAATCTGAGCCTGATTCGTTAAACCTCTACAAACGGTAAACGGTCTCTGGACATCGATCGAGAAAAAGAGTTTAAATAGAGGCCTCTCGAATTGTGAACACCGTTGTTTGAGTCAAAATCTTTCATGTCGTCATCAATTTTTCTGAATACGACACGTTATTCCAACGGACTCTAGAAATTTTTTGAAGGAGAACCTGGGAAACTTAGAACGCTCCTACCATACACGAATCATGTGGTGAGTACAGGTTCTAATCTAAGCAACAGGGACTCAAGGAGGATGTGGTGGCAAACATCGATCGACTACTCAAAGATCTGCGTACAGCAACCCAAGATTTGTATCAGATGAATCCCTGGCTCGGGCTACTGCGGTTTGGCGTGTTGGGAGTCAGTTGTTTAGCATTCGTCGGACTAGCCTGGAGTCGCGAGAGCCTTGTTGTCTCCCTAGCTTGGACTTTTCCGGCCGGATTAATCTATGCGTTCTGGCTTATCTGTAGCCACGATGCCGTTCATCACACCCTGACCGGATGGGTCTGGTTTGACGAACTCTCCGCTCGACCCATTTCTTGGCTAATGCTTTGGCCGGTGGGCATCTATAGCGAACTGCATCGCTTGCATCATAGCTGGAACGGACGGGATTTGCGCGATCCAGAACGGGTACAGTGGACGCTGGAGGAATATCGTCAAGCATCGCTTTGGCAGCAATGGTACGTGCGTTATCAGTGGTTCGTCGATCTTTTGCTGCTGGGGGGTATTGGTTTAATTCTAAAAACCTGGGTTCGTGGTTTTCAACTTCGGTCAGTCTACCCTCGTTTAACTCGACAGATGTTTCTCGATAGCTGTGGCATGGTGTTGATGCAAGGCAGCTTGGTAGCAACGATCCTTCTGACTCACCAAAGTCTACTGCACTACATCCTGTTTTGGCTGGTCTTGGAGCGCACGATTGGTGTCGTGATGCAAACCCGAGACTATCTCGAACACTACGGTTTATGGCGTAATGGCAACTGTCATCAGGTCAACCAGCTCTACACCTCGCGGAATTTGAGGGTTCCACCGGGTTGTGGTTGGCTCGTGGGAGGGCTGCATTACCATGCCGTGCATCACGCTTTTCCGGGGATTCCCTACAATCAGTTGGCAACGGCATTTCAGCGAGTGCAAGCTGTTTTAGTCGCCCACAACTGCGAAGCGATGGTGGTGGGGGATGGCTATGTACGTGAGGCCTTGAAACTCGCACAGCATCCCGCCCTCATCGATCGAAATCGGGATAGTACGATGTCCCAATCGGCGACTCTTGATGCTTTGCTGATTCAGGAAATGGGTTAACGGGAAAGGGGTTAAGTCGATCGAGACGTTCGCCACAAACCCCAACCGAAACCGATCGCCACGAATACTAATGACACTACCCCTCCCCACGCCATCATCATGGGCGAATACTCCGACAGATCGCCAAAAACTCGACTGAAGAGACTTCCCGCTAAGCCTAGCGCTCCGAAATACATCCCAATAGCTACGCCGCCAAATCCAACCGGTGCAATTTCGATCGCCAATGGAATGACGCCCACGTTGATGGCACTCTGACAAGCTACGATCGAGATCGTTAATGCCAACACCACAGCCGCATTCGAGCTAACGGACAAGGCCAGCAGTGCTGCGATGGCAACACCAACCGAGATCGTCACGACGCGCCGCATTCCAAACTGTTTCTCGATCGTGCCAAAGAGCAAACAACTCACTGCCCCGACAATTCCTACTTGTACCGGATTTGCCATTAACCAAGGCAATGTGTCTGACCCAGCTCCTGTTTTCGCCACAACTGCCATAACCCAACTCCCCGTACAAACGACACCGATCGCTACGGTTAGCATTCGCAGCAAACTAATGGCAAGGTGGCTTATGTTCGGAGATCGTGTTTTGTCAGATGTGGATGGCGTGGGGGGTGGGAGGGTCGATCTCAAGACGACTGCTGCAACGAGCAAGACGATCGAGCCAATTGCGAACGTAAAAACGACACCGTAGGACAGCCAAAGATCGCTCGTTAGAGGAATCAACCGCGACACAACCGCGCCCACAGCCATCAATACGCCTGAAGCATAGGGCAAATCCGACGACATCGCACACTGTCCGAGTAGTACTAATACGGGCGATCGAAACATTGCCATGGCCATCGCCCAAACTACCGCCGCCACGGGTAAAATCCGTTGTGCTGACGTCCTGAATCCCGCGATTGAAGGCAGAGTGAAGAACATCAGTGCTGCCAACAAAACCCCAACTAAAATCAGCGGGAACCGCGTTCCCAACCAAACGCGCAATCGATCGGAACTGTAACCCATTAAGGGTTCGAGGACGAAGCCGATCGCCACCTCGAAAAATAAGACAGTTCCCACGACTGATGCAGCTAAGCCAGCACGATCGAATAATTCGGGTAAGTACAGCCGATACATGACCCAACACAGCACGATCGCACTTTGCATTCCGGCGATCGCGAACACGCGCGACCATGCGATCGTGGGGGATGCGATCTGGGAGAGGATTGACTGTATGGTGGGTTCGATCGGCATGGCTCTCGAGTTTAGGCTGTTTTGGAGATGGGGAGTCTTATCGCAACTTTAACGCTTGAAAAACGCCTGAGACGAATACGAGCGAGTTTTGTCACAAAAGATCGATCGTTTTGAAGCGATTTCTATTTGCACAGATCTATCCGCTCGATCGGTTTTAGTCTGGGTTAAAGGGAGGGAAGAAAAATGACAGCAACTGTATCGATCGATCAGTTAACGCCCTAAGACTTAGAGGAAAAATTCAGGTTAACACCGGAGTCTGACCCTGAATTTTTCCCCGAGTGGCAAGGTTCGTTACCGCAACTGACAGCGGCGGAGGTGTCGCGACTCGATCGCGCGCGGTTGGAATACGACAATTTAGAACATCGATTGCTGTCGGAAAAAACCGTGGAATTGGTGGTGTTAGCACCACTGTTGGATTTAGCGGGATTTTTTTACCGCTGTTTTACGTGGAAACGGAAAAGCCTGTCGAGGTGGTGGCGACGAGTGACGGTACGGTGTTGCGGGGACAGTTGGACATGTGGATATTGCTCGATCGATTGTGGGTTTTGGCGATCGAGTCGGAACGAGCTGAGTTTTCGTTAAAGGTGGGAATTCCCCAGGCTATATGTTGGCAGAACAAAACCCGGAACCCGTGCGGTTTGGGATGGTGACAAACGGGGAAAGTTTCATTTTTCTCAAGTTGAGGGTGGGCGAAATTCCGAGTTACACTCGATCTCCAGTGTTTTTGTTGGCACAGGATGCGGGGTTGGAGCGAACGTTGCAGGTCATGAAACGGTTAGGGGAGGCGAGTGGGTCTTGAAGATCGATTGATGTTTGTAAAAAAATATTAAATTTTGAGATAGTTGCCGTAAAATTCCATTGTTCGATCGCTCTAGTAATTTAGAGGATTGATTGATTCATTCATTTTTACAAATATCTTTCAGTAATTACTTTCCAAGCTTGGTGTAGTCTGCTATAGTGACAACCATTACAATCAATCAGCTTGAATGCCTTACTTGTAAAGGCTGTTTTACAAAAGAGCACCTCGATTAACTCAAGATTATTGAGAAACAAGCTCTACTATCGAGAATCGAGAACGAAGTTTCAAGGGTTTTAGCTGTTAAGCTTTGAGCCAGAATCAATTTTTCGAGGTTCCCAAAATAAAACACTATTGTATAAAGGTGTTTGACAATAGTCCGGACATTTTTCGGTGCAAGTGCTGAAACCATGATTCTCTCATTAGCTAAATGGTCTTCAGAGGTGGCTAAAACTCGTATTTTCTTGTTGTCAGTCAAAAACTGTCCGGAGTGTTGGTTTGAAAAAGTGAGTTCGATTGCATGACTCTTGCAAAGATAAATCGGTGAGAAGTAAATATGCTCGTTGCTAGTGTTGATAGTCGCTTGATGACTATCGGTGAATTGTTTTCAAGTAGCAATCATTACATAGTGCCTCACTTCCAAAGAGATTTTTCTTGGACAGATACCCAAACAGAAGAACTCTGGAATGATATCACAAATACTCTTGATGAAAGCCGCCCAGATCGTTTTATGGGAGCTATTGTTGTTAACAACTCTCAAAAACCTACACTCAAACTAATTGATGGACAGCAACGTATAACAACAATCTCATTACTCATGTGCGCGCTCCGAGATATTGCCAAGGAAAAAGAGGATGAAGAATTATCCTTTGAAATTTCATCAGCATACCTTGGGACTAAAAATCTCAGAACTCGAAAAATCGACCCAAAACTAACACTCAACGAAGTCAACAATCAGTTTTATACTGAAAATTTTTTAGATCCTCAAAATTTACAGCAATTGAAGAACCTAAAAAAACAGCTAGGAAGAAATTTAAAGCGAGATCGTGAAAAATCCAACAAATTAATGCTGGAATCATATTTAATCTTACATAAGAAAATTCAGGAGCGAATCTCAAAAGCGGAAAGCCTTACAGATACGTTGGTGGAACTTGTAGAATGTATAGCAAACAAACTTATCTTAATCCTCATCTCTGTAGCAGATGAAGCAAGCTCTTATATGATTTTTGAAACTTTAAATAATAGAGAGCTAGAATTGTCTGGGGCAGATCTTTTAAAAAATCACATTTTCGCAAAATCTGACGAAGGATTTGACAAAGTCCAGAAAAAATGGTCGTATGTTCAGCAAAATGTCGATAAGTATGAAATCACGAAATTTATTCGACATTATTGGATTGCTAAACATAATCGTGTTAGAGAAAAAGATCTTTTTCGTGAAATTTCTAGCAAAATAAGAGATAGTAATGGTGTTCTTGACTTCATGACTTCTTTAGCAGATACATCAGAACTTTATAGTGCATTAAAAAATCCAAATAGTCCTGTTTGGTCTACTTCTGGAGCTAACACAAAAAATGACATTTCTAGGTTGATATTATTTGATTCTACACAATGCTATCCTGTCCTAATATCTGCTAAAGAGTATTTATCAGATAAGCTATTTTCAAAAATTTTAAGAATATTAGTTGTTTTTTCGTTTCGATACAGCGTTATATGTGGGCTTAATCCTCGCTACCTTGAAAATGCTTATGGTGATGTTGCTAAATTTATTAGAAAAGAGAAACCAAAATCCGCCGAACAAGTTTTTGAAAAACTCCAATTTATTTATCCTAGTGATAAAGATTTCAAAGATGCTTTCCAAAAAAAAGACTTTCAGTGGTAAAGATTCAAAACTAGCAAGGTATATTCTAAGCGAGATAAATAATTTTTATATGGGATCTAAAGAGTTAGTTGCGAATCCCAATGAAACAGAATTAAATTTAGAACATATTCTTCCTCAAAAACCTAGTGGATCCTGGCTAGATAAATTTTCAAAGACTGATTACAAATTATATATATATAGGCTTGGCAACATGACTCTCTTAGATTCATCTACTAATAGAAAAATAGGTAATCGATCTTTTCCTGACAAATGCAAGGTATTTTCAAAATCTAAACTAGAAATAACGAAGGAAGTTTCAGAAGCATCAATTTGGAGTCCAAAACAAATTGAAGAAAGACAAGAAAAAATGAGCAGGGCAGCATACCAAATCTGGCGATTGGGCTACTAGATATCAGGACAACTAAAATACAAAAAAACAAATATTTTAAACCACTAAAAGATTGAAGATTTCCAAAAAAATTAAATTCAATCCAATAAAAACGGGGTCGATCGACGACCCCAAAAAACGATAGTCAAAGCAATTAAACTAACCGATTAAGAAACCGAGGTCGAACGGTGAAACAACTGTCGTTGCCGCCTGCACCGCACTCGACGAAGCATTTTGTACGCGCCCGATAAAATCGTCGTTACTCAACTGCAATAACACGTCGCCTCCCGCTTGCAGGAAACGCACGTCATTCGCAGTCACTTCCGCCGGAACAATTAATCGATCGCCTTCCCCAGCGTTGAAATCCGTCACCACATCAACCACGTTCGGATCGCGTTGTCCTGTATCGGTGTTGGCACGCAGAATAAACGTATCTGCCCCCGCACCACCCGTCAGTATATCTTTCTCTCGATCGCCCACGAGAACGTCGTTCCCCTCACCACCGTTGAGAATATCCTCGCTTTGTCCGCCGCGAATGAAATCGTCCCCAGCACCGCCAGTGAGCGAATCAGCGCCGATGTTTCCGTGGATAATATCGTTACCGTCTCCACCCTCCATCGAATCGTTTCCCTGTCCGCCCCGCAACAGATCGTCACCACCGTTGCCTGTAATGACATCTTCCCCTTGATTGGCGTAAATCACATCGTCGATCGAAGATCCAGAGATCGAATCGTTCCCCCCAAACCCAACAAACCCTGTCGGATTGGCAGCACTGAGCGAATCGTCAATCATTAAGGTGTCGTCGCCATCCGTGAGCAAATCGAATCCAAGGGGCAAACTCGCACGATTGAGGCGGTTGATGTAGAGGTTCAGGGGTTCGATTGCGAGGAATTGCGACACCCGCGAGGGTAAAGTTCCCTCGACGATGCGAGCACCTTCAATTCGATCGCCTTGCTCGATCGAATCCATCACCGCTAAACCGTCAGTAATTTTTCCGAAAACGGCAAAGTTCCCGTCCAAAGACGGTGAATTGACTAAATTAAAGTAAAACTGTGACGAAGCCGAGTTGGGATCGTTCGTTCGCGCCATGGCGATCGTGCCCCGTTCGTTTCTCAAAACGGGCGGTTCGCTCACCCCTGCATCCGATAGCGTTTGACCCAGCACTGGAGTCTCAGCCCCTTCCGGCTTAATTTCTAAAGGAATCGTGCGTTCCTCTCCAGTGGTCGGATCGACAAAACCCGCACGTCCGAGAAACTCCGGCGGAAAATTGGGGTTGCGACTGTTCGGATCGCCCGCCTGTGCGACAAACGGCGTGGGTTCGAGAACCACCCGGTGAAAGGTAACCCCATCGTAGAAGCCGCGCGCTACCAAATCGGCAAAATTCCCCGCCGTAATCGGAGCGTTCGTACCATCGAGTTCGATCTCGATCGACTGCCCATCGACGACCATCAGCGCCGTCACTTTACCCGTTAAAGGAGAAAAACTTTCCATCGCAACCTGTTGCTGAAGCCCTACTGTACTGTCCGCGTTTGATTATCCACGCTTTTAGCCTCCCCGACGCAACCCCAGTCCGAGAGAATTGCCAACTGAGGAGATGTACAGGTAAAGAGGTGAGGAGATCGCAAACTGAAAAAATCTCCTCAACTGAAACCTACCTTCACGGGCCACTAGCCACTGGTGACTGTCCCCACTGCTCACTGCTCACTGCTCACTGCTCACTGTAAAGGCGCAACCCCGGTCCGAGAGTTCCAATTGCCAAACTGAGGAGATGTACAGGTAAAGAGGTGAGGAGATCGCAAACTGAAAAAATCTCCTCAACTGAAACCTACCTTCACGGGCCACGAGCCACTGGCGACTGGTGACTGTCCCCACTGCTCACTGCTCACTGCTCACTGCTCACTGCTCACTGTAAAGGCGCAACCCCGGTCCGAGAGTTCCAATTGCCAACTGAGGAGATGTACAGGTAAAGAGGTGAGGAGATCGCAAACTGAAAAAATCTCCTCAACTGAAACCTACCTTCACGGGCCACGAGCCACGAGCCACTGGCGACTGGTGACTGTCCCCACTGCTCACTGCTCACTGCTCACTGTTCACTGTAAAAGGGTGTTACGATTGCCACAGAAGAACGAAGAAGAACTATTTGGAAGTTAAAGTCCTGCATGAAAGCAATGGAAAAGTCAATATCCTTTGACGGACGGGATATTCGACTAAAAGTTGGATTACTCGCTCCACAAGCTGGTGGCTCCGTCTTAATCGAATCTGGCGATACAGCAGTTCTGGTAACCGCAACCCGATCGGGTGGAAGAGAAGGCATCGATTTTCTCCCCTTATTAGTAGATTACGAAGAACGACTGTATGCGGGAGGTAAAATCCCCGGTGGATTTTTACGGCGAGAAGGCCGTCCTCCCGAAAAAGTCACGCTGACCAGTCGCTTGATCGATCGACCGATGCGTCCACTGTTCCCGCAGTGGTTGCGCGACGACATTCAAATCGTCGCCACAACCCTCGCCATGGACGAACTCGTACCGCCCGACGTCTTGGCCGTTACCGGAGCGTCGATCTCCACGATTTTGGCCAAAATTCCCTTTAACGGGCCGATGGCTGCCGTGCGCGTCGGTTTGCTCGGCGACGACTTCATCATCAACCCCACCTTTGAAGAGATCCGCGTTGGAGACCTGGACTTAGTCGTCGCAGGAACCAAAGACGGTGTCGTGATGGTAGAAGCTGGAGCCAACCAACTCCCCGAACAGGACATTATCGAAGCAATTGACTTCGGTTACGAAGCTGCGTGTGACCTGATTCGGGCGCAAGAAGAGTTGATGAAAGACTTAGAAATCGAGTTGACGGTTGAAGAACCGCCCCAGGTTGACGACACGCTCGAAATCTACCTTCGCGATGTGGCGACGGAACCGATTAAAAAAATCCTGAGTGACTTCAGCCACGACAAAAACAGTCGCGATGAAGCACTCGATGCGGTCAAAGCGGAAATTTCTGAAAAGATCGAACAACTCGACGAGGAAGAAGCAATTCGCCAAAGTGTGACCGAAGATCCCAAAGTCCTCGGAAACACCTTCAAGAGCATCACCAAAAAGCTCATGCGAGCGCAAATCGTCGAAGAGGGCGTGCGGGTAGACGGACGCAAACTCGATGAAGTTCGACCAATTTCCTGTCAGGTGGGGACTTTACCGCAGCGCGTTCACGGTAGCGCACTCTTCAATCGAGGTCTGACGCAAGTGCTGTCGTTGGCAACGTTGGGAACGCCGGGTGACGCTCAAGAACTCGACGATTTGCATCCCCAAGACGAAAAACGCTACATCCACCACTACAACTTCCCGCCTTACTCCGTCGGCGAAACGCGCCCCATGCGATCTCCCGGTCGTCGAGAAATCGGTCACGGTGCGTTAGCCGAACGTGCGTTGATTCCCGTACTCCCGCCCAAAGAGGATTTCCCCTACGTCATCCGTGTGGTATCGGAGGTGCTGTCATCTAACGGTTCTACTTCGATGGGATCGGTTTGCGGCTCGACACTATCTTTGATGCACGCTGGGGTTCCCATTACGAAACCCATCAGCGGTGCGGCAATGGGTCTGATTAAGGAAAGCGACGAAGTTCGCATCCTGACCGACATTCAAGGTATCGAAGACTTCCTCGGAGACATGGACTTCAAGGTGGCCGGAACAGATTCTGGAATTACGGCCTTGCAGATGGACATGAAAATCACCGGGTTATCGATCGACGTGGTTGCTGATGCCATCAAACAGGCACTTCCCGCACGACTCCATATCTTAGGCAAGATGATGGAAGCCATCGATCGACCGAATGCAGAACTATCTCCTTTTGCACCGCGTCTCTACACCCTCAAAATCGATCCCGAACTCATCGGTTTGGTCATCGGTCCCGGAGGAAAGACGATTAAAGGCATCACGGAAGAAACGGGATGCAAGATCGATATCGACAACGACGGAACCGTTACGATCTCGGGGACTGACGGCGAGAAAGCCAAGCGGGCCCGTCGTATCATCCAAGGCATGACCCGCAAAATCGACGCGGGTGAAGTCTTCGTCGGTCGCGTCACGCGCATCATTCCCATCGGTGCGTTCGTGGAAATTGCTCCGGGTAAAGAAGGAATGGTTCACATTTCTCAAATCGCCGACTATCGCATTGGCAAAGTAGAAGATGAGTTATCCGTCGGCGACGAGGTGATCGTCAAGGTGCGCGATATCGACAACAAGAACCGCATCAACCTCACCCGCCTCGGCATCCATCCTGACGAAGCCCAAGCGGCCCGAGATGCAGCAGCCATCTAATTCAGTGAACAGTGAGCAGTGAGCAGTGAGCAGTGATGAGGTTTTCAGTTAGCACGGACTTCTAAGAGTCCAACGCTCCACTTTTGTCACTCGGTTCTCAAAAATTCCCAGGTTTCCCCTGGGAATTTTGTTTTTCGCCCCACTGCTCACTGTTCACTGCTCACTGCCCACTGAAAAACTGCCCCCTCCCCACTGCTCACTGCTCACTGTTCACTGCTCACTGAAAAACTGCCCCCTCCCCACTGCTCACTGCTCACTGCTCACTGCTCACTGAAAAAGGGGGGTTGGCAAATGCGCGTCGAGCTGTCAAAAATTGTAGAGACGTGACCAGTCACGTCTCTATCGACGGTCGTTTCACTTGAGCCGTTAACGATGCACAGCGTTTTTTCCGGGCCTTTACAGGTCGAACGTTTGACAGTTGCCATCGACGGACTTCCCGATCGATTACACGGAACTCGCGTCGTTCAACTGTCCGATTTGCACTACGACGGATTGCGGTTGAGCGATCGACTGCTCGATCGAGCCATCTATGCCAGCAACGAAGAAGAACCGGATCTCGTCGTTCTTACGGGGGATTACGTCACCACTGACCCAGAACCCGCTTGGGAACTGGCTCAACGTCTCAAACCCCTGCAAAGTCGCTGCGGGGTTTATGCGGTATTGGGCAATCACGACCTCTATCGCCGTCGATCGAAAGTGGAAGTGACCAAAGCCCTTGAAAGTATCGACGTTCAGGTGATGTGGAACGATGTCGCCTATCCGTTGGGAGAGGGGTTAGCCCTCGTCGGCCTGCCCGATTTTTGGTCGCGGGACTTTCAACCGAAAACGGTGTTGGCTTCGATATCGCCCCAAACGCCGCGCTTGGTTCTCTCTCACAACCCCGATAGCGCAGAAGTGCTACAACAGTGGAGAGCAGACTTAATCCTATCGGGACACACCCATGGCGGACAAATCGTCGTTCCCGGCATAGGGCCGTTGGCGCTGGCGCTCGAACCGATTCGCCAAATCGTTCCAAAACCTCTCCGTCGCTTCGTTCCCTATTTGTCAGAGTGCAAGAAAGTCGTCGAACATTGGGAACACGCCCTCGGACTGCACCGCGTCGGACAAAACTCGATCTACGTCAATCGTGGTTTGGGAACGTATTTCCCAGGGCGTTTGTTCTGTCCGCCAGAACTGACGGTCTTGAGACTCGAACGGGCGCAGTCGTAATTTTTTTGCGATAGTCTGTCACGTCACTGCATCGTCCTTCTCGGTTGTAATACGGACATCTCGTCTGTTGAAATTCATGACTCGAAAAACCTTCTCGATGTGGCGGTGGATTCTCCTGGTGACGATCGGTTTTGCAGTTGGGGGAATGCCAAGTCAGGGCGGTGTGACTCCACCTCGATCGATAGTTCCTGCCCCCGAGATCGCCAGTCATTTGGAAGACGAGATCGCACGCTGGGAACCGACAATGCAACAACTGACCCAAGCGAATGCCAATTTCGGATTTCTCGTATTTTCCCGTCTGGCTGAAGGTCGAGAAGACGAAAATTTAGCCCTATCGCCGACGAGTTTATCGATGGCGCTGACGTTACTCTATCGTGGCGCTCGATCGCAGACACAACAGCAAATGACGTCCGCCTTGGGCTATGCTGGCTTGAGTCTCGAAGAACTCGATCGATCCTATGGCGATCTGTTCGCGACATTGGCAGAGGTTTCGCCGGACGTGGAATTGAACATCGCAAACTCGGTTTGGGCGGGTATCAGCGAAACGCTCGATTCGAGCTTTGTCGAGACCAGTCGAACGATCTATCGCGCCCGGGTCGATCGGGTGAACTTCAGTCAACCGCAGGATGCACTACAACAAATCAACCGTTGGGTGGCTGCTGAAACGAACGATCGAATCGAGGAAATCCTCAGTCCCAGCGACCTCGATCGTGAAACCGTTATTGTCCTAGCCAACGCATTGTATTTTTTAGGTTACTGGACGTACCCCTTTTCTGAAGAAGAGACTCGATTGCATCCGTTTACTTTACCGGACGGAACCCAGAAACAGCATCCGATGATGGTACAGCAAATGCCAACGCGCTATTGTGAGACGGCATTGTTTAAAGCGGTGGAATTGCCTTACGGTGAGTCGGAACGGATGAGTCTGTATGCGTTTGTTCCTAAACCGGGCAAAACCCTAGCGGATTTCTACCAACACCTCACCCTCGAAAATTGGAATATTTGGATGAACTCGTTCGATTGGTATTCGTCCGGTGCGCTCGTGAAGTTACCCAAGTTTCGCCTCGACGACGAACGCGAACTCAACGAAGTTTTGAAATCAGTCGGACTCGGCGGTATTTTTGAAACACCTGATTTTTCAGGGATCGTGCCACAAAGTTTCGCGGTGAGTTTAGTCAAGCAAAAAACTTATATCGATGTCAACGAAAAGGGAACGGAAGCTACAGCAGCGACGGCGATTGTGGGAACGCGATCGAGTCCTCCTGAAATTGAGTTCGATCGACCCTTTTTCTTCGCCATTCGCGACAACGACACAGGAGCAATTCTGTTTTTAGGGTCAGTGGCCGATCCGACGCTCTGAAGGGAATTTCAAAGTCGTTAAAATACAGATAACCTTATCCTCCAAACTGCCCGTGGTACAAATTCCCCTTAAATCCCTCACGCTCCAAGAATTTCTCCAACGCCCTGAAACCCAACCTGCCAGCAAATATTAAAACGGGCAAATTACTCAAAAACCAATACCCCAAGGACAACACAGTACTCTGCAAGTTGACCTGACCGAAACCATTAACGCCGCGACTAAACGCCAAAAGATCGCCCGTGCCTACACTGAAATTCGCTGCGTTTTCGGAGATCGTGTTATCGTTCCCGACATCGGTGTCTTCACTTGGGAACGTATCCCTACTGATGCAGAAGGCAACGTCACCAACCCATTTAACCTCGCACCGAATTGGCTGATTGAAATTCTCTCCCCCGATCGAGCCACAATTCCCGTTATCGATAAAATTCTCCACGCTCTCAACCACGACACACAAATGGGGTGGCTCATCGATCCCAACACCCAAACGATCCTCACCTACCCCGCCCAACAACAGCCTCAACTTTTCCATAACACTAGACCTCCTGCATAAATATTTCTGACCCCCCCTTAATCCCCCCTTGTAAAGGGGGGATTAAGGGGGGTGAATTTGATTCATGCAGGAGGTCTACTGACGCAATTCTTCCCATTCCCGACCCCATCCCGAACCTCAACCTCAGCCCCGTCGAAATCTTCGGTTGGCTCAAACATTCGTGAAAGGCGAAAGGCGAAAGGCAAAAAAGGGGAAATTTCTCGATCGATTGCTTAGCGATTAGAATTGTCGATCGTATTCACAACTCTTTCTTCCTTGTCTCTCCAGTCTTCCCCAATGCGTCAGTCTCCCTCGCATCTCCTGCAAACCCTCACCCCTTACCTGTTCTTGCTCCCGGCGGGTTTCGTCCTCGCCGTCACCGTCTTTTTTCCAACCGCTCAAGCCTTTCTCCTCAGTTTCACCCGCTACGAATACGACCTCACCCAAGCGCCTCAGTGGATTGGCTGGGCGAACTTTCAACGGCTTTGGAGCGATCCGCTATTTTGGAAAACCCTCGGTCAAACACTGCTTTACCTCGTCTGCGTCGTCCCGGTTCTCGTAACGGTTCCCCTCCTTCTCGCTATCCTCGTCAACCGCCAGCTCAAGGGCATTTCCTGGTTTCGCGCCGCTTACTACACTCCGGTTATCGTGTCGATGGTCGTGGCGGGATTGGCCTGGAAATATCTCTACGCCGAAAATGGTTTGTTCAATCAAGTGTTACAGCGGTTGGGAATCGAAAATGGCTTGCCTTGGTTGACGAGTCCGAAATTCGCCCTATTTAGCGTCATGGCCGTGACAGTTTGGAAGGGATTGGGCTATTACATGGTGGTGTACTTAGCGGGTTTACAGTCGATCTCTGAAGATTTGTACGAAGCGGCATCTCTCGATGGTTCGGATGGTTGGCGCAAACATTGGGATATTACGGTACCGTTGATGCGGCCGTATTTACTGCTCGTCGCAACCATTTCGGCGTTGTCGGCAACGAAGGTATTTGAGGAAGTGTACGTGATGACGCAAGGGGGACCGCGCGATAGCTCGAAAACGGTGGTGTATTATCTTTACGAACAAGCGTTCGATCGACTGGAAATTAGTTACGCTTGCACGATTGGTTTCGTGTTGTTTTCGATCGTTTTGGGTCTGTCGTTTGCCAATTTAAAGTTAACGCAACGTTAGTTAGCTGGTACATTTGACAAACCCAGCTTCTCAGAGACATTGGTTTTGTGAGATGTACTAGAGCAGCGGTACAAAAGTGCTGGGTGCGTTACGCGGAAATCGCATTCACTGGATTTCAAACCCATTTTTCGTCCACGTAACACACCCTACCATTACTTCTGTACTGGCGCTCTAGAAACGTTTCGGGGTTAGAACTCGTAGGCAGATCGAATGACCGATCTGACGATGTGGCAGAATCTTCAGAAAACGTTCGATTGTTGCGACTGACGTGTTGAACTCACAAGCCTAACAAACAACCCCGTTGCAACGATGTGCAACGGGGTTATTCAAAGGTGGCGGGAGGCGGATTTGAACCACCGACCTTCGGGTTATGAGCCCGACGAGCTACCAGACTGCTCTATCCCGCGACGGCTTTACTAATATAGCTTCTTTTTTTGGAGATGGCAACCCCTATTTGGGACATTTCCCAAAATTCGTTCGACAGCTCTTCCCAACCTTCCCTGCCAAACCAGCCATTACTCGCTTCGATCCCGCAATTAGACTTGGATAGGAATTGGCAATAGAACTCCACAACAAAGCATTGAGGCATTTCTTAGATCGGTCTTTAACGGACAAAGCCGCTGCAACGAGCTACAGCGGCTTTGTTAAAAGGTGACGGGAGGCGGATTTGAACCACCGACCTTCGGGTTATGAGCCCGACGAGCTACCAGACTGCTCTATCCCGCGTTGGGTTTACCATTATAAACCTGCTTCACGGAAAATTGCAACCTCCCCCTGTTAGATAGTGTTGGAAATCCTCTGAAAACTTCCGTTCAAAATGCTTCTAAAGCATGGCCAGCTCCCCTTCTACCGTCAGACGCTTGTAAGAACCGAGAACCAAAAATTTCTCCGCCAGCGCATCGGCAATGTCAGGACCGATCCAACCCAGTTGGCGAAGGAGATGGATGGCAACCGCGTATTTGGCCCGTTTCGCGCCGTCTGTCACCTTTAAGGCCAATCCCATACCATCGCCAATACGGCCAATACACTGAACTCCCTCAGCGCCGGCTTTACTGACGAGCTTGCCTTGGCTCATGCGCATGAGTTCGGTATCGAAATGTCCGTCTCCTGCCACCATTTCCGGATATTGCGTCATCGCACGAACGATACGCTCCATGTCGAGGCTATCTCCAGAGGCAAGTTGACTGAAGAGGGAAGCCATTTGATTGAGCTGCATGAAGTACGTCGGCACGCCGCAGTCGTCGCGAACGCCGATGAATTCGTCGGGAGGCATTTGTAACAGCTCTGCCACTTTACTGAGAATCAGGGCTTGAACGGGGTGGTTGCGTTTGAGATACGTTGTCAGCGGCCATTTGCACTGTTGACAGACGGCAAGCATCCCCGCGTGCTTGCCCGAACAGTTATGTTCGAGGGGAGAGTGTTTGCCTTCGGGAATCGGACATTGGAGTTGATCGGGTTCGATGTTGCACTGCCAGAGAATGCGAAAGACTTGGCGGGCTTGCTCGATGTTGCCTCGGTGAGAACTGCAAATGACAGCGAGATCTCGATCGGTGAGGTTGTAACGCTCGAGGGTTCCGGTGGAGGTGACAGCAAGAGCTTGAAAGGGTTTGAGCGCCGATCGAATAAATCCTCCCGATTCAGGATCGCCTGCAACGGACAGCACTCGCCCCCGGCGATCGCACACGACGGCTTGGACGTGGTGTTTGGATTCGACGATGCCTTCTCTTAATAACTGAACTTCAATAGCGGGAGTGTGATGTCGTTTTGCCATGAAACTTTAACTACGAAGATGAATTCAGGCGATGAGCCAACCGACAACGCCTGCCACGATCGACAATCCTAATACACTGAAGGTGCGAGACAAGCGTTTCAAGACCGGATCGATCCCAAAACTGGCAACGAGGCGATCTCGCGTGAGGATATCTGGGGGCTTCGTCCAGGTTTGTCCGTCGTACCAGCCCGATTCTTCGTACTCGACGACGGGACGATCGAGGCGATCGCGAACGTATTTCCAGCCTAAATACAGCCGCAACACGCCCAGGGATAACACGAAACTGACGCCGGTAAAGGCACTGAGAAAAAACTGCACGGGGAGTTTCGCCGGTGGGAAACTGGCCGCTGCCACAGGTGCCACAACCACCCAACTCGGTATCCAAATCCAGGCCAGTGCCTGGATATACTCCGATAGCGTTCCCTGGCTCGATCGAAACAAGCAAGATTCTTTGAGCGCTTGGTATTCGTTAATCGGTTGTTGCTCTTCGGGAACTGGGCAAGCCGAGAAATCCAAGTCGTTCATAGGGAAACCGAGGAATCTTGGGTAGACAGTGGCAGTTCGACGCGCTCGGCGTGGCCCCAAAAAGCTTCGAGGTTGTAAAACTCCCGTTCTTCAGGCATTAAAACGTGTGCGATAACGTCTCCGTAGTCTATGAGAATCCAACTTCCCTCAGACTGTCCTTCAACGCGCAGGGGATGGCGTTGGAAGTTTTCTTCGAGTCGATCTTCGATCGATTGGGCAATCGCTCGGACTTGTACCCGCGAAAACCCCGTGACAATGATAAAGTAGTCGGCCAAATACGAAACTTCTTCAACCCGCAAAACCACGATATTCTCACCTTTGCGGTCTTCGGCGGCGAGGGCTGCGGCGACGGCCATCTGAGCGCTCTCAGTTTCGCATCCGTTGGCGGACGAGCTGTAGGCAGAGGACAAGGCGTTTGTTTGAGACGTATCGGTCATTCAAGCTCCCACGTGCGACATCGATGCTGGCTCGAACTTGCAATTCACCCGATCGAACAGTCGATCGAGCGTGACAAATTCGACAGCCTGATATTATTATCGGATTTTTGTAGATATCCTAACAAAAATACAGACGACTTGTTGGAGTGTTTAGCATTCTCTAATGTCTGTTTTGGAGTGCAACGGACTAGCAAAACTGCATGAAAATCGCAACGTGGAATGTCAATTCAATTCGCACGCGCCAATCGATCGTGCGGGATTGGTTACAACAGAATCCGGTCGAGGTGCTGTGCGTTCAAGAAACGAAGACGATCGATGGAGACTTTCCCCGCGAACCGTTTGAATCTCTGGGCTACCGCGTCTGTGTGTCCGGACAGAAAGCGTATAACGGGGTGGCGATCTTCAGCCGTATTCTGCTCGATGAAGTTGAGATCGGTTTTGGGGCGATGCTACCGGCGGAAACCGTCGGCGATCTCGACGAACAGAAACGGGTCATTGCCATAACGGCGAACGGCCTGCGCGTCGTGAACCTTTACGTGCCGAACGGCGGTGAATACGAAAGCGATAAGTACCGTTATAAATTACGTTGGTTGAAGGTCTTACACGAATACATCGATCGAAACCTAGACCGATACCCAAATTTGTGTGTTTGCGGCGATTTCAACATTGCCCCCGACGATCGAGACATTCACACGCCCCCTGGCAACAAGCCGATCGTGGGAACGACATCGATCGAACGAGAAGCCTTGAAGTCCATTCTCAATTTGGGACTAGCCGACCCGTTCCGGAAGTTTACGGAAGAGGGCGGAATCTTTAGCTGGTGGGACTATCGAGGTGGATCGTTCCCACGCAATCGCGGTTGGCGCATCGACCACCACTATCTCACGCCAGACCTATTCGATCGAACGGTATCGTGCCAGATTGACGTAGAACCTCGCAAACTTCCCAAGCCGAGCGACCACGCTCCCGTTATTGTGGAGTGGGATGATTAGCGTTTATTGTCCCAATCGCTGCCGTGCCAAATTGAGGTTATCCTGAGCTAACTGGTCAGTCGGATCGAGCCGCAGTGCCTCTTCAAATGCCTGAGCTGCTTCGGCATATTTTCCCATATCGAATAGCGTCGCACCGAGATTGTTCCAGGCGTTCGCATATTCGGGATTGAGATCGAGGGCGACGAGATGGGCGGCGAGGGATTCTTCGTATTGTCCCAAATAGGCTAAGGAGACCCCCATGTTATCCCAGGCGAGTTCTGCTCCTCCTTCTCCCCAGCGATCGTCTCCTTCCAGTGCTGCGAGACAGGATTGAATCGCTTCTTGATGGCGGCCGAGGTTGCCCAAGGTCGCACATCGGTTGGCCAAGGCCAGAGAATAGGTAGAATCCAGAGTCACCGCTCGATTGTGAGATTCGAGGGCTTCATCGAGTCGCCCCATGGAATCGAGGGCATTTCCCCGGTTCGTCCACGTCACTGCATCGTCTGGCTCGATGTCTAAGACGCGATCGCACCCGTCAACGGCTTCCTGTCCGCTCGATTTGACACAAATATCAAACCAATAGTCGTAATCGTCTGGACTTTGGGCGAACGCGCCGGGTGTTGCCAGAACGGTCGGTGCCGCGAACGCCAACAGCACAGCCGAACAGACGCCGAGAGGGGGCAGAAAACGCTTCATAGGTCGTCAGGAAAAAAGCTTGCCCCCCTATTGTATGCGTCCTCGATCGAGCTAGGCGGCGTTCTTTAACAGCGAGTCTAACTCGCCCTGGGCTTCGATAGCGTGTAAATCGTCGCATCCTCCGATGTGGCGATCGTCAATAAAAATTTGGGGAACACTCGTGCGTCCGTTCGCCCGCTGAGACATCTTGGCACGAGCTTCCGAATCGCCGTCGATCGTGTATTCGACGTAATCGACACCTTTTCGATCGAGCAAGGCTTTCGCACGAATACAAAACGGACAGCGGCTCCAGGTGTAAATTTCTACCTTCGGCATCAGAAAATCCTCAACATTTCTCAATCAAGCTAGTTTAAATTTTATCAAGATTTAAGAACTTGAGGGGAGGTGAGATTTCCGACCTTTAACCGATACTGGCGATGTAGTCGAACTTTCCTTGCCCGACCTTGCATCGCAAGGTCTTCAAGATTTTGTCGCTATCGTCATGAGAACCGCTGACAAAGCAGGGTTTCCCGCCGCGACCGAACTCGAGTTTCGGTTCGCCGTCCCACTGTCCGAGATGTGCTTTCGCCTTCTCGAAATCGGGATGCGGTTCGAGTCCGAGTTCCTTGGCATAGTCCACCGCACCGAAAACAATCGCTCGAGCTTGCTCGAGTGTGATGTCTCGGAAGCCTTCGGGATAGCCAGAGTAACAAATTTGTAGGAATTCCGCGTGTTGGTTCCCGTTCAACGCTTGTGGAGGGATAGCATCTTTAACCCCCAGACACCAATAATCCACGAGATAGGTACAAGCGGTGTATCGCTCGAATCGATCGGAACGGGAAACGAAAACTAAACTCAATCCTCTAGCCCCTTCGATCGCTTCTGTTTCCTTCGCTTGAGGCCCTTCGCCGAAAAAGTGTTCGTAACACGCCCCGTTGACTGTACAGTTGGCAATCGGTGCCAGCTCGCCACTCGCGGCGCGTTCCTTGTGAATTTGAACGGCACTATTTTTAAGAATGGCAGTGACCTCAGACGGCTTCATCTCTAATTTGCGAGCGATTTGTTTGGGGGTCAGTTTGCGCTCGCGGAGTTCGAGTATTTCGCGTGTGATGTCTGAATTCATAGACGCAAAAAATTGAGCCAAAATAAACTTTGGTAACCAACAACCGAACAGATCACCGAGAGGATCGATCTCCCGTCCCCAGTGCAGCATAATCCACCAACTGCACTAATCGATGTCGCAACGTTGCCAAGCCAAATCCTTGCTCGGCTGAAATAAAGGCTGCTTGCGGATATTCATCAGCTGCGAGTTCTAACGTCTCACCATCGACAGCATCAATTTTATTAAACACCAACAAAATCGGGCCGGGCGTGACGGGCATCTCCGACAAAATCCCCATGACCGATCGAATCTGACTCTGCCAAGCGGGGTGCGACAAATCGACAACGTGCAGCAGTGCGTCCGCTTCGGTCACCTCTTCCAAGGTGGCGCGAAACGCATCAATGAGGGCGGGGGGTAGTTCGTGAATAAATCCGACCGTATCCGTCAGAACCAACTGGCGCACCTCTCCCGTTTCATCGTCCGTCACCGCGAGGCGGCGCGTTGTGGGGTCGAGGGTCGCAAACAACTGATCTGCGGTATAGATATCGGCATTGGCGAGAACGTTCAACAGCGTGGATTTCCCGGCGTTGGTGTAGCCGACGAGCGCCACAGATGGAACCGCTTGATGTTGTCGGCGTTGGCGCAGGCGAGATCGATGAGCTTGCAGTTTCGACACCTCCTGCTGCAATCGCGCGATGCGGCGTTGAATCGCGCGGCGTTCGGTTTCCAACTGCGTTTCTCCCGGACCCCGCGTTCCGATGCCACCGCCGAGTCGAGACATCGACTGTCCCCGTCCCGTCAGACGCGGGAGGTTGTACTCGAGTTGAGCGAGTTCCACTTGCAGCTTTCCGGCGCGAGACTGGGCCCGTTGCGCGAAAATGTCTAAAATCACTTCCGTTCGATCGACCACTCGCACGCCAATGCGTTTTTCTAAATTGCGAACTTGCGCTGGAGACAGATCGCGATCGAACACTACCAAATTTGCCCCCACCGTTTGCACCGCCAAGGCAATTTCGTCCACTTTCCCCGCACCGACCACAGTTTGCGGGTGAGGGCGAGAACGGGCTTGTTGCAAGGTTTGCAGCACACTTCCGCCAGCAGTATCGACTAACCGGCCGACTTCTGCAAGACCGTCCTCGAACTGCTGTGCGTCTACCTCTGCTGTGCGGACACCAACGATTAAAACCCGGTCTCGATCGGATTCGACTTCCTGTGCGACGAACTCCCGTTGGAACTCCCCTTCGAGTTCCTCCACCATCTCGATAAAATCTTGATTGACGAGAATGTCCAAACTCAGCGGCGGCGAAACCGTCCAACTGGCTTCGAGCGAGTTGGGAATGAGATGGGCGAGATAAGCGTGTTTGACGTAACCCGTTTCTCCACCACCTCGTCGTTGAAATCCCGACCCAGTCAAGGTGAGGATCGCGAGGGCATCGAGGCGTTGAACTGCCATGGTGGTGAGTGTCGAGGTGCCTGGGGGTTTGATTTGCATCTGCGTGGCAATGCAGCGAATTCCACTGAGGCGACCGACCCCGTAGCGAGGCAATTCGAGAGGCGGGATTTGAGTTTCTCGGGGCGTTCCTACACCGACCCGCACGACCTGCCCCCGTCGGTTGAGATACGCACAGACCGGTTTTCCCAAATCCGTTCCGATGGCGGCGAGACGCTGGGCGAACTCGGGCGTGGTCAGACGATCGACCGGAAGGCGTTGGTGATACAGACGTTGTAGTTGTTTGAGCTGGCTAGGCTTGAGTCCTTGGAGGTTGCCGTGAACGACGTGAATAGGCGCGACACCAGAAAGCTGGCGGACGAGTGACAAGAGTAGGTTTATTCTAACGGTTCGATCGCGGATCTCAAGTGAAAACGACGGATTTTCTTAATGGGTTCTTAACACTAAAAGCGCGATACCGTTCTGTGAGGAACAATATCGCGCTTGAAGAAATGAGTAAATTCTGATGGAGGGGAAAGACACATTAGAGACTTTCAAGATCCTGCCGGGACACCAGCTTCTCAAATTCAGCCTGGGTCTGATGGAGGAGTTGTTCGCGACTACCCTCGGTACGAGCGAGGTTGGGAACGAGATTCCGTGCTTGTAACGTCATGTGAAATTGAAGGTGAGCGACGTAATCGCGGATATCTTCACGTGAAGCGGATTGTTCGAGTCGGGAATCTTGGGCGTTCAAAGTGTTCTCCTGCCAAACTTGGCATCTTTAGGCTAAAGGCTAATCTTTGGAGAAAGTTACCACGATAACTTCTAGCGCTCACTCGATCGCAAAGAACCTTAACAGAATGTCCGACGCCGACTCAAACCTTCGTTACAAAACCCCTTTGGAACTGGGAATCGTCCCAGCACGTCGGGGATCGGCTTCAACCGCCATGCGCGTCGATCTCGCGAACGCCTTAAACGTCGCCTCGATAATGTGATGGGAATTGATGCCGTCGAGTTGCCGAATGTGAAGCGTCATTTGTGCGTGGTTGACAATGGCGACGAAGAACTCGCGCACCAATTGCGTATCGTAGGTTCCCACCCGTTCGGTGGGGATGTCCAATCCGTAGCTGAGGTGAGGACGGCCGGAAAAGTCTAACGCCACTTGCACTAACGCTTCATCGAGCGGGGCGATAAAATGTCCGAAACGCACGATCCCTTTTCGATCGTGTAACGCTTGAGTTAACGCTTGTCCTAACGTAATTCCCACATCTTCGTTCGTGTGGTGATCGTCGATTTCCCAATCCCCTTCAGCTTTGACGTCTAAATCGATGAGTCCGTGGGACGAAATCTGGTGCAACATGTGGTTGAGGAAAGGGATTCCCGTATCGGCGTGACATTGACCCGTTCCGTCGAGGTTGAGTGTCACTTGTACGTCCGTTTCTCCCGTGACACGGCGAACCGAGGCAGTGCGAGCAGTGCTGGGAAGGACAATCGGCGTTTCGGACTGTGGGGAGCTCGTTTGCATAGACGTTTCGATCGATCGAACCCGTTAAGACAACGATTTTATTTTAACGGTTTTAGGGTTTGCAACTTGTTGAAGGTTAAAAGATTCTCCGGTCGTCACAGTGATATTCAGCGAATGAGGTACACCCTTAAGCCTGGTTTCTTCTTCGATCTCGATTGTTTCACTCGACTGTCTTTTCTTTGGAACGATAAACAAAACTTCGAGAACGATCCCAACGCCACATCAACACATCAACACAATGCTGAATCTCCAAAAAAATTCGCATTCAAAAATACTGATTTATACACTCTAAACGTTCTCATAAAACTTTCCATTGCGCAGAATCCTAGAGAGCCGATAACCCTTCTCAAAAAAATCCAAACAATAGGGTTGTTAGCTCCATTTTTTTATTTGAGCGTTGGTTAGAAAAAAGCAACTCGAATAAGGATAGCGGGCGCGATTGAAACGAATGGGGCGACCGAGCAAACGGCCTTCAATCGAGGCGCGATCTTGAAAATAGTGAGTAAAATCTCGATCTTTGCTCAAAATACTTTCAAATTCTGGATCGACATACACTTTCCGAATCGGGCTGTCTTGAGACTCTGCTTGAGAAATCTCAAACCGATTGGGTTGCAGCACAGCATCGTCGCCAATCTGTCGGTTAAACTAAATCAATTTATTAAAAAAATAGGTCTCTCGAATAACCAGATCGTCTTCGAGATAGCTGTAATAATCGTAACGCCCTAAATTTTTTTGGTCTGAATGCGCCCCCGCCCGACAAGGATTTGGGTATCATATGCAATCAAATACCACCGCAATTCCAACAGTCCCTTTTTTTGCAAGATCGTGTGACAGGCTGCTCCCAAAAAGTACGGATTGTCAAGAGATACAGATGGGTGATGGTCGTATTGATTATTGACGGACAATCGATCGAGGACGTGAAACGATCCTATCGTGCAAACGACGATGTCGAGATGTACTCGTGTCGCTTCGTTGGCGAGTTTTGGACTAATCGATCGTTGTCCTCGTCGTGACTGTAGTAGAATTGCGACGAACCGAAGGTGGCGTGAAGCGATCGAAGGCAAGTCGCCAACGCCTCAATTCGCGGTTGCGGATTGAGGCGCAGCGAACCGTGTTCTCCCGAAGCTTCAGCATTGAAAAAGTGTGGAATCGTTAATAAAACTCGCATCGAAGCGTCGAAAATCCGAGAACGCAGTCGGGCAGTGCAATGAGATAGCGCTCGATCGTTTACATTCTGCATTTACAGAATGTAAACCCACAAAGATGGACAAACTGACACGCCATTTCCCTTAATATAGTAGTTCTGAGTTAAACAAAACACGATCGCATTTCAAGATTGTATCGTACAAATAAGGAGTGTATTTTGGTTTCTACACCGCTAAAAACGACTCGATCGGAAGAAATTTTTGCCGCCGCTCAAAAGCTCATGCCCGGTGGTGTGAGTTCCCCCGTTCGCGCGTTCAAATCTGTGGGCGGCCAGCCCATCGTATTCGATCGCGTCCAGGGCGCTTACGTTTGGGATGTGGACGGCAACCAATACATCGATTACGTCGGCACCTGGGGCCCGTCTATCTGCGGACACGCACACCCTGAAGTCATCTCCGCTCTACACGAAGCCCTCGAAAAAGGAACGAGTTTCGGTGCGCCCTGCTATCTGGAAAACGTGCTGGCAGAAATGGTCATCGAAGCCGTACCCAGTATTGAAATGGTGCGTTTCGTCAACTCCGGAACCGAAGCCTGCATGGGTGTGCTGCGGTTGATGCGGGCGTTCACCGGACGGGAAAAAATCATCAAATTTGAAGGCTGCTACCACGGACACGCAGACAGCTTCTTAGTCAAAGCCGGTTCCGGTGTTGCCACTCTGGGACTGCCCGACTCTCCCGGCGTTCCGAAATCCGCCACAGGTGGCACACTCACAGCCCCCTACAACGACCTCGAAGCCGTGAAGGCACTGTTTAAAGACAATCCAGACTCGATCGCGGGGGTCATCCTCGAGCCGATCGTCGGGAACTCCGGTTTCATCCGCCCCGATGCCGGATTCCTCGAAGGGTTACGGGAACTGACTAAAGAATATGGAGCCTTACTGGTATTCGACGAGGTCATGACAGGCTTCCGTATCGCCTACGGCGGCGTTCAAGAGAAATTCGGCATCACCCCCGACCTGACGACCTTGGGTAAAATCATCGGGGGTGGGTTGCCCGTTGGCGCTTACGGCGGACGGGCTGACATCATGGCCATGGTGGCACCAGCGGGCCCGATGTACCAGGCGGGAACCCTTTCCGGGAATCCCCTAGCCATGACAGCGGGGATTAAAACGCTGGAACTGCTGCAGAAACCGGGAACTTACGAACAACTCGAGACCATTACGAAAAAGCTCTCGGAAGGGTTGTTGAAAGCGGCCCGGGATAACGGTCACACGGTCTGCGGCGGTTCTCTGAGCGCGATGTTCGGAATGTTCTTCACGGAAGGCCCCGTTCACAACTACGACGATGCGAAAAAGTCCGATCTAGCGAAGTTTGGCAAATTCCATCGCGGTATGTTAGAATGCGGTGTCTATCTCGCACCGTCGCAGTTTGAAGCTGGGTTTACGTCGTTGGCACATACCGACGAAGATATCGATCGAACCATTGCTGCTGCACGCGACGTGTTGGCTTCCCTATAATCGATTCGTTCGTTACGGCGTTCGGCAAAAAAAAGGCACTCCAGCATTCAAATGCTGAAGTGCCTTTTTAAATTTGACGAGTTTTAGATTTGACAACCTGAGGTTTAACGCTCAGTTTCGGCTTGCGGAAGCAAGCTCAAAAACTCATCGAAGTCTGCCAAACTTTCTGGGTAATTTTGGGCGATTTGGGCAAAGGATCGTTCTTTCGCTGCCAAGCTAATTTCTTCTAAGTCGCGGAATAGATCTCTGGCAATCTGGCGCCCTTGTCGTTGACTTTCGGGTAGCAAGTTCCGGTTAATCGAGCTAATTTCTTGTCGCAACGTGCCGAGAGGACCATGGATAAAGTTTTCCACGTTCGTCCAATCTTTGGCTTGAATCAACCTTTCGAGTTCGCTCATCCGCTCCCGCATAACCGATACCCTCGCAGTGTGGAACTCAATCTGCTCGAGGGCTACTGGCGTATAGGTCGGTGCTTGAGCCGTCGGTCGATCGCCACAGCTCGCGAGGAAAATTGTCATCAATGCCAAGACACTGACTAAAACCGAACGATATCGCGATACGAACATAGATAGAGTGATGAATTTTAACAACACGATCGTTATTTTATACGGCTATTCCTGTTCGATTTGAAACCGAAGTGTCGAGACCAACATTCCCAAAACAGCCAACCGTCTGTAATTGGGGTTTCCGTGGCATAATAGACTGCGGTGTATTTTCAGACCCGTTGCAAATTGAAAGTCAGATTGGTGATGGAATACCTTCTGGCAGTCGCGTGTGAAGCTAGGAGGTCTTTGTGAAAGTTTTAGTCGTCGGTAATGGTGGGCGCGAACACGCATTGATGTGGAAACTCCTTCAATCGGAAAAGGTGACGAAGGTGTTTTGCGTACCTGGAAACGGCGGAACGGCAACAATGCCGAACTGCCAAAACTTAGCGATGTCAGTGGACGATTTTGATGGCATCGCACGATTTGCCCTCGTGCAGGGCGTGGCGTTTGTGGTCGTCGGTCCGGAGCTACCGTTAGCGCTCGGAATTACAGATGCATTGCAGGCACAAGATATCCCCGTATTCGGACCGACGAAAGCGGGCGCGCAAATCGAATCGAGTAAGGCTTGGGCAAAAGCCTTGATGCAGGAAGCGGGAATTCCCACGGCACAAGCAGCAACGTTCGATCGATCTCAACGGGACGAAGCCAAAGCGTATGCTGCAGAAGTGGGTGCGCCCATCGTCGTGAAGGCGGACGGGCTAGCAGCTGGAAAAGGGGTCGTTGTCGCTCAAACGATCGAAGAAGCCCAGACGGCCATCGACGCGATCGCACAAGGACAGTTCGGCGAGGCCGGACAGACGATCGTCGTGGAAGAATTTCTCAAAGGACAGGAAGTTTCAGTTCTGGCACTGACAGACGGCCAGACGATCGTTCCTTTGTTACCGGCCCAGGATCACAAGCCCATTGGAGAAGGAGACACGGGGCTGAATACGGGAGGTATGGGGGCTTATGCACCCACCCCAGTTTTGTCGGCCGAACAGATGCAGCGAGTGCAACGAGAAATCCTCGAACCGACGCTCGCGACGCTGCGCCAGCGGGGAATCGACTATCGCGGCGTGCTATATGCGGGGCTGATGGTGACGCCCGAGGGCGAGCCGAAAGTCCTAGAATTTAACTGTCGCTTCGGCGATCCGGAAACTCAGGCGGTTCTACCTCTATTGGAAACGCCTTTGGAGATGTTGATGCTGGCTTGTATTGAAGGACGACTCGCACAAATGCCCCCGATCGAGTGGAAAAGTGGGGCGGCGGTGTGTGTTGTCATGGCCTCGGGGGGATATCCGGGAACTTACGAAAAAGGCAAACTCATCAGCGGGATTAACGAGGCCGAAGAAGCTGAGGCTGTGGTCTTTCACGCCGGTACACAACTCAAACAGCAGCAGATCGTCACCAGCGGCGGCCGCGTGTTGGGGGTTACAGCGGTTGGTGAAACGTTTGAAGATGCCATCGCGAAATCTTACGCAGCCGTGGAGAGAATTACCTTTGAGGAATGCTATTACCGACGGGATATCGGCTATCGCATTCGTTAGATAGGGTGAAGCGTGAAGGGTGTTCGGGGGGACACGGAAAACTTGCTCGATCGAGACCTTAGCCATTGGAACGGTCGATCGTATTGACGAATCTTTTTCCAATGTCTTCTCGGTCTCCGTTGTCTGCCTTACCCTTCTCAGCATGAGGCTCGCTCGGAAGTTTCGCTCCACACATTTTGCAAAATTTCGCGTTGGCATCGTGGACGGGCCACTGACAAGACACACAAGCCCGTTCGACTCGATCGCCCGCTTTGACGAGTTGTTCGACCAGCTCGCTGACTTGCCAGGGAATTAACGCAACTCCAGTCAGAATCATGAGAATCGTCAGGAGTCGCCCGGCTTCGGAAAAAGGAATAACGTCACCGAAACCTACCGTTGTCATGGTTACGATGGCGAAATAGACAGCATCTAAAAAAGTATTAAAAATGTCCGGATTAGTCGGATGTTCGACTTGATAAATCAATCCAGAAAAGACAAAAATAATAATAAACAACGTAAAAAAGATTCGGAGTAAAATAAATCGATCTGCTCCCTCAACACGAGATCCTAAAAATCGAATATTTAAAAACCGAACCATTCGCAACATTCGGAACCATCGAAACGTTAGCAAAAAACTGCGACTATCGATGCTGAGAAAAAAAGGCAAAATAACGAGAAGATCGATTAAAGAAAGGAGACTGAACAGGAATTTTATTTTTCGATCTGCGATCCAAAATCTCAAACCATATTCTAAACAGAAAATAATCAAAATCGACGTGTCTAAGATTTCCAGCTCTCGAAAGACTCGGGCGGGAAGTGCGTAGGTTTCGGCGACAAAAATCCCCGAGGACACTAAAATCAACAACGCGATGGTCAAATTAATCGCTTGTCCGAGCGGGGTTTCTAAATCGTCAAGATAAAACGTTAGTTTTTCCCGAATATTCATCGCTGACTGGAGGGGAAACGTTGAGGTCGATCGAAACGTCTAGCCGATGGAATCCCGGTGAAACTCCGGTTTCATTAAAACACGCAAAATATTCAGCCGAGATAGGCGATCTCGATCCTAGACTGAAACTTAGTCGATCGAGTCGCCCCGTCAGATCGCGACGGACGGTGACGCGAGTTCTCAATCCACAACCAAACAACACTTATGACAACTCTCTACGTCAACCCCAATACTGGAAACGACGCTGCCGACGGGAGCGCCTCGCAACCTTTTAAAACAATTCGACACGCCCTCGAACAAGCGACATCGGGAACGACGATTCAACTCTCGCCGGGAACTTACAGTGACAGTAGCGGAGAAGCTTTTCCCTTAACGGTTCCCACCGGGACGATCCTCGTGGGCAACGAAAATAATAAAGGAAAAGACATCCTCGTTTCAGGGAGTGGTACGGTAAAAACGAATGCTGGGCTGCAACCGATCGCACTTTGGCTCGAGGGCGATGCCGAACTTCGAGGTGTGACCGTCACCAACGCGGAAGTACGCGGAACGGGTGTTTGGGTTCAAGCAGCGAACCCCACCGTAGCAAGCTGTACCTTTACACGGTGTAAGCGCGAAGGCATCCGTGCTTCGGGAACGGCAAAGCCTATCGTCGAAAATAACGTCTTTATTCAAAACGATTCTTACGGAATCTGGTTTCTCGGGGAAGCGAAGGGCGAAATTCGCAATAATATCTGTCAGAACACGGGCAGTGGCATTTCGATCGGGGATACGTCTACACCGCTGATCGCGAACAATAACGTTCTCGAAAACCGCATCGGTATTCTTCTCACCCACAGCGCTCGCCCGGTTTTACGGGGTAATGTGATTGAGAAAAACACGGATTACGGGCTGTCGGCTATTTCCTCAGCGCTTCCCGATCTCGGGAAAGCCCAAGATCCCGGTGGAAACGTACTCCGAGAAAACGGGCGCAAAGACCTGCAAAATGCAACGTCTTCGACATTTATCTCGGCAGGAAACCAACTCAATCCGACGAAAGTCGAGGGGTCGATCGATTTTGTGGCAGTTGATGGAGGGGTTCCCGTTCCTACACCCACTCCAACACCAACACCCATTCCAACGCCGACGCCCACCCCAACGCCGACACCTACCCCTGCACCCACCGATCTGACGGATATTGACGGACACTGGGCAGAACCGTTTATTCAGGCTTTATTCGATCGAAAACTCGTGAGTGGGGTCGGTGATGGAACGTTCAAACCCAATTCCCCCATTACACGAGCGGGGTTTGCGGCGTTGATTGCCAAAGCCTTCGATCGATCGCTCAAATACGATGCGAAAACCTTTCTCGATGTTCCCCCCGACTTTTGGGGGTACAACGCTATCGCGGAAGCCACCCGTATGGGCTTTATCACGGGCTTTCCCAACAATACCTTCCGACCGGGACAAAACGTTACGCGCCTGCAAGTTCTTCTCGCCCTCAACAGCGGTTTAGAGCTGAGCGGTGGTAATCTCAACACCCTCTCATTTTTCCGCGACGGCGCACAAGTCGCACCTTGGGCAGCTAGTGCGGTGGCCAACACGACGGAATCGGAGATTGTCGTCAGCTATCCCGACGTGCGCCAACTCAATCCCCAGCGAGAGGCGACTCGGGCAGAAGTGGCGGTTATGGTCTATCAAGCGTTGGTCAGCGAAGGGAGTCTACCGGCTATCGATTCTCCCTATGTCATCAAGCCCACAGCGACGCCACCTCCAGCCTTTTCGGATATTCAAAATCACTGGGCGAAAGATTTTATCCTCGGCTTGGCGGGTAAAGGTCTCGTCAACGGATTTTCGGATGGCACGTTCCGCCCCGATATTAAGATGACTCGCGCCCAGTACGCGGCGATTTTGGCGGTGGCTTTCGACCCGCGCCCGAAACGTCCGGCTGTGACGTTTCAAGACGTACCCCGTGGTTTTTGGGCTTACGATGCAATTCAAAAAACCTATCAGGGTGGGTTTTTGACGGGATTTTCGGAAACGACTTTCGGACCGGGCTTGAACGTACAGCGGCTTCAACTGCTGTTGTCACTGGTCAACGGACAAGATTTGTCGGGGGGATCGGAGGTGCTGTTAAATCAGTATCACGATCGAGACGAGATTCCCACTTGGGCGCGTCCGGCACTGGCCACGGCAACGCAGAAACAGTTTGTCGTCAACCATCCCGATCTCAACCGCCTTCGTCCTAATGAAGATGCAACTCGCGCTGAAGTGGTGGCGATGGTGTATCAGGCATTGCTGGAGGCGGGCAAATGGGATCTCGCGGCGGTGGATTCGGCTTATATCGTGAGCGTTTAATCGCAAATCCTCCGGATTGTCGATCGAGTCTGATGTAAATCAGAAAAATGAGGGCAGCAGCAGGCTCCATGGGGTCGTGCTGCTGTCCGTATTTTACGGGAGTTGTCAAGCGATAATCTGAAGCCTAGCTGTTTTTACGGAGGAAATTTTGATTGAGGGTTTTAACCGGTAGGGGTTTTACCCCACAAACACCTGTAAATCGATCGAGCTATGGATTATCGTTAGAACGGACATCGATCGGCACGAGCGTTTATTAAGAAACGTGACATCATGCGATCTGTATATCTACGCAGAGAAAACTGGTATATAATGGATCGATAACTAGAGATTGTCAAAACTGCCGATTGAAGTGACGCAGTTCGCCAAAGTTCCTAAACGGTCAGGGTGGATTGAGAACTCGGCGTTCGCTTGGGGTGCTACGCACAGACGCGATGTAATGTAGCGTTCCAGTCGAGCGGTAGTTCTTAAAATTCGGTATCAGGGCGATCTACATCGCATTGATTACGATCCGCTCAGCAACGGATCGCGCGAAGTCAGACTTAGAGAAGGTTTAGCAATGTACGATCGAAACACAGCTCAATTACAACGGAAAAGAACTTTGCCGACGTCCCGCCTCGGAAGTAAACGTCTCGGTATGTATTTGCTCGAAGCTGGATTGCTGTCGCCCGCCCAAATTCAAGTCGCTGCCTACGATCGGAAAGTGACCGGAAAAAAATTCTCAGAGGTGATCGTCGATCGAGGTTGGGTCAAACAGCAAACCATCGACTTTATTATCAAACGGGTGATCGTTCCCGAACAACGAGCGCTCCACAAAGCTGGCGCGTTCGCGCAACCCGTCGAGCCGTTTTCCGAAGTGTTCGAGCGACGTAAAGGTGAGGTTTTGCACGAAGACGAAGAAGAAGTGCTATGGACGGTGGATTGAGTCGTCTGAATTGCCAAAATCCAGCCAACCCCTTACTTTTAAGCTCCTGGTTTTCGCTCGAAACCAGGAGCGTTTGATAATGACGACAGAAGAGTGAAAAGTTTAGTTTTTCCGACAATTTTCTGAGTTGGACTTCAATCGAAAATCGAAATAAGCAACGATCTCACCAATCCAACAGCGAATCGTTTTCTTTTGTTGAGATGAGAGACGTAGAAACGCGACAGTCACGACAAAAATTTTATCACATTATTATTAACTGTATAGTGCCACCGGATTTATAAATCTAAATTAGGCAACTCTACGTCAGGTAACTCTATATCATCTATGTTGGGTAAATCTAGATCTAGCAACTCTTCTCCATCAACGAGTGTTGACTCTTCTGGCGGTTGATATACGATCGACATTCCTGTTAGACTCGACAACTCATTGCTCATTGCGTCATGGTCATCTCGATCGATGAGAATTGCAGTCGCTTGACGTTGTTTCCGATTGTTGAGGTATTCAATCATAAATTGTTGGTAGTTGCGGTTATATAATAGCTGTCCGATGGAAGCTGCATCGCCAAGCAAAATACCACCGATAATGCTACCTTCTGTCGTCAGGAGCCGCTGAGCATATTCACCAGCAGCGACTTCGACAACTTGACTCGGGCGGATACTTAAATTATCAACTTGATATTCTTCACGATCGAACTCGAGTTCGATCGTCGATGTGTCAATCGAAATCGTACAATTTTTGAATTCTTCTAATCGAACATTCAAGCATTTCCCTTCATAAGTTTCAGCTCTCGCGATTGTACTGTAAAACAAGAGCGGAACAGCTAAAGTTAAAATTGCGTATTTCCTCATGATGCCATTTACATAAATATAAAACTTTTTTTAGGATAGATCGAGAATACATTATCGATGAAATTTTTTACAAAATGAAACAATTAATTCATCGATTCATTTTTGAATCGGCACAAGTGTCAAAACGGAGGAGAGTAGCCCCGTTCTGGTTGAAATTTCGATTAAAATGCAAATCAAACATAAAACTTATTGCAATTCTATTACTGTATGATTTTATTTTTTTAAAAAAATATTAAGATTGCCTTAAACTAGCTTTATATTTTTGAAAAATGTTGCTTGGAGATATTTGTATTGATTTTTTGATTTTTATGGCAATGCGTTTTAATTCTAAATTTTTTCTTAAATTTATATTTTTTTTAGCATTCCCATCGTATGTTGGTCTGTATTCTGATTTCAAATCTTATTCTTGTTGATTGCAAAAGCTCGGCAAGCGTGTGTAAAGTTACAATCGGAGTATTCTAAAACCAATGAGTGAAAAAATCGATCGATTCACAGAATCGTTAAACCAACGCCTTGTAGATTTTGAAGCCAAGCTGACAACCGTTAAATCCAATCTCGAAAAGTTGTCTCAAGAGTCTGAAGAGGCCGTTCAAACCAAGCTTGCAGATGCGACAAGTCAAATTGAGGCAAGAAAGCAAGAAGCTGAGTCTCTCAAAGCAAAGTTCACTGAATGGGTTGAAGCGAAGAAAACGGAAGCTAAATCCACAATTGATGAGTGGAAAGCCAAAAAAGAACAAGAGAAGCTTTTGGCACGCGCTGACCGTGCGGAAGAGTATGCGGTTGCCGCAATCGTGTGGGCTGCTGCTGCCCTCGACGAAGCAGAAATTGCCACGTTAGAAGCGTTAGAAGCCCGTATTATTGCCGATGCAGTTGTCTCTGAAGAGTCCTCTGAGGGCTGATTGATTGGTTTCACTTCAATGGGATGGAATGAGGTTTCGATGCTTATGCTATTTCTCTGCCCACTCAAGCCGAAATTGAGTCTAGCTTGGCAGAATTTCAGACGGAGCTGAAGGAGTTTTCAGAACAGGCGCAACAATCCCTACAGCAAAGTATTGAGGACGCTCAAGTGTCGCTCAATAATCTTCCCGACAATCTCGAAAAATCTGCGGTTGAAAGCGATGACGCCATCCGTCAAGCGGTCTTGGACGATTTACGCAAGACCCAAGCGCAATTGGAAGAAGCGGCTAAGGCCTATGAGGAGAAGGCCCGAGAATATGAAGAATACGCCCAGCAGGCAAATGCTTACGAGCAAGATATGCTTCGCCAAGCGAAGGAAACTCGAAGCCAAATGGCAACCGACTATCGCCAAAAAGTCGAAGACGTTCAAGAGTCTTACCGTCTGACATCTGATGCTATCAATACCCTGGCAGAAGATACTGAAAAGGCGAACAAAGATACGAGCGAGTTTCTGCGTAAGCGGGTAGAAGAACATATCTAAGCATTAGATCGAGCTTTAGAGTCTTCTGATGCAGCGTTGAAAGCATTGTTCAGATAAAAGCTGCCGAACTCGATCGAGATTGCCATTTGTCCGAGTGAGTTTGCCCCTATCAAGTGGTTGAGAATAGGCCTCGTGCCGATCGAGGTAGTGCAAATATCTCGCTTAAGCGAGAGAAACAAACAAACTAAAAAAATCGCACGACTTTTTAGAGAGAGCCGTTTCTCGATCGATCGATTGACGAGTCGGTATCAATTTCGATCGAATTCTCTAGACATTAGTTCTAGACATTAGTACTGTTTTGATTTTGTTTTAAGTGAGGGGAAGTTATTTCTTATGATGAGAATTAGTGCCGACCCAGACATTCGGCAACACTTAAAATCAAGCTTGAGATGGGCGATTGCGCTGGGTGTCTTGATGTTTGTCATAGGAGTTGTGGCTATCATTGAGCCGTTTACTGCAGCAGTTGCTATCACTGTTTTTGTGGGATTTGTGTTCCTGATGCATGGCATATTTCAAGTCATATATGCCTTTGCGACGCGCAAACTAGGAGCTGGTTGGTTTGTCCTGCAAGTATTACTCGGTCTACTCTACTTAATTGCAGGAAGCGTGCTGTTGAAAAAGCCCTTTGAGGGACTCGTAACACTTACGCTAATCGCCGGTATCTTAATTTTCGTCGATGGTGTAATTCAAGTGATTAACGCCTTCGACATAAAACCCTTGTATGGTTGGGGTTGGACTTTATTTAGCGGTGTCCTGGGCGTAATTCTTGGCATTCTAATCTGGAGTGGTTGGCCTCAAAATTCAGAGTGGGTACTCGGTATTTTAATTGGGGTGAACCTGATGACCAATGGATTAGCTGTTTTTATGGGTTCAACTGCAATCCGGAGCGCGATCGATAACGCTCCTCCACCAATCGAAGCTTAGTAAGTTCAGTCGCTCGTTTCAAATTTCTGTCTTACGAGAACGCGGTGAAGTGTGACCAATTCAGAGACTTAACCGCGTTCTAGATTTCGCTATCAGTCCCAAGATCGTTCTAGTGAGGAGGAATAGCATGTTTGGCAACAAACGCCCAGCCAGATCGCTTTTAAAGTTCGTGTCGATTGCCGTCGCTCTAGCGGTGTTAATTGCTGAAATTTCTCTGGGAGGATTAACAAAGCTAGGCAACCGTTTGATAGGGTCTACTGACCGTCGAGATCCCACGATCGCAGTTGCCCAAAGCAGTAAACCGAACATCCTCGTGATTTGGGGAGACGATATCGGTCAGTCCAATATCAGTGCCTATACCATGGGTGCCGTCGGCTATCGGACACCGAACATCGATCGGATTGCGAACGAAGGTCTAATTTTTACCGACTATTACGGGGAGCAAAGCTGTACTGCTGGGCGTTCGTCCTTTATTACCGGGCAAAGTGTATTTCGTACCGGACTGAGCAAAGTGGGTATGCCTGGAGCTGACCTGGGATTGCAGGCAGAAGATCCGACCATTGCTGAATTGCTCAAACCGATGGGCTATGTCACAGGGCAATTCGGCAAAAATCATTTAGGCGATCGCGACGAATTTTTGCCCACGAATCACGGTTTCGATGAATTCTTCGGCAACCTCTACCATCTCAACGCCGAAGAAGAACCAGAACTACCCGATTACCCCACAGATCCCGAATTTCGGGAGAGGTTTGGCCCCCGAGGTGTAATACACTCCTACGCTGACGGTCGCATTGAGGATACCGGGCCACTGACTAAGAAGCGCATGGAAACCATTGACGATGAAACCATCAGTGCAACATTGCGGTTTATCGAAGAGGCTCATCAAGACAACCAACCGTTCTTTGTCTGGTGGAACGGGACGCGCATGCATTTCCGCACCCATGTCAAACCAGAACTTCAGGGGATTTCCGGTCAGGACGAGTACGCCGATGGCATGGTCGAGCACGATATGCACGTGGGTCAATTGCTCGACAAACTCGACGAATTGGGCATTGCCGATAACACGATCGTGTTCTACTCAACGGATAACGGTCCTCACCTGAATACCTGGCCCGATGCCGCTCAAACCCCTTTCCGGGGCGAGAAAAATACCAACTGGGAAGGTGGTTGGCGCGTTCCAGCAATGGTACGCTGGCCTGGAGTGGTTCAACCTGGCTCAGTTTCCAATGAAATCGTCCATCATATGGATTGGTTGCCGACTTTCCTCGCTGCGGTTGGAGATTCCAACGTCAAAGAAAAATTATTGAGCGGCTACCAGGGGTTCAGAGTTCACTTGGACGGTTACAATCTCGTGCCTTATTTGTCCGGTCAAGCTCCCAAAAGTCCTCGCGAAGAGATTTTCTACTTTTCGGACGATGGCGATCTCACCGCCTTACGCTACGAAGATTGGAAGCTTGTCTTTATGGAACAGCGAGTGGCCGAAACACTCCAAGCTTGGCAAGAGCCGTTCGTTCCTCTTCGCCTTCCATTGATCTTTCACCTGCGTCGAGATATGTACGAACGCGCTCAGCTAACCTCCAATAGTTACTACGATTGGCTTATCGATCGCGTCTTTGCGTTGGTACCCGCCCAAGAGTACGTAGCCAACTTCTTAGAAACCTTCCAAGCATTCCCACCTCGGCAAACGCCAGCGAGTTTCACGGTTGACCAGGCCTTAGAGGTACTCCAGACAGCCGGTGCTTCCAAAAATCTTCCGGAGAAAACGAAACAGGAGTTGTCCCAATAAGGTCTTCGAGGTGTTGGTGACGTGAAGAAACAGACTTTTTTTTTACCACTCGCCTTTTTTTTAGCACTCGCCTTGGGTGTCGCGCTGTTGCGATCCGTTCCTGGCGGCCTCAGTGCGATCGCTGAGGAACCGCCAAAACTGATCCTACAAATTACGGTAGATCAGCTTCGCGGAGACTTACCAGAGCGATTCCTCGATCGAATGGGCGAGGGGGGTTTTCGTTACCTGCTCGATCGAGGTGTGGTGTTCGAGGACGCACATCACGCTCACGCAAATACGGAAACAATTGTCGGCCACGTCACCCTGTCAACAGGCGCTCACCCGGCTGTTCATGGGATGGTTGCCAATGTCTGGTTCGATCGCGGACTCGGTCGACTGGTCTACAACATTGAGGACGAGCGTTACCCCTTGCTCTCCGCCGAGGCCGATGTCAATGAAGAAACTGAAATCGACCCGACCCAGAGAAAGGCGGAAACGTCGGGTCGATCGCCGGCCAATATTCTCGTGTCTACCCTGAGCGACGAGCTGGCTTTACATACAGCCGGCCGCGCCAAGATCTTTGGTATCTCTGTCAAAGATCGGGGTGCAGTGGCGATGGCAGGTCACGCTGGCAAGGCCTTCTGGTTTTCAAAAGAGTCTGGCGAGTTTGTTACCAGTCGGTTCTACTACGATCGCTATCCCGAATGGGTGGTGGAGTGGAACGCGACTCGTCCGATCCAGCGGTACGCCGGTCAGTCGTGGGAATTGCTCTACAATCGAGCTTCGTACCTGTATGGCAACCAAGACGATCGACCTTGGGAACTAGCACTTCCTGGATACGGACGTGTATTTCCGCATCCGTTTGGAGCTGGAGATAGCCAGACTTTCACGACATTCCTGACTCTCAGCCCAGCCGGTGACGAGCTGACCTTAGAGTTTGCCAAAGCCGCGATCGAAAACGAGGCGATTGGCAAGGACAACGTGACGGATTATTTGTCTGTCAGTTTTTCCTCGACAGACTACGTGGGCCATATCTTCGGGCCGTCCAGCCTGGAAGCTGAAGACAACCTGTTGCGATTGGATCGGACGATCTCGGAGCTATTGCAGTTCGTAGACAAAACGATCGGCCTGGACAACACGCTGGTGGTTTTATCTGCCGATCATGGCGCTCCCGAAGTCCCCGCTTCTCTTCAGGAGATTGGCATCGAAGCTACCCCCGTCGATCGCGAACAATGGGATCGGCAAGCCGGCATCACTGCATTGAAGCAGCGCTTCGGAATTGGGGAAGAACTGATCCAAACGTACTACCATCCCTATCTCTATCTCAACCGTGAAGTTATAGAGCAACAGGATCTAGATGTCGCGGAAGTGCAAGCGGCTGTTGCCGCCGAATTAATGAAGTTTGATGGCGTGGCATTGGCAGTACCGAGTGAAGCGATCGCGAACGGCCAAATCGCTGATACGCCCGTCACCCGCATGATTTTAAACAACCATAACGTTCGACGATCGGGTGATATCTACGTTGTGTTCGAGCCACACCGATTTATCAATGACTTTGAGGGGCTGTCAGTGGCCTCCAGTCACGGTTCCCCCTGGCGGTATGACACCTTTGTTCCAGTCGTCTTTGCGGGATCGGGGCTGGAACCCAAACGGGTATATCGACGCATCCACACCGTGGATATTGCGCCGACACTGGCAGCATGGATTGGCATGAAGCCGCCATCGGGTGCTGCTGGGGAAGTCTTAGATGAAGTGGCGAGTCAACGTCGCGAGTGACTGTCCAAATGATGCAGTGGCTTTTCCGAACTGATCGTGATTTATCGTGCAAGCAATCAAGCAGCAGCTATGGCTACCCGTTGGCTACAAACTATCTTTCTGACTCTTTCGATCGCTATACTTCTAGGTGGCTCGTTCCCCTTACCTCAAGCCATGGCAACGTCGCTACAGCCGACTTGTCCCGAAGGTATGGCATGGATTGAAGGCGGAACCTTTCGCATGGGGTCAGATGATTTCTTCCCTGAAGAACGAGCTGTTGAGAATGTTACGGTGGATAGTTTTTGTATCGATCGAACCGAAGTCACTAACGCTCAATTTGCCGAGTTTGTTAAAGCCACTCATTACATCACAGTTGCCGAACGTCCTTTATCTAAAGAACAGTTTCCAGACTTACCGGATGAGATGAGACTCCCGGGTTCTTTGGTCTTTCAAATGCCAGAACCTGGGGTAAAACAAGTGGGTTATCTAAGTTGGTGGCATTGGACTTCGGGAGCGAGTTGGCAACATCCCTTTGGCCCCGATAGTGACATTGAGGGTAAAGAAAACTATCCCGTGGTACACATCGCCTATGAGGATGCAGAAGCTTATGCGAATTGGGCGGGGAAACAGTTGCCCACTGAAGCACAGTGGGAGTTTGCCGCTAGAGGTGGTTTGAAAAATGCGATTTTCAGTTGGGGCAATAAATATTCTGCTAAAAAAGCAAATACCTGGCAAGGTTCTTTTCCTTTTCTAAATACGCAAAAAGATGGTTATCTCGGCACAGCTCCTGTTGCATCTTTTCCCTCAAATGGCTATGGACTCTACGACATGACTGGGAATGTTTGGGAGTGGACTTCTGACTGGTATCGAGTTGGACATCAAGGCCTAGAGAACAAAACCAATCCTCAAGGCCCTAAAGAGCAAGAGAGTTTCGATCCGAATAAACCTGATGGTTCTAAACACGTTGTTAAAGGTGGCTCTTATCTTTGTGCCAAAAACTATTGCAGTCGCTACCGTCCTGCTGCTAGAGAATCGCAGGATGCTGATACGGGAACTACTCACATTGGTTTCCGCTTAGTAACAACAAAATAATTTTGGTAGTAGGAGGATTTTTTGAATCTATTGGATTTAGCTTGACAAGCACAAATTATATACAAGCGATCTCCGTAAGAGTTGGTTTTTTATTCTAGAGTGTGAAGACTAGAATTAATCTAACACCCATCTCATTACAGCCCTGATAAACCACAGTTTGACCTCGGCTTTGAGAGTATGCCAGGGACGGGTAGCGCAGACTTAACGCCAGCCATGAATCCCTTTGAGGCGGCTCCACCTGCCGATACATTGGGAGGTTAAGAGCGCTGTGGAGGCATCGTCGGTTAGGGTCTATGCCCACCCTTTCAAGGTGGTTAAGGAAAGCGCTAGATTCAACAGCTCAAACTCTGACCAAGTGCTGGAAAAGCTCCCTGCCTGAGTCTGAATAGCTCTCAAAAGGCAAGAGGCAAAAGGCAAAATGAGGAATAAGGGAGAAGTCTTAACGCTCTTCACTCCCAACTTTGGATCTTCCAAAGTGGTCATAGCAAGCCAGCAGTCAAGATCGGCTTAAACTCTTGAACAGCGGGAAATTCAGGCAAATGAAAAGCAATTTCTATGGGATTTGCAAAAGGGGAATCCCAAAAGCATTGTCCTGCAAGGAGTCTAGCCATTTGTTCGATCCCGAGCGTCGTATTCAGCCTAAGAAAGTCTAAACTTTTCACGGTGACTGTCTGCAGAGTGGGTATAAGATTTTGAAGGATATTGTTCAGTGAAGTGTGAAATCGGTTTGAAATGTCTGGCGGGAATTTTTGCCATCTCGATAGCGGTGTCGGGGTGTACTGCTTCAGGAAAACTGGCCGACACGCTGCAGGACGAGGCACGAGAACGGGGGTTTGAAGCGCGAAGCTTAGCAGTTCGCCAGCAACTCGCCGCCGCTGATTTAACCGAACTCGATGAATGGTGGAGATCGCGTCAAATCGGCGATCCGCATAAATACTTACTGCCGCCGATGTTGGCGCAACTGAGCTTGACGGAACCGGAACGGCGACAGCCCATTTGGGATTTGTGGCTGAAGCTCGAGCGGGAGGCTCCCGATCTATACCACTTCCGCAGCCTGTACGACGTGCGGATTTTTTTTCTGTTTCGCGACGAAATGCCCGACGAAGTTCGCCAGGCGTATCAAAGTATGGTCTCCAGTTCGCGCGTCTTGGAGTGGGGAGAAGGCGGAACTGAAAACCACATTTCCCAACAATACCTATCCGGCTTGGCGATGATGGATGGAAGCGGCTTCACCGTCGCCGCTCCCCATCTTTTGGCAACGAACGAAGCGTGGCTGCGAGCGGAACTGTCGAAATATCTCACGATCGGACAGGGCGAATTTCACTCGTCAATTTATTCCGGCTACACCATCGGGGCACTGTTGAACCTCTACGATTTTGCCGAAACCCCGCAGTTACGGAAATTAGCCAAAGCGGCGTTAGATTGGCTGGCAGCCAATGCAGCTTTGCGGTTGAGTTGGGGAACCGTTGGCGGTGCAGAAAGTCGGGGTTTCGATCGAGCGACTTGGGACAGCGGACTGAGTGCGGTGGCTTGGATGTGGTGGGGGACTCAGGATAGAGAGGCGATCGATCGCATCATCACCCAAATGAGCGACAAACACTTGCGGTTAGCCATTCCCGCCGCAACGAGTTCCTATCGTCCGCCGGAAATTCTGAGATCGATCGCCGAGAAAACGGTGCCGTTGCCCTTTCAACTGCACGCCAGCCATCCCGCCTATTACAGCTATCACGAAGACAATCAATTTTGGGAAACCTTTTACGCCACAGCAGATTACACCTTGGGGACTTTAGTAATTCCCGGTCGATCGTACCGACGTGAAGGCACGATTAACGCCCAATACGCCACCTATAAACTCGTCGTTCGCGATCTCGACGGGATTGAAAACGCCGTCGTGAGTTTGGGCGGAACCTATCACACACCGATGGCAACTGGCCGCAGTCCCGGCGATCGATTCCTTCAAGAAAAGGGAACCGTTTTATATCAACTGCGTTTGAGCGATCGAGATCGAAGAGCTGGCGTTCGATCTCGATCGCATCTCGTCATCCCCCGCCAATACGGCGAACCTCAAACGTCGGGCGATTGGTATATCTGGCGCATCGAAAACGTTTGGCTGTGTGCGCGGCCCTGGGGCGATCGCGTCGTCTTACAAAACCCTGTCTCTGAGGATCGTTCCGAGGCGATGGCTTTGGTCGCCCAGGGGGGCAATACCGCTTGGATTACCGACGTGGCGAGCGTTGCGGATTATCCAACCTTCGATCGACTGGTGGAAGCCTTGGAGAAAAACGCTGTCGTCGATGAAGCTTGGGAATCCCAAGGCATTCTGAGCTATACCAATTTTGGGGGCGATCGACTAGAAATGACCTACGCGCCCGATCGTCCTGTCGCAACGGCCAGAATTAACGGCGTCGATCGAGCGTTACAAGACCGTCCCGTATTAGATAGTCCCTACGCCAACCAACCCCTGAATAGCGGAACGTTAGTCGTCCAAACGCCCCAATTCGGCCTTTGGGAGTTGCATCTGCCCTCTAATGGTATACCCGATACAGAAATGGAACGGTGAAAAGCGGGGTGCATCTCAAGACGGTAAAAATCGTTGTCGGTGCGTTACGCGGGCATCTAATTTGTCTCGACTTCAGCTGAATTTTGTCGTCCGCTAACACACCCTACGCCTCAGTTCTGACTAAAATTAAGATGCACCCGAAAATCGGAAAAATCCTGCTCCGACAGGAGTGATTTTAGGATTTTAACTGACTTCTAAATCTTCGGGAAATCCGCGTATGGGAATTTCGATAATAAATTCTGTCCCGACCCCAGGTTTGGTTTTAACACTCAGTTCGCCCCCGTGATTTTCCACTACGATCTGATAGCTGACCGACAATCCCAAGCCCGTTCCTTTTCCCGGTGCTTTCGTCGTAAAAAAGGGATCGAAAATACGCGGTTTGACGCGCTCGGGAATTCCCGAGCCGTTATCGGCAATACGAATTGCAATCGTTTCTTCGTCAATTTGTTCCGTCGCGATAGCAATCGTTGGTTGCCGATCGGACGTTTTCAGGTCGTTGAGAGCATCGAGAGCGTTGTTGAGAAGATTCATCAACACTTGATTTAGCTCGGCTGCATAACAAGTTACACGTGGCAGTTTGCTATATTTTTTGATGACTTTAATGCGTCCGTTATGACTGGCCTCAATGCGATGCTTGAGAAGCCAGAGAACGCTATCAATGCCTTCGTGAATATCGACCGTTTTCTTCTGTGCTTCATCGAGTCGAGAGAAAATACGTAGCGATCGAACGATTTGACGAATTCGCTCGGTTCCTGTTTTCATTGAAGAAATTAAGTTCGGCAAATCTTCAACGATAAACTCTAAATCGATCTCTTCGACTTTTTCACTAATCCGTTCGATATTCTCAGGCTTTTCTTCATGATAGAGCTGAATTAAATCGATTAAATCTTGAGTGTAATCGCGCACGTAAGTCAAGTTTCCGTAAATAAAATTAATCGGATTGTTGATTTCATGTGCGACCCCGGCCACGAGTTGCCCCAAGCCCGCCATTTTTTCGCTGTGAATCAGTTGTGTCTGCGTTTTCTGCAAATCTTGCAAGGTTTGAGCGAGACGGCGGGCTTGCATTCGTGTTTGTTCGAGCAGTTCCGCCTGCTGCAACGCAACGCCGAGGTGTTCGCTAATTTGCACGAGCAGTTCTACATCCGCCGCTTCCCACCGCCGAGGACTGGCGTTGTGGTATGCCGCGAGCAAGCCCCAAAGCGCATCTCCTTGGTAAATAGGAACGATGGCATAGGCACGGCACTGATAGAGTTTGAGTACCGATCGATAGGCATCGTCAAACCCCGCTCGATCGACATCTTGGACGGTAAAGGCCTGACGAGAACGATCGCGAGGGTCTTCATCCGATGGTGGCGGCGTGCGGTTTTCGAGCAGCGCTTGCATTTTCGGACAAGCCATCAAACTGCCCTGCATGGGCGGGGCAGCCGCTTGCAACTCCAACAGGCGCTCCCATCCCTCCGCCACCGATTCAGCGACGAACTGTCCGCTCCAATCGGGATTGAAATAGTAAACGGCAACCCGATCGACATCGAGGAGTTTTCGCACCTCGTGGGTTGTCGTTTCAAAAATGGTATCGATATCGAGCGATCGACGGATTTTTTCGATCGTGACCGTCAGGGTTTGTTGCCGTCGGGCGGCTTTAGCGAGTTGTCGCGCCTGTCGCTGCGTTCGCTGGAGGAGTTCGGCTTGTTTGAGCGCAACACCGAGATTGACGCTGACGTGTTCGAGCAGTTCGACTTCGTCGGGATGCCAAGTGCGATCGGCATCCGAATGACTCGCAGCCAGCAATCCCCAGAGGAACTCTCCCTGCAAAATCGGCACGATTGTCGACGTGCGAGAGCCATGTTCTTCCAGAATTTGAGCCGGAGACAATCCCTTTTGGGGGATTGGAAGACTGTTCCCATCGAAGACGACTCTTTTCGGAGGCGATAACGATACTGACGCCGGGTAGCCAACGTTTTTACGATCGGCGATCTTGCAGCCCGAGGGACTGGACAAGATAGGCGTGCTGAGCGATCCGACAGATTCGGCGACAAATTCACCGCTAAAGTCAGAATAAAAGCGGTAGATGGCAATTCGATCGGCTTGAAGCAGTTGGCGGAGTTCGTGGGTCGTCGTGTTGAAAATATCGTTGAGATCGAGGGATTCGCGGATGCGAGCGATGACTGACGCGAGGGCGGTTTGGCGTTGAATCTGAAGCTGAGCCTTCGCCAAAGCGAGGGCTTCTGGAGAAGACTTGGGATATGAGGGGCGATCGGTCGGTGAAATCGCCCCGGTTTCACTCAAAATCTGTTTGAGGCGATCGAAGGCTGCCTCGTCGCGACAGCAAGATCGCAATTGTTCCCATCGATCGAGATCTATCATCATTTTGTGGGAGATGGCTGGCCGCACTGTCCCTGCCGGGTTTGCCCCAATTCAGCAAACTTCAACGATCGTGAGATGAGACGGCGACGAGGTGAGGAAATTGCAAATTCTCCGGTCGTCCGGTCTCCGGTCATCACGGCTCACGGTTCGCTGTGCGCTGGCAAAGCTGGGGGCTCGCTTATATCTTAGCGGTAGAGGTTGCTCGATCGCTGTGTTGAACCTGACGGGCCGTGTTTTGAGAAACTGGGATCTCGATGCGAAATTCCGTACCGCCCCCTACCTGAGAATTGCACTCAAAACGACCGTGATGCTTTTCGACAACAATCTGATAGCCGATCGACAAGCCCAAACCCGTTCCGATGCCGACCGGTTTTGTCGTAAAGAAGGGGTCGAAGATGCGTGCTCGAGTGTGTTCGGGAATGCCACAGCCGTTATCGCCGATCGTAATGCGAACGGAATGGTTGTCGATGGACTCAGTCCGAATGAAGATCGTTCGGTCTCCTTTCGTTTCGTCGAACTCGTCAAAGGCTTCAATGGCATTGCTCAAAAGATTCATAAAAACTTGATTGAGCTGACCGGCATAGCATTCAACGGGCGGTAAGTTTCCATAGTCTCGCGTCAAGACGATGGCAGGGCGGTGTCCCTTGGCCTTGAGGCGGTGGTGCAAGATCGTCAGCGTCCCCTCGATTCCTTCGTGAACGTCCACTGGCTTGAGGTCTGATTGGTCGAGGCGCGAGAAATTTCGCAACGACAATACGATCTGTCGGATACGCTCGGCACCGAGTTTCATCGATTTCAGCATGTGTGGTAGATCGTCGAGCAAAAACTCAATATCGATCTCGTCGGTGAATTCGTCGATTTCTGGAATGGGGTCGCTGTAGTGCTTTTGATACAACTCGAGTAAGTCGATGAGATCCTTGGTGTACTCGCTGGTGTGGATGAGGTTACCGTAGATGAAATTGACGGGATTGTTGATTTCGTGGGCGACCCCCGCTACGAGCTGTCCCAAACTCGACATTTTCTCGCTCTGAATCAACTGGGTTTGTGTTTGTTTGAGTTCTTCGAGAGCGAGTTCGAGCTGTGTGGCTTTGGCATTCGCCGTTTCGGTTGCTTGATGGCTTTGTTTGAAGAGTTCGGCTTGGGCAATAGCAATGGCGGCTTGTTGAGCCAAGTGTTCGACCACTTCAACTTCCCGCGTGCGCCATTGACGGGGCCCCTGGCATTCGTGAGCGACGATTAATCCCCACAGCTCTTCATCTCGACGAACGGGAACGATAAGGCTGGCGCGGATTTGGAGGTCGGCGAGAAATTCGTAGTGACAGGGACTCAAATCGGCTCGATCGATATCGTCGATGGCGGTCGCCCCCCCGGTTTGGTATTTGTGTCGGGTCGTTGAGGGGAAGCAGCCCGTTGGGGTCTCTGTCCCGAGAATCGATTTCCAGGGTTCGCGCACGTCTTCAACGGTAATTTTGCCTCGGTTCTCGTCTTGCAGTTGGTAAACGACCACGCGATCGGTATCGAGCAGATCGCGCACTTCGCTGACGATGGTGTTGAGAATTGTATCGGTATCGAGGCGACTGCGAATGCGATCGGCGATATGCGTGAGAGCTTCTGTGAGTTCGAGCGATTTTTGGAGTTGGGCGGTTCGTTCGGCGACCTGTCGCTCGAGGTTGGCGTTGAGGGTTTGGATTTCCCGATAAAGTAAGTGTTGTTGGATCGCCGAGGCAAACCGTTCGCTGAGTTCCGAGGCTAATAGTCGATCGTCTTGGGTCCAGGGTTGACACTGGCCGCGTTTGAGTTGTCGCCAAGCTGCAAAAGACTGACGCGGACGTTGCTGGCGTTCGTGGGGATCGAACTGTCCCGCCCACCAAATTTCCGTATCGGTTTCGGGTCGAAAGACACTCAGATACCCGAGGAACTGCTGCCGGTAGTGTAGCGGTAAGACGAGTAGCCCGCGAATGCCAAGATCGCTAAAGGCCTCGGCGACGTCATCGAGTTCGGAGATCGCGTGTAGGCTTCCCGTCTCGAGAATCGGCTTGGATTGGGAACTGTTATTCGGATTGCCTTGTGCGTACCACCATTGCTGGCACGCTCGGACAAAATCGCTCTCTGGGGTAAAGTCGGGACTAACGCCACTGCAGACGTGAAGGGGGGGAGTTGCGGCGACGTACAGCCGTCCTCCGATACCGTCGAGGGCTGAAACGGTTGCGCTGAGTGCTGCTTCGAGTTCGACAGTTGGTTGGGCGTGCAAGAGTGCAGAAATGCGGTTGACAGTAGCTTGACGGCGGGTTTGGCGGCGCGTTTTCTCGAGGAGTTCTGAGTGAGCGATGGCGATCGAGAGTTGATCGACGATCGATTGCACCAGTTGCAGTGTGACTCGATCGTACTGACGGGGTTCGACGTGGTGAGCTACGAGCAATCCCCACAATTGCTGGCCGTTCAGGATGGGAACGCACAACGACGAGGCAACACCCATCGACGTGAGATATTCGGCGTGACAGGAATCGAGGACTCGGTAGTTTGAGGGAATATTGCCTCCCTCAGCCGCACTCGAGCCGACGGAGCGTCGATGCACGTCGATAATCATTCGCGTTCGCTCTTTGACGAAGCTACGCCGTGCGTCTTGGGGGATGTCATCCGCCGGAAATGTCAGTCCGAGCAGCGAGGGCAACCGCCCCGAATTTACGGATTCCGCCACAACTTCTCCACTCTCATCCGCGTTGAAGCGATAGATTTTCACGCGATCGACGTCGAGAAAAGCTCGTGTTTCCAGCGCCGCCGCATTCAGAATCTCTTGCAGCTCCAGGGATTGCCGAATGCGATTGGTCATTCGATGTAACAAGACCTCTCGATCGAGGCGCTTTTTGAGATCTTGCGTTTGCTCTTCTGGCGTTTGCTTTTCTACGTTCATCGATCTTTCTCGCTCCATCGTCAACCGCCCTTTTTTTCGATTTGCGCTCGATTTCTAAAAACGAGCAGTTTAGCTCGTGCAATCGAATCGACCAATTATGATTTGCTTTATTATAAATAAATTCTAAATCTTCGTAAAACCGAAGCTAAAAATTGGCGATTTCACGGAAAATTCCCGACGCCAAACTATAGGCAATCCATCGAAGGGAGGCCATCAGTCTCCGCATCTATTTGATTACAATTTGTAAAGAACAGATCGATTTATCGATCGCAACCATCTCTCCCACCAACAACCTTGGAACGACGGCAAGCCCCAGATCCCCACTCATTTTCGATCGTTTTCGATCGGATCGGCGGGAGAATGAAGGAAGAGGACTCGTCGAACACCAGATGATTTGAAGGGAGCCTGTCTGGCGGGCGTATAATTGACAGCAGGTCTAACCTCGCTACGAGTTTGCCTGAAGCGATAGCATTTTCCTTAGACTAGATGCGCTCGATGCGCCCACTCGGCACTCGTTCGTGGCTCAACGCTCCCGATCCCATGAAATTTTCCCAATCGCTTGCTTCGATCGTTGCCCTTTCCGTGTTGTGGGGATTGAGTAGCTGTCGCAATCCTTCTGAGACGACAGTTTCCGATCCCACCCCTTCGCCAATTCCCTCCGAGACAGCGGTTCCTGACGTTACGGTTCCCACGGAAACACCCACGGAAACACCCACCGCAGCACCCACTGCAACGCCCACGCCGGAACCCGTCGAGCAGTCCCCGGCTACGATCCCCACGACACCCACGCCGGAACCGACGACCACGCCGGAACCGGCCGAACCCGAAGCCGCTGCTGTGCGCGTGGTGAGTTGCTTGACGACGATGGCACGAGTTGACGATCCCGACGCGCCTCTCAACGTTCGATCGACGCCGCAAGTCGCCGACGGAAACATCATCGGACAGCTCGATAACGGCGTGTTCGTTTCGATCGAGGGAGAAGAGGGCGATTGGTGGAAAATTAGCGATCCCGTCCCAGGCTGGATCTTTCAAAACCTCACCGATAGCGGTTGCAACGAGAAAGTCGCGCGGGTCGAGTTTGCCACCAACACCGCGTCTGCCACCCTTCGAGATCGTTTCATCGGAGCGGGAATCCATCAGTATTATCTCGACGCCTTTGAGGGACAAACGATGACCCTCACGGCGACGGAAGGGCCGTTACCGCTCGTGATGTCGCCAACTGGAAAAGAATTGACGGGAGGGGCAGGGATGCAAAACCAGCCGACGTGGTCGGGGCAGCTACCTCAAAATGGCGAGTACACTCTCGAATTTCCCTCTAACTTCCGAGGTTACGAGTACGCAACAACGGTTGAGATTCAGTAGCGAGATCGAGTCGTCGTTGAGAAATGAATGCCGAATTCTGAATTTCTCGATGCGATTTTATCCAGTTTCCACCTTCGACAATTCGATCGGAAACCCTTGTTTCGAGTAAGATTGACTCATTTTGAATTTCATTTGAGATTTCACAAAATTCAGAGCGATCGAAGTCCAGGATTTCAAATAGAGTTTCGAGCCGACGATCGGGAACCCCACAAAAGTTTCTCTATTCCAAAAATTCAGATCGAATCGTCTACAAAGCACGATTGTCAATTCAAGCTTTTAGGTTGCCCGCGAACGTCGCAGCGATTTACAATATTCGATCGGCACCGTTGAGAGTACTTTTTGAGTCAAGCACGCCCCTCTCATATCGTTCTTCAGCACAGAACGATCGCTCAAGTACGCCGACGAAACCTCACGCGCAATCCATCTTTCGGTCGTCGCGTCGGAACGACGATATCCTCTAATCGTTGGTGGGGTAAAAGCGCCCACTCGTAATCGCGTAGTAAGAGCGAAGCCACGATTTTCATCTCTAACTTGGCAAACGCCATCCCCAAACACACACGAGGGCCTCCGCCAAAACCAATTAAGCTGTAGGGTTTCAGCCGACGCTCGCCTCGAACGGCTTCGCGAGCGACAAATCGATCGGGATCGAAACGGTCGGGATCGGGGTACAGTTCCGGAAGGCGATGAGTTGCGATAATTGAATACAAAGCGAGCCAACCGGCCGGAACGCAGTATCCACCGAATTCAAACGGTTTGACGACACGACGGAACCCTCCCCCGACGGGAGGGTGCAACCGCTCGACTTCCATCAACAATCGATCGAGATAAGGCATTTGCGACAGTTGTGCTAGATCCAACGTTCCTCGATCGGCGAGTTCCATCTGTTCCGCTTGCGCTCGTTCCAACATCTGCGGGTGTCGTCCCAACTCCAAACACAACCAAGTCAGCATTGACGTAGTCGTTTCGTGGCCGGCGAACAGCAGCAACATGGCTTGAGCCTTTAATTCTTCGAGGCTGAAGGTATTTCCATCTTCGTCCCGTGCTTGGACGAGCAAGCTCAACGCATCCCGGGTTGGGTGCTGCTGGCGTTGTCGGACAACTGTTTCAATATGCTGCAACAACTGATTTCGAGCGGCAATCGCCCGGCCGAAGCGGGTTCCGGGAATGGGTACGGCCAGCAGTGAAAACAAACCGTTCGTTAAATCGGTAAACAAGCGGCTCAACCGGGCCACGTCTTCCCCCGATTCAGCCCCAACGAGGAGTTCTGACGCGATCTCGAAGGTAAGTTGTTTCATTTCCTCAAACCACACGAACCGCTCGAGTGCTTCCCATCGATCGATGTATCGTTGAGAGATCGACATCATCGTGTCGAAATACTGCGCCAAGGCGGCTCCGTGAAACGCGGGCATCATCAGCTTGCGGTTGCGTCGGTGTTCTTCGCCGTCTTGCAAAAACAGCGATTCGCCCAACAAAATCCGAAAGTGTGCCGGCCAACCTTCGCCCCAGGAAAAGCAATCCATTTGACTTGATAGTACGGCTTCGACCGCCTCGGGGCCGACAAAAAAGACAGTTGGCTGTCCGAAAAGGCGAGTTTTGAAAATCGGGCCGTAGCGGCGATACTGGTTGAGGGCGAAATCCGAGTCGAAGAAAAACTGGAGCGTTTGCCCCAAGATGGGAAGACCAAAGCGTCCGGGAGGGAGTCGATCGCAATCGCGGTGCGTAGCACTATCGAGAGCCATAGCATCGTTTGAGAACACAACATGAGTACTGACATCGCTCGATCGATAGCGTTACACCCTCGCCTGAGTTTTCGTCCGGCTTCGATCTCGCGGATGGATTCGATCGCGCGATACTCCGTAATGTTACGGTGTATCAAGCGTAGAACGATCGTGTTACGTACCGAAGCACGCGAACGAAAATAGCGTCTACCTTGCGGATGGGAACCTCTCACTCTTTTGCGCCCACTGACATTCTAGAAAGCGGCCCGAACGCCTGGAATCAGTGGCGTGAGGCAATGCCGGGAAGTTGTGCGATCTTGCGTGGGGAAAATCTCATCCAGCGACACCTGCGCGAGATTAACTTCCAGAATTGTGATTTAACGGATGCGAATCTCTCTCAAGCCGATCTGTGTTTGGCGAACTTAGAAAATACGTTTCTCGATCGAGCCAATCTCACGGAAGCCATTCTCTACACGACGGATTTGCGTTGCGCCTCCCTCAAGGAAGCAAACTTGACGCGCGCCGATCTTACGGAGGCGAGTCTCGTTAAAGCCGATCTCTCTCTGGCGAAACTCCAACAAACGAAACTCAACCGCGCCGATTTTACGGACGCGCTCCTCTATACCAGCAATCTCCGCCAGGCGGATTTGTCGGATGTCGAGTTGATTCGCGCCGATTTGCGGGAAGTGGATTTGACGATGGCTGATTTGGGAGAGGCGGATTTGCGGGATGCCAATCTCAGTTTTGCCGTTTGCTCGTTGGCAAAGTTCGTCGGCGCGACGCTGTGTCATGCCAATTTGTACCGTGCGAATTTGAGTTTGGCAAACTTGTGTGTGGCGAATTTGATGGGGGCGAATCTCACGAAAGCCAGTTTCATTGGGGCGAACCTCATTGGGGCGAATCTTTATTTGGCGAATTTGCGGTTTGCGAATTTAGCTCAGGCGGATTTACGGGAAGCCAGTTTGCGAATTACGAACCTGACGGGGACAAATTTGGCGGGGGCGAACCTGAGTATGGCGAATTTGACGGAGGCAACGCTCGCTCGAGCTAACCTTACTGGGGCAAATCTCTCTCGTGCCAATCTCTATCAAGCGAACCTCGACGGCGCAATTTTAAAAGGCGCGACATTACCGGACGGTACGAAACACCCTTAAACATTGAAGAGTAATGAGTGAGGACGTTGGGAGTGAGGACGTTGGAAGTTTCTCATCATTTCCTCATCATCCATTTTTAGTGAGACGTTAACCCGGGGTATTTGTGAGGAGGTTATGATATAAGGGAAAAAAGTGTAATTTGTTACAGATTTTTTTGAAAATTTTTTAACGAACGGAGGTTTGCAGATGGATACGCAGCAAAAAGCACGGATGTTGACAGCTCGTCGTCGCCACGCGAACAATCACCGTCGCATGACGCTGTTCTGTCGATCGGTGGCAGAAGTAGGCGCTTCGGGCTTATCTCAGTCTGAAACTGCCTTCAACTAGAGCAGCGGTACAAAAGTGCTGGGTGCGTTACGCTCATTAACTGGATTTTCAACCCATTTTTCAGCCGCGTAACACACCCTACCATTACTTCTGTACTGGCGCTCTAGACGTTTCGATGCTTTTCGATCGACCTTTTTCAAGGGGATCTCATGAAATTCTGTTATCGCGACATCTGGTACGATCGAAACCCTTCCTCCATCGCAACGGAAGAAGGGGAAACCATTGGTAAATATCGCGGTGCGGTTTGAAATCGCGATCGAGTTCTGACGTGCCGGCATCGAGCCATGTCGCCAAAGGCAAATATTGCGGTGTCGCGGCAAACGAGCTGTTTTAACGTCGGACGCGAACGCTTAGCTTCCAGCAGCGGCGACGATTTCTCGAAGGGTCTGTTCGACTGGACGAGGGTTCCAACCGAGAACGCGCCGCGCTTTACTGCCATCGACACGAACGCATCGATCGTAAACATAGTGAACCCGTTCCCGACTCAGGGGCGGGTTCCAATGGATAACTCGTCCGATAACATCGAGGACATTACCGATAAACCGCACCAGGGGTTCGGGCAATTCGCGGGGGGCGGGCATCCCCGAGGCTTGACTGAGGATGTCGAACATTTCTCGCGTGGTGAGATCGCCAGCGGAGAGAATGTAGTGTTCTCCAGGGGCGCTTTTTTCAGCCGCGAGAATCATGGCTTCGGCGAGATCGTCCACGTGAACGATTCCCGTCACGCGCTCGCCCCCCGCCCAAACGCGCAGTTTGCCCTTGAGAAAGTTTTGAATCACGGGTCCGAAGTGGGGATCGTCCGCGCCGAAAATACCCGAGGGCATGACGCTGACGACGGGAAAACCTTCAGCAGCCGCTCGATCGATTGCATTTTGAGCGATGTATTTGGTTCGATCGTAAGCTGAGGAAAAGTCTTTTTGCGTGCGTTGAAAGGTTTCGTCGACGACTCTGCCTTGGGTGTCGCCGTAAATGCCGATGGTACTGCAATACACCATTTTTGAGACGTTGGCAGCGCGAGCGGCGTTTAAAACGGCACGGGTTCCCTCGACATTTGCCCGTTCCATTTTCGCATCGTCCACGAGGCCGAGTTCGACGAAGGCAGCGGTATGAAACACCCAATCAGCATCCGCCATACCCGCTTTTACACGGTCTTCATCGGTGATGTTGCCATACGCTAGATTCACGTTGCATCCTTCCAACCGGCAGAGGTTGGGCGATGACGGACGAACGAAGGCTGTCACCGTATGTCCCTGTTTGAGTAATGCCTTTACTAGATGCGATCCTGTAAAACCAGTGGCCCCAGTAACGAATGCTTTCATACTTGCGGATCGAGTAGAAACCTTCCCATCATCTCATCTTAGAGAATTTACGATTGACGATTTTTCAACTCTCCCTCATCTCCCACCACGTCCTCGCTGCGCACCAAAATTACCGTACAGTCGCAATGACGGGCGATCGAGCGGGGAATGTTACCTTGAAGGGCTTTGTGGAGCAAGCTGCGGCAACTGGCACCGACGAGAATGGCATCGTAGTCATTCGATCGAGCGATGTCCACAATCGCATCAGCCACCGATAAGCCGTAGGTGGGAAAGGCAAACACGGGACAATCGATCTGGCTGTTGAGGATTTCGGCCGTTCGATCGAGCAATTCGGTATTCGGCGAATTCGGCGAGGGTGGAAACACTTGACACAGCCGGACCATCGGTCGATCGCCTAACGACACCAACGACGGTAACAGCTGTAAGCCAGCCAAAGCGTTCGCTCCACCACTAATCGGAATTAACCATCGATCGAGCCGAACGAGTTTTGACGCTCTGGCTTCAAAGTGCGTGAAACTGCCCCACTTCACCAACACCACTTCACAAGGTGCTTCACGCAATAACCGATCTCCCACCTGGCCGAACCCCCCTCCGATTCCCCCCTGCCATCCCATGACGAGCTTATCGATGTGACGCTCTCGAATCGTCTCCAGAACCGTTGTCGCTACGTCGTGCGCGACCCGAACTTGCGTGTGAACGGGAACCTTACACTTACGCCCGACACGAGCGGCAATCTTGAGCAAACGACGGCTCGCAGTCGTTCGGACGGGGGTTTCCGACGGCGTTCGATGCGCTGGAACTGAAACGACTTGCAAACATTCGAGTTCGTAATTGTAGGTTTTGGCGATCGAGGCCGCAAACCGCAACAGTAACGGTGCCGTTTGGGGATTGGCCACGGGAACCAACAACCGACCCTGTCCCACAGCCGGATCGCGGGTGAGATACACCGGATACGACGGTTCGAGTTTGTCAAACGCATCGTGCTGTCCCGTCAACTGCCGCGATTCCGCTTGAATGATATCGCTGCGCGTCACGATTCCGACTAAACGCCGTCCTTCGACCACGGGAAGGCGGCTGATGTTGTGTCGATCGAGCAAATACAACACGCGCACGAGGGAATCTTCCGGGCGCACGGTCACCGGTTGCGGTGTCATCAACTGCTCTAGGGGCGTATTTTCCGGAAGCTGGCGTTTTGAGATATTCGTCAAATCAGCTTGCGTCACGATCCCCACGAGTTTGGCATTTTCAACCACGGGAAAACCGCGATGGGTCGATCGAGCGAAAGCAGCCAGCACGTCTTTCAAGGTCATCTGGCTGTCGAGGGTTTCCACCTTCCGCTGCATCACCTGCACCGCAACCATTTCCGACAACACCTGATTTTCGGTGGTTTGTCGTTCTCCTTGCCATCCGCGCAACGCCAGCAGTCGATCGTACAGCGAACCACTCGAGACCTGTTCGGCGACGAGATACGCCAGCACCGACACGATCATCAACGGCAACACCAAATTAAAGTCGGTGGTAATTTCAAACACGATGACGATTGCCGTAATCGGGACTTTCGCCACGGCTCCGAAAAACGCGCCCATTCCCGCTAACGCGAAAGTCGTCGGATCGCCGATACCGAACAGCATCGAACTGCACTGTCCCACTAACGATCCCAAGGCCGAGCCTAAAATCAGCGTGGGTGCAAACAGCCCACCCGACGCACCGGAACCGTAGGCGACGAGGGTAAGGACGAACTTCACCACAAGGGCAATGGCAATCAGGCTGATACTGCCTTGACCGGTAATGAGAAATTCGCGCAATCCCGTATTGTCGCGAAACTGAACCGGAAGAAAGGCAATGGCGATCCCCGAAATTAAGCCGGCTAAGGCAATGCGTCCCGGCAAACCGAACGGTAAACGTCGGTGTAAATTGACGCTGGTGACGATCCCTCGGTTAAACCAACCGCTCAAAACGCCTGTGAGAAGCCCCAACAGGAACAGAAACGGAATATCGAGAGCGGAAAAGTGGGCTTGAGAGACCGTTTGTTCGAGATTGAGATCCCAGTTGCTTCCCCCCAGCAAGCGCGAAACCACCGAGCCGACGAATGAAGCGAGTATGGCTGTTCCCAAGGTCAAGCCAGATACGTCGTGCAGCAGTTCTTCGACGACGAACAGCACCCCGGCAATGGGTGCGTTGAATCCGGCACTGAGTCCGGCAGCGGCTCCGGCAGCAATGGCTTGGCGGCGGAAGGTGGGGGAGGTGGGAATCCAACGACTGAGGGACGCGGCCAGGGCTGCACCGACGTGAACGGTGGGGCCTTGACGGCCGAGGGTCAATCCCGACCCGGCAACGAGGATCGTACCGATGAGTTTGATGGTCGCGAGGCGGAGGTTGAGGGAGGCGTTGGCTTGTCGTGCGCCTTGAGGCGATTCGAGTTCGGCTTTGACGTGGGAGACACCGCTTCCGGTAGCTTGGGGGGCAAATCGATCGATCGCCCAGCCAGCCACCAATCCCCCCACGAGACCGAATAGGGGCAATTTCACCCAAGGAGGAATCCCCTCCCACTGTTGGACGCGCCAACCGCCCAAGGTACCGACGCCCTGTTTGAGCAGGACAGCGGCTAAGCCAGAAACAATTCCAATCAGACAGGCTTCAAAGAGGGCGAGTCGTCGGGGTTCTAGGAGCGAAACCCAAAGCCGACGGGGAAGCCAGCTCGAAGGCTTCCGAGTCAATCCGAAAAATTTCAGCAACACGGTTTATCAAGCGTCGATACGCTCCGGAACGGGGCAACAAAACTCCATCCAACCAAATTGTAAGGGGGGGCGCTCCGGAGCGTATCGATTTTTAAGCGATCGAACGCGCCCAAAAGGACGGTAACTCGATCGCTTCGTAGGGTTCGTGTCGCGTTCCGTCGGGCATCGTTGCCCCCGTCCATACCGACTCTCGTAAGTCGATGGCATTCAACATAGCGTTGCGCAGACTGGCATCTCGAAGATCCGCCTGAAACAGGTTGACCTTATCCAACTTCGCCTTCCACAAGTACGATCCTTGTAAATGGACTCGGGTTAGGTTCGCACCGCTGAGATCGGCGAGATTCAAATTCGCGTTGCTGAGATCGGCTTCGCTGAGGTCGGCGTTTTGTAAATTGGCTTTGGGAAGGCTCGCACTGTTCAGGTTGGCCCGTGCGAGCAAGGCCGTCTCTAAGTTAGCAGCACGCAGGTTGGCATTTTGCAGAAACGCAACTCGTAGTTGGGCTTCGCTCAGGTTCGCCGCACTCAAATTCGCCCCGTTCAGGTTCGATCCGCTTAATTTGGCTCCCCTGAGATCGACACCGTCTAAATCGAGTCCCTGTAAGTCTGAGCCGTTGAGGTATGCCTCTCGTAGCTGAACGCCGTTGAGGTTTGCCCCGCTGAGATCGGCACCGCTCAACCGCGCCCCGTTCAAGTTCGCCCAACTCAGGTTCGCCCCCCGCAAGTTCGCGCCGCGCAGGTTGATCTCCGTGAGGTTGGCACCGCAGAGGTTTACCCCTTGGAGGTTCGCCAGTCTGAGGTTGACGTTCCTCAACAGCGCTCCGCTCAATCGAGCGCCGACGAGGTTCGCGCCGACGAGATAGGCTCCGTTGAGTCGAGCTTTGGTGAGATCGGCGTCGAGCAGATTTGCCTTGTAGAGTTTTGCATAGCTGAGATCGGCGCCGCACAAATAGGCTCCAACGAGCTTCGCTTCGTCTAAAACGGCTCGGCTGAATCGGGTCGAGTTGAGATAGGCACCTGAGAAGTCGATGCCTTTAAGGTACGCTTGCGAGAAATCCCCGCCGATCGAGTTGCTGCCGCTGAAATCTCGTTTTCCAGCTGTATAGTCTTCAATGAGTTCTCGATAACTGTTCATAGCCGTTAGCCCATCGCTCGATTGCGTTATCCTAGAGAAAATTCACACTTGCCATCTGTAGATCTACGTACTTTTACAGATGATCCCAAAATAAAGCCAATTTTTAATAAGTAAAATCCACAATATTGTGGTATTTTTGAAATTTAGAAAAGTACGGGGTTTATACTTTTTTATTGTAACGTTTTTGGAATTAAAAAGAGGCTCCCCTATCGGTTGTTGTTATAATTATTAAGAAATTCATTCAAAATCAATGTGAAACAGTAAGTCCTTCAACGCTTTGTTTTGACGCTCGCTCCACGCTTCGAGAGTCATCCCTACCGCATCCGAGCGAACGAATCAGTCTCTAGGCTCGATCGAATTCCCCGAACGGGATAGGCTAGTTGAGGTTTTTTTGATTGGGGAGATATCAGAAACGATGAAAGCTTTAGAAATTATGAACACTGACGTGGTAACGGTGCGTGGTTCCGCTACCGTCGCCGAAGCCGTGCAGTTGATGAAACAGAAGAAAACCCGTGCGCTCATCGTCGAGCGGCGGACAGACACCGATGCCTATGGCATCGTGACGGAAACGGACGTCGCTTACAAAGTCGTAGCGTTCGGCCGAGATCCCAAATCGATGCGGGTTTATGAAATCATGAGCAAACCCTGCATCGTCGTGAATCCCGACCTGTGTGTCGAGTACGTCGCTCGCCTGTTTGCCAATACGGGGATTCACTTCGCACCCGTGATTAAAGAAACGCTTCTCGGTACCATCTCGGTATCTGACATCCTCGAAAAAAGCGACTTTATCGATAGCCCTCGCAGTGTCCTACTCGAAGAGCAAATTCAAGCGGCGATCGAGGAAGCTCGATCGATCTGTGCCGAAAAAGGCCCTCGATCGAAAGACTGCGCTGCGGCTTGGGACATTGTCGAAGAGCTGCAAGCTGAAGCCGCACACCAAAAAGCCGAACGTCTGATGAAGACAGCTTTCGAGGAATACTGCGAAGAATATCCCGACGCACCGGAAGCCCGGATCTACGATAACTAGATCCTCCACTTTCCCCCTTACCCAACCGGTAAGGGGGACGTTCGTTTGGGAAGGAAACGCTGACAGCAATCTGCGATGCTTCCGTTGAGATGATGCTGTTGGGTCGAGCAGGGTGGCATCCGTGTTAACTGGATTGACTGTTTCAACGAGAAAGAACAATGGATGATTTCATTATTGGAAGTGTAGAGGCCGATGTCCTCAACGGCAGTGACCTCCCCGATACCATCGTGGGTCTGGCAGGAAACGATACCATTGCTGGAGGCACCAACGACGATATTCTGACGGGAAATGCCGGACTGGACGTTCTCTCAGGAGACGATGGCAACGATTTAATCGCAGCGGGTCGCGATGACGATGTTGTCAACGGCGGTGCTGGGGACGATTTCCTCGCCGGTAACATCGGAGCGGACGTTCTGGTGGGAGACGATGGCAATGATTTCCTGTTCGGCGGCCAGGACGACGATATTCTCGTGGGTGGAGCGGGTAACGATACCCTAACGGGAGACTTCGGCATCAACGTCTTAAGAGGAGATGGGGGCGCCGATGTTTTCTTGGTTCGAACCGATGTTGCACTCAACGATCCGAACCGCCTCCCAACCAGCGGTCAGTTTCTCACGGATGCCATTGTCGATTTCAACGGGGCAGAGGGCGACAAGATCGCGTTGACGGACGGATTGACAGAAAGCAATCTCGTGTTGCAACCGTTTAGCCTGCCCCTGCAAATTGTGGAAAGCCAATTCATCAGCGAAGGACTCGCCGAGCGACTCGGTGACATCAATCTCGATCCGAACGGCGACGGTTTGGTGGAAGTGACCTTTGTACGCATTGTAGACGGCCCGGTGTTAACGGTGACGCTCAACGCAACGTCCGCCGATTTGAGCGGCAACTTTATCAGCGTGTGAGTTGCCGTGTCGATTCAATTTTCATCATTGCGAGGGATCGTTTTACTGCTTTTCGTGGCGATCCCTTTCCTGTTATTTTTCTACGTTAACTTCGCTACCCGTCCCTATCGTTTTGCTGACTTCGATCGGGTCGAACCTCAGTCTGTTGCCATCGTTTTCGGTGCGGGGGTTTGGGACGACGGTACGCCGACTCCAATGCTCGCCGATCGCGTGCAAGCGGGTGTAGATCTCTACCATCGCGGGAAGGTTGAAGTGCTATTGATGTCCGGGGACAACCAATCTCCCGACTACAACGAAGTCGATGCTATGCGTCGTTATGCGGAAGATCGGGGAGTGCCGAGGGAAGATATTTGGATCGATCGATTGGGATTGAGTACTTACGAAACCTGTTGGCGAGCGAAAACTGAATTCGGGATCGATCGAGCGGTTCTCGTGACCCAACAGTATCACCTTCCGAGAGCCATCTATACGGCTCGACAATTGGGGATCGATGCGGTGGGATTGGGGGTTGCGGATTGGGGAATTTATACTCGTGCGTCGATGGTGTCGTACAGCCTGCGGGAAATCCCCGCGACGCTCAAAGCTGTCGTTCAACTTTCGCGCACTTCGTCTGATTCGAGGTGAACGATCGTTTCAGGGGATTCGATAGTAGATATTCTCGAAACGAGTTCGACGATTAGGGTAATGCCTTCACGATCGACGACGCGCACGAGGTCGCCTGGATTCAACGTGGTCGAAGACTGACAGACTGCGTTCCACCACGTTCCTCGAAAGTGAACTCGACCGGCAAATGGCGGACGGATGGTTTTTGAAACAGTTGCCATGCCGTCAAAAAATTGAGACATCTCAGACATATCGATGCACTCTCCTTTGCGTAAAGTGGTCTTGTCGGGAAACGTGGCGAGATCGCTCGATCGTTCCGGACATCGTCGTATCTGTTGTTTGGTTTCTATGAGTCTTTCGGACGAAAACAGATGGTTTTGACGGAATTTGTAGGGAATTGTCATAATTTTTCACAATCTGGGTTGCATTTTTAAGGATGTATTCGGCTCGCTCAATCCGTCAAAACCCCAAACTATGGCGATCGTTTTTTGAGGATGAAAACATCTTTCGTTGGTTGTCGTTGTCGTCAATCTCAAGGGCTATGAACCTTCAGCATTATTCACCCAAAAATCCAAACAAAGCTATTGCAACAGGTGCGCTCGTTACGACTGTCGGAATCGCAACTTTTGGATGGTTGACATCCCGCTATGGCTGGCCGATTTATCTCGAACTCGGCTCTCACTTTCAACTTCAATATTTCATTCTGAGTTTAGTCGCACTGGTCGTTTTAGTTTTCAGCCGCTGGCAGAGATTTGTATGGATTGGGATCTTTTGTAGTGCAGTCTTAGCCGTGCAAGTTTTGCCGTGGTATCTGCCCCCAGCGCGATTTGTTCCTCAACCCTCGTCGAATTTGCGCGTTCTCGTCAGCAACCTTCACAATCACAACCGACAGTTCGATCGAGTCCTCGATTTCGTCCGCCAAGAACACCCCGATTTTGCTGTTTTTATCGAAGTGAACCATCCCTGGTCCGAACAGCTCGATACCCTTCGCGATATTTTGCCCTATCGATTCAGTTCGGAAACCTTCGAGAGTCGTGGCGTTGTGATTTATGGAAAACAAGAACCGATCGATCCACAATTAAAATGGTTTGGCAACCAACAAACGGCAAGTATCGTCAGTCAACTGGAGGTTGAAGGTCGACGGTTATCGATCGTGGCGACACACCCACTTCCCCCTGTGAAATTCTGGCGGTTTCAGTCGCGCAACCAACACCTCGATCGACTCGGAGAGTACGTACAGACGTTAACGCAAACAACCCTCGTTCTCGGAGATTTAAACGTAACGATGTGGTCGCCGTACTACAAACAGTTGATTCAGCGCACAGGACTTAAGAACGCTCGTCAGGGATTCGGAATTTTACCGAGTTGGCCGACGCAAAATACGTTTAACAAACTTCCCCGACAGATCGCGTGGCTGTTTTCGATTCCTATCGATCACTGTTTGCTGAGTCCAGAGATTCAAGTGACGAACGTCCGAACTGGCCCCGATGTCGGCTCGGATCACCGACCGCTCGTCGTCGATTTGCGAGTTGCACCCTCGCAAAATTCGTAAACCATTCTCGCAAACGATAAACGTTATCTTCGATCGAAACGGATCGGTTAACGCTTTGACGGATAGCCCGAACCCGTCGATCGTGATAGCCTTTTTCTAGATGCTTTGAGCCGAACTTCCAGTTCGATCGAATGGATTACTCGATAATTCGTGTTTCTTCGGCGTGTTTCCAAGTTTGGAAGTGTTCGGGAACCGTAGCTCGAGTTTTTCTCGCACGACCTCTAAATTTTACCTTCTTTTATCTTGATTTCGAGTCCGAACGCGATGGCAACTGCCGATATTTTCAGCCAACTCAATCCCTCTCAACGTACCGCTGTCGAACACTTTTGCGGGCCGTTACTCGTCGTGGCGGGAGCGGGATCGGGAAAAACGCGGGCGTTGACGTATCGCGTTGCCAATTTGATTCTCAACCATCGCGTCAATCCGGAAAATATTCTCGCCGTCACCTTTACGAACAAGGCGGCGCGGGAAATGAAAGAGCGTATCGAAACGCTGTTCGCACACCGAACCGCGCTCGAACGACATGGAAAAGCACTCGAAGTCCTGGAAGCGGACGAGCAAACTCGTATTCGATCGAACGTTTGGCGAACTTATATCAAACCGCTGTGGATCGGGACGTTCCACAGTCTCTTTGCGAAAATTCTCCGTTTTGATATTAATAAGTATCGCGACGAAAACGGCCGGGAATGGACGAGATCGTTTTCGATTTTTGACGAGTCGGACGCACAATCTCTCGTCAAGGAAATCGTCGTTCACCAACTCAATCTCGACGATAAGAAATTTAACCCAAAAACCGTTCGCTATGCGATTAGTAACGCTAAAAACCGAGGCTGGTCGCCAGCAGATTTAGAGCGCAACGAACCGAACTATCGAGGGCGCACAATTGCGGAGGTTTACCGCGTTTATCAGGACAAACTCGCGGAAAACAACGCTCTCGATTTCGACGATCTCATCCGCGTTCCGGTGGAATTGTTCCGACAAAACGAATCGGTACTCGGATATTGGCACTCGAAGTTTCAACATATTCTCGTCGATGAATATCAAGATACCAACCGCACGCAGTACGACTTGATTCGGCTGTTGGTGGCGAACGGTGAAGCGCCTCGATCGTTCGATCGATGGGACAATCGATCGGTGTTTGTCGTCGGCGATGTCGATCAGTCGATTTACAGTTTTCGGATGGCAGACTTTACGATCTTGTTGGAGTTCCAAGAGGATTTCGGCGATGGTTTGTCGGACGATCGAACGCGAACGATGGTCAAACTCGAGGAAAACTATCGATCGACGGAAACGATTTTAGAAGTCGCCAATACCCTCATCGAAAACAACACCGAACGCATCGATAAAATCCTGCGTCCGACACGGGGTCAGGGAGAACCGATTTGCGTGTATCGAGCCGACGACGATCGAGAGGAAGCCAATTTCGTTGTCGGACAGATTCGCGTCCTTAATACTGAAAACCCAGAACTCGACTGGGGACAATTTGCAATTCTCTATCGCACGAACGCCCAATCGCGCAGTTTTGAAGAGGATCTCGTGAAATTGGGAATTCCCTATAAGATCGTCGGTGGATTGCGCTTTTACGATCGAAAAGAAATCAAAGACGTCTTAGCCTATTTGCGTGTCGTTATCAACCCATCTGACACGGTCAGTCTCAAGCGCATTATCAACACGCCCAAACGGGGCATCGGTAAAACAACACTCAATAAACTCGACACCATCGCTCAACAATTGGGGGTTCCACTGTGGGAAATTCTCAGCGACGAAACCTCGGTGAAGACTGTTGCAGGAACTCGATCGAAAGCCATTTTAAGTTTTGCCAATATCTTAAAAGCTCAACAAGAACAGTTGAATAAAACCGACGCAACTGACATCTTCAAAGATATTATGGAAACGTCGGGTTATCTAGAGGCGCTGAAGCAAGAAGGTACAGAAGAAGCCGACAACCGGCGACAAAATGTTGAAGAGTTGTACAACGCGATGCAACAGTACGCTGATGATAATGAAGATCCCTCTTTAGAAGGATTTTTAGCTAATGCATCTCTCGCTTCCGATTTAGATAATCTCAACGAAGGCGAGTCGGCGGTTTCACTGATGACATTGCATTCAGCCAAAGGATTAGAGTTTCCCGTCGTGTTCGTTGTGGGAATGGAAGACGGACTGTTTCCAAACTTCCGTAGTAAAAGCGATCCGCGAGCGTTGGAAGAAGAGCGGCGCTTGTGTTACGTCGGCATTACGCGCGCGCAAGAACAATTGTTTCTCACGCACGCTTTGAATCGGAGTCTGTGGGGATCGTATCAAAGCGCGTTGCCATCACCGTTTTTAGACGAATTGCCTAAAGAATTTTTAGTCGGTAATACAATTAAACCCAAGCGGCAGCGCAAGCCGAGAGCCAAAATGGCAAATTCCAACACGGCGATATTGACGAAAGATTGGAAAGTCGGAGATCGCATCGTTCACGAGCATTTTGGAGTTGGAGAAGTCACGATGGTGTTTGGGAAAGCGCCGAAAATTTCAATGGCGGTGAAATTTGTGAAAGGGGGACAAAAGATTCTCGATCCCAAACACGAATCGATCGAGCGTTTGAATTAAGTTCTATGTAACAAATTAGGACACATTAATGATAATTCCTAAAACGTGGTTGCCTCCAAAATGGTTACGAGCCTGGTTGGCGTTATTCCTCGTTTTGGGGATCGGATTTCGTTTTATACATCTCGATCGAAAAGTATACTGGCACGACGAAGCTTTTACTTCAATTCGCATCGCTGGACTGTCAAATCAGGAGATATCTGAAACCCTGTTTAATGGAGAGGTGATAACGGCATTTAAGCTCCGAGATGCACTCCGAATTCATACTAACAAAACGGCTTTTGATACAATTACTGTAACACAAAAACAACCCCATCAAACCCCTTTGTACTATGTATTGGTGCATTTTTGGGTGAGACTGTTTGGAGATTCAATCGGGACGATTCGCAGTTTATCTGCTGTCTTTAGTGTGCTGTGTCTTCCTGCCTTCTATTGGTTGGTCATGGAATTGTTTGCCGTAACTAGCATAGCTTCAATCGCTACAATGTTAATGACGGTATCTCCGTTTCATCTCGTTTACGCTCAAGAAGCTCGCGCCTACAGTCTTTGGACTTTGGCAATACTTTTGTCTAGTGTAATGGTGTTGCGGGCAGTCAAAAATCCAAAATGGAAAAATTGGGTTCTATATGCCATAACCCTTACCATAGCTTTTTACACCCATTTGTTCTCGATATTTCTCGCAGTTGCCCATGGAATTTATGTCTTTTGCCGAGAAAATTGTCAACTTTCAATTATCTTTAAAAGGCTGCTAACTGCTTTCGGGGTTTCAACACTGTTATTCAGCCCCTGGATTTTTTCTATTGCACTTCGATTGAAAACTGTCAAAAATACAACTTCTTGGATGCAGCAATCTTTAGGAATTTTGAAACAAATCCAGAGTTGGTATGGTGGTGTTTTGACAATATTTTATGACAGCAATTCTTTTTTTCAAAAAGCTGGCAATCTTTTGGATATTAATGGTCGCATTTTTTTAATTTTAATAATATTTTCGGTTGCTTTTTTTTGGAAAAAATCTAATCAGGATGCCAAGTTTTTTGTTTCAGCAATTTTTATTGTTTTTTTATTAATGAATATAATTCCTGCAATTGTTGCTGATTATATGCTGTCTAAGATTGTTCGATATCAAATACCATTTTTAATCTGTTTAGGAATAATCGTAGCTTATGCAATAAGTTTAAAAATTGATAAAAGATCGACAACAGGGCAAGTTATTTTAAGCTTTATTCTTATCTCTGGATTAGCATCCTGTATTAGTTACAGCCAGGCTTCATCTTGGTGGAATAAGGCTAATGCGTATCAAAAGTGGCAAGCTGCTAACTATATCAACCAGCATAGTAACTTGTTGATTGTTAGTTTCGATAAAAATAAAGGAGATTTATTTGCAATGAGTTATTATTTGAAGCCAGAACAACAGTTAAAAATTTTTAAGGTTAAAAACAACAAGAATTTCAACCTTCAAGAAACTTTGAAAGATGTTTTGGTATTTAATCCTCCTAAAAAAATTCGTGAATCGTTAGAAGAAAACTATCAGCTCGATCGAGTCCAACCCGAGTCTCTGAAACTTTGGCAACTTCGAGCGAAAAGTGATTGAATTCAGTAATATTCGAGTTAATGGGGGCTGTTAGGTTTAGTACGAGATGTCAAAGCTATATGGCTTTTAAGTAATGAATCTAGAAACGGAATCTTCCTATTCTTGGATGCGATCGACAGTTTTTTTAACGCAACTTCAGTAAAGATATTGAAGTGCGTTTCACAGAAAAGCACTTGTACGAAATATCGTTAACGAACGTCGCTTCGGCGGCGCAATTTCAGAGTACTTAGCCCCGCAACAGATAGTAAAGCCAGTGTTGACGTGATTTCGTACACTTCAACAGCATTCGTGAGATTACTCGTGACACCGCGAACGACAAAAACCACGTCGTTAAAATCTCGATCGGAGTTTTGGTTTTGACCTCTAGTTAGGCGAAGCTCGCCGTACAAGTCCTCAAAGCCAAGGAGAACATAGTTTTCGTGGGTTTCAGCATCGTAATATTCATAAGCGATAACGTGCTGTAATCCGTCAGAGTTCTTGTCGATCGAAGTCCCGAAAATATGGCGACCACCCCGTGCACCGTTGGCTTTAATAAAAAACTCAAACTGCGAATTGCGTTCAAACGCACCAAAGCTTCGACCATTACCGAGTAACAACGTACCAACACCGTTATTTCCAAGTGTTTTTTCCAACGCTAGGGCCGGTATGCGCCAACTCAGTTCTTCATTAATGCCGGCAAGTCGATCGTCAATTTTTGAAATTCGATCGCGATCTAAGTCCATATTAAGCTGTGCTTTTTCTTGCAAGAGTGCAAGTTTTTCGGCTTCTAATCGATCTATTTTAGCTTGAAGATTGGCTAATTTTGAGAGATTTTCAGGAATGATACTTTCAGGTGATGCAATATCATCAAAGACGATTTGAGAAGAACCGCTATTTACTCTAAAAAATAGTTGATTGCGGAACCCCGCTCCTTCGTTAATGAAGAAAATGTTGAGAGATTTTGCGCTCTCTTTCCAATACAAAGCTTCTGGATCGATTTGAGGAAGGCTGTTTTCGTCGATTGCTAAACGTTCTCTGTTAACCAGGCTGTTGAAGTAATTGAAAAGTTCTGAATTTTCATCTCGAAGCGAAAATGCACGAACTTCTGTAGCTAAAAGGACGCTACCAAGCGCAAAGCCAGCAATCATCAAATTTTGACTAAATTGACTTAACATAACTATCAAACAGAGTAAATGTCTTTTTTCTGCTTTAAGGCTACAACAAAAAAATAGATTCGATCGTGGTTTTCAAGGTACTTTATCAAATCTTTAATATATCAAAAATAATATAAACATCCATCAAAAATTGCTAAAAAGTTTACGTCAATACATAAATTTTTTAGCAATTTTTAGATTTCGATTGACTCAAATGAATTCTGAAAATTTAGTTCGATAAGATTGAATATCGTTTTTCAGAACAAACGAGCCTAAAGAGGAGACGTCGTATTCGATCTCCCTGTTGAACGTCACGACGGGGTACAACACCTTTAACTCGATCGATCTCCATTCATCATTCAATGACTTGAAACAATAATCAGTACGTTTTCTCGAAAAATTACGTAGAAAAAACGTAAAATAATAGTTAGCCGATCGATTCGTCAATTAAACTGCGAAAAAGAGAGCATCTTACCGAAAAATTACGTAAAACACCAGTTAACTTCTTGATTCGTCAATTAAGCCCCCTATAAGACTGTCACAGGCTTAAAAAAGAAGAGCGTTTCGTTGACTCAACATCGCCGTTCCATACGCCGCTTCTGTTTGTACCGAAACCATCACCGGAACCCCCAACCGACGCTGACGTAACGCCGTCCACGCCTGATTTTTCGCCCCACCACCAGCCGTGTAAACCTGTACTAACGGACTCGCCCCCAATTCCTGCAAAAGCGCATAGCCTCGGGCTTCGATGCGTGCCATACTGTCGAGTAAGCCGTGGAGAAACGCCACCGAATCGTCCGGTTTCGGTTCCAGTCGCGGCGATAAGTGAGGATCGCTGACGGGAAAACGTTCCCCCGGTTGACACAGGGGATAGTAATCGAGGGGACTTTCCGAAGTTGGGAGTTTTGCACTCAACCGTTGCAATTCCACCTCGCTGAAAAACTGCTTCAACACCGCCCCACCTGTATTCGATGCGCCCCCCGCTAACCACAAATTCCCCAAGCGATGGCTGTAAATCCCGTATCTCGCTGCGTCGATGCGGGTTGTACTGAGAAGTTTCAACACCAGCGTGGAACCAAGAGACGTAACCGCCTCACCGGGAGAACTCGCCCCACTTGCGAGAAAGGCGGCGATGCTGTCGGTGGTTCCCGCGCAAATGCGACAGTGGGGGGAAATGTGAAAACGCTGAGAAATTTCGGAGGTGACGAGATCGATCGAAGTTCCCGGTTCGAGGATGTGGGGAAGTTTCGGGGTTTCGACGTTCAGCCAATGAGGATATTGGCCAGTTTCAGGATCGTAACCGAGTTTCAGAGCGTTGTGATAGTCGCTGATTCCGAGTTTTCCGTGAAGCAGGAAACTCAGCCAATCCGCTTGATGGAGGAAATACGTGTCGGGGGAAAGGTTGAAATGATGGCGAAACCAGATGAGTTTGCTAAAACTAGAGGTTGCGCTGAGGGCGGGATGACGTTCGGGAACGATCGATCTCACGGCTTCGGCGACTGCTTTTCCTCGCGAATCGTTATATAACAGGGGTTCGGATACTGAGTTTCCCTTCTCGTCACACAGCAATACCGTCGCCGAAGTTCCATTAACAGCGATCGATCTCAAATTTTGTCGAATATCGAGGGGGATTCGATCGAGAAGTTCCCACAATCCCTCGCGCCACGTCTCGCAGGTTTGCGCGTTGAAGTCAATCCGTGCGTCTGCAACAATGGCTTTATTGTCATCGATGGCGATCGCCCTCGCCCCAGAGGTTCCGAAATCGATTCCTAAATAAAACGTCATCTTTCTAAACTCGCCGCTTTTAGCTACAGTAACTCCACTCACCACTCAAATCAGACTACTGGTGACTGGTAACTGGTACTGGTGACTGGTGACTGATGAAAGCGTATCTTGGACTTGAGAACCTGACGCTTCACGCTCCATCGTGACTTCTTCTCCTCTCAATTTCACTGTTGCGATTTGTACCTACAACGGCGAACACCGTTTACCCTCGGTACTCGATCGACTTTGTCTGTGTGCGAAGGAAACCCCGGATTCTCTAACGTGGGAAATTTTGGTTATCGATAACGCCAGTACCGACAATACGCCGCAAGTCGTCGACGACTACCAAAACAAACTCCCAATTCGCCAAGTCTGCGAAACACAACGAGGCCTCGCGTTCGCTCGACATCGCGCCATTCTCGAAGCGAAAGGGGAATTCGTGGGATTTCTCGACGACGACAACCTACCCGAAACCGATTGGGTGACGAGATCGATCGAGTTCGGACGCGAAAATCCTAAAATGGGAGCCTACGGAAGTCGCATCCTTCCCGAATACGCAACACCTCCCCCGGAAAATTTCCATCGTATCGCCCCATTTCTCGCCATTGTCGATCGAGGTTTACAGCCTCGGTTTTATCCTCCCGAAAAAAAACTCCTTCCTCCTGGGGCGGGTTTAGTCGTTCGTCGCGCAGCCTGGTTAAACTGCGTTCCCGATCGACTCGTTCTCATCGGAAGAACCACCCACAAATCGATCGCCGGAGAAGACTTAGAAGCTTTACTCCACCTCCAACAAGCGAAATGGGAAATTTGGTACAACCCCGCCATGCGAGTGCGCCATTTAATTCCCGCGTCACGTCTCGAACCCGAGTATCTTCTCAATCTCATGGAGGGAATCGGTTTGAGTCGCTATCGAACCCGAATGTTAAGCTTTCCGATATGGCTGCGTCCGTTCGCTCTCGTCGCCTATTCCTTCAACGACCTTCGCAAAATCCTGAGACACCTTATTAAATATAGAAGAGTTCTCGAAAGCGATCTCGTCGCTCAGTGCGAAATGCGCCTTTATCGTTCTAGTCTTTTCAGTCCGCTCTTTTTTTGGCGAGAAACGCTCTTTCAGAAATCTCATCGGAAATCCCAACCGTGACTTCTTCTATTTCTCAAGTTGGGCTTGAAAACCACACCCCGACTGATTTCACCGTCGCCATCTGTACCTATAACGGCGAAACCCGTCTTCCCGAGGTTCTCGACGCACTGCGACAACAGGAAGGAACCGAAGAAATCGCCTGGGAAGTGCTGGTGGTGGACAATAACAGCGACGATCGAACGCCGGATGTCGTCCAACAGTACCGCCAAAATTGGCCGCGATTGCGATACGTCCGCGAACCGAAACAGGGAACGGCTTATGCAAGACGGCGGGCGATCGAAGACGCGAAAAGCCCGGATCTGGTGGGGTTCCTCGACGACGACAACCTTCCCGCCTCGAACTGGGTTCGCGAAGCTTACAGGTTCGGATGTCAAAACCCGCAAGTCGGGGCTTATGGGGGAAATATTCACGCCCAACTCGATGTCGAACCGCCAGTGTATTTCGATCGAATTAAAATTCTCCTCGCCGTTTACGATCGAGGGAAAAAACCCTTTTGTTACGCACTCGATCGTAAACCTCGCATCGTTCCCGCTGCACCCGGTTCGGTGATTCGCAAACAAGCTTGGCAAGATTGCGTTCCGAAACGATTGCTATTACAGGGAAGGGATGAAAAACATAAAACATTTGTCGGGGCGTGTGAGGATTTGGAAACGCTATTTTACATTCAAAATAGTAATTGGGAAATTTGGCACAACCCTAAAATGGAAGTGTTCCACCATATTCCAGCGCATCGCTTGCAACGAGACTACTTGCTGAAAGTCGCGCGAACGTCGGGTTTGTCTAATCACGCCCTTCGGATCGCTCGGATGTTTCCCAAACGTCGATTTTTGATGAATTTACTCGTCCCGTTTTATCTGATAGCCGATGGTTTGAAGGTGTGGCAATACTGGCTTAGGTACCGAGATCGATTTTCGATCGATCTTCCTACAGCCTGTGAGTTTCAATCTCGTATCGGTCGGTTTCTCAGTCCATTTTTGATTTTGAGTTAAATGGACTGTGACTTCAATAAATTGAAACTTAAATTGAGAAGTTACATCGAGAGATGTTATGAAAATTGCCTACGTTACGATGTACGACGTTCTCGATCGTCAAAGCTGGCCGAAAACCCAGTTAGGGATGTGTCAAGCGGGCTATTCTATCGCCAAAAACTTGGAAAATTTAGGATGTGAGATCGAGTACGTTGGAGGACTCCAAAAAAAACGCTCGATCGTCACCAAATTAAAATGGGAATTTTACCGACGAGCGCAACACCGAGATTATTATCGCTGGGCGGAACCCGAGATCGTTCGAGATTTTTCTCGACAGATCGATCGACAACTCAAATCTCGCGACTTCGATGTCATTCTCTGTGCAGAAAATGCCATTCCTCTGGCTTCGTTAAAAGTCTCTAAACCTCTCATTCTCTGGACAGATGCGCCTTTATCTGGCTCGATCGATTTTTATCCCTATTTAAGTAATCTCTGTCAAGAAACGCGAAATAATATTTATAAATTTGAAAAACAAGCCCTCGATCGATGTCAAGTTGCGATTTATGCTTCAGATTGGGCAGCCCAAAATGCAATACAAACTTATCAGATCCCCGATCGCAAAGTTCGCACCGTTCCTTGGGGCGCAAATTGGGATTCTTCGCCCACACGCTCTGAGGTAGAGCAAAAAGTTTTCCAGAGGTCGCCTAATTGTTGCAATCTCTTGTTTTTAGGAGTTGAATGGACGCGAAAAGGTGGAGATATCGCACTTCAAGTTACCGAAAAACTGAATCAAATGGGTTTAAAAACGACCTTAACCATTGCAGGAAGCCCACCCACCTGTTCGCTGCCCGATTTTGCAAAGTACGTCGGATATTTATCAAAAAGTACAAAAGACGGACGAAATAAGCTTGAAAATATCTTCAAAAACTCTCACTTTTTAATCCTTCCAACGCAAGCAGAAACTTACGGAATGGTGTTTTGTGAAGCTCATCAATTTGGGCTGCCTTGTTTGACTACAAATGTCGGCGGTGTTCCTTCGATTGTTCGACACGGAATCACCGGTTTTACCTTTCCCAAAGATACAGATATTTCTAGCTATTGCGATGCGATTTCAAACGTACTTCGAGATCCCAATCGATATTATACGATGGCAATGGCAGCCTTCGATCGATATAAAACCACACTCAATTGGGAAAGTTCTTGCCAAAGCGTCCAAAAAATTTTACAAAACACTTTCTCGATAATCCTGCTAGAGATCTTCGGCTGAACTTGGGCGAACGGTGTTCGCCCCGACAGACATCTATGGCATGAATTTTTAAAAATGGTATAACCCGTTTGTGTGTTTTGGCATTGGGACGATCCAGCAATTTTTAGCAAATCGTATCCATGAGCGAAAAAACTCCGTCCTTCACCCCATCAACGATTAAGGATTTGCAAACGTGTTGATTTCCCCGTTCCCGATCGTTCGTCCAGGAGGCGTATTGGGAATCGAGAACGGTTGCGGTTGAGGGTTCGTAATAACGTACTGATTGGGGTCTTGGGGGGCAACATTGGGGTATCCTACAGCATTGGGAGCGCTCGGCGTTCCGAAGGAATTCACAGGTGCATTCCCAGATGGATTGACGTTGAGATTTCCATAGGGATTCACGCTGTCGCTGGTGGTGGGAAGCGTTGCATCATAAGAAGGTCGGCGGTAAGTCGGTACAGACGGACTCGCCGACGGATTTGCGGGTGAAGGCTGTAACGTTCCCGTTGAGGGAAGTGCGTAAGGATTGCTGTTTGCGTCTGCGGCTGTCCCACCAGGGGTGGATGGCGTGTAAGGATATCCTGTAAATGGAATACCAACGTTCGTGGGGTTTTCGATCGAACTCTCGAACGGTGGAGGGGTTGCAAAAGCCGGAATCGTTTCAGCAGAAGTCGCCCGTCCATCCGTTTCCGTTTCTGAGGTGGCGTTCTCGCTTTCTTCTCTCAATCGAGGGTTCGTGGTTGTCGTCGAACTCGCGTCAGTCGATCGATCTCGTTCCACCGCCGTTGTCCCCCCAACATTACGCTCGAAATTCAGTTGCAGCCAATTCGCCGGCTCGCCCTCAGCTTCAGCGGTGGTTGGTGTAGACCAATTTAAATTCAACAGATCGAACGTCGAATCCTCCTCACCGTCTTCACTCGCATTCGGTTGAGTGAAGCTCGTCGCGAACAAATTCGGTACCGAGTTGTTTTCGCTCGCAGTCGGCGCTCCCGCTGGGGATGGCGATGCTCGATCGATAATGTCGAGCCAGCGTTGAACCGTATTCTGTTGCTCCTCACGGTCTTTTGGCATTTCAACGATAACCGGTAACGGCGTTTCTTGTGCCAATAGATCGGAAAGTACATCCGAACTGTCGATCTCCGCTGCGATTTGCGCGTTTTCCTCCGACACTTCCCCGTTTAACTGAGACAGATCTTGGGATTGTTCGGTTTCGGCGTCGGCTTCAGCGTTGGGTTCCCGATCTCGGATGCGTTTGGCATACTCCCAACCTACACCTAACACGAGCGCAACTCCCAGCGCCGACAACCATACGGACGGACGAGCGAGCGAGCGGAGTCGGGCCCGCAAAATGTGAATTGAATTGGGAATATTCTGAATGGGCATGGCTTCCCCTAAAACACGTCGAGTTCGAGCGCGTGCAACTGCTTTCATTCTATCGCGAACAGAAAGGGGGAAAGAGAAGAGCAATCGGGTGCATCTCATTTTTGTCAGAACAGGAAGCGTAGGGTGTGTTCGCGGGCGACAAAATTCGGCTGAAGTCGAGACGAATTCGAGGCCCGCGTAACGCACCGACAACGATTTTTACAGTCTTGAGATGCACCCAGAGCAATCGGAGCGATCGAGTCAGCAGTTTAAGATAAAAGAGCTTTGACCGTCTGTCTTTCCCTCGGGCGTAGCCAACCGTCCCATCGATAATGTCTCGTTCTAGATTCGACAAACTCTTAACGTATCTCAAGCCGTACTGGAAGCAAGCTGCCCTCGGAACAGTCGCGCTTTTAGTGGTGAATGCCCTTGGGGTTTATATTCCCTGGCTGATTCGCAATGGCATCGACGAATTGCAAGTGACCTTCAATTTCGATCGAATCGGTCACTACGTCCTCTTAATTTTTGTCCTGGCCAGCATCATGTGGGGGATTCGCGTGGCTTCGCGGATGTTGCTGTTCGGGATCGGCCGTCAGGTGGAATTCGACCTCAAACAACGCATTTTTCAACATCTATTAACCCTCGACACCGGCTATTTTGCCAACAACACCATCGGCGATTTGATCAACCGCGCCACGAGTGATGTCGATAACGTTCGCCGCTTGCTCGGGTTTGCCGTTCTGAGCTTGCTCAATACGACATTTGCCTACGCCCTCACGCTTCCCGTCGCGCTCGCCATCGACTTGCGACTCACGTTACTGTCGCTGTCCGTCTATCCGGCTATGTTCTTTATCGTCTGGCTGTTCAGCGGACGCTTGCGGAACCAACAGTTAGACGTTCAGGAAAAGTTATCCCGTGTCAGCGAGCTGATTCAAGAAGATATGAGCGGCATCGCATTGGTTAAAATCTACGGTCAAGAAGAAAACGAACGGCAGGCGTTTCGGCAAGTCAATCACAATTTACTACAGAGCAACCTCGCCCTCGCGCGGACGCGAACGCTCTTGTTTCCGGTATTGCAGGGGCTGGCAGGTGCGAGTTTGTTAATTTTGATCGGGTTTGGTTCGAGAGCAATTGCAGACGGAGCGATTGACGTTGGGGATTTTATCGCGTTAATTCTTTACGTCGAGCGGTTGGTCTTTCCCACGGCAATCTTAGGGTTTACGCTCACGGTTTATCAGCGAGGTGAAGTCAGCATCGATCGAATCGAAGCGATTTTCACCACAGAACCCAAGATTCGAGATCGCCCCGATGCGATCGATCGTCCGGTCGAGGAAACCCTCGGACGGATCGAAGCCCGTCATCTAACCTATGCCTATCCCGGTTCAGACGCACTGGCGTTAGACGATATCAGTTTCGAGATCGAACCCGGTGAAACGGTGGCCATTGTCGGTTCGATCGGTTGCGGTAAATCGACCCTCGCCAACGCGATCCCCAGAGTTCTCGACATCGAACCGGGACAGCTATTTCTCGACGGCCACGACCTTACTCAACTCAAACTTCGGGATTTGCGCGGTTCGATCGCCGTCGTTCCCCAAGATAGTTTCCTCTTCAGTACGACGATTCGCGATAACATCCGCTACGGAAATCCGTTAGCCAGCTCGATCGAAGTCGAACAGGCCGCAAAACTCGCCCAGATCCATCCAGAAATTCTCAACTTTCCCCAACAGTACGATACGATCGTCGGCGAACGGGGTATTACACTCTCGGGCGGTCAGCGTCAGCGAACGGCGTTAGCTCGTGCTTTATTGATGGACTCACCCGTCTTGATTCTCGACGACGCGCTTTCTAGTGTAGACAACCAAACCGCGACGCAGATTCTACGGGAACTTTCGACGGGAACCCAACAGAAAACAGTCATCTTCATTTCTCATCAACTTTCGGCGGCGGCTACGGCCGATCGAATTTTGGCCCTCGAACGCGGTCGCATCGTCCAAAATGGCACCCACCAAGCTTTATTGGCACAGCCCGGACTCTATCGATCGTTGTGGGAAGAACAGAAACTCGAAGCACTCTTGCGTTAGCCCCCGAAATGAGTACAACAAAAATTCCCCCTTCCAGGATCGGGAGGGAGGAATTTTTTTTTACGAAATGTTATCGAACTGACAGTCGAGCCAAACGACTCGTATCAGAATTTATCTAGACTTGCGCCCAAATTTCGCGGAGCTTTTCAAGGGTCGATCGAGCTTGCCAAGGATCGATATCTAAGCCCAATTGTTTTTGAGCTTCCACAACTCCGGCCATCGTACCGACGCCGTAGATTCCATCGATCGGTCCGGTATAGTAATAGGGTTCTTCAGCCAGATACTTCTGAAGTTCGACGGTTTCAGCGTAAGTCAATCCAGTCTTCGGATCGACAAAATCCTCATGATGGATGGGTTGGGTCGGATGTACCGGGCCGAACAGAGCTGCATCGGTTTGCAGTCCCACAACACCATCAACAAGCAAACCGTAAGCGTATTGGAAGTCCATTACGGCTTGCTTAGTAATCGGACCGTAGTATCCCGTCGATCGAACGCCTGCGGGGAAGTATCCTAGAACTTTCAGACGGTCTTGAATGGCAACCGTATAGTCGTAGTCGTAGCTAACGTGATAACCGTCGTCATAGCAGGGGTCGTAGCAGGGGTCGTAACAGGGATCGTAGCAAGGGTCGTAACAGGGATCGTAATCGTAGTAGTAATCGCAGTATTCAACGTATTCAACGTAGCTATACTCGACGTAGGTAGCTTCCCCATAGCAACCGTATGAAGCTTCCGCTTTCGGTTGTGGTGCTACGACGAGGGCTAACGCCAGCGCAACTGGTGCAGTCGCAACTAAGTTGGGTTTGAAAACGACTGTTGGAACAGTTTTTGCTTCGTAGGCTAAATGTAATTGAGTATACGCTAGGCTGTCCATAAACTCACCTCAATTCGTTTTCAGCGAAGATGCGGATTTTGCCCCACCATATACCAAAAAAAATTCAAATGGGCTGATTTGTTGGATTTAGTAACGATATCCAAACAAAGCTGCCCTCGTTTGCAGTCCGACGATACCATCGACTACTAAACCACGATCGAACTGGAACTGTTGCAGGGCGTTTTCCGTGGGTCGATCGTAGGTTCCAGTGAGGCGATAATTCCTGGGTAAATAGCCGAGTTCCCTCAAACGGCTTTGAACGGCCACGACTTCGTCCACGTAGACATCGTAAAACGGAGGCGCGCCGACGTTATTGGGATTGCTGTAACGGTACGGGTCGTTGTCGTAAGGGTCGTAATAGTAGGGGTCGTAATAGTAGGGGTCGTAAGTCGTTCGATCGCAGATCGGTTGTGCGCTAGCCAACGGCCCGAACGCTAACACCGACACGACAGTCACGATCGATCCGATGCAAGTCGGTCTGATTTTAGCTCGATCGAGATCGATCGAGGACGTTTCGGCGAAAGGTTCCATGGAAATTTACCCCAATTGCCGATTTCTAGTCCTTATTTTACTCGTAGACTTGACAATGAGAAGGATCGATCGCTCGATCGCGTGTTAAGGATCGTTGAGATCGAGGTCGTTTCCGAAGACGGTATTTTCGCTTGCTGACACTCCAAGCAAGTAAACTCGGCTGGGGCTAACCAACCCCGTAAAAAGTAATAAATTGTAGCGAGATATTCGTCTACCAATTGAGTCGATAGCATTAAACCGGCAGCACTCGGGACAAAGGATTGCACGCTAATCTCAAAGCGTTCGGGATTGGATGGTTCAAAGGCTAAAAAACTCGTCGGTCGGGGAATTCCTTGGATGCCGACGTTTGCAAGTGTTGTCAGTGCGCGATACATCGACAAAGCCGGGGTCACGATCAACACGCGCTGTGGGGAAACATTGAGATCCGTTAGAAAATCCGACACGGCCAATGAGGTTTCGCGTAAATTTTGAGCGGATCGATCGGGGATGACAATGTCAGTGTCGGGAACGCCGAAGCCGATTAACAGGTCGCGAACGATTTCGGCTTCGCTCGGTAATGGAGCATCGTCTTCTAGAGTTGGAATATCGTAGTATTGGCCAGCACTGACGATAATCCGCGAGACCGTCCCGAGATCGAAATAGAGTTGAGCGGCGTAGCGGATGAGATTTCCATTTTCCGTCAGTTGAATTTGCGTTCGATCGAAAATATTTGGTTCGACGGTATTTTGTGCGGGAAGTACGATCGTATCTGCACTATCTTCTGCCGTTTTTTCTAACAGTTCGATGGCGTTTCGTTCGATCGATCGATGATATGCCAACTCTGGAAACAGCGGCATACTAAAAAACACCAATAAAATAAAAGCAGCAAAAAATTGATTGCGAGCCGCTTTGCTAATCGAATCCTTTTTAATGCCTTGCAACCCAAAGAGCAACAACAAGCCGACAATCCCAATGGGTTTAAAGGGTAGCGAGAGAATATACCAAGCGATGGTTGCTGTTCGATCGGCAGGATCGATAAAGATCAGCAACACGAAAACCACCATCACCAACCACCCTAAAAAGGTGAAGTACGTTTTGGGGAGAATTTTGAGAACGATGAAAACAGCAATGACGAGAATGAGGAGCCACAGTAGAAGTCGCGTGAGGACTAAAAACATCCAACTCTCGAATCTCCCGCACGAAATGTTTCGATCGGAGGCAGCCGACAACGACCTTAGATGTCGATCGGGCCTAAACTTAACTACAATAACAGATAGAGGCAGAATAGCCCCGACCCTTTGCCAGACCGAGGGCAAGAGTCAACCCATCGAAATTTGTAAATTTAGATTGCGTGTTTTGACTTATTATTGCAATTTTTAGATTTTTTTTAGAAATTCGATAGAATTCTCACCTTGAGATTGCATCGATCCCGAACCCGAGGGAAACCGTTCTATGAAAGTCTGTCATCTCCTCAGAAGCTACGAAGCAGGCAACAAGCATTTCATCAGTGCAGACCTACAAAAAGCCGATCTGACACGAGTGACTCTAATTGCAGTCAACCTCACCGAAGCCAACCTCATCGGCGCGACCTTACGACAATCGTTTCTCACCAAAACAACCCTAGACCGAGCCAAACTGAACTGGGTCGATTTGAGTTACGCCAAACTCAGCGACAGCCATCTCGTCCGAGCCGATCTCACCAAAGCCAACCTGAGTGGCGCGTTTATGGTCAAAGCCACGCTGCGCGAGGCCAAGCTCAGCGGCGCACGCCTCCTCGGGGCCAACCTGCGAGGGGCCGACTTGTCTGGAGCGAACTTGCGGGGGGCGAACCTCGTGGGAATCAATTTGCGCGGAGCTAACTTGGCCGGAGCCGATCTCAGTTGGGCCAACCTTCACAATGCGCGGTTGAGCGGGGCGAACCTCGATAACGCCGAGTTTACAAACGCGAATCTCAGTGGGGCTTATCTCAATGGCGTGAATTGGGAAGGTGTCGAGCTGTCGGGCGTCAACCTCCGCGAAGCCAGACTCAATGGCGCGAATCTCCAAGGGGCTGATTTATCGGCCGCCAACCTCAGCGATGCCATCTTAAAAGGCGTCAAACTTCTCGGCGCAAATCTTAAAGGGGCGAATTTAAACGGTGCGCTTTTCGATTATTCGTCCGATCGATTTCGGGAGCGGGCAGACTTCGGCTCGATCGATCGCTGGGAGGACCGACCGTTTGAATCGGGGAAGTTCCTGGAAACGGCTTGAAGGATCGCAACATTTCTTGCCAGGAGGAGGATCGAGATCGTTCATAATTAAAAGATAAGGCGCGGCCGACTGCTGAAACAATTCACCGCGTACTTTGGTAATTGCCTTCCGAACACTCGCATTTCTGACAACTGTTCATGCGTTACTGCGTCAATCCTGCCTGTCCGAGTCCCGAAAATACCGACTCTGTCGAGCAATGTGTCAGTTGCGGCGCGACGTTGCTGCTCAATGGACGTTACCGAGTCGTCAAAGTCTTAGGACAAGGTGGATTCGGCGCAACCTTCGCCGCTCGTAACGTCTCTCTTCCCGGCGAGCCAGTCTGCGCGATCAAGCAACTTCGCGTTGGCTCGAACAACCCCAGCGCCATCGAACGCGCCCGTATCCTCTTCGAACGCGAAGCGACCACACTCGGCAAAATTGGCAACCATCCCCAAGTTCCTTCTCTCCTCGATTATTTTGAAATCGACGGGCAATTTTACCTCGTCCAAGAATATATCAAAGGACTAACGCTCAAACAGGAAGTCAAAAAAAATGGTTGCTTTGACGAGTTCCAACTGCGTGCTGTCCTCGATGAAACCCTCGAACTGTTGAAATACTTCCAATCTCAAGGGGTTATCCACCGCGATATTAAACCGGCAAACATTATTCGCCGCAGCATCGATAACCGACTCGTGTTTATCGATTTCGGTGCCGTTAAGGACGAAGTCAGCCATACGGCAATTCTCGACATTGAAGACCGTACCCCGAACACCTCCTTTGCGATCGGTACGCCGGGATTTGCCCCTCCCGAGCAAATGGCGATGCACCCCGTTTACGCCAGCGATATTTACGCACTGGGGGCAACTTGCCTGTATTTGCTCACGGGAAAGTCGCCCCGCCGTCTCGGTTACGATCCGCTGACGGGGACGATTTGCTGGCGCGATCGAGTCAACGTTAGCGATAACCTAGCCTATGTTATGGACAAAATGCTTCAACCCATTTTGTCGCAACGCTATCAATCTTCCGATCTCGTCCTCGCTGACTTGCACTACCAACCGCCGGAGGACGAAGTCGAAAACGTCCAGTCTGACGACGCTCCCCTTCAAGACTCAACCCAGGTGACATCCCCCACGCGCCTCGACGATGAGACGGACAAATCGTCGCTGCGTGACAATCCGAATACCAATTTAGCTTCCGAACCGCTCGATCGAACTTATCTGACCGACACTCGCTTTCATACGCGAGTCAGTCGCCGTAGCTCTCAACTCCGCAACACGGCATCTTGGAACCGAACGAACCTCAGCGGTAACAGTCGCGCCCGAGGGAGCAGACTCACCGCCGAGGAGCTGAAGACGGATTACTTTAAAGGCCGCCGAGATTTTGCCAATTGCAATCTCAGCGGTGCGGATCTACAGCGCCTGAACCTGGAAGGAGTCAATTTCAACGAAAGTAAACTGATCAAAACAAACCTTCGGGGCGCAAACCTTCGCAAGGCCGATCTCAGCCAGACGGGCATGAACCACGCAATTTTACGGGATGCCGATCTCAGTGATGCGTTTATGAGTTACTGCAATCTGGCTGGTGCTGATTTACGAGGTGCCGATCTCACCAATGCCTATCTCACGTATGCGAATTTGAGTGGGGCGAATTTGTGCGGAGCCGATTTGAGCCATGCTAAAGTCACCCAGGAACAACTGGCAATGTCGAAAACAAATTGGCGTACAACGTTTCCCGATGGAAAACGCGGTTGGGGATAAGATAATTGGGTGGATCTCAATTTCGTAGAAAGACCCCTCCGCCTTCGACACCTCCCCTTAGCCAGGGGAGGAGGGTTTACGATTCACAATTGTTGCGGTTGAGAATTGTACGATGGGTTGGGAATTGCGAATTGCTGATTTAGCCATTATTAAATAAACCGATGTTTTCTAGACGATATTTAACGCTTTTGACAGATTTCGGTCTGCGCGATGGCTATGTTGGCATTTTAAAGGGTGTCATTGCGACGATCGATGCAACGGTGGCGACGATCGATATTACTCACAATATCTCGCCTCAAGACGTGGCTGCCGCACGATTTTGTCTGGCGAACGCCTACCCCTATTTTCCGGAAGATACCGTTCACGTGGCCGTCGTCGATCCGGGGGTCGGAACCCCGAGACGGGGAATTGCCGTGCAGTTAGAAGACGGGTTTCTCGTCGGCCCGGATAACGGTATTTTTGGTGGCGTCCTCGATCGACATCGCGTCGTGATGGCAGTAGAACTGACGGAAGCGAAGTATTGGCGCAACCCTCAACCGAGCCGGACGTTCCACGCTCGCGATATTTTCGCCCCCGTCGGCGCTCACTTGGCGACGGGAGTACGGGTCGATCGCTTGGGCAAACTCATCGATCCCGAGAGTTTGCTGCGATTGCCGTTGCCCGAGGCGGAAGATAAAGGAACGTCGATCGAGGCTTGCGTGCAATACTGCGATCGATTTGGCAATCTCATTACCAACGTTCCAGTGGCGTGGGTTGAGGGTAAGTCTTGGTACGTTGAAATCGAGACGACGAAAATTCCCAGCGGTATCACCTACAGCGACGCTAAACCGAACGAGACGGTTGCCCTCGTCGGGAGTCACGGTTGGTTGGAAATTGGCGCGAACCGGACGAGCGCCTGCGAGCAATTGGGGGTTGGGGTCGGTACGCCGGTGCGCGTGGTTTGCTCGTGAGTCAACGACGAGTTATCGGTCTGACGGGGGGCATCGCGACGGGGAAAACGACGGTAGCGAACTTCCTCGTGCAGACTTATGGGTTTGCGATTTTCGATGCTGACGTGTTCGCACGGGAGGCAGTCGCACCGGGGTCTCCAGTTTTACAGCAAATCGTCGATCGATACGGGCGAGAAATTCTGTTGTTAGACGGCCAACTCGATCGTTCTCGACTCGGTCAGATCGTCTTTAAAGATCCCTCAGAACGACGTTGGCTCGAAGCGCAGATTCATCCCGACGTGCGCCGACGTTTTGTCGAGGGCATACAACAAGCGAACTCGACTGTTGTGTTGGTGGTGCCGTTGCTGTTTGAAGCTGAGATGACCGATTTGGTCTCGGAAATTTGGGTCGTGTTTTGTCCGCTCGATCGACAACTCGAACGATTGCAACAACGGAACGGTTATCGCGAAGCTGACGCTCGATCGAGAATTGAGGCACAAATGCCGTTAGAACAAAAATGTCAGCGAGCCAATTTGATTTTAGATAATTCCGGCGACCGAACGGTGTGGCAGCACCAAATTCGCAGTTGGTTGGAAGAGCCGATTAACGGCTAAGCTAGACGATTGGTGTGAGGAACAAAACAGAATATGGCATTGAAACGCGATTGGGTAATGGCAGGGCTGTCGATCGTCAGTCTGTGGGCGCACGGATCGCCCGGTTGCGCTTGGGTCTCCAGTGGCGACTCGCAACCGGCGGTCACAGTTGAGACCGAGCGCCAAACTCGACGGCGCAATCCCGCCGATCTCGTGGCAGAAGGAGAACGTTTGGCGATGCGAGGAGAGGTGATGGAAGCCCTCGATCGTTACCGAGAAGCGCAGATTTTCAACACCTACTTCAGTGTCGGGCCTCAATCGTGGAATCTCCTGTGCTGGTACGGCAGTTTGTGGGGACACGCGAAAGAGGTTCTCGAGGCTTGCGAACAGGCCGTCGAACTCGATCCCGAAAACGTAGAAATTCGCGACAGTCGGGGTTTAGCCCGTGCTTTGGTGGGCGATATCGACGGTGCGATCGAGGATTTTCAATCCTTCGTTGACGTGACGGGGGACGAGCGACGGCGGTTTCAGCGGCAAAACTGGATCGAAATGTTACGTGCGGGGGAAAATCCCTTTACACCGGAAGTGCTGCGACTGTTATTTATCGATTAGCTCGATCGTCAAACCGCCAAAAATTGCTGGATTGCTTCCTGGCTCAAGTCTCGGGTATCTCCCGAGGCCACGATTCCACCTTTTTGCATGGCGTAATATCGATCGGCTTGACGCACGAAGTGTAAGTGCTGTTCGACGAGCAAGACGGAGATCCCTCGCTGTTCGATAATCCGACGCACCGCTGCTTCAATTTCCAAAATAATCGACGGTTGAATCCCCTCCGTCGGTTCGTCGAGGACGAGGAGTTTGGGTTCACCCATCAACGCCCGCGCAATGGCGAGTTGTTGTTGCTGTCCGCCGCTGAGATCGCCCCCCATCCGTCCGAGCATGGTGGCCAAGACGGGGAACAGCTCGAAAATTTCATCGGGAATCTCGGAACGGCGACGTTTTCCCGGCCGGGCTTCTAACCCCAACAGGAGGTTTTCTTTTACGGTAACGCGGGGGATAATTTCCCGACCTTGGGGAACGTAACCGATGCCGCGTCGCGCGCGTCGATCGGGGGAGAGACCGTGAATCGGAGCGTCCATGAATTCGATCGATCCCGATCTCGGCTTTAACAATCCCAAAATGGTTTTGAGTAACGTCGTTTTCCCCACACCGTTGCGTCCGATCAAACACACCATCTGACCGTTCGGAACGCTCAAATCGACGTTTCGTAAAATGTGGCTTTCGCCGTAATACACGTTGAGTCCGGACACCCGAAGCATCAAACCCGATGTCGTGGTGAGCGACTCGATCGTCGTCGCGTTCGTCATGGCGTTTCGTCCTCTTGCTGTCCTAAATACACTTCAATGACGCGGGGATCGTTCTGTACTTCGTCCATCGTCCCTTCGCACAATAACGAACCCTGGTGCAAGACGCTCACGGTACGGGCGATCTGTCGCACGAATTCCATGTCGTGTTCGATGACGACGATCGAGTAACTTTCTGCCAACGCCAACAGGAGATTTCCCACGTTTTCAGTTTCTTCGTCGGTGAGTCCCGCCACGGGTTCGTCAACGAGGAGCAAATCCGGCGACTGCGCCACCAACATTCCGATTTCCAGGCGTTGCTTTTCACCGTGGGAGAGTAACGCCGCTTTCAAGTCCGCCTTCGCTGTCAAGCCAATGGTTTCGAGCAATCCCATGACGGTACGTCGATCGATCTTCGAGGGTTTTCCGAACAGGGTCGGAAACACTCCTTTGCGTCGGTTACAGATGAGATCGAGGTTTTCTCGAACGGTCAAATTCAGATACACGCGAGGGGTTTGAAACTTCCGTCCGATCCCCATGCGAGCGATTTGGTGTTCGTTGTAAGGACGCAGGTTTTGTCCTTTAAACCAAACCTGTCCTTCTGTGGGTTTGACTTTTCCCGTAATCACGTCGAGAAAGGTTGTTTTCCCCGCACCGTTCGGACCGATCACAACGCGCAATTCGCCCGTTTCCATCTTGAAATTGAGTCCGTTAAGGGCTTTAAAGCCATCAAAACTGACAGTGAGGTTTTCAATTTCTAAAACCATTTCGATTTACAATTTACAATTTGCAATTTACAGTTTGCGATTTTAAGATCGACACTCAATTGCGGATAGGTTAATGCTCGATTTCTTCTCGTTCTTGTTGGATTTCTGGATTTTTCTCGATCTCTGGATACGTAATCAACTGTTCTTGGAATCCCAAGATCGATCGAAGCTTGGGAATTCCCCACTCTCGCACCCAGCCGACAATGCCATTAGGTAAAACTGTAACGACGATTAAGAACAACGCCCCTTGGAAAAACAGCCAGACTTCTGGAAACTGTTCGCTGAGGAGCGTCTGCCCTAACCGAACTAATAGCGTTCCGATAATTGCGCCGATGAGGGTTGCACGACCGCCGACGGCAACCCAAATCACCATTTCGATCGAAAACGCCACTTCCATAAAACTCGGCGTAATAATCCCCGTCTGCACGGTGTACAACGCTCCAGCAACCCCTGCAATCGCCCCGGAAACGGCAAACACCAACACTTTAAAACCGGTGGGATCGTAGCCGGAAAATCGCACCCGCATTTCATCGTCGCGAATGGCGACTAACAACCGCCCAAAACGCCCGCTCGTCAGCCAGCGACACAGTAAATACGTTAATGCTAAAAATAGAACGCTCAACTCAAAAAAGGCAATTTGTGCGCCGTCCGATCCCGCTAAGACACCGAAAATCGTTTCGGTATCTGTTTTAAGACCATTCGTACCGTTAATCAGCTTTTGTTGACCGTTAAAAAAGTTAAAAAATACGAGCAGTGCGGCTTGGGTCAAAATCGAAAAATACACCCCCTTAATCCGATTTCGGAAGACTAAATATCCCAAAACGCCCGCCACAATTGCGGGGATTAAACATATCGCAACGAGAGTAAAGGGAAATGAATAAAAATGCTGCCAAAAACCCGGCAGTTCGCTGACACCGTACAGGGTAAAAAATTCTGGAATTTCGCCTTCAGGCAGTTGCAATTTTAAGTGCATCGCCAGGGCATAGCCACCCAAGGCGAAGAAAATGCCATGTCCCAAGCTTAACAGTCCGGTATATCCCCAAATGAGATCGATGCCGAGTGCGACGATCGAGAGTGCTAAAAATCGCCCGATCAGTTTCAAGCGAAACGCAGGCAGCAGAACCGGTAAGATCGAACCCACCACGACGGCCAACCCGACGACGATCGCGAGTTCCAAAATTTGTTTTTTCTTCTGGGTTTGACGCTTAAAAAAGTTGCGGGTTGCTTCGTTCATGTTGGATTTCCTAGACAGCCGTTCTCCGTCGCGTTTAAAGTTCAGCAGTGCGCCCTTTCTGGGGAAAGATACCCGACGGTTTGACTTGTAAAAATGCAATAATGAGCGCGAACACCATGACTTTGGCCATGCTCGTCGTGGCGAAAAAGGTAAAGAAATCCGTCAGGGGTTGGAACACGTCACTTTTAGAGAATAAGAGAGCCAAGGTTCCCGAACCGACGAGATAACTGACAATACCGATGGCGAGAGCGGCGAGAACGGTACCGAGGAGGTTGCCCACACCACCGACGACGACGACCATAAAGGTATCGACAATGTAGTTCTGTCCCGTGTTCGGTCCGACGGAACCCAGGAGGGTAATGGCACATCCAGCGATTCCAGCTAATCCGGAGCCGATTGCAAAGGTCAGTGCGTCTACGGTTTCAGTGGGAATCCCCAAACAAGCACTCATTTCGCGGTTTTGGGTCACCGCTCGAATTCGCAATCCCCAGATCGATCGATTCAAAAACCAGTAAATTCCCAACAGACACAACACCGTCAGCGTGATAATGAAAATCCGCGAGTAGGGGAGTTGGTAAATGCCGACTTCCCAACCGCCTCGCAACCACGCTGGGGCTGTGACATCGACGTTCCGGGCGCTGAACCAGGGTTTGGTTAAGGCTTGTACGCCAGTTTTCGACACCAATACGCCGCCAATACCGGAAATCGCGATCGATAATGGGAGTAAAATCGAGATCGATTGACTTCGGATGCGATCCCAGTCAGTATTGCGGCGCAACCACCACAAGCCACCGAAAAAGAGCAGACAGAACAGGGCAATTGCGATGACGAGAAGCCAGTTTCCACTGCGCACGAACTGACGCAAAATTAAGCTAACGCCCCAGGTCGCCAAGAGTGTTTCCAGGGGTCGCCCGTAGAGGAAGCGAATCACCCCTCGTTCGAGCGTTAATCCGGCGATGGCGGAGACGAGAAACGCGATCGGAAGGGCGACGAGAATGTAACCGCCCCAAACCTCGCCACTACTGTCGCGAAAGAGGTTTTGCACGACGAAGGTTGCATACGCACCGAGCATCATCAGTTCGCCGTGGGCGAGATTAATTACCCCCATTAAGCCGAAGACGATCGCTAATCCCAATGCGGAAATTAAGAGGACGGAGCTAATACTGAGTCCGTTAAAGATACCAACTGCGAGTTCGAGCATTCAGTTCGAGTTGTGCGTGTTGAGTCGATCGAGGGGTCGATCGAGTGAGACATCCATTGAAGAAAGGGTCTGTTTCTACACTCGATCGAGCAATTTAATCCAGTAACGTCTATCTAGACCTTACATTTCGTACTTCTCACCTTTGTCGGGATCGGACCAATCGCATGCAAAGCCTTTTGTGGCCGGAACGTACTGGTTCCAAGCCTGCGGCTTGACGGGTTCGTCTGTCGCCCAAACGATATCGAACAGTCCGTCGTCTCGAACTTGACCGATTCGTACTGTTTTCGAGAGGTGGTGGTTGCCGTTCATCGTCACGAGACCTTCGGGGGCTTGGAATGTCTGACCGATGGCAGCTTCTCGCACGGCTTCGAGATCGGCGGTTCCAGCTTCTTCAACGGCTTGCTTCCACAGATAGACCATGATGTATGCCGCTTCCATCGGATCGTTCGTCACGCGATCTTCACCGTACTCGGCTTTGAAGGCTTTGACCCACGTTTCGTTCTCTGGGGTTTCAACGGTTTGGAAATAGTTCCAGGCAGCGTAATGTCCGACGAGAAATTCTTTACCGATTTGTCGCACTTCTTCTTCAGCGATACTAACCGACATCACGGGGTATTTATCCGGGGTCAATCCTGCCCCTTGCAACTGTTTGAAGAAGGCAACGTTGCTGTCTCCGTTCAAGCTGTTGAAAATGACACCACCGTCGGGTAAAGCCTGTTGGATTTTGGTAATAATCGGCGTCACTTCGGTGTTGCCGAGGGGAAGATAATCTTCGCCGACAGTGTTGCCACCTTCCGCTTTCAGTTGTTCTTTAATAATCGTGTTGGCGGTGCGGGGGAAGACATAGTCAGAGCCGACGAGGAAGAAGTCTTTTCCTTTGTTTTCGAGCAGCCATTTCACCGCAGGCTCGATTTGTTGGTTCGGTGCAGCTCCCGTGTAGAAGATGTTTTTCGAGCATTCTTGTCCCTCGTATTGCACGGGGTACCACAGCATATGGTCTTTGGACTCGAACACGTCTTTGACCGCTTTGCGGCTTGCCGAAGTCCAACACCCGAAAATTACGGCAACTTGGTCTTGGTCGATCAGTTTTTCGGCTTTTTCGGCAAAGGTCGGCCAGTCTGAGGCACCGTCTTCGACCACGGCTTCGATTTGTTTGCCGAGGACACCGCCGGCTTCGTTGATTTCTTTAATCGCCAGTTTTTCGGCTTCGACCACGGTTGTTTCGCTGATGGCCATGGTGCCGCTGAGGGAGTGGAGAATCCCGACTTTAATCGTGTCGCCACTGGCTGCACTTGATGCCTCTGTTCCCGTGTCGGTATCGGTTGCTGTATCAGAGGGAGGCGTGCTACAAGCTTTTAAGAGTAAGCTGCTTCCAAATGCAGCCGATCCGTAGAGGAGAAATTTCCGCCGTCCTAACCCGTTGTTCGTCATAAATCTTACCCGAGAAATTCAAAAACAGTTAAACTAGATAAAGGGAAAAATTGCGTTCCGAGGACGGTTTTGGCATGAAAAACAGCCCCAGAACGCGACTGTGTCGCTTCGCCCGCGAGGTGCGAAGTGGCAGCCTGTGAGGAGCTTGGGAGAAACGAATTTATCTAGAAAAGGTCACAAGAACGCCCTTTTTGGTGACTGTATCCTAGAAGAATTTATCTGACGTGATTGTAACAGTTTATACAAAAACTACGTTTGTCCGGTGAGGATTGCGAGAATCTCTCGCTCGACTCGGCAATTTTCTGTGAATATATATCGATTTTATATTTTGATTTCTATCGATCGATAAATATGGAATTGAGGCGAACGAACTCGAATGAGAAACCCGGCTTCTTTATCGAAACCGGGAAACCCGATTCGTCGAATGTTGGCAATCGATTTTGAATCGATCGAGTGTCAGTAAATCGAACCGTCGGGCATGGTTGCACCGGAAAGAATCGCATCTTTTAAATTCGCACCGGTTAAAGCAGCGCCCCGCAAGCTCGCACCCCGCAAGTCGGTATTCTGCAAGTTGGCACCATCTAAATCAACGCCCCAAAGGTATGCACCACGTAAGTCAGCACCGCTCAAATCTGCCCCAGCTAAGATCGCGAGGTTGAGGTTCGTGTAACTGAGATCGGCGTTTCGCAAGTCGGCTTCCCGCAAATCAGTTTTCATGAGATTGGCGCGGATCAGTCGTCCTCCCCGTAGATTGCTATTCTGCAAGTTCGCTTTCTGCAAGTTGGCATCGTCGAGTTGGCTAAACCGCATTTGTGCGCGGTGGAGATTGCTTCCCGTCAAGTCTGCTCCAACTAACTTCGCCCCACTCAATTTCACCTCGTTCAAGTCCATACCGCTGAAGTCGATCTCGTTGAGTTGCAAGCCGTTCATCCACGCGCCTTTGAGTTGAATGCCATTAAGTTGTGCGCTTTTGAGGTTCGCGCCGCTCAACCGCGCCCCGTTGAGATTCGTCCAATTGAGGTTGGCACCTTCGAGATTCGCCGAGCGGAGGTTGATGCCGTCAAGGTTGGCACCACACAAGTTCACGCCAGGAAGGTTGGCGCGGTAAAGGCTCACCCACCGCAAGCTCGCCCCACTGAGTTTGGCACCTTTGAGATCGGATTTTTCGAGTCGTGCGCCACGCAAATTGGATTTGGTTAAGTCGGCTTCGATGAGTTGGCTACTCACCAGTTTGACAAAGCTCAAATCTGCACCGTACAGAAACGCACCGTTAAAATTCGATTCGATCGAAAAGCAACGTTCGAGATGTGCGCGAGCTAGGGAAGCACCAGCGAAATTCGATCGAGAAAAATCTGAGCCGATCAGTGTGGCTCCGATGAGATTGGCCGATCGAAGATTTGCACCTCTAAAGTTGCGTTCTCCAGATAAGTATCTGCGTACGATTTCGCCACTATCCATAGGGAAATCCTCCAAAAGATTAGAAATCAATCCGTTGATTTCACAGTTCCCTCTATTTTGGAAGTTAACAATCGATCGAATGCATCCGTATTTCTCGCTAGTTTGACAATTTAGCTTGCCATCGATCTACGAGTTTTCTCGGATTTAATTCAATATTAACCTCGGTAGAATGAGGAGACCTTTTTTTATTTTAATTAGCTCAAAAAATGATTCGGAACTCTGTTAAAAAATGTGATAATTCTTGAGGGTTGACAACTGTTTTGTAACGGATTGTTTTACTCGACGATCGAATATTTTCAGACTTCGTGCGATCGGGTTTGCGGAATTCCTCGATCGATCGCCGTAGGAACAGATGGATACTTGAAGCCGACAATACTTCTATCATGGGCTACAGTCCATCTTACGACACCGTTTTGGGAGATAGTTATCGATGCTCGATCGAATGAAAACAGTTGTAGTGTTAACCGCAATGGCGACGGGTTTACCCGCGATCGCTGGAATCGTTCCCGCTTGGGCGGAGGTCGATCGTCCCCTCGAAGTTCGCCTCGTCGAAGCCGATATCTCACCGATGGATCTCAACCGTGCCAAAAACTACGCTCGTCAAGCGGCAGAAGATGCCAATGGTGGACTGGGTGAATATCGTGCCGAACCATCGATGCACGGGCCGTCTGCTGATTCCCCTCATGTTATCAATAGTGACGGGACGATTACATTTACATTTCGCGGACGGGCGCCCGAAGCAGAGACGTACACGGTTGAAAGTGTCGTCACGGTCGATCTGACCACTTGGGCAGTGAACATGGATTACAACGGCCCGATTCGGTAGTCGAGTGCCATATCCCTGACCTCTCCCGAATTTAGAGGGGGAGGCAGGGAGATGAGGAGGGGTTTATCGGCCTAAACTGGGGAAAAACAGGTTTAAATAGGCAGAAACGATCGAGTTGCCCCACATAGCAGCAATCCCCGCGCCGAGGGCGAGAAACGGCCCGAACGGCATGGGTTGAGAGCGACGCAACCAACCCAAGACGATGGCAACACTTCCGGCGAACGCACCCACAGCACACCCGAGAAACCCCGCTAACAGCATGAGCTTCCATCCCAACCACGCACCGATGGCTGCCATGAGTTTGGCATCTCCAGCACCCATGGCTTCTTTATTCAATAGGCTTGAAGCTGCCAGTCGAATCAAATCGACCAGCCAAATTCCCAGTACGGCACCGACGATCCCGCTCATTAATCCCTCGATCGATCCACCATTCGATCGACCGAGTAGCATTTGAAAAATCAGTCCGGACATGACCCCAAGCTGTGTAATGGGATTGGGAAGCGTCATCGTATCGAAATCAATAACCGCTAAGACGAGCAATCCCGTTAAAAACAGCCAATAGCCCAAAGTCGTCAACGATAGCCCGAACGTTCCGAAAACCACGACGAACAATATCCCCACGATGGCTTCAATAAAAGGGTAACGAGGCGAAATCGGAGCGTGACAGTGGGCGCAGCGGCCATGAAGAACGAGCCAACCGAAAATTGGGACGTTTTCGCGGCGGCGGAGGCGATGTAAGCAGTGGGGACAGCGCGAAGGCGGCCAGAGTAAGGACATTCCAGCCGGAAGACGGTAGATGACAACGTTGGCGAAACTTCCCACCGACGCACCTAATGCGAAGACGATGGCGAAGGCGGGGACGACTTGCCACAGTTGGGAAGAAAAGATGGGGATCATTCGCGTTTTCGCTCGATCGAATGCTGCTGTCATTGTATTTCATCTTTCTTCGGCGCGGAGACCCCCGCCTTTACCGTGCTATCCCTTACTCGGTAAAGCTTCTGGCAACTTTTGACTAAGGGATAGCCTCGATCGGGGGGGATAAAGATCTATGCAAATTTCTCAAGGCCAGATTTCAACGAATTCAACGTGATGGTATCCCAAGACGGCTCGATCGAGTATCCACACGAGTGGCTCAGTACAATGTTGCTGAACGACAATCGACCCCTGGGCGCTAAACCATGACCTCCATTCCCGATTGGGCGAGTTTTCCGATTGTACTCCTGGCCAGTTTCCTCATCGGCGGACTGCCTCTGATTCGCGCGATCGTCTGGGGACTGACCGGGCAAGACCTCCATCTGTGGGGAACGGGAAACGCCAGCGTCTCGGCGGCGTTTTACCACGGTGGCCGCTGGGTGGGCGTGTTCGCTGTCATTGCAGAAGCCTGCAAAGGTATCGCCGCCGTCCTGTTGGCGCGATGGCTCGTTCCCGACTTTCTCGCCTTTGAACTCGTCGCCCTCATTGCCTTAGTCGCCGGACGTTACGTTCTCGGAAACGGTGCGGGAACGACGAATGTAGTTTGGGGCGTTCTCGCACATGATTGGATTGTCGCCGTCTTGGTATTCGTGGTGAGCGGCATTAGCTTCACAGTATTTCGGGAGCGGAAATCCGGCCGAAATGTCGTGTTAATCCTGTTTCCCGCCGTTCTGTGGATGCTCTATCCCCACGCCCAAGGGCGAGTGTTGGCCGCGTTAGCGCTCAGTACCGCTTTATATTGGACATATCGATCGAGTTCTGACGATTTAGATTTGCCCGTGTCTGGTGCGAAACCTGAAACTCGTAAAACCTTCCGCTTTTTCCGGGCCGATCGCGCGATCGTGTCTCTCGATGCCAAACTCCAGGCGGATAAGGTCGGTGCAAAAGCCGCTATGCTCTCGCAGTTGCGACGGTGGGGCTATCCCGTTCCCCCCGGTTGGGTGTTACCCCCAGGCGACGATCCCGCATTGTTGTTGGAGGCCTTGCGTCCGTCGCCAGAATGTCCTCTCGTCGTTCGATCGTCGGCACTCGGCGAAGATACGGAACGCGCCTCAGCCGCTGGTCAATACGAAAGCATCCTTAACGTTACCAGTCGAGAAGCGTTAGAGGAGGCGATCGATCGATGTTTGACTTCTTACGACGCGCCGCTGGCGACGCAATACCGCCAAGAGCGAGACATCGGCGAGAACGCCATGGGGGTAGTCGTACAGCAGCAAGTCCGAGGTGCGTTTTCCGGTGTTGCCTTCAGTCGCGACCCGATTTTACGCTGTGGCGATGCCGTCGCCATTGAAGCCTTACCGGGGGAAACCTCGCGCGTGGTATCGGGACACGTCACCCCGGAACAGTATCGCGTGTTCGTTCCCGACGCACTCGCCACCGAACTCGACTGGAACCACGAAGCCACCGGACAACGAGAAGATTTGGTCGTGGAGGGAAACGGTTCGGGAGACGTGCCGCGTGCGTTGCTGCGGCGGGTGGCGGTGTTGGCGCGTCAGTTGGAACGGCGCTTTCAGCAAGTTCCGCAGGATATCGAATGGAGTTTCGACGGCGAAACACTGTGGGTGTTGCAAGTTCGCCCGATTCCGACGCTGTTGCCGATTTGGACGCGCAAGATCGCAGCCGAGGTCATTCCGGGTTACATTCGCCCGTTGACGTGGTCGATTAATTCGCCGCTGACGTGCGGGGTATGGGGCGAGTTGTTTTCGATCGTTCTGGGACGTCGATCGAGCGGATTGGATTTCAACGAAACGGCAACGCTCCATTATTCTTCGGCGTATTTTAATGCGTCGTTGCTGACTGAAATTTTCCAACGCATGGGATTGCCCCCAGATATTTTGACGTTTCTCACGTTGGGAACGCCGATGGGAAAACCGCCATGGGGTTCCACGTTGCAGAACCTGCCGGGTTTACTGCGGTTGTTGCACCGCCAACTGCGGCTAGAAAAAGATTTCGCGCGAGACGATCGAGCGTTGTTTCAACCGTTACTTGCGGAAGTCGATCGATCTCCGGCTTGTACGTTTTCCGATCGCGGCATCGAACCGCAACAGTCCCCGTCGGAATTGTTCGATCGAATCGAACGTATTTTACAGGCACTAGAACGGACAACGTACTATAACATCCTCGCACCATTGGGATTTGCGGCAACCAAAGCGTTGTGGAAAGTCGACGATCGAGCGTTGGATGCGGGGCAAATGCCGGAAGTCGCCGCCCTTCGATCGTTGAGAGAAATTGCGGTTTCCGCCCGTCATCTTTTGCCGGAGTTCGATGCAGAAACCCCCGTCGAAACGGAGATTGAAGCCTCGGCACTGTTCGCGCAATTAGCTGAAACGACGGATGGACGAAGTGTTTTGGAAGCTCTCGATCGATTTCTCGATCGATTTGGCTATCTCAGCGAAGTGGGGACAGACATCGCCGTTCCCACCTGGCGAGAAAATCCTCATCCCGTGCGAGAGTTGTTAGCGCAACTGGTGGCCGATCCGACTGTACCGTCAGCAGAATCGCTATCTCGTCGCCGCACGGTCAAATCGGTTCAACGAGCGCTCGATTTTAAAGGGCGAGTTGCTCGGGTTTACAATCGTTTGTTAGCGGAGTTGCGTTGGAGCTTTGTTTCGATCGCACAGACGTGGCTCGAGTCTAACGTGTTGAAAGAGCCGGAGGAAATTTTCTTTTTAGTCTTGCATGAAATTCGCGGTTTGGTGACTGGAGAAAATCCCGCATTAGCGGAGTTAATCCCCATATTAGTGACGCAACGGCGGGACAAATTCGATCGCGATCGACAACAAGATAACGTGCCGAACGTGGTTTACGGTACACCACCGATAGCCCTGTCGATCGTTCAGCCCCAGATCGCCCGTATGAAGTTATACGGAATTGGCACCAGTGCGGGGCAGGTGGAAGGACGTATCAAAGTCGTCCGAAATTTGAAATCGGCATCGAAAATCGATCGAAAAACCATTTTAGTGGTTCCCTATACAGATGCGGGATGGATGCCCGTGTTAGCAAGAGCAGGAGGCTTAATTTCAGAAGTTGGCGGCCGTTTGTCTCACGGGGCGATCGTCGCACGAGAATACGGTATTCCAGCGGTCATGAACGTCGCCGATGCCCTGCAAAAATTACAGGACGGACAACTCGTTCGCTTAGACGGAGAAACAGGATTGGTAGAAGTTTTAGAAGATGGAAATTAGAAGATGGAAAACCAGCAAATCGGTAATCGGGGATTTCACGTAACCTGTAACACGTGGTCTCGATCGACGAACTCCATTTATCTGGATTGAGATTGATGTCTGGCTCTAGCTTGCCCACACCATGGAGCGTTCGACCGCTTCGTTCTGTCCTCAGCTCGCTTCGTTGGATATCCCTGGCTTTGTGTACGACACTTCTCGTACTGAACGCCCCCTCGATCGCCCGCAGTCAAGGGTTATTCTTACCGACATCTTCCGAGAGCAGCCATTCAAACATTTCATGGTGGGAAACAAACAAGTCCTACACCTGTGGTCGCCTGTCCTGTAGTGACGTGATTCTGTACGGGAATATCACACCATCATTGACCATTGCCGCGAATCCAATTACAGAAGACGAACAAACCATTTCCCTTCAATCGCGTGCGGGGCTGATCCAAGAAGCCTTTTTCGCGCTTTTTCAAAGGACTCGCACGTATCGCGTTGAAAATCCACCGCCACAACCCTTAGAACTTCCAGAAGATAATCTTTTGTCTGACGATCCCGAGCGCCTGTTGCATCCCTACACCCCCAAAATTGCCGTTGGGATCGAAAACCAACAAGTCGTCGTTTTTGTAGACCAGCAAAAAGGATTCGCTCGCCAAACCCTGGCAACGGTCACGCGCATCGATGCCATTCATAACGGGACAACGACTGAAGAACTTGCGAAAAAGTGGCGAGATCTCATGCGTCGTCAACTGAGCGATTTACTGTGGGGTTCCGAATACGACGATCGAAACCCCGGTGCGAGACAACTGCTCGTTTTCAAAGTCGCACTGGTTGCGATCTGTACGATCTCGTTGCTACATTGGCTGTCTCGATGGCTGAAAAAGCGAGAGCGAGCGATACGTCAAGAGCTACACCAGCTCAAAAACTCGGTGAAACTCGTCAATCCCGAAGGAGAACCCACAGAAAACCTAGATGCTGCTTCACAACCGCAATCGCTGCGGAACGTCTTTCACAGACAGACCGTTCGACACGATCGAGTAACTCAGATCTTACAAGCTTGGTTCGATCGATTTCCAAAACTGGCTCAATCGAAGCGAACTCTCCTGTTACAGCGACTTAACGGTCTCGGACTAGCGATGCGAGCGATCTTTGGATTACAAGTTTTCTCCATCTACACGATCTTGTTGACGGCAGCATTTGTATTTCCCAGCTTACGATCGTATGTGCTTCTGATATCAATACAGGTGTTTTTGTTACCACTGTTGTGGTTGGGAATCACGATTGCCGATAAAATCAGCGACGTGGCGATCGACTATATGCTCGATCGATGGGCTGAAGACGCTCAAGCTCTCGATCCCCACTCGCAACGCTACGCTCTGCGTGTTGGAACGTATTCACCCGCGTTAAAAGGCTTTAGCACCTTTGTCTTTATTCTCTTAGGACTGTACGGCACGGTTACTTTACTGGGAATCAATCCTGGCGCATTAGCGGGGGCGGCGGTCGTGGCGGCAGTGGTTGCGTATATCAGTCAAGATTTGATTCGAGATGGGATTAACGGTGCGCTGATTTTGTGGACCGATCGCTATGCGGTGGGCGACGTGATTTCGGTTTTGGGTATTACCGGTTTGGTCGAAAATATGAATCTGTATATTACACAAATCCGAGCATCAGAGGGGCGGCTGGTTACAATTCCCAATGGAAAGATTGTTATTGTGGAAAATTTAACAAAAGATTGGTCTCGGGTCGAATTTAAAATTGAAATTGCTTATACTGCCGATGTTAAACGAGCATTAGAGATTATTCGTGAAGTATCCGAACAGATGCAAAAAGAGGTGGAATGGCGCGATAAAATCCTCGAGCCGCCTGCGATTCTAGGAGTAGACAATGTCACACATCAGGGTGTTTTAATTCAGGTTTGGATACAAACTTTAGCCATGCAGCAATGGGCCGTTGGACGAGAATTCCGGTTGCGGGTTAAATTGGCCTTCGATCGAGAAGGGATCGATATCGGTGTCCCACAACGGCAAGTTTGGTATACGTTAAATGAGGCTTTTTTCGAGCAATCCAAGGATTTTCAAGCTGAATAAAATGAGTTTTTCTCAACAATTTTCAACAAATATTGATATTTTTTAAATATTCACAATAAATTGACAAAACAGCTCTTAAGAAAAGAGCTAATATCTAGGGTTGGCGGTTGCGAAGAACACGCCTCGATTGTCAATCGCCAATCTAGATACGCCCGATCCTCTCAGACCCGATCGATCTCGATCGAAACAAACGTGACGATTTGTGACGTTTTTGCGAAATTGAAACTTATGCCTACACGCCTTCCGTCTGAAATCGATAGGATAGAGATAATTGTAAGGACGCAGTTTCTCTGTTCATCTGCACTCGTGCATCCCAGGAAAAAGCCATGACCCAAAACGTTGTTGCAATTGTCTTGATGGCGATGGGAACCCTGACGTTGTCGACGCAGGTTGTCGCTCAGCAGCCCCAACCGATCGACCTCGACACCAGCAATGTCAGCACGCGCGTCGAAGACCTTCGCTTAGACGAAATCGCAATTACCCCCGATCGCGAAGATGGCTCGAATTACCCCGAACTGAGCGAAGACGTTCGCTATCAAGGTGCGAGCTTTGAACCTGTAACCATCGAACTCAACAATCCCGAAGAACTCCCGCAAGATCAAAGCAGCCAGTTCAACTTACGCTTACCCATCGGACGCGATGCAGAAACGAGCGAGTGAACGTTACGAGCGAACGTGTGCGACGTTGGCGTGTGCAACATTAGGGTACTCTCTCACTCAAATGCTCGGACTTTGACCGAGTACTCAGTCTGGCGGCTAGTGCTGTAATTCCCAGCCAGTCTTCTGCCTCCACCAAAGAGCGCGGAAACAACGCGCTCGAAATTCCGACGGCGATCGCACCTGCATCAATAAATCCATCGAGTTGTTCCACCGTAACGCCGCCAGTCGGAACCAGTGGTACGAAGTCGAGAGGGCGTTTTAGGCTGCGAATATAGTTCACCCCACCCACCGCCTGAACGGGAAACACTTTTACCGCTGTCGCTCCCGCTTTCCACGCTGTTAGAATTTCCGTCGGCGACAACGCCCCCGGTACGATCGGTACGCCTGCGTCCACGCTCGATCGAACCATATCTAGATCCGTATACGGACTGAATAGAAACTGCGCGCCTGCCTCGATCGCCTCGCGAACCTGCCCTTCATCCGTCAACGTTCCCGCTCCAATTTGACAGTGTGGCAGTTCGTTCCGCAATTTTTCCACCAATTCCGCCGATCGATCGCCGTTCCAAGCAATTTCGACAAACTCCATTCCAGCTTCTACCACTGCCATGGCCATGCCATACCCTAACGCGAAGGTGGGCGGACAGACGACAGCAATCGCACGCTGGCGCTTCAGTCGATCGATCCAAACGGGATGTCGCAACACAGAACCCTATCAAACTCAACAACAAAGGAACGAAAACCGGATGTCTCACACGAGAATCCGGTTTCTGAGTCTCAATCGATCGTAACGACGATCGAAAACCTAGAGCAGCGGTACAAAAGCTTGGTGCGTTACGCGGAAATCTCATGAACTGGATTTCAACCCCATTTTTCATCCGCGTAACACACCCTACCATTACTCAATTAGAACCCGAGACGTCATCGATCGTCGATCGAAAACCCCCAATCCTAAATCCTAAATTACTCAATTCCTTGACAAACAGATTTCTCAGCCTCCGTCAATTTGGGGTTCGTTGCCAAGTAATCACTCAGCCAATTACACCCCAACGCCAACAATCGATCGAGTCCTATGTCATCAGACGATTGTTCCATTTTCTCCAGCGAATCCACATCCCAAAGTACGATCGTCTTATCAGCGCTTCCCGAAGCCAACTTTTGACCGTCAGGACTGAAACTCACCGCACGAACCCAGTTGCGATGAGCCGCCAGCGTTTTTAACAGCTTGCCCTGCGTATCCCACAGGCGAACTGTGTTATCTTTACCAGCCGAAGCAACAATACGGCTGTCTTGACTGAACGTCACGTCCCAAACCCAATCCGTATGGCCTTCTAAAACGGCTACGGGTGTTGTCTCGAATTGTCCTTCGTTCCACTGCCACAAGCGAATCGTTTTATCGCCGCTCGCGGTTGCCAACAAAGAATTATCGGGACTGAAGTACAGCGCGTTAATCCAATCTTCATGCGCTTGGAATTCCTGCATCAACTCGCCCTCGATCGACCATACCTTCAAGCGGCCGTCCCCCCCCACCGACACGATCCGCGAGCCATCTGGGGAAAAACTCACGTCCGTGACTTCCGGCTCGTGAATATCTTCAAAGGTTTGCAATAACTGGCCGTCGCTAACCTGCCACAAACGCATCGTTCCATCGGCTCCCGCCGAGGCCATCAGTTGACTGTCCGGCGAAATACTGAGATTTTTAACCGTTGAAGTATGTCCGACAAAACGGCGCATCGGTTCGACACTATCTTGCATGAGGATCGTTTGCAAGTCCCACATTTGCAGGATGTTGTCGTAGCCTGCCGTAATCATAAACTGACCGTCTGGGGTAAAGTTGACGTTTCGCATTCCCGACTCGTATTCGACACTACGTAGCAACCGCGCCCCATCTCGATTCCAGATTTTGAGCGTATTATCTGTACTGACCGATGCGATCAGGTTATCGGGACTGAACCGAACCCCTTTAATCCCCGAACGATGCCCTTGCAAAATTTCCACCACAGCCCCCTCAACGCTCCGCAAGCGAATCGTCGAATCGTCGCTACCTGAAGCAATGGTTTTACCATCGGGTGCAAAGTCAACGCTCCGAACGCTGGCATCGTGGCCGATAAACGTTTTTAAGAGAATTCCGCTAACACTCCACAACTTAACGGTGTTGTCATCGCTCCCCGTCACCAAAACCTTGCCATCAGGAGAAAACGAAACACTACGCACCCAATTAGAATGAGCCTTGAGTTGGCGTAACGGCTTGCCCTCTAAATTCCAGATAATAGCCGTATTATCAGAACTCGCTGTCGCAAGGAGCTTGCCATCGGGAGAAAAATCAATATCCCACACCTTATCGCGATGTCCCATCAGGACTTGCTTCGGCTGAGGGCCGTCCAATAAAGCCAGGTTGCTTTCTTCGGCTAAGTCTTCCTCAGAAAGTTCGTCTTCAGGAAGTTCGTCGAGATCGGTCACTTCCAACCCCGCAACTTCTCCCCCAGATTCAACTTCAGGGTCTAATGCTTTAAGGTCTTCTGCATCTAACACGTCCTCCTCGGAAATTACCTCTGGAGTCGTCTCGTCGCCATTCTCAGTTTGTGTTTCAACGTTGTTATTGCCTTCGTCGTTCTCAGTTTGCACTTCAACGTTGTCGTTTAGAATCGCCTCGACATCCCACAACTTGACCCGAAGGTCGTGGCTTGTGGTGGCCAACAGTTTACCGTTGGGGCTGAATACAACATCGTTGAGTTCGCTTCGATGGGCGGTAAAGGTCTCGAGCAATCGCCCCTCGAACGTCCACAATCGAATTTTCCCGTCGTCATCTCCCGAGGCAATCAGTTCGCCGTCAGGACTGAAGCGAACGGCTCGGACGCGCGCGCCATGTTCGAAGGTATTGAGCAAGGTTCCATCTTCAATGCGCCACAGCTTAACCGTCTCGTCTTTCGACGCAGAAGCAACAGTTTTTCCATCCGGAGCGAACGCCACTCGTCGAATATTGTCGTCGTGCTGCCAAATGTGTAAGACTTCGCCGTTGCGCTTCCAAATCCGAACGGTGTTGTCGTCGCTCGCCGAAGCAATCAGTTCGCCGTCGGGAGAAAATGCGATACGGTTAACTTGGTCTTCGTGGCCGTCGAAGCGATTGCGCTCTTGGATGTTGTAGACGGCTTCGCGAAGTGTTTCCGTGGTTTGGTCGATGAGATCTTTGGGGAAGTTCGCCTCGGAATCTTTGAGATTGCGAGAAGCTTGGACGGCATATTGAAGCGCCTCGAGTCCGTCGTCGGTTAACTGTCGAGCTTCAGACAAAGCAGTCAGGGCGCGAACGCTCTGTCTGCGAGCGTGGTTTCGCTCTTCTACGGCAACCGCTCGCTCTTTCACCGCGATGGCGGCAAGGACGATCGTGGCGACTAAGCCAATCACCACTCCCCCAAGAGTCATGCTCTGCCGCTTCATCTTCTGTCGGTCGCTGGCAAAAATATATTGGGTGTGAAGAGGGGTCGGTTGGGGTTGTTTACCTTCGCTTTCGCTGAGCCATTGTCCGGCATTTTTGAGGTCGATCCCCCTTAAGGTAAAGCTGGGATTGCGTTTTTTTTCGTCCCATTCGATCGCTCGTTTGAGCAGGCGAGTGTGGGTGCGGACGTGGTCGAGATCGGTGTCGATGGTATCGAGCAGTTTGCTAAAGGCAATGTCGAAGTCGTCTTCTTCACGGAAGAAAATCCAGTTGAGTTTAGCGAGTTCGGGATGAACTTCGTTGTAGGAAACTTCCTGACAGACAATGGGAATGAGGCGCTTGTTATTGACGATCGCGTGTTCGACTTCTTCACCGCAAACTTGGGAAGCCATGGAATCGGGACTGAGGACGAAGATGAAGTTATCCGTGGCTTCGATGCCGCGATAGATTTCTTGTCGCCAGTCTGCGTTGAGTGGGATATCTTCCCAATCGACCCATACGTCGCGATCGACTGCTTGGAATGCTTGATTTAGTTTTTGAACGAAGGTTTTATTGCGACGGGAATAGGAGATAAAAACGTCTGTCATAATCTTTAGACGATGGGTGTAGATGTGTGCTGACTAAGTGGGGAACTCAATGCTTCTAGGCACGTCTTGAGGGTTAACTCGATCGAGTTCAATGTGTTCGATATCGTTTCATTCGATGTCACTTTATTCGATCGAGATCGAACGTCTTGTCGATCGAAAACAGACGGGCGAGTTCGAGACGCCGCATCCCGTGCGATCGACCGATCCTAAAACGATTAACTCCAACATTTAGCGAAAAGAATACTCACAACTGACGGTTTGGGGGTTCGATCGAAAACACGTACGGCAACACCCGATGACGTTGTGAGAATGCAACAGAATCGATTATTTAGAAATGTAGTGAATCCACAAATCGCCATCAGTTCCGCAAACGTGGCTCATCATGCCGTAGGAATACGTCAGGTCTTCTCCAGTACGATTGGTGTCGTAGCCCCACTCGTACCATTCACCGTAGGGATCGTTGACGATCCAGCCTCGATCGTTGTAGCCCCGAATGACGATGATGTGGCCCGATTGCGTAAACCAACCGTGAGTGATAATCGGATTGCCAGCAGCCAGCCAGTCTTTCACTTCGTCCCACTTCGCATCGGGTTGGAAGTCGTCTTGATAACCGTAGGCGCGGACGAGTTTCGCGAGATCGAGAGGGGAGTGGCGAGATAATCCTCGATCGAGCAAATATCGATACATTTCGTCTTCGAGTTGCTGACCGGCCGAGTTCACCATCGGACGTCCGAGATAAGCCAGACACATTGCAACACAGGTGACGTTACAAGATCCGTGGGGGTTGTTGACATTGTCGAGTTGCGAAAGATACGGAACGGGTAAATCGACGGTGGAGGCTCGTCCGGGTTTGGTCTTTTGTGTTTCGATCGGTTGGGGCAGGTTGCGCCAAATTTGGACGAAATCGGAGTCGGGAGCGAGCAGCTCGGGATTTGTCCGCAGTAATTCTTTTTCGAGATAGGCAATGGCTTCATCTTGGTGAGATAAGCCTTGATAGTATTTAGCGACGTTGACAATTGAAATGGTCATGGTTCTCTTGTTTTTTGGCGTTTGGCTTTTAGGTATTTGGTTTTTGGGTGTTTTAAACTTTAACTCAAGACATTAATTCATCGCTTTTTGAAAATCTTGAACCACCGGCCAAAAGTGATCCCAGCCATTCAAACCACCGTTAACTGCTCGTCGAACGCCTTGCCAATCGTTTTCAACCGCTCGCTGATCGACCGATCGTTCCCAAAAGTATTCGATGAGAATTCGTGATGCAATATCGGGATCGAGAGCGAGTTCGGGATTGTTTTCGAGATCGACACCCAGTTTTTCGCCGTAGTGGTGGTAATTCGCCCGTCCCGTAATCTGGATGAAACCCCGTCCGTGGAAACGCACACCGTCACCGGGATAAATATTGCCGAGATCGTCGCGACCTTCGTACATTTGACGGAAGTAGTCGTCACCGCCCCATTCATTAATCGGTCGGAATCCTGCCGTTTCGACGGAAATTGTTGCCAGTGCAGCGATCAAAGTCTGTTTGTTGAGAATTCCCCGTTCTTCCAAACCTTGGATGAGCGGGGGTAAATAGGTGTTGACATCGTCGAGACTCGCACCCATAATGCGAGCGGCCACTTCAGGATCGATCCATTGGCTCACGTCGCTAAGTCCTGGAACTTCTTGGGCTTCAACGAGCTTTTTGGCAAATTGAGGCGTAATTCGATCGAGCGGTAAATCGAAGGCTTTGGCAAATCGAACGATAGCTGCTTTGGTCTTCGGCCCGTAAAGTCCATCGGCGGTATCGTGTAAGACTTTCAACACCCGCAGTCGCACTTGAATCTGTTTGATGAGGGCGTGTTGTTTGGCAGCTTGGGCTAGGGTTAACGTCTTATTTTGCGTCAGAATATCTTGCAGTTTGAGGGCAGCTTGGGCTGAACTTGAGGTTGTCGAACTACTACCCGTTTGACCCGATACGGTGGCACCTTTGGGGAGAGGTGGTACTTGTCCCGGTTTTCCATCGACGTAGTGAATCCATAGATCTCCGTCAGGGCCGCACACGTCCCGCATATCGGCGTAACTATAGACGACACCGGCTCCGCTGGCGTAGGTGTCGTAACCGCTGCGACTCCAGTGTCCGTAAGGATCGTTGATAATCCAGCCTCGATCGTTGTAACCGAGAATCACGACGATGTGACCGGAACTGGTAAACCAACCGTGGGTAATAATGGGCTTTCCTTGGCGCAGCCAAGCTTTGACTTCGTCCCATTTCGCATCGGCTTGAAAGTCGTCTTGGTAGCCGTATAGTTGTAAGAGTTTTTGGAGATCCTGTGGTGAGTGGCGAGATAGCCCTCGATCGAGCATGAACTGATACAGTTCGTCTTCGAGTTGTTGTCCGCTGCTGTTTTTCGTGGGATGCCCGAAATAGGCCATACACATGGACACGCAGGTGACGTTACACGACCCGTATGGGTTGTTTTCATTATCGAGTTGGCTGAGAAACGGTACGTCTAATTTGACCGAGCCATCGGGTTTGACGTAACTCGGAGGGGCGGGGGGACTCGCGGGAGTCGTCGCGGGTGCAGCTGAGGGGGTCGAGTAGTTGACAGTTGAGACGACACCTTGGCTTAGGGCCGCCATTTGACCGGCAATGTTTTTTGGTTTGACCGCTTTACCTTGTTTGCTCTTCTGAGTTACTTTCTTGGCTTGGGCAGGTTTGCGCCAAATGCGAAGGAATTCTGAATGGTCGGCGAGTAAGTCTGGACGGACGGCCGCAATCTGCTCTTGCAAGCGCTGAAGGGCTTTAACTTGATGGGGCAGGTCTTTATAGTACTTAACGACGTTAATCAGAGAAATGCTCATACACTGACCCCCGATCGGGACTGGCTGACGAAGATACTTCCTAGCGTACTCGATTTCAATCTCAGCCGTTGCGGGTTTCAGAGCGATTTTGATGTAATCTTTAAAATTTGAAAAACGACTCGTTTACTCGATCGAGAACGAGGTTCGAGATCGAACTCGAGACGTAAAGTTTTGTAAAAATACGTGATACTCTTCGACAGATCGATCGAATAAGTAGAAAGACTCATCGATCGAATACGTTTTCAGATCGATCGGCAGGCTTAAAAATTTCATACCTTTAGAGCTTTTTTATTCGATTCGACTTGCATTCATCGTGAAAACACACTTTGGCTTCATTGGGAAAACTGCCTCGATCTAAAAAGTCCACTTTTAAAATCAATAAAAAACATATGCTGTAACCAACAATTGAAGTGTCAACAAAACTGGCCAGTAAAACAGTTTGGGAAACAAATTATTACGATAGCGAATAAAAAATAAGTTGGAGCGTTTCCCAACCAATAACGAATCGATTGCAACCAACAAAATCATAACGTACAGTACAAAGTAGAAATATTCAATGTAGAGAACTCCACCGGTCGCTAATTGACTTCGTAGGTTGATCTGATCGAGAATCAAAATAAACGTGAACGCCCCCGATGCAGAAATTACACCAGAAGCACTAAATCCCAATTCGTCATCTTTGAGTTTAAAGCGGACGATCGACTGTACCCCAAACAGCAACACCGACACCACCACCGTTCGCATCATTTTCGTGATAAAAACAGTCAAAAAGTCGCGTCGCATCACGATATCGAAATACAATTCGGGGAAATTCTTCAGCTGGGTTTCGCCGAGAAATCCAAAGGTTGTATTGTAACTATTTAAGCGGTATTGGAAAAAGCTGCGTTCGAGGTGCCATCCGGGCAGAACGAAGTTTTTCCCCGATTCTAAGCCTGGCAGATTAACGGGAGATATCACATCATAGGCAGAAAGTTCGGGAACGAGCATGACGTTGCTCGTAAAGTCTTGATGCCACAGACGAATCCAAACATCTTTTCGATCGAACGGAAATTTTGAATAGTCAAACGGCTGTCTCAACTTCGCTTCAAAATACCAACCGATTAACTCACTACCGTCAAAGGACTGACGGTAATATTCTTCGATTTTGGGTGCAATCGCTTCAGGTAATACAAAACCTCGTGCGATCCCATCGTGAACGCCATCTTGATAACGCTGCCAAACATACCCCGTCGCAAACACGTCGTTGGCATCACTAAACTCTAACGACTGGACGAATACGCCAGTCGGGACGAAAACCGGCGGCGTTTGTCCCGAGTCAATCGCTTTTTGCGTTCTGTTGGCGAGAAATCGTTCTAGACGGGCGGGATTGGAGAGTTTCGTGCCGGGGTTTTCATCTCCCCCCGTGTTTCTCATGTCTAGCACCCAAATCGCACCAATTCCCCCAGCCAAGAAAACTGAGATCGTCGTGACGAGTCCCCACAACCGCCCGATTCGATCGCCAGTCGGACGAAAGACGGCGATGGAAGCAAATACCAACGTAGCGACAATCAAAAGAACAAACCAGATGAGAGTACGATTTAGGCGATTCGTACTCGCAAACACTTCGTCTTTAAAGACAACAACACCCAAAGACCATTGAGTTGAGGGAATGGGTTCGTAAATCACCCAAGATGGCGTGCGTCCCCCTCGTTCGAGCGTGCCACTTTGGCCGTCTGTCATCCGGTTTCCCAGTTCTTCTAAATCAGGAGCGTTCCACCTTCGAGCCAAATCAAAAATTGACGCTTCTTCGAGTGCAAAGCTACTAATTGGGTGATAGACAAACTTCCCTGTTTTGGAAATGAGAAAGCCATATCCCGTGTTTCCCAAGTCGAGGGAGTTCATTAACTTCTGGAGTCGCTCGAAATCATAATTCGCATAAACGATTCCATTTGGAGTTGGGACTGGCGGCTTGGTATCGGGTGTGGTGAACGGAACGCTATACTCAGCAAGCAGTTGTTGAAGTACCTGGCCAATATAAGGCTCTGCCCACTGCGCGCCTCCGTTTAGTGGTTTTTGAAACCACTCGACATCCGATTGCGTGTAATCGTAAAAATTTTCAACCTGATACCGTTCGATCGAAGACTGATTGGGTTGTTGGGGATTGAGGACGCGCTTGAAAACGGGAGCGTATCGTTGTTTCTGAGCGTTATAGCCGTAGGGTGCGTAAGCCACCCCTGCACTCGCCAGATTTTCGTTGGTTTCCAGCGCTTGCTGGAGTTTCGCTTCGAGTTGTGTTTTGGGGAGTTCCCCACGATTCAACTCATCGGCGAATTTATCTACAACATCTTCGAGATTTTGCAGTGCTCGATCGATCTCTTGGACTGCTCGATCGGCTTCCATCCGGGCCATTTTGTGAGCTGTTTTAACCTTTCGGTTACGCTCGTAAAAGTAAACCCCCCCAGTGAACAGCACTCCTCCCAGGCTAACGATACAGAGTAGACGCGAAGCTCGAATGAGAAAATCAGCTTTATGGGTAGCGCTCGCAAATGTCCAGGGTAGTTTGTGCTTGTTCATCTCTATCTCTCTTTAAACCTTGCCATTGCTGATAACGGTTTGCTGAGATCGATCGAGACCGACCCCTGATGGTGGTATGTAGCCTGTTTTTCGCTTTTTATTCGCCGCGCGGTGTGATGGGCGCTCCCGGTGGTTTGAGGAGTTTGCTCGGATCGAGTTTGTCCTCTGAGGAGCTGGTTACTTCAGCTTCACGGGGCGGGCTGGAGGTAATGGGTGAGATCGCTGGCGTGTCAGTGTCGTCGAGATTGGACAGATCGAGCGGTTCGACGGGAGCTGTCGTATAGCGCGGAACAGTCGGTTCTGTTTCGTTCTCTAGCAAAATGGGTGCGCCAGGCGGACTGTCGAAATGGCGAGGGCGCGGTGGGGGCGGCATCGGCGAGCCGGGAGATGGCACTGACGGTTGGTGCATGGACGGTTGGTACTGAGCACCGATCGAACTCGCCATGGCATACAGTTTTTCGCGCTCTTCTTCGCTCTGTTTGTCTTGTACTACCTCAGTGATCGCCGAAACGTCTTCTTGAATTAGGTGTTCGACGCGATCGGCAAAGCTGCGATACGCTCCCGCGTGCGTTTTCGACTCGCGATAGGGGCCACTCAATTGGAAAAACTGCCACCCCTCAGTTTTCATCGATTCAGCGGTTTTTCGGTATTGCGTCCACTTCTCGCCGTAATGGAAAAATTCTTCGACGGCTGCACTGATCGCGACAACTTGTGTTAAAGCAAACGTGCTCCAAAACAGAACTTCTTTAGCTTTTCCGTCTCGTAAGTTAAAGCTCACCATTGCCGGAATAATCACGCCGCCAATAATCGTAATCAACCGCAGACGGAAGTGTTTTTTCTGGGACTGACTCGCTTTTTTGTCAAGCCAAACGAGCTGATCGAGCCAACGCGATTTAATAAATTTCTTTTGTAAATCGTTGATTTCAAGCTCTTCGATGAGAGGTTCGAGTTGATCTTTAAGATAGTGCGCCATCGTGATTGTCCTAAAATTCGAGAAATTCCACCTCTGCAAGGAGAAGCAGGACGCTTGCAACGCTAAGGCAGTATGGCACTCCGTCCAGCACGCTGTTGTGAGTTTATCAGCAGTATATGGGAATTAGGGTCTGGGGAACAGCGTCTTCTCAGAGTTTTTACGCACGCGCGGTTTGGGGCGCGAGAAGCTGATAGATGACCGTTTCGAGGCGATCGATCTCAGTATCTAAGTTCAGCACTTGTAAGTGTCCCGATGCGATGAGCGGCACAGCTCGATCGTCTGTGGGTTCGCCGCGCAAACCCGCTGCAATTTTATCGGCGGTTCGTCCGCTTCCACCGAGAACGACCGTCGTGCGCGCTTCTCCTACGCTGTAACTGACATCTTGCCAGGTAATTTCGCCACCGTTACTGACGAAGGTACACGAGGGCGCATCGCTGGCGATATGCGTTGCCAAACGCGCCAGCCAAGGACTTTCTGCACCCCAATTCGAGCCGGGAACGAAAACGAAGTGTGTGTGGTTGGGTTCGAGGGGAGCAGCTTCGTCGGAGGGCGGCGGCGTACCATCGGGCAAAATCACCGTGCCGATCGCACAAACGCCGATGAGGGGAAACGTTCCGTCGATGCGAGTTCGGGCTTGTCCCATCAGTTGCATGACACCGCAGTCCGTTCCGCCATCAATGGCAACTGCACCGAGATCTTCCAGGGCAGGGGCGAGAACGTTATCGAAGAGAGTCTGCAGTCGATCGAACGCTTCGGGTTCCATCTTGCTCGCCCCCCCAACGAGAACGAGAACGGGACGGGATGGTGCGAGGTCAAGGAATATCAATGCGTTCGGAAAATCCTCTGGGGATTCCAAGTAAGCGCTCGTAGCAGTACGCCCGTTGGCAAAGGTGTAATTCGTCGGTTTCACGATCTCGTTAAATTCAGAAAAACGGCTGAAGAGAAAAAAGTCATTTCAGTTTAGCCCTGCATTCTGGACTTTGTCGTCATTTGTTCGTCAAACTTTGCAGCCAGCGCGATCGAGTCGGTTTTGTTAACATAAATTCGTACAGCGGTGCGTCGTTACAGTGGGGTTCTGTGGGGTTCTAGACTCATACGCAGGCTGAGCGACAGCAACGAATGGGTTGCGGGAGACTTATCAGTTTTGAGCGTTTTTCAAGCATTGACTCGATCGCAACAATGCACTTTTCTCCGACTGTTCGCAGTCGGGCTATTTTTTTGGTCGAGTATGGCATCGTTGCTGCCCACGCTGCCCCTGTACGTTCGAGATGTGGGGGGGACGCAGCAACAAGTCGGTTTCGTGATGGGCGCGTTTGCTATCGGGTTGCTGTTATCCCGTCCGACGTTGGGAACTTGGGCCGATCGACGCAGTCGCACGTCCGTCTTACGGGTCGGAACGGCGGTGGTGACGCTGGCACCGCTGGGTTATTTTTTCGTCACCTCGATTTCGAGCTTGATGTTGCTCCGAGCGTTTCACGGAATCAGCGTAGCAGCGTTCACCACAGCTTACAGCGCTTTGGTGGCTGATTTGTCTCCACCCCAACAGCGGGGAGAACTGATCGGTTACATGACGTTGGTGACACCGCTCGGTGTGGCGATCGGCCCGGCTCTGGGGGGATTCGTTCAAGCTGACTTGGGTTACTCTGCATTGTTTGGCATGACGGCGACGTTTGGGGCGCTCAGTTGGTGGTTGGCGAGATCGGTTGAGGAACCCAAGATCGATCGAGCAGACTCTCCGCCTTCGTCGAAGGTTTCAGCGGAAAATTCGACGTCTGCTTCAGCCGATCTGCCGTTTTGGAAATTACTCACCAGTCCTTCGGTTCGCGTTCCAACTTTCGTCATGTTGGTCGTCGGATTGATTTTCGGCACGATAACGACGTTTGTGCCGTTATACATTGAGGCGAGTTCGATCGATCTCAACCCGGGTTGGTTTTACACGACGGCAGCGGTTTCGAGCTTCAGTATGCGCCTATTTGCCGGACGCGCCTCCGATCGCATCGGACGAGGATTGTTTATCAGCAGTGCGTTAGTTTGCTACGTGCTATCGATGGCGATTCTTTCTCAATCCGATCGAAGCGAACTGTTTCTTCTAGCGGCTTTTTTGGAAGGTATGGGAGCCGGGGTGTTGATTCCGACGACGATCGCCCTGATGACGGATCGATCGAAACCCCAAGAGCGAGGAAGGATATTCTCTCTGTGTGTAGGCGGCTTCGATCTGGGTATCGCTATCGCTGGGCCATTGCTGGGATCGGTGGCGCAATATCTGAGCTATTCGAGCCTGTTCGCTATTGCTATGGGCTTGGCTTCGATCGCTTTCGTGCTGTTCGTCACGGCCAACAGTAAAGATTTGCCCCATTCGCTTCAGTTCGCGTTGGGACGGGGACGGGATTTGTACGCCCTCGATCGTCTGGGAAATCGATAAGACAGCACAGAAGGTCTGACTCATTCAGCTGTTCCGTCGATCCCCTGGGTTTACTCTATCTCAATTTTCCAAAATCTGAACAATTGCTCAGGCTTTCATTTTTTGATTCAACGATCTAAAATCTGAATAACCGTTCAGACTTCAAAGATATGAGTGTCGCACCGAAACCTCAAACGAGCGGCTGTAGCTGTCACGGTGAACCCTCAACCGCTGCAACATCCAAAGGGCGACAGAGAGAACGTCTTCTGTTGCTCGGCGCGACGATTTGGTTTGCGCTGGGTTTGGTACTGCTGGGATTCGAGGTTCTCAGTGGCACGTGGGAAATGCTGTGGTTCGCCCCGGCATACCTCGTCGTTGGATGGGACGTGCTGAAAACGGCTGGGCGCAATATCCTGCGAGGACGAGCGTTCGACGAGACGTTTTTAATGAGCGTGGCAACGATGGGGGCGATCGCTATCGGCGAGATCCCGGAAGCTGTGGGCGTAATGCTGTTTTACCGGATTGGAGAGGCGGTGCAGGATTTAGCGGTCGATCGATCTCGTGATTCCATTCGATCGCTGCTCGCCGTGCGTCCGGACGTGGCAAATTTGAAAACCCCCGAGGGGCTGCGCTCTGTCTCTCCGAAAACCGTGAAAGTTGGCGAGGTCATCGTTGTCAAGCCTGGAGAGCGCATTCCGCTCGACGGCGAAGTGCTTCAAGGGAGCAGTTACCTCGATTTATCGGCGTTGACAGGGGAATCGGTGCCGAAACAGGTTCGCCCAGGCGAGCGCGTCTTGGCTGGAACGATTAACCAAACGGGCGTGTTAACCGTTCGCGTAACCCAGCTTTTCGGGGAATCCTCGATCGTGCGAATTTTGGAGTTAGTCGAAAACGCCCGCAATCAGAAAGCGCCGACGGAGAAATTTATTACGCGATTTGCCCGTCGTTATACGCCGATCGTCGTTGGATTAGCTATGGCGATCGCGACGATTCCGCCGTTGGTGTTACCCGGTGCGACTGTGGCAGAGTGGTTTTATCGGGCGTTAATTCTGTTGGTTATTTCCTGTCCCTGCGGTTTGGTCATCAGCATTCCCTTGGGATATTTCGGTGGGGTTGGCGGTGCAGCGAAACGGGGAATTTTGGTGAAAGGATCGGTGTTTCTCGATCGACTGGCAACGTTGAAAACGGTGGTGTTCGACAAAACCGGAACTTTGACGGAAGGAACGTTTGAGGTAACGCAGATACAACCACACGAGGGTTGGGACGCAGAAGCCATTTTGCGATTGGCCGCCTTAGCCGAATCTCACTCTAACCACCCGATCGCGCGATCGATCTGTCGCGCTTCTAACAACGACTCGAACGGCCATGCAGTCGCAGACTACAGTGAAATTGCGGGATGTGGCGTGCGGGCGACGGTGCGAGACGGATCGATCGATCGATCGATTGCTGTAGGGAACGCTCGACTCGTCCCTGGGGCGGAGAATTCCACGAAAGAGAACGGCGGAACGGTGGTTCGAGTTGCCGTTGACGATCGTTATGCCGGTGACATCGTCGTTTCCGATCGACTGCGCGACGACGCGGTCACTGCGGTGACGGAATTGCGCGCGTTAGGAGTCGATCGAATCGTCATGTTGACAGGGGACGAACGCACGGTTGCGGACTCTGTGGCTCGATCGTTAGCCCTAGACGACGTTTGCGCCGAACTGTTGCCAGAAGAAAAAGCCGCAGCCCTCGAGCGCGTATTACGAGATCGCCAACATCACGGTAGCGTTGCCTTTGTCGGAGACGGCATCAACGACGCACCTTCGATCGCCCTCGCCGATGTTGGGATTGCGATGGGTGGCTTGGGATCGGACGCAGCCATCGAAACGGCGGATGTGGTTCTCATGTTAGACGCACCCTCAAAACTGGCAGAAGCGTTAGAAGTCAGTCGCCGCACTCGCCGTATTGTCTGGCAAAACATCGCGTTCGCCTTGGGGGTTAAAGGCCTCGTTGTCGTTCTTGGCATTTTCGGGCTGGCAACGATGTGGGCTGCTGTCTTTGCCGATGTCGGTGTTGCGCTCCTCGCCGTGGCCAACGCCTCGCGCGTTCTGTTCGTTAAATCCTAGAGTGCCAGTACAGAAGTAATGGTCGGGTGTGTTACGCGGACGAAAAATGGGTTGAAAATCCAGTTCATGAGATTTCCGCGTAACGCACCCAGCACTTTTGTGCTGCTGCTCTAGAGGGTTCAATCTTAGAGGCTCGGGAGAATGGGAAAGAATGGCTCGATCGACTGAAGCAATCGCCATCTCTTTCCGCGTCCTCATTTTTCTTCCTCACTTTCCGATTCCCCATCCTCGATCGTTCAACTGCTGCACGAAGAACTCCTCCAAACTCGGGCGTGCGAGCGTCACATTGGTCAAATGGGCTTCCATCAGCGTGAGTGTCGCCAAGAAGTCTTGTAGGTTTTCGTGAAGTGTGCCGTACCACTGCCCGTCATCAAACTCTAGATCGGGAAGCCATTTCTCGAGTACTTCCAGGGTTCCCCCCCATCCGCGCACCGTATAGCCATCAGCCTCTCCGAGCAATTCGTTCAAACGGCCACTGCACAGCAACTCACCCCGCGCTAAAACGGCTACTCGATCGCAAATTTTTTCCACATCCGAGAGAATGTGACTGTTGAAGAAAATCGTTTTCCCCTGGTCTTTGAGGGCGAGAATAATTTCTCGAATCTGGTAGCGTCCCAGGGGATCGAGTCCCGACATCGGTTCGTCGAGAAAGACCACATCGGGATTTCCAATGAGCGCTTGAGCCATCCCCACCCGTTGCAGCATCCCCTTGGAATAGTGGCGTAAGAATTTCTTTCGGGCTGTCATTTGCGAAATTCCCACCCAATCGAGTAATTGGACGATACGACGATCTCGTTCGGGGTTGAATACACCGAACAGTCCCGCGATAAAGCTCAAAAACTCCCAGGCGGTGAGGTAATCGTAAAAATAGGGATTTTCGGGAAGATAGCCAACTTGCTGTCGCACCGTTCGATCGCCAAAGGGATATCCGAGGAGGGTTCCGCCACCAGAATTCGGATGTACGATACCGAGTAGGATTTTCAGAAGGGTCGTTTTACCCGCACCGTTGGGGCCGAGCAAACCAAAGGTTTCGCCCTGACGAACCGATAGAGAACAGCCTTTGAGGGATTCGATTTTCTGGTTGAGCCAAAATCCCGTGCGGTAGGTTTTCTTGAGGTCGAACGTTTGAACGACAAAGGGGCGATCTTCGATCATAGGGGGCTGCGAACGAACGGACTCCATCACGGATTGTATCCGGGTGCTAGAACGTTTGTCGCAATTATCGCGAGATTTGGGAACAATTCGATCGATCTTATCTAAAATCCCTGTGCATCCGAGCGAATTTTACTGGCTTCTAGTAATGGTCGGGTGTGTGACGCGGAGGAAAAATGGCTGGGAAATCCCGTTCATGAAATTTCCGCGTTATGCACCAAGCTTTGCCACACAGCCGGAACGTCACTGTTTTGCGCCAATCTACATTTCGCCGATGGGGGGATTATCACCGATTGGGGGGATTAAAAGCGAAAGAGGAAGCCAATTAGCTTCCTCTTTCATCTAAGCAATTCTCACACACACACTCCACACTTCGCGGTCGGTTGAAAACGATCTCCGACGTTAGGGTAGATACGCTAAGGGATCGACTGCACCGTGTCCCGAGGGATGAATTTCAAAGTGCAAGTGAGGCCCAGTGCTGTAGCCCGTGTTACCCATTTCGGCAATTTGTTGTCCTTGGTTAACTTGCTGGCCTTCGCTCACCAAAATTCGATTGTTGTGAGCGTACAGGGTCAAGCTGCCATCGGGATGCGTGACTTCCACCAAGTTTCCGTAACCGCCATCGTTCCAGCGAGCGTAAGTCACAGTACCCGGCGCAGCAGCGACGATTGGCGTTCCCACCGGTCCGGCGATATCGATACCGTTGTGCATACGGCCCCAACGCCAGCCAAAACCAGAACTCAAGACCCCTTGAGCCGGCCAGATATAGCCGTTGAACTCCATGTTCCCCGTGCCGAGTCCCCCAGCGGGAGCTGCGGGTTTGGGCAAGTACGCACCGGGAGAAGATAAAGCCGGTAGTTCGGGAGACACGGAAATAGGTGGGACGATCGGCGCGTAGTTCGCCGAACCCACTGGAGCCACCGCGACTTCTTGACTCTCCGGCTTCGGCTTGACCAGTTCTTCAGTCGTTTCAGAATCTGGGTTGAACTCGGGGTTGACGCGAGAGCCAGCCGAGAGGTTACCCAGTGTCCGTTCGCTCGAGTCAACATGAGCGATCGAATCCGTCGAAAGATCGACTTGAGAGCGAGGGGTGCTTTCGGAGTTTCGATAGCGATCGCGCAGTCGATCGATATCCGCTTGCAGCTCCTCGGCATAGGTGCTTTCATCAGCGGAAGACTGGAACGCCTGTAACTGGGGCGCGTCGTCTTCTGATGCCATCTCGTCGGTGCCGAGGACGGGAACCTCCGCCGTTTCGACATCGTCGATCGGTGCAAGGGGTACGAGGTTCGGAACGTCTACTTCCGCTGGTGGGTTTTCGAGAAGGACGACATTCGGCAACGCTCGATCGGACGATTCACCCTCTCGAATAACTTGGAGTTTGTCATTGGGAAACGGTACGGCACTGGTAGGGTTACCGAACACCGTTAAGGATTCCGACTGTGCAACGGGTGTCGGAATCGCCAGTTCTTGTCCGGCGAAGATATTGTTGGGATTGCCGATTTGATTCTCTCGGACTAAATCTTCGACCGAAACGCCGTGTAAGCGGGCGACTTGGACGAGCGTTTCTCCTTCTCTGACGCGGTGCGCTTCAGTTGAACGATCGGATTCGATCGAGAGCGAGAGATCGAGGTTGGTTAACGTCTGCTCGGATGAAGGATCGGGTCTCGCCTCGAGACGATCGGGTAGTTCGCTTGCGGTCGCATCGGCCTGCAAGAGATCGCCACTCGGACGGGGCTTTTTCGCTAGAGCCAGTCGATCGACGGGCATCGTTCGATCGTTCTGTTCGATCGCGGCCAAGGTATATTTTGAATCTAAATTCTGAGAGGTCGGGGCCAATGCCAATCGACTCTCGGAACGAGATGCTTCGCGAACGGGGATTTTGTCTGCTACCTTCTCCGAATCCGGCATCAGAAGCGTCGTGTCGGATTCAGGGGAGACGAGGTCGAGCGGAGGATAGACCATCCCTTCTGTTACGGGAACGCTCAGCACCTGCCCGATTTCGAGAACCGCATCGACCGAGATGGCGTTGGCATCTGCGATGAGGTTGGCATCGACACCATAGGCTTGCGCGATCTTCCACAGGGTTTGACCGCTCTGAACGAGGTGTGTTACGAAGTCTGAATCCGCCAGCTCCAGTTGAGGACTAGAGCTATCGGGCGTTTTCGCCACTTTTTCCGACTTTGGCGCCTCCTCGACTGGAAGCACTGCTGTTTTATCGATGGAGGGGGGCATCAATGTTGCAGCAGTTTTCGCCGTCGAGGGTTCGGCTGCCATTGCCGCATCCCCTTGTTTGGGTAAGAGAACACCAGACGCTCCCATCGAAATGGCAATACCGATGGCAGCCGCTGAGTTTCTCACTCGGCGATAACTTTCTGGCATGACTGACCGCGTCTGCCCTGCAGAGATTGGCGAGACTGCCTCACAAGCAGGGGCAGGTTTGATTGGGTGTGGGAACGCTCGTTTCAAGCAACGACCTCCTAGACGATCTAGCGAGTAAGTAGCAGTCTTTCGACTTCCCGATCGAACGAACTATCTAGCGATCTAAATCACACTGATTAGCGTTGACGATCGTTGACAGCAATAATGCTTAGGACAGGTTAACCTGGTTTTTCGATTTACACAAGGCAATAAGTTTGAAAAGCTTATCTGAACTTGAGTTTAGCAAATCGAAAACAAGGTTTTTCTATCGACAGAACGAATCGAAACTGCTGGTTTCGCACTCGAGTGATAGCGTGTTGCTAAACAGTGCGAGATTCGAGAACTGCCAAATTTGCGAACTTGGCGGTTTCTGGATATCGACGAAACTTTACGCCGATCGAGGCACGATCGTCTACTCTATGGCGATCTCGTCCCCTGGCTGTACGACGCTCGGTCAACGGGAAAGAAAACGGAGCAATAAATCTGTGAAAGCCCGATTTTATGGAGGTTTTAGGGCTGGGAGCTATCAGCGTGGAAAATAAAAAAATCTATCGATCGACTCATTTAAATTGAGGGTGAAGTTGATAGAAATTTCTTATCACTGAAATCCGAGAAATTACTTAAATTTCGAGAGTCTGAGCGTCCTCGATTTTTCCCAACTCATCGATCGAGGGGGGGGGTGACCACTCAGCCGAGTTTTCCGAGTTGTCGTAGGGATTCAAACAGTCCCAACGCCGCACTGACTGAAAGGTTTAAGCTACGAACCCGTGGCTCGAACATGGGAATGAAAACGCTCTCGTCGCATTCGTCTAAGGTTTCAGGAGATAGTCCCTCCGTTTCACTTCCAAACAGTAGCCAATCGTTCGATCGAAACGAAAATTTTGTATAGGATTGTCGCCCTCGGGTCGAGAACCCGATCCAGCGTCCGCCTTCCGCACGACTGACCGTCTGAAACGTCTCGATCGAGTCGTGATAGTTCCAGATCACGTAAGGCCAGTAGTCTAGTCCCGCCCGCTTGAGATAACGATCGCTAATTTCAAACCCCAGCGGACCCACTAAGTGAAGTGGCGTCTGGGTAGCCGCGCAAGTTCGGGCAATATTTCCAGTATTTGGCGGAATTTTAGGGTTGACGAGGACTAAGTTCGGCATTTTGTCGCAAAAAGCTGATATTTCTGACAATAACTCCCAATAAAGATCCTAAAAACGATTCAAACGCGCTCGAACCGATCGAAAAACCCTCGAGATCGATCGATAGGTTTTTCTAATCTGAGTTAGGTGGTTGGGATCGATTAGATATTCTAATTGAGAAAACTAGGCTACTGACAGACGACACAGCTTGTCCTCGAGTTCCCGTTCGCGATCGATCTCAGCTCGTAGCGCTCGGACGATCTGCTCGCGCGGCGAACTCCCTCGATCGCAAGCCTGCCGCCATTGCTGCGCCGGATTGCCCTCCCGCAAAATTTTGCGAATGGGAGACAGAAAACAGCGAATTCCCCGTTCCTTCGCCATGGGCAACACCTCCGTGTAAATCTGCTCGATCCACTCTCGCGCCACGATGGAACTGCCATCTTCCCAACGACGCAGGGGCGCATCGAGACTGTGTTTTGCCACAGCTCGTTCGTTTTCCATCGTCAGCGCCAGTAAATCTTCCGCACGAGTCTGTTCGGGAAATTGACTGCGAACCAAAGGATCGAGACTCGGGTCGGTAATGGTTTGCCAAATGCGAGCTTCCAACATTGCCGTGACTGCCAACAAGTCGATCGGATCGACGATCAAATCGCAAACTCGCAGCTCCAATCGATTGAGATTGTACGGACGGCGATCGCCGTTCGGACGCACTGAAGTCCATAAATGACGAACGTTTTGCATCGTTCCCAACGTCAACTGCTCCTCCGTCCAGCGAACGAAGTGAGCGTGACTCTCAAACAGCGGTACCGGGTCTGGAACTTGCGGGAAAACCTGCCAGCGCGTTGAATCGTATCCCGTCACGTTCCCGTCGAGAAACGGCGATGAGGCGCTCAACGCCAAATATAACGGCGCTTCGACCCGGATCAAACGGTTTGCCCGCATTAAGACCTCTGGATCGCTAATTCCGACGTTAATATGAACGCTCGCCGTCACCACCGTCGTACCGTAGGCCTGTTCGATCAACCCGTGATAGGGATTCTTGGGATCTGAGCGAAAAAAACGACGACTATCGCCGAGAGATAGCGTACTTCCGGGGATTAACGTATAATCGCCCAGTTTTTGAAGGTACTGACGCAGAATTTGGCGCGGGCGAACCAATTCGCAGAGCAGTTGGTCGTAACAGCACAGGGGCGCGGTCGTATATTCCACATTGCGCGTATCGGGTTCCCGTGAAAATCGATCGAGGTCGGCAACAATTCGATCGGAGAGTCCCACGATGTCACCGTCGAAAGTGCCCGTGTACATTTCGATTTCAAATCCTTTGGGTAACAGCATGGTCTCTCCCGTCGTCAATAAGTGAGCTGAAGTTGAGGTGGTGGCGAAATTCACGCCCGAGGTGAAACTTTCCCCGTCCCTGTTGGCTAAACCTGCAATCCTACCACTTCCTCTATTCTTTAATATTTTCAGCGAAGTGTGGCTCTCGTCTACAGGTGGCACTCAGATTTACTTCGAGTTTGATACGGTTGTCGGTCAACCGTCGGGTCGGGTTACGCTTTTCGGACAACGATTTTGACGATACTGCTTCGGAAAGAGCGAGAAAGAATACAGACGCTAATCGAACAACGATTTTGACGAAATAGCATCGGTGTTGGGAGGGTAGGCGGGAAAGACAATCGGAAGCGGTCAAGTCGATTGCTCCACCGAGATTGCAGAGAGTGAAACCTTCTCCCAAGGACGTTAAAAAGATCGACTCGTAAAAAGCTAATTTTAGCTTTCCCAGCCGTAACCTTTAGCGTCCGAACCGATCGAGCAGTTGCCCCAACATCTTCTCCAACTGAGGCGACAGTGCGATGGGAAGCTGCCCCGTCCGGAGGTTTAAATCCCGCTGAGGAAAGGGAATTTCTACACCCGCGATCTTGAGTTCCGTTTCGATCGAAAAATACAAATCGCTTTTGAGGTCGTATTGCTGGCTCGGGTCGGCACACCAGACCAACAACTCAAAGTCTAAAGAACTATCGCCCAAACCGACGAACAGCACTTTCGGCGGTGGTGTGGGTAACACCTGCGAGTGGCGTCGTGTGGCAGCCAGAAGCGCCTGTTTGACGGTGGATAAGTTCGAGCCGTAGGCTACGCCAACGGGCAGACGCAATCGAGAAACCGGGTTGTCGTGACTCCAGTTGATGACCTCAGTTTCCAAAAAACGGGAGTTTGGGACAATAATCGAAACGCGATCGAGGGTGCGAATCAGAGTACTGCGGCTCCCAATACGCTCGACCGTTCCCACGTATTCCCCCACTTCAATGAAATCTCCGACTTGAATGGGACGCTCGAACAACAGAACGATACCGCTTCCCAAATTTTTCGCAATATCTTGGAACCCAAAACCGATTCCCACACTGAGAGCACCTGCGAGAACCGTTAGCGAAGTCAAATTCACCCCCCAGAGATTAAACACCACTACGGTGCCAATGACGATGAGTGAGTACTTGAGAACCGTTGCGATGATATCTTGCGCTGCACGGTTTAAGTGGGCGATTTGTAAAACCCGCGAACGCAAAACAGAACTCAGATGGTTCGCTGAAACGACAAGTCCCAACAACAGCATGGCAAGAACCAACAGGTCGATCGCCGAGTAAGTATTGTCGTCAATGGGAAGAATCGGGGCGGTGAGACTGTTGGAGATGCGTTGACGAAGGTTGTAACTCCACTGGCGAGTTAAAGGGAACACGTTGCTGATGTAGTAGGCTGTTGCCAACCAAATTGTGGCGCGAGTCGTATTCAGCACCAGCCATTGTCCCCCTCCCAAGCGTCCTGGCTCTCCCGTCTCAACGCCAGACAGTCGCAAGACCTGTGCGGCGCCCCAGTGTAAAAAGGCCGCCAAGGCTAAGGCGAGGACGACCTTGACGAGTGCGTGTTGTAAAAAAGCGAGACTTCGTTCTTGGTTGGCTTTGAAAAGCGCTTGGTGAATGGCTTCCGCCCAAATTGCCGCCTGTTGCGCTGCCGTTCGTCCCGCTTCTGCATCCCTTTCCGTCACCGTCATCAGATAGCTTCGGTCTAGCAAGATCGCGGGCAAATCGTTGCGTGAAACGACTTCGACTAATTCAACACCTGGCGTGTCCGCAGCCTTTTGCAATTGTTCGTTGATAAAGTCCGCTCGTTCTTGGGCGAGGAACTGTCCCGAAGAACTCACTTCAAACAATATTTGTCCGTCCACGAGAGCTGGAGCGGTGTTCGCTATATTGTCTTGTGCAACGACAGGTTGGAACGCCAGGATCGCGATCGCGACGCCTCCGAGAAATATTCCGACTAGCTGACCAAAAAGCCTCATTCGATTTACGATTGTCGATCGACGATTTTCTTATGGTAGAAAACGCTTGTATTTTGAGACTCGAACGCGAGGTTTTCTGGTTTGGCCGTTCGTTCGACTTCAGTGAAATTCTGACGGCTGTTTTCTAATGTGTCCTGTCTGTGCTGAGGCTTGGCCGCTGGTCATGTCGATCGCCTAACTGTCACAAACAACTTTTCGACGGTCGGTCGATCGATTAACATCTATTAGGGTGTGGTGTGAAGGCGACTCTTCTGACGGAACTCAGCTAACGCTGAATCGTCTGAGCAAGTAATGGTTCTCAACTGTACGCTGCTAGGACGACCCGACCGATTCGCATGGGTTGGGTTCCTAGCTTTTTTAGCGATCTCCGCCGCTTATCGCTGTTGTTTCGCTTCACTTCGATAGCGTAAGTATTCGGCAACGAAAGCCAAAAGTCCAGATACTAAAATGAGGATAACGCTTAGGGCGTTAATATCGGGTTTAACCCCCGTGCGGATTCGGCTAAAAATTTCCATCGGTAACGTTGTTGCCCCAGCACCAGCGGTGAAGCTTGCGATGAGAAAGTCGTCTAAACTGAGGACAAACGCCAGCAGACATCCCGATACGATACCGGGCATCAGCTGGGGTAACAATACTTTAAGAAAGGCTTGAATCGGGGTCGCCCCCAAATCGAGCGCCGCTTCTTCTAAATTGGCATCTAAATCGGCTAAGCGCGTCGAGACGACGATAGCGATGTACGCCAAACAGAAGACAATATGAGCGGCGACGATCGTCCACAAACTCAATGAAAAACCGACGGCTGCGAGAAAAACCAACGTCGCGACAGCAATCGCGATATCGGGAACAATTAAAGGGAGATAAGAAATACCGAGATAGAGTTTCTTACCCAGGAAGCGATATCGGGCTAACCCCACTGCCATGAGCGTTCCCAAAACAGCTGATACGCCAACTGCACTCAGCGCGACCGTGAGACTGTTTCGCAGAGCAGAAAAAATGCGCGCGTCTTGCAGCAGTCGAGCGTACCAATTCAGTGTAAATCCTTCCCAAGCTGCACTATAAGCAGAGTCGTTTACGCTATAAACCGCCAAAACCGCGATCGGCAGATACATAAACGCAAACATCACCCCGACGAATAGGGATTGCCAGGAAACACGCGGTTGAGTTCGAGAAGTGGCCATGTCGGGGGGAAGATCGTCAGAGGAGTTGGGAGGTTCGGGAAGATCGGATTGAGAATGGCAGACAGTTTCAGTCATAGGAGGTAGGGGCGTTTTACCGTGAACGGCGAGCCGCGAACAGCGAGCAGTGGATGCGGTTCGCCCGAGAAGTTCGCGGCTCGCCGACTAGCGTTGTGTGGCAGAAGAATCGCCGTATTTCAGCAGCAGAGCGATCGAGACGCTTACCGCTAAAATTAGCACCATGCTCAGCGCCGAGCCAAATCCCCAGTTGGGCGTTTGTCCTAAGAACTGATTGTAAATAAGGCGAGCAACCGTCATACTCGACGCTCCCCCGAGCAATTCAGGATCGACGAAATCGCCGAGACTGGTGATGAAGACGAGCAGCGAACCGGCGGCAATGCCGGGAAACGTTTGTGGAACGGTGATTTTCCAAAACGTCTGAGGCGGGGTTGCGCCCAAATCAGCCGAGGCTTCGAGGAGCTGTCGATCGAGTTTTTCGAGAGAAGAGTACAGAATCAGCACCATATAAGGCAGAAAACTGTAACTCATACCGATGAGAACCGCTGGAGTCCGGTTGAGAATTTCTAGCGTTGGGAGTCCCAAGGTTGACAGGAGGGAGTTAAGCACGCCCGTCGGACGCAGGATGGTAATCCAGGCGTAGGTTCGCAGCAAAGACGACGTCCACAGGGGTAACACGAATCCCAGCAGTAGTAAGTTCCGCCAGGATTTCGGCGCGAGGACGGCAATCCAGTAGGCAACGGGGAATCCGAAACCGAGACAGAGCACGGTCGTTCCCAGAGCGAAGACCATCGATCGAACTAAAACCCGAAAATTGGCGGGATTGAAGACGAGCAGATAGTTATCGATGCCCGATGGGTTGACCACATCCCCCGGTCGGATGTTGGGAACGAGGCTCAACTCGAAAATGACGAGGGTGGGTAACACCAACAACAGTAATAACCACAACCCTGGCAAGCCGAGCAATGCCAGCGGCCCGAGCCAGCGCGTCCCCAATCGTGCCTTATCGACATCTGGGGTTGGAGCGGGTGTGGGTGAAGAGGGAGAAGGCGATACAGACACAGCTAAAACAGGAACAGAGAACAAAGACTTGGACGTTACGACAAAGAGTCTAGAGTTATCGAATTTCTAAACTGTTCGCTCTTCACTCTTTACTCTTCACTGTAACTACCCACTCGTAAGTTTCGTCCAATAGCGATTGTAAATCTCCCCAATGTCGGGGGGCATGGGTTCGAGACTTTCCGATTTTTCTAAAGCCGATTCAGGAGGAAACAGGCTCGTGTTGGTTTGGACTTCAGGGGGAAGGAGGTCGAAGGCTTTGGCATTGGGGGTAGCAAAACTGAGACGCTCGCAAGTTCGCGCGGCAATTTCCGGGCGTAGCATAAAGTTCAACCACGCATAAGCACCCTCGATATTGGGTGCCGTTCGAGGGATGACGAGGGTATCCATCCAGATTGAAGAACCGCTGCGGGGGAGTGCGTAGGCGAGATCGCTGTTTTCTTGTATGACCTCGTTGGCATCGGAGGAGTAGCACATCGCGATTTTGAGATCCCCCGTGAGAATTTGCGAGCGCCAAGCGTCAGAGTTAAAGGCCGCGATAGCGGGTTTGAGTTGGAGCAGTTTTTCATAAGCGGCGCGGATTTCCTCGAGATCCGTGGAGTTGTAGGAGTAACCGAGGGTTCGCAGGGCAGCTCCGAAAACTTCTCGTTGGTCGTTGAGTAAGGTCATACGCTTGGCGAGTTGTCGCCGGTTTGCCCACAGATAGTCCCAATCGTCTGGCGGCGGGTCGAGGACGGTGGTGTTGTAGACCAAGCCGGTCGTTCCCCAACTGAGGGGAATGCTGTAGCGATTGTCTCGATCGTAAATGGGACTTTGAAATTGAGGGAACAGTCGATCGAGTCCTTGAAGACGGGATTTATCGATCTCCATCAACATATTGAGATCGATCTGTTGTCGCACCATGTAATCGGAGGGATAGATAACGCTGTACGCGCCTCCTGCCCCGGCCTGCACCTTGGCGAGCATCTCCTCGTTAGAGGAAAACACATCCGCGACAACGCGAATTTTCGTTTCTTTGTAAAACAGATCGAGAAGTTCCCGGTCGGTATAGCCCGCCCAAGTGTAGATATAGAGGATGTCAGAAGCTGTCTGCACGCTCGTGCGAACGTTAGCAAGCGTCCAACCACAGCTCGACAGAATCGAACTGGTTAAGGCAGCAGCGGATCCCTTCAGGAACTGGCGGCGGGTCGAGCGCCCGCCTGTAAAGGACGAACGAGTTGGCGGCACAGCACTCAAACGTTGATAAAACTTCTTCCACGAGCAGGCATTTACAGTGAGTCGCGAGCAGCAAACGGTCTCCCGTCATCCGTTATCTATCACTCGTCAGCCCCATCCGACTTCGATCGATTGTCCGTCTTGCTGGATGCGCGTCCGGGTTGCGCGACGCTCGAGAATGGGGCGAACCAGTGATGAAGATTAATGCCATCACGCACCCTACGTATAGTACCGCGACGAGAGTCGGGGCGAACGGCATTCGCTCGGAACTTTTCAAATGGCACTTACAGCGCTGCTAACGCGATACAGTCTGAAGGCGACCAGGACACGTATACGGGCGATCGATCTTCGGGAACGGTACTGAAACGATTGGGTAGGCGCACCGTCAGGTTTTCCCCAGAATCGAGCTGGACGACACAGTGCAGATGGGTTCCCAAGTACATCACGTGCTTTAACTGTCCTGGGAAAGCATTTTGTATCGCTTCGGGGGGGCTGAGGTGTAGGTGGATTTTTTCCGGGCGCACGCTGACGACAGCGTGGTGGACGGCATCGTTTTCCTCTGGAGAACGCGCGACGACGATTTTCAAACCCGTGTGCGTGCGGATTAAGGCACTGGTGGCATCCGAACTTTCCACACGGCCTTCAAATAAATTGGTGTCGCCGATGAAGTCAGCGATGAAAGGGGTTTGAGGACGTTCGTAAATGTCGTTGGGCGTGCCGATCTGCTCGATTCTTCCGTCTTTCATCACCGCAATGCGATCGGATAGAGACAGCGCCTCTTCCTGGTCGTGAGTCACCATCACGAACGTCAATCCCAAATCCTGGTGCAGGTTGGAGAGTTCGACCTGCATTTGCTTTCGTAATTTCAGATCTAACGCGCCCAGCGGTTCGTCGAGTAACAGCACGGCTGGACGGTTGACTAGCGCTCGGGCAAGTGCGACTCGCTGACGCTGTCCTCCCGAGAGTTGTTTGGGATAGCGGTTGGCAAAAGACTCCATTTTCACCAACTGCAACACGTCATCGACCCGTTGCTGGATTTCACTGCGACTGAGGCGTTTGATTCGCAATCCAAACGCCACGTTATCCCAGACCTTCATATGGTCGAATAAAGCGTAGCTTTGGAAAACTGTATTGGCCGGTCGCCGGTAGGGTGGGACTTGCGTCATGGATTTGCCCCGAATGAGGACTTCCCCCGCTGAAGGGGTTTCAAATCCAGCAATGAGCCGTAGTGTGGTCGTTTTTCCACAACCAGACGGTCCGAGAATGCTGAAAAATTCGCCAGGGGCAATGTTCAACTCGACACCGCGAACAGCCGTTTCACCGTTGAAGACTTTAAAGACTTTGCGGAGTTCGACATCGAACGCTGAATCGAGGGTAGTTCGATCGCTGTTGTAGGAGGCAGTTTGCAACATAGTGACGGCTCCTGGGTCGTCGCTCAATCCGACTGCTGGTCGGATCGTTGGAGTTTTCCCGTAGATTGTAGGGGCGGAACGTCCCGCGAGGCAGGCACGAGGCACTGCGCCTACAATCGCTAGTACTCTATTGTATCGGGGGGATTGGCGATTGTCGCGACAGATATAGAACGCTGAGGTCGTTCGTTACGGTTTTTCTCGGGAGTCGTTACTTTTATAATGGGGTAGACTAAAGGGCCCGGGCAGCGCGAGGCTTTTAGGGTGAACTGCGAGCCGCGAACACAGTTCTGAGTAGCCGTTCTCCCGTCTTGGGTCGTTTCCTCACCTCATCGCCCAGCGATCGCATCACGGCTTTTCTCAGAACGAGCATCGATCGAATTCCACGTGTCTATGAACTCAATTCCCTCTTCGTCGTTTGGGAACCGTGCCAACAAACGAACGGTCGGACAGTTTTCCCAAGCTGTTTCAGTCATGCTGGCGATTACGTTGGTGATGGTGGGTGGCATCGGCGCGCGCCTGGCCTATTTGCAGCTCGTACAAGGCGCGCGGAACCGACAGTTGGCGGAAGACAATCGCATTCGCTTGATTCCGACCCAACCCGCACGAGGGAATATTTTCGATCGAAACGGACAAATTCTCGCCAGTTCGAGTTTGTCGCACACGGTTTACCTCTGGCCGCTGGCACAAAAACCCCAGGAATGGCCGGAAACCGTCGATCGACTGTGTGCGATTCTCAATCTCCCACCGGAGAACGTTCTCGATCGCCTCGAACAGATGGGCTACAATTCTCCGCTTCCCATTCGGGTGGCCCGTCGCCTCACCCCCGCTCAAGTCACAGCGCTTGAGGAATACAGTCAGGAATTTAAAGGAATCGAAGTGAGTGTCGAAGCCGTTCGCACTTACCCCAATAACGCTGTTGCGGCCCATGTCCTCGGCTACACGGGGGAAATTAACGAACAGGGTTTGCGACGATTTGAAGAGGAAGGAGAGGAAGGGTATCGCCTCGGAGATATCGTCGGTCAAATGGGGGTTGAGGCGGCGTTTGAAAAGCAACTACGCGGTGAATGGGGCGGACGACAAGTTGAGGTCGATAGTCGCGGACAAGTGATTCGCGTTTTAGGCGAAAAGCTCGCGCAGGGGGGGCGAGACGTTCAAATTACGTTGGATTTAGAGTTACAAAAGGTCGCTGAAGCCACCCTCGGCAACACGAAGGGATCGATCGTGGCGATCGATCCCCGTAACGGTGCTGTTTTAGCGATGGTCAGCCGCCCTGCTTTCGATCCCAATATTTTTTCTGCACGCATTAGCGATGAAGACTGGCAAAGACTCCAAAGCGCCGACTATCCTTTCGTCAATCGTGCTTTGCAAGGATTTCCCCCCGCCAGCACCTTTAAAATCGTCACGACCACAGCCGCCATTGAATCCGGCGAATTTCCCCCGGAAACGGTTCTTCCGACCTATCCCTACATCACAGCAGGTGGTATCCGATTTTGGGATTGGAACCGCGTCGGATTCGGACCCCTCGACTTTGCCGATGCCATGGCCTGGAGTAGCGATACGTTTTTTTACCAAATCGCTCAGGGGATTGGTGACAGGATTTTAATTGAATGGACGCGCCGCTACGGGTTCGGGGAAAAAACAGGTATCGAACTCGCTGCTGAAGAAGCTCCAGGCCTCGTTCCGGACGATGCTTGGAAACGGGACGTGATTGGGGAAGGCTGGTATCTCGGCGATACGATCAATATGTCGATCGGTCAGGGTTATTTACAATCCTCGCCCCTGCAAGTGGCGGTGATGTTTGCCGTTCCTGCCAATGGCGGCTATCGCGTGCGCCCTCACCTTCTGAAGGACGACGCAGAGGCGAGCCAGTGGCGAGAATCTCTCAATCTCAGTCGATCGACGCTAGACGTGTTGGATCGAGGACTGCGGGAGGTCATCACCATGGGAACCGGCTCGAAAATTAATTCTCCGAGCATTCCACCCTTTGCGGGAAAAAGCGGCACTGCAGAAGCCCCTCCCTATGAGTCTCACACTTGGTTTGGCGCTTATGCCCCGATGGACGATCCTGAAATCGTTGTCGTCGCCTTTGGAGAACACTCGGGCCAGGGCGGTGGTTCTTTTACTGGACCGAAGGTTTTGCGCGTCCTCGAAGCCTATTTCAATCACCCGTCATCCGTCAATCAACCACCCGCAAACTGAGAACGGATGGCGGATGACGGCAAACTGTCAATGCTCCGGTTCAGCAGCTACGATTTCAGGTGCGGCGTTGGAATGACGGGCAAAGTTTTCGGCAAAGCGAGAGGCGAGTTCCTTGGCTTGGCGGTCGTAGGCATCGGGATCGCGCCAAGTATTTTTCGGATCGAGAATATCCGATGGCACGCCGGGAACCCACTCGGGAACGAGTACCTTAAAGATGGGATGAGGATGGAAGGGGGTGTCGGCGAGCTGCCCGTTGAGAGCTGCTGAAACCATCGCTCTCGTGTGCTTGATTTCCATACGGCGGCCGACTCCGTAAGGACCGCCCGACCAGCCCGTATTGATGAGGTAAACTTGGGTTCCTTGCTGTTCGAGACGCTGTCCGAGCATTTCTGCGTAGACTGTCGCTGACAGGGGAAGGAAGGGTTTACCGAAACACGCGGAAAACGTGGCTTGTGGTTCGGTGACCCCCCGTTCTGTGCCGGCGAGCTTGCTGGTGTACCCGGAAATGAAATGGTACATCGCTTGCGCTTTGGTGAGTTTGGAGATCGGGGGCAGAACGCCGAACGCATCAGCGGTGAGGAAGATGACGGTTTTGGGATGTCCGCCGATACTGGGGAGAACCACGTCGGGGATGTAGTGGATGGGATAGGCAACGCGGGTGTTTTCGGTTAGGGTGTTGTCGTCGTAGTCGGGTCTGCGGGTGGCTCGATCGAGTACCACGTTTTCCATCATCGAGCCAAAACGAATGGCGTTCCAAATTTGCGGTTCGTTTTCGCGGGACAGATGAATGGTTTTGGCATAGCAACCGCCTTCAAAGTTGAAGATTCCATCGTCAGACCAACCGTGTTCGTCGTCTCCGATCAAGCGGCGTTTGGGGTCGGCTGATAGGGTCGTTTTACCCGTTCCCGACAAGCCGAAAAACAAGGCGGTGTTGCCGTTAGCATCCATGTTTGCGGAGCAGTGCATCGGTAACACGTTGCGCTTGGTCATGAAATAGTTCATCAAGGAGAACACGGATTTTTTGATTTCTCCCGCGTATTGCGATCCGCCGATAATGATGAGCTTTTTGGCGAAGTGTGCGACGATAAAGGCTTCTGAGTTAATGCCGTCGTCGATGTCGCCGTACAAGCCCGGAACGGCTAAGACCGTAAAGTCCGCTTGATGTCGATCGAGGTCTTCGGGATTGGGGCGGATGAACATTTGATGGGCGAACAGGTTTTGAGCGGGTAGCTCGTTGATAATGCGAACGCCCATGCGGTATTTGGGATCGGCCCCCACATACCCGTCGAAAATGTACAAATCGCGTCCTTGGACGTAGGAACGGACGTGTCGGTAGAGACGGTTGAAGTTATCTTCTGAAATGGGAACGTTCAGTTGGTTCCAATGGATTTTATCGTGACTGATAGCTTCGTCCACGATGAATTTGTCGTTGGGGGAACGCCCTGTATATTTGCCCGTTTTGACACACAACGCGCCGTTACTGGCTAAGATGGCTTCTCCACGGGCTAAAGCGTGTTCGATGAGCTTGGAAACGCAAAGGTTGCGATAGATGCGACCGGGGTGTTTGATGCCGAGGGTTTCTAGTCCGTAGGTCGGGAATTCTGCTCGGTAATAATCGATGGGTTCGGCCATGTAACCGTCTAGCGTTTCTCGATGGGCGAGTTGACGTTTGATTAAGGTGGAAACGGAAATGTCGTGATAAGCGTTGTCGTTAAAAAAAATTCGCTCGTTCATGGTATCGCTCCTTGATTTCTTGAGTTGTATGTTGCGAAAACCGTCTACTCGGCTACACGAGCCAAACAAGGTCGATTTTGTTGCGATTTCGATTTTTGTTAGACTCCATCCCCTCCATGGGGATTCGATCGAAGCTGTCTCGGCTTGACGGATTCTTTCAATCAAGTGATGGAAATCTTCACTCAAAATGTCATCAGCTTTTGATTTCCATGAATCCGTGTTATTGTCTGATATATACGCTACCAATTATTAGGAAAAAAAGGGAATCTTTAATGAGAAATATTTATGTATTTTTACAAAACTACTCTTTTTTTGACGAACATTGATGTCGATGTTACAAAAGTCAATTAGCGCGAGGTCGAACGTCGCTTCAATGCCACAATATTAGACTGAGATCGCGGTCATCGTGCTGAACTCGACGAAACATTACTTAATACGATAAAAGCCTAGATGCGATACAATCTAGCAGCAGCATATCGTGTAGTTTTGTAACGCAACTGACGCTCGAAATTAAAACTTTGGCTGTTAACAAATCAACGATCGATCTCATCCATCCGTGGAGAAATACCTATCTCAGTGCGTGTCGAACGATCTCGATCGACTCTCGTGAAACGACTCCCCCAAATTCCCGATTCTCATCGGTCACCGAGTTGCATTTTGCACCCAAGCTGACGTTTAAGGCTGCCACGATCTCGACACAATAGGGTTTTCAAGCTTTTTGAACTTTCCCTTCTCGCTCCCCCACTCAGTCCGTTTGGCTAAAATCGCGATCCTGTATGCTTCCTTCGACACTTCTCTATGCTCCCTTGACCCCTCTCCATCGATCTAGACTTTAACGGTGTGGAACTTTGTGCTGCTCTATAATGCCCCAAACCTGTAATACCTTGTTAGAGAAACACATTTGTTGACAAGCGCAATCAAAGGAGCACTTATGCGAGCAGTGTTAATGGCCGGAGGATCGGGAACGCGACTGAGACCGCTAACCTGCGACCTACCGAAACCCATGGTTCCGGTACTCAACCGTCCGATTGCCGAGCATATCCTCAACCTCCTCAAACATCACAACATCACCGAAGTGATTGCCACCGTCCACTACCTCCCCGACATCATGCGGGACTACTTCCAAGACGGCAAAGACTTCGGCGTTCAAATGACCTATGCTGTTGAGGAAGAACAACCCCTCGGGACTGCTGGGTGTGTCAAAAACGTCGAAGACCTCCTCACTGACACCTTCATCGTGATTAGCGGCGACGCAATTACTGACTTCGACCTGAGTGCTGCGATCGAATTCCACCGCCAAAAAGGCTCGAAAGCGACGCTCATTCTCAAACACATTCCCAATCCCATCGAATTCGGGGTCGTCATCGTTGACGAAAACCAAAAGATCGTCCGCTTCCTCGAAAAGCCTTCAGCGTCCGAAATCTTCTCCGATACGGTCAACACGGGAACCTACATCCTCGAACCCGAGGTCTTACAGTATCTCCCCCCCAACCAAGAGTGTGACTTCTCTAAAGACTTATTCCCACTCTTGCTCGAAAAAGGCGAACCGATGTACGGGTACATCGCCGAAGGGTATTGGTGCGATGTCGGACATCTCGAAGCCTACCGAGCTGCCCAATACGATGCTCTACGCGGAAAAGTTCAGCTCGATTTTGCCTACCAGGAAAAAGAACCCGGTATTTGGGTCGGTCAGAATACCTATATCGACGACAGTGCTAAGCTCGAAGCCCCCCTCTTACTGGGACACAATTGTCGTGTCGGCCCCCGCGCCAATCTTGAGTCTGGGACGGTCATTGGCGATAACGTGACCATCGGAGCGGATGCCGACCTCAAACGACCCATCGTTTGGAACGGCGCGATCGTTGGCGAAGAAGTTCACCTACGGGCTTGTACGATTTGTCGCGGCACTCGAGTCGATCGACGAGCGCACGTTCTCGAAGGTGCAGTGGTAGGGCCTCTGTCAACGGTTGGGGAAGAAGCCCAAATCAGTCCCAGCGTGCGCGTCTGGCCGAGCAAAAAAATCGAATCGGGTGCGATTTTAAATATCAATCTCATTTGGGGACAAACCGCACGGCGCAGTCTTTTCGGACAACGAGGTGTCAGCGGACTTGCGAATATCGACATTACCCCTGAATTTGCGGTCAAACTCGGTGCTGCCTACGGTTCGACACTCAAACTCGGCGCGCGGGTTGTCGTCTCCCGAGATCAGCGGAGTATCTCGCGGATGGTTTCTCGATCGATCATCGCGGGAATCATGTCTGTGGGGGTTAACATCCAAAACTTAGAGTCCACTGCCATTCCGATCTCGCGCTCGATTGCCCCTCACCTTAACGTCGCGGGCGGTCTACACGTGCGCGTTCACCCGGATCGATCGGATTGTATTTTAATTGAATTCTTCGACAGCAACGGTATCAACATCACCAAAGCCAAAGAGAAAAAAATTGAAGGCGCCTACTTCAAGGAAGACCTCCGACGGGCTCAAATTGCCGAAATCGGCGACATGGTCTATCCCAGTCAAGTCCTAGAAATTTACAGCACCGGCTTCGAGAAACTGCTCGACGTCGAAGCCATCCGTCACGGCGGAGCCAAAGTCGTTATCGATTATGCCTATGCGGTTTCAGGAGCCATACTACCCCGACTGCTGGCTAAATTCGGTTGCGATGCCGTTGTCCTCAACGCCAGCTTGAATCAAGTTGCACTGTCAGCCGAAGAACGCGAAAGCCTTTTAACTCAACTCGGTCAAGTCGTTGAAGCCCTGCGAGCCAACTTCGGCGCTCAAGTGTCTGCGAACGGCGAACAGTTCATCCTCATCGACGAATCCGGTATTCCCATTCGCGGCGAACAACTGACGGCGTTTATGGTCAATGCCGTTCTGACGGCAAATCCGCGCGGAGCCGTTGTCGTCCCCGTTCACACATCGAGTGCTGTCGAGCAAATCGCACGCCGCCACGACGGAGAAGTGATTCGAACGAAAGCCAACCCCACAGCCCTCATGGAAGCCTGTCACGCCAATCCCAACGTGGTGTTAGGTGGAAGCGGCGACATGGGCTTTATCTTCCCGCAACTCCATCCGGGATTTGATGCCATGTTCTCGATCGCGAAATTGATCGAGATGGAAACCTTACAAGGGCGACCGTTGGGACAAATTTGTGCCGAACTGCCCCGCGTGTACCACCGCTCGCTGACGATTCGCTGTCCCTGGACGGCAAAAGGGGCACTGATGCGACATATGGTCGAAACCCATCCGACGGAGCGCATTCAATTGGTCGATGGAGTCAAAGTCGTCGAGCCGCAGTCTGATAACTGGGTGCTCGTGTTACCCGATGCGGGTGAACCCATCGTACATATTTTCTCGAACGGCGACGATCGAGATTGGGTCGATGAAACGTTGCGGGAGTACCGCTACCGCATTCAAAAGTTTGTCGAACAGCACCAAGGCGGACAAAACCTTCCACCGGAGGAAATGTAAGACGATTCGGATGATGGGATATCTCCTTAACCGCCTCGTCTCCTCATCCGGCAGCCGATCTCTTGGTACAATAGCAATAGTTGTACGCAAATTCAGATCTGCTGCTGTTGAAAGCGCGACGCTGTTTGTTCCCGATGCGAGATTCGCGTCTGGACGCCAGCTGCAACAATCAGGCCCAAGACACTGTCCTGATGGGTGGTAAGGGCGGAATTTCACCGCCTTCAGGTGTGTGGCGCAGACAACTCGATTGTTATGTTGTCTAACCCGTTTTCTTCCCGCGCCACGCACGCACAGGTACAGTGCGTGTTCGACGATACGTATAGAGAATTCAAATTTCGATGAATAGCTGTATTTTGATGGCAGAAATCGTCCAAGACCCGCAACTGCGTTATACCAGCGACACGCAAATTCCAGTTGCGGAAATGCTCGTTCAGTTCGATGCGCCAAGAGAAGGCGATCCTCCAGCGACCTTGAAAGTGATCGCGTGGCGCAAATTGGCCGAGGCGTTGGCACAAAACTACCGTCGTGGCGATCGCGTGATTCTGGAAGGTCGTTTGAGTATGATTCTCGTCGATCGATCGGAAGGCTTCAAAGAAAAACGGGCGGAAATGACGGCTCAGCGCATCCATACGATTGCGAGTAGTCGGAGCGAGGCAACTCAATCTCTGGCCGCTGCACCGTCATCCCAACCGGTAGCTGCCGCCACGCCGGTCAGTCCGTCACCGGTTAGTACGACATCCGTACCGTCACCCCAAATTCCCACGGTACCCAGTGCAACACCCACGCCAGTCAACTCGCCGAACGAACCCCTCGTAGACGACATTCCCTTTTAAACGACGATGGAGGAGAAGGGAAACGGAAAACTCAAGACTGGGGAGAAGACTGATGCCCCAACCGGTGTACCGACTTTGCCCGATCGGGCAGCACTATGGCGGGAAACGTTGGCGTTGGCTGAACTGTCCTCCCTTCAACGGGAGCAGCTACAGCGGCTTTACGAAGGCATTTTGCTCGGAAACCGACAGCTCAACTTGACGCGCATTACGGAACCCGAGGATTTTTGGGAAAAGCACCTTTGGGATTCACTACGGGGTGTCGTGGCGTTTTCGAGGCGTGCAGATTTCGAGCTACCGCAATCTTGTCGCGTTGTCGATGTCGGAACGGGGGCAGGTTTTCCAGGAATACCGCTTTCGATCCTTCACCCCACCTGGCAAGTGACGTTGTTAGATTCGACGCAAAAGAAAATTCGGTTTTTAAAGGATTTAATTACTGAACTGGGTCTAGCCAACGTCACAGCGGTTACCGGCCGTGCGGAACGATTAGGACAGATCTCCCCCTATCGCGGTTCTTGTGACTTGGCTGTCGTCCGAGCGGTGGGCGCGACTTCGGCCTGTGCGCGGTACACTCTCCCTTGGTTAAAAGTTGGCGGTTGGGCAGTTTTGTATCGCGGACGTTGGACAGAGGAGGAACGAGAGGAGCTGGAAAAGACCTTGGTAGATTTAAGGGGAACCTTGGTAGACGTAGAGCGATTTGAAACTCCGCTAACCCAGTCCGTTCGCCACTGCATATATTTACGACGGACGAGTTAATCTTGGGGACAGGTGTTTTTTTCCTGGGTGGGCGAGGCCGGTTCGTGTCGATCTTTGACGAAATCGAGGCTTTGTTGCATTTCCAACCAAGCTTGCTGGCACTCTCGCCGCCATAGCTGCCAAGTTTCGTTTTGAGAAACGGTTCGATCGAGTTGGATTTTTGGGGAAGCTTCGAGTGATGAAGGTCGGTTAGACATCGCAGTTCCAACGCTTTGGACAACATCAATGCAATACCGATCTTCCTTCTCCCATCTCGGCAGAGTTTCGGGACAAATCGAATATTGTAACGCCCTATCGATCGATAGCTGGTCGATCGAGATACGCACAGAGCGCGTCAGGGGTTGAAATTGTCTAAGGCCTCGTTGAGGAGGTTGCTCATATGCTGGGCGGCGACGCGAATTTGTTGGTGATAGTGTTCGCGCTCCTCAGGGGTCTGCTCGTCGCTGGTTTCGAGTAACTCGACAGACATCAAAATCGTATTGAGCGAGGTGCGAAATTCGTGGGACATGAGCCTGAAAAACCTTGCTCTGAGTTCGCTTGAGGTATTTTGTGAGTTAGATGGCGGTTGCACGAGCGTCTCTCCCATCGTGGTGCTTTCCATTATGTCCATGATGAATCGCACTGACCGAAAAAATCGACGATCGAGATAGCTCGAAACGGTGATACGAGGGGAGGATGACTGTCTCAGAAATCAGGAGATCGCTGCGATCGATCTCAGATGGCGGATGCGATCGAGATCGCACGGAGCCTAACTCATTTCGGGAATTTTACGGGGAAAAGTACCCAATCCGGCATTTGTAACAGATTGCAACGTATAATGAGAGGCGGGAAAACCATTAGCGAAATCAAGGATAGTAACGTTACATGCGAGTCGCGATCGCTGGAGCCGGTTTAGCGGGTTTATCTTGCGCGAAATATTTAGCCGATCTCGGCCATACGCCCGTCGTGCTAGAACGCCGCAATGTCTTGGGTGGTAAGGTGGCGGCCTGGAAAGATGAGGACGGTGACTGGTACGAAACCGGGCTTCATATCTTTTTCGGCGCTTACCCGAATATGTTGCAGCTTTTCAAGGAACTGAATATCGAAGATCGCTTGCAGTGGAAAGAGCACACGATGATCTTCAACCAACCCGATCGACCGGGTACGTATTCGCGATTTGATTTTCCCGATATTCCCGCACCACTCAACGGAATCGTAGCGATCCTTCGCAATAACGATATGCTGACGTGGGAAGAAAAAGTCCGTTTCGGAGTCGGTTTGATTCCGGCGATGCTGAAGGGACAAAGCTACGTTGAAGAAATGGATAAATATTCTTTTTCGGAGTGGCTAAAACGGCAAAACGTTCCCGAAAGAGTTGAAAAAGAAGTGTTTATCGCGATGTCGAAAGCACTGAATTTCATCGACCCCGACAAAATTTCTGCAACGATTATCCTGACAGCACTCAATCGTTTTTTACAGGAAAAGAACGGGTCGAAAATGGCATTTCTCGATGGCTCGCCCACCGAGCGATTGTGTCAGCCAATCGTCGAAAGCATTGCCGAACGGGGTGGAGAAGTTCGCCTCAACGCACCTCTTAAAGAAATTCAACTCAACCCCGACGGTACGGTCGATCGATTTGTTCTACGGGGACTCGACGGCGCACCAGACGAAACGATCGAGGCAGATATCTACGTCTCGGCGATGCCTGTCGATCCGCTGAAGGTGATGTTACCCCAACCGTGGCGACAACTGGCATACTTCCAAAAACTCGATGGTTTGGAAGGCGTTCCAGTGATTAACTTGCACCTGTGGTTCGATCGAAAACTCACGGATATCGATCACCTGCTGTTTTCTCGCTCGTCCTTGCTCAGCGTGTACGCTGACATGAGCAACACCTGTAAAGCCTATGCAAACCCCGATCGATCGATGCTCGAACTGGTTCTGGCACCAGCAAAAGACTGGATTGCGAAGTCAGATGAAGAGATTATCGACGCGACAATGGGAGAACTCCAACAATTGTTCCCCCAACACTTTACGGGAGACGAGCGCGCGACCTTGCTGAAATACCACGTGGTGAAAACGCCACGATCGGTGTATACGGCAACGCCCGGTTGCCAACAATGCCGTCCCGACCAACGCACGCCGATCGCCAACTTCTACCTAGCTGGGGATTATACAATGCAAAAATACCTCGGCAGTATGGAAGGTGCTGTTCTTTCTGGTAAGCTGACAGCGCAGGCGATCGACGCGGATGCCAAATCCCGCAATTTGGTCGGAGAAACTGCTGCGAAGAAAACGACTGTTGAGCCTGCGACGAATGCTGCAACTGCCTAAATCCCTGCCCAAGGTCAACATGCGCGTGTCACTTGAGGAGGCTTACGAGCAATGCCGTCAGATTACTGCTAAGTATTCCAAAACGTTTTATTTGGGTACGCGGCTCATGAACGAATCCAAGCGGCGGGCTATCTGGGCGATTTACGTCTGGTGTCGCCGCACGGACGAACTCGTAGACGGCCCGGAAGCTTATCGAACGACCCCTGAAACCCTCGATAGTTGGGAATCCCGATTGGATTCGATTTTTGCGGGACATCCCCTCGACGATCTCGATGTAGCACTCGTCGATACCCTCGAACGCTTCCCCATCGACATCCAACCATTTCGCGACATGATCGAAGGTCAGCGAATGGACTTGTACCGAAGTCGCTACCAAACCTTTGACGAACTCAAGCTGTACTGTTATCGCGTCGCGGGAACAGTCGGCCTGATGTCAGAAGCGGTCATGGGTGTTGATTCGTCACTTCTCACAGCACCTTGGACTTCTGCTGAAGGGATACGTCCGATCGAGGAAGCCGTGGCGTTGGGAATTGCCAACCAACTGACAAATATCCTGCGTGATGTGGGCGAAGATGCGCGACGCGGTCGGATTTACCTCCCGTTAGACGAACTCGCCTTGTTCGACTACACCGATCGAGATTTGTTTGATGGAGTTGTAGACGATCGATGGCGAGCGTTGATGAAATTTCAAATCCAACGCGCCCGCAAATACTACGCCCGGGCTGAAAAGGGAATTACAGCCCTCAGTCGCGATGCCCGTTGGCCGGTGTGGTCAGCAACGATTCTTTACAGTAAGATTCTCGACGAGATCGAGCGCAACGATTACGACGTCTTCAACCAGCGTGCTTATGTTCCAGGATGGCGCAAAGCGTTGTGTCTTCCAGTGGCGTGGCTGCGCGCTCAGGCCTTGTAGTTGCAGCTCGGTTCCCAAATCGGTTCTAAAAGGGCTTGATGTCTCCTCAATTGGGGGAGAGACGGTCGTCGATCGGTTCTAAAAGGGCTCGATCGTCCACCACGATAAGGGACGGTAGCCGAGTTTTTCGTACAGTGCGATCGCCGCTGGATTCTCGGCGAAAACCTGTAAGCCCAAGCCCATTAAGACCGTCCCCTAGCGTGGCTGCGCGCTCAGGCCTTGTAGTTGCAGCAAATCGGTTCTAAAAGGGCTTGATCATCCACCACGATAAGGGACGATAGCCGAGTTTTTCATACAGCGCGATCGCCGCTGAATTCTCGGCGAAAACCTGTAAGCCCATTTGGCCGTCCCCTCGCTTGCGCGCCCAACGTTCGGCGTAATGGACGAGAGTGGAGGCGATCCCTTTGCGTCGGTGATCGGGAGCAACGTAGATGAGGAAGATGTGAGCATGACGCTGTCCGCTGAGTTGATCGACGGCGTTACCGAGCCAAAGACAGGCAACGGGTTCGCCTACGACTTCGGGATCGTCAATTTCGACCCACCACAGCGGTGTTTGACTGGAAAAGTACTGTTCGACGGTTTGGGCGAGATGTGCGAAATCTCGTTCGGGGTAAAGTTCGCGATAAGTCCGCTGGGCGAACTCGAGTAGCCGCGCGCGATCGAGCGTCGTTCCTTTTTGTAATCGATATCCGGGGAGAAATGCCAAAGCGATCTACTCGAACGATCGGGTTAAGAAGGAGAGGCGTTCGTCGGCGCTTCAATCGATACGGGAGCGCTCAATCCTTCGGGAAGGAAAATTCGGGCGCTCGTTGCTACCAACGCCAGCAAGAATACGACAACGATGAGAATTGGGGCGATAATTTGACGGAAAACGTTCATTAGTGACAGTTTCGATCGATAACTTAATAAGATTTCTCGCGTTTATCATAGAGCGAACAGTTGCTTGCCGTCTACGAGCTTTTTACGAGGACTTGTTTCTGAACCGCCAGCAATTCTTTAATCCCCAATTCCGCTAAATCGAGTAAATCGTTGAGTTGTTCGCGGGAGAAACTCCCCGCTTCCGCCGTTCCTTGAATTTCGATCGCTCGTAAATCGTCGGTCATTACGACGTTGAAATCGACATCGGCTGCCACATCTTCTTCGTAGTTCAAATCGAGTACGGCTTCACCGTCGATGAGACCGACCGAAACAGCAGCAACACCATGGCGCAAAGGCGATTGGGGGAGAGCGCCGTCGCGAACGAGTGTGTCGATCGCCTCGGCTAAGGCAACCCATCCCCCTGTAATCGCAGTCGTGCGAGTTCCAGCATCGGCTTGGAGAACGTCAGTATCGACGATCAAGGTTCGATCGCCCAGGGCATCGAGATCGATGGCAGCTCGAAGGCTGCGACCGATCAATCGTTGGATTTCCTGAGTTCGGCCGGACAGCTTGAGGAGTTCTCGAGCTTGGCGCTGAGGCGTGGCGCTCGGGAGCATTCGATATTCTGCGGTCAGCCATCCCCGGCCGCTGTTTTGAAGAAATTTAGGCACGCCGGGTTCGACTGTGACTGTACAGAGGACTTGGGTGTTACCACATCTAGCCAGTACCGAACTGGTGGCAAAGCAGGTGAAATCTCTCTGGAAACTAACTGGGCGCAGGCGGTCGTTCGATCGACCGTCAGGACGTTGCCAGGGCATAGGTTAAGGAGTTCTCAAAAAATCTGGGGTCATGCTACCACATCCACTCGAGAACGGCGACGCAGACTCGAGCTGCTAAACCGAGTGTTGAGATGATTGTTTGGAAGGTGCTCTCGTGTCTTGGGCGAGTAGTTGGTTCATTCGATCGGCCGCCGATCGAATGAAGTCGAGATAATGGCGGCGTTCTGACTCGTCTTCGACTCCCTCCTCGTCAGCCAAGAGTTCGACGGACATCAAAATCGTGTTGAGAGAGGCGCGAAACTCGTGAGAGCGCTCGAGAAAGGGAAAGTCTGCGGTCAGAGTATTTTGTCGAGACCGAAAGTCACTCATAGGATTCCTGATTACTCCTTGGATGTCACTGAGTTTGTCTTGTCGAAGAGTTGCCATAAGTGATATCACGGATATATGTTTATCTTATCACTCAGGCTTAAGTGTAATTACGGAGAAATACTTGTGAAAGTGGAACAACACGATAGGGCAGTCATGGAACGAGTACCACAGGTGACACTGCTACCGGGTGCAATTCCCGAAATCGTTGCATCGGTTGCCGATACAGGAGAACTCGCGATTTCCGATCGATACGGCTTGATGGCTGCTGTATTAAACGGATCTCTCTCAGAAGAAGAAATGAGAGCCGTCGATCGACTGTTGAGAGCCGTCGCACGGGGGCGAGTTCGTTTCAACCACAAAATCGTTTGAAACCTAGGCGAAATCCCCGTGAAATCACGGATTGTCTGACGAAGTTCGAGTCTGGGTTTCCACCGCAGTCGTCTCGAGTAACGCACAGGTTTGTTCTACAGCCTCGCGGATCTGTCGAACCTGAGACTGTACGTAAACCCGACTGTTGGGTAGTGCAGCTTGATATCCCAAACGCATTTCAAGCAGCTCGGCTGACCACAACACCGTTTGCAGTCGCGTGCGTAGCTCGAAGCACAGGGCAGTACAATTGCCGTTCGGAAACCTTCTCGAATCTGTTGATTGAGGACAATTCATCCCATGCACCTTAACGCTGTGACGACTTTATTATTTCGCTGATTTCCTTACCCTGCGACGATCTCAGACGTTCGATCGACTGATTCTCCTCCCCTTTTTCCTGTGACAGTTTCGTCAGTGTCCCCGTGATAGTTTCACCTTCGTTTGTGCGATCGCGATCGCATGAAAACAGGGAGAGACACCGCGCCCGATGCCTCTCCCCAACTTCGATCGAGGTTTTTTGAAACGGCCTAGAACGTAAACGTTCCGCGCAACGTCCCGATAACCGCACCGTCGTTATCCGCATCCTGATTGGGATTCACCAGCCACACAAATCCCGGCGTAATCGAAAGATTGTCGCTGACTTGCAGCCGATAAAAGCCCTCCACGTGCCACGGCACCTCGTTATCGAAGAAACGGTTGTTGTCCTCTAAACCTCCCAAATAAGGCTGAGATCCCACGACGATGCCCCCGAGGTTCCCCGGTAACAGCAAATTCGGGAACGCTAGCCCTAACGCCCAGTTCCAGATTTCACCATCGAGATCGTCATCGCGCAACTCGATATCCGTATAACCCCCCCAAGCGCTGACGTGCAGTCCGTTTGAAATAGCCCAAGACAACTCTGCTCCGAACGAATGGCTGGTAATCGGATTCGTCGCACCGATACCGTTGACTAAAGCTGTTCCCGTAAACCCAATACCAGTATTGTCAAACCCAGAGGCATCGCCGTTGTTAAACGCGAAGTTCCCCTCACCAAAGTATCCATAGTTATACGTGAAGGCGATCCCGATGTCGTCGTTGGGTGTAAACGTCAACTGTCCTAGCGCTGCAAAGTCACCGTTGAACAGACCGTCACCCGTCAAAGGGCTACTGGCTTCTCCCGCTAAGTACCCGGCTGTGAACTGCAACAGATCGCCGAAGTGGAAATTCAGACCGAGACCTGCACCGCCGCCGAGACGATAGATCGGGTTGTGCTGGCCGAAAGCACTGAGCGCCCCGTTCCCGCCATCATCATCGTCGAAATAAGGATTGAGTGTGGGGGTAAAGTCGGCAAAGCGCACGCCATTGGCCGCGATCGTGATGTCTAAGCCGTCATCGATGGGAAACGAATACGCCAGCGTGTATATATTGACCGAGTTGCTCGAATCGCCGAAGACTTGAGCGGCGAGAACCCCCTCCGCCGACGCGCCGAAATCGAGGCCGTTATTATTACCGTTAATACCGAACGGAATGCTACTGCCCGATTGTAGACGAGTTAACAGACGGTCTTCCCCGGTAAAACTGGTGACGAAGTCGAGACGAACGCGGTTTTGGAATACGGTTTCTTCGTTGCCCTCGTCTGCACCAAAAGCGTTGGCGATCGAGAAGATGACTTCCCCGTTTAACTTAGTCGTCGTCGAAAACTGGTTGGCTTCGAGTTCTGCCACCCTCGCTTCCAAACGATCCACCCGCCCCCGCAGGGCAGCGAGTTCGGCCGCAAATTCTTCTTGGAGGCGGCGAAGTGTCGCTAAATCTTCAGGATCGATCGTGTCTCCCCCACCGATGAGAGCGACGATCCGATCGAGACAGGCATTCAACCCGGCCGCAAATTCGTAGCGAGTTAAAAAGTTGTTCCCACGATAGGTTCCGTCAGGATATCCGGCGATACAACCGTAGCGTTCGACGAGAGATTGTAAAGCTTGGAACGCCCAGTCTGTCGGTTGCACGTCAGACAGTTGCGATACGGAGGTCACTTGTGCCAGTTGGACTTCAGTTGGCGGAGCATTTCCGCGAAGGCCTTTGGTGGCTGTAACGTCGAGGTTTGTTTTCAGGGTAATGGAAGTTGTTTGTTCTTCAGCGTTAGCGGGTAATACAGTTAGCAGAGCAGTCGTCACGATCGCAGAAGGTACGATTGAGAAAATTAAGAAAAGTTTAGACATGATTAGTTCTCCTCACCCCAAGTTTGAGGGTGTTACGTCAATTGTAGTAGAGGTAGATTCCAAACCAATCGTCACCCTGGAAATCGTAATTTTTCATTCAAAAGTTGAACTTTGGTAAAATATTCTTGGATTTCCGTGTTTTGACACTTTTTGAATTAGAGAATGTCTGAGAAGTTCGATCGGCTACCTCGATCGGACATTGACCTGTCAACCCAAAAGAGACAAGCCCTAATTTTGTGTTATTGGGATGTAAGATTTTAAAGGCAGTATCTACTACTTCTTAGACATCCTCTTGTCTGGATTAATACTTATTTTAAAAATAATTGAGTAAAGTGAATAAATTTTATCGATAATAATGTTGTATTATTTTAAAATAAACGCAAGAAAATATTCATGATTCAATAAATTGTCGCTGATTCAAATTCACCTGATGGATGCCATTCTTTGGAAGTCGGATGTAGTCTGGTTTTATTAGAGATATAAGACCAGAAGTGTTTTATTCTATCATTCAAAACTTCTGTATTATTTAGCATTTTAATAAGTTGATATGTCTTGCGACTTTCAAACTCTTTATCTTGAAGAAAGCTTTTATTCATTATTTTTTTAAGATCTCCTGACAGTGCTTTTCCATGAGTTTAAGAATTTCTCTCTCTGCTTCAAAGTTACGTTGTCCTCGTGCAAAACAGATTTCGCGTGCATTTCCATACCTTCGCACTAGAGCGCCAGTACAGAAGCAATGGTAGGGTGTGTTACGCGGATGAAAAATGGGTTTGAAATCCAGTTGATGAAATTTCCGCGTAACGCACCAAGCTTTTGTAATCTAGCAGGTCAGCACCTGAACAGAATATCCCATTGCTTGTGCCTGCAACATCAACTTCCGTCGCCTCAGAAGAACGAATAATATCATCAGCACTCTCAGCAACCTCATCCGCTACATTCGCCGCCCTGACTGCCCGAAATGTCACCAGAGACTTCTGAGCCGAAATAATGGCTGGAACCGCAAACGGCACAAGCCCTAAAAGATTGAAAACGTCCGTATAATTCCAATCCCCATCGGTCAGTCTCCCAATCCTGACTACTTAGTCAAGTGTCTCGTCAAGGAAATTTCGCAACTTTGTGAGTTTTCTCTTTTCTTGGCCTTCCTGTGAAGCGAGTTCATCTATTTGCTCGACTAATTCTTGAATAGCTTGTCGAAGATCGTTTAAGAACCTTACTCTGTCTAGTATGTTTGCTCTCCAATTACCATAGCTGATAACGAGTCTGTCAGAGGTACGATCGAAGATGATATCATCAGGTTCAACCCAAGAATCTATTGTTACTATTTTGCCTGGTTTAATGCATTTAGTGCCTTCTGCAAGTGCTTCAAAAAAAGCATCGAGGTAAGTACTTTTTTCTTCTATATTTCCTTCATCACCCAGGATAACTATCTTGCCTAAAGGGTCATAAGCATCTAAACCATCCTCAGTGTCTAATATCCACTCTATGTAACGCATAACTCCTTCCTACTTTCTGCGAAGATGTACACGATGGAGCTTGTTTCTTGGCGATCGTGTTCGCGCCCTGACAACGTGGCACTATTAAGGATGCAGGCAACTCTCACCCCCGTTGATGGATAACGATCCGACTTATCTCCGCATTCCTCGAGTCCCTCTCTGGCGTAGAGGCTGCGCGTTCGGAATCGATAGCGCGATCGCGTGGTTTCTCTGTGCGATGCTGGGAGGAACGAACGGTTTCGCCCAGTTTGTTGCTTTTGCCCTCGCGTGGCTGTCGATGCGCGTCGTCGTTACGGCTTCCAACTACGGCCAGAGTCCCGGCCGTTGGGCGCTCGATATGCGCGTCATCGAAAACCGATACAATCGTACCCCCGGCCTCGTCGAACTCCTCAAACGAGAAGCGATCTCCGGCTTGTGCGCGTTTTGGGCGTTGACGGGATTCTTCACCCTCGCTTCAGGAATCTTCAGCCTCGATTCCCGTAACGCCTTTTACCTGCTGTTATTTCTTCCCCTCGCTGTCGATGTCGGAATTGCTTGGTTCGACCCCCTCGACCCCTCGGCTTTCCACGATCGAATCGCTCAAACCCTCGTCGTGGCAACGCGAAGAGGCTATTCACTCGATCTCAAAGTCAAAAAATGGGTTGCTCTTATCCGGCAAAATATGAAACAATAGACGATCGCGTCTGAATTTGTTCTCACTGCGAAAGATCTAAACTCACTATGGCCAAGGGCGTTCGTATCGTCGTGACTCTCGAATGCACGGAGTGTCGCACTAATACCAACAAGCGATCGAAAGGCGTGTCTCGCTACACGACCCAAAAAAATCGCCGCAATACCACGGGACGGATGGAACTCAAAAAATACTGTCCCTACTGCAACACGCACACCGTCCACAAGGAAACGAAATAATTCCGAAAGCAAGTTCGGAACCCCTTACGTATCTATCTGGAGTAAAACCCGCCTATGTCTTCGTTTTACCGCCGTCGCGTTTCGCCCATTAAACCCGGCGATCCGATCGACTACAAAGATGTCGATCTGCTCAGAAAGTTCATCACCGAACGAGGAAAAATCTTACCTCGCCGCATCACCGGTCTGACTGCCCGCCAACAGCGCGACCTGACCACGGCCATCAAACGCGCTAGAATAGTAGCGTTGCTGCCGTTCTTGAACAAAGAAGGGTAATGTTTGTCGTGCGTTAGCTGTCGGTAAGCGATCGACGGCTAGCGACCAAACAACAACACAGATGTTGGATTGGTAGACTTGTGGAGAAGGGAAACCTTGTAGAATTTCGGCTGCACGGCGAACGTCGGTTGGCAGTGCTCGATCGACCAGAGGGAAAAAAGAACTGGGTCGCCATCGACGATCGAGGACAATCTCGCACCCTCCCTCCGAAACAAATGACTTATTGGGTGCAAGGTCAAACCTACAATCCGTCAGAAATTGCTCAGTTTGTGTCCGAAGCTCAATCCTACCTCGATCCGTCGAGTTTGGAGGTCGCTTGGGAGTTTCTATCGGAAGAAGGGGAAACTGTCGATCCTGGCGAACTCGCCGAGTTCCTGTTTAGCGATCGCACGCCGCCTCAATGCTACGCGGCGCACTGCCTGCTGTCCGACGATAAACTCTACTTCAAACAAAAAGGAGATCGCTACGAACCACGTTCGGCTAGTCAAGTTGCCGATCTCAAGCACCAACTCGAAGCCCAAGCCCAGCGACAGCAAGAATGGCAACACTTCATCGAACAGGTCGATCGTCGCTTGGCTGGAGAAACGATCGAATGGAGCCAAAGCGATCGAACTCGCCTCGATGCCCTCGAACGCTTTGCTGCCCTCGGTGACGAAACCCCTTCACGTGCAGCAGCTCGGGAAATTTTGAACGCACTCGATCGTCCCGACACGCCCAAAGTTGCCTTTGAACTTTTAGTCGATCTGGGTCTGTGGAGCCCCCACGAAAACCTCTTTCTACGGCGGACTCAGATTCCCACATATTTCTCGAACAAGGTTCTCGATGTGGCGAAACGCTGTCTCACCGACCCACCCCCCGATTCTGAAACCGATCGCCTAGATCTGACGGGGCTGAAAATCTACACCATCGACGACGCGAGTACCCAAGAAATCGACGATGGTTTGAGTTTGGAATATCTAGAAGACGGTCGCCATCGGCTGTGGGTACATATTGCCGACCCTACTCGTTGGCTGACCCCAGGAGACGAACTCGACCTTGAAGCTCGGCGGCGTTGTACGACGGTGTACCTGCCAACGGGGATGACTCCCATGTTGCCGTCGGAACTGGCGACCGGCCCGATGAGCTTAAATCAGGGGCAGACTTGTTTCGCCCTCAGTTTTAGCATTATTCTCGACGAAACCGGCAAAGTCAGCGAGTACAGCATTCATCCCAGTCGGGTCAAACCCACGTATCGACTCACCTACGACGATGTCGATGAGATGCTTCATTTGGGTGTAAAAGCCGAGCCGGAGATTTCTGCCCTCTTCGAGTGGGCGCAGAAACGCCAATTGTGGCGACAGTCTCAAGGTGCCATTGCCATTCATATGCCTGAAGCCTCCATCAAGGTACAAAACGACGAAGTGATCGTCGAAGTCCTTGAAGATTCGCCCGCGCGGCAACTGGTGGCTGAAATGATGATTCTGACGGGGGAAGTGGCTGCTGACTACGCCCAGAAAAATAACGTCGTCATTCCCTTCCGCCATCAACCTCAACCTGAATTGCCCCCTGAAGAGGAACTGTTACAACTGCCTCCGGGGCCCGTTCGAGCTTGTGCCATTCGTAAGTGTATGCCGCGTAGTGAAATGAGCTTGCTTCCCAACCGTCACGCGAGTTTGGGACTCGACACCTATACGCAAGTGACGTCACCCATTCGCCGCTACACCGATCTTTTGACGCATTTTCAACTGAAAGCCCATTTACGTGGCGAACCTCAGCCATTTTCAGCGGAGGGCGTTCAGCAGATGATGGCTAACATCGCAACATCTGTCAAAGAAGCGGTACTGGTGGAACGTCAAACCTCTCGCTACTGGGCGATCGAATATTTGCGCCGTCACAGTAACGAAACCTGGCAGGCGTTAGTCCTGCGCTGGATTCGCGAAGACGACAATCTCGGTGTTATTCTGCTTGAAGAAATTGGTATCGAGTTCGTCTGGCGTTTCCCACGGGCGGTTAAATTGGGCGAACGTTTGGACGTGCGTGCCAGTTATGCCGATCCGCGCGAAGATGCAATTCAGTTTCAAGAAGCTGCTGCGAGTCCGGCGTTTATCGCGAGTAGCTAAAGACCCTTCCGGAAGAAAACGAGGCAATTGCGCCCGTTTTTTTTCGCGGTATAGAGTGCCGTATCTGCTTGATTGACGAGCCGTGTAGGCGGCAGCTTCAAATCGGGTACGATCGTTGCAACCCCTAAACTGAGGGTGACGTATTTGTGAATGGGGGAGGCAGTATGCTCGAGCTTCATAGACTCGACAAAGTTGTGGATTTCCGTCGCAACGTGGATTCCCCCCCGACTCTCTGTATTGGGTAAGATTGCTGCCATTTCTTCTCCACCGTAGCGAGCTGCGAGATCGCTCGGCCGCTTGCTCGCTTGCTCGAACGCCTGGGCTACGCGGCGCAAACATTCGTCACCGGCTTGGTGTCCGTAACTATCGTTATAGCGCTTGAAAAAGTCAATATCGCCGAGAACTAACGATAAAGGCTGTCCCTCCCGAGCTAGACGCTTCCATTCTCGATCGAGTGTCGCGTCGAAATGCCGTCGGTTGGCAAGGCTTGTCAGTCCGTCGACATTGGCAAGCTGTTCGAGTTCTTTATTCGCCAGGGCGAGTTGATGGTTGAGTTTGACGATCTCTTGGTTTCGCGATCGAAGTTCGACTTCGATCGCATCGGCGTGTTCGGTAATGGTTTCGACTAGGATCTCCAAGTCGTATTTTTCGAGCTTTAGGGTTTCGACTTCCCTACGAAGTCGTGCAATTTCACTGAATAATTCTTCCGGCAAAATTTCTCGTTCCACGATAGCTTGGGATCGAACGTTGGGTTAGAGCGTTAGATTTAACAGTTGCGAACTGACGGCTTGATACCGTATCCGCTCGATGCACCCCTACAATCAGCTCGATGTCGATCGAATCGTCGTTAAGCAGCATAGAGCTTTGGGTTGACTAGCGGTTCTCGAAGTGCTTTGGAAACGCGCTGCAAACAGCGGGGACTTTCTAGCATCCAGGAGTGGAGTGCTACCGCGACAGAAGCTTGCGTGCCAACGGACAACACCGAACTTTGGGCGGGTAGAATCATCAAGTCGTAAGGTGTTCAAATCGACGTGAAGTTTAACTGCCCGAGGATCTCTTGGGTATCCCGTTCTAACTCTAGCAGAAACTTGCTTTGCGGACGCATTTGCCAACAGCCAACTCGATCGAGGGCGTATGCCAACCAAGTTCCACGATGGGGTGAGGAGAGCGTGACCAATCGATCGACTCGCGCTACACCACCGAGACGTTGAACGTAATAGCGACCGAGCGATCCCCCCATGCTGAATCCGACTAAGTCGAACGGCACGATCTTCCCGAGAACGGTATTGACGTAATCAGATAACTGCATGGCGAGGACATCTAAGCCGACGCTTCCATCGTTGGGTACGAGATCGATCGCGTAAACGGCTCGTCCCTGAGAGGACAGTTGGGCCGCTAAGGTATCGTGTCCCCGTATCGCCAAAACCGTGAACGAGAACGACTGGATTTTGGGTCAAATGCTGTTGCATCGCAGTTCCTACTGAAAACTCGTTTTCAGGCTAACGCGGCGATCGGGGCCCTTATCCGTTTCCCGGGACACCTCCCGAACCGGATCGTCAGTTGCCTTCGATCGATTCGGAATACCAATTCTGAGTGTCGTGTAAATAAGTGTAAGGAATTGTAGATAAGTCTCAAAAAAAATCTCAAAAATACGCACAAAGAGGCTCGATCGAGCTTCTTTATATTAACTTTTGTTAAAAATTATCAATATTTTTTCTAATCTTGGCTTATGATGAAGAGCAAGATTTGACCGAGTTGGTGTTGCAAAATACAGTCGGTCGAACCGAACCGAACGTAGCAGTTCTTCATTGATTGCGAACCGAAATTTTAGGATCGATCTCCCATGTTAAACAAACTCTTCGGAGCGAAAAAAGCGGAATACTTCTTAGAAATCGACGAAGCCAAAGGAACAGGAAACCCAGCTCCTTCAACCTCGATCGAACCCTCAACTCAACCCGAACAAAAAGAAGTTCCCACGCCCAAAGCCACTAAAGCTCAGCCGAAAGCAGCGAAGAAAAAAGCCAAAGCGCCCAAAGCCAAAGCTAAACCTGCAGCACCTCCCACTCCAGCTCCAGTGGCACAGCCCAAACCCCAACCTCAATCGCCCAAACAACCAGCTACAGTAGGCTTTGCTGCGAACAACGGTCTCATGCCTTCTGTCACGCCCCGTCGCCGTCCTGGCGCAGATATGAAGGCGTTCTTAGACATGTCTAAAACGATGAGTCGTTAGTCGGACGGACTCAATCGACTTTAAAACTCGGATTTAACGATAGAAAAAAACCGGATTCTTACAAATTGAGAATCCGGTTCTATTTATGAATTATCGAAATCATGAATGATTCTGAACCCAATCTAAAACGATCGAATTCACAATTTCTGGGCGTTCGTCGTGAGGACAATGGCCCGTTTCTGCAATTGAATGGAACGTTACCGGATGGTGTTGCCCCCACTCTTGAAAAATTCGCGCTCCCTTAACCGGAGTCCAAGGATCGTCCTCACCCCATAAAACCAAAACGGGACATTGCACTTTCGGAAACAACTCCGAGGGTTTAGGACCTGGCGGTGCCGTTAAAATCGAGGCGAACACCTGTTGCGCCCCAGGGTGACACGAGGGTGTGTACAGCATTTCAATCAACTCCTCCGTAACGGCTTCCCGGTTTCCGTACACCTGATACAACGTGCCTCGGAGGCGATGAGGTTGGCGCACTCGATCGAACAAAAACGGCCCGAACCACCGCGACGAAACCAGTTTGGTAAACGTCCCCATCACCACGCGCAAGGGGAAATTCAGCTCTTCAGGACGGTGGTTCAAGCCCCCCGCACAGTTGAGCAACACGAGTCCAGCTGTCCGTTCGGGAAAGTCTGCTGCCAACATCAACGCCAGCAACGCCCCGATCGAATTGCCGACAAATACTGTCGGTTGGCCGACGAATTCCGTCCAAAAATCCGCGATCGAATCGCGCCACAATTCCATCGTGTAATCGAGCAGTGGCTTGTCTGAATCGCCGAACCCCAGTAAATCCAGAGCGTATACCCGATATCCTGCCTCTGACAACGCGGGAATGTTTTTACGCCAATGGCCGATCGATGCCCCGAACCCGTGAATTAACAGCAGAGGCGCACCTTCGCCAGAAACCGTATAAGCGATGCGATGGTTACGCCAGTGCCAAAATTGTTTCTCGATCGAGGGAATCTGTAGGATGGGTTGTACCGTCATGGTGTTTGCGATCGCGCAGTGTTCTTTACAAATCGTAATATGGTTGAATCGATCGTGCTAGGAGTCTCGAAAGTGTTAACGAAACAGCGTATCGGGCGGCGTACTGCCAGCATTGCAGGATTGCTGAGTTTCTGCCTCGTCGTGTTAGCCAGTTGTACAGCGCCCCGAGAAGCCCTCGATACCCCCACTGATAGCCGGCTCGATCGCATCCGCCTCGGCACCACCGCCCAAATCGTTACTCTCGACCCCGCCGACGCTTACGAACTGTCTTCCTTTATCGCCATCGCCAACTTGGGCGATCGACTCTATAGCTACGCCCCCGATTCCACCGAAATCGTCCCCCAACTCGCAACTGCTTTACCCACCATCCAAGACGACGGTCTGACCTATGTCATTCCCCTGCGTTCCGATGTCGTGTTTCACGACGGAACCCCCTTCAACGCGGAAGCCATGGTGTTTTCCGTTCAGCGGTTCGTGGAAAACAAAGGTCGGCCGTCATTTTTGCTATCCGACATCATTTCCTCCGTCGAGGCCACCGACACCTACGAACTGACGGTTCGCCTCAACTATCCCTTCGCTGCCTTTACCGCCCTCCTAACATTTCCTGGCTTGTGTCCCGTATCTCCAAATGCTTACGACATCGGCGAGGGAGAATTCAAACCCGATATGTTCGTGGGAACGGGGCCTTACATTCTCAAAAGTTACGGTAGTGACACCCTTGAGTTAGATGCGTTTGAAGACTATTGGGGAACCCAACCCCAAAACACCGGGGTCGATATCCAGCGGTTTTCGAGTCAAGCCAATTTATACAATGCCTTTCGCACGGGGTCGATCGACGTCGCCTATCAATCCCTCGATGCCGATCGAATTCATAGTTTAGAAGAACTTGCGCCAAAAGAAGGTTGGCACGTCGTCGCAACCGAAAGTCCCACGATTTCCTATTTAGTGGTCAACGTCGAGCAACCGCCCCTCGATCGAATCGAAGTCCGACAGGCTCTCGCAATGCTGGTCGATCGCCATCTCCTCAACGAGCGCGTCTTTTACGGCCAAGCCGAACCCCTGTACACGCTCCTCCCTCGATCGTTTGCGGCGTCTCAACCCGTCTTTGCGAATCGTTACGGCGATGGAAACATCGATCGCGCCAAAGTCTTGTTACGAGAGAGTGGGTTTTCAGCCGAGCGTCCACTCAATTTAGAAATTTGGTTTGCTTCGACTTCCAGCGAAAACCGTCTCGCCACAACGGTATTGAAAGCAGCGATCGATCGAGATTTAGGCGGACTCGTCAATCTCGAACCCCATAGTGTCGAAGCTGCAACGGCTTACGGATATTTAGACAAAGGCGTGTATTCTACGTTTATGCTGTCGTGGTACGCCGACTTTTTCGACCCCGACAACTATCTCAAGCCGTTTCTCGACTGTAACGAAGGGTCGATCGAAACGGGATGTACCGACGGAGAAAGTCAGTATCACGGGTCTTTTTATTACAGCAAACGCGCCAACGAATTACTCGACCTTCAACGCCAAACGACCGATAGTGTGACTCGAACTCGATCGATCGTCGAACTTCAGGAGATGGTAGCCGATGAGGTTCCCTACATTCCCTTATGGCAAACCAAAGACTATGCGTTCGCCGGCCCAAATATCGAGGGCGTGGCGTTAAATTCGACGCAACAGACTTTATTATTTGCCCCAATTCGCAAAGCTATATAGCGTTTCCCTGGAAAGTGAGGTACACCTGGCCCTTGCTACATAAGGACTTCAGCCAGGAATTTGTACCTCATCAAGGTGAGAAACGTTATATCGGGTGCGTAACCGTTCGATCGTATAGTAGGGTTGGAGCTTCCCAATCTTAGATTGTGGGAATTTGTACCCTAATTGATACCAATTTCACCCCAATTCCTTGCTAGGTTGACAAGAAAGCTAAGTCTTCTCGACGTACCCAACAATGAGCTTGAATTAAGGGAACGAGCAAAGTCAGTCTCAGCCACTGGTAAGGGGTCAAATACAGCTCGATCGATGTTTGGTTACTGGGAGTTTTTTATTTGTTTGCATTTGCAGAACCTTGTTGACACCAGTAAGGTTCTTTTGTGTAGACCAAACCTCTCTCGAAGTCTTATAGCGTGAGACTTTCAGCTTGCTTTTTACCCCCACAAAACACACTCTAGACCTAGAGAAACTTCAAGTTAAATGGCAGTGAATCGATCTGAGCTAATTGTACTCAAACTCACGCTTGTGATAGTCCCTAGCAACTCATTATTAAACGAAACTGTGACATCATTTCCACTTTGAGAAAGGATCAAATCGGCAAACGTTAATCCCTCTGCTAATCCAATTCGATCGCCCGATTCAAAATCCACAATCACATCACTTCCATCCCCCAATTTCAACACAAAAATATCATTCCCCTCTCCCCCCATCAAACTATCATCCCCTAAATCCCCCACTAGAACATCATCTCCCACTCCACCCATCAAACTATCGTTATCTCGACCGCCCCAGAGGCTATCATTTTCATCATTTCCATATAAAATATCTGCGCCAGTATTCCCGAATAGCACGTCATTTCCACCGTCACCATGCAGGCAATCATTCCCGATTTCACCTAGGACAATATCATTGCCCTCTCCACCAATTATCCTATCATTATCCCGTCCGCCGTGAATGACATCATCCCCAGTCCCCCCATCTATATAATCCTCCCCTGTATTGCCAAAAATTAGATCGTTTTCTCCATTTCCTTCTAAAATATCGCTCCCAATATTTCCGGCAATACTGTCATCTCCATCACCACCGCGCACTCCATCTGTGTCTTTTCCAGCAAAAATAATATCTACTCCTGCCCCCCCTTCGATCGCATCATTTCCCTCGTTTCCACTTAATGTATCCTCGCCATTTCCGCCAATTAGGTTGTCGTTCCCATCCAAGGCGATAATCAAGTCATTTCCACCTCCAGTCTCAACTGTTTCTCCATCAACAGTTGCCACGACCAAATCGTTATTTTCTGTCCCCACTTGGGTACTGGTATTCGAGTTAACAAATGGAAACGTCGGGGGATTATTCACCAAAGGGCAGATATCCGGTTCCACAGTGACAGGATTAGAATCGTTCTCAGGAACAACGGGATCGGGTGTGGATGTGGACGGCGGAGAAGCCAAGGCGTTAACTGTAATAGCAACAGAATCCGTATCCGAGAAAAGACCATCACGGGTCAAAATCGTGAAACTGGTATCGCCACTAAAATTTGTTGCGGGGGTAAAAGTTAAATTCGATAACGCTGTGTTGAGATCGGCAATGATACCGGAAAAGGTCAGGCTCGCGTCTTGAGTGCCATCACCAGTTGTGAAGGTTAGTCCTGTTGTGGAACCTAGGGTTAAGGTGCCGTTACTGGCAGTGAGAGTGACTTCTAAATTACCCCCATCGGCATCAGCAACAGAAATACCAGAAACGCTTAAATCGGTATTGGCATCTGTGACTAAGGCTGTAGTGGGAACAGTGTTTTCAGGTGGATTCCCTACCGTTGGATTCTCCACCGTGGCGGTAATGGCAAAATTATAGGGATTTTCGTCGAGGTCGTTGTTGCCAAAAGATAGGTTTCCCGTAAAGGTTCCGGCGGTGGTGGCATCGAGCTGAAGAGCGAAGGTGGTACTAGCTCCAGCAGCTAGGGTGGTAGTGGTGAAGTTGGTACTCACCAAAGACAGTTGGGCATCCCCGGTCAGCGAAATGGGATCGATTAGGGTCAATGTATCGATCCCATCGTTACGAACGGTGAGGGGAACGGTCAAAGTACTCCCTACTGGAGTGCTCAGGCTTAAGGTACTGCCATCAGGAATGCTAGTGGAGCGATTGAGAACGTCGATTTCAGTTTGGGTTTCAAAGGCTCCAATATCGCGAGTTCCAAAAGCCGCAATTCCCCGTTGATCGGTGGCAGTTCCTCCCATAGAAGCATTAATAGCAGGGGAACCGGCAATCAAGGCGTGGGTTTGAGTCGGGCCGCCGTTGTTGGCAAGGGCAACATCGATCGCATTGCTGGCAGGAATGTTGGTTATATCGACACCAAAGCTGGTGCTACCTGTGGGATCGCCGATGATGTTGGCTCCGTTGCTGTTAAACGTACCCGATACATCAGGATTGGTGCCGGTATTGCCAACGACGATCGAGTTGTTGACGTTCACCGTCGCACCCGCTTCGGCATAAATACCGCCACCTTGGTTGGCCATGTTTCCCGCGATCGTGGCATTGTTGAGCGAGATCGCAGCACCGGAGAGAACTGCGATCGCACCGCCGTTGTCCGCCGTGCTATTGCCAGAAATTGTAGAGTTGGTAACCGTAATGTCAGCACCAATGGTGCTTTGGATCGCACCACCGTTTGCCGTCGTGCTATTACCAGAGATCGTAGAGTCGATAATATCGATGTTCAGATCGCCCGTGTTGGTGGTGTTAAAGGTGGAACCGTTCCCACCGCTGGTGCCCGAGATCGTGGAGCGCATCACGTTCAGGTTCAAGGTGCCCGGCGTGCCAGCAGCAGGGTTGGCGTCGAAGGTGGAACCCCCACTACCAAACTGATTCACCTGGTTATTCGCGATCGCGGTATCGGTGATATTGATGGTTACAGTCTCGTCAGCGTTTCGTGCCTGATTCACGAACAAGTCCCCTCCTGCCGAATTGCCGGAGATCGTCACCCCCCAGAACGTGACGGTCGCTTGCGAGTCGCGACCGAGTGTTTGGTTCAAGAACCCGTCCGAGTAGCTTGCGTTGAAGGTATTGTTCGTGAATGTCGAGTTGGTTACCCTACTGGTCAGGGTTGTACTCAGTCCGCCTAGACTGCCGGAGGCGGTGTGCACGAGGAAATCCCCGTAATTTCCAGTGGTCGCGTTGCTGTCAAATGTGGTACCGGAGATCGTCGAGTTGACCACAGCTCCGTCATTCTGAGCGCGTAGATATAAGAAAGTACTTCGATCCGCCGAGGTGGTGTTTCCCGAAACTGTTGAGTTCGTCAGTTGAAACGTGCCGTTCGTGGAGCTTGCATCGAAGTGCAAGAAATCAGCATCCGTGCCCGATGTGGAGTTGTTGAGGATGTTGGTGTTGTCAATGGTTAAGTTCCCAGTTCCACCTCCCCTCGACTTGCTGTAGAGGAATTTGCCCCTCGTTCCCGTGGTCGCATTGCCGGAGATGGTGCTGTCCCGGAACGTCATATTGATGGTGCCGTTGTCGCCATCGTTGTAGATGAGATAGCTCTGATTGTTGCCTCCGATGGTGTTCCCCGAAATCGTCGAGTTATTGATGACGTTGAAGGTCGCCGTCCCACCGCCACTGCCAATATTTTGGATAAGATGGGCGCTGCTGGCAGAGCCGTTGTGGCCGGAAATGGTGGCGTTGTCTAGGGTAACGGTGCCGTTATAGTTCAAAATGACAGCATCGTCATCGGTGATGGCATTGCCGGAAATTTGGGAGTTAGTGAGGTTTAGCACTCCACCTGGTAGGACGGAGATAGCGTTTCCTCTGGGGGCATTGCCGATCGCGGGAGTAAAGGTATTGTTGTCAGCGGTTGCCTCCCCGTCAGTTACCGTCAAGTTCTCTAGGGTAAGGCTACCTGCTCCGAGCACGTTGAAGACCGCATCCAGCATCCGGCCATCGATGGTGGTAACATCGATACCCTGCCCGCGAATGGTAATGTCGCTTGAAATATCCAGGTCGCCCATCGCCGACATATCTTCGCCGCCACCGCCGAGGGCAAACTGAAACGTTCCCGCCGGAAGGACGATCGTGTCTGCGCCCGAACCCGTTGCCCCTAAATCTGTGCTGGTGTCCCCATTGGCAGCAATAATGGCTTCGCGTAGAGTGACCAGACTATCCCCACTGGTCAAGTTATCCGCCAAACTGTTAACTGTAATGGTAGCCATTCCTTTTGCTTCTCCCTAGCGATATTTATGCGATCGCTGCAGTTAGTGTTGCCTGAAACGGTTGTATAGCGCTACGCAGAAGTCAAAAGTCAAAAATCCAAGGTTGACTACAACAGGTTTTCAGATTTCATCAACGTTCTAAACTTTACGTGTAGTGCGTTTCCCTGACCAGTGAAGTACACATAGCCCTTGCTACACAACGAGTTAAGCCCTGAAGTCGTACCTCATCAGACTGAGAAACGCTGTATGTGTAGCGCGAACTGTAGCGCTATATTGCCCTGTACCATTCCCATTCCTAGATGGGCAATTCTGCCATCCATTATAAAACCTAGTATTATCCCCTTTTTGAATCTGTGTAATATTAGAAATCCCACGTGGATTGTATATCTTTAAAAATCCAGAAACCTAGCTGCAACAGAGTTTTAGCCTATTGGATTACCACAACTGACTTGAGATTGCAATAGAACCCGACAAACGATTGCAAGCTAAATAGCAATAAATCAATTTGAGAATTGTATCTAGAATTATTCTGACGCTAGATAGCAATAAGACGAAATAGTGACATCGCTTTTGCTTTGAGAAATGCTTCAATTAGCAAACTTTAATCCTTCTGCATAATCGAATCCGATTGCCCGACTCAAAATCTACAATCACATCACTTCCATTCCCCTCTCCCTCCATCAAACTATCATTGCTTAAATCCGCTGCTAGAGCAGCAGTACAAAAGTGCTGGGTGCGTTACGCGGAAATCTCATGAACTGGATTTCCCACCCATTTTTCATCCGCGTAACACACCCGACCATTACTTCTGTACTGGCGCTCTAGACAAGAGAGTATCTGTTCGGTCTAAGCCACTGATGCCGGGTAGCAGAGCGGGGTTACAGCAGCGGGAAGAAGGTCAACGGGCGTAAACGATGGCGTAACGATACCTTAGGATCGATCGTTATCGCAATTGTCCCTGCTGCGAACCGATCTGACTCAACGTCAAAATTGAGGGATGAATTTTATTTGCAAGCCCTGTATAGTTGTGGCTTGGCAACTGAATCATCCGTCATTTCTAAACGAACAGAGTACTAGAAAAACCAGCCGTAGGAGTGCAATCCTTTACCCAAAAGATTCACGCCTAAATAGCAAACCCAAACGACAACAAAACCCGCCGCAGCCAAAAGTGCCGGACGACGACCTTGCCATCCCCGCGTAATGCGAGCGTGTAGGTAAGCCGCAAAAACGAGCCACGTGATAAACGCCCAAGTTTCTTTCGGATCCCAACTCCAGTAAGTTCCCCACGCTTCGTTCGCCCAAACGGCACCAGCAATAATGCCGATCGTCAACAAAGGAAAGCCCAAGCCGATAACGCGGTAGCTAACGTTATCGAGAGTATCAGCGAGGTTGAGACGTTGAGGAGACAGTGCGATCGAATCGGTTGCAGGACGATCGATCGTCGCCACGCCACCTCCTTGGCGAGCGCTTTGAAATGCCGTAGCAACCGATTCTCGCCCCTCTGAGGGCTGAGACAGGCGCTTGGGATCGCGAAAGGCCCCAGTTCCCACAGAACTACCCCGCAACTCCACGTCTTGACCCTGGGTGACGATCAGAAATGCAATTGCCAGGAGCGACCCCACCATCAACGTGGCATAACTGAGCATCATCACGCTGACGTGCATCATCAGCCAGTTTGATTTGAGGGCGGGAACGAGGGGCGCAGACGTTTGCATCGTGTCGGGCAGCGTCAGTGCGGCAAAAGCCGCGATTCCCATAGCGACGGGGGCAGTGACGACGCCAACGAGGCGACTACCGCTACGATTTTCAGCGATGAGGTGAATCGCTGTGATTCCCCAAGTGAGGAAAAAGAGCGATTCGTACAGGTTGCTAATGGGAAAGTATCCCGCTTCTAACCATCGCGCCCCGAGTAGCGTGGCGATACAGAGGTTAGCAACAGCCATTCCCGCCGTTCCGAAGGTGGAAAGGGGCAGTTGGGGAAAGGCTGCCCCAACCCAGTAAACCAACATCGTGACGAAGAGGACGGCAAACGAGACGTTGTCTAGAACCTGCTGGAGCGATACCAAATCCATCGAGTGTTCTCCGTAAAGGATGATTCCATCGAGTATTTATGCATTCGATCCTAGCGAGTTTTGGGGCCGAAGAGTATGGCTCGGCAAAAAGCGAGCGTATGAAACGAATTGCAGTTTGCACGCTGCCCTCACCGCCACGTGGGAGTTTGCCGAGGCAGAGACCGTATTCGTTCCGATCGAGATCGAACCTCGATGAGAACGGTCGCGAACCCCAAACGATCTGCTGTAATACAGATGAGAAGAGACTTTGGGCCTGTATTCACCAGTGTTTTCAGACACTTAACTGACTTCTCGAGACAAAGAACGTCGAAGGACTGGATAAAATAGGGCAAAAGTGTAGAACTTAAAAAGAATGCAGGTCAAATCGATCGCTGTCCTCACCAAAGTTTCGGATTACTTCAAAGTGTTGTCAGAAGTGAGTCGTTTGCTCGTCCTGTGCGCTTTGAAGTCGGGGACGAAAAACGTTTCGGAAATCTCAGACATCACGGGACTCGGACAAGCTAACGTCTCGAAACATTTAAAAATTCTCACCCAAGCGGGATTTATCAAGCGGACGCCAAAAGGGGTTAGCGTCTATTACGAGATTAGCGATCCGGTGGTGTTCCAACTGTGCGAGTTAGTGTGCGATCGACTTTCAGTTCACCTCGAAGCACAAGCTCAACACTCGGAACATCTCAAGGCGTTCCAACAATCGATGTAGCTGTTATGGGGTGACTTCGATTTTAAAAAAACGCTTCCAGCGGCGACGATATTTCGATGGGTTCGCCCGCCGTTTTCCAGCCTTGGAAACTTGGGACGAATCCCGAAACGTTGTCGTATCCCAACAGGGTCAAAGCCGCCACCCCCAACGCCGTTCGGTAGCCAGTCGTGCAGTAAAGGACGACCGGTCGATCGACGGGAATGAGGTCGCGACGGTCAGCCAGGTTTCGTAGCGGAACGTTCGCCGCCCCTGGAAGATGTCCCCGTTGGTATTCTGCGGGTTCTCGAACGTCGATGAGGACGGGAGAGCGCGTTTCGATAAACTGTTTGAGTTGTTTAACGTTTTTTATCGTGTAGTAGTCGTTGGGAATCGCCGCCAGCCATCGATCGACGGCTTCCTCTGTCAGTGCAGTTGGGGGATCGATCGGGGTTGCTAGGCTCGGAAAGATCCATCCCCCCATCGATAGTAACGTCACGAGAACGACCGTCACGCTCGAATATAGAAGGCGTTGCAATAGGTTCAGAGTCCTTCTCCGTATTTAGTGAGTGCTTCTAAACCAATTAATTATCATAAATTTTTGTTTAAATCAATTACCAAATCTTCACTTTAAAAATCTTATCGATCGAGCGATCGATTTTTTCGGAAAGACGAATTAAGATTAGAAAGGGAGTTTCACAGTCCGGGATTTACTGAGACAGTCGGTCGTTGAAGCTCTTAACATAAACCTGAGTTTGAAACCCAAAACACCACTCTGGGTAACATAAATTAATCAAAGCAATTGGATTGAGTTTTAACTCGGTTTAAGCGTCTACAATCTAACCATCTTAGGAGATTAGGGTCGCTGTCGAACCTTAACCTTTCATTCGATTTCAGGAGATCGAACATGACTTTCGATCGTATGTTGAAATTTTTACTGTCTTGCTTACTCTGGATTTCACTTCTTTTTACGATACAGCCGAATTCTGCCTGGGCGGCAGAAGACGTTTTAGACGTTTACTTTTTTTATAGTGCTACTTGTCCGCACTGCATGAAACAAGAGCCGTTGATGGAATACATCGACGAAACCTACGACGAGGTGCGAGTCCTCTCTTACGAAGTGACGCAAAGTCCAAGCATTTGGGAAGAATTTCGACGAGAGTACGATATTACCAACGCTGCCGTTCCGCGAACTTTTATTGGAGACATTTCATTTATCGGTTATACCGAAGAAGATGGCGAACTCGAATACAATCCAGTGTATCGGGGCTATTCAGGATATCGCAATCAAATTATTCGAGCGATTGAAGAAGAAGCCCACATCGATATTCTGCTTCCCGAAGAGCAATCGCAACCCTCGTCGGGACTTCCGTGGTATGTCTTTAGTCTATCGGGTATTTACCTCGTCAGCTATCCCTTCATTCGCAACCGCCTACAAACAGCCCAGAAGAAGCGATACTGGATGGGTGGATTTTTGGCACTTCTCATCCTGAGTTTATTTACGTTTGTCGCTTTGACACCCGACACGATCGTTCGCGGATTTGCTCAAAGTTTGCCGTTTCCACTATTTGTTACCACAATTGCATTAGCGGATGGATTTAACCCCTGTGCGTTTGCTGTGTTAATCATTCTGCTGTCGCTTCTCACCTATACCAAAAGCCGACGAGATATGATGGCAATCGGGACGACATTTATTGCCACATCAGCCGTCATTTATTTTGTTTTTATTATGTTAATGATATCTGTTGGCTCAGTATTTATCGAGCGTTACGGATCGTTGTTTATGTGGATCTTGGGGAGTGTTATTACAATTGCGGGAATCATCAATATCAAAGATTATTTCTTTTTTAAAAAATCAATTTCCCTGACTTTATCTGACAAGCAACAAGCGACCATCACCAAAAAAGCAGGATCGATCGTTCGCGACCTTCAAAGATCGAATCGCGATCGACGTTTGTTTTTTACCGCACTCGGTGGAACTGTCGTGCTTGCCGTTTTCGTAAACCTCATCGAACTCGGGTGTACGGCAATTTTACCCACGGTTTATATGGCCAGTCTCGTTCAGTACTGTCGTGGCGGACTGAATGGCTGTGGCGTATCGTGGACGATTTTATATGCTGGAATTTATGCAATTCCGTTATTTGCAATTCTTGCCAACTTTATCTACTCCTTTAAATCGTCTCGGGTGACGGAACAACAAGGGCGCGTGTTAAAGCTCGTGGGTGGTTTGTTTATGCTGTTTTTTGGCTTAGTGATGATTGTCAAACCGCAATTGTTGCTGTTAGGCTGATAGCTTCAACACTCCTTAAATTCCTCATCACCAACACAAATAACAGAGTCCTCAATTGCCAATCGTCAATCGTAAATTCTCCTGATGTCTCTTTGGACTCCCCTACACGCTCGAGTTCACGGCATCCTCAAACAGCGTCGATTGCTTTCTCGAAGCGATCGAATTCTCATCGCCGTGTCGGGTGGACAGGATTCCCTGTGCTTGGCCAAATTGCTGTTAGATTTACAACCTAAATGGAGTTGGGAACTCGCGATCGCCCACTGCGATCACCGCTGGCGCTCGGATTCAGCTGCTAATGCCCAGTACGTCTGCGAACTCGCACAACGTTGGCATCTTCCCTGTTTCCAGCGCGTCGCCACTCAAATCGTCTCCCGCGAAGCCGAGGCGCGTCAGTGGCGGTATGGCGAACTGAGCGATATTGCCCAACGCGAAGGCTTTGCTGTCGTCGTAACGGGACACACCCAGAGCGATCGAGCTGAAACCTTACTCTATAACCTCCTACGCGGTGCTGGCAGCAATGGTTTACAGGCTTTGGCGTGGCAGCGAGATCTGGCGCATGGCGTGGTCCTCGTGCGGCCGTTGTTAGAAATCTCGCGCACTGAAACCGCCCAGTTTTGTCAGCAACAGGCTTTGAGGGTTTGGGACGATCCGACGAACCAAGCGTTAAACTACGCGCGCAACCGCATTCGCTTAGAACTGTTGCCCTATCTTCGCAACCACTTCAATCCTAATGTCGAAACGACCCTGGCTAGAACGGCCGAACTCTTGCGAGCAGACGTAGCATATCTGGAAAGAGAAGCCGAAAAACTGTTACGGCGATCGATCGACGATCGACATCGTCCCATAAGGCTCGATCGTCGACCGTTCCAAGAAGCCGATCTCGCCCTGCGGCGGCGATCTCTACGTCAATTTCTCCAGCAACACCTTGCGGTTGCCCCCAATTTCGAGCATATCGAAAAACTGACAGCACTGATCGAAGCCCCAAACCGCACGCAAACCGATCCCTTTCCAGGGGGAGCGATTGCCCTCGTGCGTCATCCCTGGATCGAGTGGAAGTCAGAAAGCACAGCAGGGATCGAGCGTGAGGAATAGCCAGGAACCGATCGCTTCATCCCTCTCTCGATTCCCTCAACTTAAGAGTGTCTTATTCAGAGTGTCTTAAGCCACGGCGGGATCGCCCGCGATCGCTGAGATCGACTCCTGCAATTGCACGACCGCATTTCGTTGCGCTTCCACTGTCTCTTCCAACTGAGCGATCCCTTGAGACAGACTTTCAAGACTGGATTTGAATTCATCGAGGCGCTCTCGGAGGGGTTCAAAGACTTCCTGATAAGTATTCACCCGCCCCCATAACTGAGCGATCTCAGAGCGTCGATCGTGAAGTTCGCGATCTTGCTGTTGGAGTTCGCCGAGTTGACGTTCCCCTTCAGCCGTCTGCTGTTCGACCGCTTGCCGCAGACCATCTAACTCTTGACGAATGCGATCGATCTCCCCTTCGAGTTGGTTGACTTGTTCTTGTTGCTGCTGTCGTTGCTGGTTCGCTCGGGACAGCAGAGGACTCAAGTCTACCGATCCCCCCGAGGGTTGGGCTTCCGGTGAATTGCCCAGCCTTCGCCACAGCACGCTTTGATGCTGGTTCACGATCCGTTCTCGTTCGCGCAGACTGCGGCGTTGGCCGATGAGGGTTTCGTTAAGGAATTTATAGCTTTCCTGTTGGTCGGCCATTTCTGCTTGTAGCTGTGCCCGCTCGCTATCACCAGCCCGAGCGAGTTTCGCTTCGAGTTCGTTGAGTTCCAAGCGCTGCATTATCAACTCTTCCTGCTCGTCGATGACCAAACGCAGACCGGTTTCCAACTCGTTTTGTAACTCGCGAACCCGATGCTGTAGCTCGTTGAGGGGCATTTGTTCCAACTGCGTCCAATCGACCTCCGAACCCCCGTTTCCATCTCCCGAAGTGGTCGATACGTTAGATATCTGACTGAGGAGGTCGTCACTGGATCGAACCTGCGCCTTCAGCATCAGGGCAAACTCTTGTTTGGCGTCCAACAACTGTTCTTTAGCCGTCAACCCTACCCGTTGCTGTTCCAAATTTCCTTGCTGTTGCCGCCACTGTTGCCAATTTCGATCGAGGTCTTCCAAAGCTCGATCGAGATCTGCTTGCTGGCCGTTCGCCTCCGAGCGCCACTGCTCCAATTGCGCTTGGCGCTCCTCTAGCCAGGCCTGTCCGGCTGAAATTTTGACTTCGATTTCCGAAAACGGCGTCTGTAGCATCGACCCTTGCGGGATCGTGTCTGACAAATACGTCAACCACTGCTGTAGGCTGTTGGCCTGCTCCGCATCGATCGTCGAAGCCTGTTGGAGGTCGGATTGTTGTTGTTGAAGGGCTTCTCGTTCGCCGTGCAGTTGCGTCCACGCCGATTCGAGTTCAGATCGCGACCGATTCAGTTCGGCCCGTAAAGATTCAATTTCTGAATTGCTGCTCTCAATTTCAGTTCGTTTAGCTTCGAGCTTGGCCAACTCACTTTGAACGTTTTCTAGCTCCTCTCGCTGCGCCTCCATCTCCATTTCGCGGCGGTTGAGTTCCTGACTTTGATACGTTAGCGATTGCTTCCACTGCTCGATCTCTTCCTCTTGAGTTTTGAACTTCTCCTGAAAACGGGAGAAGCTCTGAAGGATCTTCACCAATTGGCTGCCCGCTTCCCGAGGTGTTCCTTGCACCTGCTTGTTCGCGTTCAGTTCGGCCAGAACCAGTGTTCCTGAATTAAAATTCCCAGCATCGTCGGCAGGAACCACTTCTTCACCCGGAACGGCGCTCCAGTTGTATTCGCCCCTTTGACAGGCGAGTAGCTTGAGGTCGGCTTTCCCGCCGCCAAAAACACCGCTTTTTTTGAGGACTTCCGCTAGATACAGCACGCTAAATTTTCCTTTCCCGAATATCTTATGCCGAGTACGGAACTCGAATTCACCTGCGGTAGCTCGTCCGCCTCAACGTCGCTACGTACCACCGACACCATTGCTACTTCCCCCACCCCCTGCGATCTCGATCGAGTCCATAATAATAATAAATAGGGTAGAAGCGAGGACAGTCCACCTGTACTATCGCCTAACCCACTGACACGACCGAAGACTATCGAGGCAATCGGTAGACTAGAGTGAAGGTTGCCAGCGACCTTTCCTATCCTAACCCGCCCGCCTATGTCTCGCACGAGGCAAAGCGGGAGCGAAACCTACGATAGAGTCAACTATTAGACTAACCTACATCGAGCGTCATCGTCAGTCGATGAAGTTTGGGAGACCGAGGGAACGCCAGCGTCAGGTTAACGGGTTGGTTGGAGGCACACCCAATGAGTTAGCGAGAGCTGCATGCAGGGAAATTTAAACGAGATTGATATCCGAAGCATCCTGCAACTGATCGAACTCGGTCAGCGCACGGGGGAACTCTTCGTCGAAACGTACAGCACGCCTGGGAGCGTCACTCGACCTTACAGCTACGTCAACCGCGAGCCATCCGACCAGCGCTCTTGGTTTGTCTTTTGTGCCAACGGACAGCTGGTTTACGCCGCCGATAGTCGCGACGGTAACCTCGGGCGGCTTCGAGACTACTTACAGTATTACCAACTCGACAGTTTGCTCGACGACATCGAACGTCCCGAACTGGCCTCGTCGAACGCTCCTGAATACGGTTTCCTGTGGCATTTGCTCGAAAAACACCATTTAACCCCCGTCCAAGGCCGAAGCATCGTTCGCAAAATGGTTCGAGAAACCCTGTTCGATCTACTGAGTTTGCATCAGGGCGCGTTTATTTTCGATCTCGGCCCCGCTCTCGCACCACAACTGACGACCTTAGAAATCGGACCGCTCGTCGCGCAAACGGCGAAACAAGTTCAAGAGTGGAAGCAATTTTATCCTCATGTCCAGTCGCCCAACCAATGTCCGGCGATCTCCGATGCCGATCGACTGCGAGATGCCCTGCCCCCAAAAGCCTTCACGACCCTCAGTCGCCTATCCGACGGGAAAACTTCGTTGCGGCAAATGTCCCGTTACCTACACCGAGACATTGTCCTCATCGCGAAAGCCATTTATCCCTATGTCAAGCAGGGATGGGTGCAGTTGTTTTCCCCGTTTTCCGAAATGATGCCCGCCTTGAAATTCGATGTCGGGTTGCATCCGGATGCCGTGAGGAGTCCGCGGGTCGTGTGTATCGATGACGAAAAAACCGTGCGTAAAACCGTTGAATTCATTCTCGAACAACACGGGTACGAAATCACGGCGTTCGGGAGTTCCTTAAAGGCATTGTCTCTGGTGTTTCCCCTCAAGCCGGATTTAATTCTGTGCGACATCGCCATGCCCGAACCTGACGGTTACGAACTCTGCGCGATGCTCCGCAAATCGACCGCGTTTCGCCAAACACCTATTATTATGCTAACGGGAAAAGACGGATTCATCGATCGGGTGCGGGCGCGGATGGTGGGAGCAACGGACTATTTGACCAAGCCTTTCGGCGAGCAAGAGTTGTTGATGCTCGTGGAGAAATATGTCGGGCCGGGCGCACCCGGTTCCCGAACGGTTCCAGAAGTTGCCTTCGACGATCCCGAGTTAGACGTTTGATCGATACCGAAAGAATTCCGATCGGGGCGTCGATCGATATCCGACCGATGCTCTAATGTGGAAATATAATAATACTTATCTTCAGGCGAGGACACAGCCAGTTCGAGAGAACTGAAAACCGTCAGACGACAGTATCGTTGTCATTCTCAGACCGACGTATCGCAACCACCGAACCCTCAAGCAACGAGGGGGCGATCGTTCGGTCAGCACGTGCGAGCAGGTTAAGGAAGTGATGAGTAGAGTTCTGGTTATCGAAGACAGTGTAACCCAGCGAGAGATGATCGCCAATCTCCTGCGCGGAAGCGGGCTGACGGTCATCGAAGCCACCGATGGTGTCGAAGCGCTCGACAAAATTCAAGGAGACCCCCCGGATCTCGTCGTTCTCGACATCGTCATGCCCCGCATGAACGGTTACGAGGTTTGTCGACGACTCAAAGCCGATCCCAAAACCCAGAACGTCCCCGTCGTGATGTGTTCGTCAAAAGGGGAAGAGTTCGATCGCTACTGGGGCATGAAACAGGGGGCTGACGCTTACGTGGCCAAACCGTTCCAACCGACAGAACTCGTCGGGACGGTCAAACAAATGCTGAGAAGCTAGGATAGGAGTGGCATGGTCGGTAACCCAGACTTCTTGATGGGGGAAGCGGATCTCGCGCGCGCGCCGGAATTTCAGGAACTCGAAACCCCCGAAGGCGAACTTCACTTGCGGTTTCAAGTTCCTTCAGGGTCAGAATTCGCACTTCCGGCAACGGGAATTCGGGAAGTTCTCGATCCACCCCCCGATCGAATTACCCCAATGCCGAACGTCTCGCCACTACTGCTCGGAACGTTTAACGTGCGCGGGCGTGTTATTTGGGTCGCGGACTTAGGACAGTTTCTCGGAGACGGCGTGTCCCTCAATACCGATCGAGCAGAAATCTTCGTGATTGCGGTCGAAGACCAAGACACTATACTAGGGTTAGCTGTCGAACGAATCGTTAAAATGCAGTGGCTCGACATCGAGCAATTACAAATGTCGACTAACGTTCCTGACGGCATGGCACCGTTTTTAAGAGGGGAATGGGTGTTCGAAGAAAACGAACGACCGGTTACCTTGAGGTTGCTCGATCAAGTTTCGATCCTGCGTTCGGCACGGTGGGCAGCTTGAAGCGGCGTTGGGGACACAAGGGCACTCTGCCGGGCGGCTCGATCTCGATCGCTGTCTTCGAGGAATCGATCGATTCCCCCCGCCGAGATCGAGAACAGGGCGAGCGTCCATTTCTTAAATCCACCGCACGCGATGGAGGAGTTTTGACGGTAGTACTGGGGGAGGCAAATGGAACCAGGTATTGACTTTGCCCGAGAATACGAGCAAGTCGAGCAAGCTTACGTTGAAGGCAACTACGATGAAGCCGCACCGCTCGCCGACGAACTCGTGGAAAAATATCCGGACGATCCCAGTACGCGCCTGCTACGAGGGCATATTTACTGCGGTCTGCAACACTACGACATCGCGCGAGCTGAGTATCAAAGCGTTTTCCAGATCACCTCCGACCCCGAGTTTCACGATCACGCCCACCAGGGCATTGAATACGTCGATCGAGTCGCGGGCAACGGTCGGGTCGCCGAGTCTGATGAGTTAGCCTCCACGAACGGTTTCGATCCCGACAACTACGAAATCGAGGAAATCGAGGCAACTGAGTCCTGGGACGAGCCGTCGGCTGAGTTTGAAAACACCGAAGCGTTTGAATTTGGGACTCCCATTGAAGAAGAAGAATTCGGTTCCTTCGACCTCGGTGTCGTGGGTGAGGAAGGAGACGAATCGGCCTTTGAAGACAGCGAGGAATTCGAGCCGTTCGACTTGTCAGAGGAATCGTCAGAAGAAGAATTCGAGCCGTTCGACCTCGCAGCGGCAGAAGAAGCGGCTAATACGGGAGAATTCGAGCCTAACGGGGAAGAATTTCCGAGTACGGCTAATCCCTTCGTCGTGGAAGACGAAGGGCAGAGAGAAGAAGAGAATGCGACCGACTGGGAGGAACTCCCCGACTTTTTGCCCACTGACGAAATGCCCGATCTCATTGGTGCGGAAGACGAAGGAGCGGAAGACGAAGACGCCGGGGATGAATTCGACAACCTCGAACTGCCCCAACCGTTTTCCGACTTTGAGGACTTTGCCGAACAGGAATTTGAGGCAACCCCCTCAGGACACAGCGATTTTTACAGCGGAGATCGAACGGGCTTTGAAGACGATTGGGAAGAAGGTGAAGAAACCCCGTTCGGAGCCTTCGATGCCGATACAACAGGCGGTCATCCCTTTGGGGAATTTTCGGATAACAGCAACAGTGATAATTCTGGTGCAGATACATTTCTCACCGCTCCTCCAGACGGAGAAGGCTTGCCGAGCGAGTTCGACGATGGCAATTGGGCAACCGCTGCTGCGGAAAACCAGCCGATCTCCGGTCAGATGCCCGTACCGAGTTTTGATGACGAGGAAGACGACCCCACTTTAGTAACCCCGGAAACGGCAAGGCCGGGAAGAATGGATTTCGACTTCGACAGCTTTGAGGAAGAATTTGGCGGCGGCGAGGCCTTCGCCATGGACGAAGACGAATATACGGTTGATGAAACGGAGGACGCACGAACGTCGAGTATTGATTTTCTCGATGAGTTCGATGACTTCGACGATCTGGGGAACGTTCCGAGTTTTGACAGTGAGGAGGATACCGGTTCGTCGAGCGTGTCCAGCTTTTTAGAGCAGACGACCGGCGGCGAGACTGAAGATTTCGCCGACATGACAGACGGCTCGATCGTGCGAGACGAAGAGTTGTTTACGATTGCGAGCACCACAGAGCGGGTGCCGGCCTTTACCCAAACTGAAAGTGGGGCGAGCGAGGCCGCTGTTAGTGTCGAACAAGGCCCGCTGGCCTTCTTTGAAAACGCAACGTTACGGGCAAAACCCTGGATTGCCGCTCTCGTTGCTGGGATTCTCTCAGCCGCAGCTGTGGCTGCCATCGGACACGTCTCAACTAAACGTTTGGCGATGACGGAGCGTCTCGATATCGAAATTCGCCGCCGTCTGTTGCCGCAAGCCCAACTCGCCGGACTGGCAATGTCTCTGACGGCTGGCATGGCAGGAGGCGCGGCCACTTGGTTTCTCGGACAGCTCGGGGCCTCTGCCGTGCGACGGACGACCACGGATTTACAGAGTGCCTTCGAGTCGATTTCCCAAGGAGATTTTGGCGTGCGGGCTGCGGTTTGGTCGGAAGACGAGTTGGGCCAACTCTCGACGAAGTTCAACCAGATGGCACGGGTCATCTATACCACGACGAACGAAGCCCAGCGACGGGCAGAAGAAATGGAGCAGGCTAAGGAAGACTTGCAGCGTCAGGTCATTCGACTGCTCGATGACGTGGAAGGGGCCGCCCGAGGCGATTTGACTGTGACGGCAGAGGTGACGGCCGACGTGCTGGGTGCGGTTGCGGACTCCTTCAACTTGACCATTCAAAACCTGCGCGAAATTGTCTTGCAGGTGAAACAAGCTGCCCGACAGGTGAGTAAAGGCGCGACGGATAGTGAATCGTTCGCCCGAAGCTTGGCTTCTGATGCGTTGCGGCAGGCTGAGGAGTTGGCCGCGACGCTGAACTCGGTGCAGGTGATGACGAACTCCATTCAACAGGTGGCCAAGAGCGCTCGCGAGGCTGAGGAAGTGGCACGGTCGGCATCAGCAACGGCGTTGAAGGGCGGTGAAGCGGTGGAACGGACTGTGGCCAGTATTTTGGAAATTCGCGAAACCGTAGCAGAAACGACGCGAAAAGTCAAGCGCCTTGCGGAATCATCGCAAGAAATTTCCAAGATCGTCGCCTTGATCAGCGGGATTGCCTCTCGAACGAACTTGCTCGCCCTGAACGCTAGTATCGAGGCTGCTCGAGCTGGGGAAGCCGGGCGAGGATTCGCGATCGTGGCGGACGAGGTGCGCCAGCTCGCCGATCGATCGGCCAAGGCGTTGAAAGAAATCGAGCAGATCGTGATGCAGATTCAAAGTGAGACGGGATCGGTGATGATGGCCATGGAAGAAGGCCAACAACAAGTCATCGGTGGCACGAAACTTGCCGAACAAGCTAAACGCTCGCTCGAAGACATCATTCAAGTTGCCAACCGCATCGACGTTCTGGTGAGATCGATTACTGCCGACACGGTCGAACAAACTGAAACGTCTCGTGCAGTTGCCCAGGTCATGCAAGCTGTGGAGTTGACCGCTCAGGAAACCTCGCAAGAAGCACACCGCGTATCGGGAGCGCTACAAAACCTCGTGGGCGTTTCCCGAGATCTTTTAACGTCTGTGGAACGATTCCGCGTTGAAACCAACGAACGCTGACATTTTTTCCAGTTAGAACAACCCCGTCCGACCGGCTGATTTTCCAACGGAACGCTTATCGAACGAGCCATGGCACCAGAACAATCACACATCATGGGGTTCTTTATTGAGGAGGCGCGAGATCACCTCAGTACCATTGAGCGCGGACTGCTCGACCTTCAAGGCACCCTAGAAGATCCCGAAATGCTCAACGAAGTCTTTCGTGCAGCTCATTCGGTCAAGGGTGGCGCGGCGATGTTGGGGTTGAGTGCCATTCAAACGATTTCTCACCGCCTCGAAGATAGTTTCAAAGATCTTAAAGAACTCCCGGCCGCCGTGATTCGTGCCAGTGTGGCAGAACGGACTCGCACGCTGGAGTCCCTGTTCTTACGCATCTTCGACAGTCTTCAAGAACTCCTCGATCGACTGCAAAGCCCAACCGGACTCCCTGACAGCGACGCTCAACGCATTGTCGAGGAGATCGAGCCAGTTTGTCGCGAGCTGTCTAGCCATATCGATCGACTCGCTCGGGGTGAAACCCTACCGCAGCGAGAGTCTGTGCCTCATCCGAACCTGCCGGTGACCAGTCCGCTGCCCAGTCAATCTGAGGAAGAGAGTGTCTTGCAGTTGATTTTCCAAAGCGACGTTCTAGCACGGCTGCGGGAAATGCTGCAACTGTTCAAACAGCCCGATACCCCGGAAGTCCGGCAATCGCTACAACAGATCTGCCGCTTACTCGCCCAAATCGGCGAACAATTCGATCTCGATGCTTGGGTCGAACTCCTCAAGACAGCTCGTGCTGCCATTGCTCGACCGGAAAATACCTTTGCAAGTCTGGTCTCGATCGTCATTAAAGATATCAAACAAGCTCAAGAACTCGTCCTGACAAACCGAGCTGATGAAATTGCCCCCAGTACACGCTTGTGCGAACTCGTTCCCCAACGCACAGCTACACGAACCCCTGAAGCCGAAGCCGTCGTAAGGAATGGAAATCGCCCCGAAGAACAGTCAGACTTTCAACCGACCAAAAATCCAAGTCGCCCCCCTACATCAGGAACGCCACGCCAGCCAACTCCCCATCCGTCCAACGGCCCGGAAGTTGGGATGGCCGAACTCAGCAGCCTTGCCGATTTATTTGAAGGCGGTAATGAAGACTTAGAAGATTGGCAGGAAGTCGAACACTTGGAGTCTTTGGATTTAGAGATCGAGGGAGGTGGAGACTTCGCTGGGGAAGATAGCGACTTTTCCGATCTGTTTCTCGACGATAACATCGATAATGAAGCAGCTTCAGCTTCCCATCAGGATGTGACGCACGATAATTCGCACGATCGAGATACTGCTGCATCGGAAGAAACAGAATTAACCAATCTGTTCGGTGATAATTTCTTTGCCGATCGAGGCGACATTCAAGATGCAGACGAAGACGATACGGGACTCGACGACCTTCTCAATACTGTTGAAATGGGAAGAGTTGTTGATGTCAAAGACAGCGGCGAGGAGATCGATCTCGACGCTGACTTTCAAGACCTTCTCGATATCGGTATTGAAAACGGCGATGAAATACCTGCCGACGAACCTGACGAACCTATCATATCCGAACCTTTAACTAACGATCTGTTTGAGGCGGAAGACATGGCCAGCGAAATCGAACCAGAAAATCGTTCGGGCGAGTCCATCGATCGTTTTGACCTCGACGAACTCGAACTCGAAGACGAAATCGACCTGCCGGTGGAGGAAGCCCTGAGTTTGGGAGAAGAAAGTGCAGCTGAACTTGAAGCTTTATTCGGACAAACTTCTCGTGAAACTTCTCAAAACCTCGATGCGGTCGTTACACCAAGTCATGATGCTCCGTCTCTTGATGAAAATGCCGACTTTGGCGATTTGTTTGACGAGAGCGATGGTGTTGTGAGTGAAGTTGAGGTGACAGAAACTGAAGAGTTAGATTTCGGCGATTTCGATTTGAGCGAACCGCCCTCGGAAACGGCGGCGGAAGTCTCAGAAGAGTTAGATTTCGGCGATTTCG
>LWRO01000094.1 GCA_001657325.1 Geitlerinema sp. BBD 1991-9 | reverse complement strand
TCGATCGCTGCTCTATCCATTTTGGCAAAGCGATTGAATCCTTAATTCAAAAGGCCGGTGCAACACCGATCTATTTACCCCCCTATTCTCCAGATTTCTCTCCGATTGAAAATTGCTTTTCAAAGATTAAAGCGATACTGCGATCCCTGGAAGCCAGAACTTATCCAGACTTAGACAAAGCCATCGAAAAGGCATTCAATCAGGTTTCTTTGGATGACATCAAAGGGTGGTTTACTCATTGCTGTTACTGTACCTTACTTGACTGAGAAACACTGTACACCAAGAAATAAAAGATGAATTTGCTTCATATATGTAATTTGTACTTTTCTTTGAAAGATCATTAGATCGAAAAAATAAAAATATTTTTAAAAATGAAGTAATTCATTTTTTTTGAACAAGTAGAAATTCCTAGAACAATTGACATACCTTCCGAGAGAATTAAAAACTTAAATTATCCTTATTCTCAAAAATGTGTTGAATTTCAGGTCTATCTTCCAGTTCCTGGAGATGGAGAAATATGGGTTTATGAATCTAGATCTAGACTTCTCAGTTTTTATAAAAATCATGTTCCCATCGTTTCTTTTAAGGGACAGTGTTTTCAAAACTTTATATTAAAAGGGTACCTCGATTAATTCAATCTTATTGATAAAAAGGCTCTACAAGTCTATCCGCGCAAACACCCTTTGTTAAAGACGTTACAGGAGTACGGACGGCTCGTTAAAACCTTGCATATTCTGCACTGGTACGAGGATGAAACGCACCGACGCCGATTATGTCGTCAGCTTAACAAGGAAGAAGCCCTACACGCTTTGCTAATCACGGACAGGTGAAAAGTGAACGAGACGAACAGCTCCACCATCAGGTCGGTTGTCTCAATTTGATTACCAATCTCGTCATCGTCTGGAACACCGTTTACATCGCTGAAGTTATCCAACAGCTTCGCTTGGAAGGACAAACAATTCAAGACCAAGACCTGATGCATATTTGGCCAACCCGTCACGCCCATATCAATGTCTATGGGAAGTATCACTTCAATCCCAAGGATATCGGGCAGAAGAGGGCACTCAGAAGCCTACGTATGTCTGGGTTACAGCCTTGGCGACCAAAATTTTTCCGTTGCTAAGGAAATACCTATCTCGTGGATGGGTTGGGGAGTACGCGCACGTTCACTGATTTGAATGGGGAGGTCGTGGCGACCTATACCTACGACCAGAACGGGAATTTGAAACGAGTTGACCTCGATGGATCTCCTGAAGAAACTCGTGACGAGAATGCTGCCCGCAATATTTTGGCGAAAGGATTGCGGGTTTTAGTAGAATATTTGAACAGTACCCAAGGGCATTGGGGAACTGGGGTCAAAAGCCCGAACGCTCAGGGAGAGAACGACCGCTGGTTGACTGATAGCGATATCAGCCATCTAAGTCGGCTCGTGGAACTGAGAACTGTAGAACTACAGGAATCCCCCACTAGAGCGCGAAGCGTTTAGTGGTGGGAGCATGTCAAACGATTCAGCTACGGACGATTGGCGCTTGACGATCGTCCCCCGAGCGATTTGATTGAATTGCTGCTGTCCTACTCTTCGTTACTCAACTTGCTCCGTTGGTTGGCAAAGACAAGCTCGAACGTCGTCCAACCGTCGTGGCTATCTACCTGAATGGTTCCATCGAGTTGAGTCACGAGCTTTTCGACCAGAGCGAGTCCGAGTCCCGTCCCCCCTTGCTTCCAAGGATCGGCGTTGGGAATGCGATAGAATTTCTCAAAAATCTTCGGTAGTTCCTCGGGAGAAATATCTGCTTGGTTGGTGACTGTAAATTCAATGGCCGGAATGGTTGAATTGTCGGCATCTTCCACTCGAATCTCCGCTTCGCGAACTCGCAACCCAATCTCGCCTTGGTTGGGGGTATACTTGCAGGCGTTGTTGAGCAACTCGACGAGGATACGTTCGAGATTGATGCGATCGCAGACAAACGGTGGGAGTTTGTCGGGACAATCGACGCGCAAGTTTTGCTGGCGATAGGAGACGCGGGTGTAGAACGGCCGCACGAGGGATGGAATCCATTCGTTGAGGTTAATCAGCGAGAGAGAAATGAGATAGGCGTTGTTTTCGAGCCGTTGTAAGTCGAGCAGATCCTCGACTAGCTCCTCCTCGCGGGTGCATTCCGTCGCCAGGATGTGGAGATAGCGTTGAATTCGATCGACTCGATCTTTGTCTAAAACCTCGGGAACCGGTGCGTTTTCGCGACCAGGGGCAAAAATTTTCAGCATCTCGATCGCCAATTTCATGTTGGCGATGGGCGTTCGCAATTCGTGGGAAACAGCGCTCAGGAAATCGTCCTTGAGACGGTTGAGTTTTTCGAGTTCTGCGACTTGGGCTTGGGCGGCTTGGTACAATCGTGCCTGACGGATGGCGATGGCCCCATGGTTCGCCACTTGCTGGACGAGGCGGATTTCTAACTCGCTGAAAATGTAATCGGGATGGTGAACGAGCCAGATATCGCCGAGAACGCCTTGATTGTCGAACATGGGGCAGGCGAGCATAGCGACACGTCCCCTCACGGGATTGGGAATGAGCGAACAGAACTGGAAGTAATGCCCGTCGGTCAGTTGGGTGTAAATTTCGGGGAAATTCCCCATTTGAGAAACGCGACCTTGAGAGGCTGGAATGAAATTCGCGTATTCGTAGCAAATCGTAGACGTACCTCGATCGAGGTCGTACAGGGCGGCGTTACAAGACCCCACACCCAGGACGACGGCGACTTCCCGTACAGCAGTTTGAACGATCTGACTTTCATCGAGACTGTCTCGCACTTTGTCGGTGATGCGCTTGAGCATCGCCTCAAATTCCAACGCCTGTTGTAATTGTTCGGTGCGTTCGTGAATTTGCCGCTCGAGTTCTGCTCCCTGTCGTCGCACTTGCTCGAACAGGTGAGATTGTTGAATCGCGATGGCGACTTGGGTGGCCAGTTGTTGGAGGAGTTCGATTTCAATGGGTTGCCAGTGACGGTGCTCCCGACATTGATGGGCGACGATTAAACCCCATAACGGGTTGGTTTCACCGCTTTCTGAAGACTGCAGCAGAATGGGAACGACGAGACTGGATTTGACTTGAAAGCGTTTGAGGAGTGGAGCGAGTGTGGGTTCGACTTCCAAGCCTACGTTGTCAAATGTCAGAATTTCGCCTTTGAGATAATGCTGGAGTTCGTTGGCGGCTGAGGTAATGGGAACGGCGGCGTTTAACATCGGCGTCCAAGGATCTTCCACAGACTCGACGACGACGATACCTTGACTGGTGGGACAGGTAGAGGGATCGGCCTCGAAGTGGAAGACGAAAACGCGATCGCTTTGCAGGAACTGTCGAACCTCAGTAACGGTCGTTTGCAGGATCTCTTTGAGATTGAGGGATTGGCGGATACGTTGGGCGATCGCGCTGACGAGTCGTTCTCGTTCGGCTTGTTGGCGTAACGCGAGTTCGCTTTGGTGGCGTTCGGTGATATCGCGCATGATGCCTTCGATCGCCATACAGTTCCCTCGATCGTCGTAAACCGGTACGTCTCGCTGCTCGGTCCAAACCACGCGGCCGTCCTTATGCAACCAACGCAATACGACCGGGGCATCTAAGACCTTGGGCGTTCGCATGAGGGCTTCGAGAATCGTTCGATCGTCCGGGTGAACGCGCTTGAGAGGCAGTTCTGGATCGGCGTAGTATTCGTGAGGCGCGTAACCGGTGATGGTTTGGATAGAAGGGCTGACGTATTCAATTTTGAGTTGAGGGACGAGGCTGTAGAGATAAATGGCATCGCGGGCGTTGTCAGCGAGTTGGCGAAGTCGATCGACTTCACTGCTTCCGTTCGCCTTGGTTTGGGCGTGTGGGGATGGAAGCTCGCCATAGGCACCAGTGGCAATATGCGGGAATGCGGTCATGCAGCAGTAGGTTCGATCGGGTAGTGTGACCGCTTCGAGATCGACTGTAACGGGGATCGATCGACCGGCTTTATCGCAATATTCGATTTCGAGGCACGCACTCTCTCGGGAGCCAACGGCTTGTTGGTAAAACGTTTGCCAGATTTTTGCTGTCCATCCCAACACGATATCGCTCACGCTTCGGGAGAGGAGTTCGCTACGCTCGTAGCCTAGAAGGCGACACGCTTGTTGGTTAGCCGCTGCGATCCGGCCAGTGGCATCGATCCAGAAGAGCGTATCGGTCACTCGATCGAGAGTATGCTGAAACGGCATGAGGGTTCTCGTGCAGGCAGGGTCAATCCCTTTATAACAAAGGACAGGGCGCGAATAACGCCCCGACCTCGATTGATTGTGAAGTGTGGAGAGCGAGTGGTGAAAACGAGGGTTCGGGTGTTCGACTCGTCTCCCCATCACTTCATCTGGCTTTGACCTCTGCGCCTCTGTTCAAATCTAGAAGGTAAAGGTCGTCCGAATCACACCGTAAACGACATCTTCGTTATCTTTATCGCCATCCGGTGCCGTAATCCAGATAACGGCCGGCGTAATCGAGATGTTGTCGCTGAGTTGGAAACGGTAGAAGGTTTCGAGGTGAACGGCGGTATCGTCAGACAGTTCGTCACTGGCAATGCCACCGATATCTCCACCGCGATATCCTCCCACGTAAGGTTCAGCACCCGCGATAATTCCGAGAAGGTTGCCGGGAAGACCGAGGTCGGGGAACGCTAAGCCTAAGCCGTAATACCAAATATCAGCTCGGGCGTTTTGTCCGGCCGCTTGGGCGTAGGTGTAACCGCCGTAACCGTGAACGGCAATACTATTTGAAATTTGATACGACGCTTCTAAACCGTAAGAGTTCGTAAACGTAGCCTCGTCGAAAAAGGGATTACGCGCCCGTACCGTTCCCACCAACGTATCGAACAGGGCATCGCCTTCGTCGCGGAAGTTGTTGTAATAGCCGTGGTGAAACGTTGCTGCAACTTGAAGGTCTCCGGTGGTAAAGGTTAACTGTCCGAGGGTGGAGTAATCTCCGTTGAACAAGCCGTTTTTCTCGGTGGGATTGAAGGAATCGCCGCCGAAATATCCAGCCGACAGCATTAATTCGTCAGTGATGTTGACGTTAAATCCAATACCACCGCCGTTGGACAAGCCCAGTTTGTAGATAGGACTCGATTCTGCCCAACTGGAAACCGCGTTGTTGGCCCCCGTAAAACCTTCAAAGTAGGGGCTAACGGTGGGGACGAAGTCTTGCCAGAGGGGGAAGGCGGCAGGCAAGTAGACTTGTACGTTGTCGCCGATGGGGAAGTAGTAGGCCAGCCAACCGATACCGACATCGTTACCGGAATCAGTCGTTTGGTAGGTGGTTGCCCCTTGGATGGTATCGCCATCGAGATCGACGAGAGCGCCAGCGTTGGCCGCATCGAGACGAGTCCACAGTTGGTCTCGTCCGGTGAAGCTGGAAACGAAGGCCAGACGGGCGCGGTACTGGAAGACGGTTTGCGTGTTGTCAGCCCCAACCTCTTCACCGCCGAAAGCGTCTGCGATACCGAAGACGACTTCCCCTTGCAGTTTGGTGGTGGTGGAGAACTGGTTGGCTTCGAGTTCGGCTA
>LWRO01000093.1 GCA_001657325.1 Geitlerinema sp. BBD 1991-9 | reverse complement strand
TCGAACGGCTACCCGCCACCTTACCGCCGCAATTCATCTCCGCTTCAATCGGAGATTAGAAGCGGAGGATTCTCGCGGTTTCATGCTAAAAAACCCCCTTCCCACTGGGAAAGGGGTTTAATGAAAAAGCGAAAACGCCTTATTTTTTCTTCAACCAAGAAAACATCGCACGCAAGTCTTTACCGACTTCTTCGATGGGATGCTCGGCTTCCTGACGGCGCATTGCAGTAAAACCAGGCTTACCGGCTTGGTTTTCTAACACGAATTCTCGCGCGAACTGACCCGACTGAATTTCGCTGAGAATTTGCTTCATGACAGCTTTCGTTTCAGCGGTGACGACGCGAGGACCGCGCGTGTAATCGCCGTATTCAGCCGTATTAGAAATGCTGTCGCGCATCGTGGCCAAACCGCCTTCAACCACCAAGTCAACGATGAGTTTGACTTCGTGCAAACATTCAAAATAAGCCAGTTCCGGCTGATATCCCGCTTCAACGAGGGTTTCAAAGCCGGCTTTAATCAACGCGCTCAAACCGCCACAGAGAACCGCTTGTTCTCCGAACAAGTCCGTTTCCGTTTCCTCGCGGAACGTGGTTTCGAGGATTCCGGCGCGAGTTCCGCCAATTCCTTTCGCATAAGCCATCGCTCGATCGCGAGCTTGTCCCGACGCATCTTGACCCACGGCGAACAGACAAGGAACGCCTTCCCCTTGTTCGTAGGTGCGGCGAACCAAGTGACCGGGGCCTTTCGGCGCAACCATGATGACATCGACGTTTGCGGGGGGAACCACTTGGCCGAAATGAATGTTAAAACCGTGGGCGAAGGCGAGAACGTTTCCTTCTTTGAGGTTGGGGGCGATTTCTTGGGTGTAGACCGTTTTTTGCACTTCGTCCGGCAGCAGAATCATAATGAGATCGGCTTTTTCTGCGGCTTCGGCGACAGAGTAAACTGTGAGTCCGGCTTCTTTCGCTTTCGGTGCGGACTTACTCCCTGGATATAGCCCGACAATGACGTTGATGCCGCTATCTTTTAAATTAAGGGCGTGGGCGTGACCTTGCGAACCGTAACCGATAATTGCGACGGTTTTATCGGACAATAGGTCGAGATTGGCATCTTCGTCATAGTACATACGAGCCATGGGGACTTCTCCTTGGAAAAACTCGGTGGGTGGACTGAACACAATAACGATTTCTGTATCCCCGTTTGTTCGTGTAAGCGGTGTGAAGCACTCTCGAAACTGGGAAACGAACAGAAAACACAAATTCTAATCCTATCAAACAACGACCTTCGAGATCGGCTCGATCGAGTGAAAAAAGTTTAAACGTTTCCGAATCGGGCCGACGGGTTAGACTACGTAACAAATGCGAACGGTTTACAAGAGGGGATGACGGATGAGTCTGGCGCGGTATCCAACACGCTTCGCCTTGGCGATCGCCGCGATCGCCTTGTGGACGGGACATTCGTTCGTGTCAGCACGGCGCACGATCGCTCAAGTCGAACCCACGGAAGCAGAAACCAACGGAGCGTCCATTACATTATCGCAAGAGGATCTAGCGGAACTGGAGCGCTTTCGCAGCGAACAGTTTATCCAAGAAACCGTCGAACGCAGCCTCGCAAATAGCACGCTGTTGCGCGATCGAATTGACGAAGAAGTCGATGATGCGATGATGGCGAACCAACCCCCGATTACGGCGTTGTTCGTCGTGCTTGCGTTGTTGCCGATTTTAGGGGCGATCGCCGTTTGGCTGATTCTCAATCGCTTGGAAACTCGCGCTTCCGCCTATGCTCAGGAATTGGAAAGTTTGAAATCGGATGCGATGTCGGAGTTAACGGCGTTGGTGTCGGAGGCGCAATCGGTTCTCAATGCCATTCAGCGCGAAATGGAATCGCCGCTTCCGGTGGTGTCTCCTCCGTCTCGAACATCTGCTGTCGCTGCTTCTCACTCCGATCGATGGGTGGCTGACGCGCCGTTGGCGGAAGAAGCTGTCGCTGTTTCTGACGGACGAGAACTGTTAGAAGAACCAGATATCCCCCAAGAATCGGACAGGGTTCGAGAATCGATCGAGACTGTAACCTCGAACGACGGGGCTGAACTCCTCGAAGACAAAGATGATGCAGAAGATTCTGTTGAAAGCGACAGCCTTCTCGAAGAAGCTGACGACGCTGAAGAATCCACCGAACATCAAAGCCTTCTCGAAGAAGCCGACGACGCTGAAGACTCTCTCAACAATCACAGCATTCTCGAAGCAGTTGACGAAAACGACGACGAGCGAGATCGATCGCCCCATCAAAATATCAGTTTGTTGTTCGAGGAAACGGAACCCGAACAGCTCGAAGAAGCCCCACCCCCCGAAGATCCGCAAAGCCTGCGAGTCGTGTTTGATGCAGAAGCGTCAGAACAGCCTGAAAGTTCTCAACCGCCTCGATCGACTGAAGATTCCGACTCGGGAGCGTCGGACAGCGCTGAGGCGAATCCAACCGTTCCCGCAAAACGGATTCCCCCCGCGCCGTCTTCCCAAAACGGCATTTCAGCGGATGCTGAAGCGAGCGCTCGGGAATTTTGCAGACAGGGAAATGCGCTGTTTTTCAGCCAACGTTACCCCGAAGCCATTTCGGCTTACGATCGAGCGATCGAACTCAAACCCGACTACTATCAAGCTTGGAGCAATCGTGGTAGCGCTCTGTTCCACAGGCAACGGTACGAAGCCGCCATCGAATCTTACGATCGAGCTTTAGAACTGAAATTCGACTATCCCGAAGCCTGGAACAACCGAGGTGGCGCAATGACCAAATTGCGGCAGTTCGACGAAGCGCTCACCTCTTACGATCGAGCAGTACAACTGAAACCGGATTATGTAGAAGCCTGGAACAATCGCGGTTTGACGTTGATGGAACTCGGACGTTACCAGGATGCGGTTAAATCCTATAACAAAGCAGTCAAACAAAAACCCGACTACGCGGAAGCGTGGAACAATCGCGGTTTGGCACTCGCCGCCCTCGAGCGTCACGAACAAGCGCTTCCCTGCTATGCGAAAGCGGCGAAAATCAACCCCAATTACAGCGAAGCCTGGAAAAATCGTGGGGCGTCCCTGAGTGCGCTCGATCGCGACGAGGAAGCTGAGGGAGCCTACGATCGAGCGGTTTCCATTAACGACCGCGACGTGACCGCGTGGTACTACCGGGGGCAGATTCTCGCCAAACTGAAACGGTACGACGAGGCGATTTCAGCATTCGATCGAGCCTCAGACCTCCACCCGAGCGCCCCCGACGTTTGGTATAACAAAGCTTGTTGCTATAGCGTTCGTGGCTTTGTGGCTCCGGCGATCGACAACCTGCAAGAAGCTCTCCGTCTCGCCCCCCATCCTTACCGAGAGCGAGCGCAAGTGGACTCGGCGTTCGACGGAATTCGCGAAGACGAACGGTTTAAACAGTTAATTAACGAATCGTTAGATACTGAATAGGTGACGGCATGAAATTTAAAACAGTTTCGCTTTTCTTCCTCTCAACGCTCCTGGTTTCCGTCGAAACAGCGGTCGCTCAAACGCCAACGGCACCCACAGCACCCACAGCACCCACCGCGCCGCAATCGCCAGCCACCGCGCCACCTCCCAGCGCTGCGACGCCTGCACCCGCTCCAGTTCAGCAACCGGCGGCCCAGGCTGCACCGGCTGCGATTCAAACGGCACCCGCAGAATCAGTCGATCGAGCGGAAATCGAAGAGATTATCGAAGAAAAACTCAAGGACGATTCAACCGTACAGGATGCGATCGACGAGGCAGTCGATCGAAATTTCTCGTGGACGTTCAACCTGCTGAATATCCTATTACTGTTACTGATTCTGTTTCCCATTGCTGGCATTATCCTGTTGTGGACGATGCGCCGCAATTTGGTAACTCAGGTGGTTGAAGAGGTTGAAGATCGCCTCAGCAACGAGCTAAAAGATGAAATCGGTCGCGAGTTAAAGGCTGAATTCGACACGCAACCCGCTTTAGCCGAAGGGAAATCTGAACCCGCTCAACTCAAAGATATGGTGTCGATGGCGTTGTCGGTGCAAAACGTGATGAATAACGCCCGCAACACCATTGAAAACTCGATGCAACTGCAAGAACGTCTCGGAAGTCGCTTGCAAGAGGTGTTTGAAATGCACCTGCACCAAGGGCGAGAGTTAGCGGCTACGGGACAACACGTCGAGGCAATTGCCGCTTTTGAAAAAGCTCTCACCATCGACGCGAACAATCCCATCCCGTTCTGCGAACAAGGGGTCATTTACGCCCAACAACAACGCTTTGAGGAAGCGATTTCGGCTTACGATCGAGCGATCGAGGCCAAACCCGACTTTCCCAACGGCTGGTACGGTAAAGCTCGCTGTTTCGCCCTCGTCGGCTACGGAGAACAGGCGATCGAAAACCTCAAAAAAGCCATTGAACTCGATCCCAACTTGAAAGCACAAGCCCAGTCAAATCCCGATTTCGCCTCCATTCGCGAGAACGAGTGGTTTCAAACCGCTGTTGTGGGATAAGGAGGTGAGGAGATGAGGGGGTGAGGAATCGTAAATTCTAGCGATCGCTCCAATACGATGCTTCTATTACGTTTTTTTACAAAAGATTGACATCTGCCTAAAATAGTAGAGGAGCAGAATTTTTGTCCTGCGATCGCTTCATCACCGATTTCAAACCGATTTCAAACCGACTTTTAAATCATGAATTCTTTATCCCTCAACGTTTTAGCCGTCAGTATTTTCAGTATTACAATGTTGGCGCTCGTGGGGCCGATTATCGATTTATCACCCGTCGTTCCCGCCTCGATCGCCTTTGGCGCATTGGGGCTGGTGACGATCGACACCTTGGGATTCGACGGACAGGGAACGCTGGTATTTTTAGATTGGCTCGGAGACACCACTAGCGATCGACGCGAACGAGTGATTCGTCATGAAGCTGGACATTTTCTCGTCGCGTGTCTTTTGGATATCCCGGTTTCTGACTACACCCTGAGTGCGTGGGAAGCCGTTCAGCGGGGACAACGGGGACGCGGAGGCGTACAGTTCGACGATCGAGAACTCCGAGAACAATTACAACGAGGTACGATTTCCGCGCCAACCCTCGATCGATATGCCAAAGTGTGGATGGCAGGAATTGCCGCCGAACAACTCCACTTCGATCGCGCTGTGGGTGGAGACGACGATCGAGCGCAACTGCGTCAGCTTTTCCGACAACTCCGTCCCGCCATCTCTGACTTTAGCCAACGGGAACGTTTGGCCGTCTTCCAAGCCAAAACCCTCATCGAAGTCCATCGCGACACCTACAACGCTCTCGTCGAAGCCATGACGCAAAGCTGTAGCGTCGAAGCGTGCCGATTGACCGTCACCAGGGGTGGGGAGATGGGGAGATAACCTGATGACCTGACGATTTCAAATCTCATCATCACCTCACCTTATCATCACGTCACACAATAGGTCGGGAGATTTTCATCCCCGCTCTGAAGAGACAGGGATGAAAATCGACTCGAGCGGCTTCAGCCGCCGACATTTGATAAAATTTGCTCAGGCCGAAATAGCTAAAGGCACTGTTAGCTACGCAGAAACGGTTAATGCAGTAGGCAAGTGTTGACGCGAAACACGCTAACTGTAGCCTTGG
>LWRO01000092.1 GCA_001657325.1 Geitlerinema sp. BBD 1991-9 | reverse complement strand
TCGCGCCACTTATCTCGAGCAACTCGACCCTCAATACCGTCCTTTTGCTCGAAAGCTTCAAGATTTAGCCCGAGGCTTTGAAGATCGGGCGCTTTTAGCTTTCGTTCGAGAGTATCTATCGATTGAAACTGGAGAAACTGAAAGATGACTGACGCGACAACCCTTCTTCCTGGCTATTACCGTCATTTACAACGTTTCTCAACCTGATGAGGTACAGATTCATGGCTGAAGTCCTTACGTAGCAAGAGCCAGGTGTACTTCACTTTCCAGGGAAACGCTGTAGACGCATACTCGAAAGTCAATTGTCTTTTTTAGCTCAAGCTTGAATCGATCGACAGTCTTTCGATATTTTCCGATCGATTCAACTCCAGTTCGTGAAGAGTCGCGATCGATCTCGCTCAACCGAAACCTCGTAGAGACTTGGAAAATAACGTTTCTACGCCTTCGATCGCACGCACTATTTTGACAGCAGAATTTTCCCTCATTTGACAACGGGTTTCGAGAAGCTTCTGTTATACAAAAAACCTCAGTTCGAGATATTTTTTTAGACTCCATTGGGAAGGTATTTTAAAGTTGTAAAAATAAGATCTTTAAGAATCTGAGTATCTAGACAATCCTGAGTTTTGGGTTTTCGATCGATCTCTCGAGTAGCCCCAAGTTTCGGCACGTAGCCGAACGATATACCCATTTGTCGAGTTATTTTTGAATTAGAATTTTTTCGATCGTGCAAATTAATGAGGTACACTTCACTTTTGGTTTAGAAATCAAGACTCTTCAAGATATTGAATTTCTGACAATGGAACTCTGTAAAATATTCAATTTCTTAAAGCTCATATTTTAGAAAATTTGAGATTCACCCAACCCAGAGTGAATCTCAGTTTTGCAAAAATACTAGAATTGGAGGCTGCAATTCTTATTCTCTCGTATAAATTTACAGTTTTGAGATGCACTCGATTTTTTGAGGTCAAAAATCATTGCATCGTGTTTTTATCCCGATCTGCCTATAATTTTGTGAAGTTTTATCTATCGACCGACAAACTTTAACCATAGAGCTATATTGAGTCGCTATAATGATAAGGGATCGAGTCAATTGAGATCTCTAAGCTACGACCCAAAGATGACAACAAAGTCTTTTCCCAACTTATCTGGATATCGTTTTCTCAAACCCCTCTTCAAGGGAACTCGAACCATAGTCTATCAAGCCGTTCGAGACCAAACAGACAGCGAAGACAGCCGCCTCAACGAAATCGGTTCCCAATCGGTCATTATCAAACTCCTCGCCGATAACTACCCGACTCGTCACGATCTCCTACAATTGCGCAACCAATACACGATCGCAAAAAACTTAGAGATTCCCGGTATTATCCGTCCCTACAGCCTCGAAATGTGTGGGAACAGTTATGCCCTAGTCATGGAAGACTTCGGCGGCATCTCCCTCGCACAATATATCTGTTCGCACCCGTTATCTTGGCAAGAAGCTGTTGAAATTGCCAGCTCGATCGCCTCAATCCTCAAAGACTTACACCACCACCGTATCGTCCACAAAGATATCAAACCCGCTAACATCCTAATTCACCCCGAATCTCGAGAAATTCGACTCATTGACTTCAGTATTGCCTCTCTATTACCTAAAGAAACCCAAACCCTCAAAAATCCCACGGAACTCGAAGGTACTTTGGCCTACATCTCGCCCGAACAAACCGGACGCACGAACCGAGGCATTGACTACCGCAGTGACTTCTACTCCCTCGGTGTCACGCTGTTCGAGCTATTGACCCACACCTTACCGTTTCCATCCCAAGACGTGATGGAATTGGTTCATTGTCATTTAGCCAAACAGCCGCCGCGAGCCGACGCCATCAATCCCGAGATTCCTGCCATCGTGGCTGACATCGTCGAGAAACTCATGGCCAAAAACGCCGAAGAGCGCTATCAAAGTGCTTTAGGACTGCAATGGGATCTCGAAACCTGTTTGACTCAATGGCGCGAAACGGGTCACGTCGAGGCCTTCGAGTTGGGAGAGCGCGATCGTTGCGATCGATTTTTGATTCCCGAAAAGCTCTACGGCCGCCAACGCGAAGTCCGAACCCTTCTGCAAGCGTTCGAGCGAGTTGCGTTGGGTACCACCGAACTGATGTTAGTGGCGGGATTTTCAGGAATCGGCAAAACGGCGATCGTCAACGAAGTTCACAAGCCCATCGTGCAGAAGCGGGGTTACTTTATCAAAGGGAAATTCGACCAGCTCAACCGCAACGTTCCCTTTTCCGCCTTCGTACAAGCCTTCCGCCATTTAATGAGTCAACTCCTCGGTGAACCGGAGTGCAATCTCGCTCGTTGGAAGGCAAAAATTCTCGAAGCTGTCGGAGAAAACGGACAAGTCATCATCGAGGTCGTTCCCGAACTCGAGTGTATTATCGGAGCGCAGCCAACGGTTCCCGAACTGTCTGGAAGTGCTGCCCAGCAACGCTTTAACATGCTGTTCGGTCAGTTCGTTCGGGTATTTACCACTCGAGAACATCCCCTAGTGCTGTTTCTCGACGATTTGCAGTGGGCTGATGCCGCTTCGTTAAATCTCTTGAAGCTGTTAGTCGAGGGAGCGCAGGGTTATTTACTGGTGTTGGGAGCTTATCGAGATAACGAAGTCTGTCCGACTCATCCTTTAACGCTGGTTCTCGACGAACTCCAGAGACATTTCATCGAGATTCAAACGTTGACGCTCTTACCTTTAGACGAAGCAGACATCAATCGTTTGGTGGCTGAGACGTTGATGTGTCAGAGGCCTGTGGCGGCTCCGCTCTCGCAACTGGTCTATCAAAAAACACGGGGAAATCCATTTTTTTCGATCGAGTTTCTGAAAGGATTGTACGAAGACGACCAGATTTGTTTTAATCCTGAGACTGGGTCTTGGGAATGCGATCTCGCACAGGTAAAACAGTTAGCGCTAACCGACGATGTAGTCGTCTTTATGGTCAGACGCTTGCAGAAGTTACCTCAAGCAACGCAACAGGTTTTGAAATTGGCGGCTTGTTTGGGTAATCAATTCGATTTGTCAATCTTGGCGCTTGTTTGTGAAGAGACTCCCGAGCGAGTTGCAGGAAATTTATGGCAGGCATTGCAAGAAAACTTTGTAATTCCTGAAGGTGATAATTATAAGTTTTTTCAAGGAAAAACTGAAGCGTCTTGCGATCGAGTTAAAGAAAGCAAAGATTTTTCGGTAAAATATCGTTTTCTACACGATCGAGTTCAACAAGCAGCTTACGCCTTAATTCCCGAGGCGCAAAAACCAGAAACTCATTATCGCATCAGTCAAAAACTTCTGTTGCGTTTATCTTCAGAAGACTGTCAAGAAAAAATATTTGAGATTGTCAATCAACTCAATATCGGACGCATTGCGATCGAAAACGATCGCGAAAAACAACAGCTTATCGAACTCAACTATACGGCCGGTCAAAAAGCAAAATTGACAACCGCTTTTGAAGCTGCAAAAAACTACTTTCAAGCGGGTATTGATTTACTAGATTCAGGAAGTTGGAAAAACAATTATGACCTGTCTTTTTCACTTTATTTTGCTTTAGCTGAGGTTCAATTAACAACCTCGGATTTTTGGCTTTTAGAAAGAACAATTGCTACGGCACTTAACTCGATTACTTCGTCGCTCGATCGAGCTAAAATTTATGTAATCGAAATCACTCAATATACAGTTCGAGGGCTTTATAAAAAGGCGATGCAAGCTGGGCTTTTAGGATTGCAAGCACTCGGAATTTCTGCCGATCGAGAGATGCTACCAGAACTCATTCAAGACAATGTAAATGCTATTGAAGAAAGACTAAAAGATCGATCGATCTTCTCACTGCTCGAGCTGCCAACGATTACCGTGCCAGAGGTTGAAGTGGCTGTTAAATTACTCACCAATCTTCTGCCCTCCGCCTACATCGCTTTGGAGTTCGAACTCTATAGTTTTGCAGTCACAAGAAGCGCTCGCTTGTCTGTTGAATATGGCAATATTCCAGAATCGATTGTCAGTTATAGCACCTATGGCTTTTTTCGATCTGTTCTAACAGGAATTCAGTACCATCAAGGACTCAAATTTGCAGAATTAGCCCTACAACTTAGCTATAAGCTTAACAGCCAATTTCAGCGAGCGAGAGCTTGTTTTTTTCTCAGTGGTTGGATTCATGTTTGGGCTAAACCCATCTCAGGAGCGGCTCAGATTGGGTATGAAGGATTCTTAGCCGGAATGGATTCTGGTGAAATTCAATATGCTGGATATAGTTTATTCGCAAATATTTACAGCCGACTCTTTCAAGGTGAGAACTTAGAAACTATTCTAGACGATATTTACAAATATCGATCGATTGTCGAAAAACACCAAAACGGTCTCACTTTAAGTGTGCTCTATGTTTGTCAGTCTTTTATCGAAAAACTCTCAATCGAACGAGACGACGGAGAACGAGAATACTGGCTCGATCGTGAAAAAAATTGGATCGAACAACATCAAGCTTCACAATCCTATTTACCTCTTGGTATTTACTATATTCTACAAATACAAGAAGCTTTTCTAAGTCAGGATTTTCAACGAGGGTTCGAGCATTTCTTCAGCGCGAGTCAGTATTTAACGGCTTGTCGGGGTTTCATCGGTTCTGTGGGCTATTACTATTATAGTTCCCTGAACTTTTTAAGAATATACTTCAGTTTGAGCGACAGCGAACGCAGTGAGGCTCGATCGCAAATCGAAGCCAATCAAGCACAACTCAAAATCTGGAGCGAAAGTTGCCCGGAAAACTTTCTGCATAAGTATCTCCTCGTAGAAGCCGAGCGATCTCGCGTTGAAGGAGATCGACTTAACACGATCGAACTCTACGATCGTGCGATCGCCGAAGCTCAAGCGAACGGCTACATTCAAGAAGAAGCCCTAGCGAACGAACTGGCGGCCAAATTTTATCTCGACTGGGGCAAAGAAAAAATTGCCGTCTGTTATCTCATCGAGGCCTATTACGGCTACGTTCGTTGGGGAGCAAAAGCCAAAGTTGAAGACTTAGAAAACCGCTACAGCCAACTTCTGGCTCCTCTACAAGAGCAGCAAAAAACTAGCGGGGGAACCCGTCTGACATCCCCTTCGATGAATACGAATAAGATCGCCTCCCACAGTACCACTCAAGAGCTGGATTTGTCGTCTGCTATCAAAGCTTCACAAGCACTCTCAGGAGAAATTCAGCTCGAACAGCTCTTGGGGCAATTAATGCAAGTGGTCATGGAAAATGCTGGGGCGTCCAAAAGTGCGTTGTTGCTGTCTCATCAAGATACTTTAGCTCTAGTTGCCCTAGCCGCTTCTGGTGAAACTGCCCCGATCGTTCAAGTGGCCACCCTCGGAGAATCTCTGACTCAAGAACTCCCTCGAGCCGTTCCCCTGAACCTCATCAATCGGGTTTGGCGCACTCAGGAGCCTCTGATGCTGTCCGATGCGACTGCCGAAACTCGCTCGATCGCCGATGTGTATTTGCGGAAGCAGCAACCGAAAAGTATTCTGTGTACTCCACTGCTCAACCAAGGCAAGTGTATCGGGATTCTGTATTTAGAAAACCAATTGGCGGTAGAAGTCTTTACCCACGATCGAATTGAGCTACTCAACTTATTTTGCTCTCAAGCAGCTATCTCGATCGAAAACTCCCTGCTCTACCACAACTTAGAGCAAGCTAACCAGAAATTAGAGCGAGCCAACCAACAACTCGAAGACTACTCTCGCACCCTTGAAGTCAAAGTCGAAGAACGTACCGCCGAACTCAAACACGCCAAAGAAGCCGCCGACGCCGCCAACCAAGCCAAAAGCGAATTTCTCTCCA
>LWRO01000004.1 GCA_001657325.1 Geitlerinema sp. BBD 1991-9 | reverse complement strand
GGCTTTCTTGTTTGCTCCCTCCGGTCGCCCGCCGCTTCACCACCCCCCAAGCCTTCGGCTATGGGCGGAGCACTGCGACGGATCTTGGTAGGTTTCATAGACTTTTGCACCGATCGATTTTAAATGGCGGGCCAAGGCGACTTTGGGCGAAACCGCTGGTTCTGTTGACGGTGTCGGGGTTGGCGCAATCGCTTGAGGAATCGGAGTTGAAGGCTCGTTCGCTTCTTCGATTTGCTGTTGTGCGTAGGCGAGATTCCGTTGGTACTCCGCAATTTTTTCCTGAGATCGAGACTTTTGAGGATGGCGATCGGGAACCGTTTTTAAAAGGTCGATCGATCGTTGCCACTGACCTGCCACCACCGTCCAATCCTGTGGAGAACTTGCCGATTGCACCAAGTTGGCAGCACCCATGGCCGTCTGAAGTCCCTGTTGCCAAGGATCGGGGGTCGATTGGGGGGATGGGGTTGAAGTCGCAATTGGCGTTGACGTTGGTGAAGCAACGGTTGTCGGGGAAGCCTCGATCGTTTCAGCAGGCGTACAACCTACCAGAGACCCAAGACACGTCACGAGGAGCCAAGGATGTGTCCGTTGCATAACCGGAACCCAAACGTCTACTTCTCGATTGTATTGTCCAATTTTCAGGACTGGAGATTTACAAGGAGCGCCAGACCTGACGGATCGGCGTGAGGACTTCCTGCTGTAAGTGGCTGTTGGCGATACTGGCGGCCGCTAAGCTCGATCGAAGTGCCGTTTCGATATGTCGCGTTCCACACCAATCCCCACAGCAAATTAAAGGTAAAGGTGTCATCGTTGCCAAGCAATCTTGTCGCCAAGGACGGTGCGTAAAGGCGTAACGCCAACGATGGACGTTTAAGAATTCCGGTTCTGACAGCCAGGGAAGTAGGTAGTGTGCGGCTCGATCGAGTAACTGTCGTCCGAGACCGTCGAGATCGGTTGTGTCGAGGTTCGATCGGGCGAATTCAGCACTGCTGTGAATGGCAAAGACGGGCTGTGGTGCGTTGCGACGTTTGCTACTGTCGAGTCCCACCCAGAATAAATCTGTTTCTGGGGGAAAGTCTACCGAAACCCAATCGGGCGGAGATCGATCGATCGTATATCTCGCAATTGCCGTGATGCACGGATCGTATTCCACCGCTGCTAAGTTGGCACGAAACGCCTCCGACACGCCCGCTCGATCGTCGAGAAACGGTAAGGCCTGGGGTGCGGGAACCGTGACGATTACGACTTGAGCTGACAGGTCTAACGGTGCATCTGAAGTCCCGTTCGTAGCTTCCAGTGAAAGATGCCACGTGCCATCGTCTTGGGGCGTGAGTTGTTGGAGACGACGGCTCAACCACACCCGCATTCCCCGTGCTAAAAATTTGCCGATGGCGTTCATACCGTCGGGGGCAACATAACGCGGTAAGGAGGATTCCACGACGAATCCATCGTCCCAACGATGGCTGACGTTCGACCAAAGTTGTAGAATTCCGCGATCTTGCAAGATTTCAATTAACAGAGGCAACAAGCGTCCTCCGGCTTCAAGATAACGGGCTCCGATATCGGCTCGATATCCAGGTAGGCGGCGCGTTGCCACCCGTCCGCCCACACCTCGTGACTTTTCAACGACCACGACTTGATAGCCTGCCTGCTGTAATTGGGCGGCACTGGTCAATCCTGCCATACCCGCTCCGATAACGGCGATGTCTACTGTCATGGCACGTATCTGCTTTCAATTCAGTACTAGATCGATCGTAAAAGGCTGCCATATCCCTTGAAAACCGAAAAAACCACACAGAAATTCCGCGATTTTGCGGTTTTTCTAGGGCGTCATGAAGGATTCAAGTGTAATTTTTAGGTGGCGTGACTGCGTGTAATACACACTCGGTCTCTGAATTCAAAAAATCCTAAAGCCGTTATTCAGTTCGATCTCTGTGCCTTCTAACGTATTCGCCGAATACCGATTTTTTAAAGTCCGTAATAACACGGACATTACATTCAGGCTGGAATAACACTTTTCGATCTCCTTTTCGATTTATCACACACGATGTTATATGTAACGAATCGGTTGAGGTTGAGAAGATGTCACGAGCAGAGATCTACCGCCACCAGATTGTCTATCAACTAAAAAATAGCACTCGAAGATAAGTTAGATTAAAAAAAAACAAAGTTACAAAAGTCACTTCTTTATAACTGAAAGTTAAAAAAACACAAATATAAACAATTTATATCTAGCGTATAACTTTTACTTGACAATGTCAATATCAACTGTTGACCTTGCTTTTTTAGACAATCAAACTGACATTTTAAGGAACAAAACAAGGATCGATCGAGTTTCATCATCAACCCTCAAGATCGAGAGTTTCTATCGAGCTTGAGAAGGTCGGCTCATCCGTCGAAACGCTCGAAGTAGAATCGAGCAGCAGTCCGAAGTAACGATCTACATCGAAATATTTCAAGCAAAACCGACAAACCGTCATTTTTTTTAAAAGTACTGCCCTACATTTCTGGGTATTAAATTGACATTCCTTCAAAATCCCAAGACTTTAGCCCAGACCCTCCACCTCCACAAAGGATAAAGACATCCACTAAACACCAAACATCACAGCTATTTCTGGTTTTTTATTTCTCTATAAATACCTTATTGAGCTTTAATCAAATCAGTCTGACATTGAGGAATCTCAATCACAAACTCAGTCCCATTTTTCGGATCGGAAAAACACGATAAACGTCCCTGATGCTTATCGACTACAATTTGATAGCCGATCGACAATCCTAAACCCGTCCCTTGTCCGACGGGTTTAGTCGTAAAGAACGGATCGAAAATTCGCGCTTTAACCGTTTCGGGCATTCCAGGGCCGTTATCGTGAATGCGAACCTGCACAAACGCTCCCTCAGCCCGTGTTGTAATCAAAATCTGACTGGGGGATTCACCGATCTCCTCAACACTGCGATGGCGATCTCGCTCGTCCAAAGCATCTAATGCGTTGACGAGAATATTCATAAACACCTGATTGAGCTGTCCGACATAACACTCGACTCGCGGTATATCGCCGTAAGCTTTGACAATTTCGACGGCGGGACGATCGGGCTTCTCTTTAATGCGGTTGTGAAGAATCATCAAAGAGTTGTCAATCCCGTCGTGTAAGTTCGCCGTTTTATATTCTGCTTCGTCGAGGCGGGAAAAGTTGCGCAGAGACGCGACGATTTCCCGGATGCGACACGCGCCCTCTTTCATCGAATCGAGTAGCTTTGGAAAGTCCTCGATCAGAAACTCAACATCGGCAACTTCTAATTGTTCCTCAACCTCGGGTTTGGGATGCGGGTAACTTCGCTGATAGGTGCGAATCGTTTCGAGTAAATTGTCAGCGTATTCTTCCGCGTGGACGAGATTACCAAAGATAAAGTTAACCGGGTTGTTAATTTCGTGAGCAACACCCGCAACCAACTGCCCCAAACTCGACATTTTCTCGCTTTGAACGAGTTGAATTTGGGTTTGTTGGAGTTCCCGCAGCGTCTCTTCGAGATCGCGAGCTTGTTGGCGTAACTGGGCTTCCGATTCGCGCAGTTCGGCTTCAGCCCGTTTTCGATCGGTAATGCTGAGTCCCGTACCCCGAAAGCCAATGAGCCGATCCTCCTCGAAAATCGGAACGCCGCTGACTTCTTCCCAAACGACTTCACCCATCGGCGTAATGTCGCGGTGTTGAAACTTAAACGAGGTACGATTTTCGAGGGCAACACTTAACATGGAGCGCACGTTAGCGATATCTTCTTCGGGCATGACGGTAAAGGGACTTCGTCCGAGCAACTCCGAGATACCATGGCCCTTAACGTCTTTCACTCGGTCAGTCAGGAAAGTATAGGTTCCCTCCGCATCGAGTTCCCAGACGTACTCTCCCGCAGCTTCTGAAACATCGCGGAATCGCTGCTCGCTCGCACGGAGGGCCGCTTCAGCCTGCGTTCGATCGGTGATGTCCATGGCCATCGAGGCCACGCCGATGAGGTTTCCCTCTGAGTCGATGAGAGGCGCGTTGTACCAATCGCAAATAATCGTCTTTCCGGATTTCGTCAAATTTTCGTTGGTACTGCGTGCGCCGCCGCGTTGCTGAAGCAGTAAGTCCATAATGGCAAGGACGGCAGACTTAGCACTTTCGGGAACGATGAGTCCCGCAACGTTGCGCCTGACGGCCTCGCTCGCCGTGTAGCCAAACATCTTCTCGGCAGCAGGGTTCCAGGCGAGAACTTCACCTCGATCGTTCCATTCGATAACGGCTAACGGTGTTTGGCGAACCATCGTCGACAAGCGTTGCTGGGATTTGCGAATTTCGGATTCGATGCGTTTGCGTTCTTGGATTTCCGCATTTAAGGCGGTATTGGTGGCAGCTAAGCGTTGCGTTCGTTCGCGAACTCGCTGTTCGAGGAGTTCGTTGGCTTGTTGAATTTCGTGAAACTTCTGTTGGAGTGCCACAGACATCGATCGAAAGTTCTCGACCAGAACTTTGAGTTCCCAAATTCCGGTTTGGGGTAACTGTATGGGGGAGCCATCACTGAGTTTGTCAGCCAGTCCCGTAGTGGCGTTGGCGAGTCGTTTGAGGGGAAAGACACTCGATCGACTCAGAAGACTGGCCATGGTCAGGGCAATTGCAGAAACGCCGAGTAGCATGACGAGATTGCGAATGTAAAACTGTTCGAGTTGCCCGATGAGCGGTTCGGCGGGGGCAACGACGAGAACGCTCCAAGGGAGATCGCGGACGGACACTCGACTGTAATAGAGGGATTTGTGCCAGCGCAACATTAACGGCATATCTCCCAAGGGCAGCCAATGATAGACGTTGCCGTTTACATAGTGATGAATTTGTCCCTGTTCTCGATCGAACATTTTGGCCGTTGCCGGATGGCGCACGATCGGACGCTCGTATCGATCGAGCAGAAAAACATTGACGTCAAAGGGCATCGTTCGAGATTTGAGGAATTCTCGAAAGACGTTCAGATCGGCAAAGCTATTGTCGTGGGCAATCCGTACTTCGGCGGCAATGTGTTGGGCAGTCGCTTCGATCTCTAGTTGCATATTGCGCTCTAGGTCTCGTTTAGTCGCACGACTGTCCACAATGGTTAAGCTCAGCGTGGGTAAAACCGTAAAGGCAACTAACAAGTTAAACAACGTGTGTCGCAAGGGAAACGAATAGTCTCGGCGATCGCTCAGCCAGCGTAAAACCGGCGTGTGAACTAAAATCAGACTGGCACTGAGAGCGTTAAAAATTCCGTTGACAGCAGCTTTGATAACGATGAGTAATGCGGCTTGCTCGGGGAGTCCCAACGATTGCGAGTAAAACACCCACGTTAGCGGCATTCCCAACAGCAGCCAGTACAAGCCATCGAGCGCAACGAGGTTCAACGACGAACGCTGCAATCCCAACCCGACGGCCAATGCTTCGAGAGTGAACGTAACGACCGCGTAGGGATGTCCCCACAAATGAATCGTGTAGAGGCTAACGAGAAATCCGACGAAGGTTCCCCATCGCGCGCCATACAGACTGACAACCAACAGAACGGCAATGCTACCGAATAGGAAATCGACACCGAAAAAGAGAGGTAGTTTGAAATAGTTTCCAGCTAATCCGGCGGCGATGAGGCCGGCCAGCACGAGCGCTGTTCCCCACCCAAAACGGACTTTAACGATCTCCTCGGTACGATCGAACGTTCGATCGTATTTTTCAAACAGATTTGTCATTCAACAGTCACTGCCCTCCTGGCAGGACGAAGCAGCTCGCCATAACGAACAGTTCGCTCTCTGGGTCGATTTTGCGTTCGAGCCTCTTTAGCTGGCATAGAGGCTATAAATCGGCAGACAAGACACACCCACGCCAAAAAACCTTCATCTAGCTTAGACGCTATCTCGCGAATCGAGAAAGGGAAAATTCACAGATTTTAAACTCCGTATATCTACCCGGAAGATGAGATCGGTTCGTCTGAACGCTGTTCGTTTTCGATGCGATCGCCCGATTCAATGTCAAACCAGTGAAGGGCTTTCGGGAACACCGCCAGTTCGATGTCTTCGCCACTCCACGAGCAATCAGTTGGAAATAACGCACGTAAAACGATGCCCGCATCGCCATCGCCCGTTCCCGCTACACGGATGCTCAGCAGGTTTTGCATCCCCAAGTTTTCCACTAAAAAAACGCGACCGGCGACGTGCAGTTCGTCTTCGGGTTGCGCGAATCTAACGTCTTCAGGGCGCACGCCTAACACCACGTGACGGGGCGAACCGGCACCGGGCGGAAGCGGAATTTGCATCGATCCCAACAAGGCTGTGTTGTCCTGACAACGAAGGGTCAGAAGGTTCATCTGAGGGCTACCCACGAATCCAGCTACGAACTGGTTAGCCGGACGGGAATACAATCGAGCGGGGGGATCGAGTTGTTGGACGTTACCGTCGTACAAGACTGCCACTTTGGTAGACAGTGTCATCGCTTCGACTTGGTCGTGGGTTACGTAGACAACGGGGGCGTTTTGCTTCTCGAACAGTTGTTTGATTTCCGCTCTGACGCGCTCTCTGAGCAGCGCATCGAGGTTGCTGAGCGGTTCGTCCAGTAAGAATACGTCGGGCTGACGCACGAGTGCCCGTCCCAGTGCGACGCGCTGTCGCTGTCCCCCGGAAAGCTGGCCGGGTTTGCGGCTCATTAAATCTTCGTTTAAATCTAAAAAACGACAGGCTTCAGTCACTCGTTGCTGAATTTCCGTGGCGGAAATTTTTCTGAGTTTGAGGGCGGAAGCCATGTTGTCGTACACCGTCATATGGGGGTACAGGGCGTAACTTTGAAAGACCATGGCCACGTTGCGATCGCCGGGTTTTAGATACGTGACATCACGGCCGCCAATTTCGATCGATCCGCGGGTCGGTTCCTCGAGTCCGGCAATCAACCGTAAGGTTGTCGATTTTCCACATCCCGATGGACCGAGCAGGGTTAAAAACTCGCCGTCTTCGACGTTTAAAGTTACGTTTTTGACGGGAACGGTTTTCGGGTTGTATGTTTTATTGAGGTTTTTTATTTCGAGTTTTGCCATGTTATTTTACAGTTTTCCAGGGTCGGAAATGGGCAATTTGAGGGGTAAAATTGGGTGCGAGATCGTTCTCCATGGCTCCCGATCTATCATCAATTTTCGCTCAAGGCGGTTGCGGAAATCTTGAGGTCAGAACTTGGGAGATCCCCAGTTTCGCGCACTTGCAGCACGAGAATGGCACCGATCAGAATCGACACACCGCCTACGATAACAGCGAGCAGTCGATCGTTGTGCAGAAAATGGCTCATCACCCATCCAAACCCGAGAGACGCAACGATTTCTGGCAACACGATGAAGGTGTTGTAAATTCCCATATAAATGCCAATACGATCTTCAGGCAGAACGGGAGACACCATCGCGTAGGGCAACGACATCAAACTCGCCCAGGCGATACCCAATCCGACGATCGAAATCAAAATGAGAGCGGGTCGATCGAGCCACAATAAGGAAATCGCCCCGACTCCGCCAAACGCCATACAGATGGCATGGGCGATTTTGCGATCGGTCAGTTTGACGAGGTAAGGAATGAGGAAAGACGCAACAATACAAACGGCGTTGAATACTGCGATACAGACACCCGCCCATTCGATACCTGCGGTGTAGAGGGGCGATCCTTCTTCGGTGGCACCGAAGAAATTATGGGCGACAGCGGGAGGAAAATACAGGAAGAAGCAGTAAATGCCAAACCAGGAAAAAAACTGCACGCCAGCCAGTTGGCGCATGGTCGAAGGCATCTTTTGGATGGCATCGACCATATCTTTGAGGTTGTCGCGGAGGCTACTGGCTTCAACTTGTTCGGCGAGGGCTTCGGGATCTTCGGGAGGATATTCTTCGGTGGTAACAACCGTCCACAGAATCGTTCCCATGAAGACGGCTGCGCCAATATAAAAGGAGAGTTCGACACTCGGGGGAATTGCTCGATCGATGCCGACGTTACTCACGCGAAACCAGTGATTGAGAATCCACGGGAGTATGGCGGCGATCGCCGCACCGAGTCCAGTTAATAGGCTTTGGACGACGAATCCGAAGGTGTATTGAGACTTGGGGAGGAGATCGGTAACGAGGGCGCGAAACGGCTGCATACTGATGTTGTTGGCGGTGTCGAGTATCCACAAACTCCCCGTAGCAATCCAAAGGACGGGTGCGTTCGGCATGATGAGGAGGGAGATCGAGCTGAGAATTGCGCCGACGAGAAAGTACGGCCGTCTCCTCCCCAGTTTGCCCCAGGTTCGATCGCTCATTTGCCCGACAATGGGTTGGACGATTGCGCCAGTCAGCGGTGCTGCCAGCCATAAAATCGGAATTTCGTCGGCATTTGCGCCTAACTCTTCAAAGATGGCACTCATGTTCGTCATTTGGAGCGCCCAGCCAAATTGAATGCCGAAAAAGCCGACACTCATATTGAAAATTTGGAAGAAACTCAGCTTTTTTCGATCGCTTTGATTCATTAGAATGGGGTTCTATTCTGACTTCAATCTCGGCTTAGATGTAAATCCTGACAAGTTTCATGTTAGCGAAAGTCTTTTCCTCATAGCGTTTTGACTTTGAAGACGTACTAACATCGTACATTTAACGAGTTTGTCGCTGACCGATCGATATCTGCCATGGCGAGACAGCCCGGAGTTCCCTTGGGCGTGACAATCGGCCGACTGACCGATAAGACACGGAACTTCGTCACAGCCGCTCGATCTCGCAGAAGTCCCATCCAGCGGACACTCTAGCCTTTAACACGAGATCGAACTGTCACGGTCGATCGTAGACGATCGAACAAGACCCTAAACCCCGGACCAACTCCCAAAGCAGTCGTTGCACGATGAAGCTATCAGCAAGCAACAGACCGGGTTTGGAGAAACACCCCATGAAAACGACTTTCGGAGTTCGCATCGCCACCGCCGCCGCCGCTGCTCTCGCAGTTGCTGGATCGCTCTTTCCCCTCCCCGCTCGCGCGACGACCTTCGGTCAAACGGAAGTCGATCGACGAGATTTCATCGCTGTTGCCGCTCCGGTGGGAACTGCACGCCACCAACTGCTCGTTTTAGAGCAAATCTCCGACGCACGGCCGTGCTGGCGTGAAAGTGGGTCGGCTCCCGTTCGGGTCGACCCCTTATTACTCAATTTCGATTTCACGGGAATCTGCGGCCGCGCCACCGACAGCAACGGGTTTTCCGTTCGCGTCAACGGCCGCGACCTGGGTACGCAATACAGCTTGCGGGTGTTTCGGGAAAACAACGACCTGGTTTTGAAAGCTGTGCCGTTTGGCAGTTCCAACACAACGGCGATCGAGATCGGCCGCACTCACGGTGTTACGTCCGATTTTGCCAAAATTCATCTCAATTCTAATTGGCGGTTTACTAAACGTAACTATCAAGGCCGCACGCTCGGACATATTTACTTAACGAGCGATCGACCGTTAAGTGCTTTAATCGATTCCGCAAGCACAACCGCTCCGGTCGCCACGGCTCCGTCTCCCGCGCCGAACCCCGTACCGGAATATCGCGAACCCGTGACGATGGCCCCCGAACCGAGAACTGACGCTCGATCGACCTCCATTTCCGAACCCGTCACCGTCGCCACCTCCGAACGCGGTCTACCCACAACGTTCGATCGCGACGATCTCTCCAACGAGCAACGAGCTTACCTACAACTCGTCTGGCAGCGCTACGAGGTGATTATTAACAACCAACGCTACGCCATTGAAGAGGCAGAACGCCAATTGGCTTGGACGATCGAAAACGGTGCGTCCGAGCGCACGATCCAAGCTCGCCAACAGAATTTAGATGGCTTGCGACAGGCACTCGATCGCCTGGAAGCTCGCCAACGATATGCTGTTGAGTCTTTGCTTCCAGCGCCTCAAGGCCGAGTTGTCCTCGGTAATCGCTAGGAGTAACCGCATATAGAGGAATCAGGCATCGAAATTGGCAATCCCATCAAAAACGCCCCGACATGGTGAAGCGATGATGTCGGGGTTCTGTTTTAGCTAAATTGCCAGACGCACGGCCGGACGAAGTGGCTAAACGAGGCTGCTCGGGGGTAGGTTATCGTCTTCGTCACTCATTCGGTTCCCCGGAGACGATTCGTACAACGCATCGAGTTTTTCGCGAGCGTCTTCGATCCCGATCGAGCGCATGACGAGTAGGGGTTCCTCAACAACGCGCCCCGAATCGTCGAGGAGTTCGGGGTGTGGGACGGTCTGAGGGCGACGATCGAGCGTCCCATCGATCGACGGTACGCGCTGGGACTGGGCACTGAAACTCAGTAAATTCCGGATGAGGTTTCCAACCGCAACAAAAGCGAGAAATGTAAACGCGAGGATGTAAAGCAGGTGTAACATCTGTAAAGTCTCCGAAGCAAGTCGTCGATCGCGATTAAAAAAAGGTTATTAAGTCAAATAGCTTTGGTTAAAATTTTAACCGAAGTTTTGCGGTCTCAAAAATGACTCGATCGTCCCGATCTGAGAACGTCGAGTTTCCGGCTCGTTCTAACGTTCTAGGGATGTGGACTGCTCGGCACGAAATCGCATTGAGACTTGCCAACATTCCACGAGCAAACGATGCCACGGCATGAGTACGGACATATCAATGCCCGCTTTACAACCGGTGGCTTTCATCAAAATTGTGGCGGAGTTCACTGCGTTCTGAGCGTGAATCACGCGATCGAGTAAGTCGGCTTGCTCTCGCTCGTCTAAAAACGAGATCGTCTCGTTTTCGAGAAGCGTGCGGGAGCGCTCGAACCAATACTGAAAATCGTCGAGCAACGGTTCCAGTACCGTTTTGAGTAGACTCGGTTCGGGCAGGTGGGGACGATTCATAACTCGATAATCGTTGACTGACTGATATCTAATCTTAACGTCATTTACATTTCTTTACAAATCTCCTGTCCTGGGTGTTTGGATGTCCGAAAACCTTTAACTGTGCTGGGGTTGGTGGTTTCGAGCGTGAGAATGCCCGTGTAAAATTTCTTCAGCACGATAGAAGTCGATGGAAATATCGAGGAGTTGGCGCACGCCCGGTACACGCCTCAAACCGCAGATGATGCGATTGGCTAACGTGGGCGTAAAGTCTTTGTTGTCCTTCATGGCTGGTTACCTGTCTGTAACGTTTGATACGAAACCTACTCTTATTTTATCGATTTTCGCAATGAATTTCTGACGAGTCGTGGCACGTTAACGCTCGAACTCGAACACCTCACGAATGAGATTCGCCCATCCTTCAGCGAGGGAGTCGAGGATTTGTTCGCCTTTTTCGATCGTGGCCGCTGTCGCATCGCCTACCACGCCGCTGTCGCTGATATCCCGCGTCAGCCAAGAAAACGTTAACGCTCCTTTCGCCGCCAAGCCAATCTCTGACGGACGATCGGGGGGATATTCTTTCACGGCCTTCGACATTCGCACCCATTGCGGCAAAATCGCCAACATCAAACTCGTTTCAGCATCTCCAGCGTGCATGGCGAACTGTCGTTCTTCATTGCTCATCAGCGATTTGTAAACGTCGGACACGCGCCAGGTAAAAATTGGAAAGACCCAAAAATCTTCGTACTTGGCGTGAATGTCGGTCGCCGCGATTTCCATCACCTGCGGCTGTCCGCCGTGGGAGTTCATTAAAATCAACTTGCGAAATCCAGCTCGATAGAGACTGTCCGCTAAATCGCGAAGTGTCGCGAGGAGCGTTTCAGCCGACAAGCTCACAGTCCCCGGAAAATGCTGGTGTTCGTTGGATTTTCCGTAGTGAAGGGGGGGCAGGGTGTAGGCGGGAATGTCAGTATCGAGTCGATCGAGCGCTTTTCCCAAAACCGCCACCCCGATGGCACTATCGACCACCAGCGGTAAATGCGGCCCGTGCTGCTCGATGGCGCCGACGGGTTGGACGAGGACGACGTTAGCCTTATCCGGCATTCGATCGACCTCCGTCCACGTCAAATACGGAAAGAAACGATGGGGGGGGATAAAGCTATGCAAGATTTTCGTTACAGAGAAGATGGGGTGGGGAGATGAGGAAGTAAGGAAATGATGGGGTGGGGAGAATAAACCTTCTGCGTGAATATTTTTGACCCCACCCCAACTCTCCCCCCACCAAGAGGAGGGTTGGGGTGGAGATTAAGGAGGTCTAATACTTTGTCTCTTATCATCTCATCATCCGGTCATCCGATCGTCGCCGCATCACTCTTCCCGTTGAGATTCCAGCGTAGCCAGTCGGGATTCAATCTCGTCGAGGCGGCGTTTTTGTTCGATGACGAGGGTTGCCAAACGATCGAACATCGGATCGTCTGCTAAAACCGAACCTGACGGTAGGCTGTCTGACGGAATCTCTAGCGGTTCTGAGGGAATACGGCTAGAGGGCGCGTTGGTGAGCCGCCCCACTTGCACCGTTAACTGACGAACCTGCGATCGAAGTTGACGGACTTCTGACTCCAACTGCGACACACGCAAATCCACCGACGATGCTAAAACCGGTGTAATTCCCACCATTAGCCAGATCGCCAATGCGACACTCCAAACCAGCCATCCGATACGCCGCCGTCCGTTCACCTTTCACCTAAGCACTCAAGCGCTGTTCCGGTAATTCGATCGATCTCGTCGGTAAATGGAATCGATCGCCATGCGTCAGAACATGAACCCGCAAGTTAAACACGCTCAGCGGATCGCTCGCACCGACAAACGGTTCGTTCGTGTACAGCATTTCTCCCGGATCGATGACCGTCACCGTACCTTTCCCCATCACTTGAATCGTCTCGCCCCCCTCAAATAAAGCGCAAGTATCTTCATCAATGCCAATTCCCACGCGATCGGTATGACTGGCGATGGCACTGATCAACCGTGCCATGCGATTGCGGTTTTGAAAGTGCTGATCGACGACAATCTGCGGTAGAATACCCAATCCCGTTGTCATGTCTACGAGCGATCGATTGGGAGATTCACCACTCCCACCACCAGCGATCATATGGTGTCCCATCACCGCGGCTCCCGCACTCGTTCCCGCCAAGACGATTTCACCCCGTTGGACTTGCAGTAAGATTTTCTCCATCAGCGGCGTATCCGCCAACAGCGAACACAGGCGCAACTGATCGCCGCCCGTCATAAACACCCCAGTACAACCTTCGAGATAGTTTTGCCAAATCGGATCTTCACCTTGGTAGCGTTCTCGGATGTCGAGGATTTGAATGGCTTTCGCTCCCATATCCTCAAAAATATCTCTGTAGCGATTCCCGATCGCGGCGGGTTCCCGAGAGGCCGACGGAATAATTGCAATGCGAGCGTCCCGTCCACCCGAACAATTAAAAAAGGTCTGTAAGATTTCTCGCCCGTGAACTTTATCTTCCGCTCCGCCGATTACCAAAATAGTTGTTTGTGGGGAATGAGACATCGTCGGTTCGAGAGATTGGGAATCTGTCTGCATCATAAGGCTTTTGGGCGTAGGTTGAACTGAAAGCAACGACGAGCGAGCATCAGCGTAACGACAAGAGCATCCGAAACGCTGCAGCTACAAACTGGGGCGGGTTGCGACGGCTCGACGAGGAGCGTCGCGTGAAGCGTGGGGCTGACTTCGTTCGTTCGCACCGCCAAAAAAAACGGTTTTGCGCTAACAACTGACAGCAAGTTCTCAACCCGGTGACTCCTCAAAACTCGCGACGAGCCGCCAAGTTAAAGGTCACACTTTAGCTCGTCTATCATATCATCTCGCGCTTCATCTCTGCTTCATTTCTGATAGTTTTGAGCCACACGACTTTTCCGCACGATCGAGGGTCGATGGACTGTTAAAGTAGGACGTGGCTTCTAGCGCAACTCGCTCGATCGTTCTGTGAGATTTGATATCGTTACACTATTTCCCGAATTTTTTATTACCCCGCTACAGGTGGGCTTGCTCGGAAAAGCGATCGAAAAAGGGATTGCGAACGTTCAACTCACCAATCCCCGCGATTTCACCACCGACAAACACCGTCGCGTTGACGACGAACCCTATGGTGGCGGAGCGGGTATGGTGATGAAACCGGAGCCAATTTTTGCGGCGATCGAGTCGTTGCCCGTATTGCCCCATCGCGAAGTGATTTTTCTCTCGCCTCAAGGACAGCCGATGACACAAGAGTTGTTCAAAGACTTCGCGGCCAACACCGATCAACTCGTTTTGCTGTGCGGGCGCTACGAAGGTGTTGACGAACGGGTCATGAATTTGGTCACGCGAGAAGTATCGTTAGGGGATTTCGTCTTGACCGGCGGTGAAGTTCCCGCCTTGGCACTTCTCGATGGCGTGGTGCGCTTGCTGCCCGGTACGGTGGGTAAACGAGAATCCCTACAAGCCGATAGCTTTGAAGACGGACTTCTAGACTATCCCCACTACACCCGTCCCCCCGTGTTTCGCGATTACGCCGTTCCCGAAGTTTTGCTGTCGGGAAACCATGCCAAAATTGCCCAGTGGCGGCGGGAACAGCAAATCCAACGAACTCGCGAGCGCCGTCCTGACTTATGGCGCGATGTTAACTTGGAAGAAACAGACAACGGAACTCGATCGACTCGTTCTGAAGCATCGCCAGGCGAACGTCAATAGCTGAATTAAGTTCGAGTTAAGGGCAATACGGGTTTTACGAGGGGTGTGTTTGCAAGACTAGCTCAGACGGTTCGTTCGATCGATCTCGCCGGTGTTTCGCCATTCCACAACGTCACTGAACCCATGCGTAAGTTTCACCTCTTCCTCGCTAGCCTCCTAGCCGTTCTGTTCGTCAACCAAGTTTCCCTCGAGTCTTTCAAACCGAATTTCATCCTTCAATTTGGCATTGAGGCGGCTGAAGCGAAGCGCAGTGGGGGGCGTAGTGGAGGTGGGTCGTTCAGTCGTCCGAGCCGTTCTTCCCCATCTCGATCGCGCAATGCCGCGCCGTCCTCCGGCGGAAGTAGCAGTGGCAGTAGCTCTCGATCGTCGGGAAATCGCAGTACCCCAGCTCCAACGCCGCGCAGCACGCCAACACCTGCATCTCGGGGACAGACGGGCGGACACGCCGAGGGCGGTTCGTTTCAACGCACGCCGACGCCGAGACCGACTTCAACACCGAGAACCACTTCGACGCCAAGACCGACAGCTGTACCCGTACCTCGACCGACATCGACGCCGAGACCGACATCGACGCCCGTTCCAACCTCCGTTCCCAACCGCACGGCACCGCTCTACCAACATAACGAAGTTGAAATTGAGGTCGATCGACCCTCGCGGACGTATTACGTTCCCGTTTCGCCAAATGCGAACCCAAACACTCCCACGACAACAGCAGACACACCAACGCAAGTCACCCCAGTTACAGCCACTCAAACCCAACGTTCGTCCGGGAATTCTTGGATGAAGTTTTTGCTATTCCTCATTCTGCTCGGCGGTGGTGTTTTCTTGGTGTGGTGGTTGCTGTCACGGCGCGGTGAGGCTGACAGCAGCAGAGGGACAGCCGCCGTCAGCCGCGAGTTGAGCAACGATATCGTTACCGTAACGAAGTTGCAAGTGGCTTTACTGGCCGAAGCGCGAGACATTCAGTCGGAGTTGACGGATTTAAGCCACGATGCCGATCTCGAGACATCCGAAGGGCTGACAGAATTCCTGCACGAGTGCGCGTTGGCCCTATTGCGCAAACCGGAGTTCTGGACGCACGGTCGTGCAAATTCCCAAACCCTCAAGAGCCGAGAAGAAGCCGAGCGAGTGTTTGGGGAACTTTCGATCGAGGAACGGAGCAAATTCAGTGCGGAAACCTTCTCGAAAGTCGGCGCTCGCCTCCGAGAGCGAGCTGTTGAGACGGACGACGATCTCGAACCCGGCGAGTATGTCGTTGTGACGCTGTTGGTGGGAACCGAAGACGATAAGCCTCTGTTCGACAGCGTGAATTCGGAAGACGATCTCAAACAGGCCCTGACGAAACTAGCGGCGTTGACCACTGATTACGTCCTCGTGTTCGAGTTGCTGTGGACACCGCAGGCGAACACCGACAGCCTGACCGCAGACGACCTACTAACCGAATACTCTGATATGATTCCCCTCTAGAGCACCAGTACAGAAGTCAAGAGGCTTGATGTTGTGATGGGGTGGGTGCGTTCGCGGGAATTTCACGAACTGGACTTCCACCAAATTCGGTGGCCCGCGAACACACCCAACACGACTTTTGTACCGCGGCTCTAGGGAAGTTCTGGCTCGAACGATCGAATACTGCGAAAGTGCGAGCGCGTCTGGAAAGTTAGCAACGCGCTGTTCTCGTCGGCCAATGTGTTGGCCAATGTATCGAGAGTGATGAGTATGGAATAGAGTTCGATCGAAATCGTCACTCGAACTGGGGGATTTTTGAAAAATCTTTTTATCTCACCCCCCAAAATATGTTATAAAAGTTGAAGTTTTTTGCGTTTCGCCGAAAATTCCAGGCAAAATTCATCGCGTAAAAGTTGGCATAACCGACGTTTAAATGTCAACGGATTTTTTTTGTCTAAAATTTCGACGATTGTAAATCACCGAACAACAGTAGAGAAAATTTCTTCATGACCGGATTATTAACGAAAACGCCAGCATCGAGTCCTGCAACGCTCGATGCTGACATTCGCATGAAAGATATTTTATCCACTTTGCCGCGCGATGTTTTTGAAAAGCGCCCGGTCAAAGCTTGGACGACCGTGATTGTCGATATTGCACTCGCTGCCATCGGATATGTCGGGATTGCTGTAGCTCCCGTATATTTATTACCCCTACTTTGGGTGTTTCAAGGAACGGTGTTAACGGGATGGTTTGTTCTCGGACACGACTGCGGACATCGATCGTTTGCCCGTCGAAAATGGGTTAACGATCTCATCGGTCATTTTATGTTTTTGCCGCTTCTTTATCCCTATCACGGCTGGCGAATCCAACATAACTACCATCACAAACACACCAATAAATTAGAAGTCGATAACGCTTGGGACCCTTACCGTCCAGAAGTTTATCAAAACAAGTCCAATCTCGAAAAATGGATTTACCAAGGCGTTCGCGGACGCTTTTGGTGGGTGGGTTCGATCGGTCACTGGGCAATTCAACACTTTAACTGGAAACCGTTTTCCGGCAAACAACGGGAGCAAGTTCGGTTTTCTGCCCTGTTCGTTATCGTCGCCGCCCTTGTGGGTATTCCGCTCCTCATTGCAACGACGGGCATTTGGGGATTTATTAAATTCTGGGTCATGCCCTGGATGGTGTATCACTTCTGGATGAGTACGTTTACACTCGTTCACCACACCCTGCCCGAAATTCAATTCCAACCCGCTCGATCCTGGCACGAAGCTAGCGCTCAACTGTGCGGGACAGTACACTGCAATTATCCGAAATGGGTCGAGTTTCTCTGCCACGACATTAACGTTCACGTCCCACACCACATTTCCACAGCAATTCCCTGGTACAACCTCCGTCGCGCTTATCAGGAAATTCAAACTCACTGGGGCGAACATACCATCGATCGAGATTTTTCCTGGTCGCTGATGAAAGAAATTACCGATCGATGCCATCTCTACGACGCGCAGCAATGTTATCGCAGCTTTAACGACCTCTAATCGTTTCGTTTCAGTTGTCTTGAAAGCGGGTGTTGGCAGAACCAACACCCGCTTTCGCGTTAGGATCGGTTGAGGATCGATCGCAAAACATTGGGAGCTTTTTTCATCGATCGAACGTCATCCCCGATAGACCTGGAGCGATAGTCACCAACACGAACGATGAAAAAACTGTTTCGATGGGCAATAGCGGGATTTGCCGCCGCACAACTTCCTCTCCTGTTCGCTAAACCGAGCGTCGCTCAACCCGCCGCTTCCTTTGAGTGTCGCACCACCGACGGCATCCACTTCACGGTTGCCATGTCCCGCAGCGGACAGACTTCCGATCCAATTATCGTCTGGACGAGCGATGCCTTCAGTTCGTCAGGGTATCCGCCCGCTCGCCGCTGTCAGGAAGTCACCGAACGATTGAACGATCTCCTCTCCCGCAACGGAAGCAGTCTCAGCGGACTGTACCTCACCGTCGGGCGCGTCAACGGCCAGTCCGTGATCTGTTCGGTCAACGGAACGCGCGGCGGTTGCAACAGCAACAACGTTTTATTTACATTGAGCGGAGATAACGGCCGCAATCCCGAACAGGTACTATACAACCTGTCGAGTCGCGCCACTGGGACGACTATTCAAGAATCCGGCGGCGTGCCTTACGTGAATCTCGAACAGCTTGTCAACCAGCATTTTTAACGGGGGGTCGCGATTAATCGGTAATGGGTATTTTGGGCGGTTGGACGATCTCGTCGTTACACCTTCGATCGAAAACTCGTCCCCGGCAACACCGACGGCCGAACTTCCTGTTGGTAACGTTTGCAGCAATCTCCTTCGCCGTACCACTCTCCGCCGCGCAAGCTCTGACGGAAGAAGAAGTCGATGCCGTCGCGTCGGTCACAACGGTGGTTATCGGTCAGGGCTTACAAAAAGGCGATATCGAAGCGCAGCGAGAATGGAATCCGGGATCGGGGGTTATCGTCGCCCGCGATGGCAATACCTATTACGTATTAACCGCCCTGCATGTCGTTCGCACTCGCGAGACTGTTTATGGCATTCGCACCAGCGATGGGGAAGTGCATTTCGTCGACGACGTCAACACTCAAGACAATATCATTCCCCTGGGAGAAGAAGTTGGAGAGTTTGGCGAGACGATCGGCGGTTACGACCTCGCGACGATCTCCTTCGAGAGCGATCGAGACTATCCCGTCGCAGTCATCGGCAACGCCCAAAACTTACAACCCGGCGATCCGATCTATATTTCGGGCTGGCCCAATCCCGACGATGCCAGCGCCCGCCGAATGCGGGAAACCGTGTCGGGAACCTTGACGGCGATTCGATCGCCCTCAGAAGATGGGGGTTACAGTCTTCTCTACAGTAACGAGACCCAACGGGGGATGAGCGGCGGGCCGGTGTTCGATCGAAACGGCGAACTGATTGGCATTCACGGACGGGGACGCGGCCGCGAAGATATTTACTGTCTCGATCCCCAACTCAGCCTCGAGAACAGTTGCGGGATGCAGTCCGTTCACTTCGTCATGCAAATTCAGCGTCGGGGGTTAAATCTAGCCTTTGAGATGCCACCTGTCGATCCGGAGGTCATCGCGGCGGGTCTGGAGAACATAGAACGAGCGGATACGATCGAAGACATCTACGCAGCCTTTACGTTCGATCTCAAATCGCTCTTACGAGACGGCCCCTCAGGCGGATGTGGGAGTTTGTTACTCGGCGATCCGTGCGAACGGCTTTAAGGCGTGATATGTATGAATCCGGGGAGTCTAGCAGTTGGTGGCTCCTTCATCTCGTTCGTTCGATCGTCCGCGTTGGTGTGTGGAGAGGATCTCATCGATGAAACGTTTCGTCCTGAGTCTAGTGGCCGTTCTGTTCGGGGTCGCCCCCATTGAAGCGACTGCACTTTCACCACCTCGATCGACCGTCATTGCCAAATCTTCCGTTACTTCGTCTCAACTCACCTCTTCCTCGAAAGACCCGCTCTCCACTGTTAATCTCCCCGTCCGCACGGCGCAAGTCACTTCAGTTTCTCAACTTTCGGACGTACAGCCAACGGATTGGGCGTATCAGGCGTTACAATCCCTCATCGAGCGATATGGCTGTTTGGCTGGCGTTCCCGGCGAACAGTTTCAAGGAATGCGAGCTTTAACGCGCTACGAATTTGCGGCGGGGTTAAATGCGTGTCTCGATCGATTCGTCGAACTTCCCCCCTCCATTGCTCCGGAAGACTTAGCGACAATTCGACGACTGCAAGCAGAATTTGAAACCGAACTCCAACTTCTGCGCGGCCGCATCGACGACTTAGAGTCCCGCGTCGCGACCTTAGAAAGTCAACAGTTCTCGACGACAATCGTCATGGGGGGCGAATCGATTTTCGCCCTGTCTTCGGGATTTGGCGGCGATTCGTCCGGCGACGGGACGACCAACACGGTTTTAACGCACTTAACCCGACTCGGGTTTGTCGGATCGTTTACCGGCCGCGATCGACTGCGCTTCGAACTCCAAGCGGCGAACTTCGACGAACGCGGTTTCGCCAATCCAACGGGGTTTAACTCCGATATGGCCCTGCTGTCGTTTCAAGGCAACACCGAGAACGAGGTCGAATTGAGCAAACTCGAATATCGCTTCGCCACGTTTAGCGATCGCGTGGTTTTCACCATTCGCCCCGTTGGATTCAGCCTCAGCAGCGTCCTCACCGCCAACTCCCCCTATTTCGACGCGGGACGGGGATCGATTTCCCGATTTACCGAAGCCAGTCCCGCGTTTAAACTCGGTCGTCTCGAGTCGGGGTTGGGGTTCGACTGGTTGATGACGGATACAGTTCGCCTTCAAGTGGCTTACGGCGTGCGCGACGGCGACGATCCCGAAGAAGGACGGGGATTGTTCAATAGCGAACATTCTGCCTTGGGCGTACAATTACTCCTCAAACCCTCCCCGACGATTTTAGCGGGACTATCTTATATCAACGCCTATTCGGGGAACGGTCGTCTCGATACGTTTACAGGAAGTTTCATCGCCGACACCAACGCTTTTATCGACGAACCCGCCCAGATTCATACGGTTAGCGGGACGCTACAATGGCGTTTGGCGCGAGATCTCACGTTTTCGACCTGGGGCGCTTGGTTCTTCACCGAGGCCTTGGAATCCGAAGCCCGCGCGACGACGACGACGTATTTATTTGCCTTGGGATACTCCGATCCGTTTGGCAACGATGGAGACTTATTAGCGTTTTTGTTCGGACAGCCGCCGAAATTAGTCGATGGAGAAAATTTATTTCTCGGAGAAGATGAAGATACATCGCTTCACTTCGAGTTGTTCTATCGCTGGCGACTCAACGACAATATTTCTATTACGCCTGGAATTTTCGTCGTGACCCATCCCGAGCACGATTCAGATAACGAAGCGTTGGTCGTCGGGACGATTCGCACGACATTTCGGTTTTAAACATTTAAGGGGGATTTGGAAAATGCACGAACTCAGGCGCGACTTACGGTTGGGACTGTTGGTTTTTAGTATTTTCGCTCTCGTCGGTGCGAGTGAAGTCCGCGCTCAAACATCGGACGATCCCTGTCGCAATCCGAATGCCGATCCCGAGTTGTGTCCTCCTCAACGAGATCGATTGCGTCCGACCTTTTCCGAAGAAGAAAGTCGCGGCTTTGAGGAACGCGGCTTTTCAGATAGTTTTCTCAGCGACGCGCTGAACGGGCTTTCCGATCCGCTCGGCGGTGGCTCTGTCGGTGGTGGCGACTTAGACGACGGCAACTTCCGCGATTTATCTCCGGTCGATCGAGGACTCATTCCCGCCTTCGATCCCACCGATGTCATCATTCCCATTCCTGCCCTTTCCACATCCGACTGTTGCAGCGACTAACTCCAAAAAACACAACCCCCGAATTGAAGATCGGGGGTTCAAATCTCAACCAGCTTTTCAGCAAACTCTTAACTGTTCACTGTTTACTGCTCACTGTTCACTGAAAAATGGGTCGCCTGGGATTCGAACCCAGAACTTATCGGTTAAAAGCCGAGTACTCTACCGTTGAGTTAGCGACCCGCGTTTCCGCAGTGCGTACTGACCTTTACTAGATTAACACACCTGAGCGAAAAAGCAAGGAGTTTCCCCAAAAAAGTTTTAATCGAGCTGGACGGCGAAGCGAACCAAGGTTTCCAGGCTCGATCGAGGGTGGACGTAAATCAAGCGATCTCCCGTATTGAGTGCATTTCGGGGAGCGCTCCAGGGTTCGAGACAGTAATAGTCTTTGCCCTTAACCGTCCAAAAGACGAGGGTGGAATAGGTGGAATTGTAGTCGAGCTGTAGCTGAAGACCCCGTTCGGTATCGCGAACTGAGGCTTGCTGGCTGCTGAGTTGGGTGAATGCCACGTCAATTTCGTCGCGATCGAAGTCAAACGTCCCGTGAAAGTCGCGTAGTGTGCCGTCGATCCCGTCCCAGTACTGTTTGGACGGAATGAGAAACTGAAGTTTCGATTTATCAGATACCTGAAAGTAAGGATGCAATCCTGTCGAAAAGGGTAAAACGAGATCGTCGCTGGGGTTGATGTAACGCTGAACGATTTCCAGACTGTTGCCTTGGAGTTTGTAGGTAAACGTTAACTGAAAATCGAAGGGATAGACCGCACGAGTTCGATCGTTACTCGTCAGTTCGAGGGTGAGGCTGGCGCATTCGTCCGTATCTCGATCGACGACTTTCCAGGGTAAATCTCGCGCGAACCCATGTTGTTTGAGCGTGTAAGATTTCCCGTTATGAGTGTAAGTGTTAGTGGGAAGGTTTCCACAAATGGGAAAGAGGATCGGAATTCCCCCACGAACGCTCAGTTCGGGATTGGCAAAACGTTCTTCATCGAAATACAAAATATCGCGTTCTCTAACGTTCCACCGCGTAACGAGTCCCCCACGCTCGGGAACGATCTCGAGACGAGAACCCGCATTCTCATCACAGAGAACATAGGTTTGATAGGAGTGAGTTTGAGTTTCGATCGAATACATAGAAAGTTGACTCCGAATAACACGCTGAAATAACACTCAGTTCCAACAGCTGAAAAACTGGATTTGCGTCTCGTGTTGGGACAGAACTGGCAATTCAATTCGAGTTTACGAGATCGAGGGCAGCTCGATTTCAGCGTGACTCGATCGACAGGCAACGAACGCTGACGGATTGTCAGAGGGTTCAAAGGGAAGACGAAGTTTTAAAAAGCTCATGGGTTCAGCCGCCTCTTCGCTATTGTCCGACTCGTTCGACTCCATTTCCGAAAAGTCCTCGGCGGGTTCGACAAACGGACTGAAAATAAACGATTCACCCGTGCTGCTGTCGGCGGGTTTCGCATTGGGGAACGACGATTTATAGGCATTTTTCCCCGCTCTCGGTGGTTCGGGATGCTCCGTTCCCGCAGGTGTGATAAAGGAGTCGGGAACGAAGGAATCGTTATTTTCGGTATGCGCAGAAGGAAGGATCGGTAGGGATCGATCGAGCGGCCAAGAGAGTTCGGGTAAGGGTTCCGATTCGACCGTCGATGTTGATACTGGGCGCTCTCGCTTGTTAAAGGAAGCCGAACGAGGGAGCGGTCGATCGAAACGTTGCGACACAGCTTCGAGGCGATCGAGGATTTCACGGCGAATTTCACCCGTTGCGGGAACGGGACGATCGCCCGATGTATCGACGGGAAGCCAATCGATCGTCATGTCGCGTTTCGTCAGCGAGACGTTAAGCAAAGCGGCGGCGCTCTCCCCCGAAGTCAGATCGCCCAATGCATAGATGATGGGGCGGTTGCGGTAAATCTCCGCCCCTTGCAGCGTGCGGGGATGGTGTCCGACGATGAGATCGGCGCCGTTGTCGATGGCGAACCGGGCGAGATCGGTTTGCCAAGCGGTGGGGTAACTGGCGAGTTCTGCGCCCCAGTGAAAGTTTACGATCACCCAATCCACGCGATCTCGAATAGCTTGGATGTCCCGGGCGATATGGGTTTCCTCGCCGGAGTTCGTACCGGGACGACCGGGACGAGCGGTGTAAAGATCTCCCAGGGTATAACCGAAATAGGCGATGCGCTGACCTTTGATTTCGAGGATTTTCGGACGGCGGGCTTCAGTGGGGCCGCGTCCCGCACCGATGTGATGAATTCCGGCTCGATCGAGAGTTGTCAGCGTCTCATCCAAGCCGAGAACGTGGTAGTCCATCACGCGATCGTTGGCTAGGTTCACCACGTCGATGCCAGCCTCGGTGAGATGAGCGACGGCTTCGGGATGGGCTTTACGATTGTCGGCTTTGGGGCGAGGGGTGTCTGCGTCGGTGAGGGGTAAATCGAGGTTGAGGGTGGCAACGTCGGCGGTTTGGAATGCGTCGAGATCGCTTAAAGCGTCCGCATCGTCAGCGAAACCCGAGAGATCGACATCGCCACCGAAGGTGAGGCGAACGGTGGAACGATGGGGATATTGTGGCGTTTGGCGCTCGATCGAGATTTCTTCGAGGGCGGATTGGATTCGATCGAGCGGTTTTGAAGGGGGTTCGATCGAGGTCGTCGAGGTCAACGGGGGAAGTTTGGGCAAAAGTGGCGGTAAGTCGTGGTAACTCAGCCAGCATCCGAGGGAAAACGCCGCCGCCGCCGTTCCCGCCAGCAGTAACAGGCGCAGGGATTTATAGCTGCGGGCGATCCAGTGTTTGAGGGAATGCCAAAGATGACGGTAGTTGCGAGGGGTTCGTCGGCGTTGTTGGTTGGCCGGGGTGACGATGCGAACCGAGCGTTTCCAGAGGATTTCAGTTTTTCCGGCCAGGTGAGCGACGATCTGAACCCCTTGAATGACATCAGAATTGAGTTTCCAAATGTAGTGACAAATGGCGCGGACGATGCGCTGTTGCCACAGGGTATCCATGGGAAGCGGCGGAACTTCCACCTGAATTTGAACGCACCCGGCTGAAGCCGCACCGACACGGGCGTAGATGCCTTCAGGAATCAGGTGGCGGTTAATCCAGTAGGCGATGGCGTGAAAGTTGCCCGCACGGGCGAGTTCGACGAGCGACGGCTGCAAACCCACCTCTGCAATCATAATTCAACGTATCCTCAACGACGATTTCGATCGATTGTACTCTCAAGCTTTCCCGATGGTATGCGATCGATATCATCGAACGGAAGTGGCTTCTGAATTGGGTGAGTGCGTTTTGAAGGTGAAGTCAGGCGAAGTTGTCAGCGATCGAGATCGCACTCAGTCAGCGATCGAGATCGGGGTTCGATCGACACACCTGTGGTGATACTGGGCGAAAGGGTGTCGTTTACGAATAAAGATCTATGATTTGCAAGTTGGTCGAGTCTGCGTTACAGACTGGGTGCTTGAGTGTTGCTTCAGAAGCCTCGATTTCTCAATTTTTACGTTATAAAGCATATCGAATCACCGATCTCGACGCACTTCAACGGCTGCGGATGGCCATCGAGGAAGGACAGATCGATCGAGAAGCACCCCGACAGTTCGCACTGTTTCCTCAATTAACCACGTTGTACGTTCCCGTTTCGATCGTTCGGTAATCGACAGTTCGCGTTCGATCGAGGTTTGAGATTGACAGCTTACAGTCTCCAACAGTTTGCAGCTATTCGAGATAGCAACGTCACGACTCCAAAGCACCGGCCTGTCTGAGAACTCGAGCGCTTTTCTGCGCGCGTTCTCGCTCAGCCAACATTAATGCAGTCTTGCCCTTGCTATCTCGTAGGTTGAGATCTGCCCCCAACTCAATCAGTGTTTTTACTGAGTCAGGACGCGAGAGAGCGCTCATCAATGCGGTACGACCCGTACGATCTTGTCGATCGATATCGGCACCTCGTCGAACGAGAAGTTGAATCATCTCGCGATGGTTGGTGGCAAAAAAGGTATTCGAGGCTAACATCAGTGGTGTTTCGGTGGGATTACCGTAATCGTCTTCGTCCGGTAAATTCGGATCGGCTCCCGCATCGAGCAATGCTTCGATGGTTGGGATCTGTCCGCTTTGAATGGCGATCGATAGTGGCGTGCGTCCGCAAGCGGCGAGGGTGTTTGGATCGACTCCTCGATCGAGCAGTTGTCGAACTCGATCGACTCGACCGTCCATCGCAGCATCGAAAAGTGCTTCCCCAGCTTTGTTCTGCTCTCGCGCTTTCCGTTTGAGTGTCGCTTCTATTTCCTTTTCCGCATCGCGATCGCCAATGCGACGAATTTCATCTGAAACGAGGGGATACAGAAAGTCGTAAACCTCTCGGTGAGCGCCACGAGCCGCCAACATGAGTGGAGTTGCTCCCTGGCTCCAAGCATTCACATCTGCGCCGTTTTTCACGAGAAGCTGCACGATCTCGAGATGTCCGGCGAAAGACGCTGCCATTAACGCCGTCCAGTCGTCTTCTTCATACCCTTCGACGTTTGCTCCCGCTTCAAGTAGCAGGCGAACCACTTCCAAGTGTCCGTTCTCTGCAGCGGTATGTAACGGTAATTCGTCCAACCCGCGATTGGGATCGGCTCCAGCAGATAGAAGTTCTCGAGCCACTTCCACGTATCCTTTTGCAGCAGCGGCGACAAGTGGTGGTGTTTCGTACCAAGCTGCGGCGTTCGGCGTTGCACCTGATTCGAGTAAGGTTCTGACGGCTTCGACTCGATTGGCGAGAACGGCTGCTAAAAGTGGGGTACTCGCTTCGTATTCATCCTCCTCGTCTCCGTCCTCATCGAAGTTTTCATCTTCCTCGCCTTCATCTTCAAAATTCTCTTCAACTGAAGACGACTGACTCAAGATTCCGAGAGCATTCTCTAAAAGTTTGGCCGCATGACTCGAGTCAGATGCTTGACGTTGGAGATATTCATCAATTGCAGCAGCGATCGATCTTAAATCTGAAAAAATCGGCTGTGCGCTGCCGTGATGTTTCTCGAATTCAGCAAGGGTTGCTAAGTGGTGGCTTAGCAATTCACGAATGTCAATATTGGGATACGATCGTCGAAATAGCAGCTTGTCATCGTAGTCTGGTTGACTTAACGGAGTGGTTGTTGAAGTGAGAAACGCTCCATCTTCAAAGCGCGTTACGAGATCGACAGCGACGATGCTGCTTTTCATGCAATTGGCTTGAATGGTTCGAGTCTCGAAGGAATAGGTATAAAGTGTGGTTCCTGCAAAATGCGTTCCTGTTAGTTGTCCGAGCAGTTGAAACCCTATAGATTTGAGGGTTCGATCGAGTTCTAAAACTTCCGCCAACTCGTTTTCAGGAAGTGCGTCAAGAGCGTCTCCTGAATAAGTTCCTTGCTGTCCTTCTAAGATCGTTGTCGATCTTTCAGAATTGGAAGTATTTTCAGTACGATCGACGGATTGCTCTAGCTCAACTGATGAGAAAGCATTGAAGATTTCTGTTAAACCTTTATAAAAATTTCGAGCTTCTTCGGGAAGATCTTGAGTCGCATTTTCAATGAGTTTGCCGAAGCTTTGACCTCCAGGAAGTTCGGAGTCCGTGAGTTGAGGATTAAAAACGAGCGGCTTTGGCTGTGGGTCGATCTCAGCACCCGCAGCGATCAGTAATTGAATGATTTCTGAATTTCCAAGTTCTGAAGCAAGACTGAGAGCTGTTTTTTCTTGATTTTGGCTGTTGGGATCGACACCTGCATCTAAAAGTTGACGAGCACGTTCGACATCAGAGCGTTCGATGGCTGTAAACAGTTGCTGGAGATCGCGATCTGTGCTCATGGTAGCCTCCACGTTAGGCTATTCAGTTCTCTCGATTGATTATAGATTTTTAAAACTAAATATGTCTATTAACTTTTTTTACGGATCGCTAAAAATCGATCGCGAACAAAACTGTAAGCAACACGGAAAAATTTCACTTTTTAATTCTTTTTTAGTAAAGTTTTTGCGTATTTAAAACGGGCTTTTTGCAAAAAATGCCGTATAAACACGTAGAGCAAAAATATTCTATAAAAATTTGAAAAATCTTGGAAAATCTTCAGAAATAAATACGATAGAAATGGAGATCGATATCAATCATCAACGTTCAAATTTCTGGGTGCATCTCACTTTCGTAGAATGACCCCACCTAGAAACTTCACCAAAGCTTCAGCCAATACCAGTCGTAATGCTTTCGCTCAATGTTCGTATGTTAAAGCAAGTAGCACCTCAAATCGTTGCAAAAGATCTCGTCGATCGATCCAAAATTTCAAATGGAATCAGCTTTCTACTTAAAACTTCCACACTTGCAGGGTAAACTGCTGCTTCGATCTCTTCTTTTAAATAAAGTTTCCATTTATCTAACTTAATGTAGAGGGGTCTGCTGGAATTGCGGTGGAATTTGATTGCCTATGATACCAAGACTCTTGTCGGGGCGAACGGCCGTTCGCCCCGACTCCAACAGACCCATGCAGAGAGAGTTTTTTCTTGAAATTGACTTTATGAATTTATCAAAGTGAATCCAAAATCGAAGCTATTCAAAAATTCGTTCAACAACCTCCGATCTGATTTTTAATTAAGACGAACAACCAAACGAACGAGAAATGATTCAATCTTTCTAAGAATTACCAGTTTTCCCATTCCCTCAAATTCGTCTACAATGGCCAATGCTTCACCGTAGCGTTTGCAATGAGTTCGATCTCGCAAGTCGAGAAATTCTTTTATGAAAAAAAAATAAAAAATAGGGACGAAATTCGATTCGCCCCAACCGTCATTACTTCTAATTTAACACCGTATTTTCAAAAAGCGAGTCTAAAGCTCGAATTTCACACACAAACCACTGTTGCTTCGAGTTTTGTGCTTTCCTCAACGACCGCTTGACGCGCCCATCGATCGGCAGCGAGAATGTCATCCAACGTTGGGGTTTGTGTATTGTCAGCGCGATGTCGATCGATCGTCGCTTCAATCAATTTCGGAATATCGAGAAACTGAACTCGTTCGTCTAAGAACAACGCCACGGCTTGTTCGTTGGCTGCGTTCAACACCGCCGTCATCGATCCCCCCGCACGTCCTGCAGCATACGCGAGATCCATACACGGATATTTCGTTCGATCGGGATCGCGGAACGTTAAATCTCCCGCCTTCACTAAATCGAGTTGTTCCCAGTCAGTTTTCAAACGCTCGGGCCAAGACATGGCATACAACAACGGCAATCGCATATCCGGCCAGCCTAACTGAGCTAAAACAGACGTGTCTTGTAACTCGATTAGCGAATGAATAATACTTTGCGGGTGAACCACAATATCGATATCATCGTAATCTAACCCAAATAAATAATGAGCTTCGATAACTTCTAACCCCTTATTCATCAACGTTGCTGAATCAACGGTGATTTTACGACCCATCGACCAGTTGGGGTGTTTGATGGCATCTGCGACCGTCACTTCTGAGAGTTTTTCAACCGGCCAGTCGCGGAACGCCCCTCCTGAAGCGGTGAGGATAATGCGTTTGAGTCCGCCTTCAGGAACCCCCTGTAAACATTGAAAAATCGCAGAATGTTCGGAGTCAGCCGGTAGCAATTTAACGCCGTGTTTTTCAATCAGGGGATTGACGACGGGGCCTCCTGCAATCAGTGTTTCTTTATTCGCAAGGGCGATATCTTTTCCGGCTTCGATGGCCGCAATGGTGGGAAGTAATCCCGCACAGCCGACAATACCCGTCACCACAGCTTCCGAGTCGCCGAAGCGAGCAACTTCAATAATACCTTCTTCACCAGAGAGGAGTTTCGGTTGAGGATCGAGATCGGCGAGAGCTTCCTTTAATCGATCGAATTTTTGTGTATTGCGAATCGCGACGATTTCCGGTTTGAACTGGCGCACCTGTTGGGCGAGAAGTTCGACGTTATTTCCGGCAGCGATCCCGACGAGGCGAAATCGATCGGGGTATTGGGCAACAATATCGAGGGTTTGCGTTCCAATCGAACCGGTCGATCCTAATAAAGTAATAGCTTTCACGATTGTTTTTTCTCGATCCCTATCTGCATACCTTGAAGTATCTCATAGGATTTACGATTTACGATTGGCGAGCGACGATTGCGGAAATCGAACGGTCTCAATTGTTTTTTGTTCGATCGACATCAGCTCGGGACGGCTGAGATCGCACTTTCGCTCGCCAAATGCGATCGAGTCGTTACAAGGTGCGCCGCCCGACCCCGAGTCGTGGCATAATAACGCCGATCCATAATATACGGACTGACCCGCATTGCCATGCCCATTTCAGGCGCTCACCCTGCTCTCCTCGTTCTTGCTGACGGCACTCACTACAAAGGCTGGTCTTTTGGAGCCACCGGAACGGCCATCGGCGAAGTCGTGTTCAACACGGGAATGACGGGCTATCAAGAGGTGTTGACCGATCCGAGCTACTGCGGTCAGTTGATTACATTTACTTATCCCGAATTGGGGAACGTGGGAGTCAACCCCGAAGACGAAGAATCGCCCCGTCCCTACGCGAAAGCTGCCATTGCTCGTAATATCTGTCAACGGCCGAGCAACTGGAGATCGACACAATCTCTCTCCGACTATCTCAAAGAACACGGCATTCCAGGGATTTACGGCATCGATACGCGAGCGTTAACGCGGAAACTGAGGTCGATCGGTGCGATGAATGGTGGCGTGTCGACCGAAATTCTCGAGCCGGAAGAGTTATTAATCCAAGTTCGATCGGCGCCGAGCATGGCCGGTTTAAACTTAGTGCCAGAAGTGACAACTCCCGTCGTGTACGAGTGGACGGAGGCCACACCGCCACCCTGGGAATTCAAAGCCCATGGCGAGACAGACGATGAAACCTTTACGGTTGTGGCGATCGATTTCGGCGTCAAGCGTAACATCCTACGTCGCCTGGCCAGTTACGGCTGTCGGGTCGTTGTCGTCCCCGTTAACACCCCCGTCGAAGAGATGCTGAAATACGATCCTGACGGAATTTTTCTCTCTAACGGCCCGGGCGATCCTTCCGCTGTGAAAGAAGGAGTCGAAACGGTCAAAGCTTTACTCGAGGCGGACAAGCCCATGTTCGGCATCTGCATGGGACACCAAATTCTCGGTCAGGCCATCGGTGCTGAGACCTTCAAACTCAAGTTCGGACATCGAGGACTGAACCAACCGTGCGGGTTGACGCAACAAGTGGAAATTACCAGTCAAAACCACGGCTTTGCCATCGCGGCGGATTCCCTCGATGACGAGATCGAAGTGACGCATTTAAACCTCAACGATCGAACGGTGGCTGGACTGCGCCACAAACAGCTCCCCTTATTTTCCGTGCAGTATCACCCCGAAGCCAGCCCCGGGCCCCACGATGCCGATTATCTATTCGAGCGATTTGTCGCCGCCATGCGAGACGCCCGTCGTCAAGCTGCTTCGTAGCTCGTTCGATCGGGAGATCTGCGGTAGACAAATTTCCCCAAAGCAGCCTATACTGAAGCGTTAACTCAAGGCATAAGCGATAAGAGGAGGACGCCATTCCTGAGCCACTCAATTTGACGGTTAGCCTGCGAGGCACGCGCGAAGTCAAAGGTAACTATCAGTTATTCCGACTCACTGGACTGCTCGATGCGTTTTCAGAGCCGAACTTTCAAAAGGTGCTGGGAAAATGCGTCGCAGAAGGCCCCGAGCATATCATTTTGGATCTGTCTAAAATCGACTTCGTGGACAGTTCTGGTTTGGGTGCTCTGGTGCAGTTGGTTAAAAAAGCGCAGTCTGCCAACGGTAGCTTGCAGATCGTCACCAATGCACGAGTGACGCAAACCGTGAAACTCGTGCGTTTGGAGAAATTTCTGTCTTTACAGAGTTCGATCGAAGCTGCTATCGCCAATCTTTCCAAATCGTGAGTTTCCCGAACATCCGACCAGCCGTTTCGCTCGAACGCGGAATGGCTGGTTGTGTTATGGTCAATTTGGAATGCCACCAACGTCAGAGAATTTAGACCCACTCGCCCAGACGAAGCCATTGTTTGAGATCGACACGCCGGCTTTAACGCCGCAGCAACTCCAGCGGATCTCAACGACAGCTCTCGCCTACATCGGCGATGCCGTTTACGAATTATACGTCCGACAGTACTATCTGTTTCCGCCCCAGCGCACCCACGTCTATCACCAGCGCGTTGTCGCGCAAGTGCGGGCCGAACGTCAAGCTCAACACCTGCAATCGATCGAGCCGTATTTAACCGCCGAGGAAAAAGAAACGCTTCGCCGGGGACGCAATGCTGCCCCCAAAGGTCCAAAACGCCTCGATCCGAAGGTTTACCAGCAGGCGACGAGTTTAGAAGCATTAATTGGTTATCTCTATCTCGCCGATTCCCAGCGGTTGCGAGAACTGTTCGATCGATTCGACTTCGATTTCGACGATTCCCTGAAAAATTCCTGATTCCGATCGGGATCGCCCGCACCGCCGCCTTAACTTTGTTTACTTGCCCAACCTGTCTTCGTGCCATGTCAACTCATCGCTCTCCCGAACGCAAACCCAAGTTTTCCGGCTCCAAAAATCTCAAAAAATCCTTTAAAAAGTCGTTTAACAAGTCTTCGCGCCCCTCGCGCCTTCGTCGGAGTGACAGACCGCACGCCCCCAAACCGCGCGACGATCGAGATAACGCCAAACCCCGTTACAGCAAAGAATCAGCTGCCCCAGAATCCAACGGCGATCTCGAAGCTCGGGATCTGATTTACGGACGCCATACTGTCCTCAGTGCTTTGGAAAGCGATCGATCGATCGATCGCGTTTGGATCGTCGGGCAACTCCGCCACGCGCCACGCTTTCACGCCCTCCTCACGGAAGCTCGGGCCAACGGAACCATCGTCGATGAAGTGTCCTACAAGCAGTTAGACCGCATGACCCAGGGTTCGACGCACCAAGGGGTCGTGGCCCAAGTATCCCCCTACGAATACTGGGAACTCGAAGATCTGATCGAACGGGCCAAGTCCAAAAGCGAGCGCCCCGTTCTCGTCATTGCCGACGGTATCACCGATCCCCACAACCTCGGTGCCATCGTGCGCACCACCGAAGCCATTGGTGGTCAGGGGATCGTCGTACCCCAACGGCGCGCGGTTGGAATCTCCTCGACCGTGATGAAAGTTGCAGCGGGTGCCCTCGATGCGATCCCCGTTGCCCGTGTCGTCAATTTGTCTCGTGCGTTGGAAACCCTGAAGGAAGCTGGGTTCTGGGTTTACGGCCTGTCCGAAAAAGCCGATCGAGAGATTCACGAAGTTGAATTTAACCGCGCAACTGTGTTAGTGATGGGTTCGGAAGGTCATGGCTTGAATCTATTGACTCAGCGTCACTGCGACCAACTCGTTTCGATTCCGTTGAGCGGAACGACTCCCAGTCTCAACGTTTCCGTCGCAGCCGGGATGGCCCTCTACGAAATTTACCGTCAGCGTTGGTCGAATCGATTACACCTCTAAAAATGGGGATCGTAGTAGGATCGAATCACCTCGAGATTCGGAAAATCGATTCGGTCTCGCAAGCGTTGAAAAAAAATGACCTGCACAGTATAAAGAACTGTAAAGAAACGACAGTATCGGTGCTGTTGGTCTGAATACCTCCCCAGTTAGTAAGCGGGTAATAAAACCATGAAAGAATTGTTGTTGAACGTTCTCCAGTTATTCGGCATGGCTTGGTGGGTAAAAATCGACACTGAAACCCCTCAGTGCACCTACTACTTCGGTCCGTTTACCTCAGAGGAAGAGGCCGAGGCCGCCAAAGCAGGTTACGTAGAAGATCTCGAACAAGAAGGCGCACAAGGAATTGCCATTTCGATCGAGCGGTGTAAACCCAGCAACCTCACCGTTTTCGACGAAGCGGCTGATATCGTGCAAACCACGCCATCTCCGATCCTGAGCGGACAAACTTAGACAAATCTTTCAACTCTCATCGACGCGCGGACAACCAGGCCTCGATATCGCTACAGACGATCTCGGGAATTTCCCAGGGGAAGAGATGGGCGGTGTCGGGATAAGCAATCCACTGGCAATCGGGTAAGGCCAGGGCCGTTTCTCGACTCGATTGCCGTGTGATGTGGCAGTCTGCCTCCCCCGCCAACCACAAGCAGGGGCAACGGACTCGATCGAGTTTGTCCCGTCGATCGTACCCTTCACGTAATGCTTCTTGGAGGGCGTCGGTTGCCTCAGGGCGGGTGTTGAGATAAGCAGAAACGCCCTCGATCGCGAGGTAACGATAAACTGACGGCTCTTGTCGTCGAACGAGATAGCGAAACAGCGATCGCTTGCCAAAGGTCTCGATATTCCAGCGCCATCCCGGCCGGAATCGGTTTAGGATTCCGGCAATGCCCGTGTACGCTAAATCCCAGGCGGTCACGGGAGGGTGGCTGCTGCGGGGACAGGCAGCAGTCGCCACGCCGACGAGTCCAACAACACGCTCGGGAGAGCGCAAGGCCAGCTCGAGTCCCAAAATCCCACCGAGCGACCATCCGAGAACCCAACATCGATCGACCTGCAATCGATCGAGGAGGGCTTCTAAATCGTCGAGGTGGTCGGTCATGGCAAACGGCCCGGGCGGTCGGCTTTTTCCATATCCCCGTAAGTCCGGCGCGATCGTTCGGTAGCGAGAACAGAAGTAATCGGCAAAGACCGACAAACTGCCGCTCGCACCGGGGTGGCCGTGCAGCAGGAGAAAGGGAAATCCTTCTCCCTTGACGCAGACGTGAAGCTGGAAATCCGTTTGCCGTGTCATCAGCGCTCCCCGAGCGCGATACGCTCGGCCACCTGTTTGAGGCGGCGCAACTGTGCCGTCATATCCGCTTTCGTCCATTTGGCGGCAAATCGATCGAAGCCAAATGCTACGAGGGGATTGGGAATCTCGAACTCGAAGCAGTTGAGCAGTAGCGTTCCGTTCTCAGTCGGTCGGCACTCCCATCGATCTCGCCCGATAAAAAAGCCCTCGAACGCCCAGACGATCGATCCCGGTTCCCGTTCGACGACGCGACTGCGGAGGGCCGGCTCGATCGTGGGGATTTGAATCACGAATCGACATTGCGATCCCACTCGAGTCTCCCACGAGCCGACCGGTTCGCAGCGCAAAGCTGGGTTGAGCCATTGATGCATTAAGTCCAAATCCGTCAAACAGCGTTCGACGGTCGTCGCACTGGCTCGCACGTGGATAGACTGCTCGAAAACACGCTTAGCTGGCATGATTAGCTGGCTGCAAAGGAGACGAGAGAGAACGCGACGGAAACGATCGTACTGAGGGGATCGCTCTTTTTTGTCATATTGACACAAATCGTGCATCCCGTGGAGAGGTCGATCCCCCTCCAAATTGCGCCTGGAATTGCGCTGGCAACCCATCCTGAGAATTTAGCCTTAAAAAACCCGGAAAATCTAGGAGGAATCGAATTCTTTCTGTAGGATAATCCCAAGTGTTGCTCTTAAGGTGTAGCACTGCCATCGTTAAGTAAAACTTTAGGTCGATCGAATTCCCGGCTCACTCAAACGGGAACCCGAAAGCGTCGATTGTCAATATCGGCGCTGCGATGACGTTGTCGTTATACGGAGGACGCGGCGTATCTTGCTCGGACCCGAGCGAGGTTGCGACTGCGCAAAACGTGATGATAGAAACGCAGTATATGCCATCGATCGTGCAGGCGAGCGATCCCCCGCTCCTCGCCCAAGTCGATGCTCAAGTCAATTCCTTTTTTCAAAGTATCGGTCAGGCGTTCGGAAGCTTTCTTCCCAACGTTCTCGGCGCGATTGCCATCTTGATTCTGTTCTGGATCGGTGCGACTGTTGCGGCGATCGCTGTCAGAGCGATTCTCAACCGCACGGATATCGATAACAAAATCGCCAGATGGGTCTCGGGTAGCGATCGAGAAGATGCTGCCTTCCCCATCGAGCAGTGGAGCGCGGCTATCGTCTACTGGATCGTTCTGCTGTTCGGTTTGTTGGCGTTTTTCAACGCCCTCAGTTTGGAAATTGTCTCGGCCCCCCTCGAAGGATTTCTCGGACAAATCTTTGAATACCTTCCCCAAATTGGTGCGGCCTTGCTGTGGCTGGGGGTTGCTTGGCTCGTAGCCACCTTGTCGAGAGCTTTACTGACCAAAGGCTTAGAACGCTTCCGACTCGACGATCGACTCGCCGAACAGTCGGGCGGACAAAGTCCGTTTTTGGTCAACGAAACCCTCGCCAATATCCTGTATTGGTTTATCTTTCTCCTCTTTCTGCCCGGTATCCTCGATGCATTGCAATTGCAAGGTTTGATGCAGCCCTTGCAAGCCATGCTCGAGAAAATTCTGGCCTACTTGCCGAATATCTTGATGGCTGCGGTCATCGGGGTCGTCGGCTGGCTGATCGCTCGGATCGTTCGTGGTATCGTTACAAACCTACTCGCCGCCACCGGAATCGATAATTTCGGCGCGAGACTGGGGCTGTCTCAGGTGGGGGGAATGCCCCTCTCTGGACTCGTCGGGATGTTGGTGTACGTCTTGGTGTTGATCCCCATCGCCATCGCAGCCCTAGACGCACTGCAAATTCAGGCTGTCTCTGACCCGGCGGTGAGTATGCTCCAGCGAGTGCTCGACTTCCTGCCGCAGATTTTCACGGCTGGTTTAATTATTGCCGTGTTCTTCTTCCTAGGACGTTGGGTATCGGAGTTCGTCACCAACTTACTCACGAGTTTGGGCTTTAACAACATCTTCTCGGCTTTGGGCTTGAATCCACCCCCGCGCCGTCCTGACGAACCGGGTGCGATGATGCCGTTTCAATCGGCAAGCCGCACGCCGTCAGAATTTGTGGGCATTGTTCTGTGGGTCGGGATCGAACTGTTCGCGATCGTCGCTGCTGTTGACGTTCTCGAAATTCCCGCCCTCAATAACATTGTCTCGGGCTTGTTAATTATCTTCGGTCGCATCCTCGCTGGCTTGGTGGTGTTGGCGATCGGACTGTACTTAGCCAATCTCGTGTACAACCTGATCGTGGGATCGGGAACCTCACAGTCGCGTTTTCTCGGTCAAGTGGCGCGAGTGGCGATTATTATTTTCGTCGTGGCGATGACCCTGCAACAAATGGGTATCGCACCGGACATCGTTAATCTCGCCTTTGGCTTACTGCTCGGTGCGCTGGCGGTCGCGGTGGCTCTGGCCTTTGGCTTGGGCGGTCGCGATGTGGCAGCGGAGAAGATTCGAGAGTTTCTGGCATCGTTCCAACGGAGCGAATAATCCCATAACTTCGATCTCGAATTAAAAAACCCCGGTTTCCTCTGAAAGAGACCGGGGTTTTGCATTGAGAAACAATCGATCGAATCGAGGCGGGGTGACTCCCGCTCCGACGCCTCCTTACCTTAGTGGAGCCATTCTTCGACAGCTTCTTCTTTGGTGTTGGTGTTGCGAGACGGCGTTTCGCGCTCGAATTTCATGTGAATCGAACGGGTTTGTTCGCCATCGGCTGCAACGGCCATGATGGGGTAATCGATGAGTCCGTCCTGGAAGGACATTTGGAAGCGGAAGGTGCCGTCGGGATTGAGTTTGATGGGACGGCCGCCAATGGTTACGGTGGCGTCGGGTTCGGTCGCACCGTACACGATCAGTTCTGCATCGGCGATCAGCCAGAATTTGCGTGGGCGAATTGGGGGCATGGAGGCACTGAAACCGACCCCCGACATTCCCACGCCGGACATGGTCAGACCGGACACCATACCGGAGGTAGTTGGAACGGCCCACATTCCCACACCGGAGGGGAAGACATAGGAACTGATAGCTTGTTCGGGCACTTGTTGCATGGAACCGAACAGCGAGCCAGCCACCCGTTGCGCTTCGGCTGATTTGGCCATGCCGAAGATTTCTTCGTAGATGGGATTATCGACGGCAGGAACTTTTTTGCTCGGGGGAACCAGTTCCACGAAGGTTTTGCTGCGCAGTTCTTCGTCCCAATTGATGGTCAGGAAGATGTCTTCGATCCAATCAGAGGGGTAAACCGGAGGAATGTGAACGGAGATCGAGCGAGCGAGGACTAACCAACGGCCGTCTGCACAGCGGTAGCCAATATCGACGATGTAGTCGCGATCGCTGACGGGAATCGGCAGATACCATTCCCGCGCCAGTTCGTCGCAGGGATATTCTTGGATGCTGTGCGGGCGTTGGCTGTTGAGATCGATCTCGGTCGCGTCGTAAATCCGAAGGGCGAGCTGTTGGCCGCCTTGACGGCGGAGTTCTTCTCGATGCTCGTTCGATACGTCCCAATAGCAGTAAGCCCATTGGGGATCGCGAGGCATGAGGACGATGCGGCTTTCGCCATAGCCATCGGGCAAATCGGCTAGACCTTCATCGACTGAAGCGAGTTCGCCGCCTGTGCGATCGTCTTGACCGAGTTCAAATTTTGCTGCTTCCACTGCTTCCTGAGCCTCCAGTTGACGAGATGAGTTAGTTGGACTTTGAGGTTGTTGAATGGTTTGTTCCGGTAAAACCGAGCGAATCGCGTCTAGCAATTGGGCTTTCCGCATTCGGCTGTATCGGGAAATATTGCACTCGCTCGCTACTTTCCGTAGCTGGCGCAGGGTCATTTCCTCTAAAGGCGGGCGTTCTTGTGACATAGTGCTTTGGGGTCTATCTCGAACGATAGCGTCAAGAAATCTTGACAAACGAACGGAGGTTTCGAGAGATGCCGAAAGTTTGTAATGACTTTGGGATCGCCGGGATCGTCCGGCTAGGTATATCTTGCAAAAAGTTGCTCCAAGATACAAGGGGCGGAAACAATTGATTTGAGGGACTTTGACGAAGTTATAGGTTTTGCAGGGATCGTTATGTCAATTTTTCTTGACATAACGATCTGAGACGCCATCCTTAATGTCATCAAAATTTGACAATTTAACGAGCAACTCGATCGACAAAACCCGACTTTATTGAAAAGTCGGGTTTTGTCTGTTGTAAATCGGGTTAAATATCAGCTCGGATCGTGAAGGAGTAATCGCTCCCCGGTTCGAGTTGGTAATCCTGCTGTTCTAAAAACCGTCCGAGGGGTTCTTGAATGAGGGCGCGTCCGCGAGAAGGTTCGACAATCAGGCGAGATCGGCGAAACTGCCATTCAAACTGCCACGCGAACGTTCCTGCTGTCACTTCGCCGACCAACCGGCCGCGATGCCAAGAGCAGTCTGTCACGCGAACGTAAGCGGTGGTTTTAGGTAAACGTTGAGAACTCAACCGTTTTCAGGTGCGACGTTGCGGTTGTTGTAGAGACTCATGGCTTTCTCTACACCTTCTTTCAAGCTAGTTTCGATCGCGTCTCGAACGAGATACAACACATCGGAAACGATCTCGTTTTCTTGGGGGGAGAATTTACCGAGAACGTGGGACACTGAATTGTTTCCCACCAAGTTCGGCCGTCCGATCCCAACTCGCAAGCGAGGAAACTTTTGGGTTCCCAAATGGGAGATCGTGGATTTCATACCGTTATGTCCCCCAGCCGATCCAGTCAAGCGCAGTCGAATGCGTCCCACGGGTAAGTCCATATCGTCGTAAACCACAAGGACAGATTCGGGAGTCAGTTTGTACCAATTGACAACAGCGTGAATCGACTCACCCGATCGATTCATATAGGTGAGCGGTTTGAGCAGGCGGATTTTTTGGCCAGTTGCGGTTCCTTCACCGAACTCCCCTTTAAATTTACGCTGTTCGCTTAGGGGAATCTGCCACGATCGAGCCAGTGCGTCGATAGCCGCAAATCCAATGTTATGGCGAGTTCGATCGTACTTCGGCTCGGGGTTTCCCAATCCGACGACGAGTTGAGGGATTAAGAGTTTAGCGGGTGCAGAACTCGAGGTCATTGGGATTGAACGATTACGATTTCGAGGTTTCTTCAGAAGAAGTCGCAGCAGACGCTTGGCTGTTCACCTCTTGCGACTTTTGCGCGTTGAGTTGCTGAGTTTCTCGCTTCAACTCGTTTTCAAACTCTTGCGAGGCATCTTTGAAGCTGCGGATGGCTTGCCCCAGGCTCTTTCCAATATCTGGGAGCTTTTTCGGTCCGAAGATCAGCAAAGCAATAACCAGAATGACGATCGCCTCGGGTAAGCCAATCCCAAAAATATTCATGATTTTGTCTCCTGCAATGTGGAAGAGCAGCGTTGCGGGGAGCGTCCCCAATGTCGTTATATTGTACCGACAAAAAATCCCGGCCGAACCGGGACTCTGTTGGAAGCGAAAGACACTCGCCCAAACTGAACCAGCTCGTTAGCGCGTCAAGTTCGCCCAGTCTACATCAACGCCTTCAATGAGGAGTGAGGAGTTGTAAATTTGCAGGATGACGAGTAGGAAGACGAAAAAGAGAAGCATGAACGTCCCCATCAGAGGCGTGGTTCCCCAGCCCGGAACGACTTTCCCGTATTCGGAATTTAAGGGTCTGAGGATATTGCCTAAACGAGTCTTCTGTGCCATGAGTTAACCAGGGGTGAGTTGTATCTGAGAGAATTTTAAGTTTTCGTAATATTATAGGGGAAGAGCTATCATTTTTTAATTCGTGTATGGAACCTGCAACAGTTCTTAGCATTTCGATTGCGGCGCTTCTCCTCGCGATCACGGCGCTTGGGGTGTATATGTCTTTCGGTCCGCCGTCTAAAGATCTCATCGATCCGTTTGAAGAACACGAAGACTAGGCTCGATCGAGTGCTAACTGCAATTATCTCTTTCCTGCGCCGCTTGGCGCATCTTTTGTTTTAGGGGATATTACGCGAGTTCAGTTGTCCGCCGCTTCGATTGTTGTTACATTTTGTAAATTTATGTAAACTAAAATTGACAAGAGCGATCGAGGATGCGGGCATGGACATTCAACAGATCGAAATTTCTCTCAACAGTCAAGACCCTCAGCAGCGGATGCGAGCTGTAACTGCCTTACGCGAGTACGACGCAGAGGTCGCCGTTCCGTTGCTGAAAAGCCGGATCGAAGATCCCGAACTATTAGTTCGATCGTTCGTTGCCATGGGACTCGGGCGAAAACAAAACGACCTAGCGTTCGATGCTTTGGTCAAAATGCTGGACGACCCCGACTATAACGTTCGTGCTGAAGCGGCGAGTTCTATGTCGCTATATGGAGATCGGGCGATCCCTTATCTGCGCCATCTGTTTCGCGAAGACGGTCACTGGTTGCTTCGTCAGAGTATCCTAGCCGTCGCGATCGAACTGTTCGACCCCGAGGCCCTTTACGATTTGTGTCAAGTCGCACTCAAAGATGCTGATACAGTTGTGCGCTTCATGGCCATCGAGATCCTAGGAACCTTAGCGAACACGCCGAAACAGGACGATGCTCTCGAGCAGTTACTTCCCTTTGTCAGCGATGAAAACTGGCGCGTTCGCAGTCGCGTTGTTCTGGCGTTGCGACACTTCCAACAGCCCCAAGCCCAAGCAGCTCTGGCATATTTGAAGAAAGACGACGATTATCGCGTGACGAGTGCGTTTTTAGAAATGTTGCTTGTCGATACTGCGGAATGAGGGAGACGAGGATCGATCCCACCTTATCTCCCCCTCCAAAACGGTGACATATATATAAGGTGTAGACGAGACACTGCTGTCAGCAGGATTGCACACGCGCTTCAGGATAGAGATCGCCAACTATCAAAATCGACAATTTTTGCTTTGGAGATGAGTTTTTTGGCTCGTTCGCGCAGATGTGCGGTCGTTGTGTGGTGTCGATCGAGATGGCTTGCTGGGGTCGATCGTTTCAAACGATTTCTCGAAAAGCAAGTCCTGTTAGCAATCCTTCATCTCGGATGGGCGATCGTCGAAAGGTCATATCTCGAGTGACGAATTCCCATCGAAGCTATTGATTTTTTCGGGTTTTGCGTTAGGGTTTGACGAAAAGTTTCGAGCGTCTGACAAGAAAATATTCTTAAAACTTCGGGATCGATCGATACAAGCGAAATTGTTCGAGGAGAATTCCGTCATCGGACTTGTATCTCCCATCAATTCGAGCGAAATCGTCTCAAAACGTCTCAAAACTGAGTTCAATTTTCCGTATTGCTATCGTATCCGAAACGCCAAGGTTCTCGCATCAAGCTTAACAAATTTACTAAAATAGAAGACTGACCCCTTGCCAACCCAACACAAACGCCATGACCGTCAACACCCCCATAGAATTCCAAGACGAATTTGATGTGGTCGTCGTGGGGGCAGGACACGCCGGATGCGACGCTGCCCTCGCCACCGCGCGATTGGGTTGCCGAACTCTACTGCTGACGCTGAACCTCGATAAAATTGCGTGGCAACCCTGCAATCCCGCAGTCGGCGCACCCGCAAAGTCGCAGCTCGTCCACGAAGTCGATGCCCTCGGTGGCGAAATCGGCAAAATGGCCGATCGAACCTATCTGCAAAAGCGCGTCCTCAACGCCTCGCGAGGGCCGGCCGTTTGGGCGTTACGGGCGCAGACGGACAAGCGGGAGTACGCAGCCATCATGCGGCGCATCGTGGAAAATCAGGAAAACCTGGCAGTGCGCGAAGGCATGGTGACGGATATCGTGTTGGGCAAAAACGACGAAATTATCGGCGTTCAAACCTACTTCGGCGTTGCGTTTAAGTGCAAAACGGTCATCCTCACAACGGGAACCTTCCTTGGCGGCGTGATTTGGGTGGGGAATAAATCCATGCCAGCAGGACGCGCGGGAGAATTTGCCGCTGTGGGACTGACGGAAACCTTACAACGGATGGGATTTGAGGTCGATCGACTGAAAACGGGAACCCCTGCACGAGTAGACAAGCGTTCTGTGGATTACAGCCAGATGGAACCGCAACCCCCTGACGAGGAGGTGCGCTGGTTCAGTTTCGATCCCGAAGCTTGGGTGGAACGGGAACAGATGAACTGTTACCTGACACGAACCACGGCAGAAACCCACAAAATCATTCAGGACAACTTGCACCTATCCCCCGTTTACGGCGGTTGGGTGGATGCGAAGGGCCCTCGCTACTGTCCGAGTATCGAGGATAAAATCGTTCGCTTCGCTGACAAGCCGAGTCACCAAATTTTCATCGAACCGGAAGGTCGAGATTTTCCCGAACTCTACATTCAAGGGTTTTCGACGGGATTGCCGGAAAACCTACAATTGCGGATGTTGCGGACGCTTCCGGGTTTGGAAAACTGCATCATGCTGCGTCCGGCGTATGCGGTGGAATACGATTATCTTCCGGCGACACAGTGTTTTCCCACACTAATGACGAAGAAAGTCGAGGGTCTGTTTTGTGCGGGACAGATTAACGGAACCACGGGATACGAGGAAGCAGCGGCGCAGGGAATTGTGGCGGGAATTAACGCGGCGCGATTCGTTCGGGGTTGGGAAATGCTGGTGTTCCCCCGCGAGGAAAGTTACATCGGAACGTTAATCGACGATCTCTGTACGAAGGAGTTGCGGGAACCGTATCGGATGTTGACTTCGCGCTCGGAGTATCGGTTGGTGTTGCGATCGGACAACGCCGATCGACGGTTAACGCCGTTGGGACGAGAAATCGGCCTCATCGACGATCGACGTTGGGAACTGTTCCAACGCAAGCAAGCTAACATCGCGGCGGAAAAGGAACGGTTGCACGCAACCCGCGTCAAGCAACACGACGAAGTCGGACAGCGTATTATCGAAGCCACCCAGCAGGGAATCAAGGGTTCGGCGACGCTGGCGGAGTTGTTGCGCCGTCCGAAGTTCCATTATGTGGATCTCGAGCGATTCGGTTTGGGAAATCCCGATCTCACGCTAGTGGAACTCGAAGGCGCGGAAATCGATATTAAGTATTCGGGATATCTGCAACGCCAACAAAATCAAATCGATCGAATTACACGGGAGGCGAACCGTCCACTTCCGCAGGATTTAGATTACAACGCGATCGATACGCTCTCGAAGGAGTCGCGGGAGAAGTTGACGAAAGTTCGTCCGCTGACGATCGGACAAGCCTCGCGGATTGGTGGAGTGAATCCAGCGGATGTGAACGCACTGCTGATTTATTTGGAAACGCGCTATCGGAAAGAAGCAGTGGGGGTTGGCAAGTAAGGCTGATTCTCGGTTTTCAAATACTTTGAGACAGGCTTCTAAATACGATTCTGGAAAAGGGATCTGAAATGATTAGAACTCCTATTCGTCTAACATTTGAGGAATATTTGAGTTATGACGATGACACCGATCGATCGTCTGAATTAGTGGCGGGACATTTAGAAATTATGCCTCCTGCCTCCGATCTTCACGAAGCGATTATCGCGTTTTTATTCGTTTGTTTTTATCGGTAAATTCAAACACTTCAGGTCGATTGGGTGGTTCGATCGAGTGGAACGGGAGTTCGGACGTCAATCGATCGCTGTCGTCTCCCCGACGTGGTGGTGTTTACTCAGCAACAATGCCAGGAAATTCGGGGAAAATCGGCAGTTTTAACTTCTGCACCGCTGCTGGTGGTGGAAGTGGTGAGTTCGGGAGAAGAACAGATCGATCGCGATTATCGTCAAAAAAGAGCCGAATACGAAGCACTTGGAATTTCCGAATATTGGATTGTCAAGCTGTTTTCGGAGTCGATCTCTATTGTGAAGCTTGTTAAGGGAAAATATCGAGAAACGGTGTTTGAAAAAGAGGATTCGATCGCATCCCAAATTTTCTCGCAGATCGATCTCACAGTTCGAGACATTTTCAATGTGTGATGCGAGTCTGGCTTGACCGGGAACGCGAACGGACTTCTAAAAAAATCGAGACCATTCAATTCAATCCAATTCAATCGATCGATCCCGATAACACGACTCTATTCGCCAGCTTTCCGATTCGTCCATCTCGGACAATGAGTAAAATTACTCGTCGCAACATGACAAGTCCCCCCTTGTCGTCATATAGTGTAAAAAAATGTTACAAACCCATCTTTGTCAAAGATGGGTTTTTTGATGGAGTCGATCGAGAGAGGGAATGACGAGTTCGATCCGAAAAGCTTGGTTTTCTAACATATCGGCAGATCTTCTGGCCGGTGCAGTGGTTGCTTTGGCGCTGATCCCCGAAGCAATTGCGTTTTCAATTATTGCAGGGGTCGATCCGCAAGTCGGATTGTATGCCTCCTTTACAATGGCCTTGACCATTGCCTTTTTAGGCGGACGGCCGGGAATGATTTCGGCCGCGACGGGTGCGATGGCTTTACTCATGGTGTCCCTCGTTCGCGACCACGGTCTCGATTACCTGTTAGCCACCACGATCGTGACGGGAATTCTCCAAATTACTTGGGGATTTTTGAAACTCGGCCGTCAAATGCGCTTTATTTCCAAAGCGGTAATGGTGGGTTTCGTCAACGCCTTGGCCATTCTCATTTTCGACGCTCAACTGCCGCAACTTGAAGAAGTCTCTTGGGTCGTCTACGGAATGGTTCTGGGCGGTTTAGCAATTATCTATATTTTGCCGCGCTTTACGAAAGTCGTTCCTTCGCCACTGGTGGCCATCGTTTCTTTAACGGCGATCGCAATTTTCTCGGGGGTTGACGTGCCGACTGTCGGCGATATGGGAACGTTACCGACAACCTTCCCAACGTTCGGCGTACCACAAGTTCCGCTCAATTTAGAAACGCTGAAAATCGTTTTCCCCTACGCACTCCCGCTATCGATGGTGGGTTTGCTGGAATCGTTCTTGACAGCAAGTGTCGTGGACGAACTGACGGATACGATGAGCGATAAAGATAAAGAAGCGAAAGGCCAAGGGATCGCCAACATCGTAACCGGGTTTTTCGGTGGGATGGCCGGATGCGCCATGATCGGACAGTCAGTCATCAATATTAAATCGGGTGGACGAACGCGATTGTCAACCCTCAGCGCTGGCGTATTGTTGCTGTTTTTCATGCTGGTGATGGGGGATTGGGTCAAACAAATTCCCATGGCGGCGTTGGTCGCGGTGATGATTATGGTGTCGATCGGAACGTTCAATTGGTCGTCGATCTCCAACGTTCATCGTCTCCCCCGTAGCGAAACGGCGACGATGCTCACGACAGTTGTGGTGACTGTGGCGACGCATAACTTAGCTTGGGGGGTTTTGAGTGGCGTAGCCTTGAGTGCGATCTTTTTCTCGGAACAAATTGCTCGTTTGGTCTTTATCGACTCGGTCTTGAGTCCCGACGGAAAAGAGCGAATTTACAGCGTCGCCGGACAGATTTTCTTCGTATCAGTAGAGCGGTTTATCCAAGCGTTTGATTTTAAGGAGGAACTCGATCTCGCCGCGATCGATCTCTCGAACGCTCATTTATGGGATCGATCGGCGGTGGCGGCTGTGGATAAGGTGGTCATCGGCTTCCGTCGCAATGGCGTTCAAGTCAAGTTAATCGGGTTGAACGAAGCCAGTGCAACTGTACTCGAGCGGCACGCAATTCATAATAAACCGGAAGCCTTTCAAGATTTAAGCGGTCATTAGATCGATGCGTTCCTCGTGAAATCGGACTCTCTTCCGTTTCAATCTAAAAACAGCACTTTCGATCGAAAGTGCTGTTTTTACAGATATAAAATCTGTCTCAAAATATGAAAATACGAATCACTGCTCGCTGAATCAACAGACGATTCCAGAAAAGCGACTGCCTGAAATGACTGGTCGATTACTCTTTCCAGTGAATGCACACTCCAGGGCAAGAATCGATCTCGTCTTGAATCGCATCTTCGTCCGCACCAGCGGAATCGTGAGCCTCAGCGAGGTTTTCGTCGTCCATTTGAAAAACTTCGGGCAGGTTGTTCGCACACTGCATGCAGCTCGTACAATCGTCCTTCTCGACGTAGACTTCTCTGGCCATGTGATTACCTAAGCTATAAACGTTTGAACGTTGCCCCACTGTCGCTGGTTGTAGATTTGACCTTGGCAGGCAGAAGGGTACTTAAAGAATCATAGCAAAATATTCGTTTTTTTCTATCAAACGATTGGGTAATTCTACAAATGTAAAAACTGGTGAATGGAGATGATATAATGGCTCGCTTTCCCGCAACAATTCCCTTAACGAGATCGAAGAAATCTCATCCATTAATTGATAATCATTACTATCAACCTATGAGAAAATGAATCTTACAGTCTTCTAAACCGTGTTTTAGTTGAGAATTTCTTGCAGATTTCGATAGTCTTCCAAACGTGTGATATGCAAAAATTTGCATTTTCTACCGACTCGTTTTAAGGAATCTACAGAGATCGATATCACTCGATTGTTTACGACCCATTACCGATGAAACACATTCTCCTTTGTACTGATGGTTCCGCGTTCGCACAGATCGGATACGAATACGCCGCCTGGCTGGCGCAGCGTATCGACGGAGCGATCGAAGTGTTGTACGTGACCGATATCCGAAAACAGCAGGCCCTGAGCAATCCCGACTACAGCGGTACGATTGGCATCGACGCCCATCAAGAACTGCTCGATCGATTGGTCGATTTAGAGCGGGAGACGGCAACACTCCAGCACGCCCGCGCGACAATTATTCTCGACGATGCGGAAGAACGGTTGCGATCGCACGGGATCGATCGAATCGTGAAAACCCACCGCACCGGATTTTTAGTCGATTTGTTTCACGAATTCGAGTCACAAGCCGACGTTATCGTGATGGGAAAACGCGGCGAAACAGCGGCCTTTGCCTCAGAACACCTCGGGGCGAACATGGAACGGATCGTTCGATCGAGCCACAAGCCCTGTCTCGTCACCTCGCGAGATTTCCATCCGATTCGCCAAGTGGTTTTGGCCTACGACGGCGGAAAAGGCTGTCAAAAAGCCCTCGATTTCATGGTGTCGTCTCCCGTCTTCCAAGATTTGACCGTACACGTTATCACGATCGCGAAAATGGGACGAGACAAAACCCAGCGAGAGAATCTAGAAGTCGCCGAAATGCGCTTGAAAGCTTCGGGATTCGAGCCGATCTGTCATTTGCTACACGGCGAAACGGAAAACGCGATCGCCAATTACATTGAAACCCATCCCATCGATATGATGGTGATGGGCGCTTACGGTCACAGTCGCATCCGTCATTTAGTTATTGGCAGTACGACGGCGCAAATGCTGCGTCGCTGTCATCTTCCCGTTTGGCTGTTTCGATAGCGACAGAGTCGCGTTCGATCGCCCACGGATTTCGATCGCCTACAGATTACGACATCGCGTTAATGAAATAATCCAAATAAAATCGCAGTTCCGACAAAGCAGCCGGCGACAGCTTCAATCCAGCATGAGCGCGATCTCGAAGGTACTCAAACGCAGTTACGTAAGGGACTGTGGGCAACTTTAACGTGCGATACAGTTCTCGCGCTCCTGCAATGCCCCACTCGTCGAGTGGACTCGTATTCCCAGTCACTAAACAATAATTGACCAACCGCAAATAGTGAGCGATATCGCGATAGCACTTCTGGACTTTCTCTTGCGTATCTGCACCTTCACCAGGTTTTTGGAGGTTGGCGTGACGCTGAAAAACAGCATCACCCGCATCGCGCACGAGGGCATCGTGATAGGTGGCGAGTTTTTCGGCAGCTTCCAGTCGAGCGTCCCCGTTTTCTAAGTAACGGTGCATCGTCGTGAGATCGCTTTCGCTCGGGAAACGTCCGGCAACTTCTGCAATATTAATAACTGTGGAAATGTTCGATTTCATCGCTTCAAAATTCGTGAGTTCTCCAGTTGTCGAACAGATGGTATTTCGAGGGTAGGATTCATGCTAAAGTCTACAATAAAGCCGTTGTCACGAGATCGAAATACTGCGACGTTTCTAGAACTAAAGATGCTTTCATAGATGCGTCACTATCTCCTAATAAGTTTTCAACGAGTTCGAGGGTCGAGTTTTTCATTACTGCAACGGCGCGAAGTACAGAAGGAATAGGTACACCGAGAGTGTTGTAAGTCTCTTTCAAGCCAAAGAGACAGTGTTCTTCGAGGACAGATGCATTCCCTGCTAAAAGCGCGTAACTGATATAGCGCAGGATAAACCCGCCGTCGCGTAAACATGCAGCCATGCGAGAAGCGGGATAGCAGTTTCCACCTTCCTGAATTAATTGAGGGTTTTCGGTTAACATCGCAGATACTGCATTTGCCACGATCGATTTGGCCTGTTGGCCTAACATTTTGGCGATTTCGATGCGATGCGAACCCGTTTCGATAAATTGACGCAGTTCTGCAATACGGTAACTTTCGACATAAGTCGTTTGGGTATCAGCTTCAGCAACGGCTTTAGAAAACGAATCCAGCATAATTTTTGTTTCTGCGCTATGACACGACTAAATCAATCTTACTGTGACGTTTTTTTTGGAACGACTTTAGATAACACATCTTAACGAGTTCCGAACCTTTAAAATTTTCAATTCCCTCATCTCTCTACCATCGTTACTTTCGATGCAGTTTGTCAATCATTGGAACGCTTGATATATGCAACGATCGATGCTTCAAGACTAAAAATACAACGAGACCTCGAACCGATCGTAAAATACCTTAAAAAGACTCAAACAGTCAAGATATTTTTGAGATCGATCGCGTACTGAAACGAAAGTTTATCTTCACTTAAACGAACATAATTTGCAATGCGTTTCAATTGAGATCGAAGCGTTAATAAGTCTGACTTCAATGCTACTCAGTACAGGGTAAATGTTTCCTTTTTTTCGTTCGCGTGCTTTTCCTAAACCGTATCTCAATCGAGCTCGATCGTCAGCGCGAGTTGATAGAGCTGACGGCGCGACAACTGGGACGACTGTGCGAGTTGGCGACTGGCTTGAGAGCGCGAGATGCCCTGTGCCATTAACTGCTGTAACTCTGCTTTCAAAGCCTCTTCTGACAACACGATCGATTCGGAACTCGCCCCCGCCACGACGATCGTATATTCTCCCTTCGGTTCCCGCTCCCGATACCGCTCGATCGACTCTTCTAAGGTACCGCGCCAAATCTCTTCAAATCGCTTCGTCAACTCTCGTGCCAAGACAATCGATCTCGGTTTTCCCAAAACCGCTGCTAGATCGGATAGGGTTTCTCGCAATCGGTGGGGCGCTTCATAGAAAATCAAGGTGCGCACGTCTCCGGCTAACTGTTCGAGGCGTTCTCGCCGTTCCTTTCCCTTCGTCGGTAAAAATCCCTCGAAGGTAAATCGTTGGGAATCGAGTCCTGAAACGCTCAACGCTGTAATGCTGGCACTCACGCCCGGAATCGGTACCACAGAAACCCCCGATTCAGCACAGGCTTTCACCAATTCGTAACCGGGATCGGAAATTCCCGGCATTCCCGCATCCGTCACTAGGGCGATCGCATTTCCCCGTTGCAGTCGATCGAGGATTTCTGGAATTCGCTGCGATCGATTGTGGTGGTGATAGGCGATCTGGGGCGTTGAGATTTGGAAGTGTTGTAGTAGTTTTCCCGTATGGCGCGTGTCCTCAGCCGCAATGACATCGACGGTTTTCAAGGTCGTCACGGCGCGAAACGTCATATCTTCCAGATTGCCGATCGGAGTGCCGACAACGTATAGCGTTCCTGGTTCGGGGGAGTTTGACACGATCGATAAAAAAGTTTTGGGAGATTTTTTGAAAAAAACAGGCAAATAAAGATGCAGGCTCAATCGATCTGTGATATCTTATCTATGTTAGAATAGTCAACCCAAGTCGGGATGTAGCGCAGCTTGGTAGCGCACTTCGTTCGGGACGAAGGGGCCGCTGGTTCGAATCCAGTCATCCCGATTCAAAAAGGGCGGTTTAACACCGCCCTTTACAGTATCTTCCCTGATTTCGCTCGACTAGGAGAGCGGACTGTGTTCGCTGAGGAGCTTTTCAATGCGTGCCTCATCGAGTCGAGACGTAATCCGGGTTGCTTCGTGGAGGTCACGGGTGACTTTCGCGACGTTCAACGTCGAGCCGACAGAAAACAAAAGTCCCATTCCCAAAAAGGCTTTGTGCCAAGCACCAACGGGAAGGTAGATGATTCCCACTGACATCGTCGAAATCGCAATGATGAAGGAAGCCCAGGTTTGAAAAATCCAGCCGCTACTGTGGACTTTTGGCAGATTGTCCATTTCTTTCATCGTATTTATCCCTATCCAACACTCAACCTGCTTCCAGCCTAATCTCATTGTTTTTGAGATTGCGGAATATACGGACAGTTTGGGAAGTGGCCGTTAATTAACATCCGTGAAGTTACCGATCCTAGAACCAATCTCGAGAATGCTTTAGATTTTCTTCAAAAAATATTTATTTTTTCCTGTAACAATTCATGTCTGGAAGTAAGAGCTTAAATTGAAAAAACTTAACGAAACGATCGAGGTCGAAATGGCAGCGAATCGAGAGGTAGCATGATGCAGGCAGCATGGGGATCGCAGACTATAAAAGGGGCTGGGAATTGATGGAAACAGGATTCGATCGCGAGGTGAAGCGATCTAGATCACAGTTTAAAGGTTATATCGATCGTAGATTGGCGATAGAATTTATCTCATAGTAAGGGTGTTGCACGAACGGGTCGGAATTGAAAAATGAAATTTAACAAGCTTTCTAAATTAATCCGCTTTTTACAAGACGATTTATCCATCCCTGCGAACTCCATCGACTTGGCGCTCCGCCGAGGCGAAAACTCTCCTAATACGTTTTCAATGGTGTTGTGGCAGTATGGACTCATTACCATCGACCAGCTCGATCGAATCTTCGAGTGGCTAGAGACTGCATAAATACGTCTTCATCTCGAGCTAGTGCTGCGCGAGGTCGAGCAAATGAGGGAGTTGAGACAACGCCACGTTTCCTCCTGTCACGACAACGCCAACACGGGTATTCGGCTCGATAACTTCTCCTTCGAGCAGCGCGGCTGTCGCTAACGCCCCAGTCGGTTCCACCACGAGCTTCATCCGTTCCCAAAGAAAAAACATCGATCGAGCGATCGACGCTTCCGACACAGCAACCATTTCCGATACGTAGTGCAACACCAACGGAAACGTTATCTCTCCCAAGCTCGGTGTCCTCGCCCCGTCCGCAATGGTATCGGGGCTTTTTATGGTGTGTAGCGTTTTCGTGTAAAACGATCTCGTCGCATCGTCAGCTCGTTCCGGTTCGACTCCAATCGTGCGACAGCTCGGCGACAGGGTTCGAGCCGCAATTGCACAACCGGACAGTAACCCCCCTCCGCCACAACATACCAGCAGGCAATCGAGTTCGCCAACTTCTTCAAACAATTCTTTCGCCACCGTTCCCTGACCCGCGATAACGTGAGGATGGTCGTAAGGTGGAACGACAGTCAAACCGCGTTCGGCTGCAATCTGGCGGCCGAGGCGTTCCCGTTCGACTTCCGAGGGATGGTAAAGAACAATTTCCGCGCCGTAGTCTCCTGTCGCCTCTAACTTCACCTCGGGCGCATTTTCCGGCATGACGATCGTGGTGGAGATGCCGAGAAGCTTACCCGCTAAGGCGATCGCCTGGGCGTGGTTGCCTGAAGAATACGTCAAAACGCCCCGTCGTTTTTGCTCGTCGCTCAGACGAGAGAGGGCGTTGTAAGCACCGCGAAATTTAAACGATCCCGTGCGTTGGAAGTTTTCACATTTAAAGAAGACGTTAGCTTGCACGCGCTCATCTACGGTTCGTGAGGTCATGACAGGCGTGCAGTGGGCAACACCGTGCAAGCGTTCGGCTGCATTCGCGACGTCAGCAAACGAGACGAGACGTTCGAGATCGAATCGATCGACCATGGACTTCCCTGAAAGTCACAATTTTCAAGGGTGAATATTTGTCAGCATAGCCTATGACCGACGATTGCTGCTTCTAGTCATTCGGATTAGCAATGAAAACTCTCAACCCCTTCAACAAACTGCTAATCAGAGTGTTTCTAAATTCTGTTCGACTTGAACCAAAACTGCAAACATGAAATCGACAGCTGCGGTGAGGTATTGCTTCCAGTTCACAGCAGAGGGATTAGAAAATCCGATCGGATTTTCTAGAATCTCCACAGTCGAAGGTGCTAGGTTCCGATCTTTCGTGGTTGTCATAAGTTTTCGGGTTTTGGTTTGAACTCGAGTGAGCCGCCTCTACCATAGCATAGCATACATAATGTGTATATTGTACTAACAATGTATTTCAGCTTGTTTTTGATTTCCCTGTGTAAACCCCTTTTAGAACGACTGTAATGCCTTTCTAGTGTATATTTCAGCGTTTTCTTGCGGGTCGTGTCAGCAGGTTAGCTGTTCGTGTGTTTTGTCAAGATGCTATGACATCAGTAGAGCTAAACTATGCAGCAGGAATTTTTAAAGATTGAATTTCTCGGCAATCTAGAGATTGACTCTCTTCTCGTCTTCAAACGATTGAAATTAGAACGATGTTCATTCAGGGAATTGGCACGATCTTCCTATCAAACAGAAAAACTAGATTTCAAAAATTGATACGATCCAATAATAATTTTTAGTTCTCTTGAAATTGCGGTGGTATTGGGTTGCTTACGATACCCATATCGTTGTCGAGGCGAACGGCCGTCCGCCCCGATGCCAAGGGTTTTGGTATCATAGGCAATCAAATACCACCGCAATTCCAACAGACCCGGTTGTGTACGGTACGATCGCATTGCTTTTTCGAGAAGCCGGGGTTTGGGAGTATCGAGGCTTTACGATCGAAGAGACAACTTTCGATGGCATCATGAACGTCATTTCAAGTAGCGTGGTGGTACTGGTGAGTTTGGTGGCTCCCACAATCTCGATCGCGAACGAGGTATCTACTGGGAGTGCGATCGATTACTACCTTCGAGGAGCGAACCACTATCAGCAGGGAAACTTAACTCAGGCGCTCGAGGATTTTACCCAAGCCATCGCCCTCGATCCCACCTATGCTGAAGCTTACGTCTATCGGGGATTTATTTCGTACCAACAAAGTCATTTCGACCGGGCGTTCGCCGATTTATCTCACGCGATCGACCTCGATCCACGCCATCCGACGGCTTATGTCTATCGGGGTTTAATCCGTCACCAACATCGAAGTGAATCCCTAGAAGCACTGGTTGACTTAACCCAAGCCATCACCCTTGCCCCCAATCGCTCTGAAGCTTATCTCGTTCGTGGAGATATTCAAGCCGATCTGGGTCACTATTCCGGTGCAATTGCAGATTACAACCGTACTTTACAGCTTGAAGGAGATCGTTTCCAAGCTTATTTGGGCTTAGGATTGGCGCGAGCGCAAATCGGAGATTTACAGGGATCGATCGAAGCTTATACACAAGCAATTCAAATTAATCCGAACGATTCGATCGTCTATTTCAATCGAGGGGTTGCTCGTGCTGAATTTCAACAATTCCAAGAGGCTTTAGCGGATTTCAATAAAGCTATCGAACTCGAGCCGAACTATGCTGATGCTTACTTTAATCGTGCAGCAATCTTGAATAACGAATTTCAAAATCGAGAGAGATCGATCGAAGATTTTCAACGAGCAGCCAGACTGTATCGAGGGCAAGGAGATATTCTAAAATACGAGCATACACTCGAGCAAATTCGTTCGATTTCTGAGTGGAGTGAAATTTAATAGAAAATCTCAATTCCATACAAAATAAGCCAATCTAAATTCCATAAAAAGAATTAAAATTCAGAAAAAATAAGAATTGAGGGATGTATTTTAATTTCGTAGAATGACCCCTCTGCCTTCAGCATCTCCCCTTAGTAAGGAGAGGATGAGTGGGGTTCCGATCGCAAAAGTGAGATGCACCCGACTTGAGTTATTATTTTTATAAAACAAAGCTTTGACAGAGTTAGAAATATTCCTCCAAATTTCATTCAAAGTGAAGATTATGGAATGGAAAGCGTCCTCTAACAGAAGTCGCAATCGCGGTTTTCCACAAAGCTCGAGCGCGGGTGATGTCACCTCGCTCGACTTCAAGTTTTTTGGATTTACGTTCTTCAAACAAGAACGGTCGAATCTATAGACTCGACCGTTCTCAAAACTTATGTTATCTGTTCGATCGAGGTGCAACCATCGTTTCTCGATCGTAGCAGATCGGCAATACGCGAACCGTTATCGACGTCCACTTTTCCGAGTTTGTTTCAAAAGCGAGGGAATGACATTTGTAATTTCTCGATCGACTAAACGGATAATTTCTGCATGACCCTGGGGTTTTCGATCTTCTAACACCTGAGCTTCCAACATTTCCAACAGTGCAATTCGAGCCAGTTCCACGTCACTATAAGCGTCTCGGGTTTGTTTCACCCCTTGCGTCAGTTGAATCACGTGAGCCATCGTCCCTTTGACAGCAATGTTATTCATATCAGCAACGGTCGCGTAAGTGTTGCGATCTTTTCCCGCAATCTGTTCTTTGTCCGTACCGCCACATCGATGAATGATGGCATTGAGATGCTTGTTACTCTGAATCGCCGCTTTCCGCAATCGATCGTGGCGCGTGGTTTGGGAACGACGGATCTTTACCATAATCCTTGACCCCCCAAATCAGCTATTGACTTTTACATCAATATCATAACATACCCGTTGCAGTCACCCGTCATCAGTCACCCGTGAAAATCGGTTTCAGCTGAGGGGGAACTCTTTGCTCCCAGTTAGTCGTAACAGAGGCGAATCCGCTGCGCCGCTCGGTTGGCCTTGTCTCGCGCCTCCTCTACGGTTGACCCCTTCGCCAAGGCAACTCCCATCCGTCGATAGGGACGTGTCGTTTCTTTTCCAAACAGGCGAACTTCGACATCGGGTTCCGCCAAAGCTTCCGCTAATCCTTCAAAGGACACCTTGTCAGAGGTGCGATCGGCGAGAATGACAGCACTGGCACTTGGCGATAACACCTCGATCGAGGGAATGGGAAGTCCCAAAATCGCCCGCAGGTGTAACTCGAACTCGTTAAGATTTTGTGAAACCAGCGTCACCATCCCCGTATCGTGGGGACGAGGAGACAGCTCTGAGAAAATCGCTTCGTTGCGGGTGATGAAAAATTCCACACCAAAAATACCTGCCCCACCTAACGCGGAGGTGATTGTACGAGCAATTTCTCGTGCTTGGGCGAGTTGTGGTTCTGAAATGTTGGCTATTTGCCAAGATTCCTGATAGTCGCCTCGCTCCTGACGGTGAGCAATGGGAGGACAAAACAATGTTTGTCCGTCCCACTGTCGGATCGTTAAGAGGGTAATTTCAACCTCGAAATCGATAAACTCTTCAACGATAACTTTGTGACTTTCACCTCGCGCTCCTTCGAGGGCGTATTGCCAAGCATTGGTGACTTCCTCCATCGATCGAACGATCGACTGCCCTTTTCCTGACGAGGACATGACGGGTTTGACGACATTGGGAAAACCGATCTGGGCTGACACGGTTTGCAGTTCCGCGAGGGAGTTAGCGTAGTCATACTTTGCTGTACGAATCCCAAGTTCAGTATGAGCGAGTTCGCGAATGCGATCTCGATTCATCGTGTAATTCGTCGCCATTGCAGTAGGAATAACAGTAAAGCCTTGGCGTTCGAGTTCTAGGAGCTTTGGGGTATAAATTGCTTCAATTTCAGGAACGATATAATCAGGATGATGGCGTTTGACAACCTGTTCGAGATCGTCGCTGTCAAGCATGGAAATAACTTCTGAAGCATCGGCGACTTGCATCGCAGGAGTGTTTGGATAGCGATCGACTGCCACGATCGAGCTTCCCAATCGTTGAGCAGCGATTGCGAATTCTTTTCCTAGCTCACCCGAACCGAGGAGCATAAACTTTTTGGGGAGTTTCATAACTCAAAAAACAAAGGATATCTGAATGTATTGTACTGGAAATTTATTACCAGATCGAACGATTTATTTTTTGTGTTTTTGTTTTCATAAAAAATTGTTTTTTTGAATCGGAGATGCCTATCAAATGCAAAGCGATTAAAAGATGTAAATTTAACAAAATTTAGTATTTTGTGATTCTAACTCATATCGCTTAGATTGCAAAAAAACGAAGTATTGTGTTTGCAACCTTTGAGACATCTTAAAACTTAAACTTGCGGTGAAGATCGTGTTTTTGAGCAGCGAGTCTCTACTCAAACCAGAAAATCCTCGATCGATTATACGGCCGTCAAATCAAAATAGAAAGAACACATCAAAAACTTGCCTTCGAGAATTCCTCCTCTCGAAAGCCCTAATTTAGACAAGAAGCTCGATCTAAAATCGCAATTCGGATTACTATATTCGTATATTGCAGGCGAACGAGCTGATTCAATTGATGTTATCGACAAAAATCGTCACCCCAGAAAACCTTAAGGAAAGTTTATGTTAGATCCCGCGAGAACAGTTAGCATCTTTCAAAAACACGCACAACCCCAAAAATTCTCAACTGGAGAAGTCATCTTTGAAGAAGGGCAACCCGGTGATGTCATGTACGGCATCATTGAGGGAGCCGTCGATTTAAAAGTCAACGACAAGGTGGCTGAAACCATCAAACAAGGTGATGTGTTTGGCGAAGGTGCGCTCGTCCATTTCGAAGGCACTCGGGCTTCAACCGCTGTGGCAAAAACCGATTGTACCCTAGCCATACTCGATCGAGAACGATTTCTGTTCGTCATTGAAAATACACCGATGTTTGCCCTTGAAGTCATGCACAGTATGTCCAAGCGCTTGCGCCACTTCAAACACCCCCAAGAGTAAGTTAGATGAGGAGGTAAGAGAGAGGACAAGGGAGACCCGGAAGACGAAGGAGTGATAGCTCATTTTCACTGTTCACTGTTCACTGTTCACTGCTCGCTGTTCACTGTCAAAAAGGAGATATCATGAGCGCGAACTTACTCGAACAACTGCGGGACATGACGATCGTGGTCGCCGATACGGGAGACATCCAAGCGATCGAAACCTTCACGCCCCGCGATGCAACGACCAATCCCTCCTTAATTACTGCTGCGGCTCAAATGCCCCAGTATCAAGGCATCGTTGACGAAACGCTTCAACAAGCCCGTCAAACCTTAGGCAAAGACGCATCCGCCTCGGAAGTCGCGAATCTGGCGTTTCAACGGTTAGCGGTTGCGTTTGGGTTAAAAATCCTAGAAATCGTTCCCGGCCGAGTTTCAACGGAAGTTGACGCGCGACTGTCCTACGACACCGAAGCCACCATCGAAACGGCGCGAGGATTAATCGCCCAGTACGAGGCAGCAGGCGTTTCGCGCGATCGAGTCCTCATCAAAATCGCCTCGACTTGGGAAGGCATCCGAGCCGGTGAAGTTCTCGAAAAAGATGGCATTCACTGCAACCTCACGCTGCTGTTCGGTTTCCACCAAGCCGTGGCCTGTGCGGAAGCAGGTGTCACCTTAATTTCCCCCTTCGTCGGACGAATTCTCGACTGGTACAAGAAACAAACCGGACGCGAAAGCTATCCCGCCCAAGAAGATCCCGGCGTGTTGTCCGTGACGAAGATTTACAACTACTACAAAAAATTCGGCTATCAAACCGAAGTCATGGGAGCGAGTTTCCGGAATATCGGCGAAATCACAGAACTTGCGGGGTGCGACTTACTGACCATTTCCCCGGCGCTGTTGAGCGAACTGCAATCGACCCAAACACCGCTTCCTCGCAAGCTGTCCCCCGAAACCGCCGCGCAAATGGAAATCGAACGGATCTCGATCGATAAAGCGACGTTCGATCGAATGCACGCTGAAGACCCCATGGCTTCGCAAAAACTCGACGAAGGCATCAAAGGTTTTTCCAAAGCCCTAGAACTTCTAGAAGCTTTGCTGGCCGCTCGACTCCAGCACCTCGAAAGCCGGGAACTCGTCAACAACGTGGCCGCAGACCTCTTCCGAGTCTACGACCTCGACGGCGATGGCTTTATCACCCGCGAAGAGTGGTCGGGGACTGATGCCGTCTTCGATGCGCTCGACGTGAACCAAGACGGTAAGATCGCCCCGGAAGAAATGGCGGCCGGCCTCGGCGCGGCGTTTCTGTTGGAGGCCAAATAAATCGCAGCGGTCGTCAAAGAGAATTTTTTGACCCGTCGCGAACGATCCTGGGGGCGGGATCTTCCCGCCCCTACAGCTCACTGTTGACGGTTAACGATGCGCTGTAAAAGGAACATCCCTCGATCGAAGTCGGTCTGGCCCGATGGGCGCGATCCAATTCGCTTGTAAGGGGCAAAATCGATTAGTATGGCTTTACACAGATGGCGGTCAGTTGTCAGAAGCGAGGTCGTCGAGTCAGAAGGGCGACAGCTGACGACAACAGATTTGAAAGTGTTACTTGTGCTGTGGGTTGAATTGACGCGAGACGATGACTGAAGTTTTTCAAGTGGGAGATCGGGAGATTACCGCCAGCGAAATACCTAAACTATTGAAGCGCTACCAACTCATGCCCCAGTTTTTACAGGGGTTGGTCATCGATCGAGCTGTTGCCGACTACACCTGTACCGACGAAGAAAAACAGGCAGCCATTCAGAAATTTTGCCAGCAACACCAGCTTACCTCTCCGGAAGCGCAGCAGGGATGGCTGAAAGCTCATGCTATGACCCCTGCCGAGTTTGAAGAAGTGGCTGTGCGTCCGGTGTTACTCCAAAAATACAAAGAAGAGACCTGGGGACGCAAAGTGCGATCGCACTTCATGACCCGAAAAAGCAGTCTCGACCAAGTTGTCTATTCGCTCATTCGCACCAAAGACGATGGATTAGCCCAAGAACTGTACTATCGCATCCAAGAAGGGGAACAAACCTTTGAAGAATGCGCTCGTGAATACTCACAGGGCCCCGAAGCGCGAACGGGGGGGAAACTCGGTCCCGTGCCGCTCAATCGTCCCCACCCGGCCATCGGAAAATTGCTTTCCGTCAGCCAACCGGGACAGTTGTGGCCGCCCCGCGCACTCGCCGAGTGGTTTATCATCATTCGCTTAGAAGAGTTCCACCCGGCCCAGCTCGACGATGCCATGCGAGCGCGAATGCTCGACGAACTTTTTGCAGGCTGGCTGCAAACCGAAGTTCAAAGCCTCGTTTCTGCTGAAATCGATCGGTTGTCTTCACCTTCACCATCCGCATGACTCAGACAACGTCTCAACCTCAAATATCAGACTTTCTCCGCCAAACGGCTCCGTTCGATCGACTGAAACCGGAAACGGTGCGGCAGTTAGCAGCGAAAGCTCAACTGTTGCGCTACCGCGTCGGTCAACCCATTTTAGTGCGGGACAAAATGCCCGCTCAAATTTCCATCATTTACCAAGGCCAAGTGCGCGTCTTAGGCTACGATCGACGCATCGAGCGAACGACGAGCTTGCGCGTCGTCGGTGAAGGGGAAGTCCTCGGCTGGATTGGAGTCGTGCGGGGCATTCCCTGCGAAACCGTCATCGCTTCAACGGAAACCGTCTGTATCAGCATTCCCGTCCAAGACTTTCGTGCCGGTCTGAGTGCCGAGCCGTCGTTCGATCGAGCCGTTCGCGAACACCCAAGTCTCAGCGAAGTCTTCGAGCTGACCAGCGCCGAACTCCAACGCCGTGCCGATACCAGCTCCAATGCCAAAGATCTCTGTTATGAAATCTGGCCGCAAGCCACGGTTTTAGACTTCCCCGCTGGAACTCAACTCGACCCCAACCGACTCGATCGAAATCGGGTTTGGCTGATCAGCAGCGGCAAGTTCGGCGATGCCGACATCGGAAGTCGCCTCGACCTCGATCGACTGTCTGCCATCACGCTCCCTTCCCCCCTGAGATTGGTGGGGTTGCCCTGGCCGCAAAACGTCGCTCGATCGCTCCCCAGTGTCACGCCCGAAACCGACGGGCAGATCGTCCCCATCTCCGAAGAATCGAGCGCCCTTTCCGGAGTCACCGAAGCACCCCCTCGCCCACAAGAACCCCCCCGCGATCCCCTCGCACCGCCGCCGAAATATCCCTACGTGCGCGGCAGCGGTCCCATCGGATCGCCTTTGGCTTGCTTCCATATGCTCTGCAAGCATATGCGAATTAACTTCCGCAAAGACGCGATTCGCAAACTGCTCGAACAACAACTCAAAAGCAAAGGGGCTGTTTCTCTCTACGGTTGCGGGACGATTATGCCGACCCTGGGAGTCAGCGCACAACTGGCCCGCGTTCCCACCAACGCCATCGGGCGGCTTAAAGCCCCCGGAATGATGCAATGGCAAGACAGCTATGCGGTCATCTACAGCATTAGCGAGAAAGAAGTCGTTCTTGCCGTTCCCGAGGTCGGCATCCTCCACCGAACCCCCGAACAAATTGCCGAGACGATCGAAGGTGATATCGCGGAGGTGGTTCTCGTCCAACCGCCAGCCGGCGATCAATCCGAAAAATTCAGCTTCTGGTGGTTCGTCCCCTCGCTCTTACGCTACAAAAAAGTACTCATCGAGGTCTTCATCGCCTCCTTTTTCGTTCAACTGTTCGGACTGGCGAACCCGTTGCTCACCCAGGTCATCATTGACAAAGTCTTGGGACAGCGCAGTATCGACACCCTGAACGTTTTAGGGATCTTCATGGTTGGGGTGGCCTTGTTCGAGGCCTTGCTGACTAGCTTGCGAACGTACTTGTTCGTCGATACGACAAACCGCATCGACTTAACCTTGGGGTCGGAGGTGATCGATCACCTCTTCCGCCTCCCGTTAGGGTATTTCGACAAGCGGCGCGTCGGCGACATCGCAGGACGGATCAATGAGTTGGCGAACATCCGCCAGTTCGTGACGGGAACGGCTCTCACCGTCGTCCTCGATGCCGTGTTCTCAGTGGTTTACATCGCCGTCATGGTCACCTATAGCTTGGTGCTGACCTTCGTGGCGTTGATCACCGTTCCCTTCTTCACCGCCTTGATTCTGTTCGTCTCCCCCATCGTGCGGCGACTGCTACGAAAACGGGCCGAACGCTACGCCGACGCGCAGTCGTACCTGGTCGAAACCCTCAACGGGATTCAGACGGTGAAGGCACAAAACATCGAGTTGACCTCCCGTTGGAACTGGTACGAACGGTACGCGCGTTACATGAACGCCGGTTTCCGTACTATTTTGACCAATACCGCCGCCAGCTCGGTGGCCGGATTCCTCAACAAACTGTCCGGGTTGCTGCTGCTGTGGGTGGGTGCGTATTTGGTGCTGCAAAACGAATTGACCCTCGGTCAGCTCATCGCGTTCCGGATTATCTCGGGGAACGTGACCGGGTCGTTGTTGCGGTTCGTCCAAGTTTGGCAGAGCTTCCAAGAAGTTGGGATGTCGATCGAGCGTCTGCGAGACATTCTCGGCTCCGAACCCGAAAGTGACGACTCCGATCGACTCAATATCCCCCTCCCGAACATCGAAGGTCAGGTGACCTTTGAAGAGGTCTGCTTCCGCTTTAACCCCAGCGGTCCGCTGCAAGTGGCTAACGTCAACCTCGAATATGCAGCCGGCTCGTTTGTCGGGATCGTCGGACAGAGCGGTTCCGGGAAAAGTACCCTCATGAAGCTGGTACAACGGCTGTATCCCCCGGAAAGCGGTCGCATCCAAATCGATGGTTACGATATTAGTAAAGTCGAACTGTACTCCCTGCGACGGCAGATCGGTGTGGTACTCCAAGACACGCTCTTGTTTAACAATACGGTTAAAGCCAACATCGCCTTAAACAATCCCGAAGCCAGCGACGATGAAATTATTGAAGCAGCGAAAGTCGCGGCCGCACACGATTTTATTATGACCTTACCCCAGGGCTACAACACCATCGTCGGCGAACGGGGTGCCTCGCTCTCGGGGGGACAACGGCAACGGATTGCCATCGCACGCACGGTACTACAAAAACCGCGTCTGCTCATTCTCGACGAAGCCACCAGCGCCCTCGATTACAACCTAGAAAGTTTGGTGTGTCAAAACCTCGTCGAAGAGTTCAAAGGACGCACGGTCTTTTTCATCACCCACCGTCTCCCCACCGTTCAAAATGCTGACGTGATTTTAATGATGGATGCGGGGGCTGTGGTCGAACAAGGCACTCACAAAGAATTGATGGCACTCAAAGGACGTTATTACTGTCTGTACCAACAGCAAGAATCGCAGTTGTAAACCACGGTTGGTGGTGCGTGCCGTGCCACCTCAGCCAAAAGAATTATGAATATCGAACGACTCGAATCCATTCAAGACCAACCCGTTATCCTCGAACAGCCTGCGTTTTGGGCACGGGCGTTTATCTGGCTGATCGTGGGTATCACGACTTCGGGATTGTTGTGGGCTAGTTTAGCGAAGATCGACCAATCCGTCCCCGCTCAGGGCAAACTGGAACCGGAAGGCTCGGTCAAAGAAATTAAGTTACCGGTCGGTGGTGTGGTCCGGGAAATTCACGTCGACGGCGGCGATGAGGTTAAAGAAGGCGACCTACTGTTGACGTTGGATTCAACTGTATCACGAGCAGACGTGGAAGCGTTGCGGGAAGCGCGAGACCAACGCCGCAGTGAAGCCAGAGCGTATCAAGCTCAGGTGAGCGGGTTAGATTACGTCGGCGAGGGCAACGAGTTCGATCGAACCCAGCAGCAGCGCGTTAACGCTCGCATTCGGGAACTCGAAGCGCAGAAGGATGCGACGGAAAGCCAAATCCGACAACTGGAAGCGCAGTTGACGCAGGTGCAAGGACAGATCGCGGCCACCACTGCACAAATTGAAAACGCGCAAAATCGTTTGACGATTACGGAAAACGGACGGGCGGCCGATCGACAACAGCTCGCGACCGCTCAGGAACGCTTTCGGGAAGCTCAGCAACGACTGACGCAAGCTCGGGCGCTCTTGGACGAGGATCGTGCGGTTTTAGCGGACTTGGAACCGCTCCTCGAAAATGGGGGCATCGCTCGGTTGCAGGTGACGCGACAACGTCAACAGGTCATTACCCGCGAACGGGAAGTGTCGAGTACTCAAGACGAAATCCTCGAACGTCAAGGGGAAATGACGCAGCTAGAAGAAGCAATGCAGCGGCGGGAAGCGGAAATTACCAGCTTGGAGTCGGATTTGCTGGCACGGCGATCGGAAAAAGATCGGCTGTTGGGTGAGGAACAGCGCCTGCGGGCAGCGGTTTTGGAAGCGAACGCCCGACTGCAAAATATCATCGCTTCTTCGCAGCGGGAAGCGTATCAAGTGATTGCTGAAAACCAGAAGCAGGACACGCAACTGAGCAGTCAGCTCGCTCGCGCCGAGCAGGAGTTGAAATATACGGAAATTCGATCGCCTATTGACGGAATCGTGTTTGAGGTGTTGCCGAACTTCGCAGCGAACGAGGAAACGGGAACGACAGGTTTTGTGATTAATACGACGGAACCTGCCATTCGGATCGTTCCGAATAGTAATCTCATCGCGAACGTCTTTGTGACCAATAAAGATATTGGTTTTATTGAGGAGGGAATGGAAGTCGAGCTGCAAATTGATGCGTTCCCAGCGACGGAGTTCGGAACGCTTCCCGGTGAGTTAGTTTCGATCGGGGAAGATGTTTTGGAACCGGAACAAAACCGTCCGTTCTATGCGTTTCCGGTGACGATCGAACTCGAACAACAGTATTTTGAACTGAAAACAGGTCGGCAAATTGACTTGCAAGCAGGGATGGCGGTCAGTGCCAATATTAAAGTGCGAAATCGGACGGTGCTGAGTATTTTTCTCGACCGGTTTACGGGTGGTACGCGCAGCTTGGAAAACGTGCGTTAAAGCATGAAGTCTGTCGTTCGTTCGATTTGGCTTTGGGCGATCGCGATCGCAGTGTTTAAACTGTGGGCGGTCGCCCATCTTCCAATTCGTGCGTCGATCGCATTTCACGACAATTTGAGATACGTTATTACGGCAACGAATTTATTACGGGGAAACGTTCCGTATGGTGAATTAACCTTAGTGCGACAGCCTGGATATCCTGGGTTTATTTTGTTGAGTTATTGGTTGGGACTGCCGCTGCGAATTTCTCAGGAGTTTTTATATTTAGGAGCGGGTTTGTTTTTAGCGACGGCAATCGATCGATGGCTCCCCAAACGGTGGCTGACGCTGTTGTTTTTTGCTATTTACGCTTTGGCTCCTTTTTCCTACCACTGGAACCGCCAAACGTTACAAGAAGTGTTGTATTTACCGCTAACAGCAACAATTTTGGCGGGCTTGTTGAATCTGTTGAAAGATGTCGAAAGCGAACGACTTTTTTTTCAAGATTCTCTCGGCTTGGGAATTGCGTTAGCGTTGTTTTGGAATACACGTCCAGAAGGGATTTGGATCGTCCCCATCGTCGCACTAACTTACGGAGTTATCGCAATTCGCTCGCGGCTTCAAAACTTACGAAAACTTTTGTATGCCGCTGTTTTTTCGATCGCTCCCGTCATTTTTGTAACCTCGACGTTCGCGTTTGTAAACTATCTCCAATACGGCCTTTATAACACCTACGATCTCAAATCTCCGGGTCTGACGGCGGCTTACAGCAGCTTGCGTCGCGTCTCTCCCGAACGCCATCGCCCTCAAATCGCCGTTCCTCAGGCAACGAGAGAAGAAATTTACGCAGTCAGTCCCAGTTTTCGGCGGTTACAGGATTCGTTGGAAATCGAGATCGATCGAGGGTGGCGAAAAGTCTCCTGTGACATGGGAATTTGCGATGACTACGCCGCAGGGGTGTTTTTTTGGGCTTTACGAGATGCTGTGGAAGATGAAGGCTATTATCGATCTGCCCTAGAAACTGAAGGATTTTACCAACAAATTGCTCGAGAAGTCGATACGGCTTGCGATCGAAATCTCCTTCGCTGTAAAGCGCAAGATTTCGCCAGCTTCGTTCCTTCTCTCTCCACCGAGATCCTCCAACCCTGGCTGTATGGAATCGCGAGACTCAGCTACAATCTCACGACCAGTTCTCTACCCCTCAAACTGGATTCTGGAGTCGAAGACATCGAACTTCGCCAGCAGTACTATGCCAAAATTACCCGCGAACCGGCCGACTTTTTCCAACGGCGACAGCAACTGTTCGATCGATTTAAAGACGGGGTCGTTACGGTGGTGTCTCGATCGTATCAACTGGCGTTTCCCGTTCTCTTGGGATTGGCGGTGTTGGGATTTCTCGTCGAACTCGTGTGTTTTCGGGATTCTCGCCTAATTCCGCTATGGTTGTCGGGAATCCTACTGTTCTGTATCGTCGTGCGCGTGGTTTTAGTCGCCTATGTCGATGTCACCAGTTGGTCAGTCGATCGTGGCGATCGATATCTTCGTCCCGTCTTACCGTCGCTGTGGTTACTGATGTGTATTGGTGTATCCTATTTAGAATCTCGATGGCGCAGTCTGAAGTTTTCACACCCGTTCCATCGAGTCCGTTAAACGCATCGATCGCTAGGAGATCGCTTTGGGGTGAAAATCAATTCCATTAAACCCATTCAAATCACGATCGATATTCAAACCATCATTTATTTTTTTCTCTCTCTCCTCGGACTCTATCTATTTTTTGCATTTTTACCCATCCCAAAACCGATTGACACTGGACTCGATCCCTCCTGGAAATACGGCATCAGCCAGCTGGCCGAAAATGGTGCGATCTTCGGCAAGGATATTATTTTTACTTACGGGCCGTTTGGGTATCTGGTTCGCGGTGCCGTTATAAACGGCAATTTTTGGGACATCTTCTTATTTAAAATAATAGTTCATATTGCACTTTTTGGTTTTACGATCGGGCGAATCTTAAAATCTCGCAACATTATCGAACAACTCGCGATCGGTTTGAGCGTTAGCTTTCCATATCTCATCTCCGACTTTTATCAAGCGCTACAAACCGAATATCAATTATTATATATAATCGTTTTAATTTTATCATTCCGAGACTTTTGGCAAGGAAAATCGGCACAATACTGGGCGATCGGTGTCGGTGCAGCAGGCGGTTTTCTTCTCCATAGTAAAGTCTCCCTCGGCTTGCAAGCTTCTGTTTCGTTATTTTTATTCTTTGCCATCCGCGTATTGTGGGAACTTCAAATCGATCGAAACATTCGGACAAACTTACTATTATTGCTAGATTCTCAACTCGCGGCTGGAACCACCGCCTTTTTATTTCTCGCACCAACTAACCTCAGCAATATTAGCAAAGTTGCAATTTCATTCTCCGCTTCGATCGTCCTTGGATTTTGGCTAATTCCGAAGGCTTTAAAAAAGTTCGACCGTGTTCAGTACCGCTTCCGCGAACGATTCAAGCAAGAAGAATCTAGCGAACTCGAACTTATAGAAGCAGACTCAGAATCAGAAGTGATTCACGAAAATAAAACCCCAGATCTTGCAAATATCAGCCACTTTGTAACGCGAATCCTCTACGGGATTAGTCTCCTCAGCATTATCGTTTTCTCGCAACCTTCCCTTTTCGCCTATCTCCAAGGATATTCCAATATCACTGCTGGCTATTCCAGTGCTATGAGTTACGTAGGTTCCCCCCTCGAACTCGGATTGGCAATCGTTGAAATAGTCGGCTTACTCTTTCTGTTAACCTTAGTTGCGAGAGATGGAAATGCCAGCTTTTCTCTCGCCATGCTACTCGTCATTTTACTGACCTTCAAGCACGGTTTTGTCCGACAAGGCGCACACGTCATCCGTTTTTTCTTTAGTATGCCGTTAATTTTGGCCTTGTGCGCTGTCCAAATTCGACCGGGATTTTGGCGCAAGTTTGCTTATGGCTTTCACCTTTTCGGTTTAATTCTCTGTTTGATCAGTTACAGCCACTATTCTCAACTCTATTCAAACTACTACCCCCAAAATCTAGCACGTCCGCTCGCCCCCGCTTTAGTTAAAGAAAAAGCAGGGTATTTCTTCAATCCAGGGAAACTCAGACGAGAGTTAACAGTACAAAGCCAGAACAACCTCGAAGGAGTCATTCTTCCTCCCGAAATTCGCGACGTTATCGGGGACGCAACCATCGATGTTATTCCGTGGGAGACCTCTCTCGTTCCAGCAAATCAACTCAATTGGAACCCTCGTCCCATTTTCCAATCCCAAGCCGCCTATCGTCCCTATCTCGATTTTGCAAATCGCGACAGTCTTGCTACCGAGCCACGAGATTTCTTATTGTATAACTTCCACGCGGTAGACGGACGACATCCATTCTTTGACGCACCCGCAACAGCGTTTTATTACACCTGTAACTATCAAATTTCCCCCAACGTTCCCGATTTTGTGACCCTTCCCAAGTTGGGGAATTTGATGGTATTGGAACCATCACCCGAAAATCGCTGTGTGGGAGAACGGCAAGGACGCGAAATTTCGATCGTTTGGGATGAATTGGGATTGTTTGAAGCCGAAGATGGAGAGATCGTTCGTGCCTCAGTCGAGTTTAATTATTCCTGGTTGGGTAAATTAATGAAATCCTTTTTCCGAGTTCCTCCTGTCATGGTGACAGTTCGCGATATGGATGGCGAAGAACGGACATATAAAATTTTAACGGGAAACTCTGAAGATGGTGTTTGGTTGAGTCACCTTCCCCAAAACGATACCGAAGCCTTTGAAATTTTCCAGGGACAGTTGCCTCAACGCATTTATGGGTTTAAATTTTCAACGCTGTACCCGAGTTTGTTTGAACCGAGGATTCGCGTCAAGTTTATCGGGTACGAGTTAGGAGGATTTCAAGCTCGAGATTCTGAATTCTAAGGTATCCGATATTGAAGCTTTTGCCGTTTGAGCTTCTAGCCTGACAGAAATTAACGCTAATAGAATCACTCAATAAATATAAAAGCTTTGTATGTCGTCAGACAAACTCCTCAAAAAAGCATTTCAGGGAATCAGCCATCCCATCTCATCGATGTCCGTGATTGCAGCAATAATCTTTTTTACCTGTAGCAATTTCCGACATACTGCATTTCAATCTACGGCGATGGATTTGGGATTTTTTGACCAAGCAGTTTATCTCATGAGTCGCGGCGAACTTCCTATTGTCTCGTTTTGGGGATATCACGTTCTCGGAGGACACGCTGATTACAATCTATATCTTATCGCCGAGTTGTATAAACTCTATCCTGACGCGCGATGGCTGTTGGCAATTCAGGCCGTTTCTTTGGCTTTAGGCGGCATTTTTGTATGGTTGTTAGCGCGTCAACGGAATATCGGTGAATATTCGTCAATAACCCTGGCGATCTCATATTGGCTGTATCCGCTAGTATTTAACGTCAATTTGTTCGATTTTCACCCGGAAGTCATGGCAGTTCCAGGGTTACTAGCCGCAGTTTGGTTGGCTTTGAAAAAATCATGGCTTGGTGGGTTCGTTTTCTGCGTAGTGTTCGTCCTCGGATGTAAAGCCGTGATATCGCTAACTGTGGCGGCGATGGGGATTTGGTTGTGGATTTTTAAGCGACGCTGTAAATATGGTTTTGCAGCGTTAGTGTTAGGGCTAGTTTGGTTTGTGTTGGCTACGAAAGTCGTCATTCCGGCATTTCGTCCGGATGGTGTAGAAGCCGTTTTTCGATATGCGTATTTGGGAAATTCTGTTGGTGAAATTTTTCTGAATTTTCTGTTAAAACCCCATCTGATTTTAGGAAGGCTACTCTCGTGGGAAAGTTTGAAATATTTGGCAATTTTGGCGTTTCCAGTGATTTGGGGATTGTCGCCACGACATCTCGCGCCGTTGCTGGGTGCGTTTCCGGTTTTGGGGATTAACTTGCTATCGGAACACCCACTACAACGAACTTTAGAACATCAGTATAGTTTACCAATTTTGCCGTTTTTATTTATTGCTATTATCGAAGCAGTGGCAACAGGTTGGAAAATTCCAAGTCGTAAAGTGGTAATAGCTTGGTGTGTGGTGGCGTTACTGTTTTTGGGAAATCCCAAAAAGTTTTTCAATGGGTTTCGGGTATTGGATACGTGGGAGGCGACGCGGGAATCGATCGAACTGATTCCATCCGATGCTACCGTTTTAACGGATAATTGGCTGGCTCCCCATCTAACGCATCGTAAAAATCTGCTATTGGTGGGACATCCGAGTCCACTCTCGATCGATCTAGAAACACCCGAGTATATTTTACTGAACGCACGCCATCCTTGGGAACCCAATGCTGAAGTCGTTCGGAATTTGGTGACGCATTTTCTCAACCGTCCAAATTTCAATCTCATTTATAGTCAGGATGACGTATTTTTATTTGCTAAGATAGATTGACAATGAAGAAAATTTATAAGAAATGGCTCGATCGATTCAATAGAAACTCAATATTTTTGATTTTAATAGGCATTATTATAACTGCTTTTTCCGGGTTGTACGTCGCCTCAGAGCAAACGTTTTACTGGTCAGACTTCGTTAACTACCAATACTTTGCTGACTATGTTTATGAAATTTACAAACAATCGAAGATCGAAGCATTGCAGGTTGTTTTTAATTCGCTACAGACCAAATCTTACAATCTAATTTTCACACTGCCTATTTTGCCGATTTTCGATATTTTTGGATCGTCGCGGCAAACTTATATTATCAGTTTAGGTATTTTCTATTTACTACCATTTTCCCTGAGTCTCGGTGCAGTTGCATCTCAACTGGTTCGAGACTCAAAATATCTAGTGTTTTGGGGGACAGCATTTTTGAGTTTGCTCGTTCCGGCAACAGCTGCACCGACACTTCGCGGTTTACCCGACACAGGAAGTGCTACATTGATTTGTTTGGCAATTTTCATCTATATCAAACAGTTTTATTTCAAACAGCATCACGCTCGATCGACTTTTATTTCAACAGTCTTAAGTTTATTTGGGTTGGGAGTTTTATTAGGCAGTTCGATCGTCTTTCGACGTCATTTTGCATATAGTGTTGCATCGTTTCTCGCCGCGATGATCGTGTTTGAAGGGATTCCAGCATTGAAACAGGGAAAACGTGCAATCCTCGCCGTTGGATTACGAGTGGCTACAGTGGCGACGAGTGCGCTTTTAACATTAGGAATTCTCACGCCTACTTTTGTTCTAGATAGTTTGACGCGGAACTATCGATCGATCTATTCCTCCTTCAGTTTTCCTATTGCTGACGTTATTCAATATTACGGAACAGCTTTTGGTTTATTGCTGTGGGGATTGGCAATTTGGGGATGGTGGATGCTGTGGCCTTGGAAAATCGCACGTTTCCCCTTACTGTTCGGATTGTTTGAAATTTTGCTTTGGTTGGGATTTCTACGCTACAATCACGTTCACTATACATTACACTTTACGTCATTTGTGGTTTGGGGACTTGTTGGAATTTACAACGTCAAGTCTAAGATCTCTAAAAAAAATATTTTAATCTGGGCTTGTTTGAGCCTTAATGCGATTATAGGATTAACAGGATTAATTCAAAACTTTCCGGGATTTGCTAAAGGTTTTCCACCCTTATTTCGCCGTGACTATGCTGAGATTTCGCGTTTAGTTACGACCTTGCGAGAACTCCCACAACCGATCTATGTTGCAGCATCTTCAGATCTGCTCAATCCTGAAATTTTGGTCAGCGCAGAAAAGAAGCTGTATCCCGACAACTTAAAACTGTCGGTGTTGCGAATTCCACAAGTCGATTCGAGTGACGATTATCCATTAGCAAAGTTGCTCGAAGCACAAACAGTTGTCGTTCCCAATTCATTTCAATACAACCTACAACCTCAAGCGCAAGATGTCGTTCGCGTCGTCTATACCATATTTTCTGAAAACTGGGATGTTGTAACGGATTTTCAACCGTTGCAGATGCGCTTTTTGCTAGATGGAACAACAGTTCAGTTATATCAGCGAGTAAAATCCACAAATCTAGAAACAGCAGTGAAGACGATCGAAAAAATGCAACGTTCGATCGAGCCTCGTTACGAAAAACATTCAGAATGGGTATCTGTTTCCCCTGGCGTGAAGATCGAGAAAATCGATCGATCTCATCGCCTTTCGGGGCCGTTACCGATCTCGCTCTTGTGGATGTCTCCAATTGTGGAAGCGCGAGAGATCTCGGGAGAGATTACAGGTTGTCAAGGTGTTCGATCGATTGTGGAGTTCCGCAACACTCGAGGGACGATCTCGAGTACTCAATCCTTGTCAATATCTGAAAACGGCCGTTTCAGCGATACCGTCACCCCTTCCGAAAATCACAATTACGTTACACTCGCGGTAGCGGGAAACCCCAAATGCCATGTCATGCTCGTGCTAACAGACTGATATCAGCAAAAACACGGAAATTCGATTGAATTCCTCATTTTTCAAAACGCGATCCGCTAAAATTTTCCGAAAACCATGTTTTCGGGTGCTTTCATGTCCTACAACGTCAGAATTGCAGATTTACCAGCTACAGAACGGCCTCGCGAACGATTAGTGACTTACGGCGTGAAGCACTTAGCGACTGCGGAATTATTGGCGTTGTTACTCGGAACGGGATGTAAAGCACAAAAACTATCAGCGGTGGGATTGGGACAGCAAATTCTCCACCAATTGGGAGAACACCAACGCGATCCCCTAGAAGTGTTGCGGAACGTTTCACCACAGGAATTAATGCAAATTCAGGGAATCGGTTTAGCCAAAGCAGCAACGATCGTCGCAGCGGTGGAATTGGGGAAACGCACCTTTCAAACTCGTCCGGCGGAGCGTCAGACGATCGAAGATCCTGCAACCGCCGTCGCTTATCTGAGTCACGATTTAATGTGGCAGGAAACCGAGCGATTTGCAATTTTACTGCTCGACGTTCGCAATCGCGTTTTGGGAACCCAGGTTCTCACGATTGGAACGGCGACGGAAACCCTAGCACATCCACCAGATATGTTTCGCGAGGTGATTCGTCAAGGTGCGAATCGTGCCATTGTCGCGCACAACCATCCAAGTGGTAACGTGTCGCCGAGTCTTGAAGATATCGAACTCACGCGCCGCTTGCTGCAAATTGCTCAGATTCTCTCAATTCCAATTCTCGATCACCTGATTTTGGGACATGGCAATTTTGCGAGTTTGCGGAAAGAAACGACGTTGTGGGAAGAGTTGCCACAGGATGGAGAGTAATGAGATGTAAAACGATCGAGTTGTCTCCTCATTTCCCCATCTCTCCCTCACAAAATTGCTCGATCGAGCAATTTTGTGATACGATGGAGTTTCACGGGCGATTAGCACAGTGGTAGCGCACTTCCTTCACACGGAAGGGGTCACTGGTTCGAACCCAGTATCGCCCACTGAAATCAAAACTAAATCTGACTATTATAAGGTTGTGGTTGTTCGCAACCCACGTCTGATAAATAGGGAGTTTTAACAAGCCATGACGGAAGCAACTCAGGCTCCACAACGGGGTATCCAGATGACGGACACTGCCATGAAGCAGGTTTTGGCGTTGCGGGAACAACAAGGAAGAGATTTGTGTTTGCGTGTCGGTGTTCGCCAAGGGGGGTGTTCTGGAATGTCCTACACGATGGACTTTGAAGATCTCGACAAAATTACCGAACACGACGAAGTGTACGATTACAAAGGATTTAAAGTCGTCTGCGATCGAAAAAGCATGCTATATCTCTACGGTCTGGTTCTGGACTACAACACGGCTTTGATCGGCGGTGGATTCACGTTTACAAATCCCAACGCAACACAAACCTGTGGCTGTGGCAGTTCGTTTTCAGCCTAACATCGACAAACCCTGCTAAAACAGACAGTTTTACCGATATCTTAAGAGAGGCGTTTTGACAAAGCGCCTCTTTTTCAATTGTTTGGAACGCTAGAGGAGATTTCAAACCCAATGACGACACAAGCCGAATCAGAATTCGAGCAGGCGATCGCGCAGTATCAAAACGGTGCATCTGTAAAAGAATTGATCCCCATCTTTAAAGATATCTGCGATCGAGCTACGAAAAGTAGTGCCGCCTGGACGTGTTTAGCGTGGTTATACCTACTCGACGATCGACCGAAATCAGCTTACAAAGCGGCTGTGAAAGCCGTAAAACTCAGTCCCAACGATCCCCAAGCACAGGTCAATCTAGCCATCTCGATGCTGGAATGTCAAAAAACGGGGGTTCGCGCTCATATCGATCGTGCTTTAGAGGTTCTCAATATGTCTGCGGAGTTGCGGGAAGAAGTCGAGCGCAACTTCGAGGATGGCTTACAGCGAAAACCAGATTGGGAAAGTCTCCTGCGCGTTCGTCGCTGGTTATTTGAAGCTTAAATTTCGCGAAATTTCGCCAAATCCTGACAGTGTTCGAGTGGGAATGTCGCCACTTTAACCAAACTTTTGACGGTGACCGTTTTACCTGCCTCCCCTCGAACCTGCAATTTTAATAGGTTTTTATACTGTGCGATATCGATCGACCTTCAGACTTCTTAGTTTCGAGTATTAAGCAAGCTTCATAATTCCTTAGATAACTTCATAAAAAACAGGCAAAGATAATGATAAGATTTAGTGAAGTCAGACATTAACTATCCTGCTTTTTTAATTCAACCACTTCAATTTGGAGAATCAGCCTCATGAGTAATAATACCAGAAATGTTTCAGTTAAACCAGAAACTCGCAATCACAAAGGCTTCTTTATTCAAGATGCTGAATATCAGCTAATGGGTGTAGACGAATCCGGTTGGGCGCTCATTTGCCTTGATGATGTAAGCTGCCACTATGTCGATCCCGACAACTTAGAATCGTTGGAGGACGCTATCGATTAGTGTTGTTCTCTTCCGAACCATTCAACTCGGCGGCTACACTAAAGCATTTAGTGTAGCTATTTTTTTGATTTTCGCCCGAAATGAGAAGATGAAGCGATCGTGAGAACAGACTCAAAACTATTTCTATCCTCCACGCTTCACTTCCCAGTCAAAGCCTCCTCGTCTCCTCAGCCGAACTCCGCCAGTGCTGCTTGTAAGGCCGGTTTTACAGTTTCGTAGCGGTACTCAAAACCGGCGGACAACGTATGTTTTGGTAAAACTTGCTGGCCGTCGAGAACGACCGTTGCCCCCTCCCCCAACAACAACTCCAAAGCGAAGGCCGGAACAGGTAACCAAGAGGGTCGATGCATGACTTCACCGAGAGTCTGACATAACGTATTCATCCGGACGGGATTGGGGGCGGTGGCATTGTAAACCCCGGAAAAAGCAGGATTGGAAAGCGCTTCGACGATCAGTTGTACGACATCGTCGCGATGAACCCAGGACACCCATTGGCGGCCGCTTCCAATGGGCCCGCCCGCAAAAAATTGAAACGGTGTCAGCATCTTCCCCAGCGCACCGCCCGGTCCCAATACGATACCAAAACGCAAAATTGCCAAGCGCACCCCAGCCGCCTCGACCCGGTGCGCTCGTTCTTCCCACTGCTGACACACCTGTGCTAAAAAATCGCGACCCGGCGGACTCGATTCGTCGAACGCGGTCGTTTCGCTCGTTCCATAATAGCCGACTGCGGACGCATTCACCAGCACCGACGGTTTTTCAGACGCTTGCTCGATCGCCTCAACGAGTTTCGCCGTCGTGACCTGTCGGCTTTCGAGGATCGATTGTTTGTAAGTTGGCGTCCAACGTTGGTCTGCGATAGGTGTTCCGGCAAGGTTAACGACGCCCGTACAACCTGAAATCGCCTGCTGCCAATTTCCCGACTGCTTCGGATCGTAGTGGACAACGTTCGCCCTCGGAAAAGTGGAGGCGGGCAACACGCGCCGCGCTCGTTCCGGGTTGCGCGTGAGGACGATAATTTCAGCGTTATCCTGATGGAGTCGAGCAACGAGACGAGTTCCCACAAACCCAGTTGCACCTGCAATTGCGACCTTCATAAGCTACTACTTTCGTGAAATTCCGCTATTGTTTATGGTAAGCGAACAGATAGATCTCAAAGATGCTTCGACAATTCGATCGATCTCACGCTCTCCCGAATCGTTTTCCAAAGCTGCCACGGGTATGAGTTCGATTGGTATGGATTGCGAGGACTGCGAGACTTACCCCAATCTCCCTTCGACCGACAGTATCCACGATCGAGTAAGTTGAAGGTGAGTTTAGGTAAATTTGCGTGTAAGATTTGTGTAGCGACTGAGGCGTTGTGTCGAAAATCTGACCTCGCTTAAACTCGATCGCATCGAATGTTCGATGGTAGAAGAACGACTGCAAAAACTATTATCGCAGTGGGGCATTGCCTCTCGGCGACGAGCTGAAGCCTTGATTCGCGAAGGACGAGTCAAGGTCAACGGTTGTGTAGCTGAATTGGGTCAGAAAGCACGTCCGAGTCGAGATCGCATTGAACTCGACGGCCGTATGATTTCCCCCTCGAAGCGACCCACACCACTCTATATTCTTCTCAACAAACCGCTCGGTATCGTCAGTACCTGTCGTGACCCCCAAGGTCGATCGACCGTTTTAGATTTACTACCTCCCTCGCTCGCCCGAGGTCGGGGCTTACATCCAGTGGGACGCTTAGACAACGACTCGACGGGGGCGTTACTGCTCACCAACGATGGAGATCTGACGTTTCGTTTAACCCATCCTCGCTATCATATCTCTAAGACGTACCAAGTTTGGGTTCAGGGGTATCCATCCGAATCCGCCCTTCGATCGTGGAGGCAAGGAATCCTCCTCGACGATCGTTTGACGTTACCCGCTCGCGTGCAAGTCCTTCAACACGATCGAGCTGGTCGAACACAACTCGAAGTCGTTCTGACTGAGGGGCGCAACCGGCAAATTCGTCGTGTGGCCGAACAACTCGGCTATCCAGTCGAAAGCCTCCACCGCACGGAGATCGGCTCGGTTCGGTTAACCCAACCTAACGGCAAGCCATTGCGCTCCGGATGCCATCGTGCTTTGTGCGCTTCAGAACTTCGTTCTTTACAAACGCACCTCGACCTAAAATCAGTACGTTTGCGATCGAACCTCAAGGAGCACAGCGGATGAAGTTCACGCGGATTCAATTCAGAAACAAGAAGAAAACCCAACGCGATCTCCAACAGGTGCAAGCTGAAACCCTCGCTGAATTGGGCAGCCACCTGCACCAATTGCGTTGCGATCGATCGCTAACTCTCGACTGGGTGTCTCGGCGCACACTCATTCCCGCACGTCTGCTGAATGCCATCGAAGAAGGGAACCTCGACAAACTCCCGGAACCAGTTTACGTTCAAGGCTTCTTGAGACGCTTTGCGGATGTTCTCGGACTCGACGGTCTGGAATACGCCCGTCAGTTTCCCACGGGACTCGAACTCAAAGCCCGCCCCCGAAGTTGGCGCAACTCGCCAGCGGCTCAGCTACGGCCGCTACACCTGTATTTGCTGTATATCTCCATCATCATCTTTTCCGTGCGCGGCCTGTCGTACTCGGTCAGTCAAACTTCTGGGGACGCACCCACCGCTCCCGCTACAGCCCCCAGTCCGAATTCTCAACCTGCACCATCTAATGTTGCCCCTGCGGTCAATCCGACTTCGACACCTTCAACCTCTTCGTCGACGACTGTTGAAACAACGGGTAACGCCAACGCCGAAGGCCAATCGGTTCGGGTCGGCTTGACAATTACAGACGAATCTTGGATCGTGGTCAAGGCCGACGGCGAAACGGCCTTCGAGGGTATTTTGTCGGAAGGCACTCATGTTTGGACGGCGAAAGAAAAATTGACGGTTCTCGCCGGGAATGCAGGCGGTGTGACTATTGCGGTCAACGGGAACGAAGCCCAACCCATGGGAGAACCGGGAAGTGTTGAAGAAGTCACGTTGACGGCAGATTCTCGAGGTGCGCCGGGGACGACGCCGAGACAAAATAACTAAGGATTGACAAAAATCGAACCTAAAACAGACTAAAGTCGATCCCGACGTCGCGAAGTCGAGAATAAAATAACCCAGGATTGACGAAAATCGAACTGTCCGGAGGCTGTCGTCTATTCAGATGTAAAACGATACAATGATGGGAATTCGTTAACAGAAGTTCACAGTTTGAGCCTCTATATTGCAATTAGGAGTTGCTATGAAATCGTTCGTTCGCCGGGTTGCTACGTTTGGATCGATCGTGGGTTTGTTGTTCGGTGCGTCGGCAACGGCCCCAGCTGCACTAGCGCTGTCTGAAGAAGAAATCCTCGACAAACTAGAATCCATTCCCGTTTTTACCGTCACCGATGCAGAAGGCGCACCGCTGATCGCCACCATTACCAACGCTGGCAATTCAGGCGAAACCACTGAAGTCGCTGGCGTGTTCATCGATGCTGAAGACGCTCGCCGCTTTGTCGAACGCCTGAAATCTCAGCAGCCCGACATTGGGGACGACGTTCAGGTCACTGTCATTTCTCTGGCAGAAATTTACCGCCTCGATCGAGAAAACACCAACAACAATACCCCCATCGAATTCTCTTATATTCCAACGCAGGAGGATGTCGAAGCCGCCGTATCAGTCTTTATCGAAAACGAGCGTCAAAGCGAACTCCGACAAGTCCAAGACGCCAACGGCGAAACGCAATATCAGTTTCCCGGCGTCCCCCTGTTTCTGGCCACGGCGGGCCCCAACCAAGGGTATATGACGCTCGAATACAACGGCGAAGTGGTGATTCCAGCCTTTTTCGATCGAGAAGATCTCAACAACGTTCTCGAACGATTCCGCCAACAACAGCCCGAGGTTGCCGACAGCGTTCAAATTGAAGTCGTGCAGCTCGAAGGGACGATCGAAGCACTCGAAAACGAGGACAACCCCGTTCTCCAGCAGTTAATGCTCGTACCGGACAGCGATTCGCTGGAGTTCGTGCAAAATTTAGTCGATGACATTGAGTCTCCGTCTGGAGACGCGGAAATACCTGAAATCGAGCTGCCCACGGGGAACGAATAGACTCGTGAGTGACGCTCGTTGTCGTTCGTTTTTGCCGGAGACCTCATCGGTCTGGGTCTCCGGTCTTTTGCTATGGGAATGGCGGGAAAAAGCTCGCCAACAGGCTCGTCAAGCCGATATCGACGAAGGCGAAGTCGATTGGTTGCTACAACGGGTTGCCAATCTCGATCGACTGACGTTGCGGTTGGGCCGGTCGCATCTACCGGAACACGTTAAAGTCGATCGATCCCTTACCGATCTCGATCGACTGTGGGATCGCCGGATTCTCGATCGAACCCCCGTTCAATATCTCGTCGGTCAGGTGTCCTGGCGACATTTCGACCTCGTCGTCTCCCCTGACGTACTCGTTCCCCGACCGGAAACCGAAGCGATCGTCGACATTGCCGTTGAAGCAGCAGGGGACGATCGAGATGGCATTTGGGTCGATCTCGGTACGGGAAGCGGTGTCATTGCCCTCGGTTTAGCTGAGGCGTTGCCCGAAGCCTCGATCGTCGCGGTCGATACCAGTCGTGCCGCCCTCGACATTGCCCGCCACAACGCTACAGCCGCTGGATTGTTCGATCGTATCGAATTCCGTCAAGGCAGTTGGTTCGATCCCCTCGACGCATTGAAGGGGCGCATTCGAGGCATGGTGTCCAATCCCCCCTATATTCCGAGCGATCTCGTTCCCCAGCTACAGCCAGAAGTCGCCCGCCACGAACCGCACCTCGCCCTCGACGGAGGACAAGACGGACTGAGCGCTCTGCGACACCTCGCTCGCACGGCTCCAGCTTACTTGCAACCGGGCGGAATTTGGCTCGTCGAACACATGGCCGGACAATCTGAGTCTGTCTGCAAAATCCTGTACGATTGCAAGTGTTATCGCGACGTGCGATCGATTGGCGATTGGGCGGGGTTCGATCGCTTCGTCCTTGCTTATTATTGTCCGACCTCATCTCAAACACCCTGATGACCGTTGTTTCCTTTCCCGCTCTCACCGACGGCCTGCGATCGGGCTGCGTGGGAAGTTTTCCGACCGATACCGTTCCCGCTCTTGCCGTTCGTCCCGATCGCGCCGAGGCCATTTTCGACCTCAAACAACGCAGCTCGGAAAAACCGTTGATCTTAATGGCAGCGAGTGCCGAAGACCTCTGGCCGTACACAGACGGAACACCCGAAGAACGCGCCCTTTGGCAAACGGTAGCGCGTCAATACTGGCCTGGAGCGCTCACCCTCATTCTCCCCGCCAGCTCTCGACTTCCGCCTCAAGTCAACCCCAGCAACCCGACGACCATCGGACTGCGCGTTCCCGACTGCGATATTGCCCGTCGCGTTCTGGCTGAAACCGGCCCCCTCGCCACCACGAGCGCCAATCGCTCCGGAGATCCACCCCTCACGACCCCCGAAACGATCGATCGATCGTTTCCCCAAGTTCTCGTTCTCGCGCCGGACGAATATCCTTCCTCGTCCGCCTCCGGTTTACCCTCAACGGTGGCGAAGTGGGTCGGCGATCGTTGGGAAATTCTCCGGTCGGGAGCGTTACAGTTGAAATAGTCGCTCTCTCATCTCGATCGCACGTCCAAACGCGAGATCGCAAGAAATCCCATGAAAAACGAACGTTCCTCGGCTGGCCGTCACGACGAAGTCCTCACACCTGACGCAGTTCTCACGCCTAAAGATCTCGAACGAATTCCCGATCGAGATCTCCGTCGTCGCGTTGCCGATCTCGTGACGCGGTGCGAGCGTCACGAAACCCTTCAACGAGAGCGCGACGATTTGCGAGATCGCGTGCAACACCTCGAGCTGAACTATCATCTCGCCCGGCAGATCGCTCAGTTCAAATCGGGGTTTCTCTCGCGCATTTCCCACGAACTGAGATCGCCCCTCAATGGTTCGATCGGAGCCCTTCAACTCATCCTGGCCGATCTGTGCGAAGATCGCGATGAAGAACGAGAATTCATCGGCAAAGCCCACGAATCTGCCCTCAAACTGGTCGAGATCCTCGATACCATTCTCAAAGTCGCCCGAGCCGAACAGGGACGCACGCCCCTCAAACTCGAGAGCGTTCGGCTTGCAGAGGTTTTTGAAGACATCCGTCGCTTGACACATCTGCAAGCGGCCAATCGCAACTACAAATTGTATGTCGAGAGACCCGATCCAACGTTAGCCGTCCGTGCTGATTTCAAACTCCTCGTTCAGATCTCGATCGACCTGATCGAGAAATCGATCGATGGCATGAACGAGGGAAGTTTGCGCCTGTCAGCCGTCTCGCTCGATCGAACCGTCAGCTTGTGTCTCGATTCTCCCTGTCCCTGGGAGGCTTGGAGCGATCCCATCGAAACGATGAGCGCTCCCCTCTCTCCCGACGATCCTCGAAACACGAATTGCCAACTCTCGCACAGCTTAACCCTGTTACTCGATCGAACCCTCATCGATCTGATGAGCGGCGATCTCGAAATTCTTGAAGCCCCCACAGACGGCGATAGCAGTTGGATTACTCGAATTCGATGCTCGCTGCCAAGGGCGTTTCCAGCATCGGAAACTGACTGACAAGCGGCGTATTGTGCAACACCATTGTCGTTGTCGCGTTTTCTTCAAAGCCAATGCGCTCGTAAAACCGCTGTTGGTGCGTTGTCATTAAGTAAACCCGCTCCACCCGGCTGACGTGGGGGTGAGTCAGCAGCGTTTCCACGAGTTTGCGGCCCAATCCAACTCCCTGATATTCGGGATGCACGACCACGTCCCAAATCGTTGCGCGATAAATGCCATCTGACGTGACGCGGCCGAATCCGACGAGTCGATCTCGATCCCACACGCCAATAACGGGGTTACTGTTCGCTAGCGCAATTTCCAAATCTTCAACACAGCGCTCGGCGGCCCAAAATGCCGAGAGGTCAAATAGGGTTTTCAATTGGTTCACGTCAATTTCCGACTTGCGATCGCAATAGCGAATGTGACGGCAATCCATTGTTGTCAAACTCTCCTAAACCCGGTCGCGTCCGGGCTTGATAGCGGATATTCTGAAACGATCTGGAATATTTGTAACAAATCTACCCGAATTTTGGTAGTTATTAATACATCTTCCGCGATCGTTCTGTAACATACTACACCCTCAATTTTGAGGTGTGACCAACTCGGGATCGCTTGCGGTCGCGTCGTTTTCGGCAACAGTCCCTCGAGAACGATCCCTAAAAAAATACGGTGTGCCGAGACTTGCCCGACACACCGTCGCTGAAACTTACAGCTGGGTAGGATACGCGATCGTTATGACGTTTTAATCGCCATGAGGGTTAATGCGCGATCGAACACCCTACGCTTGCGCGTAAACACTCACCTTCTTACGACGGCGATCTTTGTGTTCGAACTTCACCACACCGTCGATTAACGCGAACAGCGTATCGTCTCGTCCGACACCGACGTTAGCACCGGGATGGATTTTCGTACCGCGTTGGCGAACCAAAATATTGCCCGCTTTCACGACTTGACCACCATAACGCTTGACACCCAAGCGCTGAGCGTTCGAGTCGCGGCCGTTCCGAGTACTCCCCGTTCCTTTCTTGTGAGCCATCTTTTCCTCCAGTATCTCGATAAACGCGATCGAGACGACCCGAAGCCGTCTCCTTAATCTCTTATTCTTCCTCAGTCGTTGCCGGTTCTGCCGCAGCTTCAACCGATGCTTGGACTTCAACTGACGCTTCTGCCAATACCGCTCCGTTTAAGCTGATGCGATCGATCGACAACCGAGTCAGTTCTTGGCGGTGTCCGCGTTTCTTGCGGGTTTTCTTCTTCGGTTTCATCTTGTAGACGAGAACCTTCCGACCCCGGCGCTGTCGCAACACCGTGCCTTCTACCGTTGCACCTTCCACCAGGGGCTGACCGACGCGAACGTCGTCTTCGTGGTGAACGAGTAATACTTTATCGATCGTTACGGTTTCGCCGGGTTCCACGGGGAGCAGCTCTACATCGTAGAACCGACCGGGCTGCACCATTAACTGCTTGCCGCCAGTTTCAATAATTGCGTAAGTCATTAAACCGTCCTTCCATCAGTGCCGTAGGGGTAGCCAAATTCGGCATTTGTACGACCCGTTCCGAGCTAAAACAAAAGAGCCAACTACCTATTGTCGCAAGTTGGCTCTCAATCGTCAATAACAAACAGGAAGATTACTCTTCCTCGTCGTCAGCTGTTGCCGCAACAGGCTGTAAAGGTTGCTTCACCGTCAAATAGCGCAACACCTCCTCCGACATTTTCATCGCGCGCTCCATCATGGCGATGCAGTTGCCAGGGGCGGTGTAGTTCATTTGAATGTAAACCCCGTCGCGATGCTTTTGAATTTCATAAGCCAGGCGACGCTTACCTCGGTGCTGGATATCGAGGTCTTGCGCTCCATTTTCCAACAGGATGTTGCGATATTTTTCAACTTCTATATCCACGCGCTCGTCTCCCAAATCGGGGCGCAGGATATACATGGTTTCGTACACGAAATCTTTCACGATCGTTTCGTTGAACTCCTTGTGGACAAAATGGCATCGAGGCGAGATCGAACCCACGACGGCACTCGATGCAAGGACTCACTCGATCTTCCACGAACGCAACCGTTCGGGATATCGAAGCCCCCCACACCTTTTCGATCGTACCTCGAACGAGCTGGGGGTTTGCAGAGCGACTTATAACTATAGCGCAAATTGTGCTTGAACCGTCCCATCAATCGTGATATTTGTGAAACAACGCTTCAACCGTTGACGATGCTCGATCGATCTCCTCCGCGATTTTCCACAACCCCCAAATTTCCCCAACAGCGGTGGCACGTTTACCCATCGAATCCCGATCTCGTGCGAGAACTCACCCAAACCCTCAACATCTCGAAGGTTCTCGCACAAATCCTCGTCAATCGCGGCTTCGACACGCCGGAAAGCGCGGGATTGTTCCTCGAACCCGATCGCGCGAACCTTCCCCGCCCCGTCGATGACTTTCCGGATTTAGAGATCTGTCTCGAACTCGTGCGGGAGATGCACGAACAAAAGCGACTCGTCGCCATTTGCGGGGACTACGATGCCGACGGAATGACGAGTACGGCGCTTTTGCTACGAGCCTTTCGGATAATCGACATCGAGGTGACTTACGCTATCCCGAGCCGCATGACGGACGGCTACGGCATCAACTCCCGCATCGTCAACGAATTTCACGAAGACGGAGTCGGACTGATTATCACGGTCGATAACGGAATTAGCGCCCACGAACCGATCGACGAAGCCCGGGAACTCGGCATCGAAGTCATCGTCACCGACCACCACGACCTTCCCCCTGAAATTCCCCTCGCGAGTGCCATTCTCAATCCGAAAATGACTCGTGCGGATTCTCCCTATCGCGGGATGGCGGGTGTCGGCGTGGCTTATATGTTGGCGATGCACCTAGCCGAACACTTCGGGTGCGTCGAAGCGTTGCGGTTGCCCATGTTGGAGTTACTGACCTTGGGGACAATTGCCGACCTCGCCCCGCTCGCAGGCGTGAACCGTCACTGGGCAAAACAGGGATTACAACTGATCCCCCGCTCTGAGATTCCCGGTATTCAGGCACTCGTACGAGTGTCGGGGACTTCAGAAAATGGCAGCCGGCCGCTCAAACCCGATGCAATCGGGTTTCGTTTGGGGCCTCGTATCAATGCAGTCGGGCGAATTGGCGACCCGCAAGTGGTTATCGAGCTGCTCTCGACAGACGATGAAGGCGTGGCACTCGAGCGAGCGATGCAGTGCGAACAAATCAACCAGCAGCGTCAGGAGATGTGCCGCGATATCGAACGAGCGGCCGTCGCGTGGTGCGAAACCTCAAATATCGATTTGTTGAAAGAGCGAGTTCTCGTCCCGTTACAGGAAGGATGGCATCACGGAGTCATTGGTATCGTCGCTTCGCGATTGGTCGATCGATACGGGGTTCCGGTGTTTATCTGTACTTACGAGGATGCGAATCAACAACAGATTCGCGGTTCGGCGCGGAGTATTCCCGAGTTTAATGTGTTCGAGGCGTTGGAGTATTGTAAAGACCTGCTGAGCAAGCACGGGGGACATCGAGCGGCGGGAGGATTTTCGCTTCCTGCGGAGAATTTTGACGAGTTTCGATCGAGGCTGAGCGAGTTTGCCGCTCAGTGTTTGGAACCGCAGCATCTCAAGCCCCTGGTTTCTGTAGACAGCCAACTGTCTCTTGAGGTGTTAGACGAAGGACTTTACGACGAGATCGATCGATTGGAACCCTGTGGAATTGGGAACGCTCAACCTGTGTTTTGGTCGTCCAACGTGCGGGTTCTCGAGCAAAACATCATCAAGCAACGACATTTAAAATTGCTCGTAACAGACGACGATACTACGCAAAAATCTGCCCTGGCTTGGGGTTGGCGCGAATATTTTCCACTCCCGCCACGCTTGGATATTGCTTATAAATTACGAGACAATCGATGGCAAGGCAATCGCTCGATCGAATTGGAAGTCGTGGGTGTTCGGTTGCCTGATGGGGTTGAAATTTTAGTTCCTCAGTCATCGGCACCCAAACCAAAAGTTACGACATTTCAGCATCAAAGCCGCGAATATCAATGTTTTATTCGTCAAAATGGCGACGAACGAGAATTGAGAATTCGCAACAATAACGGTCAAGTTCTCGCTGTAAAAAAAGGGAGTACTCTGGGTCGTATTGAAGTCGATCGAGAGCTTATAAAAACGGTAGATGTCCGTCACACATACTTTATGGATTTAATTAAGGCTGCCAAGAAAGCATTAGAGATCTAATCGAAAGCTGGGGTTGAAGCTTGTCAGACCGTCTGAGCCTCTTTGGAAGACTTGACTTGACGCCGATCGCTTTGCGCTGAAAAAGCCCGATCGAATCCTCGATCGGGCTGGCATGGAGGAACGAATAAATCTAAAGATCGCCGCCTCGGGCAGCCAGAACGAAAATGACGAGAGGGCCTGCAATAACAATCAGTCCCACAAAGGTAAGTTGTAAAATTGGTTCCCAGTTGATTGATGCTAAAGCTTCCATAACGCTCTCCCAAACGGACGAAACGGTTTAACGGTTGAGGACATCTCAACGCGAGTCGCGTGAGTGAGATGCTGCTCTATCGATCGGGAATTGCCAAATCCGTAGCAGGTTTTTGCCCACATCGTTTTGGTCTTAGTACTCCCGCAAGAACTCGGAATCTCAGTTCGCGAGACCCAAACTTGCCGCGTTGGTGACAGAATTCCCAGATTGCCGCCGAACGTTGGCGACGGAAACGGGGATTCGCCTTCACACGGGCAGTTTTACTTTAACACTGCCTCGGCTTGCGTTTAGCGCCATCCGGTTAGACCCAACATGGCAGCTTTACGCTGGCTTGAGATTCTGATATCGATCGCTCGAAATGCCGATTGACATTGTACTGGCCGAGCGACGCTTCATTTTAAGAAACTTTACAAAACTATAAAAAACAAGGTGAGATCGCGTGAGATAGACCGACCCCATTGAGACATCGATGCGGAAAAACCGCTAAGCTCGAAGAAGAAGGCTTACCCCAGGAGATCGATTGCGTGGCCACCTGGCAATGTATCAAACAGTGCGGTGCGTGTTGTTACCTCGCCCCCGAAGAACGTCCCGACCTAGAAACATATCTATCCCCCGAAGAACTCGAACACTACTTGAATCTCGTCGATGTTGACGGTTGGTGCGTTAACCTCGATCGAGACACCCGAGAATGTCGAATTTACGCCGATCGACCCCGGTTTTGCCGTGTGGACGCGACCGAATATCAAATGCGATACGACGTCGAGCCTGAAGCATTAGACGAATTCGCGATCGACTGTTGTCGAGAACACATCGCCGATATCTACGGAGACCGAAGCCTGGAAATGCTGCGCTTCGATCGAGCGGTGGGAACGCCTCGCATTTTACGTCCTCGACAAGCTGAATAACTGCCATCGTTTTGTAAAATTCTATAAAGTTCTCGATCGAAACTGTTACTCGTGAAAGTCTTGACACCGCCCCCCGAAACCACCTCCGAAACCCCTCAATTGCTAAAACCCTCTAAAGTTTCTCGATCGACACTCACGGTCTTCGGTTCTACGTTTTTGACGATTTTTCTCGCCGAAATGGGGGACAAAACCCAACTCACGACGCTACTGATGACGGCTGAGTCGAAATCCCCGTGGTTAGTCTTTCTCGGCGCGGGAGCTGCACTCGTCACGACCAGCTTAATCGGCGTTCTGCTCGGACAGTGGTTGGCCAAGCGCGTCTCTGAAGAAACCATCGAAACCGCTGCTGCTGTCATTCTCATGTTCATTTCCATTCTGCTTCTCGGCGATATGCTCGATGCTTAACACAGCTACCCGTTATCAGTGACGCACTCACGAGTGAAAACAGGCTTCAGCGAGTTATTTCTCCCTTGTCCCCCTGAAAACGCTGCACTTTTCACGCTTCACTGTAAAGTCTCTCTGTAACGTACAGCCTTTAACGATCGATTTTTGCCATGGATTGGAACCTAATTGGACTTAGCTTTATCGCCGTTTTCATTTCCGAACTCGGAGATAAAAGTCAACTGGCGGCGATCGCCCTCAGTGGAAGTTCTAAATCGCCGCAAGCCGTCTTCTTTGGAACGGCTGGCGCACTCTTACTGGCGAGTTTGCTTGGCGTTCTCGTCGGCGAAGGCTTCGCGCATCTCCTACCGACTTATCTAGTCAAAGGCGTGGCAGCTTTTGGGTTTGCGTTAATGGCGCTCAAGCTGCTCTGGAAACATTGAAGATCGGCAACGATCGACTCTTGCCGGAAGTTTCGAACGAGTGCGATCTCGTGGCTCAAACACTTACATCGTAAGACGATCGATAGTGTTCCAACAGTTCTAACAAGGCTCGCTCCTGAAAGCCCTTCGCCAACTCGTCGAGCGTGCGTGCAAAGGGTTCGTATCGCGGATCGATCGAGACTAACTCGTTCGCACGATTGCGCAATTTTCGCAAGCTTCCCCGCCTCGCCAGATCGAGAAGAACGTCAAGCTCGTCAACTGTTGGGAGGACGATAACATCGGGATCGCTCGAAATATCCAATCCGACAGTCGGCTTAGCGTCTTCCTGACGTTCAGCATAGACCCATTCCAATTTGAGAAGGCTTTGAATCTTATCGAGCAGTTCTTCAATATGCACGGGTTTCGAGACAAACTCGTTCCCTCCCGCCTCGAGACTCCGATGTCGATCGAGGTCGAATACACTCGCTGAAGATACGATAATCGGAACGTTCTTAAATTCCGGCATTTGACGCAACCGCCGCACCATCTCGAAGCCGTCGAGTTGAGGCATGACCAAATCCGTAATTATCAAATCGGGGTTTTCATCAACGGCTTGCGCGAGTGCTTCTTGTCCGTCTTTCGCCTCGATCGTTTCAAATCCCAACGGATCGAGAACATTGACGATCACCGTCCGATTTTCCCACTTATCGTCTACCAGTAAAATTTTTCGCGGCGATCCTCGATACCCCACGATCGGACGGTAAGGCGTACTTTCATTCGCGATCCAATCGCGATTCAAGAGTAAGTCTACATCGAACCAGAACGTACTCCCTTTTCCGGGTTCACTCTTCACTTGAATCTGACTGTCCATCAACTTAACAATTTGCTGACCGATCGCCAAACCCAAGCCCGTTCCTTCTGACATCTGCGAAGCGTCCTCAACTCGCTCAAAAGGATGGAAAATTTGAGTGATTTGTTCGGAATCCATGCCAATTCCCGTATCTTTAACGAGGAAACGGACTCGCACTGAATCTCGCTCCTCGCCTTCTCTGGGAAATTGTGAAATAACGCCCACTTGAAACGTCACGATACCTCGTTGTGTGTATTTAACGGCATTTCCAAGTAAGTTGATTAAAACTTGCCGCAGTCGTTTTTCGTCAGCTCGAACGGCAGTGGGTAGCGAAGAGGTCGGTTGATACTCAAACGCTAATCCCTTTTGTCGAGCGTTGATTTGGCAGAGTTCGACGATTCCAGTGAGAAATGAGGGAAAGTGAAAATCGCCGAGCAACAGCTCGAATCGGTGCGCTTCAATTTTAGAGAGGTCGAGGATATCGTTAATCAGCGTCAGTAGGTGAGAACCGCACTTTTGGATGATATCGACTCCCTGTCGCTGTGAGTTGAGATCGCTGCTGCGTTGTAGGATTTGAGCGTAGCCGAGGATGCCGTTGAGGGGAGTTCGCAATTCGTGACTCATGTTGGCGAGAAATTCACTTTTGGCTTGATTGGCTCGATCGGCTTTGTCTTTGGCAACAGCTAACTCAGCAGTGCGTTTTTCAACACGCTTTTCTAGGGTTGCAAATGCATCTTGCAGTCGTTCGACCATGTTGTTAAACGAGACTGCCAATTGTCCCAATTCGTCTTGGCGTTGGGTATCGAGGTTGACGTCAAAGTTTCCAGCAGAAATTTTTTGCGTTGCGGCTAAGAGATTTTTTAAGGGAATGGTAATTTTTTGTCGTAGAACCAGAAAAATTAAGATGATTTCTAACAATAATGAGGTCACGCCGATCGCGAAAATAAACTGAGTCATCCAAACGGCTTGTTTGTGCAGTAAACTTTCTGGATAGACAGAGATTAAATACCAATGAGATCCGTTGAGTTGGGCAACTGCCAAGTATTCACGATCGGTTGGGTTGTGAAAGACTGCTTCCTCGGGTTTGCTCGATCGAACGATGTTAAAGATACGCTGGAGGTGTTGGTCGCCGAGTTCCCAAACGGTTAACCTTCCGTCTCTTTCTTGAATCTGCTCCATGAAATCGGGGTGCGCAATGAGCGTTCCATCCGATCGAATGAGAATGTTGTAAGTTCCGTCTAACTTGTCGTGAATCGTTCGATCGAGTAGATCGTTTAAAACGACATCGTGACCGATCGTTCCAATATGTCTTCCTTCTGCATCGTCGATTGGGGTTTCCACCGAAACCATCCAATTGCGGATGACGGGATCGGCATATACTCTCGTCCACAAGGTATCTCGCTGTGGATTGTGTTGTGGGGTTCCGAGGTAAGCCCATTCTTCCTGGGGAATATCTAATTCAGCCTCAGCTTCGATTCCCCAAGCTGCCCCCGGCCACAGAACGATATTTGCACCTTCGGGGAGACTAATATAAGTATTGAGAAAACGATTTCGCCAGCCTGCTCCGTATTTTTCAACTAACTCGTAAAAGACGACCATTCGTTTTCGTAAATCGTCGTCAATTGTAACGTTTTGTCCGATAAATGCAGTCGGATACTGCTCTGTATCAAAAGGGTCTGAAGACGTTTCCTCAGGAACATTTCTAATCGTTCCATCTGACCATCGAAAAAAATATCGATCGAATTTTTCTATACTTTCTTTAGGCGGTGTGTTTTGTAGTTTTGCGATCGCGTTTTCACGAAGTAATTCATGGTTGTCTTCAGCCAAAATAAAGATTGTTTCTTCTCGCTTTTCTCGTTCTGTAGTATACCTTGCGAGTTGGCTTTGAGTATCACTCGACAACTGAGAGGTTAAACAAGAATAACTCAGTAAAGATACAATTGTGATGACAGCAACAATTCTGATTCCCAGGTTACGCAATGTATCATGGGTTAAAGATCTATAGGTCTTTTCAGTCATTTGGAATCCCTCAAGACAATCACCTTTGTATCGAATATGAAGTTTGTATTATTTTGATGTTGATGTCGATCGATAAATCAACCGTCACTTCGTATAAACCTCAGTATTTTCCGTAGGTTTATCGGAACAAATCAACAATCACTCCGTATAAGCCCCAGCGTTTTCCGTAGATTTATTGGCGAGATCGACGTTCGTAAATTTAAAAACAATACTCAAAAAAGCCACAAAGAATATCTAACAACGCTCTAGAACTAAGATCGAATTAAATCAATTATTGCTGTTATCACGTATTGAATGCAGGTACTTTGGCAATTCTTCATGAATGCAACATCTGAAACGCCGCCAGCACTAATACGGCTATACCTATTATAAAATAGACAGATGCTATGTCAAAGATATACGAGATCGATATCCGGGAAAGGTGTTGCCAAGAGGTGATGGAGCAATCAGGCGAGCTTATAGGGCAACGCTTTTCACAAAACGATCTGGGCTTGAGGAAAGAGATAAGACGAGAAAATCGGATGTATCAGACCGCTTCCCTCGTTACGCGCGGGGTCTGTTGGAGTTAGGGCGATCTCGCAGAGTTTATGAAATTCCGAAACCGTTGGCGTCGGGGCGAACGGCCGTTCGCCCCGACAAGGGTTTTGGTATCATAGGCAATCCAATACCACCGCAATTCCAACAGACCCTACGCGCGCAATTGTCGTTCTAGATTCGATCGAAACTCTCGCCTTGTATTTAGCTCGAGTCCCCATCGTCTCGCGTCAGCGCCACTGTCGTCCTGGCAATGCGATCGCGAGTTTCCACCATATACGCACCACGCAGTTTGTTCGAGCCAGCGTTGAGGAGAACCAAACCCACCAGTAAATCCGCACCCCCCACGATCGAAATTGAGGCGAGCCAACTCAATCCCCACACGTGACACAGCCACACCGCCGCCACTTGTAGCATTCCAAACCCCATTGCCAACAAGCCGGCCCCCGCCACGAGGAACGCCAATCCTGTAGCGAGGCGCTGTTGTTCTCGCGCGGCTTCCTGTTGTGCGATGTCGAGATGCATTTCCACCAACACCGCCAACAGTCGAAAAATTCGGCGAACGTATCGATCGAGTTGAGAAAACAACGAACTAGCGGCGATTGCGGCCACCTCCAGCAAAGAGCAATCCCAGGATAAAGCCAATTCCCATCGCTGTCAGCAAGCTCGTGACGGGATGCCGTTTCGTCTGGACTTTGACTTCAGGAAGTACCTCAGCTTTCACACGATCGAGCAATTTTTCCGTCCGTCGTTCTAACCGTTCCAGAACTTCGTCGACCGAAAGATTGGCGTTTCGATCGATCTCCGGTTCGGTTTCCGGGGATTCGCACAGGCGATCGAGTTCCGCCAACTGTCGGCGAACCAGTTGTTTTGTGTGTTCCGTGCGCGTTGCGACCAATTCCACCACTCGATCGAGTTCTCCTTCCGTCTCCAGCAACTCCTCTCGCGATACCTGAGGCCACTCCTCGAGAACCATCGACACCAACACCTCGAATTTTTCTCGAAATCCGTCGGACGCAACGGTTCGGTTCGACCCTACTTCACTCATCCCCTCATCTCCTCACCGCAATTTCCCCGATCGAACGATCTTATACAACAACACCAACCCGATCAGGCTCGCCGCACCGAACAAAATATTCGTCAACAGAACCAATTGCGGTGTTTGCGCCCCCGTCGAAAGAATCGCCGCGCCTAAAATCAGCGCACTCAACACCGTTCCAAACGTGCGGCGGTTCGCCGATTCGTCGATACTGCGTCGCAAAGCGTCCAATCCTTCCACCCTTAGATTAAACCGTAGGGTTTCGTTACTGAGGCGGTTCAGCAAGAAACCTACCTGACGGGGCGATTCGAGAGAGAGGTTTTTAAACTCCAACGTCGTTCTAAATAACGCCTGTCCCAAATCGTCACCGACGAGTTCCTTTCTAAAGATATCCGTCATCAACGGTTTGACTTCTTCAAGGACGTTCACCTGTGGGTTAAATTGACGGGCAACGCCCTCCAAATTTCCGAGGGATTTTGCAAACAAGCCGATATTTCCCGGCCAACGCAGGTGATTGCGCCGCGCCGCTTGCAAAACTTCGTAAAACGCCTCGCTCGTGTTGAGTTCCGACAGGCTCAAGTTGTAGTAACGGCGCAACAATCGCACGTAATCACCTTCCAACCGCGCCAGATCGATCGGTTGTGTTGGTTCCGCCAACTGCAAACTCAACTGAGCGCAGCGGGACGCATCGGCGTTGACAATCGCCAGCAACATTTCAGTCAAAGCCGATCGAGTGCGAGGGTCGAGCGATCCCACCATCCCGCAATCGAGAATCGCTATCCGTCCGTCTTTTAGATAGAACAGGTTTCCAGGATGGGGGTCGGCGTGAAAGAAGCCGTCGCTGAGAAACTGTTGAAAAAACGCCCGGAAAATCAGCGTTGTCAGTTCGGCACGTTCGGTTTCCGTGTTGCCATCTCGATGACTTCCCTGTAAGTGCGCTGTCAACAGAGGAACGCCGTCGAGCCATTCCATGACTAAGAGTTTCTGTGTCGTGAGTTGGCGTTCGATGGCGGGAACTTTCAATCGATCGGGATCGAACCACGGACTCGAGGCGAGATTTTGACGGAGTTTGTCCGTATAGTACGCTTCTTGGGTGAAATCGAGTTCGGCGTACAGCGCTTTGCCAAATTCGTCGGCGAGTCCCACGACATCGTAACTTTTCCCGAATTCTGTGGTGGCCATCAGTTTGGCAATATTTTGAATCAGTTCCACGTCCTGAGCGACGAGCTTATCGATTCCCGGCCGCTGCACCTTCATCGCCATCTCTCGTCCGTCTCGCAGGCGAACGCGGTGTACTTGCGCCATCGACCCCGCCGCGAGGGGTTGCGTATCGATATCCGAGAATACCTCTTCCATCGGTCGGGGAAGACTTTGGCGGATAACCCCTTCGATTTCCGACCAAGGAACGGGAGGGACTTTCGCGTGAAGGGCGCTGAGGGATTCGATATATTCGGGAGGGAGTAAGTCGGGGCGCGTACTCATCAGTTGCCCCAGTTTGACGTAAACCGGCCCCAAATCGGTGAGGATGTTGCGTAAAACCGCTGGGGGAGGAATGTCCGGCTCGCCGACTTGTCCGCTACTGAGGAGACCTCGCATATAGTCCCAGCCATTGCTGAGAACGACTTCGAGGATTTCGGCTTGGCGAGAGTTTCGTGCCAGTTGCAGCATAGGAAGACGATGTCAGAAACGTGAATTGTTGGGGGTTAGAGTACGACGTCTCCTTAGATGTTTAGCTCGACTCTTTATTTAGTTTAATCAAATTTACGATCTAGAGATTTTTGTTGACTTTTTTAGGTTTTTGTGGTGTCTGAAGCCTAAAAGTTAAGGGCAAGGGACTGACAAGGGACTGACACAACACGCTGGTCAGTCCCTTGTCGATCGCTCCTCGACCTTCGGGTGTATGCAGAAAGTATCGAGGAGCGAGGGAAAAAGGCGTTAGATAAAAAGGTGCGAGATAAAATCGAATGCTATTTCGACTCGTCAGCAGCTTCACTATCAGAAGATTCTTCCGTCGCTGTTGGCGTTTCTACTTTGGGTCGAGTGAAGATCTGCCAAATGGCTTCAGCAGCTTCTTGCAAACGCTCGCCAAAATCTTCAATTTCTTTGGTCAGACCGTCCCAACGGGTTTGAACCTCGTTTTGGGCGAGGTTCACTGCATTATCGAGGGATTCTTGCTGTTCTTTCGCGAACTGTTCTGTTTTTTCGATCGCCTCTTTGGCGTTATCGATCGCTTTGAGATAGGAATCCTTCGTCCAGTCGTTGGCAGCTTGCACTTCAGCCTGAGCTTTCCGGCGTACCACCTCTAGCAGTTCTTCGACCTTGGCGCGGATTTCCTCATCGAGATTCGGCATCTCGTCTTTGACGATTTTCCTCGTTTCGTCGCTGACTTCGACGATGGCGGAGTCTTCAGAGGTTGCTGGGGTTTCAGGAGTTTGAGGTTCGGAAGTCATGATGTTTCGAGACTACTGTATCGAACTGCTTTCACAATAATCGAATTCCCCAATCTGTCAATCAAGCCGATAACAGCGACCCGTCAGTGCAAAATGGTAAGATTCTGTACGTCACAGACGTTCGATCGAGCAAACCATCATGGCAAAGCCCAACGCAGCAACAGATAAAGGATTTGGCAAGAAAACGGAAGCGACGAAACGCTCGAAGTCCAAAAGTCAAGCTCAGTCCTCAGACGGTGGGACGTTCGGATTCACACCGAAAGCCGAGATTTGGAACGGCCGCCTTGCAATGATCGGCTTTTTGTCGATCGTTTTCATCGAACTCATCACCCACCAGGGAATTTTTGAATTTTTGGGTTTGAAGTAGCCTCCTCAAGACCTTAGAAATACACGATAGCGGGTCTGAATTACAATAAAAACTGAAACGTGAGAACAAGCTTGAGTTTCTCTGAGGTACTTGCTGTCGGCTCGAGTCAGTTATGTTAAATGTGACGAGATCGCAAGAAGAACATGGCTCATGTCGGGGTTCTCAAGCTAGTCGGACGCATGGCAACGGGATATCAAGCCACCTTAACCCTGGGGGGCGAAGGGGAATTTCCCAGTCTTGAAGCTACGGGTCAGTTACCGCCGACAACGGAGTTAAACGCTACCTATCGCCAATGGCAAGTCGCTTATCGCCGACTGTGCCAACCCGAACGGGCCATCATTCCGGAAAAAATCACCTATGACGGCTCTCCCAACCGCAGCCGTGAAGACTGTCGCCATCAAGCCGAACGACTGCACCAACACTTCAATCGCTGGTTAGCCTCAGACCGCTTTCGGGCCGTTCGCGAATGTTGGCTCGAACAGTTGACTCCTTCTGAAGAAATGCGGTTGGTAGTGCGCAGTCACAGTCGATCGATCTTACGCTTACCCTGGCATCTGTGGGATGCCGTCGAACCTTATCCCAACGTCGAAGTCTCGATTCACGTTCCCAGCGCCAACCGACCGGTAGCTAAGGTTTCAACCCCACCGGGTCAAGTACGCATTTTATCGGTGCTGGGGGACAGTCAAGGCATCGATACGGAAGCCGATCGAAAAACCCTCGAACAATTACCCGGTGTCGAACTGACCACCCTCGTCGAACCTCAGCGCCAGGAGTTAAGCGATCGACTGTGGGAACAACCCTGGGATATCTGGTTTTTCGCCGGACACGGACAGACAAAAAACGGCAAAGGCCGCATTTACATCAACGAAACCGATAGTTTGAGCCTCGACGAGTTGAAATACGGCTTGCGTCAAGCCATCGAGCGCGGCTTGCAATTGGCCATTTTCAATACCTGCGACGGTTTGGGGTTGGCCTGGGGATTGGAAGAGTTACCGCTTCCTCAGTCGATCGTCATGCGCGAACCCGTTCCCGACCCCGTCGCACAGGCGTTTTTGAAATACTTTCTTCAAGGCTTTGCAGGGGGAAAAACCTTTTATCGCTCAGTGCGAGAAGCTCGGGAACGATTGCAAGGCTTGGAAGGACAGTTTCCTTGTGCCAGTTGGTTGCCGACGATCTGCCAACATCCGGCGGCAATTCCGCCGACTTGGGAACGTTTAGGGGGCGATCGAAGAAAAGCGCCGCGACAGGATATCGTCACGATGGTGTTTACCGATTTGGTGAATTCTACGGCGATTAAAAATTATTTAGACGGAACGGATATTGGTGGACGCAACCGCAGTTATTTGGACGAAATTCTACTACCTCACCGTCGGCGAGTGAAGGGAAGTTTGCAACAGTATCGAGGACGGGTGGTCAAAACGGAAGGGGATGCGTTCTTTTTGGTGTTTGCCAATCCCGTGCAAGCGGTGAAGTGGGCTGTTGACGTGCAGCAGAGTCACCATAACGAGCCGATTCCGACTCCCTTCGGCAATTTGGAAGTTCGCGTCGGGATGCACACGGGCAGTCCGTTACATGAAGGGTCGGATTTTATCGGTCAAGAAGTCGATTATGCGGCTCGCATTTCGGGGTTGGCGAAGGGCAAACAGATTTTGCTGTCGGAGGTGACGGCGGCGTTAATTCGCCACGAACAACAGGTTGAGGGAACGTTGCAATCGTTAGGCGATCGATTCTTGAAAGGGATTGGAACGGCTCCGGTTTTTAATTTGCTCTATCAGAGCGATGCGCTTTTGTCAGATTTCGAATCTTCTCCTGAGAGAACGCCATTGAGGAGCGTTGCAAGCTGGCGGGGGTTGGCGAGTGTGTTCGTCACCAGTGCGATGGTGGCGGCGTTGGTGATGTGGGGACGCTGGCAGGGCTATTTACAGCCTTGGGAGCTGAAAGCTTATGACTATTTGGTGCGAAAGCAACAGGTTATCGGGCCGGACAAGCGCATTACCATCGTGCGCGTAACCCAAGAAGATATCGATCGACTCGAGCAAACTGACGAAGAAACGAATCATGGGACGCGCTCTCTATCTGACAACAATCTCGATCTATTGATTAAGACGCTCGAAAAATATCAGCCTCGCGTGATGGGTTTAGATATTTTCTTACCGGGAGAACTGGACGCTCGATATCTTCATTTAAAGAACGCTTTGCAACAAGGTCGCCTCATTTCCGCGTGTTTCAGTCGATCGAATCTTTACTCGGAAGATATTAAAGCGCCAAGGGATTCTCCCGAGGAAGGAATTGGCTTTGTCGATCTTCTGGTGGATAAGGATAACGTTATCCGTCGCCATCTCTTATTTCAAGGCGTTCGAGATGACTCGATTTGTCAAACCCAAAAGGCTCAAGCCTTTAGTTTGCGATTGGCCTTGAAGTATTTAGAGGTCGATGGGATCGCCCGTCGAGATCGTCCGGAAGATCCGTTTTTACAGATCGGGGAAATGCAGATTTTCCCTTTAGATCGCCATCGAGGTGGCTACCATCGTCTCGATTCCGGGGTCGATCGAGCGTTTCAAATACTCCTTCACTATCGTCCGTATCGAGACTATACTCGCGATATTGCGAACGTTGTATCGCTCACCCAGGTTTTAGACGAAAAGTTACTCATTGGAGAAATCCGAGATCGCATTGTGATTATCGGTGTCGATAAAGTCCACGTCGATCGGCATCGAACCCCCTACAGTCCAGGCTATCGAGCGGAAGACACAATACCGGGGGTATTCGTTCACGCTCAGATGGTCAGTGCTCTGATCGATGTCGCGACTCAACAACGTCCGCTAATTTGGATGTGGCCGTGGTGGGGAGATGTGCTTTGGGTGTGGCTTTGGTCGGCGATCGGCGGTGTTGTGGTGTGGTACGTTCACTTAGAAAAACGTCCTCTAGGAAAGGCGTTCCTCGTAACAGGATTTGGGGAAGGTGTGGCGTTTGTTGTTTTATACGGACTGTGCTGGGGCGTTTTGACCCAAGGCGGTTGGATACCTCTCGTTCCGGCAGCAACAGGGCTGTTTTTGATGGGAATTGGTATAACAGCCGATAAAATACGATTAGCCAGAATGAATCGATAAATACTCGATCGATGAAATACTCGATCGGTAAATACATCGGGGAATCGCCATGACGTTACAGATTTGGACTATCCAACTCACGGCGGCCGCGATCGTCGTCGCGAGTTTTGCAGTTGTGAGTTTTACAGGGATTGCGTTCGCAGAATCGATCGACGCGATCGATGCAATAAAGAGGCTCGATCTCCCAATCGAACCTGAATTTACGACAGATAGCGCAGACGAAGAAGCATCAGATACGGTACCTGGAGGAGCTGAACTCCAGTGGGAAAATCGCCCCGATGCGGAGGAACCGCCTGGCCGACGAGAGCCAGGGGGAGCGTTTGGCTCGAATGAATGTCCGAGACTCGATCGAGCGTTAACGGCGTTGGTTCCCGGCCTCAAGTCCGATGCGTTCGCAACGTTTACAACACAAGCGAATCCGAATTTTTGGTTTTACGTTCCCTATGGATCTGAGTTGGACGTGATGGCTGAGTTTGCGATTGTCGATCTCAGCAATGACGAGTTGGTTTACGAACAACGGGAACCTTTAACAGAAATACCGGGAATCGCTCGGGTTTCACCAACGTTGAATTTAGCGGTCGGAAGAACCTATTATTGGGAATTTGCGATTACTTGTGGGGATAGCGATCGCGTTTACGTCGGCGGAACGATCGAACGCATTTCACCCCTTGCCAATCTTCCTGACGATCTCAACGAACGTATTATCTTGTATGCTCGCGAGGGATTGTGGTACGAAACACTTAGTTCGATCGTCGATCTGTATTCGATCGATCCCGTGTTGGCACGCGAACGATTGCGCGAATTGTTTGAAGCAGAAGGTGTGGATTTAGGTGCTTTTGTTGAGGTCGTACACGAGCTTTACAGCAATTAACGATCTCGAAGAGAACGATCTCGAAGATGTTGTTTGAAATGCTGGAGAGTGTTTGCTGGCAAGGACTCTCCTCTGCGGAAGACAGACAAGCGCAACTTCGCTTTAATAACCCACTAAAACAAAGGATGCCCAGTGGTAAGGACTGCGATACTTTTCCTTCAAATCTTGTTGTGCCAAGTGTAGTGCTTCAGCTTTACTCGAGCCAGCAGCCAAATACGTGTAAAAGTTTATCATCAATTCGGCGGTTGATTCTTGGTCTGCTTTCCATAGTGGAGCCAGGGTGCTAATTGCGCCAGATTTGACCGTCATTCCAGCAATTCCCAAAACTGCACGATTGTTTCCTGTTGCAGTTTCACAGGAACTTAAAACCAGCAGATCGATAGGTTGTTCTCGCCGTTGGACGCTCCCTTGTAGGAGTTTCCCAATCTCGTCAAGATCGATCGTATAGTCCGATCGATCTATTGAGTCTGACTTATCGTCGATCGTGTCGTCGGTCATAATAAAACTTTCACTCGGATCGGCGGTAAACTGTCCGTGCGTGATGGCATGAACGATCGTGTAAGGTGCGCTTGACATTTCTTCGGATAAGTTCTTTTTAGTAAATTGACCGTTGTATAAAGTTGTAAAGTGATACTCGTTTTGAGTAAGTATGGCTTCAATCCCATGGATTTGACGTTCGACTAATCCAAAATTAAGATCGGGAAAATTTTCTCGCTCACTATCTCGGTTGATGGACGATGCTGCAATTAAAACGTTGATTTTACTTTGTTGTATTTCTGAAAATTTCAAGAGTTGGATAGCCGGAGATATGGCGATCGAATAGTCTCGATCGACCAAGTAATTTTCACCGTCGTGTAGTGCAGCAATGGGAATATTCCTTAAATTACCGTCGAGAACGAAAACGAGTGTTTCAACATTCGCTTCGTCGAGATATCTGTCAATCGGTCTCATTAGAATATTGTATAATTTTTGAAGCTGTTTTTTGCCTCGATCGGGTCGATTAGTTTGTTCTGACAATAAATCTTTGGTTTCTAAAATTATTTCATTCAAAGGTTGTTCGAGATCGCTCAGTTTACCTTCAAAATATATTAAATTTTCTTCAGAGCCTGGTGTTTTGAGGATAATCGAAACACGATCTTCAAACAAAATCGGATAGATAAAAGCAGAGTTTCGATCTCGATCGAGGACTTCGTCAAGTTTTGTCAGTAGTGTATCGTAAGGATTTTCTCGATCTTCAACTCGTTCGATTCGTAACGTTCCCAAATCGCATCGAAGAAAACTTTCTAATTCAGACAGTTGAATTTCTTCGACGTAGAACAAGGCTTTTTTGAGATTTTCGCGATCGATCTCGCTTGTAGAAACTGGTAAAAGCAGGGATAGCAACTCCCGATAAAGCGGTTCGACATCATCTCGGAATGAAAACTGAACGTCTGACTCGATTGTTAGTAAATCGCTGCGAACGGATTTTAGCGATCGTGCGGCATTTTCATAAGCATCAATCGCGTTTTTCAGTTCACCATCGGGGCTTTTTCGGGTTAACAAACGTCCTAATTGCCATTGCCAGCGATATTCAATTTCAGCAACTGGAGCTTGGATGTTTACCAGACGTTCGAGTGCAGCTTCTGTAAACATTAATGCTGTTTCTAAATCGCCTTTTAATTCGTAAATTCCACCCAATTGACCGATCGCATAGGATTGTGCAGTACGATCGTTTAAATTCTCGGCATCGCGAACGGCGAAATTTAAAATTTGTTCGATATCTTCCCAAGCCATTCGATTGCTGAGGGTTTGACGAATTGCCAAAACGTCAGAATTTTGAGTTAAAAGTTCTCGTCGATCGCGACTCAAGCAAGATGGAATGTCAACATCGATCGATTGCTTCAAACAGGTTAAATTCCAAGCGAAGTTTAATTTTGCGTAAACGATCGAGCGGTTGGGAGTTAGGGTATTTAGAGATTGAGAAATGTTCGATCGCAAAGTTTCAAAATTTTCTAAGCCTCGCCCTGTTTCGATCGACCAACTCAATTGATTGAGTTGCGCTTGCAATTTTATCATCGAAGATGTTGTTTTTTGTTCTGCATTTTGGTATGATAGAAGTGCTAAATCAATATAATCTAATTCGTCTCGTTTGAACGCGATCGATCGAGCGGCTAAAGCGCGTTGCGTGTTTCCTAATTCAAGCCAAGTTTCCGCTCGATCGGCAATTTCTAAACTTTTCTCCAAAACTTCCAAAGAGCCGGGTTTTCCCTGGCTTTCACTCATTAAAACACCAATTCGCCGAAACGCTTTCCCGAGATCGCGCAGTGCGATCGCTTTCAGTTCTGAATTTTCGTCATCTTTAATTCGCTCGTAAATTTCCTCTAACATCTGGGCTGCCCGTCGGTACAAACCCAACGCTTGTAATGCCTGCGACTGATTGATTTTACTCGTAATAATTCCCGGTTCGTAATTTGCCTCTGCGTAATAGCGCGTTGCCTGTTCCCAACTCGAAAGAGCTGCTTCAATCTCTCGATTGCGCCAGTGTAAGTGACCGTAAGTATTTGATGCTTTTGCGTGAATTTCGAGATAAGTGAGATTGTCGAGATCGTCCCAATTTTCGAGAATCTCAAAACTCTGCTCGATCGATGCTGCGGCTTTCTCTAATTCTCCGAGATGTTGGTATGCCAGAGACAGATTGCTGTGAGTTAACGCTTCACCCAGTCGATCGTTTTCGGCGGCAAAAATTCTCGCGGCTTCTAGCCAAAGATCGATCGATTCTTCAAAATCTTCCTGGTCGTAAAGTGTAATTCCGTCTTGTAAAAACTGACGAGCGTTGGGGTTCGATCGTTGCGCGACAATATCTGTCGTTCTGTCAACCCAAGACAACGGCAATGCAGAAACCGAAAATACCGGAACGAACCCCAATAACGCAAGGGCGATCGAACAGAGATATTGTTTTTTGAACATGGGTTTGATACCCCCAATGATTGAAGAATTTTTGAAGGATTATCGATCGAAACACGGTAAATTTGAATGGGCTGGTAGACTGTCGGAAATTAAAACGACCTGCCCTCGATCGTTGACTGTCCATCCTTGCGCTTCAACTAACGGCTCGGAAGTGTCCTCTTGCCAGGAGGTCGGAAGTTGCGTATCTT
>LWRO01000091.1 GCA_001657325.1 Geitlerinema sp. BBD 1991-9 | reverse complement strand
CTTGCCCGTGCATTTCGATCCGCCCCAGGTTGGTGATTTTGAGATGTCCGTTCTTCCCGTTCGTTTCAGCCTTCCATCCCGCTTGGTCGGGCGTCCAACCTGAATATCGTCGAGACGCTTTGAATTTCGGGGATTTCCCCAACCCCCTAAAAAACCTTAGAGAAATTCTCGATAAATACGGCGAAGTGACGGAACGAAACAAGACAGACGTGCTATAAATTCTCGCAGCCTCGCACGTTAGTCGTCGCTCCTTAACCCCCACCTGCTTACGCGAGGTGGGGGAATGCGCCGCTATTTTTGTTCAAAATCCACCTGCGGCTGCACCACTATCTACCCCTCGAAAAATCGGCGTGGTTCGGTTGGTATGTGGGGGTACTGGTGGCACTTCCCATCTTGTGGTGGCGAGATTTCTGGCAATTGGGACGACAGTTTCCGCAACACACAGCCGCAGTCGGATTGGGCGTTGTCTTGTTCGTCCTCGGCGGGTTCGGTTCGGATTGGGTGAGTCAGTGGGTGTTACAACCCCTCGTTCCCGTGGCGGTCGAGCCGATTCGGATTGCCTTTGAGGAGTGGTGCGAACTCGTCGGTGAAAATTTTGTCGTGTTAGGTGTCGTGACGTTTGTGGGATGCAAGCTCGATCGATTAAAGGCGGATGACGTTCGTTGTCGATAGCGATCGAACGGCACTGAGCAGTTCCCGAGGGGAATCGATCGCCCGATCGGGGCCGAATTTCAGCAAGGCTTGGCGGGAGTTAAATCCCCAACTGACGGCGATCGACTTGATTTGTACGTTGCGAGCTGACTCGATATCGCGAGTTTCGTCACCGATGTAGACGATGCGCTCTCGATCGAGGTTTTCCCGCCGTAACATCTTGCGAAACAGACGCTCTTTCCCGAAAACGGTTAAGCCCGAGTAGATAAAGTCGAAGTGTCGATCGAGTTGGTTGGCTTGCAAAAAGGCTTCGACGTTTTTCTGGGAATTGGACGTTAAGATGCCGAGTTTGTAGCCAGATCCTTTGAGCGCTCGAAGTGACGCTTCGATCTCGACGAACGGCTGAAGTCGATCGATCTGAGCGCTCAACGCTCGTTGTGCTTTTAAAATCACAAAGGGCAGTTGAAACAGCGAAATTCCCGAACGACGCAAAATTTGGCGGGAACTGAGGTTTTTATAGGTTTCGAGTTCTTCGGGACTGGCCACGGGATATCCGAAGGTTTGCGCCAGTTCGTTGACGATGCCCACAATCGCATCTAAGGTATCGGCAATGGTACCGTCAAAATCGAAAACAACGACCTCGATAGGCGTTTTCTCGAGACGAGAATAACCCTCTAAGGCGTCTCTCACAACGGGGATCGATTGGCTGGTCATCAGTTTGGACTCGCATTACGCTCCGATCTTAGCGAATTTTTCGATCGATCTAACTTCGTTGTTGCCGCTGGGTTCGATTTTCTCACCGACGGCTGTTCGATCGCTGACGAAGGGGACGAGCGAACAATTGACAGCTTCCCACACTAGATTTAACGACTTGAGGTTGTCTCCTCACGTTCGAATTCGCGCATCCAGACCTGCGCGACGTTTTCCCAAGTTTCGCCCAGTGCGATATCTTTAAATTCCTGACGAATTGCCTCAAGTCGATCGGGGTTTTGCAGTAACTCGACGATTTTATAAGCAATGGCTTCTTGCGTTTCGCGAGCTTTCGGTTCGCCAGGAATCTTCAAACAGTAATCTTTTTCAGCCAAAACGGCAAAGTCCGTCGTGACGGGAACGCAGCCGACGATCGAGGACTCGCGAACGGAAATGCAATCGACTTCTTCGTAAGTACAAGCATAGTAATGAATCGCCGAGGACGCTTTTTCTTCCATGAGCTGGTTGTATCCCACCATTCCTCGATCGATGACTCCCGGTTGAGCGAGTAACCCTTCCATTTTTTCTCGCCAAGCCTGACGTTCGGGTTGGTAGTCGGCTTTGGTAAATCCATAAAACACGTGGAGTTCGGCTTCGGGAACGTCCCGTTTAACGATCGGCCAGCCGTATTCGAGCATAAACTCTAAGCCTCGATAGTAACGAGAGGCATAGACGAGTTTGTAGCGGTTTTTCTCGCGATCGGCGTATTTTAGAATTTCGCTATCGAAACCGTTCGTCACGAAGGTAAACTTGTCATCTGAAATTTCTGGCAGCAGGTTCCGTTGGTATTGACTTTTTGAAAAGATCTTGTCAAATCGGTTGAGAATTTCTGGTGTGTAATACGCCTCGGGATAGTTAACGTCTTGCCATTCAATAAAGGCTTTGCGTGCTTTGACGTTTGGTTTTAGGTAAATCGGATGTTTCCAAGCAACAAAAATATCGAAGCGATCGAACCAATTCATTTGGTTGAAATTGCAGTAGCGCACGCCATCGTAAACGCCTTCTCGATCGCCGCACCGGGCAAAAACGGTCACTTGATATCCTTGTTTCGCCCATTCTTTGGTTAGGAAAATCGCAGCTGCTTCCGAGCCGCTCGCTCCTTTTTCCCGTAAATCGGCTTCCGTGACCATCGGATAGCCACCTCGATAGTAAGCGATCGACTTGGGCGGCCAGGTTTTGGCCACGATTTTTTTCGTAATGCCATCCGTCCAGGGCAGTTGGGATTTAATCCACTGTTTGAGGGAGTCTAGAGCCACGGTTGGAGGTTCCTCAAATGGGTGAAACGACAAAACTGGATGCAGTATGAGAATCGGTTTCGTTCGGGTGCAGCGTGGGCGATCGGCAGGCGATCGTTAGGGGAACGAAGCCAGTCGTTCTCAATGTAGATTGGCCCTGGCGCTGAGTTCGAGGATGTTCGATCGATCGATGCCGATGTTCGACTTACACACTCGTCAGATTTCGGCCGTAGCCTAACACTTTTTATTCGGATTTTGCGCTGTCTTCAAGAAACTGTAACGTTTTCAGCAAACGCACGGCTGCGTCGTAAGCTTCTTGCGTGAGTTCTTGCCGCTCTTCCGGAGAATCGACGATATCGTCGACGAGCAGATTGAGAAATCCGATCATGGGGTTGAGGCGCGTCCGTACTTCGTAAGAGGTATTAATCAAGGTTTCCTGGCGAGCGCGTTGGATCGCGTCTTGACTTTCAGCGGAGAACTGAGCGCGATAGAGCTTGGCATACTGACCGCTTCGTTCGAGCAGTTCGTCGTGGCTGCCGATTTCGACGATCGTTCCCTTGTCCATCACCACGATTTTATTGGCTTTACGAATCGTAGACAGGCGGTGTGCAATGACGAGGGTCGTTCGATCGTGACACAGTTCGTCGATCGCTTCTTGGACTAATCGTTCCGATACAGTATCGAGAGCGCTCGTGGCTTCGTCGAGAATCAAAATTTCTGGATTGCGAATGAGGGCGCGGGCGATGGCCAGGCGTTGGCGTTGTCCCCCCGACAACATCACACCGCGATCTCCGATTTCGGTATCGAAGCCCTGGGGCAGGTTCATAATGAATTCGTAAGCATTTGCCCGTTTTGCCGCTTCGATGGCTTCCCGCTCGCCGGCCCAAGAACAACCGTAGGTCAGGTTGTAAAACACAGTGTTGTTAAACAAAAACGTATCCTGACTGACGACCCCCATGGCGCGACGTACGGTTTTCATATCGAATTCTCGCAAGTCGATGCCATCGAGGGTCAAGCGTCCCTGGTTCGGATCGTAAAATCTCGGAACCAGATCGGCTAGGGTCGATTTTCCGGCACCGGACGTTCCGACGAGGGCAACGGTTTCACCCCGGCTAATCCATAAGTTGATGTTTTGCAGTGCGATCTCGTCGTTTCCAGGATATTGGAAACTGACCGACTCAAACCGAATGCCGTCTTTGAGTTTCTCAAAGGAGAGTGGTCCACTTTCCATAATCGGTTTGTCATCGCGGTTGAGGAAGTCGGAAACAATCGCGACACTCGGGGCGGCATTGGCAAGACGGCTGCGCATACCGTTCAACTGACCGACGACTGGCAGCAGACGAAACAGAACGAGTAAGTACGTGAGTAAAACGGCAGAAATTGTCTCGAGGCGATCGAGAAAGAGATAGCGACCGAAAATGACGATGATTAAGAGGGATACAATCCCCAAGGTTTCGTTGATTGGGGAAATAATAAGATAGTTGGCTTGGGATTGTAGCTCGCTCTTTTCTCGTTCCTTGATGAGCTGTGTGAGGTGTTTGAACTCTGAAGCTTCGTTCCCAACCGTTTTGACGAGACGAATCCCGGACAGCATTTCGATGGTTTTGTTGCTCAGGGCGCGGTTCTTTTTCGTGAGGGCTTCACCATAGTTTTTTGCCCGTTTGACAAAATATTGATTGAACACTGCAACCAGCGCTAAAATGGTGGTTGAAATAATGGTGAGTTCCCAAGAAATCGAGGTGAGAATCGCAATAAACAAAAGGATCGTAATGGCATAAATAATAAGCTGAATCAGGCTCCGAACTGCTGTAGAAGTTCGGGCCATTTCGGTGTTAATGCGGTTGAGTATATCCCCGATTTTCGTTTTAGAATAAAAGTCGAGATCGATATCTAATAATAGTTTAACGCCCTCGAGACGTAGGTTTCTCGAAATATATTGAGAGAAGTATGTCGAAATTAAACCACTTGCATAGTTGGCTGAGTTTTTGAGAACGATCGCGAGTAGAACGACAGCTGTTAAAGCCAGAATTCTATAATCCCCCGAAAACATATCGGCAAACGACATGACTTGACGAATGAGGGGAGGCATCATATCGCTGTCGACGGTATCTTGTCCGAGTAAGCTCAGAACGAGAGGGACGATGAGGGTAATACTGATACCGTTGAAAATTGCACCTGAAAAACCCAGAGTAACAGTCGCTATTAATAAGATGGGCGATCTGAAAGTAAATCTCAGTAAAAGTTTGTTGGGAGACATAGGGATGAAAGTCGTGTTTGGCGATAGTACAGCTGTTCCGAACAGTTCGAACTAAAGCCGATCGATAAGATTTGATAAAATATCGGCCATCGCATCAACGCTGTAATCTTTTATACAACGTTGTCGTGCTTGTTGTCCCTTTCGATCCGCAACATCCATATTGTCAAAAATCCATTGAATTTGTTCGGCAATTTCGTCGGGGGAATTTGGCTCGACTAAAAATCCAGTGTTGTCTAGCACCGTTGGAATATCACCGACACGAGTTGCCAAAATCGGCTTTGCCATTGCCATGCCATCTGTCAGTTTAATGGGAAATTGGGCACGAGCGGTGACGTTATCTCGTTGGGGAACGACGATTAGGTGAGCGCCGGCGACGATCTCTGGCATTCGATCGATCGGAGTTGAGGGTAACTTAACGATCCAACGCTTCCACTTATCCATTAAATGCTCGACGTAACCGTCTCCGATCTCGCGTCCGCCTACCAATACTAAGCGAAAGTCTTCTCGATCGAGTCGATCGAGTGCAGTTAATACATCTTCTAATCCCTTATGCGGTCGAGCTGTTCCGGGAAACATGAGGACACGATACCCAGACAGTCCGTATTGCTGACGACTGGTCTCGGGGTCGAAACGTTCCGGGTCGAACAAGCGGGTATCTTTACCGTTGGGAAGGTAGGTTCCGCCGTAGCGTTCTTGGAGAAACGCGGTATCGGCGGTCACGGCGTTCGCTCGATCGACCAGTTTTTCCATCCAATGCAAGTACAGCGGGTATTCGGGATTTCTCAACGATCCGTTGGGTTTGAGAATGTCCCGGGCCAGCTGACGGGGGGTCGGACGATATTGCCAATCGTCCCCCCCAAACCAGCTCATTTCCCAATCGTCGATATCGAGAAAAACGGGCTTGCGGTGAACGAGTCGGTGAAGCAGTGCGATTCCGAAACTCGTCGGTCGAGGTTTGACGGCATACAGGAGGTCGCCGTCCAGGTCGCGCAGTAACTGGTTGACCGAGGTTAGAAATTTTGGGTAATTGCAACCCGCGACATACCGAACGGATAACCCTTCGGGTGGCAGGGGATAGAGGCGATCGCCAAACAAACACCCGAAAACGCTAACGTCCATGTCGAGATGCTTGAGAACTTGTGCCAGTAGGTAAGCTCGAGTTCCGCCTCCTCCTGACAAATCGGGTGCGAGGATAGAAATTTTCATCGATCGCGCATCGCCTACGGTGGTCTCTCGAAGAGTCCTAAAAGATTGATTCCATGTTACCCCACCCATACAGTCAACCGTGAGCTACGAACAGCGAGTCGCGAACGCAGCTCTCAGCAGAACACTCGCGCTCCAACCTCGGTTGAGCGTCGATGCCGAGATCTCTAGATGCTGCCCCAACAAGTCCCGACAGCTAGAGTTAGAAAACGATCTCGACCCGTCCGATTCAGGATTGACAGCATAGCAAAGGTTGAGTCGAGACAGACAAACGGCTCTCAACTCAACCGAACGAGAAAAGCGGTGAACTACCACTCATCATCGCGAGGCGATTGATGAGTGGCTTCCAGCTTCAGTGGGAATTGCCTCGGGAAGTGTCGAACGAATTCGACCT
>LWRO01000003.1 GCA_001657325.1 Geitlerinema sp. BBD 1991-9 | reverse complement strand
GCCCGGCTTCTGGAGCGTTGGGAGCGACACCGATCTCGACTTTCGTAATGGCAACCGCGTCGGGATCGGCAGGAGGCGGAATCATATCGGTCAGCGTACTAACTTGACCGGGATTGAGTTCGACACCCGATTCAGTGGTAAATGGTAGTCCCACTCGAGGAATTGAGACAACATTAACTCGTGGTCGTGCTGCTTCCTTTAAAAGAAGAACCATCTCGGCATACTGAAGAACACCATCAGTCACCTGTCCGATTCCCCGGCTCAATACAACACCTCGAAAAAGGGGATTTGAAGCTAAATTCTCCCCCGAACCTCCAGTCAATTGTCTTAGAAGACTGTGCGATGTTATGCCATAGGCTGAAGCCACGCCTTGAGCGGTTAAAAAGACTGCTGACATTGCACGATCCAACGCCACCAAAACTCGCTCGACCGAATACTCAAATGTAGGAACAACTAACGAAAACTCACCGGAACGAACCGCGCCCGGCCAAGGTGGCGACTGCGTTAAGATTCGCTGACCGTCTTCACTGACAATACCCGACTCTCGAGCGAACCACATCGGATTGAGAGTCCCCGTCTCGTCGGGTAACTCGCCCTTCCGCAAGAAGAACACTTCCGTTCCGGGTTCTAAGTTCGCCCCATCCGGAACGGGAATCGCCAGTTGGGCGGGAACGGCTAACGGCTCGTCACCGACGTCTAACTTAAAGCCCCCCACAAAACTGTATTCCTCGGGAACGGGTGTCGAGAGTTCGCTTTCGGCTAGGGGTTCGATACTCACCGTCGTCGCCTCGGACAGCGCCCCCGGTGCTAACAGAACCAGAGAGCCGTCCGACCCTTCGATCGCCCCTCCCTCTTCCGTCACCACATCCGGGCCGGGAACGGGAATATCCACCAGCAGCGGAATTAAGGTTTCTGCGCCTCCGCGAACGACGGTCACGTCTGCAATTCCCGTCTGTTTGACCGAAATGCGTCCGTCTTCAGAAATCTCTAAGACCTCTGTATTGCCAGCGTAGTAGCGCGTTCCCGCATCGCCAAACTTCAGATCGGGAGACTCTTCTAACCCGGCAATTCCCACTAACAACTGTCGTTGAATGCCCTCCGCTAACGTAATCGCCGGAGGATAGACATCGAGACCGTAGGATTCGGCCAGACTCACGTTGAACTCGTCTTCCGTCGTAGGAGGCGGAAGTTCGCCGACGCGCAAGGCCGTCACCGCTTGAACCGGCCCTCGCGAAGCCCGCAAGACCGAAACCCCATCGCCGATCGCGGTGACTAAACCCGTTTCGTCGAAAGTGGCAATATCGATCGCGTCAGAGTCGTAATCGAGATAGGAATCCGGTAGGACGACATCTTTTTCATCGGCAAAATCGCCGACAACCACGAGTTCGGTCGTTTCGCCCGCATCGAGGACTGTGGCGCGATCGACGAAATCCAATCGCACTAACGGCGCGTCGCTCACCTCCAAGGAAATGGTTTGTCGAACGGGGTTGTCAAACCCGTCGTCTACCACTAACTCGAAGCTGGCACTGCCATCGATATCGACATCGGGGATAAATACCGCCGTCTCGCCGTCGCTGGCTAAGGACACCGTTCCGTTCGTGGCGTTTTCAACATTGAAGGCGAGCGAATCGCCGTCGGGATCTCGCACGAGATCGGACAGCGAAATCTGCTTTTCGAGTCCCTCGTGGGTGAAGAACGTATCCGGCTCGATCTCTGGCGGACGGTTCACGGTTCCGTTGCCAGTTTGATAAACTTCAACTCCACCTTCAGAGTTAATTACGCGAACGATCCAGTGAGCGGGGTCTTCACTGTAAACGAACTGAGTCGTCTCCATTTGAAGGTCTTCGTAATCGAACGCCTTCGCGCTGACGAGATCTCCGGCGGCATCGTATCGATAGACGGCGTCGTTGGCTCCCGGAACGTCTACAGCAGTGATTCGTCCCTCACGATCGCGATCGAAGGTGATTTGCACGCCCGACTCGCTCGAAACGCCGTTTTCGGTAAAGTACACCTCACCGCCACTTTCGCCGATCGCCTTCACGAGATCGCCACTCTGACCGTCGATGACGTACTCGATACCGTCTCCCGTTTCCAGAACGTACTGACCGCCGAAAAAGGGATTCGCCGGGTTGTAAGGTTCTCCGATCGCCCAACCGTAGTATTGGTTGCCCACTTTCTGCAAGTTGAAATCGGGAACCGTCAACTGACTCGTCGAGTTCGGGTCGTCGGGAACGAAGGCTGGATGGTAGATTCCGGGGTCGCGACTGCCAAACTCGCGATCGAACTTCTCGGCGATGTCCGGATCGGGGGATTGCGGAGGAGCGCTCACCTTCAAATAAGAATTGATGAAGTCGGGACGCGGCTCGAAGGTAAAGCTTTCGCGTTTTCCGTCGGGAGTCGTGACGTAGACGCGCGTTCCTTCTTCAAAGGCAATGGTGGGACGACCGAGTTCGTTAAAGACGTCGTCCGGTGGCAAACTGGTCCGCAAGTCCGTATCGAGCATCTCGAGCCGCCAACCGTACCCCAGTCGTTCGGTGGCGTTGGCGAGGCGACTGTCGTAAGACCGGGTAATTTTGACTGGCACGCCGTCGAGGGTATCGAACCAGTCTGTATAGGACAGTTCCAGATGTCCTAGCTTAAATTTTCCGCCGATGTGAACGGTTTCGTCGGTAAAGGCAGAGTTCCCTTCTAAGTCGACGGCGGTGAGTCGCAGGCGATAGCTGTCGTTGATGAGGGTTGCCGGATCGATCGCGCCGAGAAGTCCGTTTTCAATGGGATTCGGATCGTCGTCGCGGAAAAATTCAACGAACTCCCCTCCCGAAACGGGGGCAACGGCGAGGGTGTAGTAATCGAGATCGACATCGTCAACGGTTCCGACGAGGTCTGTGGCTTCGGTGACGAGACCTTCACCGAAGTCGGTGGCCAGAGATACGGTCGGAGCCATGCCGTTTCCAGCATTGTAGACGGGGAAGTCGATGGCGACAGTTGCCTGTTTGCCCGAGCGATCGGTGGCGATCGCTTCGATGGTGTAGGTTCCACTTTCGTTAAAGTCGAGGCGAGTTCGTCCGTTGGGATCGAGGGCGATCGCTTCTCCATCGATCGTCAATCCCAGCGAAGAGATACCCGTATCGTCGGTGGCGGAAACGATAAAGGCGACGGACTCTCCGACGGTGGCCGATTCGGAACTTTGGAACAGTTCGACTTCGGGTAACGCCGTATCTCCGATCGCTTGGAGTTGATAGGACTGAACGTCGGTCGCCCCAAAGCGATCGGTGACGGTAACTTCGACGGGGAAACTGCCCTCGTCCGTCGCTTGCCACTGCACCCGACCGAAGCGATCGAGACTCATTCCCTCTGGGGCTTCGGTTAACTGATACGAGAGCGCGTCGCCATCGATATCCAAAGCTTCGACGGTATAGCTGTAATCACCGCCGACGACTGCTGTGGCGATCGGTTCGGACGTAAACCGAGGGGGTGAGTTATCGACAACGGTTAAAGTAAAGCGCTGTGCGCCCCCCAAACGTCCGTCGTTCGCACCGACCGCAACGTCATAAGTTCCCGCCACCGGCATTTCCCAAAGAACTTCACCCGTGAGCGCGTCGATTTCCATCCCGTCGGGTGCTTCGAGGAGTTGGTAGTTCAGCGCATCGCCGTCAGCATCGATGGCTTCGACCTCGTAACGATAGGGAGCTTTAACATCAGCCACAGCAACCGGGTCTGAAACGACGTTAGGAGCCTGATTCGGAGCGGCTGGGCGAACCTCTAACTCAAAAGACTGTTCGGCAACGCCACCGTACGCATCTTCAACAACGACCGTCACGCCATGAGTACCGTCTTGAGGAGCCGACCACGACAGTTCGCCCGTCAACGGATCGATCGCCATTCCATCGGGAGCCGTTTCCAGACGGTACGCAACAGCATCGCCATCGGGGTCTTCGGCGGCAACCGTATGAGTGTAGTCAACATCTCGCGCCCCGAATGTCAGGGGAACCGAGGTAAATTGAGGCGATCGATTCGTACCGCGTACCGTAACCGTAAAGGACTGTTCGCGAGTTGCACCCTGCACGTCCGTAACGCGAACGACGACATCTGCTTCACCCATTTGTTCGGCATTGGGCATCCACAGAAGCGTTCCCGTTTGCGCATCGAGTGCCATACCCGCGCCCCCTTCAACCAATTCCCACAGGAACGGATCGCCATCGGGGTCTTCTGCCTTTAAGTCATAGCGATACGGACGATCCATAACAGCCGAAACAACGGGTTCTGAAACGATCGTCGGTGCTACGTTCGTCGCGCTCGAGGTCACATCGAGTTCAAAAGACTGAAGGTCGCTACCACTACGACCGTCGCTCACTTCAATAGCAACCGTATGGGTTCCTAGATCGCCAGCAGAGGGTTGCCAAGAGAACCAACCCGTCTCGGCTTCGAGATTCGCTGCCGAAGGTCCTTCAACCAGACGATAAGTCAAACGGTCTCCATCCGCATCGCTGGCTTCCAGGCGATAGGCATAAGGACTACCCGCACGAGTTGTCAGGCGAGGCGACGAGAGAATTTCGGGTTCGTTATTTTCAGCAGCAGCCAGAACGTTTAAATCGAAGATTTGTGTCGTCACCTGTCCGTTCTCGTCGCGAACGGTCAGCGCAATCTCAGAATAGACACCCGTTTCGGGAGCGTTCCAAGACAACCAACCCTTGTCGTCCACGGTCATACCCGACGGGGCGTTGTCGAGACTGTAGGATAACGACTCGCCGTTCGCTTCGATGGCTCGAACCCGATAAGCGTAAGGAATCCCCTCGACCGCTTCAGAAATCGGCTCTGAATAAATCAGCGGTCGATCGTCGGCGACCGTAGCCATCTCAAACGGTTGTAAATCGATACCTCCGCGTCCGTCTTCCACCCGCAGAATCGCCGTCTCAACCCCAACATCGTCAACCGTGGGTTCCCATACCACCACACCGGTTTCTGCATTGACGGTCATCCCACGCGGTTTCACGACCAATTCGTAGTTCAGCCCGTCGGCATCGGGGTCTCGTGCAACGGCTTCGTAACGATAGGATTCTCCAACTCGCGCGACGGTGAGGGGGTCGGATTCAAATTGAGGCGCTTGATTGGGGGCTTCTGGCGCAACAGTCACCTCAAACGTACTGACGGCTTCTCCACCCCGTCCGTCGATAACGCGCACGGTCAACAAAACGGGTGTATCGTTTTCTATTTCTGGCGTCCAAGTCAAACGACCCGTATCGCGATCGATACGAGCGCCATCCGGTGCGTCGTCGAGGAAAAAGCGCAGTCGATCGCCGCGTCTTCGGCTTCGACCGTATAGGTATAAGTTGCGCCGACCGTTGCCTCGTTCGGCGCATCTGAAACAATCGTCGGTGCAGTGTTTTCTTCACCGACACTGACGTGAAGGTCGTAATCTTGAACGGTACGTCCACCTCGTCCGTCGCTGACTTCAACAGCAAAGCGATAAGTCCCCGATTCCGACGGCGTCCAGTTGACAAGGCCCGTTTCTGCATCGATACTCGCCCCATCTGGAGCATCTGCCAAGCGGTAGCTGAGCGTATCGCCGTCAGGATCGATCGCGTTCACTGGATAGAAGTAAACGGTATTGGCATTGATGGAAACGGGTACCGAGCCTAAAATTCGGTTGGTTTCCGGTTGCGTTAGCAGTAAATCAAAGCGATGAGAGCGACTGTCACCGGAGAAGTCGACATCGAACGCAGCGGTTTCACCGGGCTTCAGATCTGATAGAACTCCCGTAGCATTAGCAAACGGAACGCCTGTTTTTGAGGAAACGACATCGAGGACAAAGCGTTCCTGTAAAGCGTCGACTTGTCGATCGACGAATGCATTAGCAAACGATACACCTAAATCGCTTTCATCCCGTAGCTTATCAATATCCCAAACTGTCCCCTCAGCTGCCCAAGTTAAATCGATTAAAGTCTCTTTCGCATCCGGATAGTAGCCTTGTGGTGTAAACTCGCTGCCATCGATGCGGGTGTAACCACCACTTCCATCCGCAACATATGCCAACCCATCGGCATCGATTCCTAAAGCTGCATTACCGCTATTGTCTAGGAACTTCACTTCGAGCGCTGAAGTTAGCGCAACGTTTCGCTCGAGCAGTGCGTCGAGAACGTTACCAAAGTGTAACGTTCGATCGATCGCATCGCGTCGTTCGTCAGTGAGGAGAACGAGGCCAACAGCAGCATCCGGCCGAAATTCAGCACTGAGTGCTTTAGCAATGGCTTGATAGCCGTCTTCTAACTCTGTAACAAAACCCGGAGGACTACTTGTAATACCTGAAGTGACTCGAGCAAACAGATCGACATTGCCGAAAGTAAAGTCAGAGCTGGGAACGACTTGAATATTCTGTCCAGCCTTGCCGTCGAATTGATAAATAGCAGATTCCTGTCTGGATTGAAATCGATCGTCAATAGATTCTCCCCAAGCAACAGGGTCTTCGGCCGCCGCATCCAAAAGTTGAAATTGATAGCTTCCCGTTTCAGCATATTCAGACTCTACGATCGATCGATAAGTGCCACTTTCTTTTAATTCAATCGGCTGCTGCCAAATAGGATCGTAGGTCTGTGAAGTGTTAATCAGAATTTCAGTACCACTAGGACTAACCAACTGGGACTTGAATTGAGAACGATCGAGTTCTGACGTTAAAAAGTCGAAATAAACTTGTTGTCCGGCACTTCCACTAAAGGTATAAATATGTTGCGTTCCGAGTTCGTCGAGTTCGTTCGAGACAGGAATGGCAAAATCAAGAGGTTGTCGGCGCGTTTCAGGGGTGACGACTTGAAACTCATAGTTTAAGATTTCGTTAGACCGACTTTGCAGTTTTAAAACATAGGTGTCGTCAGCCGGTAAAATCAGATCGAAATCTTCCCGTAAATTTCGACGCTGGTATTGCGTGCCAGTCGAATCGAAGACAGACCAATACAGTCCACCTGACGTTAAAGACGTATCGAAAAATAATCGTTGTCCCGCATCGCCTTCAAAACGATATTCTCGTTCTGGTTTATCGGGGGTGAGATGAACCGATATCGGACGATCCATCTCGAGCGACTCTAAATCGGGACGAGTTGGATCGGGGACGGGATCGCTCGTCGAGACTTCTCGCACGTTGAATTTTAATTCAATTGACGAATCTCGTTGGTTTTGAATGACGAGCGGATAAATTCCATCTCGATCGAAAGTAACTTGAAAATCTTGATAAACCCCGTTATTTTTGCCTAAAACATGAAGTCCGTTAGAACTGTAAAGCTGCCAGTTGGTCGCGTGGGAGTTTTCCGTATCAAACTCTAAAGTTTGCCCTCGTTTTCCTTCGATCGTATAAATTTTTGTATCTTTCCCTAGAGAAAATTGAAGGTCGTAGTTAGTTTCTAAACTGAGTGGTACATTTTGAAGCAAATCGAGGAATTGAAATTGGTAGTTTCCCGATCGCGCAGTTTCACCATCTAAAACAATTTTATATTCTCCCCGTTCTTGCAGCGTTAAAAGATTGCTATCGCTGGGACTATCTTTTGCTTTGATGATTGTTCCGTTAGGAGAAATAATTTTATAGTCAATCTCATTGGTGTTGTCCAGAAGAGCATCGTAATAAACTATTTTTCCAGGAATTCCATTAAATTTAAAAACATCTCGTTCGCCAATTTTTTCGATTTTGCCATCAATTGGCTCGTTAATATTCAAGTCAAAAGTATTAAGTTCTGCTATTTCTGTTTGAAATTGATAATTAAATTCAGTATCCGAACGTCCTGATAAAACTAAAGTATAAAAACCATCTACAGGTAAAATAATTTCTCGATCGGATGTTAATTTATTCCAACTTTCAACAATATTTTGATGATTTTGGCTATACAAATTCCATCGGCTATTAGAGCCAGATATACCGGGATTAGCTAAAATCGAATCAAATGTAAATGTCTGTCCGGCTTCTCCTTCAAACTGATAAGCAAAAGATTCCCGTCCCGATTCAAAATTTAGATCGAGTTGTTCGTTTATCAGTAATGCATTTTCAGCAGGATTGAGCAATCGAAATTCATAAATTCCTGGTCGACTCGATCCGTAATTTTGACGAATTTGAATTTGATAAGTACCGTCTTCAGGTAACGTTAGCGGTGCAGATTCGATATCAGACAAACTCTTTCCTGAAAGCTGAGTTCCACTAGGAGTTAAAATATCATATTTTAAGTAAGACTTATTTTGAAGAGAATCTAATATTAATTGACTTCCTTGATTTGCCTCAAAAGTATAAATATTAACATCTTCAATATCAACTAAATCAGATATTTCTCCTAATACTGATTCTCCCCAAGTAATCGATCTAGCAGGACGCCAATTACTTTGAAATTCAAAATCAAGCTCGGTATCGCTTTTATTCTCAATAACAAGAGCGTAAGTTCCATCTCGATTTAAAGTTGCTTGAATATCCGTGCTTAAATTGCCTGTAGCGATTGCTTCTCCTTGATGCGAGTAAACAGTCCAATTCCCTGAATTTCCTAAATCTGATAGACTCTCAAAAAAGACTTGTTTTCCCGGGGTTCCTTCAAATTTATAAAGAATAGCTTCGCGGCTATTAGGTAGTTGGATACTTTGAACGCGGTCGAAGGATAGTGAGTTTGCGGATTCGATATTCCGTAATATAAAAGAATACTCATTGGAGCTATTATTATAATCAGGAACAAAAAGTTCTACATAGTATTTTCCAGTTTTTTCTAAAGTAAAAATTGGGCTATTTCGTGAAGAAAAATTAGACCAGATAACCTGTCCGTCTGGATCGACTAAATTGGTCTGACCGCCCCGAGAAGAATCGACAAGCGAGTCGTAATAAATTTGCTGTCCTTTCGTTCCTTCAAAACTCAAAACGCGCCGTGCTTGAAGATTCTCCAGCGTTCCTTCAATTGGAGTATCGAAGTTTAATACCTCGGATGTTGAAGGAATCGAAGTAAATCGTGGTAGAGTTTCACGATCGATATCTAAAACCTTGAACCCGTAGTTCCCCGATCCCTCGTCATCTTCTCCAGAAACAACCAGCATGTAAGTTCCATCAGTTGGCAACGTCGTTCCTAAAAAACTGTCAGGTAGCTCTTGGCTATATTCATAAGTACGAGGCGAATTTTCAATTTTTACATTATCCGAATTGTACAGTTCGTATTTAACACCGGAATGAAGGTTATGTAAGTTCGAGCCAGGACCGATGTTGCCTTGATGATTTGCATACTCAACAAACTCAACTAGAGCATATCGAGCATCAATACCTTGCTCTTGTAACGCTGCTTCAACTTGTCGTGCAATATCAGCAGTCCAAGTAAAGTCATTATCGGCAGAGCCACTTTGATTCGAACCCGATATATCTAGAGCAAAAACGAGATCGACTTTACCGACAGGGTCAGAATCGGGAAGTGTAATCGAAATGGACTCAGTCGCTACTTCTCCCGGTGCGAGGTCGAGGTCAATGCGAGTCGGCTCGACATTCCCCGTTGCGGGATTAGGAAACTCGAGTAAGTTCAGTTGAGTAACCGGATCGCTCAGAACGATCGGACTGTTATTACCCGCCTCAGGTCGCACAAAGATATCAAAGACTTGCTGCGTTACACCGTCACGACCGTCTTCGACACTTACGACAACAGACTGAAAGTCGAGCGCGTCGTCTCCAGGAGTCCAAATAATTTCACCCGTCTGAGCGTCGATTTCCATACCTTCAGGAAACTCGACGAGCGAGTACTCGAGAACGTCCCCATCCGCATCCGTAGCCGTAACCTGATAGAGATATTCCCCATTGACATTCGCATCGACGATAGGAGTTGAAGTCAACACAGGCGGACGGTTGGGAACGTTCTCGACCACCGACAGTGCAAACACTTGCTCGGCTTCACCCCCACGACCGTCTCCAACGCGCACGCGTACGTCGTGATTCCCTAAAGCATCCGTATCGGGATTCCAAGTCACTTCTCCCGTCTGAGCGTCAATTTCCATACCCGACGGTCTCGCCACGAGTTCGTAGCTCAATACGTCTCCATCAGGATCTTCAGCCACGATCGAGGGATTGTAAGAGTTCCCGAGCAATGCCTCCGTATCGGGGTCGCTCGTAATCTGAGGACTGCGGTTGAGCTGACTCCACACCACCAGCTCTCCATCAAATTGCACGCCGTTGGGATTGTAAAACTCTAAAGTCCCCGCCTCGCTAATATTCCCAGGACTGAGCGTTCCATCTGTCACCAACGAACTAAAGTCGTAATAAGGAACGCCTTCCGCTGTTACGCCGTCCGTTCCCCGCAATCGAACGCTCGGATCGCTGAAATTCTTCACGCCGACGCGCAAGGGTGCGTCAAACCAATAACTACCAATATTCTCTAAGGCTAAGTCAGCCAAGAGAGTTCGCTCGTCTCGGTTGAATGAAATCGTACGATAGCTCGGTCGTACGCTAGAAGATACGTCAACCCACTCTCCTTCAGGAGTTGGTGCGTCTGTAGCGCTCGGTGCAATGGGAACGACTGGGTCGTTATCAGTCAGTTCTCCCGCTTCAATTTTGAAGGGTTTAAAGCGAACGGCTGTCTCCAAATCCTTATCGTTATTCACTAACCGCACTTGTACGGTTGCCGTCGTTCCCGGCTCGATATCTGACAGTGCCACGCGAACGATACGACCGTCGAATTCGACATCGGGAGCTAGTGTTACGGGTTGGTTCTCCGTTAGGTTGAGTAGCGTATCGCGACCTTGAGAGATCGTCCGAACTAACGTTTGCCCGGTTTCGTCAACAATGGCGATTTCAAGGGCATCGGCCATCGATGTCCCGTCGCTGACGTCGAAATTCAGATCGGTTAGTTCTAACGAAAGAACCGATGGTGTCTCAGGAACGACAAAGTCTCCTTCCCAGACATTGTTAAACAGACCAACATTGCCATCTCGCTCCTCTAACAGGATGTCATCGGGAACGTCTAAGCGTGTAACGGTTTGTTGCTGTTCGGTTGCATTACCGGCGACGTCAGTTACGACGACGGTTAGTGTATTGTCTCCAACGTCAAGGGCTACGTCGGTCAGCTCGAAGTGACCGGTTGCGTCAGCCGTCACCGTCGTTCCGGTTTCGCGCAGCTGCACGCTGCCGTTTGGCTCCGTCTCGCCGACAACCGTGACCGTTTCGGCTTCCGTTTCACCGTTGCTATCGACGCTATCGCCGAAGTCGAGCGTCAGGGAAGGAGAGGTCGTATCGAGAACGAAGGTGACTTCAAAAACACCAGACAAGTTACCGTATTCGTCGGCAGCTTGCAGTGACAGTGTATGTTCGCCATCTGCTAGGGATTCTCCGTTGAGTTCGGCGAGCTTGTCGGGAGATAGGGTGAAGCTTCCGTCATCTTGAAGTAAGTCAGAAACATCGACAGCGGAGGAAAGTCCGTCGAGATCGGCGAGTAGGTAATCGATCTCGCTGATATCGGCAACTGACCCTGAAATCGTCGGATCGGTGGTCGTTGCATCCGTTCCCGAACGCCCCGTATCGTTCGCCAACTGAGCTGAAATGGCTGGCGGATCTTCGTCGATGGGAAGCGGTTCGACTCGCGTTAGGGTCTGTTTCAGCGTTTTTGAGTTGCCAGCTGTATCCGTCGAAACAACGGTTAATTCGTTATCCCCTAAGACAAGCGCAATATCTGTTAGCGTAAAGTGTCCGTTGTCGTCAGCAACAGTCGTGCGGCCGGTTTCGAGCAGTTCGACTCGCGCTCCTGCATCGGTCGAGCCAACGAGAGTAACGGTTTCAAATGCTGTTTGTCCGTCTCCTGTGGGAAGTGTGTCGAATGCTGGGTCTAATCCAATCGTCAGTCCGGGTTGAGCGGTATCGAGGGTAAAGCCGAGACTGAACAGCTCTGATAGGTTTCCTCGCTCGTCTACGGCTTGCAAGTAAAGTGTATGACTTCCATCGGGAATGGAAGTCCCAAAGATTGCTTCTAAACGGGTTTTATCTAAAGCAAACTGACCGTCTGGAGAGAGTGCGTCGCTTATGTCGATTAAACGGTCTGTTGCAAAGCCTACAACGAATCCTGAAATTGCACTGGTATCGATTACAGTCCCCGAAATGGCAGGGTTCGAGGTCAATCCGTCACTCGCTGACGTTCCCGTGTCGTTGGCTAAGGATGCAGAGATAACCGGTGGGGTCGTATCGGGTACAGTCGCATCTTCCCGCAGAATCGTTTGCCCGATCGACTGAGCGTTCCCCGCACCATCGACAACTTGCAGGTTTAGGTGATTTTCACCCAAGTCGAGCGCAACGTTTTCAACGCTAAACTGTCCGTTGATGTCAGCAGTTACAGAGTTCCCCTGAAAAGTCACCGTCGCACCCGCTTCGGTGGTTCCAACGAGTGTTACGATATCGGCTTCCGTAATGTTATCGCCGGTTGGTGGCGTATCGGAATTCGGATCGAGACCGAATACGAGGGCTGGTACCGTTGTATCGAGCGTAAAGGAAAGCGTCGTCGTTTCAGAGAGGTTGCCGTGTTCGTCGACCGCTTGGAAATGAAGTTGTCTCGTACCGTCGGGAAGCGGCCCGAACAACGCTTCCAATGCCGCTCGATCGAGTGCAAAGCTGCCGTCGGCTTCGAGATAATCGATGGCGTTCGCTGGGGTCGTTTGTCCGTCGAGGCGAACGACAAATTGTGAAATGCTACTACTATCGGAAACGGTACCGGAAACACCGGGATTAGACGTTACACCACTCGCTGTACCCGTATCGTCGGTTAGTTGTACGGCTACGAGGGGAGGATCGATATCTGGGTCGTTGGGTGTCAGGCGGACGAGCGTTTGTGTGAGCTGTCCCTGGTTGCCAGCGGGGTCGGTTACTTCAATTGCAAGAACGTTTTCTCCGAGTTCGAGTTCGACATCGGTAAACTCGAAGTACCCCGTACTATCGGCTAAAACTTCTCGAGTCGTCCCCGACATGACAATTCGACTGCCAGCTTCTGTTTGTCCGGATAACGTCACGACGGCGAGTTCAGTCGCACCATCGTCTGGCGGTGGTGTGTCGGAGTCCGGGGACAAACCGAAAATTGCAGTGGGTTCCGTTCGATCGAGGGTTAGAGATAATTCAGTGAGATCGGATACGTTGCCCGCTATATCCTCCGTTTGAAAGACGAGCGTGTAGTCACTATCGACGAGCGACGTTCCATCGAGCAGTTCGACAAACCGATCTCGATCGATCTCGAACGTTCCATCAGACTGCAACCAATCGGTTATTTCAACGGGGTCGAATCCTTCGACATTGGCCCAGAGGCGCGATAAACGATCTGAGTCGCTTACGCTACCCGCAATGGCAATTTGGGCAGTAATCCCGTCGTTGTTCGACAATCCCGTATCGTCAAACGTTACGCTAACTTGCGGTCGGTTGGGAGTATCGGGTTCTAAGATAATGCGTCCGAGGTCGCTGTCTCGCCAATCCAGTTCGGGGTCGATAAGTTCGTCGATCGACAGCGCATCTCCCGTCGCACCGCGAAAGCGAAAAACGATGTCGTTGTAATCGCGATCTGAAGCCCGATCTGCACGTTGGTCTTCAATGGCAAACGCTCGACCGTCTCCTGTGACGTCGGCAACTTGTCCGACGTGAAAGGCATCTTCGGGGTTGGCGGTCGCCATGGAGAACAACGGTTTTCGATTTCCGCCTATTCCCGGTCGCTTATAAACTTCACTGACAGCTCCGTTGGGGACGAGCATGACCCCAAAACGATCGCCAGGAGTCATCTCGAAGGTTTTTACGCCGACGTATTGACCGCGATTCCAATTACGGGGTTCTCCCAGCAGCTGACCGTCAACCCTCGCACCTTCGTGGCGGTCGGCAATGACGACGTGTCCCAAAGACGTTCCGCTGAGACTGCGACGAGCGGCTTCTCGGATAAAGTCTTTAGAATCGGGGTCGAATTCCTCCATTCCCATCAGACTGAAGACTGCCAACTCTCCTTGGTAGTACCCTCCATCGAATACATAATCGACGCTAACTTGTCCACTTTCTCCAACGACAAACGTTCCCGATTCAAAGATGGAAGGAGGAGTACTAGCAAGAGGATCGGGTGGATAGTATCGTATTACCGGCTCTTCTACGATTTTACTTCCTGTCAAGAAGTCAATCTCACCCGGTTGAAACGGCTGGGGTAAATTAACTTCAATTTGATTTTCTAAATCGAGCAGTAAAACACTGCCTTCAAAACTGCTATCGTGACCGCCACTCGGATAATAGAGTTCTCGATTCGTCGATTCTAAATTAGTTTTAAACACTTCGAGTTCAAATGGATTGTGTAAAGTTCCATCTGATTCGAGCTGGACAAACGAAAATTCGCCGAACGATTGAGAAGTCAAGATCGTACGTCCTGGTGACACACCAAATTGGAGAGAGTAACGCACGAGCAGTTGAGTTACTCAATTGCAGTATTGCAGCAATTATCTTTATTGTTCTACAGCGATTCTACGGAACTTTCTTACGAGAAGACCGACGGTTAACAGAGGAAATAGATTGAAATTTTACGTGTAACTCTTGTTTCTACTCGGACTTTTCAACTTGCCTGTCCGTAGTTCTACTCACAAAAAGACTAATCGTTTTGAAAAGTTAAACAACCCCTATTTACTCTCTCGGCTTAATTTTTCGAGTTTGACGGAAGTCTAAATAATTCTTTACAAAAACAGCGAGCTATTTAAACTTTTGTACTGAAATTCAACTCGTTCGGAGTTTCTACGGGTACGAGATCTGGTAAACCTGATTTTTCGAGGGACGTCCTGTCCGCCGCACGCTGTTGGGCAGATAAGTTGAGACAAAACTTGCTTCAACGCCGACAAGGATGAGTGCAGTGAGTCGAAACTCTTGAAACGCTCGAGTTTCGAGCTATTTCCGACAACAGCTTCAACAAGGGAGAAACTCATTTTGGAATCCCGCCTGCCCGAAAGACTCCACGAACGGTTTGCGTCAATACGCTGATGATTCAGGAGGTTTTATCGGAGCCGAATTGGACAAAGATGATGCAACCGGAAGATTTGAGGGGATTGACACCGTTAATTTGGAGCCATGTCAATCCTTACGGAACGTTCCGCTTGGATCTCGACGAGCGGTTGTCCATTGAGGGAGTGGCTTGAATGAGAGTCTGGAAGGTCTATGGGGTAAAGGTTTCGAGAGCTTCTTGCCCCGGGTGACAGCTTCGCTAGATCTGCCCCTTGTTGTGGCGTTGTTATCCAAATAAACGGTAGTGGTCATGGTTTGCTCTGCAAACAGTACGTGATGACCTAACGATGGGATGACCAGATGATGAGAGATGTAAGTATTCTCCTCACCTCCTCATCTCTTCACCTCGGCCAATTGGCGTACAACTCGAACAGAGCTGTTTCAATGGTGTCGCAAGCCAAAACGGGTTCGATTCCAGCTTTGCGTAGTCGATCGTCGGGCCCGTGTCCGATTCGGGAAACGAGAACGGCTTGACAATCTTTCAAGGTTTGCAAGATTGCGTCGAGATCGCCGGGGCCGTCTTCGGGCCCGTGACAGTAGGAAGTCACGGGACGTTCTTCAAGCCAAATCGCTTCGCTGTCCTTCACATCGTAGATTTGAAAACAATTGGCGTGACCGAAATGTTGGTTGACGATTCCATATCCACGGGTGGCGACAGCAACGCGCAGGGAGAACGAACCGGTAGATTTTGGTGACGTTTGAGTTTGGACGGCGTTCATAGTCAATCTCTCGGTAGTGAGTCCAACGGAACAAGTCGAGCTGAGTATTGGGAGGATTCGATCGATCGAGATCGATCGTTCAAATCTTGGGATTTTTATAGCAGGTCTTGCAACAGACAAAAGATTTGGCAAGTAGATTAAATTAATTAGACACCTACTCAATATCTGAAATTGAGTTTTGGCAGTATGTTGAAGCGTTCAAATTTTTTTTTAGGGTACGCGGTGCGGCAGTCTAGCGCATGGACACGGGACGAAAAAAAATAGGACAGAACGACAAAACTCTAGATGAAGTAAGACTTTTGTCGATCGAAGACCGTGAGTACTGACGTAGAAGCAGAGAACGAGGACTTGGTACTCGCCATGTCAGATCGATCGATGGTAAAGCTTACGCAGTGAGGCTTTGAGAGGACTTCGCTTGCCAAGAATTTCCCCGCACCTCAAACACGATTCAAGATTGCTTGTTTTAATTCTTTACATTTTGCAAAATAGAAGTTTACAATTTTTTGAATTACTGAATAAACAATATTGTCGTTTCTTTAGTACCCAACTCTAAAATGAAAGAATCGATCGCCAATCCTCGAGCTGATATCTAAACAAGTCTTGACGTTTGGGGACTTCTTAAAAACAATACATTACATTTTTTGAACCTTGCTTTTAAAATAGGACGCAATTTTATAAGCTGATTTTAGAAGTGGATTCTATATTCACGGTTTCCCAAAGCTGACCCCCAAAAAATAAATGCCAGACCTAACGTCCGGCGTGTGTCACGAGATTGATGCGCCAACCCTCTTCCTCTTCAGGATTGGGGATGGCGCGTTGGTTTGTTTTTGCTGAGCCTAGGAATTGGGGGCTTGTGCTGCCAGCATTTGCTTGAGTTTTTCAAGCTCGTCAGCCCAGCGAGGATCGGGTTGTGTTGCGCCAGAATCCGAAGAACTCGAACTGTGACGATCGCGGTTGTTGTTGCGACGACTCGACGATTTACTAGAACCACCGCTGTTTGAGGGCGCCGCTTCCGCACCACCTTCTTTCCCGTCTTTACCTTTCTTGCGAGGTAAAGCCTTCTCGATCTTGATCTGGCTGTCTTTGAATTCGTTGCCGTTGTAAGCCTCGATAATTCGATCGGCTTGTTCGTCGTTTTTAACGGTGACAAAGCCGAAGCCGCGACATTTACCCGTTTTGCGATCGGTAATCACTTTGACCGACAACATTTCACCGGCATCTTTGAAGAAATCTTGCAATTCTTGACGCTCGACTTCTTTCGGTAAGTTACCTACATACAGACGGATAGACATGAATCTAAACCTCCAAAATAAACTTAAAATTCAGAGACTGAAAAACTTGGGGGGTTGGGATCGTTCGCCCAACGACTGCTCGCGACAAGCTGCTTGCGAGACAGAAAATTCCGGTCTTCGCCCGCTTCCGCCGCCTCCGACACTGACTCTCTCGATCGAATTCTGTCTTCTGTGAAAACACTGCTTCGAGAACTTTTCTGTAGCGCAAAATTTCAGTCATGCGTGAGGTCTTGTTCGGGCGGCATCGGGACACGATCGAGTTGAAACACGGAGATCGACAACAAAATACTTCTGAACCGGGTAGTTTCCTACCTAAGTCTTCGAACAATCGAAGCCAACAGACATCTATCTTTGAAAACGAGTAGATTGGCAAATGGCATCTATCCTGTTTGGGGAAGCGATCGCGAATTGAATATCCATTTCGATCGATCTCACGTAATGTTCGTAACGAGTGCAGCTCGAAAGCACCGAGACAAACCCTTTTCTAAGGTATCACAATTTCAACCCCGAATCGTTCTGAACGTGCGAGTTTCCAGCAATTTAGCGTTAAAAACTCAACATCTTGGGTTTGACAAGGGACTCAGAGCAAAAGTGATTAAACATCATACGCACGAAGAGTATCCTTTGGCAATAGATATCAGGAAACTTTTTCGTAAAATTGTTTCAATCGTAAACAAATGTAACAAAGAGAACCGCTAAAAGCAAATTACCGTTTTCACAGTCCCCCGCGCACGAGGAGATACGCCCCCCAAACCGCCATCAAACTCGCAACAATCGTCGACCAAATCGGATGGCCGTTGGGACTCGTCTTTCCGCCAGAGGTTTCCAACATATCGACATCGAGCCAAGGCACAGCACCGCGACGCAGCCAACCCGTCACCGTCACGCTTCGATCGATCCAGAAAACCGGGCGCACGGGCTGAGGTAAAAAATTTCCGAAGCTGCCAAACCGCGTACAGTAGTGCAATCGAATCTCGCCGTCGTCAGTTTGCAGTGTCAAATCTTGTCCCAGCCAATTTCCCGTTCCCGAACGCCCCACCAATTGCCCTGAGATTTTAACCAAATGGCTGTCCGTCGGCATCGATCGAGGCTCCGCCAACCACTGACGCAAATCGAAAGAGGAGTCCAATCGAAACGGCTTCAAATCTGGAAAAAAGCCGTTAATCCGCAACAGCGTTCCCGCAGCAAATCCCGTCATCGAGAGACCCGCCAACAACCACCAGCGATCTTCGTATATCCACGACACCAACCGCACGTCGAAGACCTTATCGAGCCACCCGATCGAGGCTGAAACGCCGGCCAGAAGTATTCCGATTGCCGTTCCCCAAAACGGCGCGCCCTGCATCTGAAACCTCGTCGTCAGTCGCCGCGTTGCTTTGACGGGGGTCGTGTTGTCCCACTGTAACTGTGGTGTCAACTCCCAAGCTCGAGCAATGCGTGTGAGTTGATAGCAACGTCGTCCTAACAAGGGATGAGATTGGTTCGCGTTGAACCAATGACTGTAAGGATTTTGCAAATCCCACGCCAAGACGGCTTCCGGGGCGGTTTGAGGATATAAGCTGCCGAGAAACCGAGCCTGCGGACATCCTAACGGCCCGAGCATCTCCCATCCTTGATAAAGGTAAGTCGTCTCGGGACGTGCCGTTAAATGTTGGGCGGTTCCCACCGCCAGAGACAACCAGGCGCGCACCAGACCGTTGGGATTGCCCGTTAGATTCACCGTGGTTCGATCGACCGTTTTCTGACGCTGACGCGACAACGCTAGAGCAGGATATCGCAGCACGACGAAGATCCCATAAGCGAGAGATGACACCGCCGCCACCGGCCAAAATCCCATCCCCCACAACACCCACAACGGTTTTCGAGCGAGGTCGTTTTCCTGTTGTCGGCGTAAAAAATCCCCCAATCGCGCACTTTGCCAATACAACGTATACGGAATTTGCAGCAGTGCTGACACGCCGGAAATTACCGCCAGATCGCCATGAGCCATATGGGCCACTTTTCCCATCACCAAAGCCGCAATTTCGTCATCTTCGAGTCGATCGAGCAAGCCCCGACTGACGACGATGCGAACAGTTTTCGGCAAATGCCCGTAGGCGAAAATGACAGGTGCATCGTCCGGTAACCAACGCAACTCAGGAATCGGTAACTGGCGCTTTCGGCACGTCTGACGCACCCGCTGCACGGCTTCCGGACTGAATTTACCCAGTCTGCTTAGCGAAAAAGGTTTACATCCGTAGCCAAAGCGCAGCAACCCATCCAATATCCAAGGCGACGCAGCCGTCCAAACGACAAAAAACAGAGCGATTTGGCCCGTATGGTTCAAATAGAAAAACTGAATCGGTCGGAAAAAGGTATAGCGAACGAGAATTGCATTGGTTGCTGACATGAAACCGTGCGCCAGCAGACAAACGCATAGAAAGAGCGCCAGGATACTGCCGAGTTCCACCAAGCGCAGCTGTCCCAGTTGAGGAGATTTGAGAGGCTTCCACGTTTGGCTTCGTCCCGCTTTCTCTTCCGTCCAGGTTTTGAGGGGAGTCGAGGCGATAGTGGGAGGTGGATCGTTTCGTGTTGCGTTCGGGGTGGGTACGGGATTGGCTGCTTGGGTTGGCGGTTTGTCTTGAGGCTTATCTTGAGGCTTATCTTGAGGCTTGGTTTCCGTCTCGTCTTCGGGAAGATAGGCAATTTCTCGCGGCGGTGCAACTGGTGTTTTCGGGGTTTCCTCGAGGGGTTTAAACCCCAAGTCTGGCGGATCGATCGAATTCGAGGTCGGTGCAGAGATCGGGACGAATCCCAGGGAATCGGGTTCCGGTTCGATCGATTGCGGAAAACGTTCGACCAGGATATCGAGGGTTTGTTGCGCCCACTGCTGGACTTTCGGGCTGGAATGTTGCGTTAACGTCTGACACAGCTCGATCGCATCCGAACCTCGATCGCATTCTGCATAGGCTTTGACCAAACCTAACTTAGCCTTTAAAACATCCTTGGGGCGCTTGGAGGCTTGACAAGCACGCTGTAACGGTTCGATGGCCTCGGCAAACGCTTGACGTTCGAGTTTAGCCAAACCAATGTCGAGCGACGAACGAGCCGCATCTTTAGAGCCAGAGGCATTTGCATCAGTGGACATGGCAATGCAACAAACTTCGATCTCTACCTTAAACTAACCCTTTCGTCCCGTTTTGGATACGCCAGACAAAAGGAACGCAACGGGATCGATCGAAGTGCAGTTTAGAGAAGGATATTTGGTCGCTGGGGGGTCTGTAAAATGTCGATCGCTTGTGACGAACTTGCCCAATTCTCAGTTCTCGATCGATCGAGAACGCCGTAGAGTGTAGGAGACAAACGTTTCCTTTTCGCAATGCCTCCCGTTCGAGGTTTCGAGACGGGTGTATCTTCCAAGCCAACATGAGAGCAACGACTCCCCTCGATCGATCTCAACGCCTCATTTCTTTAGACGTATTTCGCGGTCTCGCGATCGCGGCAATGATTCTCGTCAACAATCCCGGTCGTTGGGACTTTGTTTATCCTCCGCTAAGACACGCAGAATGGCATGGTTTCACGCCAACCGATCTGGTGTTTCCTGCATTTTTATTTATCGTCGGCGTGGCGATGGCCTTTGCCTTCGCAAAATATCGCCGCACTCGTTCGATTCCCCCTGCGGTTTACGGGCGCATCCTTCGACGCAGTGCGATCTTATTCGGCTTAGGACTGCTGTTAAACGGGTTTTACACCTACGATTGGGAAACCATTCGTATTTTGGGCGTTCTTCAACGCATTAGTCTGACCTATCTCCTCGCCTCTCTGGTGGTGTTGAACTTAAAACCCCTACAACAGATGGTGTTAGCGGGAATCGTGTTAGTGGGGTATCACGCCGCCATGATGCTCGTTCCCGTTCCCGGCTTCGGTGCGGGCGATCTCTCCCTAGAAGGCAATCTTGTCGGTTACGTCGATCGAATGGTTCTCGGTTCCGAACATTTACTACGAGGGGGGCCCTTCGATCCTGAAGGTTTACTGAGTACGCTTCCCGCCACGGTAACGGTGCTGCTGGGATACTTCACGGGCGAGCAGTTGCGACGACAGCCAACCGACGTACAAACGACCTTGGGACTCGTCGTCGCGGGAATCGCGGGATTGGGAATCGGAAGCCTATGGGGAGCGACTTTTCCCATTAACAAGTCCCTCTGGACGAGTTCCTACGTTATGTATAGTGCTGGATGGTGTGGGTTGTTACTGGCGTTTTGCTACCACTCGATCGAAGTGTTAGGCTGGCGACGTTGGAGCTTTCCCCTTCGCGTTATGGGGGTTAACGCCATTACCGTATTCGTCGGTTCGGGATTGCTCGCCAGGATTTTACTTTACACGAGTGTCAGTCGTGGAGACAGTGCCATTTCAACACAAAGATGGCTTTACGAAAACGTATTTCAAGCCTTATGGGGTTCGATCGACGGATCGCTCGCGTATGCCGTCGCTAACGTTCTGACGTGGTGGACGATTGCCTATCTTCTCTATCGACTGGGATGGTTTGTCAAGATTTAATTGCATTAGGTTTTTCTCCGGAAATCGCGAAAACCCTGATGAAATATAGTTGAAGGCGTGGGGAACCCCCGTCAAACCCAGGCAGTCAGATCGAATATCTACATCAAAACTTTAAGATCGTTTCGATCGAGAGTGCTATCATATTGGTTGGAAGAAGGTATGTTAGGTATATCTCATCCACAACCAATACCTAGCCGCTACAGCGACCAGGCTTGTGAAGTTAAATTACACGTTTTGTCAAATTTGTGCTATAAGTGATGGCACTGTGTAACAAATAGCGGTCAACGCCTTAATAAAAGTTGACACGGCTTTATGTGAAACGCCTGTTTTAGGCCGTTTTAGGTTTTTTTCAGATTTACGGTCAGGAAAATGTCACCTATCGTCATAATCTCGGTTGTAACCGCTCTCATTGCGGTCTACCTGTATTTGAACCTGTCGGACGAGATTCCTCGTTTGTTTGCATTAGGCATTGCCGCCATGTGTTTCGTCCTCGACATTGCCCTCGCCCCTTGGCCCGTGCAACTGTTGATTCTCGGCTTGGTATTAGCGGGAAGCCGTACCCTGTCTCCGTTGAAGCTTTAAAACACTTCAACTCGAACGAACGCAACATCGTGACGACATCCGGTTACTTTGCAATTACTTTGCAAGTCCTTTGCAGACACTTTGCCATAAATTTCGCAACTGCCAGCCCCTTTGCAACTGCACTGACTCACCGTCGTTGCAAGAGGCGCACCCTCCGTTCTTCGTCTTCAAAACGCTGAAAACGCCGTCAAATCCCACTACACGACGCTTCTTCAGGCTTACAATTCTCGATCGAACCGCCAACATGACGGACGAACTTCAACTCGGCAAACGTTAAGATAATCGAGACGCTTTGCAAAGAAGGTTCGAGCCAATCGTGTTTGTTCGTATTCGCAAATCTTGGGAAATTTCAGAACGAGACGTTACACCCGAAGCCGTCTTTTTCAACCGACGTCGCTTCATGAAAAGTCTCATTGGCTTGGGAATCGGTGCCACCGCAGCTTCGCTGACGGGGTGTCAATCCCGTGGGGATGCCACAGAAGCCACTGGCGATCCCACGGCTGGAACAGTTTCGTTGGGTGACATTCCACGCAACCCCGACTTTGCAGAAGTCGATCGATCGATTACCCCTCGCGACCTTGCCGCTCGCTACAATAACTTTTACGAGTTTGGCGGTAACAAATCGATCTGGCAAGCAGCACAGGCGCTTCCCACAGACGATTGGAAAGTCGAAGTGAGTGGCTTGGTCAAAAATCCACGCACCTACGATCTCGAAGACTTACAGCGCCGGTTTCCCATTGAAGAGCGGATCTATCGTTTCCGGTGTGTTGAAGCTTGGGCGATGGTCGTTCCCTGGGCGGGATTTCCCATGCGTTTGTTATTAGAAGATGTCGAACCTCAAAGCAACGCCAAGTTCGTTCGCTTTACCTCCTACTACGACGCCAAAGTGACACCGGGCCCGGGTTGGCGGCCGAACAGCTTGCCGTGGCCGTATACAGAAGGTTTGACGATCGAGGAAATGGCTAACGATCTTGCCTTTTTTGCGACGGGAATTTACGGGCATACGCTTCCAAAACAACATGGTGCGCCGATACGGATGGTCGTTCCTTGGAAGTACGGATTTAAGGGGGCGAAATCGATCGTTAAAATCGAGTTTTTGGAAGAGCAACCCGCTACATTTTGGAATACGTTAGTTCCGAACGAGTACGGATTTGAAGCGAACGTCAATCCAAACAAACCGCATCCTCGATGGTCGCAAGCTCAAGAGCGGATGATAGGCCCTGGAGCGTCGTTTTCCTGGGAAGTACGCCCGACCTTGCTGTATAACGGCTATGAAGAGTACGTGGCAAATTTGTATTCTTGATAGAATATTCATAAGCTTTATCGACGTGCTGTCGAACAAAGGCTCGAAACTTTTCCCAGTCGGTGATTGGGTGGCCGTGACCGAGAGGAGGCTAAGACTTGGCTCGAAAATTCCCGGTCTCCGCTTTGCGCTTGAGCCAAAAGTCAATCGTGTTATACCATTTCTCGATAATCCGGCTAGAGATCTTCGGCTGAACTTGGGCGAACGGTGTTCGCCCCGACAGACATCTATGGCATGAATCTTTAAAAATGGTATTACGGCTGATGCGAAACACCTCACTGACTTTGCTCCTTACTCCACTCGTCGAAGCCAAGGGTTGGCAGCGTCACGACAACGGAACGGTTGAGTTGATTGCGATGCCACGGCTTCGAGTCAATCTTTGGAAGCCCAACTGCTGTTCTGCTAACCCTTAACGAGAACGGGAATCTCACTAAGACAACATTGAATGAAGCCTTCGGTATCGTTGGCTAACAACACGGGAACGCCGAACTCCCGTTCGATATCGGCCACGGTGACATCGTCGAGAAATCGGGTTTCGCCGTGTTTTAACATGACGGTGGGTAACACGATGGCGTCGCCGACCTCACGATCTCGCAATCCTCGTACAACGTCAATTCCAGTGAGAACGCCCGTGACGCTGATGTCTTGTCCCCAAAAGTCGCTGTTGAGGGGGAGCATTTCGACGTTTAAGCCGTTGACGCAGTTGAGTCGATCGAGGATTTCGTCGAATGCCGTTCTTACGGCATTCCCCACCACCCACGTCAGACGGCGAGGTGGCAATACCGTATCGGGTAACAGTCGATCGGCCTCTTCGGCGAATCGATCGAGAAACAGGCGAATCGACCCCACACCGTTATCGATTTGCGGGTAATCTTCGTAATCCTCCGTTGCAGGCATTTCAAGGCCAGCGATGAGAAACCATTCATCGGCTAACCAAGCAAACGTCGATCCCAATTGCTGGCGAAACTCGTTTTGTCGGGTTTGCACCTGCTCGATCGTGGCTTTGGCATCTGCGGGCGAGACGGGGACTAACTCGTCTTCTGGAGGGCGGAACCGCGTCAATCCGACGGGAACGACAGCGACAGAAGCCACAGCGGGAACCTCTCCACCGCCAAATTTCGCCAGATCTCGTAACGTTCGATCGAGGTGAGCGCCATCGTTGATACCGGGACAGACGACAACCTGGGCGTGAATTTGCAATCGCCGCGTTTGGAACCATTGCAACTGTTCGAGAATTAACCCAGCTCGAGGATTTTTGAGGAGTCTCGATCGAACGTCGGCTTCCGTGGCGTGAACGGAGACGTAGAGGGGCGACAGGCGCATTTGCTCGATGCGCTCCCACTCCGCCGGTGGAAGGTTCGTCAGGGTTAAATAGGAGCCGTAGAGGAAGCTCAGGCGGTAATCGTCGTCTTTGAGATACAAGGTATCTCGCATTCCTGGGGGTTTTTGGTCGATAAAACAAAAAGGACAACGGTTGTTACACTGAATCAAACCATCGAACAGTGCCGACTCGAACTCTAAGCCTAAATCGTCGTCGTAGTCTTTTTCGATCTCGACTTCGTGCCGCTCGCCGTTGGCGTCGAGAACCTCTAACGTCAGGAATTCGTCCGCACACAAAAATTGATAGTCGATGAGATCTCGCGGTGCCATGCCGTTAATGGAGACCAATCGATCTCCGGGTTCAAAGCCAATTTCTTCGGCGATTGAACTCGGTAAAACTTGGGTGACGAGGGCGGGTTGAATGGTCGATCGAGACATGACCGTCGGCAAGATACGAAAAGACAAGAACGAACCCAGATTCACCGCGAACCTGGGTATTTCCTCAACGATCGATCGGCTTTTGCCGGAAACGGTAGCCGATGGTGTCGATAAAATTGAGAATTCGGAGGGTTCGCCGGTCGATATTCTAACGAGATTTTGTGAAAAACAGCAAGGGATTTTACAAATTTTTTGGCGTTTTCTGTATTTCTCAGAACCGCGTAAAGGACAACGCAATTTCGCCATTTTTGCAAACGAGCTAACGTCAGGAAAGGCGGTATAATCCTACGAAATAGTTCGCAAAACTAGCCTCACCTGTGAAGTTCGATCGAACGAGGATTAACTGCTAGATGCAAGTACGACGTTGGGCTATTATTTTAGGACTCGCTGGGTTGTCGATCGGATGTCGCGCTCAGATGCCGATGACCGAGTCCGATCCCGCAGCGGTCGAGTTGTCGAGTACGACCCCCGAGCCGGTGAAGACCAAGCCGATTGGCGACGCACTCGCTTCGATTTGCCGAGTTGTCAAAGTCAGTGAGGGGCGAGTGGCTGAAAGCGAAAAATCGACGTTTGCACTTTCCCCGGCGAAAGTGTACGAAGGTGAAGTCGCCTCGAGTTCGATCGTGGTGGTTCGCGATACACCGAACAGCAATTACGAGGTTCTCGGGGCCGTCTCGGGTCTCGATAACTGGCCGCCTCAGAAGGATGCCGTTTCGCCTGCGGATACACAGCTCGTGTTGTGTCTGTACGAAACCAACAATCCGAACGATTCGGAAACCTACTGGTATCTCAACGAAAAAGGTTGGTATGGCGCTTTGACCGTGTACGGGACGGACGCGCGGCTGTATTTAGTCGAAGCCAAGACCCTGAATTTAGTGGAACAGACGCAACTGATGCGAGAGCGGCCGGATGCTCCCGAAACGTATACCTTGAAAGGGGAGAGTCGAGCTGAGATTCAGGATGGTTTACCTCTAGAACTCGATCGAGTCAAAGCTTGGCTCGAACGGTTGTAGGGTCGATCGAGGTTAAAAAAACGCAAAGCCAACCGCTCGATCGAGCAACGTCTTTTATGCTACAGAAGCAATCCCCAGTCCAAACGACTGTTTCACGAGGAAATTCATGAACACCCACGATCTCTTCATGCTCGTTCTCCTCCTCTCCCCCGGACTCCTCCTTTCTGCTCTCATCATGGTTTCTTTCGCCCGAGGCGGCTAACTCGTCACTTCGTAGAGGGGAAGAAACAGCGAGCAGTCACCTGTCCTTACTGCTCGCTGTCCACTGCAAAAGCGCGCCCTGGCTTTACTGGATCGATCGTGGAATCGAACGAGCAAAGCTAGGACGCACTGCAGTTTTGCGTTGGAAGGCGACGCGCGAAACGCCGTTTACCAACCTTTTTCAGATTGCGACAGCACGTAAGACGCGACATCTTCGATATCGTCAGCAGACAGGCGACCGCCGAACGCGGGCATCGCGTTTTTACCGTTGGTCACTTGCGTCTTAATCGCGTCGATGGAGTTCATTCCGTATTTTTCTAAAGCGTCTTTTTTCAGGGTTTTGGCTGCGTTAACCACGTTGCCACCACCCATGTGACAAGCGGCACAGTTGGCACTGAAAAGTTTTGCGCCGTTGGCGAGATCGGCGGCCCAGGCGGGACGACCGAAAGCGAAAATCGTAACTGCAAGGGCAAGTACGATTGCGGAAACGAGCTTTTTCAAGATTGCGTTCTCCTCTGCTTGAATAGACAAAGCCAATTTACGTGATAACGAAATGCGATCGATTTGTCAATACTGCATATTGTACGATCGACCTTAACATTCTATTGCAAAGTTATGTTGTCGCTAACGATTGAGGTATCTCAAAAAAAACGAAGGGAAATCGCATTTTCGATCTCCAATGTCTGAGGCGATTTAGTTTGCAATTTGGGATTCAATGTCAAGGATTTGTTACATTTTTAAACAAACAGTCAAACCAGCCAGCGAAATCGCTCGAGCCAGTGGAGCCAGCGATGAGGTTGCAAGGGTTTTAACAGGGAACACCAACGCTGCAGTAGACACCGAGAGCAAGCTTTACGAAGGGATTTACGGGCGTTCTGCGGGTCTGCGGATAGGGAGAGTGCGTGACGGTAAGCTTCGATCGCCTCGAGATAACGGTTCAACTGACATAAAACATCACCGAATGCCGTCCAAGTTTCTGGACGATCGGGGGCGAGGCGTTTGGCCCGTTCGCTACAGTCCAAGGCCTCGGGCAAACGATAGAGTTTGAGTAATACCCAAGCTTTGGATAGCCAGACGCGCGGGTTGTCCGGTTGGAGTTGCCCCGCTCGATTGTAACGATCGAGAGCTTCACAATGCAGCCCTAAGCGTTCTAAAATCGCGCCGTACTGTAAGAAAATATTGACGTTGTCGGGTTTGAGTGCTGCGGCCCGGGCAACGCTCAAGCAAGCTTCTCCCGTTCGATCGAGGGTATCGAGGACGACCGCGCGGTGCTGCCAAAATTTAGGATTTTCGGCATCGAGTTCGAGCGCCCGCTGAGAGGCTGTGAGTGCGGCTTCCCATTGCTGGCAGGCAGCCAACGCCTGACTTTGGTGATGCCACCAAGTCCCGTGGGTATCGTTCAGCCCGATCGCTGTGTTGAACGCTTCGAGTGCCGCATCGTAGCGTTTGAGCTTCAACAAAAGCGATCCCTTCTCAAACCAAGCGCGCGCGCAACTGGGGTCGTAAGCAATCGCTCGATCGTAGGATGCGATTGCACTGCGGTAGAGTTCCCAACTGGCTTGAACCTGCCCCCAGACGAGACAGCGTTCGATGCTATCAGGGTGTAACACGTCGGCTCACTCCTACCCTTTTCTCGTCTTCAATCGAGGGACATCTACTCAATTCTATCACGCTCGATCGAGTCGAAAACTCCGAGATTTAGAGTTTTTGGGTTACACTGAAACAATATATCTTTGCAAAATCGCAATATTTTGAAATCGAAATTCCGATGGCAAAAGACAGCAGTAATGGCTACAAAATTGTTAGTGATAACCGTCAAGCACGCTACCGTTACGAAATTTTAGACACTTACGAAGCGGGTATCGAACTCAAAGGAACTGAGGTCAAATCGATTCGCCTGGGTCGGGTAAACTTGCGAGATGGCTACGCCTTGATTCGCAATAACGAAGCGTGGCTGCACAACGTCCATATTTCCCCTTACGATACGGCAAGCGAATATTTCAACCACGATCCCCGTCGCACCCGTAAGTTATTATTACACCGCGAGGAAATTCGCAAGCTCATCGGAAAAGTCGAAGAACGCGGTTTGACGTTAGTCCCTCTCAAAATGTACTTAAAAAATGGGTGGGTGAAAGTTACGATTGGATTGGGCAAAGGGAAGAAACTTCACGACAAGCGAGAAGATCTGAAGAAGAAACAGGAAAAACGCGAAATCGCACGAATGATGAAGCGGTATTAATTGTAACCCATGTCAATTTTGCGTCGTACAGAGAAGTGGTCTGCTAGAAATACCCTGTTTTAGTAAAATTTCAATACAAAACCCTGAATAAATCGCTGTATGGATTGCAGTTTGGGGATCTGTGCTACGCGATTACTCGAGAACAAATCCTCGTAACTGATACGAACTCGATCTCGAGTTTTCTAAAGATCTATAGCCAGTTTAAGGGCATCGTGACACCTAAGCATTCCAGCGCGGCGTCTGTCGGTTTCCAGACTGCGCCTGCGTTCGCCACTTCAATTCGATCGAGACGTCTCGATCGAATTATTCGTTTTGCAAATTCAAAAAAATTTGCTGAACGATCGATTTTGCTTTTTCATCCAACCGTTCCCAATCGAGTTCACCCTCTTCAAACAAGCTCGTGTCAATTTCAACCTCCCGAACTTCTGTCGGTGTATGGGTGGACTGATAGTTGAGAAAACACACCTGATAACACAATTCCCAAATATCGATCGAGTGGGTTCGATGGCCGAGTTCTAAATATAACTGATATCCTGGAACGGGAACCTGTGTTTCGTGATATGTACCCTGCCAAGGCGATTCTTCGAGAAATTGGCGGATATTGTCGAGAATGCGAATCAGCGCTGGTTGCATCAAAACCTGCGCCTGTTCCCAAGCGAGTTGAGTCGTAAATTTTGGTTTCATAAAGTTCGATTATTATGAAGTAATATTATACAATCAGCTGTTGGAGGAAAATCGCGATCGAGATCGCTCCCAACCCAATTGCGGGTAACGCAGGCATGAGTTTTCGAGTTTTCAAATAGCGAACGGCAAAGGTGACGACGAGTAATCCCGCCACTGCCATTGAAAGCCACAATCCCCACGTTAGACCTTGGAATTGCAACACCCCCCCCAAAATTAGAAGTGTCCCACTGGCAATTCCAGATATCAGAGAAACGCGACTTCCTGCTTTGACGTAGCCGGCGATGCCGCCGACGAAAATTAACAAACCGTAACCAATAGCTGTCACAACAGCGAGTGTCATGCGATTTATCCCATTTGCGAACGAGTTTATTTATATCGCCTGCTGGGTCAAATCTCCACAAATTCAAAAGAACCGTAATATCACGTAAACTACCCCTGATACCGTTTGGTGGTTGGGGGAGTTTTCATGCAACGTTGGTCGTCGTTTCCGCCCGGATTTAAAATTTTGCTGTCGATCGCGATCGCTGTTGGTCTCTTCTTTCGCTTTTCCAATCTCGACGGGAAACTTTACTGGCACGACGAAGTCTATACCTCTCTTCGCGCTGCGGGCTATTCTGGGGCGACGATCGCCGAAGACCTCTTTCAAAATCGCCTCTTCACGCCCGACGACTTGCTCGCATACCAACGCATCAAACCCGACAGCACCGTTATCGATTCGATCGAATCCCTCGCGATCGAAGATCCCCAGCACCCCCCACTTTATTTCCTCCTCGCACGAAGTTGGATGCACCTGTTCGGGAGTTCTCGCATCGCATCTCGCGCACTCCCCGCACTCCTCAGTCTGGTGTCACTTCCCGCCATGTATCTCCTCGCCGTCGAACTGTTCGCCTCGCCGTTGGTGGGTGGATTGGCCGTGATGCTGCTGGCGTTATCACCCTTCGATATTTTATTCGCGCAAGTCGCTCGTCAATATAGCCTGCTGACACTGGTGACGATCGTGAGTAGTTGGTTGCTCTTGCGGGCGCTGCGTCGTCCGAATTTCGGAAATTGGGGCGTTTACGCTGTCGGAAGTGCGTTGGGATTGTACGTCCATCCGTTTTTTGGCTTAAGCCTCATCGCACACGGAGTTTACGCCCTCATTACCCCGGAACGCCGCCGCGCTTCGGCATTTTGGATTTACCCGAAATCGCTCACTCAGTTCTTGGGGGCGATGGGGGTGACACTGTTGCTGTTTAGTCCCTGGTTAGTGGTGTTGGTGGGCAATTTCGATCGAGTCCTGGAAACGACGAGCTGGGCGAAATACGGAGGCGAGTGGCTGTACTTGTTGAAACTGTGGGTGCTGAGTTTCACGTCATTGTTCTTCGATCTCGATTTCGGAGTGGACAACTGGGGAACCTACGCCCTGCGAGTTCCGTTTTTGCTGTTAATCGTTTTAGGACTCGATACTGTTACGCGCCAAACGACCAAATCGACAAAGTGGTTTATCATCTTATCGATCTTCGTGCCGCTGTTATTGCTCGCTGTACCTGACTTGATTGCCGGATCGCGTCGATCGAGCATTACGCGCTACTTAATCCCTTGTTTTCCCGGTGTTCAACTCGCCGTTGCCTGTTTTCTCGCCAACATTGCCCCCTCACCGCGATGGTTTCGCTCTCCCTCGTGGTGGTGGCGCGGTTGCTTAGCATTCATTCTCGTGGGGAGCGTCGTATCTTGCAGCATTCGCGCCTCCCTGGAGACGTGGTGGCACAACATCCCCAGTTACTTTAACGCGGACATTGCCCGAGTCGTTAACACGAGTCCATCTCCTGTGGTGTTAAGCGATCGAGGCTATGACGGAACCCAAATTGGCGATCTCATTTCTCTCGCCTATCTCTTCGACAGCGATGTCAAACTCTTTTTATTCGACGATTCCCCCGCTCCACAACAGATTCGGAACATTCTCACCGATTCGCAATTTGAAACGCATTTCGCATTTCGGATGTCCCCCGCGACGATCGATCGCCTGGCTGCTGAGGGTTGGGACGTTTTTGAAGACGGTGGTTTTCCCTACGGTGGATTGGTTGCCGTGAAGCCTGAAACGCCAAGTCAACAATAACGTGTGAAAAACTTGGATTTGTTAAACATTTTTGAGAAACCCAAACTTTCTCGACGGTCTCTTGTCTAGCCGTCCCGTTTGAGCTGTTAAGGAATTCGCAGTCTAGAAGTCCATACTACAACGGATCGATCCGTTAGCATTTCACGAATCATTAAAGTTTACTTAATACTTTTATTCGGTATCGCCGCCTTTTTGTAAAGAATTGTCTTAAAATCACCTACCTACTTTTTGAGCAAGAATATACTGGGCTTGAACCTAAAAAATCGACTAATAGCCAAGCCGCTTTCCAAAGAATTCCCTGGTGAAACAGTCTAAAATATCACGAACATCTAGGATAAAACATCCCCAGGCAATAAATTTCAACAATGTTGTATACACTAGATTTTACACGACACAATCTAGAGCGCCAGTACAGAAGTCAGGAGGCTTGATGTTGTGATGGGGTGGGTGCGTTTGTGGGAATTTCACGAGCTGAACTTCCACCGAATTCGGTGGATCGCGAACACACCTGACGCAAATTTTGTACCGCTGTTCTAGCTGTATATCAATATTTAAAGAATTTTAAATATTGAAACTTAAATTAAATAAATTTAATAGAGTATTGAATCAAACCGTTGTGGATTAAGGCTTAAAAAAGTTGAGTTATTCTGAGATTTTAAGTCAAGAATCTGACTCGCTCTTGCCATTTATATTTAATTTGCTAGATTTGGGTTAAAAATAATACCGATCGGGTAGATGGATAGGTAAAAATGACAACCCAGACTTTTAAAAGGCCCCTCGATCGAGTTTTTGGGGTCGCTCGATCGAGCATTCTCATTCTGACTGTCGGTCAGCTTGCCCCCGTCTTTGGACAAGTGATTCCCGACGAAACATTACCGATCGACACTCAAGTCACCCTTGAAGAAAATCGATTTGTCATCGAAGGTGGGACGGCGGCGGGCAGCAACCTATTTCACTCCTTCGAGCGCTTTTCCGTTCCCACGAACAGCGAAGTATTTTTCAACAATGCAACGACGATCGAAAACATCCTCACGCGCGTTACAGGCAATCAAATTTCTAATATCGATGGATTGATACGTGCCAACGGCGCCGCCAACCTATTTTTACTCAATCCCAACGGAATCGTATTCGGGCCGAACGCCCAATTGAACATTGGAGGATCGTTCTTAAGCAGTACCGCCGATCGATTCGTGTTTGAAGATGGCAGCTTCTACAGCGCGACTGACGTTGAATCGCAATCTTTACTCGCCGTCACCGTTCCCCTGGGCGTCCAATACAATGCAAATCCAGGCTCGATCGAAGTGCGAGGACTTAACCAGAACGTCGATTCAGATTTCATCAATCTCGCTCCGAGCGACGGAGAAGATCCCCCAGGATTACAAGTCTCCCACAGACAGACACTGGCGTTGCTGGGAGGAGACATCTCGATCGACGGCAGCAACCTGATCGCTCCTGCTGGACGCATCGAACTCGGAAGCGTTGCCGCCAATAACACGGTTGTCTTAGTGCCACAATCCCAGGGATGGACGTTTGACTACGGAGCGGCGAACAGCTTTCGAGATATTCAAATCATTCGAGGTTCTCTCGTCGATACCGCCGGAGAGCGAGGTGGCGATATGCAGCTTCAGGGACGGCAGATCGTCGTGAGCCAAGGAAGCACCGTGACCGCACGAACGCAAGGGTCTGGTATTGGCGGAACTGTCGTCGTTCGAGCCTCCGATCTCGTGGAAGTCATTGGCGGGCAAACGGCGACTCGCGTTTCAGTGAGCCTTGCCTCCGGTGCGACGGGTCGAGGTGGGAATTTCCTCCTCGAAACCAACGTCTTGCGAATGGTCGATGGCGGACAAATTGGTGCGGGAACTTTGGGCGTTGGCGATGCGGGCAATGCAACGATACGCGCCCAGGACATTGAGATTATCGGTACTGATGCGTTCGATCGATTCCCCAGCGGAATTTTCGTAACCGTGCAAGCGTTGGGAACGGGGCAGGGTGGCAATTTAACTGTTGAGGCCGAGCGCCTGAGCCTTTTAAATGGCGGTCGTCTCAATGCTTTTTCCCTGGGTAACGGCGATGCGGGAGATATTACGATTCGCGTCGACGACCTGGAGATTCGAGGAAAGACCTCGATCGAGCAATCGTCTAGCGGTATTATCGCCTTCTCAACCGTCAATTTTGCAGCTGGCTCGATCGACGTTAGCGCCGAGACGGTGCAGGTGCGAGAGGGGGGTGAAATTACCGTCAGCAACTTTGCCAACGGAGATGCGGGCAACCTGAATGTCAACGCCGATCTCGTTCGTTTGGAAGAAGGTGGAATTCTGAGTTCGCAAGTCCGAGCGGGATCTCGCGGCAATATTGCTCTGACTGCGGGCAGCGTGCAATTGCAAGACGAGAGCCAAATTACGACCAATGCCACCGGAACGGCGACGGGTGGTAACATCCGCATCGACGCGGAGACCCTAGCCCTCACGGAAAATAGTACGATCGACGCGAATGCCGTCCAAGGGGCGGGGGGAAATATTCAAATTGTGACTGAGGGCATTTTCCAATCGTCCGATAGCACCATTACAGCGAGTTCTCAATTTGGGGTAGCGGGAATTGTCGAAGTGACGACTCCGGAAATCGATACCGCCTCGGGACTTGTAGAGCTATCTCAAACGGTCGTCGATCCTGCCGATCGGGTCGTGTCGGCCTGTCGTGTAGCGAGCGAAGGCAATTCTTTCACTATCACCGGACGGGGTGGCTTGCCCCCCGACCCGACTCGTCCACTTCAGCATCAGCGCGTGTGGGTCGATTTACGCGATTTCAATGAAATTGCGGACGAATCTCAAGGCGAAATCGAGTCCCAGGTGCGCGATCGACCGGTCGATCGCGTTCGTGTCGTTCCAGCATTTCCCATCGAAGCACAAGGATGGTCGATCGATGCTGAAGGAAACGTCGAACTCATCAGCAGACGGTCGATCGAAGCGTTCCGGGCTTTAGATCTCTGCGACTGAACGCCACAATTGCAAATTCACTCCCATTAAGCCCCAATCCGATCGACCAAAAGTTGGCTAAACTTGCGTGAATTGTTTAGTCAATTAGAAAATCAGATTGGGGTCAGTATCACCAGCTTTGTAACGCATTGGCTCAAAAAAAATACCAACGCGAACACAGCTCAAACTTCCATTGCAATTCAGAAAGAGGCTTTCTTATACCATTTTTAAAGATTCATGCCATAGATGTCTGTCGGGGCGAACGGTGTTCGCCCAAGTTCAGCCGAGGATCTCTAGCAGGATTATCGAGAAATGGTATTACCTCTAAAGAAATCGTGTTTGTATAGCTTTTAATATAGTTTTTGATATATTTTTATGTTCTTCGGGTCTGTTAGAATTGCGGTGTAATTTGATTGCTTATGATACCAAGACCCTTGTCGGGGCGAACGGCCGTTCGCCCCGACTCCAACGGTTTCGGAATTTCATAAACTCTGCACGATTGCACTAACTCCAACAGACCCGATTCTTCCTAGCTTAGGATTTAAAGTCAATCTCAGAAAATTAGAGAGGACTCGCTTCTGAGTCAAGAACCTCTAAAACTCTGAAATGACTAGGCTTTGCATTGAACGATCTTTCACGGGTTGTTTGAGCCTTTGCCAATTTCTGAAAGTGTCTCTTGCTCCAAACGATCGAAGCTCTCACCCAGCCGACGCAGAATTCTCGAGGAAATCATCAAATTAATTTGATGAGATTAACTTGATAAAATTAACTTGATAAAGTTAATTTTTTTTAAACCGTCGATCGCTATACTTCTCCTTTTAGAATATAATAAACCGCAAGACTTTCTATATTTAAAAATGAGCAATTTAATAAAAAATATAGAATCTCAAAACATCGATCGAGTTAAAGCGTTACTCCAGCAGGGCATCGAGATCGACGAACCCTTTGAAGACGGTAACACCGCCCTAACTCTGGCGGCGCGATTGGGGAACAAACCGATCGTTCGCTTGCTCGTGAAAGCTGGTGCAAACGTCAACTTCCGCACCGAAGCCGGTGACACTGCGTTACTGTTAGCAGCAAAAGCCGGTCATCGAGCTGTTTGTGAATATCTCAACATTCTCAGCGAGCCGTCCGAACGCGATCGCGCTCGGGAAATCCTCAATCGCGTCGAGCCGCCAGAACCCTCGCCTCAAGAGAAAATTAACGCATTAGTTGCCGCCGCGAAAAACGGCGATCTCGAAACGGTGCGTTCCTTAATCGATCGAAATGTCGAGATCGACGGAACCAGCCACGAGATCGTCAATAAAAGTCAAACCGCGTTGTACGTCGCCGCCAGAGACGGTCATCTCGACATCGTGCGCCAACTCATCGAAGCCGGTGCTAATCTCAATTGTGTCGTCGAGCGAGACGATCGATGGGCAGGGTTGGAACGAAACTGTCCGAAATGCAAGACAGCGTTTACCTCCGTGCAAGACTACGGGAAATGTCCGAATTGCGGTCACAAATTTCATGCCAGTCTCGCCGATCGCGATCCCAACGCCCCAGAATCAGATCCAGAATCAGATATTTTCGAGAGTGCCATCGTTCGCGAATCCGAATCGGGAATTCGCACGACGACAATTTCTCCCAAAGCGATACGAGAACATTCATCTCCTCCGCGTCCCATTGCGGTTTGGAGCTACTACACTCCGTTGATGGCTGCAGTTCGCACGCACCAGAGCGACATTGCACGACTGCTCGTCGAGGCAGGAGCGAGCCTAGATTCATCTAATACTTACACTCGATCGCCGCTGCACAACGCTGTTGAAACGGGACAACGGGAACTCGTCCAATGTTTCGTTAACGCGGGAGCCGTTCTCGATCGCTTTGAAGGGTCGATGAATGAAGAAAAAACGCCGCTGATGCTGGCGGTGGAACGGCAAGATTTGGAAACGATCGAAATTCTCCTCAATGCGGGAGCCAACCCCAACGCCAAAAGTCAGTTTGGCGATACGGCACTGACTCGAGCCGCTGAAATTGGCGATCGTGCGATCGTCGAGCGGTTACAAACCGCAGGTGCAAGTCACGACGGATTAGATATCGTCGAGCTTTGCATGGCAGCCGAACAGGGAGAGATCGATCGCCTACAACGGTTACTCGCCGCTGGTGTCGATCCCAACCAAGCTGATTTTCGCCGTCGCACAGCTTTAATGCAAGCGGCGTATAGCGGACAGGTTGAGGCGATACGAGTGTTGCTCGAGGCAGGTGCAGATGTCAACGGTGACGATCGACGCTTTTATACACCCCTCATGGCAGCTACCTATTACGGTCATACTGAGGCGGTGAAATGGCTCGTCGAAGCCGGAGCCGATGTGAATGCGTCGGGTGCTTTAGGCTCTGCGCTCTCGATCGCGCAGAATTATGCCTACGAAGACATCGTCGAGCTGTTGTTAGCGGCTGGAGCGGTGGATGAGGAAGACGAGCCAAACTTTGGCAATGAGGACGAATAGAGAAATTGACCCAAATCGATCGTACAGGAGTTAATCATGTCGTTAATTGCAGCGATTAAAGCGAAAAACGCCAACGAAGTCCGAGACTCGATCGCTCGTGGAGTGGATGTTAACGAAATCGATCGCGATACAAATTACACTCCCCTCTGTGTAGCGGCTCAAACTGGTGATGTAGAAATCGTCCGAATTTTACTCGAAGCTGGTGCAACTTTAGATTCTAATTACGGCTCTCCCTTGGAAGAGGCTTGTTGGAACGGACATCTCAAAGTTATCCGAGAAATCACTCGGTTTTATCCCTATTCAGAAGATCTGCACAAAATTTATGCAGAAACACTCATCAGTGCCACAATTAGGGGTCACGTTGAAATCGTTCGGTGTTTGGCGAATGCTGGAGTGGATCTCAACGCAATTCTCGATGACGATGGTACAGCATTACATTATGCGGTCGATCGAGGTCAAATCAAGGTCGTTCATACTTTAATTGACTTAGATGTTGATGTTAATACGGCCAACGACGAAGGAGAAACCCCATTGGCGAAAGTCTTAGATAAAAGACTTATAGAATCACTTCAATTTTGGACAAATCTTACAACATTATTAATTGAAGCCGGAGCCGATGTGAACGCAGCCGATAATGCGGGAAAAACCCCCTTGATGAAGGTTGCCAGACACAATCGAGAAGATATTTCTCAACAGTTGCTGCAAGCGGGAGCCGTTGTCAACGCTTGCGATAAGCAGGGAAAAACAGCTTTAATTGTTGCCAGCGAATCGGGAAGTAGTGCTGTTACTAAGTGCCTCATCGAAGCGGGAGCTGATGTAAATTTACCCGATCGCGACGGAAATACAGCTCTGACTTATGTTGAGTCAGCCTTGCTCGAAACTCCCAAAGTTGAGGACGAAGAAACTGACGACGAGTTTTTCTGTAAAAGCGATCGCTTCCATAATAAATTAGAACAGCAAAAGAGAGCCAGACAACAACGGATCGCCAAATATTTACGCGAAGGAGATGCGATCGATTGCCAGCGAGAACTAATGTTAGTCAAAGCAGTGAAAGACGGTAAATTAGGCGAAGTCGAAGCACTCATTGATACGGGAACGCCAGTCGATCGCATCGTTCCTCAATATGGAACGGCACTTTTACAAGCCGTCCAGAACGGACATCGTGAAATTGTCGAAACCCTGCTCGAAGAAGGAGCCGATCCGAATCTCGTCTTTGAAAATCGGTATCATGGTATTCCTTTAATTGAAGCCGCAGAAAATGGATTTCTCGACATCGTGCGACTGCTACTCGATGCAGGAGCAAATCCACATATTACCGATGCTGACGATGAGGAATATGAAGGACGTACAGCTGTCGATCGCGCTCAAATGAAAGGACATTGGGAAATTGTACAACTGTTACGAGAAAGAGGCGGGCCACGACAAACTCGACTTCCAATTGCCGAGCAGCGGGGTTTAGTTTCTGAATATTTAGGGTTTGCTGAAAAAGTTATCAAAAGCCGGGGGTGGAAAATGAGGAAGAAGCTTTCTTCCTCAAAGCATAACTCCGGCTTGACTTAAGTTGTCCACTTCATAACTGAGATTAATGTTTCTCAGCAAAATTCTGAGAGTTGGGAAAAAGTGACACAAAAAAAAGACAGTAAAACTGCCTCAGCAGCTTGACCAGGTTCATCACTAAAAAGGTCAGAGCTAGAGAAGTTTCAGAAGTATTAGGAAGTTTAGCCATGACACGACTCAAGCTGAATCTTCTTTTGGCTTGTCCAAATTTCCCCTCAATTCCATTGCGAATACGCTCGTCTTCTTGGGCTTGTTTTTTGGCTTCTCGGCTGACGGTTTTGGGAGGTCTTCCTAAAGGCGGCCCGCTGAGACGAATTCCTCTTTCTTTACACCAGGATCGATTATCTCGGGTTCGATAAATTCGATCGGCGTGAACCGATGCTGGGTAAACTCCCGTATAGTCTTTGTAAGCTTCTACTTGTGAGATTAAATCTCCACTTTCATTATAGTTATCCCAACTAATTTTTTCGACAAATACATATCCCTCACAACAACTGACTGATAACTTAGCTCCGAATTCTGTGGGACTTCCTGCCTTGCCTCTGACAATTGGACGGAGATGAGGTTGTGTTAAACTGACGATGCGATTTTCGATTTTCTTTTTATGGTTTGACCAGAGCCACTGCTGTTGACGGGTTATTTCACTAGAGACTAATAAATTCCTGTATTGCCTTCTGCTTAAGCGTTCTAGGCTAGCGCCTTCCTCGATTAATCTCTCAATATGTCTGAAGTTTCGTTGGAGATATTGGAGTTGTTTTTTGACAGCATTTCTTCTTTCTTTTCGAGAGGGTCTCCTCTTTTTGGCAAATTTGAGATACTCTTTTCGGGCGAGTTTTCGGTGGGTTCTAGGTTTTTGAGCCAGTTTTTCCTTCAGGGATTTATATAAAATGTCTAGGATGAGTTCGGTGGTTTTCCTGGCTTGATTTAAGAGTTCGACATCGGTGGGGTATTTGATATCGGCCGGTGCGACGGTCGCATCGATTAAGAGTTTTTCTCTATTTTCTTTTTTTTCTTCGACTCCTTCTGACTTTTTTGCGCGAGATTCTTCCGGTTGAAATTCTCGAGCTTGTCGGACAATTCTTCGATTGATTTTTTGAAGCAGAGATCGACCAATTCTTTGCCGAAAATGAACCATCATTGAAGCATCAAAAGGCGCTTCGTTCCGATAACTCTTTTCCCCAATAAAATACTGTAGGTAAGGGTTTTCCTTGATTTGTTCGACGGTTTCTCGGTCGCTGATTCCCAATTTTTCTTTAATGATTAAGGCTCCCAATGCCATCCGAAATGGTTTCGCAGGCGCTCCCATTTCCTCAGAAAAATTCTGGGCATATTCTGCCTCAAATTCTGCCCAGGGAATGAGCTTCGCCAAAATGACCCAACGATTTTCTTCACACAACTTTACTTCAAAGTGCAGTTCCAAGGCTTCGTCGGGCGAGTCAAAATTTTGTGATTTTCGATACATTTTCTCAGTTGGGATGCACGGGAATTCCCAATTCTACCTACTTTCTCGGGGATTTGAGCCCAAGTTGAGACTCCTCTAAGCCTTATACTATCAGCTTTTCGCTGTTTTTTCAGCAAGCCCTATTTAAACGATCGCATCATTCTCGTCAAAGGGGATGTAGAGAAAGTTGCTGAAGCGTTGTATCGAGTTCGCAATGCAACGGTTTGGGAACGAGATGTATTTGAAAAAGAAGTGGAGTTAACCAACGAATGTTTCATCGTCTTTCAGTTTCACGGACATTCGTGGACGGTCATTCACGAAGAAGTTATTTACTCCTGGAATAACGGACTTAAACCTGAAGACGCTCAAGCAATTTCTCAACAGCTTCAAACACAGGCGATCGAATATGGCGTTAGCGATACCGCCGGTGCGATCGGCTATAAACTATACGATTGTGGAGAGTTATTGGAAGAATTTTACGACTGCTGTGAGAACGATTTCTCCGATAAAGCAGCTAATCCCGAACCCCATACCCTCTATGGAGAAGACTGGAAGTTTTACTCAATACGGCGACAAATTGAGGCGAGCGACGTGCAGGAACCCTTTGACTTTGTCGATGAATTTTTCAAATCTCAAGACGCTTACGTTCCGGCGTGGGGAGTACGTGGATCGCATACTTGTGGAATAGGAAAACGCCGCAAACTGGCTGTTATCGGCCTCGATCCCTACGATCTCCGCATGGACTTTGTCGCCGTTTGAGGCTATACAGTTGGGGTCTGTTGGAATTGCGGTGGTATTGGATTGCCGATGATACCAAGACTCTTGTCGGGGGAACGGCCGTTCGCCCCGACGCCAACGGTTTCGGAATTTCATAAACTCTGCGAGATTCTCGTTCCGAGACGCTTCGCGAACGCACTAACTCCAACAGACCCGACAGTTGACACAAATTAGGGCAGGAGCGAACAGTTTTCACCCCTACCCTCAAACCCAATTTCAATTGAGAGAGATGCTGGAAGAAGCATGAAATCTGAAGTGCAGACTTTTGATTTGTGAATTCCGAAAGTCCAATCAACTTTCGAGATATGCCTCGTTCAGCGTGTGTTTTCTACTCCTTGTTACCTCCACTAACATTTCTTCAATCTAGCTGATGCACCTTCAAAAAGTGTATTAGCCTACTGCAAGTCTCGATCTCAATTTATGCTTGGCTTTCGGGGGGTGCAGGAAGCCAGTTTTGATGAAGTAAGAGAAGTACGTTTCTAGGAGGTTATCGTCTACAGGGGGACAGGTGATGTCAGTACTTGCCAGCCCACTGATGGTATTCTGACAGTCAAATTGTAGGGGCTTAGTTTGGAAATAGGTGTCGGGAATCGACATTTGCTGTCCGGGGATTTGTTCGGAAAAGAACGGCAGAAACGGGTATAGCGCGTTATCTGGAGAACCTTGCACTTGGTCTATCATTTTGGACAGCCAGTTCCGAGCTGGGAGTTGCTGAAGGGGATAACCGAAGTTCTGCATCCATTTAACGAGTTGAGTCCAAGATAAAGCCTTCGGGTTGGAGAAGTGAAACGTCTTATCGATCGAACTCTCTTGTCGAGATAAATAAACAATCGCTCGACTGAGGTAGTCCACCGGAACGATATCGACGCGCATTTGCCAATCCGGCGCGAGTCCCAGTTGAATGCAACCGGAGATCGCACTTCGTAAAAAGTCTGCCTGATTGCACGCGCCCGTTTGGCTGTGTCCTTCAATCCAGAAGGGACGGTGAATTGTAGCTGGCAATCCCCGCTCGCGGGCTGCCTCAATCATTTTTTCAGCCACCCATTTACTTTGAGTGTAGCCGTAAAGTCCTTCTGTTCGATCAAGGGGATCTTCCTCTCGAATCAGAGGTCGATCTTGATAAGCAATTGGCGAAAAGACCCCAACCGTTGAAATGAAATGAACGGGTTTGACCTTGGCTTGACAAGCAAGTCGCAAGATTTCATGAGTCCCCTGTACGTTCGGTGCTTTCAGAACTGAGTAGGGATATAGGAAGTTGACCAATCCCCCGTTGTGGTAGATGACATCAAGGATTTCTGCCCAACTCTCGAACTGGGAGGGGGACAAACCCAAGAGCGGAACTGACAAATCTCCCTGAACGGGAACGATGCGATTGCGTTTCCCTTCATCCCAAAGGGCGTAACGTTTCAGGGTATCTTGGAGCCGTTGGTTTCCAGCTTGGGGACTGGCTGCCCTCACCAAACAGTAAATCGTCGCGGAAGTTTGTTCTAGGAGTTCGTACAAAAGAAAGGTTCCCAGAAAACCCGTTGCTCCGGTTAAGAAAATATTGGCAGGGTCTTTAACTGACTTCATCAAACATCTCCACACATTCAAAACTTTTCAGGCCAAACCTCGCACACAAAGCTTTTCAAGAAATCGTGGCGGCCTTGGGATCGATCGCTGGATCTAAGACCACTTCTGCCATGAGATCGATCGCAACGTCGCTTTCCATCGCATCCATTCCCACTTGACAAGCGGTGATGCGTTGGGCTAGTCCTTCAATGGTGGGCGCCTCGAAGAAACTCTGTAACATCAGATCGACCTGAAACACGTCCCGAATTTTGGCGACGAGTTGAATGGCCCGAAGCGAGTGCCCTCCAAGATGGAAGAAGTTATCGTAGATCCCGACCCGCTCGACATTGAGAACTTGAATCCAGAGGTCAGCTAACCCCTTCTCGACTTCAGTTCTGGGCGCAACGAAGCGCTCTGCAAGTTCGGGACGGTTTCGATCGGGAGCCGGTAGAGCGCGACGGTTGACCTTACCGCTGGGGGTTAAAGGCAGTCGATCGAGACAAACAAACGCCGAAGGAACCATGTATTCCGGAAGTTGCGTTTGTAGGAATTGGCGCAGTTGCATAGAAGACGGCGCGGATTCGTCAGCCGATTTCGCGGATTCCGGAACGATATAGGCCACCAAACGCTTGTCACCCGGCACGTCTTCCCGCGCGATCGCTACAGCTTCTCGCACGCGGGGGTGCTGTTCGAGCCGCGCTTCGACCTCTCCAGGCTCAATGCGGAAGCCCCGAATTTTCACTTGCTGGTCGCTTCGTCCCAGGTATTCGATGTTGCCATCGGGCAGGTAGCGCGCTAAGTCCCCCGTTTTATAGAGTTTTGGAGATTGACTTTTGATGCTCGACGTGGTATGCGGATTGGAGATGAAACGCTCGGCACTCAGATCGGGACGATTGAGATAGCCTCGGGCTAAGCTCGTGCCGCCAATGTAGAGTTCGCCGGGAACGCCGACAGGAACCGGTCGTTTCTGAGCGTCGAGTAGGAGGATCTCGGTGTTGGCAATGGGGCGACCGATCGGGGGCAGCACGGGCCACTTTGCGGGGGAACCTGTCAGGGTAAATGCTGTAACCACGTGGCTTTCAGAGGGGCCGTAGTGGTTGTACAAGGTACAGTTCGGCAGTTGGTTAAACCAATTGGCAATGGCTGAGGTAATCCGCAACTGTTCGCCGGCTGTAATGACTTCCCGCAGGTTAGTCGGGGCAATGCCTTCAGCTTCCGCCACCTCAGCCAAGTGTTGGAGGGCGACAAAGGGGAGAAACAGTCGATCGATCTCTGCCGTATCGAGAAATCGCAGCAGACTGAGGCTATCTCGCCGCAGCGCTTCCGACATCAAAACGAGAATTCCCCCCGTACCCAGCGTTGCGAACGTCTCCTGAAACGAGACATCGAAGCTAATGGGGGCGAATTGCAGGGTTTTCGCGCCAACCGAAGCGCCCGAATTACGCTGCTGCCATGCCAGGAGGTTAGTCAGAGGACGGTGCGGCATCGCAACGCCTTTCGGTTGGCCCGTCGAGCCAGAGGTATAGATGACATACGCTAGACCATCGGGGTCGACTTGACTGGCGGGATTGGTTTTGTCACACCGCGCAATCGCCGGCCAGTCTGCATCCAAGCAAACAACTACAACCCCCTGCACGGGCAAGCTGCCGACAAGCTGGCTCTGAGTCACGAGAACCGAAACGCTCGCATTTTCCAGCATGAAGGTTAACCGTTCCGCTGGATAGGTGGGATCGAGGGGTAAATAAGCACCACCGGCTTTGAGGATTCCGAGAAGACCGACGATCGTGTCGATCGAGCGTTCGACGCAGAGTCCGACGGGGATATCGGGGCCGACTCCTTGCAATTGGAGATAGTGGGCGAGTTGGTTGGCGCGCTGGTTCAGCTCTCGGTAGGTGAGCTGCGCGTGGCCGAACACTAAGGCGATCTCGTCCGGTGTACGTTCGACCTGCGCTTCAAACCAATGATGGGCGCATTGCTCTGGATAATCGGCCTCGGTGGCGTTCCAGGCTGCCAATTGCTGATGCTCGATCGCCGTTAATACGGAAAGGTCGCACAGAGAGCGTTCTCGATCGGCGACGATTCCTTCCAAAAGCGTTTGGAAATGCCCCACCATCCGCTCGATCGTGGTCGCTTCAAACAGATCGGTACTGTATTCAAAGTATCCCGAGATGCCATCTGGAGTCTGGGCTAATTCCAAAAACAGATCGAACTTAGCCGTTCCGTTATCGACTGGAATGCGGGTCAGGGTAAGGTTTGGCACCGGCCACGCGACGGGAACGTTTTGCCAGTTAAACAACACCTGAAACAGCGGATTTTGGTTGAGGTCTCGATCGGGGTGCAGTTCTTGGACGAGCTGTTTGAACGGTAAGTTTTGGTGCGTCAAGGCTCCCAACACCACCTCCTGAACGCGGGCGAGCAACTGCCGAAAACTGGGCGTACCCGACAGGTCAGTTCGTAGGACGAGGGTGTTGACAAAGAATCCGATCGCACCTTCGAGTTCCGATCGAGGACGGTTGGCCATGGGCGACCCGATGAGAATGTCCTCTTGTCCGGTGTAGCGATAGAGTAAGGTTTGGAAGGCTGCCAGGAGCGTCACGAAGGGAGTCACGCCTTCCTCGTCACTCAAGGCTTTGAGTTTTTCAGTTAAAGATTCGGACAGGCTAAAAAACTGCCGGGCCCCGCGATAGGTTGGAACGGGCGGACGCGATCGATCGATCGGCAATTGTAAGACGGGCAAGCGACCGCTGAGTTGCTGCTTCCAGTACGACAGTTGCAATTCGCGCATCTCGCCTTGCAGCCATTGTCGTTGCCAGATGGCAAAGTCCGCATATTGCAGTGCGTTCTCGGGAAGAGATAATGGCGTATCTGTTGCGGCAGCAGTGTAGAGCGTTGCGAGTTCGTGTAACAGCACGCCGATCGACCATTCATCGCAAATGATGTGGTGCAGGTTCAGGAGCAAGACGTGTTCGGTGTCGCTCAGCCTGTACAGGGTAGCCCGGAGTAGCGGGCCTTGAGATAAGTCAAACGGTTGCCAGGTTTCCTGGGCGATCTGCTGTCCCATTTCCGTTTCCCGTTCGGCTTCGGGCCGATCCCGCAGATCGATCGTGGCGATTTTGCAGGGAAGGGAAGGATGAATCACTTGGACGGGTTGCCCGTCCGCGATCGAAAAGGTCGTCCGCAGCGCCTCGTGACGATCGATCAGCTCTTGAAGACACTGTTCTAACACCGCTGCGTCTAAGGGCCCGTTCAGACGAAATGCTTCGGGAACGTTGTAGAACGGATTGTTGGGAACCAATCGATCGAGGAACCACAGCTGTTCCTGCATTAAGGAGAGAGGGATGTTCTCGCTCCGGGAGGCAGGTCGAACGGGGGGAAACTGACAAACCCAATCGCTCTGCTGAACGGTTTCCAGGCGCTCGGCCAACTCGTGTACGGTGGGCAGTTCAAACAGGTAGCGTAGGGGTAACTCGACTTGGAACGCATCGCGGATACGAGACACGAGGCGGGCCGCCAGCAGGGAATGTCCCCCCAGGTCTAGGAAGGAGTCGTGAATGCCGACCTGTTCCAAACCCAGAACGTCTGCCCAAATCAGTGCCAGTGCCGCTTCTGTGGCGGTTTGGGGTGCTGTCCGCGTGTTGTCAACGATCGATTTGGGTGCGGGAAGCGATCGACGATCGACCTTCCCATTGGGCATCAGCGGTAGGGCGGGAATTAAAACGAAACGGTTGGGAACCATGTAGTCGGGCAACCGTTGCTGTAGGAAGCGGCGCAATCGGTTGGCGATCGATCTCTGGAGCGAGCTGATGTGTCCATGCGTTTCGAGCAAGTGCGTAACGCTCTGGATGAGGAGAGATTGCTCCTCAGATTTCAGATCGAACTGTATTTCGGCTCGATCGTCCTGCCATTGGGTCACTCTTCCCGACAGTAACAGCTCGGAATCGTTGCAATCGACGGCCGGCAACGATAAACGCAGACGCACGCGCTGGCCCGCTTGGCATTCTGGGACGTTCGCCAACTCGACTCCGTTGCAGGATAGGGTAACAGTGGTAACTTCGACAGCTCGATCGATCTCGTCTGGACGGTTCGTTACCATCAGCGCCGAACCCTCTAGGGGGAGTCGCTCTGGCGTGAGTTCGGACACCACATAGGCAACCAGCTGTCGATCTCCCTGGAGATCGTCCCGCACGATCGCTACAGCCGTTCGCACTTCGGGATGCTGCCAAAGTGCCGCTTCAATTTCGCCGAGTTCGATGCGGAAACCCCGAATTTTGACTTGGTGGTCGATTCGCCCGAGATATTCGAGGTCGCCGCTCGATCGATAGCGAGCCAAATCGCCCGTTTTGTAGAGTCTGGACGTTGAACGTTTGCCCTTTGCGGTTGCGAAAAGATTGGGAACGAACCGTTCGGCGGTCAATTCGGGGCGGTTGAGGTATCCCCGCGCGATACCGCTGCCCCCAACGTACAATTCGCCGACTTCACCGGGTGCGACGGGTTGTTTTCGATCGTCGAGCAGATAAACTTGGGTGTTGCGAATGGGACGACCGATAGATGGAGGCTCGTTCGACTCTCGTGGCACCAGCGCGTAGGTGGAATAGGTCGTATCTTCAGAGGGCCCGTAGAGATTGAAGACTTGCTGTGCTTGGGTCTGCTCGTAGATCTGCTGGACGAGAGGATTGGGTAACGGTTCGCCAGCAAGGTTGACTGTGCGGACAGAGGCGGGAATGCTGTGGCTTCGCAGCAACTCGGCAATCGCGGAGGGAACCGTGTTAATCAGAGTTACGTCCTTCGCTGATGGCAAGGTCGGTAAATGAAGTGCGTTCTGCGCCAGGATGACCTTTCCGCCATAGCTTAGCGGTACGAACAGCTCGAATACAGAGAGGTCAAAGCAGATCGAAGTCGAGGCTAAGACTCCGGCTAAATCTTCTGGGGGAAAGACTTCGCTGGCCCATTCCACTAAAGCAATCGTATTTCGGTGTTCGATCGCGACCCCTTTGGGCTTTCCAGTCGAACCAGAGGTATAGATTGCGTAGGCCAAATTGGTTGGTGCTACATCGCTGACGGGATTTCGATCGTCGTGTTGGGCGATCGACCCCCAATCGGTATCGAGGCAAACGACACGGGCGTGATGCGGTGGCAGGGACTCGACTAATGACTGCTGAGTTAACAATACCGGCGCTTGGGCATCTTCTAGGATGAGGGCTAAGCGTGCTTGCGGATATTGAGGATCTAGAGGGACGTAGGCCCCTCCTGCTTTCAGGATGCCCAACAAGCCGACGACCAGGTCTAGGGAACGACGGACGCAAATTCCCACCAGCACCTCGGGCCCCACGCCCAATGCTTTTAAATGGTAAGCCAGTTGGTTTGCACGACGATTGAGATCTGCATAAGTGAGTTGCTGGCCTTCAAAATCGAGGGCAATTGCATCCGGAGATCGATCGACTTGCGCTTCAAATCGTCGATGAATTAATACCGGCTCACTGCTGGAATCTTGACTTGGTCTCATTTGTAGAGCCACTCGATCGGGTTGAAGCGTGGCGACAGGATCTGTGGCTGCAAAATTCTGGCTTTGCATAATTTTTACATTATCTTCATCGAAGATTCACAACGCCAATCTAACAATGTGATAAAGAAATTGACATCCGAAATCCTACCTAAAATCATTTATTTTTTTTCTGCCAAACCGAATCTTGCAAGAAATCACTGAAATTCTTACTACACCTTGTTTGTGGCTCAAACTCCCACAGGGGCAGAAAGTCGTGCAATCTCTTGCCAGATAGAGACTACAGAGCTTGGTGCTACACCCCAAGGGGGGATGACCCCAAATTGGCTCTTCCAAGCCGATTGCACCAAAAATTACTGAGGCTTTTACTGCACGCTGCTCGTGACGCAGACTCCGATCGGTCGTTGAGAAGTTGCAAAATTCTTGCTCCGATAGAGACTACGGAATTTTCGCGATAAGCTAAGGTTAGAAGATCTGAAATTTGTCATCGATCGAATTGGTTCTATGGGGAGTGAAAGGTAGAAAACGTCATGGTATTCAGAGCGAAAGTGATACTGATAGTGAACTCGCTTTTGATGGTTGACTGCCACGGCTAAATCTGACCGTGATTCGAGGGAGAGAGTGACTATTTTCAGTGTATTTTTGCTTCAAATACATCAAACTGAAAATTACTCATTTTCATAACTAAGGCTAAATATATAAAATTTACTGAGTTCTATTTTTATGATTGTTTTGTTAAACAAATGTAGCTTGACTGGCGTAACTTTTCACAAAAATTAGCATAAAATTTATAATATAAACATCATTGTAAAAAAAATTCAAATTATTAATTTTTTAAAAAATTATCAAAAAACGATTAATTTACAAGGATTAAAAATCCTAAAAAATAACAATAAAAAAGCTTGTATCTTTTATTTGGCAAGCATTCCGAAAATTTTTTTTATTTTTATTCAAAGATTTTTTGTTTTTTAGAAAATTTTAAAATACTTCCTGACAAAAGTAAATTGTTTTATGAATGGATGGGTTCAAGAAAAATTGTAAGTCAAAGTTTCAATTTATTGCAAAAAAATAAAAAAATCGAAACCTTGCGTCAATAAAAAGAGTGGTACAATCGCAAAAAGCGAAACAATAGAATTTGATAAAGTGAGAATAAAAAAGACAAAAAACATCTTAATTATTTTTTATAAAAATAGTCTTAAATTTCAAACAAAAACAAAGATTTTAAAAAAGATCGATCGTATTTTTATTTAAAAACGCTAAATTTTTAAAAAGACTCACCAAGAATTCTACTTTTCTTGAAGATCTCTCATAAATGTGGTGTGATAATGAATTGTGGATGGTTCGATTTCAAGTGTTACAACCCAAAAAATTCTCCCGCGCTCCTTGCCAATGGAAAGCATCAAAGGCAGGTTAGCGAGGGATCGAACTTTGGCGAGTATCGTTCGGACAGTTAGCACGAGCGCTCAGTCAAACGCCACTTTCCCCGTCCAAGCCCCAGTCAAGCCGTCGAGATGAAGAGAGGTTATCTACAAAGTTAAAATTCTCCTCTTATGAAAGAATTCAATCATCACCGTCGTATAATTTTATAAAAAGCTTATGGCTTCACTCAGTTCAAACCCCTATGAGAGAAGCAATTCTTCGAGTGAAACCATAAGTTCGATCGATCGTAATAACCCTGACAGAACCATTCGATCTCAAATTTTTTACGAGATCTTACGTAGAGACAAGATTTTCATGTTGCTAGAAATCGATCGAGAAATGGTCAACTAAAACGTTGAAAACAGTACGTCATTCGCATTCAGAACTGTCAACCATCTTTTCCAATAGAGCGATTATGTTAGTACTTAGAACTCAGAACGACCTCAGCAATCAAGAAACTGCGAGTACGCTCCAAGTTCTCGATCGATTGCCTGAGAATCCAGTCGTTGGACGATGGATAGGGCGTTCGCTCGGAGGGGCGATCGCGTTCGCAGCTATCACTTTCGTCGCACCCCAAGCTCAAGCATTCTTATTAACCAGTAGTTTCGGTAGTAACCAAGTTTTGAGCTATGACGAAACAACGGGTACATTTCTAGGAACCTTCGGCCAAGCCAACAATCTTGACAGTGGATTAAGCGGCCCTGATGGTTTAACCTTCGGACTCGACGGCAATCTGTACGTCAGTAGCTTTCTCTCTTCTGAGATCCTGAAGTACGACGGTGTGACGGGAGAGTTCCTCGGCATCTTCGGTGATGCCTCTAACACAAACAGTGGACTGGTTAATCCTGTCGGTTCAACCTTCGGCTTGGACGGAAACCTTTACGTCAGCAGCTTTGGCACCAATGAAGTCCTGAAGTACGACGGAATGACCGGAGCTTTCCTGGGGATCTTCGGCGATGCGTCCGATGCCGGCAGTGGATTGGGGAATCCGGATAATCTCACCTTTGGACTAGACGGCAATCTTTACGTCAGCAGCTTTGCTACCGATGAAATCCTGAAGTACGACGGAATGACCGGAGCTTTCCTGGGGATCTTCGGCGATGCGTTCAATGCGGCCAGCGGACTGGATAATCCGACCGGTTTAACCTTCGGGCCAGATGGCAATCTCTACGTCACGAGCTATTTCAGCGATGAAGTTTTGAGGTATGACGGCACAACGGGAGCATTTTTAGGGGTCTTCGGGGATGCTTCTAGTACCAATAGTTCCCTGAACGGTCCTTTTAACTTGACGTTTGGAGCAGACGGCTTCCTCTACGTCAGCAGCTCTAACTTTTTGAGTCCCAATGAAGATCCAGTCGATCGAGTGCTGCGATATGACAGTGTAACTGGGGCATTTGCAGGGGTTGTCCTCGACCCGAGCAACACCAACGGTCAACTGTCTGTTCCCGCTGGTTTGGTCTTTACTCCCGAGTCTGTACCCGAACCGAGTGTCGTGTTAGGTCTCTTGGGACTGGGGGCTTGGGGAGTTAGTTCGCGGCGACTACACAGACAGGGACGATCGAGCTAACCCCATTTTGTTTTGAGTTTGTTTCGATCGACCTTTTCGATCGGGTCAAGCACATCTTGTCAATAAAAAAGTAAAGTATGCGGATTATTGAGACTCAACTCAATAATCCGTTGCTTTCTTAAGAAATTCTATGCATCGCGTAAATCCCGAACGAAAAACTCGATAAATCAAATCGCCTGAAGCCCAAACAAAATGTACAGGCTGTTCGGAAATCGGGTTAGAAACGTTATAAAATATCCCGAATTCCTAGTCGATCGATAGCTGAAACGCTTGCTATGCCGTTTGTCGCTTTTTTCGATCGGCTAAATACTCGGAAAGACAAATGTTCTCAAGCTACTTTTTAAGTATATATACTGATATGCGCACCAACATAAATTCAGTAAAATCTTTGATTCACCTCTCCCAAATCCTTGGATTATAATACGAAAAAGAATAAAGTCAAGCTTTATCGCTCTGATGATTGTCTTGCTCTTGAATTGCGAAATGATAAAATCCAGTCAATCGTCTAGTCGTTCAAAGACCTTACCATCCAAAATAGAGCGTTAAAATTGAGCGCTCGAACGAAATTCAAGTGTATGACCAAGGAAGAATATATGATCTCAGTATCAGGATATAAAATCGAAGAAAAACTCTATGAGAGTCAGAAAAATATCGTCTATCGAGGACGGAGAAGCCTCGATGGCAAAGCTGTTATCCTTAAGGTTCTGCGGACAGAGTACCCAACGCCGAGGGAAATTGCTAGAATTCGTCATGAATACGAAATCACGAAAGATTTAAATATTGAAGGAATTATTCAGTGTTATGGAGTCGAGAAACATAACGGCTTATCCTTGGTTTTAGAAGATGTTGGTGGTACTTCACTTGCAAATTTTGTCGCCTCCCAAGAATTAGATTTAGAAACTGTCCTGAATATCGTTAGCGAGCTTACAGAAACGCTCGGACAGCTGCACGAAAAAAATATGATTCACAAAGATATTAAGCCTCTCAATATCATTTTTAACGCCAAAACGAGACAGATTAAGTTAACAGATTTTTCGATTGCATCTTCTCTCTCCAAAGAAAATCAAGCCATCAGCAATCCGAACTTGCTAGAAGGCACGCTTGCCTATATGTCCCCCGAGCAAACCGGTCGCATGAATCGCTCGATCGATTACCGCACCGATTTCTATTCATTGGGGGTTACGTTCTACGAACTGTTAACCGGTCAACTGCCGTTTTCGACCATAGATCCTATGGAGTTGGTGTATTGTCATATCGCCAAAAAGCCAACGCCGCCCCACGAAATCAATCCAGATATTCCACGAGCATTGTCTGGAATTATCGTGAAGTTATTGGAGAAAATTGCAGAAGATAGATATCAAAGTGCTTATGGTCTCAGAGCCGATTTATTAACCTGTTTAACGCAGCTAAAAACCTCGGGAAGCATTCAAAACTTTACGCCCGGTCAGCACGACGTATCAGCAAAATTTCAAATTCCGCAAAAACTCTATGGTCGGGAGCGAGAAATTGCGACGCTGACTTCTGCATTCGATCGAGCCTGTCAAGAAACCGCCGAACTCGTCCTCGTTTCTGGCTACTCGGGCATTGGTAAAACGGCTCTCATCCACGAAATTCACAAACCGATCGTACATCGGGGAGGATACTTTATTTCGGGTAAATGCGATCAGTACAAGCGGAACGTACCCTATGCCGCTCTCATTCAGGCATTTCAAGATTTAATACGGCAACTGCTGACCGAGAGTGCTGAAAAGATTGCAGCGTGGCGAAAAAAACTTCTCGATGCCCTCGGGACGAACGGTCAAGTCATCATTGACGTGATTCCTGAAGTGGAATCGATCGTCGGCAAACAAGCGGAAGTTCTATCGCTAGGAACTGCTGCGACACAAAATCGATTTAACTTAGTCTTTCGGAACTTCATTGAAGTTTTCACTCAAAAAGGACATCCACTCGTCATCTTTATCGACGATTTGCAATGGGCAGATTCAGCCACATTAAAGCTGATTCAAATCCTTACGACAGAATTAAGCCATCAGTCGCTACTGCTAATTGGGGCATATCGCAATAACGAGGTCAGTGCCACTCATCCCCTCATGGCAACCTTAGAGGAAATTCAAAAAGACGGCACTCGCATCAGCCCCATTCAGATCGAGCCTTTGGACATGGCTTGTAGCAATCAGCTCGTTGCCGAGACACTTCACTGTCCGCTCGAAAAAGCCCGACCGTTAGCAGCGCTTGCGTTCAACAAAACAGCGGGAAATCCTTTTTTCTTAACGCAGTTACTCATCTCGCTGTACCAAGAAGGACTTTTGACGTTTGATGCGTCTGGGGGGTGTTGGCGCTGGGACACCGAGCAGATTCGAGCGATGGATGTCACAGACAACGTCGTGGAACTCATGGTTCGCAAAATTCAAAAGCTCCATGAAACGACACAACAGGTTCTGAAGCTGGCAGCCTGTATTGGTAACATCTTCGACTTGAACGTCTTGGCGATCGTCAACGAGAAATCCCCTTCCCAGACCGCTGCGGAGTTACAAGATGCGCTTCAGGAAGAACTGATTCTACCGCTAAGCGATGCCTATAATGTTTTCCTGTTCGACGATTTAGAGACTGCTCCGAATTGGACGGACAACGAGTATCAGGTCGGCTATAAATTTCTGCACGATCGCGTGCAGCAGGCAGCCTATGCCTTAATTTCTGAAACGGAAAAGAAAGCCATTCATCTCAAAGTGGGTCGGTTGCTACTGCACAATATTCCACCCCAGGAAAGAGACGAGCATATTTTCGAGATCGTCAATCACCTCAATATCGGGGTGGAACTGATAACCGATCGATCGGAAAAAGACGATCTGGCGCAACTCAATTCGAGCGCAGGACAAAAAGCCAAAGCCTCGACAGCATACGAAACAGCAGCCCAGTATTTAGGGCTGGGGTTGGCGTTGCTCGCCCCCAATAGTTGGGCAGATCGGTACGATTTTACATTGGAGTTGCACGTTGAGGCGGTTGAAGCCGAGTATCTCAATACTCACTTCGATCGAGCTAAACAGCTCGCTGAAGTCGTTCTGCAAAACGCGAAGACGTTGCTGGATAAGGTTGCAGTTTACGAGTTTCAAATTCAGTTTCACATTTCCCAGAACCAAATGCAGAAAGCCTTGGAGGTAGCTCGGTTCGTTCTCGAGATGTTGGACGAACCGTTACATCCAACCTCCGTGGACGAGCTGAGTGCGGCAGAGGCGAGCGATCTACCAGAGATGAGCGATCCGACGAAGTTGGCGGCGATGCGGATTCTAATGAACGCGATGCCACCCGCTTACGTAGCCGATCCGAGCGTGTTACCATCGATCGCTCACAACATGGTTCGCTTGTGCGTGCAGTACGGCAATTCTTCGATCGCTGCCTATGCCTACGCCTTTTACGGACTGATGCTGTGTGGGGCGCTGGGTGACATCGAACGGGGCTATCAATTCGGTCAGCTCGCAGTGGAGATTTTAGAACAATTCGATGCCCGAGAACTCAAGTGCAAAATTTACGAACTCTTCAACGCTCATATCCGCCACTGGAAAGAACCCGTTGAGGAAACCATCGAGCCTTTAAAAGAAGCGGTTCAGAGCGGCATCGACACGGGCGATATCGAGTACGCCGGATATTCCGCAATGTATGCCTGCATCTACCCCTTTTTGATGGGTGAATCTCTGGAGTTCGTTCAACAAAAGCAACAGCATTACATTGACTTGTTGGTCGACCTCAATCAAGACTATTTCAGTTCTTACATCGCCATTTGGCGGCAGTGCGTCTTGAACCTCACCTGCGAAACGGAACATCCACATCACCTGATCGGTGAAAGCTTTGATGAAGCAGCGATGCTTCCGGTGTTCGTCGAGACAAATAACGGAGCGTTGCTTTTCACGGTCTATCTGACGAAGTCCATATTGCTGTACTACCTGAAAGAGTACGAAGCCGCCTTGGAAATGGCCCGTTTGTCCGAGCAGTACTCTGGATTTTTGCTGGGCTTGATGCATACGCCAGTTCACAATTTTTATTACTCCTTGATTCTCCTGGCTCAATGCCCCACTGAAGACTCGATCGAACAGCAACAGATTCTCGATCTCGTGGAAGCGAATCAGAAGAAATTGAAAGTTTGGGCGCTCCACGCCCCCGAAAACTACCAGCATAAGTACGTCTTGGTTGAGGCGGAAAAAGCTCGAGTATTGGGTCGAACGCTTGAGGCGATGGAATATTACGAGCTAGCGTCTCAAGGAGCGATGGAATGGGGATTCATTCACGAAGAAGCCCTAGCTAACGAACGAGCAGCCGAGTTCTATTTGGCTTTCGGTCGTCAGAAAGTGGCTCGAACTCACTATACCGAAGCCTACTACGGCTATATCCGTTGGGGCGCAACCACGAAAGCGAAGCAACTAGAATCGAGTGTTCCACACCTGATTTCCCGGAGTTCACCTGACACGATTCCCGGAAGACTCTCGACGACAGCATCAACGTCCGCCAGCGAAAGTGTCAACGTTCTAGACTTAATCACGATCGTGAAAGCCTCACAAGCGCTGGCGGGTGAAATCGTGCTGAGTCAGTTGCTCGACAAACTGCTCAGAATCGTTATGGAAAATGCAGCCGCCCAAACGAGCTGTCTGATTTTAGAAAAAGAGGGACAGCTCAGAATTGAGGCGAGGGGCGATTTAGAAAAAGACGAAGTTTTATTGTTGCCCTCCCTCGCGATCGATTTGGATCGACCGTTACCACTTTCTGTGATTAATTATGTTGCGAGAACGAAAGAAAGTGTTGTCTTAAACGACGCGATCCGAGGCGGGAAATTTGCAACCGATCCGTATATCGTGCAGACTCAAGCTAAATCGATCTTGTGTATGCCGATTGTGAATCAAGGGAAATTCATCGGTCTGCTTTATTTGGAAAACAATCTCACAATCGGAGCATTTACATCGGAGCGATTGGAAGTTCTCAATTTGCTGTCTTCGCAAGTAGCGATTTTCTTAGAAAATGCTCTGCTCTATGCAACCTTAGAAGCGACAACGGAAGACCTAAAACGCGCCAAGTCTCAACTTGAAAATTACAGTTTTACTTTGGAACAGAAGGTTGAGGAACGAACGGTAGAGTTGCGTGACAAAAATCAACGTCTGAAAGAACAATCGACTCAGCTCGAACAAGCGATGCACGAGCTGAAACGAACTCAAATTCAGTTAATTCAGACTGAAAAAATGTCGAGCTTGGGGAATTTGGTTGCAGGCGTTGCTCATGAAATTAATAACCCAATCAACTTTATCCACGGCAATCTAGTTCACGCGGGAGAATACAGCCAAGATCTATTAAATCTAATCCAGGTTTACCAGGAAGAATATCCAAATCCAAGCTCCAAAATTCAGATAGAAATCGAAGCTGTCGATCTGAATTTTTTGAGGGAAGATTTACCCAACCTGTTACATTCAATGCAGACGGGAGCCGAGCGAATTCGTCAAATTGTTCTTTCCCTGCGTAACTTCTCTCGGTTGCAGGAAGCTGACTTGAAGCCAGTCGATCTTCACGAAGGTCTCAAAAATACCCTGTTTATTTTGCAAAACCGTCTTGCAGAAAAAACAGATCGGCTTGCAATTCGCACGATCGAAGAGTATGGAAACTTACCCAAAGTTGAGTGTTATGCGGGAGAGCTAAATCAGGCGTTTATCAATATTCTTAGCAACGCGATCGAAGCTATAGAAATGCGAGATCGCCATCGATCTCGATCGCAAATGCAACAGAATCCCAGTACGATTTGGATTCGCACAGAAGCTATCGATCGTGACTGGGTCAGAATCGACATTGCTGACAACGGCCCTGGAATGACAGAGGAGGTTCGCAACCGCTTGTTCGATCCCTTCTTCACCACTAAACCTGTCGGCTCGGGTACAGGTTTGGGACTTTCGATTAGTTATCAGATTATTGTTGAAAAACACGGCGGAAAAATCACGTGCTTCTCAGACCCAAATCGAGGAACAAAATTCGAGATTGAGGTTCCCGTTCGGCAACGTCAGTCTTCCCCACAGATTTCGTCTGAACTTAGCCTGTAAGACATCGCTGAAATTTGTATCGATCGATCTTTCGGCATACAACCGAATAAAGCTAATACAAACCGACTTTAAACCGTGCCATCTATTGCTTCAGCAAGTTGCATGAATGTCACCTCCCACACGAGACGAGGTTGAACGTAACGCCGTAAATGTTCCCGTGCTTTTTCAAATTGTTGCAGGGGAAGATTGATACCACTCTGCTGGCAGTATTGATCCCAGTATGTTTGTTGTAAATAATCGATGAGCCACAGTTGTTCGGCAGTATCTAAAGCTCGATCGATCTCCTTGGCGAGTTCTAAAGCCTCTCGTAAGGTTCTCGGAATTTTGCGGGTTTTGACCAGGAGTTCGGGAGGAATCGATTGGAGTTGTTTCCAAGCTTCGATCGCCGCACCGGGACTTCCCTGAGCGACAGCCAAAATTGGGGGATGGTTTAATATTTCTTCGTACCCCGTTTCTCGTAAAACCCGTGCGAGATTGTCTGGGGAAAGACGGTAAAACGGAATACGCTGGCAACGAGAAACTAAGGTCGGTAACAGAGCTTCGATCGATGGTGCAATGAGAATTAACGTCGCGCGTCCTGGCTCTTCTAAGGTTTTGAGCAAACCGTTCGCGGCTGCTTCAGCCATGGTTTCGGCTTGTTCTAAAACAATAACTTGACGGGGGGCTTCTAAAGGAGGACGGCTGAGAAATCTGCCGATCTCGCGAATTTGTTCCAGACGAATTTGAGGAGGCGCTTTGCGCTTTAAACCCTTTGCTTCCGCTTCGGCGGGAGTGAGGAGTTGTTTGTTCTGTAAATACGTCGGTTGCACCCACAAAAAATCGGGGTGGTTGTCGAGGATTTGGCGGTTTCCTTGGAGAAGGCGTTCGGCAAAATACCGTGCTGCGATCGAGCGTCCAATGCCATCAGAACCGGAAAATAGATAGGCGGGGGCAATGCGGTTTCGATCGATCGCAGCCTCGATAAAGTTTAAAGCTGTTTCTTGCCCGATCGGGATTGGTCGTGACGACATCAACTCGATCGATCTACCTCTATAAACGATTCTAAAAAGCGGGCGGCGGGAATCGAACCCGCATCATCAGCTTGGAAGGCTGAGGTTTTACCACTAAACTACGCCCGCGTTGTTTCGCACCTGAACTAGGATAACACACTTTTTAGGGAATTTATCCACCCCTTCAAAATTTTTCGACGGTCAAAATGAGATCGAGGTTCGATACGACATAGTCGATGCGACCGTTCAGGGAGTTGGACGCCGCTTGAAACGTGCAGCTGTCAAGAATTGCCTGTACGAATTGGCGGTAATCCTCACCGGGCATTTCAACTCCGTTTCTGTGGATGGGAGAAGTTCCAGAAGGGGGAATCTCAGGTCGTCCGTCGGTATCGATGATGAGTCGGACGTGCAGAATTGCTCCACTCTCTAAATCGGATGGTACCATCGAACTCGAAATTTTTGGGTCTGACGAACTAACTAAGCTGGCAGGATTTTCGGGACGATCTCGTATCTCTGGCGGGAATTGAGTGTCGATCGAGCCAATTCGCCATCGATTGGAAGTGGGAGCTGGAGTCGGTACGGGTGTGGGAATCGGCGTCGGTGCGGGTGTCGGTACGGGTGTCGGTACGGGTGTGGGAATCGGCGTCGGTGCGGGTGTCGGCGCGGGTGTGGGAATCGGCGTCGGCACGGGTGTCGGCGCGGGTGTGGGAATCGGCGTCGGTGCGGGTGTCGGTACGGGTGTGGGAATCGGCGTCGGTGCGGGTGTCGGCGCGGGTGTGGGAATCGGCGTCGGTGCGGGTGTCGGAACAGGTGTGGGAATCGGCGTCGGTGCGGGTGTCGGAACAGGTGTGGGAATCGGCGTCGGTGCGGGTGTCGGCACGGGTGTCGGTACGGGTGTGGGAATCGGCGTCGGTGCGGGTGTCGGCGCGGGTGTGGGAATCGGCGTCGGTGCGGGTGTCGGCGCGGGTGTGGGAATCGGCGTCGGCACGGGTGTCGGTACGGGTGTGGGAATCGGCGTCGGCACGGGTGTTGGCATAGGTGTGGGTGTTGTGGGTAACGTTGCGATCGAATCTTCCTCCACCGCAACCTCCCGATCGATCGACGAAACCGTTTCCAGTGACGGCGTATCCGACAAATCTACGGGAATTTCAACCCACACGATCTCAATTGGTGCTTTAGCTGACGTTTCAGACGAGTTTGTCGGTTTCGCCCACTGAACCATCGCCAATCCCAACAACAGCCCGTGAATGCCCAGCGATACCAAGCCGAAAGCGAGCCAAAACTGCGGCGATTCTTGGGTCGATCGACTGCGCCAGCGCACCCAGCGAGATTTAGCACTCGAACGGACACTCGAAACGGTAGAAGCCACCACGAACACCACCGATGAAAATGGTTCTACCTTTTCTCTACGGGGCTATTTTCGATCGTTCCAGATATTTACTGAGAAACAACACGGCGATCGACAGTCCACTCAAAATCGTCACGAGAATCGCGGCCTCTCGATCGTTGCCGATCTGCACCTTCTCGTAAATCGCCATCGGCATCGTCTGCGTCACACCGGGAATATTCCCTGCCAGCATTAACGTCGCCCCAAACTCTCCCAACGCTCGCGCAAAACTCAACACGACCCCGGCTAAAATGCCTTTCCATGCAAGGGGCAACCAAACCCGAAACAAAACCTGCCATGGTGGCTGTCCTAAGGTAGAAGCTGCTTTTAAATATGCTGAATCAACACTCTCCAACGCCGCTTTCGTCGTTTTCACCATCAGCGGCATCGCAACCACTGTTGCTGCCACAACTGCCCCCTGCCAGGTAAAGACCAACGTCCATCCCGTTAGTTCGTAGATCGCGTGTCCGATCGGCCCGTTCCGTCCGAATAGAACGAGTAGCAGATATCCCACCACAATCGGTGGTAACACCAGCGGCAGTGTCACGATCGCTTCTACCCAATCCCGGCCCGGAAACCGGTAACAAGCGAGTAGATAACCCAGAAAGCTGCCTAAAACAGCAACGAATACGGTCGCGATCGAGGACACTTGTAGCGACAAACGTAAGGCATCTGCGATCTCAGTCATCTTGATTCTGTCTTCCCTGTAAAGTTTTATTACTATTTGCGGCAAAACCCGTAAAACGGCCGACTTGAAACCGAGAACTTATTGGGAGGGGAGTTTCTGGGTCGTGTATGGATATTGGTGAAGCCTGGGTTCGCCAACCATACCTCCCCCCCCCTTTCTTCAGTGAGCAGGTGAGCAGTGAGCAGTGAGCAGTGAGGGCAGTTTTCAGTCACCAGTCACCAGTCACCAGTGAACAGTGAGCAGTGAGCAGTGAGCAGTGAGGGCAGTTTTCAGTCACCAGTCACCAGTCACCAGTCACCAGTCACCAGTGAACAGTGAGTGAGCAGTGAGCAGTGAGCAGTGAGGGCAGTTTTCAGTCACCAGTCACCAGTCACCAGTGAACAGTGAGCAGTGAGCAGTGAGCAGTGAGTGGTGGGGAAGTTTGCAGTGGATGGTAGCAAATAAGCTGGCAGTGGTGAGAATTGGGTGAGAGTGCAGCACTCCTCTGATAGGCTTGAAAGTGGTCAATCGATGCAATTGTGAGGAGGTTGCCTTGGAACGGACGTTTTTAATGATTAAGCCGGATGGAGTTCAGCGCGGACTCGTGGGTGAAGTGATTCGTCGGCTCGAAGCCAAAGGCTTTATGCTAGTGGGATTGAAGCTGATGTCGGTGAGTCAGGAACTGGCCGAACAGCACTACGACGTACACAAAGACAAGGGCTTTTTTAAGGGTTTGGTGGAATTTATCACCTCCTCTCCCGTTGTGGCGATGGTTTGGGAGGGCGATGGTGTTGTCGCCTCTGCTCGTAAAATCATCGGTGCGACGAATCCTCTGACGGCTGACCCCGGTACGATCCGAGGTGATTTCGGATTGAGCATCGGTCGTAACTTGATTCACGGTTCTGATGCTGTGGAAACAGCAAACCGCGAGATCGCGTTGTGGTTCTCGGAAGACGAACTTACAAGCTGGAAGCCGGCGGCAACCCCCTGGCTGTACGAATAGCTTGGATGAATCGATGAGATGATGGATGACCGGATGAGGCGGTGATGTGAATCTCGATTCCTCATCTCGTCATCTCCCTATCCCCTCAATCTACGGTTTTTTCATCTTCAAACGAAACGTCTGGATTGCGCTTTGAAAAGCCCCAAATAAAAATTGCGGCGATCGTCGAAACCAATACCCACTGAGGTGGTACGAGATGGGGATCGAGCGCCCGCACGAGCAATCGCAGTCCGACTAAACCAACGGTGATATATCCTGCGTCTTCGAGGTGAGCGTATTCTTTCAACCAACGAATGAATAACCCAGCCATAAACCGGAGGGTAATCACGCCGATGGTTCCTCCTGCAATGACGAGCCAAATTTTTTCGGAAACGGCAATAGCAGTCGTGACGCTGTCGAGGGAAAATGCTAGATCGGTCATCGCAATCAGGGGAATGGCTCTCCACAGGGATGAAAACCTCGGCCCGTGGTGACCGCCATCATCGTCTTCGCTGGATGAGAAATAGCTGTAGGTGAGCCAGAGGAGATACAGGGCACCCGCCACTTCAAATTGCCAGAACTGAATTACCCAGGCAGCAGCGACGATGAGCGAAATGCGGAGGATATAGGCAACCAGCAAGCCAATATTTAAGGCCTGACGCTGCAACTTTAGGTTCTCGAGTCCACTGGCGATCGAGGCCAGGGCAATGGCATTATCAGCAGATAAAACAGCTTCGAGGGCGATTAAGACAGCAAGAACTAAAAACGCCTCGATTTCTAGGTTGGGAGAAATGTCAATCAGTCGATCTAGCATTAAGGGTTGACACCAGAACGTCGTAAGCAGACGATCGAAGGCTCGTGCTGGAAAAACGAGCTTTAGACCGCGCTTCTTTTAATAACAATAACGTTTTATCGGGGAAATCGGGAATCAGCGTATCCCCCGAGCCAAGGAGTTCAGGGACTCGCTCGCACGGACAAAAACTGTTCCTTTTGTGAAATATTATTACATTTAACGCCAAAATGCAGGGGTTTGACAGACATTAATTTAGAGTCGCGAAGGTTCTAAACGCTAGCGCCTATGGGGTTGGCCAACAGGGGGCTAAAGTGGTGTAACGGGAGCAACCAACTCGGCAAACCGTTTTCACCTCTCCACCCTGGAAATTCCCCAAATCTGGTGTAGCGACTCGCATTCGGTCGTTACGTCAGATACTCTCGAGATCGATCCTGTACAATCTCCTCGGGTAAATTCCCAGTAAGGACGCTTCGCGATCGAACGCGCAATCGCGCGTTTTGGGTGAAAACCCAACGGTAGACTGGGAGTTCTCGAGGCAATTCATTCCGGTCGATCGAGATCGGTGTGAATTGTGTCACTCAAACGTAGACTCAAACAAAAAGGAGTTTAAAATCATGGCTTTATCTGACGCTCAAGTGCTGACGGCACTGATTATCGCGCTTCTGCCCGGTTTTCTGGCATTCCGTCTTTCGACGGAGCTGTACAAATAAAACGGGTCAGTCGTCTGCTAGGGTTGGGGTATGGGTGTTTCCTATGCCCCGCTCGATTGCCGAAATTTTAAAACTTTCCGGAGTGGGTTGCCAAAACGACGCAGTTTTGGTTCGATAGCGAATAAGTATCGAATAAGTTTTATCGCTGTTTCCCCTCGCACGAGTCGATCGCTATATGAATGCTTCTCGCCCCGCTCCCCTCCGATCGATCGAGTCCCGCCGCCCACATCGTCCCCGTCGTCGCGCTTCGTCTCAGGAACGGCTCGATCGAATGACCCAGTGGGAAACGGGTTTTAAAATTGCGGCAGACGTTACAATCTCGCTCGGTGCAATTTTGGCGCTCGTTCGTCTCGTTCCCAGTCTTACCACCAGTCGAACACAATTGCAGAAACTCGAAACCGAGGTGGAATCCACTCGAGAGCGAGTTGAGATTTTACAGGCAGATTTCGGACGCTATTTCGATCCGAAGCAGGCCCGAATTTTGAGACAAGAGCAGACTCAACTCGTCGATCCATTTCAACAGCGCGTCGTTTGGGTTGAAGGTGAAGAGATCGAGAAGTGAGGAGGTGATGAGATGACGAGAACGAACTCAAACCGGTTTTCACGCTTCATACTTCACATTGCACGGACACACTCGGTACTGTAAATACTCGATCTATCTCATCAACTCGATCGACTATGACGTTACCGAACGCCGAAAATCCCATTGCGCGATTTTTCCAATTTGCTCGACATCACACGAACGGATCGACAGAAATTCTGGCGGGAGTCACCACCTTTATGACGATGGGGTATATCCTCGCCGTCAATCCGGACATCCTGTCCAACGGAATTTTTCTCGAACAGCCTGGAGACCTATTTGTCGAACTCTCGATCTCGACAGCATTGTCGGCTGCCATTGCGACGTTATTCATGGGTATTGTCGCCAAATATCCCTTCGCACTCGCACCAGGAATGGGACTCAATGCCTTTTTCGCCTTTTCCGTCGTTCTCGGGATGGAGATCGATTGGCGAGTTGCACTAGCGGCAGTGTTTATCGAAGGATTGATTTTTATCGCCATTACCTGGGCGAACCTGCGTCACTGGATAATTTCAGCAATTCCCGGTTGCTTGAGAGCTGCCACAGCGACGGGAATCGGACTGTTTCTTGCCTATATTGCCTTGTCTCGTCCTCCCGAAGTAGGAGGGGCAGGAATTATCGTCGCCAACCCGACGACGTTGACGAAGTTAGGTGACTTCAGCCAACCCGAGACACTGTTAGCAGTGGTGGGCATTTTGCTGACGGTGGCGCTGGTGGCGCGTCGGGTGACGGGGGCGCTACTGTGGGGGATTATGGCGACAGCCGTTTTGGCGTGGATTTTGGGGATCGCGCCCGCACCGACACAGATTTTCGCCTGGCCCGAATTGCCGAAGGATTTGTGGGGTCAGGCATTTGTCGGCTTGGGACAACTGGGAACCGTTCCTCGGACTGAGTTTCTGTCGGTGTTGTTCGCGCTGCTGTTCGTGGATTTATTCGATACGGTGGGAACCCTAGCTGGGGTAAGCGTGCAAGCTGGCTATCTCGACGATCGAGGAGAGTTGCCTCGCGCCAACCGAGCGTTTATGGCGGATGCTGTGGGAACAACGCTAGGGGCAGTTTTGGGAACCTCGACGGTGACGACGTATATCGAATCGGCGGCTGGAGTTGCCACCGGCGGGCGCACGGGGTTCGCTTCGGTGGTAACGGCGGGACTGTTCGCACTGTCGGTGTTTTTCGTTCCCGTGTTGGTTGCAATTCCTGCCTTTGCGACGGCCCCCGCCTTATTGGTGGTCGGTGTATTGATGGCGGGTAATGTTCGATCGATCCGTTGGGACGATCCCGCTGAATCTATTCCAGCGTTTCTGACGATCTTAGTGATGCCGCTGAGCTTTTCGATCGCCGATGGGTTGGCGGTGGGATTTATCAGTTATCCCCTCGTGAAAGCGTTTCAGGGAAAGGTACGCGAAACCTCTGTGGCGAGTTGGGTGTTGGCAGCAGCCTTCATTTTGAAGTTTACGATCGATGCAACGGGGACGAGTTGACTTGTAGTATTTTGTGTTACACTACGAAGCGTTTGTGTTATCGCTCCGTGACAGTATCATGGCTTCGCTCCGCGACATTGTTCGCTATTTCCGCCCCTACTGGTCGATCTCGACGTTGAGTATCGTCGGGACGGGACTGTTTGAAATCGTCGATCTTGCCGTTCCTTACGCGATCGGGCAAATTCTCAACGTGTTATCGGGCCAATCGATCGATCGATTCATCCAACCGCTAATGCTAGGAATTGCCGAGCTATTCAACGTTCAAACTGGAAAAAGCCTAGAACTTTCCGTTTTAGTCGGAATAATTTTCGTAATTTCTGTTTTACGCGCTCCACTTCAACCGTGGATCAGTGGCTGGTTTCACTGGCTGATTGCCCTCGAATCCAGACGCGATAATGCCAGAAAAGTTATCGCTCAAATTCTAACACTCCCACTCAACTTTTACGATGAAAATAACCCCGGACGTATTGCCGGACGAGTGGCGAAGGGGCTGTCCAATCACACTTGGACGTATCCCGAAATTGCCGGACAGTTGATTCCCAAGCTGATGCGCGTGTCGGGAATTTTTGTTGTCATTTGGCTGATCGAGCCTTGGATTGCTGCTGCCTTTTTTGCCTCTTTTGCCGGAATTTTGCTGTTTAGCTTGCGCGATCTTCAATCGATCGTTCGCCAAGAAGAAAAAATCGAGCGGTACATGGAAAATACCGAAAGCCGTACCTCAGAGATTATCACGAACATCAAAACCGTCAAAGCCTTTGCCACTGAAGCCAGCGAACTAAAACGACAACAACAACGGCTCGATCGAGAACATAAAATTATCGTCAACCGCATTCACCGTCAGTATGTCTTTCTCGAAACTTGGCAGCGAACGATTATTCAATCGTCCCTGTTCGGTGTTTTGGTGTTAAGTCTTTGGGCGACCGTCAGCGGTGACATTTCCCTCGGACATTTCATTACCACCTTTACCATCGCCAGCTACGCCTATTCCGAACTCGAACCGATTAGTATGGTGGCTGAAGTTTTCGCCCGTCGTTATACCTCGATGGTGCGCTTTCATGAATTCATGCAACATCCGGCGGGACGAGATGCGGCTAGCCTCATTCCAGAATCCCCTGCTGAAAATCCCTATCGGTTTACGGGAAAACTCGACTTCAGGCGAGTGACGTTTGCGTATCACGTCGATCGACCCGTTTTACAAAATATCGATATTCGCATCGAACCCTATCAAACCGTTGCCCTCGTCGGTCGATCGGGATCGGGAAAATCCACCCTCGTCAAACTGCTGTTTCGCTACTTCGATCCTGACAGCGGCCGGATTCTCATCGACGGTGAAGACATCCGAAAACTCGATATTGCGCGATATCGGCGACGGCTGGCCATCGTTCACCAAGAGGTCGATATTTTCAACGGAACGTTATGGGATAACTTAATCTATGGCAACCCGCACGCCACTTGGGAACAAGTTCGATCGGCTTGTCAGATCGCCCGTGTCGATGAATTTATCGACGAACTCCCTGACGGGTACTACACTATTGTCGGCGAACGGGGGGTGCGGTTGTCGGGAGGACAGCGACAGCGCATCGGAATCGCGCGGGCGTTAATCGTCGATCCGGACGTATTGGTGTTCGACGAAGCCACCTCCAGCCTCGACTACGAGTCCGAACGATCGATCCAACTCGCGATGAAATCGATCTTCGGGACTCGCACCACCCTCATCATCGCTCACCGCCTGAGTACCGTGCGCGAAGCTGACAAAATTGTCGTCTTAGATAGCGGACGCATCGTTGAAGTGGGAAGCCACGACGAACTACTGCGATATGGAGGACTGTACCATCGACTGCACGCCCTATCTGAAGCCGGAGAGTTGGTTAAGTAGTACCAGCAAATTTCGAGCAAGCCAGAAGCTCGATCGGCTTCAAAGTGACCTTGCAATCCGGTTAAAAACTGGGGCTGAACTGTCACTGTAAGCTCTGTTAATGCAATCGAAAAATCCCCCATAGAGTTGTAGCTAACAACTCTATGGGGGTTTACCAAGTTTGAAGACAAAATGCCAAACTGTGCTTAACGAACGCCCACCAATTCAGGGGCTTTCAACTGCGCTTCAGTCGAGATAACGACCTGACCGTCATTATCGAGATCGACAACAGCATTGTCACCTTCTTGCAATCGTCCGGCGAGTAATTCCTCCGCCAAAATGTCTTCTAACAAGCGCGTGATGGCTCGACGTAACGGACGAGCGCCGTAAGCCGGATCGTACCCTTCATCGACCAATCGCTCTTTGAAAGCATCTGTCGCTTGTAAGCTGATGTTTTGTTCCATCAGTCGCGAGAACACTTGCTTCAATTGAAGATCGGCGATCGATTTGATTTCTTCCCGCTTCAACTGTCCGAAGACGATAATGTCATCGACGCGGTTGAGAAATTCCGGGCGGAAGTATTGCTTCAGCTCTTCGTTGACCAGATTGCGGATACGGTTGTATTGAGCGTCAGTTTTATCGTCAGCCACTTCAAAGCCGAGTCCACCGCCGCCTTTTTCGATGACACGGGAACCGATGTTCGAGGTCATAATCAGCAAGGTGTTTTTAAAGTCCACCTTACGACCTTGAGAATCGCTTAAATGGCCGTCTTCAAAAATTTGAAGCATCAGGTTAAAGACATCCGGGTGCGCTTTTTCGATTTCGTCAAACAACACCACGCTATAGGGACGACGGCGAACGGCTTCCGTCAGCTGTCCCCCTTCGTCGTAACCGACAAATCCCGGCGGCGATCCGATCAGTTTAGAGACCGTGTGACGCTCCATGTATTCCGACATATCCAATCGGACGATCGCTTCTTCCGAGCCGAAGAAGTAATCCGAGAGCGCTTTGGTGAGTTCCGTTTTACCCACCCCAGTCGGCCCGGAGAAGATGAAACTCGCAATGGGACGTTTGGGATTTTTTAAGCCGACACGAGCGCGACGCATGGCGCGGGACACGGCGCGAACGGCTTCGTCTTGGCCGATGAGGCGTTGGTGCAGTGTCTCTTCGAGGTGCAGGAGTTTTTCCGATTCCGTTTCCTCGATTTTCGTAACGGGTACGCCCGTCCAACTGGCGACGATTTGAGCGATATCCTCTTCCGTGACGATGGGGGCTTGTCCCGGTTTTTGCTGGCGTTCCTTGGCGAGGTTGTCGATTTCGGCGCGGATTTCGAGTTCGCGATCGCGTAATTGACTGGCTTTCTCGAAGTCCTGCGCGTCGATCGCCGCGTCTTTTTCTTCGAGCGCTTTCGTCAGGGCTTTTTTCAGTTCCCGCGTGGCGGGAGAGGATTTGTAATGTTCGATGCGAACGCGAGATCCAGCTTCGTCGATGAGGTCGATGGCTTTATCGGGAAGGAATCGATCGTTAATGTATCGATCGGAGAGCTTGGCTGCTGCTTCGAGGGCTTCGTCGGAGATGGTGAGTTGGTGATGTTGTTCGTATCGATCTCGCAGTCCGTATAGGATCTCGATCGCTTCTTCAACGCTGGGTTCGCCCACCATAATCGGCTGAAACCGTCGTTCGAGAGCAGCATCTCGTTCGATATGCTTGCGATATTCGTCGAGGGTCGTTGCGCCGATGCACTGGAGTTCGCCCCGTGCGAGGGCGGGTTTGAGGATGTTGGCCGCGTCGAGGCTTCCTTCTAATGCTCCTGCGCCGACGAGGGTATGAATTTCGTCGATGACGAGAATGACATTTCCGTTTCCGCGTACTTCTTCGACGATGTTTTTCAGGCGTTCTTCAAATTCTCCTCGGAAACGGGTTCCCGCAACGAGCCGTCCCATGTCGATCGCAATGACTTGCTTGTTTTGGAGCAGTTCGGGAACGGTGTGACGAGCAATTCGTTGTGCGAGTCCTTCAGCGATGGCGGTTTTGCCAATTCCCGGCTCGCCCACGAGGACGGGGTTGCTTTTCGTGCGACGACCGAGGATTTGGATGAGACGCTCGGTTTCCCGCTCGCGGCCGACCACGGGATCGAGTTTCCCTTCACTCGCCAGCTGTGTGAGGTTCGTGCCGAATTCTTCGAGCGTCGCCATTTTGCCGGATTTGGCGGACGATCGATCTCCAACGGTCACGCCAGCCACTTCTCCGAGTTGTTTCATCACCTGGGTGCGAACTTCCGAGAGATCGACACCGAGGTTGTGGAGAACGGTTGCGGCAACACCTTCTTCGTCTCGAGTCATTCCGAGAAGGATGTGTTCGGGGGCGATGTAGTTGTGGCCGAGTTGACGAGCTTCTTCAACCGCCTGCTCGAAGATGCGTTTGGCGCGGGGGGTGAAGGGAATTTCGGCTGACGCGAAGCCAGAACCGCGTCCGATAATTTGTTCGACTTCTCGCCGAGCGTTTTCACGGTTAACCCCAAACTTCTTGAGGACTTCTGTGGCGATACTCGTTCCTTCACCGACTAAACCTAAGAGGATTTGCTCGGTACCGACCATGTTGTGTTTGAGTCGGCGCGCTTCTTCTTGCGCCAACATCACGACTCGGATAGCTTTGTCTGTAAATTGTTCGAACATGAGCTTCTTTTCGTGCGATCGATGGCTAGGGGTTAGAGGAAACGGCAAATGTGCCGTCTGGGTTAGGGAAACTCGGGATCTCCTGGCTCGATCGACATCGAGGGCGGGAGAGAATACTATGAACTTTTGTGTACTTAATGAATATGATGGCGCGATTTGAAGATAAAGGGGTAGTGAGGAGAGCCGAATGGGTCAGTTGAGTGGGCTGTGGTAGAAGCTGCACATCCCCACACTATTACAGGATCGGGGGTGGGTGCAAACGGCTGAAAAGGCGTAAAAACCGCCCCGATCGACGGTCGAACTCTTACGGATTTGGGCGTTCGACCCGATTGAGTCCCAGTTTCGCCCTCGATTTTTACACTGGATTGATGGTTTTCTGTCAAGATTCGATCGACTTCTCGATATCGATCGACGCTTCACAACTGCCTCTTGGCAAATCGTATTGAAGTGCCTTATACCTTGTTATCAATTACGATAACATAGATCGAATTGAATTTAATCCACTTCAAAACCTGACGACTCGCATCCCAAATCAATCGTGGCGTTTGGGGTACGGGGGAGCGAGCTATACTTTTGCTATTGCGAAACGCCAACGCATGGGAGCGAGCTAGGTTATGCTTCGAGGACTGTTGCTGTTGACCCGCCTCGGGATAGGATGCGTCGTAACAGGTGCTGTATTGAGTCCCGTTCGAGCGGCGTCCCTTCCTCGCGTTCTGAATGAAGATCCTTCGAGATCGCCTGGAATCGCCCAATTCTCTGGCAACTCTGGATACTATATTCAAGAGGGTTTGCGCCTCCTCGAAGCGGGTCGGTTCGTGGAAGCGGAGAACGCATTCAAACAAGCACTGTCTCTCGAACCCTCGGATTACGAGGCTTACAACAATTTAGGGCGAGCGTTGTACGGTCAAGGGAAACCGGAAGCGGCGCTGGTCGCCTATCAATTGGCTCTAGATATTTACCCCAACTACGCCGAAGCTTACAACAATATGGGGGTTGCCTATCGATCGATGGGTCAACTCGGCGAGGCGATCGAGGCTTACGAGCGTGCTTTGCGCCTCAACTCTGGCTTGGGCGCAGCACATTATAATATCGGGTTAATTCTCTACGATGAAGGGAATTTTGAGGGGGCGATCGATCGATTTCAGCAAGCGATCGCGGCGACGCCCGATTTCGATCGAGCTTACTATTATTTAGGTGAATCGTTGTTGAAGCTCGATCGCGTTCCCGAAGCGATCGGCGCGTTGGAAATTGCCCTCGATCTCAACCCGAACTTTAACGAAGCTTACGGATTACTCGGGGAAGCACTCATGCGCCAAGGGCGAACCCGCGAAGCCCTCGTTATCTTAGATGAAGCCATCGAACGCAGCGGCGATAGCGCTCGTGCTTACTATTATCAAGGGGTGGCACGTTTTAAAACTGGCAGTCCAGAAACCGCCTTGGTTGCTTACGAACGCGCGATCTCGATCGATCCGGCGTATGCGGATGCGTATCGAGGGGTGGGCGATGCGTACCTCGCTCTCGAGGAATTGCGAGAAGCCGCCGCAGCTTATCAAACGTCGATCGATCTCTACAACGAACAGCGTTTGTTATCGTCGCAAGAACTCGCCCGAGCGTATTACGGTTTGGGGAACGTCTACGCGGCAAACGGGAAGTTTCCTGAAGCCATGTCAGCTTATCAAAATGCCCTCAGCGCCGATGGTTCGTTTGGGTTGGCGCACGCGAGGATGGGAGATTTGTTAGCCGAACGCGGCGAATACAATCGCGCGAACGTGGCTTATGAAGCCGCGCTAACGCTGAACCCAGACTCGCCAGAGATCTACAACAGTCTCGGGGAATTGCTTTACGAACAGGGGTTCTACGAGTTGGCGATCGATGCTTGGCGAAAGGCCATCGAACTCGATCCCAATTACGGTGAAGCTCTCGTTAATCTGGGAAATGCACTGGGTAACGGGAGATGAGGAGATCTGGCATTATCCGATCGCCCTATTCTCTCCTCATCCGGTCATACCTTCACTTCAGCCGGTTGCAATAGACTCAGGACGTGGCCGTCAGGGGTTCGCATGGCGGCGACTTTTCCGAAAGAGGGTTCGCGCACGTCTCCTTGGAGGGTTGCACCCAGGGCTTCGAGCGTTTCGATCGTCTGCTGGATGTCTTCGACGTGAAAGCTCAAAATGGGAGATGTTCCCGTTTCGACATCTGCACCGTGGGCGAAGTGTAAGGCGATCGTCGTTCCATCCGCATCTAATTCAGCCCAGCCGGGACTCGACATTTTCACTGTCAATCCCAAGCCTTCACTGAAAAACTTCACCGTGGCGGGGATATCGTTCACCATCAGCATGACGTGTTTGAACTGGGCTGCCATAGCCATCGATCCTCAGTGGTGTTTGGTTACTATTGTTGCGAGATTTTTTCAATTTTGCAACCACAGAAAATTTGCGTTTTTTGAAAGATGGTACAATTTCACTTTTTTAGATAATCTCACTCTCTCTGATTCTAGACTTTTTTGAGTTCGGCTTATTTGCTATATAAGATGGAGATTCTGTGACGTCGAGCGTTTTTTACAGTGAAACGATTCGCCAACAAGGTGTCAATTCTGATGTGAATCTCCTACTAAAACCGGGCGTAAATATCCAAGACACAGCCATTTTGATACGGGCAACCGCGCTGGCGCTGAGTTGCACTCTCTTCAGCTTTTTGCTGAAGAAGCACAACAATTTCTGAGGTTATGCCCCCACAAACGGAAGAATTATCTCCAAGGTCAAAGAGCTATAAATCTTGCCCAGACTTCGTTATAGGCTCCTTATTTACCTCCACAGAACTTCTTCAAGAAAGTTATCAAAAATCTCCAAACAGAAGGATGCATCTCAATTTCGTAGAACGACCCCTCCGCCTTCGGCACCTCCCCTTAGCCAGGGGAGGTGCCGAAGGCGGAGGGGTTGCGAGCGCAAAAGTTGAGATGCACTCAAACAGAAGTTTTTCCTACCTAGGGTATTTCATCAATCCGATGAATTGACAAAAGAGGTCGAAGATGTATAAAACTTTCTTAAGACAGAGATGGTGCGCTAAAATCTCATCTTTTGGCGATACCAGAAATCTTAGACGAAAAGGATCGATCGGGGGTTTTGCTGCTAGCTGTTTAAGGTTGCTATAGATTTTTATTACTCATTAATTCCTAGCGTTCCATTTGACGTTTCATCTGCTCCAATTCCTCGTCAGTTTCCCATCGCGAAAACACTTGTTCGAGCGGATCGCTCGGATCGTTTTTAACGTTGGGAATATCGCTCCACTTCGGAATATTGTACGACTGACTCGCTGCTGCTCTCGCACGTTCGGCGTTGATTTGTGAGGCTTTCGCGTGAACTTCCTGGCGACGGACTCGAACCTGCTTTTGCAACGCTCGTACTTGACTCAGGCGCTCCTTCACCCCTTTCATCTGACCCCAAAGTTGGTTCCCTTGGCGTAACAGAGCCGTTTCTCGTTCGGTGGCAGGTTCTACGAGATCGTAGCGCCCGGCTTTTTTTGCCTTTTCAATCCGAATGTGCCAGCGTTGAATTTCTCGAGCTGTTTCGAGGATTTTATCTTCGAGTTGCTTTTCCTTCGTTTGTAAATCGGCGATCAGGCGCAACGTATCTTCTTCCTGTTCCCGCAGTTGTTCTTCGAGGGCTTGAAGTTCTAAATGCGGGTTGGCTTGAAGAAACTCCTCCAAGCGGGTTTCGAGAAATTGGCTGAAGTCTTCAAACAAACCCACAATATCAATCCTTTTGTACGGTAAGGGAACAGGTCGAATACCAATTTGGGCTTAGACCAAATTGGGTTTAGAATTGCTGTCCGACGTAGATCGATCGAACTTCCCCGTTACGACGAAGCGACACGCGATCGCCCGTTACATCTACCAGCATCCAGCCACTTCCGCCAATGGCTTCGCCGACATCCACCCACTGAGGTAAACCGTTAATTTCAAATAACGCGGCAGGTCGATCGCCTTCGCCACGTTCCAGGGTGCCGACCAAGGTGTAAACGTTGGACGACGTACTCGATGGCGTGCTGGCTGTGGTTTCGGGGGTTTTCTCTACGGGTTCGACGGCCGCTGTTGCGACGGGTTCGGGTTCGATGTCCTCCTCAAGCGGGGCAGGGGTATCGGGAACGCTAACGGTCGTTTCGGGTTGTAGGGCGGGAGGAGTCGGATTGTCAGCGTTTTCTGGTAAATCGGGTAGGGGAACTGGTGTCGTCGAAACCCTTTCGAGGGCGTTGGCAATGCGGCTGAGGGATTGGGCAACCGTATCGGGAGAGGTCGGGTTGACGGGAATCGAGAGCGTGGCTAATCCCGAGGGTGCGTCAGGTAGGGTCTCGGATTCAACGGCCATTGCATTGGCTTGGCGGTTGTCGATTCGATCGAGGGACTGACTGATATAGTTGGCAAATTCTTGGTCGGCGATGGCTTTGGGATCTTCAACAACTGGTAAGGTTGGAGTTTCAGGTTCTGCTTCCGTTTCAGCTGTCCCAAACCATTTTTGAACGATGCCACGATCGACGAGCCACAATCCCAATACGATGAGGAGGGATACGAACGCACCACCGAGTAACAGTCGATCGAACCATAAAAAGGATTTATCGACCTTGGCTTTTTCTCGCTCCTCGGACGCGACTTCGACAGAAGAAGTAGCAGGCCTCGGTGCAGCCGCTGGTGCCACTAACGGCTGTACGACAATGGGCGGAATCTGAATGGGCTTGATGGAAATTGGCTTGGGATCGGCCGGTTCTTGAGGCAGTTGTTCGGCCCGATCGAGCAGTCGATCGACATCCTCAAATACGTCGTCGAGCAGTTGGTCGGCGTAAGCTTCAATCGGTTTACCCGTAGGGAATCGATCGTCTGCTTGGAGGCGATCGCGGGTGGGGTGAGTGCTAGGGGTTTCCGGCATAACGTCTCCTCACGCTCGAGATTCGATCGACATTCAGTCCCATTACTGGCTGAGTTCAACCAAATTATAAGGCATGGATTGATTATCGGGATGCAAGGGCTAGGGGATGATGGGATAACCGGAGGATGTAACGCAAACGATTCTCCCCACTACCTCATCTCATCGCTTCCCCATCGCTTCCTCCAAAGTTGTGCGAATATAGCATCGATGGTTGCTGTTGCCCGCGTTTTCTGAGACCTATGCGAGAGTTATTCGCCCAGCACGCCCTAGCGCAGATTCCCAAAATCCTAACGTTACTCGATCGAAACCCCCACAGCCCGACTTACGGCTGTTTCGATCGCAACTTTTGGCACTATAAAATCATCGACTTTCCCAGTGGGATGTCCCAGGAGTTCGTCTATCCCCTGGCCCTGGCTTACTTCCTCGACATTCCCAACAACCCGTTTTACCAAAAACCAATTATCCGAGAATGGGTCGAAGCGGGAATTCTCTTCGCCGCTCGAAGCGCCCATGCTGACGGCTCTTGCGACGATTACTTTCCCTTCGAGCGAGCGGGTGGGGCGGCGGCGTTTTCTCTACTAGCGAGCTTGGAAAGTTACACGCTCCTCAAACTCGATAACTTTGAAATTCTCAAATTCTTCGAGCAACGAGCGGATTGGCTCGCGCACCACAACGAAAGCGGACAACTGACCAACCACCAAGCCCTTATCGTCTTGTGCTTGGAACTCGCCTCTCAAGTTCTCGGACAACCCGCTAAATGGGCGCGGGCGAAATTGCGGCGTTTGGAACGGGTTCTCGAATGGCAAAGTGAGGAAGGGTGGTTTCAGGAATACGAAGGCTGCGATCCGGGATATCACACGTTAACAATTTGGTGTTTGTCCCGATTCGAGCAGGTTCGCAACCACCCGGACGATCGACTTCGATCGGCGTTGGCGAAAGCGATCGAGTTGGCAGGATACTTCATCCATCCCGATGGCAGTTTTGGCGGTGAGTACGCCAGTCGCAACACGTACAACTTCTTCCCCCACGGTTTCGAGATTGCAGGACAGTGGATGCCATCTGCCCTCAGTATTAACGATCGATTTTTGCAAGGTTTGGCGAACGGACTCGGCCCCTGTTACGCGGACGACCACATCATCGGACACCATACGTGGAATTATCTATTGGCGTGGCAAGATTTCGTTCCCGAACGGCCGACACTTCCGTCGCGTCGGGTGGGGCGGATTTGGTTGCAGGAAGCGCAAATTTTAATCGATCGACGTGCGACGTTTCCCCCAGTTCCTGGAGAGGAAGAACCCGACACACCGCCGATGCCCGATCCGAAAAATCCAACAGAAGCAACGGTAGAACTTTACATCGCGTTAAATAAAGGTGGGGTATTTAAGCTATTCCGCGACGGACAACTCGTCACCTCAGACACCCAACTTTCGCTTCAGGTAAAATCGGGGGGTAAGCTCAAAAATGCGGTGGGACATGGGGTCGATCGATACGACGTTCAGGTCGAACCCCACGATATTGAAATCCGCGGTCAGTTGGGTTGGGCGAAACAGCAGCAGATGACACCGTTAAAATTGATGGTATTGCGGATTGTCATGTTAACCGTGGGACGGTTTTTCCCAAACCTCATCCGCTCGTTGTTACAGAAAATGTTGATTACAGGGAAAGATTTGGCTCCATATTATTTCACGCGCCGTTTCAGCTGGGAAAAATCGCACTGGGTCGTAACGGACGAACTGACGGCGAAGTCTTGGCGTAACCTGGCTGCGGCAGGAATCGGCTGCGATCAAACGTCAATTTACGTGGTGATGAGTCGCACGTTCCAACTCAACCAGCTGCGATCTTGGATCGATTTGACGGCAGCCCTCGAACAGCTTCCTGACGATCGCGCTTTTCAATTAACACGGAAACTCTGACGATTGACGGTTTGCGATTAGGAGCCTAACAGCAATTTACAGTTTGGGATTGTCGAGTGTGGGGTTCGATCGAAGCAACGGGGTATCCCAAACTCAGTCAAATCGTTCCGATTTCGTGAAGTAGACGTAATAATTCTTCGATAAATGCCGACGAGCTTCCCATACCGGGAGGGATTTCGAGGCGGTTCAGCTGTTCGTTAATGGGAAGGAGTGCCGTTGCTAAATCTTCCCGCGTGAACTCGAAACCGTTCGTTCGCGCTACCTCGACGAAATCTTCCGGTGCGGTGACGGTTTCGCCCAAAACTTGACGTAAGGTTCGATCCTGTGAAGCAGCTTTAAAAAAGCTCAAGACAGCTTCTCTAGACATTTCTTTGGTAACTCCCGTTCGACGATCGAGATCGGTCGAAATCACTCTCTGTTGCGATCGTACACGCAAATCAGGTGAAAACAAAACTTTCGATCGAACGAAATCCAGATTTTTAAGCTTGGCGTACGTTTACATAGACGGATTGCAAAATTCTTGCATTCGCTTCATTGATTCTCTCCGATTCCGAGCTTGTCAATTATGCTCAATAAAAGTTAATATAAAAACAGCTTATCTTTTATTCCTTCATCTTTCTCGCGCTCAATTTGGCATCGAGATCGAAACGTATTGAGATTTTTTGGATATGGTTTTAACACAATTCAAGCGACAAAAGCCATTTGGAGTACAGCGTTGGTTTTCTCAGCTGTTTTGGGTTCTTGTCGGACTCGTAACATTGGGTGTTACCTATATCGTTCATTGCTATTTCGATACGACATCAATTCTCACAACTTTCACTGAAATTTGGGCTTCGATCGTTCCTCAAGGGAGCTTTAAAAATCCGAGCGAAAATGGAATTTTTGTAACTGCCACTTGTCTTTCGATCGTTGCTTTAACGATGAAAATTTCACCCAAGCCTCGACTTTGGTCGAAAGTTACTATTATTGCATTACTTTTATCGCTGATTTTGCGTTATTTATTGTGGCGATCGATCTTTACTTTAAATTTTGACACGACACTGTCAAGTGTATTTAGCGTACTGCTCTTGGGTATGGAAACATGGATACTGTCTAGCTACGGAATTCAACTTTTTTTGGCACTTCGGGAGCGAGATCGACGACAAGATTCAGTTCGTTTATCTAAAACTGTAGCAATTGGAAAATATCAACCAAATGTCGATATTTTAATTCCGAGTTATAATGAGCCAGATACCATTTTAAGGCGCACGATAGTCGGTTGCCAAGCCATTGACTATCCCCACAAAACAATTTATCTCCTCGACGACACGCGCCGCCCTGAAATTAAAACTTTAACTGAAGAACTCGGCTGTGAGTACGTCATACGTCCCGATAACAAAAATGCTAAAGCGGGAAACCTCAATCACGCCCTCGATCGAACCAACAGCGAACTCGTATTAGTTTTCGATGCCGATTTCGTTCCCACGCAGGACTTTCTCCTAAAAACGGTCGGCTTTTTCCAAGAACCCGATATTGGGATGGTGCAAACACACCAACATTTCTATAACGACGATCTCGTTTCTCGAAACTTAGGCTTAGAAGGAGTCTTTCCCCACGAAGTCGAAGTCTTTTCTCGCCACTATCAAAAACTGCGAGATGGAGCTGAAAGTTCCCTCTGTTATGGAAGCGCTTTCGTCGTGCGCCGTCAAGCATTGGCCGAAGTGGGAAATTTCGTCACCAATACCCTTGGTGAAGATTACTTTACCGGAATTCGCTTATCTGCAAACGGCTATCGCGTCATCTATCTCGATGAAAGTCTTAGTGCAGGATTAGCCGCAGAAAATATTTCCGCCCACATCGCTCAACGCCAGCGATGGGTTCGAGGTACCTTACAATCGTTTTTCCTTCCCCACAATCCCCTCACAATTCCGGGCTTGACATTGCGTCAGCGAATCGCTCATTTAGAAGGAATTCTACAATGGTTTAACAGTTTGTGGCAGGTTTATTTCTTAATTGTTCCACTGGGTTACTACTTCTTGGGCGTTCTTCCAATCCAAGTGATTCCTGAAGATTGGTTGGCGTATTTTCTACCTTACTACATGGTAAATTTAGCAACGTACACTTGGTTGAACTATCGATCGAGATCGGCGTTACTGTCTGGCGTGTACGGACTCGTCACGAGTTTTCCGATTTCAGTTTCGATCGTACAAACGCTAATCAGCCCGTTTTCTCAAGGATTCAAAGTTACACCGAAAGGCATTTCAAACGATCGATTCGTGTTGAATTGGAAATTGGCACTTCCTGCAATCGCCGTCTTCGTATTTACTGCTGTCGGTTGGGGATTTAATATCGTGACGCTCGCTCAATTGTCTCGACATTCGATCGATGCTTCTCTCGGAATTTCTACCGATCTCAACAGCGCCAAACTCGGACTCCTCTGGGGACTGTACAACCTGATTTTTCTAGGCTTAGCCGTTCTGAGCTTTATTGACGCACCCAATCCAACAAACTATCCGAGTTTCCCGGTGCGACGATGGGTTACGCTGAAGTGGATCGATCGAAACATCACGGGAGAAACGATCGAACTTTCTGAAATTGGTGCAACGGTGAAGTTAACAGGGTGCCAAAACTTGGACAGTATTGGGGATTCTGTTGACTTGCACCTGTTTGAGGAAGACTTACAACTTGTCGGGACGATCGATCGACTTCGCGACACCAATAATGGTATCTTTGTCGAAATATCGTTCGACAAACTGACAACACAACAACACCGAAAACTCATCGAACTATTGTTCTGTCAACCGGGACAGTGGGAACGTCAAAAAACCCCCGGAGAATTGCGCTCTTTAGGATACTTACTCAAAGCATTGGTACGACCTCCGATTCTGCAAAGACGTGCTTTACAAAACCGTTAGAGGAATTGAGTGTTTCCGAAAATGAGTTGGTCGAAAAAGAAGCCTCGATCGAGCATTCTACCGAGCGACTTTAATACTGAGTGTGAGTGCCAAAAGACAGGATCGGCAACTTTAAAATAAAAGTGCTGCCTCGATCGAGTTGACTTTCGACACTCAACTGACCATCGTGGAGTTGAGCGATCGCCCGAGCAATGGCCAATCCCAAACCGTTACCCCCCGTTTGACGAGATCGATCGCGATCGACTCGATAAAAGCGATCGAAAATGCGCTTGCAATCTTCCGGAGACAGCCCAATTCCCGTGTCCTCGATCTTCAAATAAGCTGTTCGATCGCGCCATCCTAAATCTACCTGCACCGTTCCCCCCGCAAGAGTATATTGAATGGCATTGGCGATTAAGTTTGAAATTAACCGATAGAGCTGTTGTTCGTTACCCATCACGAAAATTGACAGTTGAGGAATACAGCTCGAAAGCTGAAGATCCGCCTCATCCGCCAGTTCTGAAAACTCCTCGACCAAATCGCTAACAATGTCATTTAAACAGCAAGCTTGCAACGGTGAAGACGAGGCTCGATCGAGATTCGCCAAATTCAATAACTCAGCAATTAAATGGCTGATGCGGCGACCCTGCTTTTCAATTTGAGAGAGCAGGTTTGTAGCATCTTCCGGAGAAGTGGGTGGGACTCGCCGCAGAGATTCGATAGTCGCCAAAAGGCTGGCGAGAGGGGTTCGGAGTTCGTGAGCGGCATCCGCTGTAAACTGTTGCTGTTGCTGGTAAGAGTGGTAAATCGGCTGCATGGCGATTCCCGAAAGCCACCAGCCAGACACTGCAATCAACCCCAATACGAGCGGGAGTCCCAACAGCAAAATCCGCCGAGTACGCGCCACTTCAGCATCAAAGGGAGCCAGAGAGCGACCGATTTGCAAATAACCCCACTCCGACGAAGACGGATCTTGAGGGTTGATGCGGTGAAGTACGATCGTAAACTGACGATAGCGATCGCCCTCCGGAAGTCGAACGGTTTGCCAAGGATTCGGTGTCAGAGCGGCGGGTTCGGAGGGGTGGTTGGGAGAGAAGCCTAAGAGATTTCCTCGATCGTCGAACAGGCGAATATAGTAAGTGCTGCGATCGCTAATACCGATTGTATGGCGCTGAATCAGCGTTGACGTTGTGTCGCAGGGTTGCCCGACCAAACAAAGTTCCGGGAAAATCTGGTGTAAGACTGTGGTTGGATTTTCAGAGCTAGGTAATAAAGGTTCGACGCTATCGTGTAGCGTTCCGGCGATCGATTCGATTTCGCGCTCTAACGCAACCCAACGAGCCTGAATCGAGGCTCGATAAACCCCCAACCCAGACAGACCGAAAACGATTCCCGTAACGCCGGCGTACCATAACGAGAGACGAAGACGACTGCGACGAAAGAGACGACGACTCATTGGGGAGAATTAAAGCGGTAGCCTTTACGGGGAACGGTTTCGATCGGACAGTCACAACCATAACGGGCGAACTTGCGCCGCAACAGACGAATTTGAGCGGCGACGACATTGCTGATGACATCCGAGTCAATATCCCAAAGCTGCGATCGCAACTTACTTCCGGGAATAATTCGATCGCACTGCTGCATCAGATACGCCAAAATTTGAAACTCCTTCACCGTCAGCTCGATCGATTGTTCGGGCTGTCCGGGCTGACACACTCGTAACGTACTGTTCCCCGAATCGAGGGTAAAAGCCCCAACTGATAAGACCGGAGATTGTATTTCTGGGGAGCGCCGCTGAAGCGCGCGCAGTCTGGCCAACAGTTCCTCCATTACGAACGGCTTAACCAGATAGTCGTCAGCACCTGCATCCAGTCCTTCCACTCGCTGTTCCGGTTGACCGAGCGCCGTGAGCATGAGAACGGGTAAAGGATTTTGATTCGATCGCAACCGTTGACATAGCTCCAACCCCGACAAACCCGGTAGCATCCAGTCCAGAACGGCGACGGTGTAATCCGTCCATTGACTCTCCAGATAGTACCAAGCTTGCGTTCCGTCCTGAACCCAATCGACAACGTATTTCTCGTTAACCAACACGCGCTTGATGGCCTCGCCCAAACCCGGCTCGTCTTCCACTAACAAAATTCGCATCATCACCTCTGCACCGACCTCGGGTGCATCTCAATTTCGTAGAAAGACCCCTCCACGGCTCGACTGAGCGCTCGGAACCCCTCCGCCGAAGGCGGAGGGGTTCCGAGCGCAAAAGTGAGATGCAACCCCGACCTCGCCCCAATTCTACAAAAGCATCGCCAATTTCACCTGAATTTCATGTCTGCTCTGTCAAACTTTAAAAGCTTTGAGTCGAGGTTGACTTCAGAGGTTTTTTAGTCGAACTAAAGTCGTTTCTATTGTGTTTCTTGTGAGGAAATCGCCCATGAAATCTGTTTGGTTGAGAAGCGCCATCCTGAGCGCCATTCTCTGTGTAACGCTTCCAGCTTTTGGCCATGTCGGTCACGGAGATGAATTTCAAGCCACTGGTGATGTTCAGCGCGTTCGAGTTCAAGAGACGACAGACCGCCAACTCGGAATTCAGGTTGACCCCATCGAACCCGCATCAGACGGTAGTTCTACTGTTTGGATACCCGTGACGGCTCTCGTCGAGGACAATGACAAAACCTATGTATTTGTTCGATACGAAAATTTTTATGAACCCGTGGAAGTCGTAACCGGTGCGACTCAAAACGATGCGATCGAGATTACAGAAGGACTTTCCGTCGGAGAAGAATTAGTCGTCCAAGGAGGACTCACACTATACGCTCAATCTCGTCGCGCTCAGCCTTCAGAAGTGGCTGAAACCCAGACGGAAGCGCCAACAGAGACAACAGCAACTACCTCTGAGTCGAGTTTTCCCATCATGCCCTTCGTGGCACTGGGGGGTTTGACGGCTCTCGTTGCCATTGGGGGGAGTTGGGTACTGCTGAGTAATGGCAACAAGCGCCGATAGGAGACGTGACGATGATACTCGATCGAATTCTGAAATGGTCGATTCTTCAGCGCTGGCTGGTGGTCTGCGGTGCCATCTTCGCGAGTGTTTGGGGCATTTTTTCCATTTCTCAAATGCCCTTAGATGTCTTTCCCGAATTTGCACCGCCCCAAGTTGAAATTCAAACGGAAGCGGTGGGACTAGCTCCCGAAGAAGTAGAAGCCCAGATTACCGTCCCCATCGAAAACGCCGTCAACGGACTCCCTGGCGTAACCGTCGTGCGCTCTTCTTCTAGAGTGGGACTGTCGATCGTGCAAGTGGTGTTCGATCGCGATACAGAGATTTCTCGGGCGCGACAGTCCGTCACCGAACGGCTACAAGAAGCCTCTAGCCAGCTTCCCGAAGGCATTCACCCGCCGGAAATTTCGCCTTTAGCGTCGCCGCTGGGAACGGTTTTGCAGTACGCCTTTACCGTGGAGGAGGGAGGGCAAACATCCCTGATGGAACTGCGGCAGTTCGTGAAGGATACCTTGGGCAGCCAAGTTCTCTCTGTAGCGGGCGTCACTCAAATTACCGTGTACGGCGGGGACGAACGACAAGAGCAAGTTTTGGTCGATCCGGCGAAGTTACAAGCCTTAAGTATTCCCCTCGATCGCGTGACGGCGGCGGCCCGAGGCTCGAACGCCAACGCACCCGGCGGCTTCTTAATCGGCGGCGGTCAGGAATTGTTGGTGCGCGGTATGGGGCAAGTCTCCTCCATTGAGGATTTACGGCAATCGGTGGTGGCCGTTGGGGAAGAGGGGCCGGTGTTGCTCGAGGATGTGGCTGAAGTCAAAACCGGTGCGGCACTCAAGCGGGGGGATGCGAGTTTTAACGGTCAGCCGGCGGTGGTGTTACTGGTGACGAAACAACCTCAAGTCGATACTCCCACCGTGACGAAAAATGTCGAAGCCGCGATCGCCAATCTTCAAGACTCTTTTCCGCCAGATGTACGGGTAGCAACCAGTTTCCGACAGGCTAATTTTATTGAAACGGCGGTGCGAAACGTCAGCGGTTCGTTGCTCCAAGGGGTTGCGATCGTCTCGATCGTCATGCTGTTATTTTTGATGAACTGGCGAACCGCCTCGATCGCCCTGAGTGCGATTCCGCTGTCCCTGCTGGTCGGACTGATGCTGATGAATGCCTTCGGTCTCGGTATCAATACCATGACCTTAGGCGGTCTCGTCGTTGCGATCGGGTCAGTGGTGGACGATTCGATCGTCGATATGGAAAACTGCTATCGCGGGTTGCGACAAAATCAAGCCAGTGGCTATCCCAAGCATCCCTTTCGCGTCGTGTACGAAACCTCAGCCGAGGTGCGCATGGCGGTGCTGTTTTCAACGGCGATTATTGTCGTGGTTTTCGCCCCCATTTTCAGTCTGACGGGTGTAGAAGGTCGAATTTTTGCACCGATGGGTATTGCCTACCTCGTCTCGATTTGTGCCTCGACGCTGGTGGCGATGACGCTGTCTCCGGCTCTGTGCGCCATTCTGCTGGCGAACCGCCCCCTTTCGCAGGAAGGTACGTTCGTTTCCCGCTGGGCCAAACGTCTCTATCGCCCTTGTTTGAAGTTTGCGATGAAGGTTCCAAAACTGATTTTGGGACTGGCTTTAGCGAGTTTAATCCTGGCGGTTTCGGTTCTTCCGTCCCTCGGTCGGGTGTTTTTGCCAGAGTTTCAGGAAAAAGCCTTGGTGAATTCCATGGTGCTGTTTCCGGGGGGGTCTCTGGATATGACGGTGGGGGCGGGTATGGCTCTGCAAACCACGCTCCAAGACAATCCTCTGTTTGAATGGGTACAGGTGCGGGCTGGGCGAACTCCGGGGGATGCGGATGGTGCTGGGGTCAATATCGCCCACGTCGATATCGAGTTGAGCGATCGCGCCATGCAAGATCGAGAAGCCAGCTTGGAAACCCTGCGATCGGCGTTTAATCAGCTTCCCGGTGTGGCGCCGAACGTCGGCGGCTTTATTTCTCACCGCATGGACGAAGTTCTCTCAGGTGTCCGAAGTGCGATCGCCATTAAAATCTTCGGCTCTGATTTAGAGCAATTGCGTTCTCTGGGAGAACAGGTGCGCGACACCATCGAACCGATTCCCGGTGTGGTGGATTTACAACTCGAACCGCAAGTCTCGGTACGCCAGGTACATATTCAGTTCGATCGCCAAGCGGCGGCCGCCTACGGCCTCACCATGGAACAACTGGCGGCGGTGGTCGAAACGGCGTTGAACGGTCGGGTGGTTTCCCAGGCGATCGACGATCGACGGCGTTCTGACATTTTAGTGGGGTTGCAACCCCAAGCCCGTAGCAACCTCGATGCCATGCGATCGATTCCCATCAGCACCGCCACGGGAGAAACCGTCTCCCTCGACACCGTCGCCGATGTGGACTACGGAACGGGGCCGAACCTCGTCAATCGGGAAAACGTCTCTCGTCTGATTGTCGTATCTGCCAACGTCGCCAAACGGGATCTCGGCAGTGTCGTCAGTGACATTCAAACTCGGATTCGGCAACAGGTCGAGCTTCCCAAAGGCTACTTTATTCAGTATGGCGGACAATTTGAGTCCGAGCAGCGAGCGACCCGTAATCTCGTTGTCTTCAGCATCCTGGCCGCCATTGCCATCTCGGTGCTGATGTACTTCTCGGTCAAGTCGCTACCGGCAACGATCGCCATTATGCTCAATCTCCCCCTGGCGATTGTCGGTGGAATCGTGGCGATTCTGCTCACTGGCGGCGTGCTGTCTGTTGCCTCTCTCATCGGCTTTATTACCCTGTTCGGGGTTGCGGTTCGCAACGGTTTGCTATTGGTGGATAACTACAACCGCAAGTTTGCCGATCGAATGTCCCTGCAACAAGCGGTGACGAAAGGCTCGATGGAACGAGTCAACGCCATTCTCATGACCGCCTTCACGTCCGCTTTAGGGATGCTACCGCTGGCACTGGCAACCGGGGCGGGAAATGAAATCTTGCAGCCGTTAGCCACCGTGGTTTTAGGGGGTTTATTTACTTCTACCGCGTTAACGTTGCTGGTGATTCCGGCACTTTACGCTCAGTTCGGTCGATGGCTCATGCCCAAACCGCGCCGGGTTACGGAGCAGCTAGACAGCATCTTCGCAACTCAAGGCGAGGAGAATTCTCGGGAACTTTCCTCAATTCCCTAAAAAAACCCTCTTTTGTATTTTCCTTAGTAGAGTCCTTGCATGCAAGGACTCTACTAAATTTGAGATCGTGACTTTATTTCAATTCAGTTTTCGTCGATTCAAGGATTATCTAACTCTCGTTTGGAGAAATGTTGAATGCACAAACCGATTTTGCTTCAAAGTTTGCGAAACCCTATTTTTGCCAGACTCTACGCCGCTCAAACTGTTAATTTAATGGGAGATGCGCTGACGTGGGTTGGCTTAGCACTCTTGGCGTTTGAACTGGCTGGAGATCGGGCGGGAGCGTTGCTGTCGGTGGCTCTGACGCTGCGAGTGACGATTTACGTTTTACTCTCTCCCGTGGCGGGTGTGTTAGCCGATCGAATCGATCGCAAACGCATTATGGTGGTCACACATTTGTGTCGCACGGTCGTTATCTGTCTGTTACCTTTTGTTTCCCAAGTTTGGCAAATTTACGCGATCGTGCTACTCCTCAATTGTTTTGCGGCGTTCTTTACCCCGACGTATCAGGCGACGATTCCTCTGGCTGCGCGGGGAGACGATTACCCTCAAGCGATCGCGCTGTCTGGCGCGACGTATCAACTTTTAGGGGTTTTGGGCCCGGGAATTGCTGGTGGCGTTGCGGCTTTTTTGGGAACTCGCCAAGTCTTTTTTCTCGATGGGTTCACTTTCCTAATTGCAGCGTTTCTGATTCAAACGCTCCCGTCTCAAGTACAAGCCACCCAGCAGAGTGTTCCGAGAGGCATGAAGAAAACGCTACAGGATATTTCGATCGGAACGACCTGTCTTTTTGGCCAAAACCGCGAGAATCCTCCGCTTCTAATCTTCGATCGTGCGCGGAGATGAATCGCGGCAGAAATGTTGTAAAATTACGCCAAGCGAATAAAGAAGATGTAGCCGTGGTGGGCGAACTTCCCGCTCAGAGAAAAGGCTAGGCACCACCTGCAAGACATCTGGTAGCCCCAATACCCCGCTGAACCGGAAAGGTGTTCAAGGGTGGGAAATCGAGAGAATTCACCCCTGGGGAAGCCGGGGGTCTGCCTGGGTGAGAGTGACCTCTCACGGGAGTCAGGGCGGGGAAACTCAGCCAAACCTCCGGACGCTGTGTAAGTCCAATATCTCTCTGGTAGACTGGCGGCAACGGCGGATGAAACAGGAAGCCGCGATTGTAATCTTTGATTCAATCGGCGGTACTTCACCGATGCAACTCGTGGCAGCTACAGACGAGTCCCATCAACACCATCTCAATAGCAAAGTGGTTTGCCAAGAACCTCACAGTCATTTACATTTTCATCCAGAATTTAGTCACGGTAGACCTTTTTAAGACGATCGATCGAACTTCTGGTGAAATTGCCGGACAAAGCAATTTTACGGAAGAATTTCAAAGAGTATTCGATCGAGAATTGACTCAATCGCTCTGCTTGACGAGATAATCCGTTCGCTCTTCTCTAGATCTTTCCCTATATTGCGCTTTCTCAATCAAAAACAGAGCTGTTTTAGCAAGATCGCAGCTCTGTCAGGAGGGGACAGGGAATTGGGTTTTCCCAATACATCCCAATCTATGCGTATTTTTCAAGGCGGCGTTTGTAGCGCAAATCGGCTTTGAGATAAAGCTGGCGCAATTGAACAATTCGCTCTTTCCAAAGCTTTAGTGTTTCCACATCGGGAGATTTCAAATAGGCTTGAAACGCCTCCCGTTCGGCATCCATCAACCGCTGACACAATAGCACCGCTTCTTGAACGAGCGGATTTCCATTCGATGTCGGTTGGGGGTGAGGATTGATGGATTTGTAGAGGTAGTGCAAGAAATCAATAGTGATAAAACTTGCAACAAAGCTCGGGATCGCGATGATGAGGAATTTGAGTTGGTTCATGACACAGCACAGATCGACCATCTTCTTGGGTCAACAATAACATTGATGGGGGGATCTTGTTGAGCTAAGGTTTTCACAGTCACCAGTTATCAGTCACCAGTTATCAGTCACCAGTTATCAGTCACCAGTCACCAGTCACCAGTGACAACAGTGAAGTGTTTGCCGTTTTCAAGCAGGCTACCCAGCAATCTCGTTGCTTTAGTCCCAGGGATCTTCGAGCGAATCAACAGCTTTGGGTAAAACTGGCGTCGCTGGAGGAGTAGGAAAACGGCGACTCGACCATCGATCGAATACGTCTTTCAACAACGCTTCCTCAATCCAGGTTTTCGACACTACGGCTAAGGGTAACGCCAAAATTAGACCCATCAACCCTAAAAATGTCGCGAAGAAAATTTGCGCGGTGAGCGTCACCGCTGGAAGTAACGACACTTGCTTTTGCATCACCATCGGACTGAACCAATAGCTTTCGAGGTTCTGAATCACGACGTACACGACGATAACCGCTAAGGCTTTAAGGGGATTGTCCAATAACGCGACAGATACCGGGAAAATAGCGCTCGCAGTCGGGCCGATATTGGGAATGAAATTAAAGACACCGGCTAAAAGTGCGTGAGCGAAGACAAACTGAACGTTCAGGATGACTAAACCGATCGCACTGAGCGTTGCCACGAAGAGGGAGTTAATGACGATTCCCCCCATCCAGTTGAGTAACGATGCTTCACAAGCCGTGAAAATTTCGTCAGCTCGTCGCCGATAGAACGAGGGAAACAGTCGTAGTGCCATATCCCGATACGAAGTCGGATTGGCAAGAAGCATGATGGTCAAGATTGTGACGAGGAGTACTTGCAGTAAAACACCGAGAGAGTTGGAGAAAAAGGTAAAAAAGTTACCCAACAGATCGCCCGCCAGCGGTCCCACTTGGCGCGTGAAATCTGAGAAATCGGGCATTTCAATGGCTTCGAGATCCAACCACGGGGGTGGATTTTCAACGGTTCGATCGATCCAAAGGAGAAATTGCTGCCAACCAACTGGAATCAAATCGATTAACTGTTGGAACTGCTTGACGAACGGTGGAACCACCAGTCCGACAAATAAGGTTCCGAACAGTAACACCAACACGAGAGATAGGAACACGGCTTGTCCCCGTTTCACGATCGTTTCTCGTCTCGCGGCAAAATTTTGAATCCGCCGTACTAGGCTGTTGAGTGCGATCGACAAGACGATGGCGGTAAACACCAGTAGCAAGATTTGGCGAAATTGCCAGAGAATCACCAACGCGATCGCAAAACAAATTATTGCGATCCAATCACCCAATTTCACGACATTATCTCCTCACAAAAAAGGGGAGATGAGGAGACGATCGGATGAGGAGATTGGGAGATGACCAGAACTTTCACCTCATTACCACCTCATCACCATCTCATCTCATCAGCCCATAGCGATGTTGCTATAGGATATAGCATTGTTTTGTTCGATTTGACGATCGATTGCGGCGCGATAGGCGATAAGTTGGTGATTGGGACTCATATCGCCGGTTTGATTGAGGAAAGACCATTCTTGACCGACATGGAGGTAAACTTCTTTGCCGAGAATCGTTGGCGGTAGGGTGGGAGTCACGTCTGCAATATTGATGATGCGGTAACTGTTCGGAACTCGATCGCTGTAATACTGGGCGAAAACAGGATTGCCGACTCGCGGTGTCCCATAGTTGTACATCCGAATTTGAGATTGTCGTTCGGGAAAGGTTTCGACAATATCGAGCGCTGCGAGTAATGCTAACGCACCGCCAAGACTGTGTCCCGTAATATAACAGGGCAAGTTTGGATCGAGCTGACTGACGAGATTTCGCGTTTGTTCGGACAGCGCACCGTTGTAGATTTCGTAAAATCCTTCGTGAACTTTACCGGGATTGAGATCGTAAAATTTGTAGTAAGTTTGCTTGGCGTTGAGGTTGGCAATCCACTCGTCCACCTCTTGCGTTCCTCGAAAAACGATGACGTGGCGATCGATTGAAGTCAGGGCGAAGCCGTAATAAATCTTGCGAATTTCGGGAAGTTCGACGTTGGGAGAAATCCGCTGTCGGATTTGTTTTTCAATCCATCCCGGTTCTCGTTCGGCTTGAAACGAAGCGATTTGTTGATAAGCGTCAAATTCAGGGGTGTAGCTTTCGAGTCGATCGATCGAGCCATCGTAGCGAAAATCGCTGTCGGCTTTGAGATATTGCTCGGTTCCCACTCGGCAACAGGTGGCCAAAAACTTGGATATTTCCCGATCGTAAGGCACAGTGGGTTGAACGAGTGCCACGGAGTCGCGAACTTCCAACAATCGCTGCATGGAAATCTCTTCCTCGAATCCCAAATCCGCGTCTCGATCGTCGGATGAATCGTCTTGAATTTGCTCTCGCACGTACTCCGCAGTGACACTGGTTGCTGCACCCGCGATTAATCCTGCAATTAACATTTGCCGACGATTGAGTTTGACCATCGATCGATCTGCTCGTGACAGTGAGAACGTTTGATTAAAAAACTTTCCGATTTCCGACTTCTCCCAAGGCCTTCAGCGCGAATTTCGGTAACGCCAGCATCCGCCGCCACCGCCAAGGCTCTTGATACAGACGATACGCCCATTCTAAATGGTTGTTTCCCATCCATGCAGGGGCGCGGGTTTTGATGCCCGCCCAGATGTCGAAACTACCACCGACTCCGAGCCAAATTGCGTTCGGACAGAGATTTCGGTTTTCGACAATCCAGATTTCTTGACGGGGAACGCCCAATCCAACCAAAATGACGTCGGGCTGTTTCTGTTGTAACTCACGGGCGAATTCCGCTCGATCGATCTCGGAAAGATAGCCGTGTTGTACGCCGACAATGTTGAGTTCGGGGTATTGGCGTTTGAGGGTGTCGGCGGCGGTTTGAGCCACTCCCGGTTTTCCGCCATAGAAAAATACGGTTCGATCGCTGCTCAATTGAGAGAGCAGGGTTTGCGCCAATTCGATCCCCGGACAACGTCGAATTCGCTTTCCCCAGAGTTGCAGGTAGAGGACAACGCCAGCCCCGTCGGGAACGACTAACTCGGCTTGATGGATAGCTCGCGCGAGTTCGGCGTTTTGCTCGGCTTGCATCGTCATCTCAGCGTTGAGGGTGACGACGTGGACTCCGAGGTTTTGTGCGAGTCTCGATCGAAGCCACGCGGTATAGTCGGGATGTAGGTGAACGGGCATCCCTAGCACTTTAAAGGTTTGCAACTCCTCTGACATTGATGTTGTTTCTCCGCACTTCGATCGCGTTGGGGAGTCGAGGTGAAACGGCACTCGATCGACTCACCAGAATCTTACCAGAGGAGGTTCAGTTGTCGCTTAGAGGATTATCGTGACTCGTGCAATAACGAGACAGATTGAATTGCCGGTTTCTAATCTTCGGAATTCGATCGAACTCAAATTATATTTGAGTCCCGACGACTTGACGGGCTTTCTGAATTAAAGCGTTCGTTTCCTGACGGATTTTTTCTTCCTTCTCAGAAAGCTGTTCTAGCTGACGATAGAGAAAATCCAACCGTTGTTCGGGGGATAGCTTTTTAAGAAAATCGACTTCAACAATATTCGATTCACCATTGAGAAGGAACAACACTCGATCGAGTTGTTTTCTCGTACTTTCTTTAATTCTAGGGTTGGATAAGCGTTTCTGCATTGAAGTTTTCACCTCTTCAATTGGATACTCTTTAAATCCAGAGGACGATCGGACTCCTTGGATATTCTCTAAAATTTTACGAACTTGATAATTTGATAGTCCGTAAAGCCTTAAGTGTATCCTTGTAACTGCTGAAGATGGAAAAGTTTTCATTCTGACGTTTCCCTGGAAAGTGAGGTACACCTGGCCCTTGCTACATAAGGACTTCAGCCAGGAATCTGTACCTCATCAAGTTGAGAAACGCTGTATATAATCCTTGGCATTTCGCAATAACTTCTTAATATAATTTGCTTGTTCTCTATTTGTTAATTTCATAAAATCAAGAATTTTAGTATAAAAATCTTGTTGTTTAGATAGCTGGTTAATTAATTTTTCAATTATCTCTTTTTGTTTTTTGTTTCTTCCTTTCAGTCCTCCAATCTCACGATTCCTTTTTTTTGACTCTGAACCAGCATATTCCATACAGCAAGCCCATATTTTCTCTCCGCTATTAGCATCAAATTTGCAATTAGCAATCGCTCTTTTGATATCAGCTTGAGTCCAGCCAATGTCATTTGAAACTTTTTTAATGAGTTCTTGTTTGCTAGGCACGATCGACTATATCCTTAATCAAAATCAATAATCTGAGTTCCAATTTTTAAGTTGCAACTCGGATGCAAAAGTTTGAAATTCTCTGGCTTGTTGGCTTTTCGCCCTAGTTTGCTAATCGGGATTATGTGATGAACAACAGCATCCTCAAATCTCAAGGTTTCTTTGCAATATGCACATTTCCCATCTTGGTATTCATACTGTTTTTGTTTCAATGTTTTTCCTTCTAACGATCTCAACCATTTGTTAAACTCATCTCGTGGATCGATTACTTTTCGAGCTTTTTGGAGTAAATTCTCAGTTTCACGACGAAGTTTTTCTTCACGTTCCAAGAGAATCTGCATCTCATTGTAGAGTTCCATGAGACGCTGTGACGACGGATGCGGCATTGATTGTTAAATTGAATGCAAATTTTAATTTAATTATATAGTTATAGCACATTATATTTTTAGAAAATTGTCAAGCAGATATATTCATCTGCTTGACAATTTCACTTAACGCAACTTCAAAACTCGAGCTGTAACCGCCAAACTTTCCTCGTACAAAACATCGCGTCCCCAACGTTGAAGTTGCTGTGCCATCAGTAATTCTGCCTTCTGATCCGACAGTGCCGTCACTTGTTCTGTTCGGCAAGATTGCGCGCTTCCGCCTGCTTCCATCCGCATACAACCCGTTGTTTCCGAACAGAGAATCGTGCAACAATCCGCAGAAGGATTTGACGAAGTCAGACGCAAACCCACGAGATCGCCAGGAATTTCCCCCGCATCTCCAACTGGAACACCGGCAAGTTCAGCGTGAATTTCTCGATCGCACTGTCCCTTAAACGAGACACGAGTAATGTCGTAATCGTTGCTTTCCGAAGAATAAGAAATCGGTTGCCAACCTAACCGACTGGCAAACCATCCTAAAAACATCAACGCTTGCGAATCGTTGCCTTTCTCGTAATCGATGGTGATGTTATCGATTTCGTGGAGAGACTGACGACGTTCTGGGGGATCGAACGCAGCTGCCGTGAGTTCTTGCCATGCCGAAAGACGATGCCAGTTGAGATCGGCAATATAAATTTCTCGATCGATGAGTTCTTGCATTTTCAATAATTCCGACTCCGGATCGCTGAAATATCCAGAATCGACGATGATGCAATGACTCTGTTTGGCGAGATGGCGAAATAATTCCTGTTCCGGATTTGGCGTAGCTTTCCACCACACGAACTTCGGTAGACCCGGTACCATTAACGAAGACACCATGTCTCCAACGCGGCTCAAAGCATCCTTCGTTCCTCGTAGGGTGAGGTACTCACAGCAAATGAGGTGAGAATTCTTGCGTTGGACGGGACAATATGCCGAAACTTGTGCAGTAACACCAGTATCTTCAATCCCGAGTTTCGGACAGAGCGTAATAATCCGACAGGGGTTTTCAGCCGCAATCGCCTCGCTGATTTGGAATCCCCGTGCGTCGAGATTTTCTATTTTGCGCTTCTCTAGCGGCAGTTTGTCGAATTCTTCGCGCAATTTGGCTAAGGTTTCGGGATCGACACGCCCCGTTATGTTGAGATTGTATTGTTTCTGAGCCGCCTCGATCGAACGCCGAGTCTGTTCCCCGTGTATCCCATCGATAATACCGCTGTAAAACCCCAATCCTGCCAGCAATTGCTGAAATTCCTCGGGTTCGTAAACGACCATGCTAAACGTCGAGGCGCGACTCGCCAGCGGCGCACCTTGTCCGCTACTCTGACTCAGCCAAATTTGACTCAATTCCGCCTCGATTTCACCGAGGGAAATATCTTTCGGTTTTTGTAAAGCAACAAGTGGCGTATTCATAGCGCTCCGTGAGGTAAGGTGTGCGTTGAAACTCGATCGATCTCCGTTTAGAGTCGTCGCCAACGTCTGCCGTCGCAGTTGAGTAACAGTTCGGCTTCGACAGGTTCCCAAGTTCCCGCTTCGTATAGGGGAATCGATTCGGGTGGTGCGGGAGCGTCCCAAACTTCTAAAACTGGGGTGAGAACGCGCCAGGACGCTTCCACTTCGTCAGCACGGGTAAACAGGGTTTGATCGCCTAACATACAGTCAATCAACAAACGGCTGTAAGCGTCTGTATTCGGCTTGCCAAATGCAGCATCGTAGCGGAAATCCATGTTGACCGATCGCGTCCGCAACGAACTCCCGGGTGTTTTGACTTCAAAACGCATACTGATGCCTTCATTGGGCTGAATTCGCATGGCTAAAACGTTCGGGTTTGCCTGTTTTGCAGCAGACTGAAACATCAAATAGGGAACGTCTTTAAACTGAATAGCGATTTCGGTGACTTTCTTCGGCATTCGTTTCCCCGTTCGCAGGTAAAACGGCACGCCTTTCCACCGCCAGTTATCGATATACAACTTCAATGCGGCGTAAGTGGGCGTTGTGGATTTGGGGTCTGCACCTTCTTCCTCGCGATAACCGGGGACTTGCTGTCCGTTTGCCCATCCGGTCGTGTATTGTCCCCGAACGGCAGCGTTTTCTAAATTTTCTAAATCGGCTAACCGTGTCGCCTGAACCACTTTCACTTTTTCGTTGCGGATACTATCAGCATCGAGAGAGTTAGGCGGTTCCATGGCCGTGAGGCTGAACAGTTGCATCAGGTGGTTCTGCACCATATCCCGCAACGCTCCCGAGGTTTCGTAGTATCCTGCTCGGCCTTCTAACCCCACCTTTTCCGCGACGGTAATCTGTACGTGATCGATGTATTGACGGTTCCACAGTGGCTCGAAAATCGCGTTCGCGAAGCGGAAGACAAGCAGGTTTTGAACGGTTTCTTTGCCTAAGTAGTGGTCGATGCGATACACCTGGTTTTCGTCGCAGACGCTTTGAACGACTTGATTGAGTGCTTGGGCAGATGCGAGATCGCGTCCGAACGGTTTTTCGATGACGAGGCGTTGTTTTCGGGGATCTTCGAGCATTCCCGCTGCACCGAGTTGTTGGGTGGCTTCACCGAAAAAGCGGGGGGCGACGGAGAGGTAGAATACACGATTTTCCCGCGTTCCTCGCTGTTCGTCGAGTTCGCTGAGAAACGCCTTCAGTTTTTGATAGCTTTCGGGACTGTCGATGTTGCCGGAACAGTAAAACAGTCCTCGAGCGAAGTTGTTCCAGATGTCCTCGGATTGCAATCCACCCCCGAAGTCTTCAACACCTTGGCGACAGTGTTCGCGGAAGAAATCGTGACTCCACTCCCGCCTGGCGACACCGACAATAGTGAGTTCGGGGGGTAGGCGACGTTCGAGATGCATTTGGTAGATCGCCGGAACGAGTTTACGCTGGGTTAGATCCCCCGACGCACCAAAAATAATGAGAATTTGTGGTTCGGGAACACGATCTTGTTGGAGTCCAACTCGAAGGGGATTTTCTTGAATAGCAATCATAGAAAGATGGGTATCGCAGGATTGGGAAGACTGGTTCAAGCCGAGTTTAGACGAGGTCTCTTCGCCCAAAATGTGGCAAGCAAACGTCAGGGGATTCTCGTACTCGTCATCGATCGAGAGCGTTTGTTTTGACTGCTCCAACGAACGAAGACAAAGCGGATCTGCCTTGTCTTCGCGCTACAAATTGGACTGTACGGCGTTAAACTAAAGCCAGTTGGTTCACTTTTTCGTCGAGGGAAGCCATGAGAGACTCGAAGGGTTTGATAAATTTATCGATACCTTCTTCGAGTAATTCGTTCATGACGGTATCGATCTCGATCCCCGCTTCGCTTAAATTGTCGAGAACCTGTTGAGCTGCTTCGACGTGGGTTTCAATACGGTTGGCGATGTGGCAGTGGTCGGCACAAGCTTCGATGGTTTTCGGAGGTAAGGTGTTGACCGTGTTCGCACCGATCAGTTCGTCAACGTACATGACATCGCTGTAGTCGGGATTTTTCGTGCTGGTACTCGCCCACAACAGGCGTTGGACTTTTGCACCTTTAGCAGCGAGGGCTTTCCATCGATCGCTCATCACGATCTTTTTGTATTCTTGGTAAGCGAGTTTGGCGTTGGCGATAGCCGTTTTGCCTTTAAGGGATTCCAACATTTCCCGCTGTTCGGGATCGTCAGTTTCGGCAAGTTGGGCATCGAGAAGTGCGTCGACTTTTGTGTCGATGCGGCTGAGGAAGAAGCTGGCGACGGAAGAGATGTTGGAGATATCTTCGCCTTTGGCTGCTCGCGCTTCTAAACCCTTGATGTAGGCCCAGAAGGTGTTGACGTAGGATTCGATCGAAAATAACAGCGTAACGTTGACGTTAATTCCTTCGGAAATCGCTTGTTCGACGGCGGGTAAACCTTCTGGGGTACCGGGAATTTTGATCGTTAAGTTGGGTCGATCGATCGTTTGGAAGTACCGGCGGGCTTCAGAGATCGTGGTTTCAGTATCTCGAGCAATGGTGGGAGGAACTTCGACGCTGACGTAACCATCGACCCCGTGGCTGGCTTCGTAGACGGGTTCGAACACGTCGCAAGCGTTACGAATATCGTCGAAGACGAGGGATTCGTAAATTTCTAGGACTGATTTTTCAGCTTTAACGCCGGCAAGAATGTCTTCGTCGTAAATCTGATTGCCAGCAATGGCTTTTTCAAAAATGGCCGGATTAGACGTCACCCCACGCACCGCTCGCTCGGCAATGAGGTTTTTGAGTTCTCCCGAAACGATCGAATCTCGAGATAGGTTGTCGATCCAAATACTTTGACCGTATTTTTGCAGTTCGAAGAGGGGATTTTTGGTCGTGGTCATGGTTGGTTTTACGAAATCAACGACGAATGAAACAGTTGAGTGGAAGAAGATTGAGATGGCGGACGTGTGAGGCTTGAAACGTCAGCGATCGATGACGATTGTTGGTTGAAATTTCATCATCGCCCCATCACCTCACCTCATCACCACCTCGTTGGTCAGGTCAATACTTTGTCTCGTTCTCGGCGAGCTCCCTCTTGAATAAAAGATTCAACGAGAGCCACGTCTTCTTGACTGCCGATAATCAAGGGAGTCCGCTGGTGTAACTTATCGGGAACCGCGTCGAGAATGTCTTGGGTTCCCGTACTAGCACGTCCTCCAGCTTGTTCGATGAGGAAGGCTAAGGGGGCGGATTCGTACAATAGGCGCAGTTTCCCTTCAGGTTTTTTGACCGTTCCCGGATAGAGGAAAACGCCACCTTGGAGCAGAATGCGATGAAAATCCCCCACTAGGGCGCCGCTATAGCGTCCGGTATACCCTTCGTGACGGTGGACGTAACGGGTGTAGTCGCGAATGGATTCTTCCCACTGCCAGAAGTTCCCTTCGTTAACGCTGTACACTGACCCGTGTTGGGGAACTCGAACGTTCTCTTGCCACAGAATGAATTCTCCTAAACTGGGATCGAGGGTAAAAGCGTGAACGCCTTGGCCGATGGAGTAGACGAGAACGGTACTCGGCCCGTAGAGGATATAACCCGCCGCGAGTTGTTTGCGTCCCGATTGCAGTAAATCTAAGGCTTCTCCAGTTTCGTCCGTACCTTCTTGTTGGCGAATGGCAAAAATGGAGCCGACGTTGAGGTTGGCGTCGATATTAGAGGAGCCGTCGATGGGATCGTAGACAAGAGTGTAGCGTCCGATGGGACAGTTTTCGGGAATGTAATAGGGCTTTTCCATTTCCTCGGAGGCGAGGCGACAGACTAAGCCACTTTGCTTGAAAACGGAGATGAACACCTCGTTGGCGTACACGTCCATCTTTTTGACCGATTCCCCTTGAACGTTTTCAGTTCCGGCGAATCCGAGAACGCCTTCCATGAGTCCCGCACGGCTGAGACGACGGGCGATGAGTTTCCCGGCGAGAGCGATGCGGTTCATGAGGGCGCTGAGGTCTTGAGCTTCTGGGGAGAAGCTTTGCAGTTGTTGGAGGACGTGGCGCGAGAGGGTCGTACAGTCTCGATCGAGTGCGCGTTCGGGAATCGAAAACGGTTCGGCGTGGGTCATAGTGTTTCCTCCCAATGGCGGCTTCGCAAGCAGAGGTCGCGACTCCGAGGCGTTCAGCCTTTCGTTTTCTATCTTAAAACTCCTTTTCTCGTTCGATACGTTTGACAATACGGACTATAGATTTTCTTTAGATTAGTTTGTTAATCTCGATGGAAAAATAAGTATACTTGCTTATTGACAGCAGCGACAATCGATCTCAAATGACTTAAAAAATTATAGATTTTTTTAAGTCTTAAAATTTAGTAAAAATCTACACAATCGAGGCGGTATGCGTTAGTATCAAATTCCAAAACTTTAAAACGATATTATATTGAAACTTTGAAGCACTCAATATACTTTTACGTCAATTCAGAATGCTGCATGTTGATTTTTTGGTGAGACTGGGGTGGCATTTGAGATAATTTGGAGCAATCTAAAAACTCATTTGCAGACAATCGAGCCGATCTAAACGTGATACTTTTAGAAAAATTTTATTTCGATATTCGCAAGTCAAAAAAAACACGAGTTAAAGTTTTGAAATTCAATTTTTTCAAGAAAAATTGTGTCTATTTTTTTGTGACAGCATTAATTCATATTGCTAAAATTATTGAATTGCTACGATCGACGATCGATCAGCCAATACGTTTTCATATTGCCTTTTCCTTTGATGGCAATTACACCTCGCTCTTCAAAAATATATTTTTCTTTCAACAATTCATAGGTCATTGCCGTGACCTGAATTTTTCCAGGTTCTCCTGATGATTCCATTCGACTGGCAACGTTGACCGTATCGCCCCAAAGATCGTAACTAAACTTTTGAATGCCAATTACTCCCGCGACGACAGGGCCGCTATTAATCCCGATACGGATTTGAAACGGTTCACCCCAATCTGTTTGTAACGTACAAATGGCTTGTTGCATTTCTAAAGCCATATTGGCAATTGCTTCGGCTCGATCTCCATTGGGAACGGGTAAACCGCCAGCAATCATATATGCATCACCGATAGTTTTGATTTTTTCCAATTCATATTTTTGTGCCAAGCGATCGAATTTCGAGAAAATTTGATTGAGTAAGTTGACTAACTCCAAAGGTGTAAGACGAGATGCCAAAGACGTAAAACCGACAATGTCTGCGAATAAAATTGTCGCGTTTTCAAATTGTTCGGCGACGGTGCCACTGCTTTGTTTGAGCTGCTCGACAATAACTTTTGGGAGAATATTCAACAACAATTTTTCTGATTTTTTACGTTCAATTTCTAAGGCTTCTTCCGCAATTTTTCGAGCTGTTATATCTTCCAAAACGCCTAAAATTCCGATAGGATTACCATCTTTGTCTTGAATGGGGATCTTATTAATGTCGAGCCAAATGGGATGACCTTCTGGTGACGGCTTTTGCTTTTTCGCAATGATATGTAGCTCGGGTTGTTGGCTCTCGATGATTTGTCGATCCTGTTCCCGAAACCGTTCGGCGATGGCTCGATCGGGTAACAGGTCAAAATCTGTTTTACCGGCGACCTCTTCCGGACTGTCCAATCCTGCGGCCGACGCCCAATTGGTATTACATCCGCGAAACACCAAATCAGTATCTTTCCAAAATACCTGTTGGGGGATGTTATCTAAAATTAAGCGCAGATATTGTTCCTTTTCGCGAATTGTTTCTTCTGCCCGTTTGCGAGCGGTAATATCTCGCGCAACCCAAATCGCGGTTTCGGCGATCTCTTCGATTCCATTCAGGCGAATTGGCGTAATACTTGCAGCAAACCAAACGGTTTCGCCGTCGTGAGTCAAACAGTATTCAACGCGAACGGTTTCCCGCGTTTGCAATGCTTCTCGAACGTAAGCGACGAACTGCCCTGCCTGCTGGGGCGGAAACAGTTCCCAATCGGTTTTCCCCTCTAAGTTTTCTGCCGAATTGTAGGGGGGAACGGGATGAGTCGAGGCGACTTTTAAATACTGTCCGTTCGCGTCTTTGACGCAAACGAATTCAGTCATGGCCGCAAACAACGCCCGCAGTTGGGCTTCAGCACGGGTTAGCGATGAGGTTCGATCGCGAACGCGCCGTTCTAGAGTTTGGTTCGTTTCTTCCCAAGCTGTAAAAGTCTCGTGCAACTGCACGGCCATCTGATTGAAGGAGTTCGCTAGAACGACCAATTCTGCAACTTGGATGGGGGTGTTGCACGCGACGCGAATCTGATGACAATTGGGGTGAGGCGGACTGGCACTGCGGGATATCAATTGGCTGGCATGGCTCAACCGCACGAGGGGACGGGCGACAATACGGGTGACGAACAATCCCAAACCCGTCGCGGTGAGTAAAGCCACGCCGCATAACAACACAGTCACGCGCGTGTTGGCGACGATCTGTTCCATAAATGCCGATTCGGGCATGAGAACGACGATCGACCAATCGAGTCCACGGGGGTCTGTTAAGGGCATCGCATAGAGGAAGACTCGCTCCCCTTCGGCGTTGAAACTCAAGCGAACAGGTTCGTCGAGTTTGGCAAAGTGTTTCGTGTGTCGATCGAGGGCGAGGGCGGCGGCGCGGGTGAGGGGATCGCGACTGTCGAAAATGCGTTGCAGTCCGGGTTGAAGGCGTTCGGGTTGGGGGACTGAGGAGGCAATTTCTCGACCTTGCCGATCGATGGCAAAGACTTGTCCGATGGCAGCCTCTCGTTCGAGTCCGAGAAATTGACTGACATCCCACAGGGTCAAGTCAGTACTGGCCACGCCGACTAAATTTCCTCGATCGTCGTAAAAGGGTTGGTTGGCGGAAATGACCGGTTGTCCGGAACCGAAGTAGTTGTAAATGTCCGTCCACACGGCACTCCCTCGTTCGATGGCGGCACGATACCACGGCCGGGTTGTCGGGTCGTAGTTTTCCCGAACCTGCAACTGTTCGCTGCGGCGGCCCATGTCGTCTAAACGCCACTTTTCAAATTTTCCCTGGGTGTTGTCGTCGAGAACGTCGAGAACGATCGAACCGTCGTGGAACTGACTGACTCCGGCATAACGACGGTCGGCTGTGACGAGGGCGATATAGCTAACGTGGGGAAAATTCTGGATTTGGTACCAAAGGTAGGCTTCGAGGCGCTTTCGATCGTCGAGATCGAGAAGCCCGAGATCGACGGCTGATACGTTGAGGTCGTTAATTAAATGGGGCGTGGCTAAATAGGTTTCTAGTTTGTCGCGAACGTGTTGACCCGTTTCGACTTGAAGTTGCGTGACGAGGTCGTTAACGGCTTTCTGTCCGTTGCGGAACGACAGCCATCCCGTCAAGCCGACGGCCACGAAAATTTGAAATAAAAACAGTCCGACTAGCAACCAACGTAAGGGAACTTTCACGCGCACTCAAAGATCGATCGTCTATTCAATATTCAGCCTGGTCTTATTTTCTCAGTTGGGATATCCCCTTACCAGGTTAAAAAAATTCCGGACGATCGATCGACAGCTGCGAACAAAGGATCGGGTAGATCGATCGACGACGAAAACGACCATGGCAGGCCACTATGCAACGGAGATGGATAACTCAGGCGATCGAACTGATGAAATCCCCCTTCCTCCAGAATCTCTCGAATCGATCCTCAAGCAAATCGAAGCGGAACTGTTACGCAGTCCGGTTTACCAAAACGTTCTCGATAGTTTGAGGGAAATGTTCGGCGATGCGGCTTATGCGGCTCAGATGATGGTTCATTCGGTCAGTCGCGAGGCCATCCTCATCGCCCTCAAACAGTTGTCGGACCGAAAAACCCCCAGTCGCTCCACCGCCTCGAAACCGCTTCCTTCGCCTCGCAGCCTGTATTTGTATCGTTTGGGAAAATACCTGCGGTCCGAACGTCGAAAGCAGGGCTTTTCTCTGGCGCAAATCCACCACTTCACCCGTATTCCGATTCCACATCTTCACGCTTTAGAGGTCGGACAGATTCGCGATTTTCCTCGCAGTCGAAGCTATCTTTACGGTGCGATACGGCTGTGGGGGAATGCCTTGGGATTGAACGGTGCGCGATTAGCGGCCGGGATTCCTCCTGAGAATTCTCCAGTTTCCGCGTTGCCGAAACGGCGTTACGCTGCCCCGACGAAACGACCGCTTCCGCCGCCACCTCCACCACAGCTGACATCCAATCGATCGTCAGCTGTGGACTGGCGGCGCTATTTGGCTTACGGTACGCCCGTCGTGGCTGCGGTCGGGGTCGTGCTGTGGTTGGCGCAACTGAACGCTCCACAAGAGGGAGACTCACCGTCTGTCGATCGATCGGTTTCTCCGCCAGCAGCGAACCCCACTGCGAAACCGTCTTCTAGCCTGGAACGGTATCCGGGCGAGCATACTGGGGACATTTCGCCCCCGGAAGAGATACATCGACGACGCGATTGAGTTTGGGCGGACTATTCGTCGATTCGGATGGCTTGTAAGCCTTCTTTTTCGACTAACGACATCATCGAACCCAATTGAAGCCAAATTAACAGTCCTGTGGGAGCGACGACAATTGTGCCGATAAGATAGGCCAAAATATCGGCAATGCCAAAGACTGATAAGCTCGAACCGACACATACCGTTGTAAAGGAACAAGTCAAGATGTAAGCGGCTCTTAAATGGGGGGTTTTATAGTTCAGTTCTGACGGTTGACCTCGATCGTTCCAGCGAGAAAACTGATATTCCAAAATGTCTTTGAAGATGATGCCGCATAAAACGGCAAACAAACAACTGACAATAACAACGCCGTAGGCGGGAGGATTGACGTAAAGTTCGGGGTTGGTCATGGTCGAGGGTTCTTCGAGTTTTGCAGGTGTTTTACAGTTGGCTGCTAGAGAAACCCCTCCGCCGTTTGGGGAGGGGTTCGTCCGACAAGTTGTTGGCTCAAAATTATGAGGCGAGGGCGATTTCCAGCATTTGCTGGAGTTCTCCACTTTGATAAAGCTGAATCATAATGTCGGAACCCCCAACAAATTCGCCGTTAACGAACACTTGCGGGATCGTCGGCCAGTTGGAATATTCTTTGATGCCTTGGCGAATTTCGTTGTTTTCTAAAACATCGATGGTTTCAAAAGGAACGCCTAAAGTGTTGAGGATTTGAACGACGTTGTTGGAAAAACCACACTGCGGCATGAGTTTGTTGCCTTTCATGAAGACTAGCACTTTGTGCTGTTTCACGAGCGTGTCGAGTTGTTCTTTGAGTTCCGGTGTCATCGTGATGCCTAAAATCGGGAAATCGGTTTTGAGTATTTGAAAAATTGTAACAAGTTTATTGGGTTTGACTCACTGTCGCCCACTTGGTGGGGGTGTAGGTTTGCAGGGCGAGGGCGTGAATGGCTTCGGAGGCCATTTCGGTTTTCAAAGCCCCGTAAACGAGTTGGTGTTGCTTGACGAGAGACATTCCCTCGAATTGGGGGGACACGACGATCGCTTCGAGGTGATCGCCACCTCCGGTGAGATCGCGAACTTGGACTTCGGCATCGCCGAGTTCGGCTTTAATCAGTTCTGCCACTCGATCGAGGCTGACCATATCGATTCCTTCTAGGTTGAGAGCAATTCTCAATTTATTGTATCGGAGTCCTCAGACCTCGAGAACGTCTGGACTCGATTGTTTCGATCGATGCTCGATCGATTAAAGACGATGTACGACGTTCGTCACGACACCCAACACTCGAAAGTTCATTTCCTCGGTGACGCGAAAGGGTTGGTAGTTCGCGTTTTCGGGTACTAACCACAGGGATTCGTTTTTCCAGCGTATACGCTTGACGGTGAGTTCGCCATCCACGACGGCAATGACCACGTCTTCGTCTTGGGCTTCTAAGACGGTATCGACGACGAGTAAATCCCCTGGATGAATCCCCGCGTCGATCATGGAGTCACCGTTTGCACGCACGCAAAAGCTCGCGTCGGGATGCGGCGTGAGATATTCGTTGAGATCGAGTTCTCGATCGACGTAATCCGTGGCTGGGGCAGGAAATCCGGCTGCTACGGCATCCGAATATAATGGCAACCGAAAGGGCGAAGCAAAGGATTGGCGCAAGCGTTGGACGTGCTTAGAAATTCCATGCGCTTTCGTATTTTGCCAATCGCTGAGCAGATCGGTGAGTTGCTCGGCTAAACTAACGGGCAAACGCATCGCTTTTGTCGGTTCTCCGTATTTCCCAGTTCCAGGCGGACGACCTGCTCCTAACCGTTTTCCACCACGAGTCATAATTTTTTCGGTATCTTTAACTTTAAGTACGTTAATCAAATTATAGACGCTGAATTGCGGTTGGTCACGGGTTCGAACTCGATCGCAGGTTGCATTCAGCCCAACCCACCGGCCACTCGAGCAATTTATCGTTATTTGATGACATCATTGGATGACATCAGAGTCGTTCAAATTTTTGTTGCGTTTTATGTCTGATACCGTTACTGTCACGGTCAAACTCTTTGCGGCTTATCAAGAAGCTTACGGTGCGTCCGAACTCACTTGGACGTTTCCCGTGGGAACCCCCGTTGCATCCGTTCTCGATCGATGTGTCGACGAACATCCTGAATTGCAAGCTTGGCGGGCGTTAACGCGATTTGGGATTAACCTACAGTTTGTCTCCCCCGACACGCGACTGAAAGAGGGGGACGAGGTCGTGTTGATTCCGCCAGTGAGCGGAGGTTAAAACCTTTAAAAATTCTGTAACTTTTGTGACAAAGTTAAGATTGATTCCGTTCGATCGAAGTACGATCGAGCAGAAAGTCTTTAGAAAATTTAAAAAATTATGAATATTCGAGAAAACGCCCGCGAGCGCATGACTCAGCGTCGTCTCCATGACGAACACCGTCACGAATCCAGCCTCGAACGGGCAAAAGAAGAATTTGAGACGACTAATACACTCGAAGACGATGCTCGCCAAAAACTCACCCAGGAACGCCTGCACGACGAACACCGACAGGAGTTGATGCGCGAACGGACTGAAGAGGAAATGACGCCCTAACCCGATAACGTTGCGTTTTGCTGACTCGCATCCAAGGTCGATCGCTCTCACCTGTGGGAGCTTTTTTTACGCTCGATATTAATCCCGACTTTTTTTGTCGGGATTGTTTGACGGTGCAAAATGCCCGTGCTACGATTGCTGACCAAGTTGAGTTGAAATAAAAATATAAAACCGTGACACAAGCACTCGATCGTCTAAAACAATCCTCTACCGCCGCTTTCACCAAACTGCAATGCAAAGAATGCGGCGCTGAATACGAACCGACTGCCCAGCACGTCTGCGAATTCTGTTTCGGTCCCGTCGAAGTCAAATACGACTACGACGTACTGCGCCGCACCGTTTCCCGCGAAACCATTCAAGCCGGGCCGAATTCCGTTTGGCGCTATCGTCCGTTTCTTCCCGTCACCACCGACACTCCGATTGACGTGGGAACCGGCATGACCCCGCTCGTCGAAGCACGCCGCCTCGCTCGTCACCTGGGATTGAAAAAGCTTTACATCAAAAACGATGCCGTCAATATGCCCACCCTCAGCTTCAAAGATCGGGTGGTGTCTGTTGCCTTAACCCGCGCTCGCGAGTTGGGATTTTCGACGGTATCCTGCGCCAGTACTGGAAACCTGGCGAACTCCACCGCAGCCATTGCCGCTCACGCCGGACTCGACTGTTGCGTGTTCATCCCAGCAGACTTAGAAGCGGGGAAAGTGTTGGGAACCCTGATTTACAATCCCACCGTCATGGCGGTAAAAGGCAATTACGACCAAGTCAACCGCCTGTGTTCCGAAGTCGCCAACACTCACGGTTGGGGCTTTGTCAACATCAACCTGCGCCCCTACTACTCTGAAGGCTCGAAAACCCTAGGCTTTGAAGTCGCCGAACAACTGGGTTGGCAACTGCCCGATCGAATCGTCGCACCGTTAGCGTCGGGTTCTCTGTTCAGCAAAATTTACAAAGGATTCCGCGAGTTCGTCGAAGTCGGCTTAGTGTCCGACAAACACGTCACCTTTAGCGGCGCCCAAGCCGAAGGTTGCTCGCCCATCGCCCAAGCGTACCGAGAAGGACGGGATTTTATTACCCCCGTCAAGCCGAACACGATCGCGAAGTCGATCGCGATTGGTAATCCTGCTGACGGCGTTTACGCCCTCGATATCGCCCGCAATACCAACGGCTCGATCGAATCAGTAAACGATACCGAAATCGTGGAAGGCATCAAACTGTTAGCCGAAACTGAGGGAATCTTCACTGAAACCGCAGGCGGCACCACCATCGCCACCCTCAAAAAACTCGCTGATGCTGGCAAAATCGATCCCGACGAAGTGACGGTGGCCTACATCACCGGAAACGGCCTCAAAACCCAAGAAGCCGTCCAAGGTTACATTGGCGAACCGCTCACCATCGAACCTCAATTGGACTCCTTCGAGCGTGCTTTAGAGCGTTCTCACACGCTCAACCGCCTCGAATGGCAACAAGTGTTGGTGTAATCGATCGTCCGTTAACCCATTAGCCATTACCTATGTCCGTTAAAGTTCTCATTCCCACTCCGCTGCAAAAGTTCACGAACGATCGAGCGACACTCGAATGCAAGGCGAGCAGCGTTGCCGAGTTAATCGACGCCCTAGAGCAAACTTGTCCTGGCATCAAGGCACGTTTGTGCGACGAGCAGGGGAAACCCCGTCGGTTTCTCAATTTCTATGTCAACAGCGAAGACATTCGCTTTCTCGATAACACGGAAACCTCACTCAGCGACGGTGACGAAGTGAGTATCGTGCCTGCTGTAGCAGGGGGCTGATCGGGGCGGAATCTCCTACAACTCAACTTGATGTGCTAAGGGGGAGACACAAATATCTCCCCTTTTTTTTTGGTCGAACGTCAATCGGACAGTTCTCCAGCAAGCGTTAGCACGTGAGTTGTCGTGAGTTTTAATGCAGGAAATAATATCGATTCGATCGAACGAATTTAATCCGATCGTTCACATTTCAAACGCTACGAAGACGTGGCTGTCACGGGCAAGCGTTTGCGAAGGGATTCGCTCCGTTTTTTAGCAACCGAATTCTTTGAGTCGTATTTTAAAACTTCTTCGTAGGCTTCCAACGCCTGAGCATCTAAAGTTTTTTTCTCGTAAGCAAACCCTAAATTACTCAAAGCCGTGATGTATTGTGGCTGAAGCTTGAGAGCTTCTTTATACTGGCGAATTGCCAAATCGTACTGGTTCTGTGCTGCATAGGCATATCCTAAAGCATTGTAAATTAATGCTTTGTTTTCATCGTCTTTTAAATCTTTTGCTTTTAAGGCTTTTTGCAACTGAACGACAGCTTGAGAATAAAGCTTTTTATCCAGCAAAATTCCGCCGAGTTCGTAAAAATCTTTGGCGGACGGATTTTTTTCACGAACGCGCTTTTGAAGCTGCGTCAAGGTATTTTCCATCCGTCGCGTTTTGAGAACTTGACGGGCGATAAACCAACCCGCTCCCCCTAATAACACGATTAACAGAGCCAGATACAGCAGCGCGAGATTATTGTCCATAGCGCAGAGTCACAAACAATAAATAAACAACCTACAAACCCCAGTAAGCTGCGCGTTCTGCGAGCCAACCGTCAGCACGCCAACGGGCGATGGCCGCGTTAACTTGCCGTCGCAACTCATCATACTGCAATCCCTTCGGCATCACGACACAAAGGGGTTCAGTCGATAGAGTTTCGGAGAGTAAGGTGTAATGGGGGTACTCCTGTACCCAACCGGTTAACACGCTCAAATCTGCTGCAAACGCATCAGCTCGATCGGCTTCGAGGGTAGCTAACGCTTCTTGGTAATCCGCAACAGCGACGAACTGCGCGGTGGGGATAGTGTATCGAATGACGGGAACCGTACTCGAACCCTCTAAAACGGCAATTCGGAGACGATTTAAGTCTGAGAGCTGACGAACTTCAGGATGGCGGGTGACGATGGCGGTTCCGTCGAGGTAGTAAGGAAGGCTGAAATGGACGAGGCGTTCGCGAGAGCGGGTTTGCGTCACTCGCGCGATTGCGATATCGACTTCGTCTTCAATAACAACGGACAATCGATCGAGGTTTGAGACGGGTTCAAATACTACAGCATCCGCATCGCCGAGGATTTCCCAAGCGAGCTGACGTGCGATGTCGATCTCCAACCCCTGCAACTGTCCGGCTTCGTCGCGAAACCCCAACGGACGCAAGTTATCTTTCACTGCGACGACGAGGTGTCCGCGATCGAGAATTTCAGGAAGGGGAGCAGCCTCGACCGAACGAACGATCGAGGCAAGTGCCAGACTCAATGCAACGATGAGGCGCACCGACCCACGAGAGCGTTGAAACCATCGAGACCGCCGACTCATCTGACGCGCCAACTTAAGCGCTTTTTGCCACGTCGATAACTTTGGCAAATCCATCAGGATCGAGGATGGCCAGTTGAGCCAGCATTTTGCGGTTGAGTTCGACATTGGCTTGTTTGAGTTTGCCAGCAAACTGAGAGTAACTCAAACCGTGTTGGCGAGCTGCTGCGTTGATGCGGGTAATCCACAGACGGCGGAAATCCCGCTTGCGACGACGGCGATCGCGATAGGCGTTCCGCAGCGCTTTCATGACTTGCTGGTTCGCCGAGCGGAATTTCTTCGAGTGAGAGCCTCGGAAGCCTTTGGCGAGTTTTAAGATTTTTTTGCGGCGTTTGCGAGCGACGTTACCGCGTTTAACTCGGGTCATTGACGATTTCTCCTATGTCCTTACAAATACGGCATCATTTCGCGGACGTTCAGCATATCGCCTTGGTCTACGACGGCCTTGTTACTCAGGTTGCGTTTGCGCTTGGAAGATTTGTGTTGGAGCAAGTGGTTTTTGAAGGCTTTGCGGCGCATCACTTTCTTGCCGCTTCCCGACAGTTTGAACCGCTTTGCTGCTGCTTTGCGAGTTTTGAGTTTGGGCATGGTCGCACGAATTTTGACACAGCATCCTATCATATCGCGATCGAGAGAATCCGCGCAATCGATCGATCTCTGAAAATTAAGCTGCCAATTCACTCGATCGCAACGTTGCCAACTGCTTTGAAGACCGTGTGAGTTAAAGGTGAGTTAAAAGGGTATCCGAAAAGATACCCTGTCTCTGACGATCGATAGGGGAGTGTTATAGCCGATCTAGCACGGTCGGCGGAACGAGTACCCGATCGATCGCATGAATAACACCATTCTCAGCAGCAATATCTGCTTCTACAACACTGGCCTGGTTAACGTAGAGGGTTCCACGTTGCCACTTCAGTTCAATGGGCGTACGACTTGCTAGGGTTACGAGAGACTCAACTTCCTGCAAATCTTCTGCAAACAACGGATTTCCACCCGAGACAACATGATAGGACAGCACCTCTGCCAACAGTGCGCGATCGTTCGACAGCGTTTCCAAAACTGATGGGGATAGGTTCTCAAATGCCTCATCGGTGGGAATAAATGCAGTAAACCGACCATAGCCTTTAAGATCTTCGGTCATTCCCACCTCTTCTATCAAGCTGAGGAACGTATCAAACGAACCATTTGTCGTGGCAATATCAATCACATCGGCTTCTGCTTGAGCCACCGTTAAAGGAGAAGAATCAGCGGTACGAGTTTCTAGAGCCTGAAGATCGGTTGGGGTTTGGGCGACGGTTGGAGCAGCGAGGATTAGTCCGGTTGCAACAATTCCCATCCAACTGAGCGGTTTGCTGAATTGGGTGCGATAGACGATCCCAGCGAGAGATTTCGATTGAAATTGAGTTGTCACGATCTCACCTCGAGCCTATTATCGGATGACGAGCAAAGAAAGAAAAAGCCTCGTGAAGTTTTCGTTCACTATTCTGGGAAAGTTGGGAGCTGTAGATATTCTCGCAGGTTTTTTCGATCTCGTCTTTACTCCTCCGTGATTTCCTGTAACTCAAATTCAGGCAACTGTCAACCGAATCTCCGACAAAATACAAACAGCAACGATCTTCGAATCTTCGGTAATTCTCTCAACCTGTGCTTGCGCTGTTTTGAAAATGAGGCGGATATAACGGCAAGTCTCGGCAAAAACTCTGCTACAGTCTTCACTGACGCAACACGGATGCACCTCGATCGATGACCTTTGACGAAGGCGTTATCAAATACCACGGCGAGTGGGAAATCGCCGAACCCTTTCCTGAAGCTCCCCTCAAGTCCTTGATGCAGTGGCGCGATCGACTGTACGATCTCGGACTCATCGGTGCTTACAACAACGGTATTGGCTTCGGAAACGCCAGCCAACGCCTCGACAATTCTCTCGAATTCGTGATTTCGGGAACGCAAACCGGCCACCTTCCTCGTCTTACGGCTGAGTATTACACCCGCGTGACACACTTCGACCTCGCGGGAAACACCCTCGTCTGTCGTGGACCGGTTAAAGCCTCCTCAGAATCGCTAACTCACGCGGCCATTTACAGCGTTCGCCCCCAAGTTGGTGCAGTTCTTCACGTTCACCACTCGCAATTTTGGCAATCTTTGCTCGATCGAATTCCGACGACTCGCCCCGAAATTCCCTACGGAACGCCGCAAATGGCCGAAGAGATGTTTCGCTTGTTTGACGAGGAAGGATTGGACGAGGCGAAAATTTTGGTGATGGCGGGTCACGAAGATGGTGTTCTCGCGTTTGGAACAGACTTAGATGAGGCGGGAGCCGTGTTGTTGCAGTCTTTTCGAGATACGGTTGGAGGGTAACAACCCGAGCCGAACAGCGTTGTCCTTCAGCGATTTTCGATACTGCAATTAGCGAGGATCGTGCAACTTCTGTTGAAATTTGTATGGAAATTTGACTGTAAAGTATTAATAGGTCAGAACACCCGTTCCACCTCAGTTTTAGCGATTCGAGCGTTGGAAATTCCTTTCAGCTTGTGACATTAAATTGACGATTCGATTGACGATGCGACTACCAACAATTAAATTTCTCCAAGAACCCACCTCTGAGGCTTGGGTCGAACAAGCGATCGAAAATCTCGATATCGTTTTACTCGATTGTTCCCACTGCGAGCGCAAAGCAGCTGGAGTCGCACTTAATATGATGTGTCGGTATCCGTCCGATACCCAACTCGTGCGCGAACTAACGGCGATCGCGAAAGAAGAACTCGAACATTTCGAGCAAGTCAACCGCATTTTAGAGGAACGGGGAATCCCGTTAGCACCGCTGGCGCCACCGCCCTATGGTGCAAAACTCAAAGCGCAGGTGCGGCGGGAAGAACCGGGACGTAAACTGGATTTGTTACTGGTGGCAGCTTCGATCGAAGCGAGATCGCACGAACGGTTGGGATTGTTGGCCAGTCGCCTCGAGGACAATGCAGAAAACCAGACGGGGGACACTCGAAATCGCGAGTTAGCTGCGTTTTACCGAGGGTTGATGGCTTCAGAAGCACGTCATTACGGAATTTATTGGGTGTTAGCGACGACAAATTTCGATCGAGAAACGGTCGATCGTCGCCTACAAGAACTCGCCACGGTTGAAAGCCAAATTCTCGCAACGTTGCATCCGCAACCGAGAGTTCATAGCTGATAGAACTTGACGATTGACGATCGAGCGCTTCGAGTTCTCGAGTTGACAATCTCGAAAAGTCGGGTTTCGATCGCAGTAACGTCACTCGATCGTAGGGCGAGATCGGTGCAATGGACAAAAAGCTGACGGTGGTTGACGCTCAAATCGTTCCTCGAGCGCCTCAACCTGTATCCCAACTCCAGCCGTTGCGTCGCGTGGCGGCTCGGTTAACGTCTCAACCCAAGCGCTTTCCAGGACGATGGTGGTTGTCTGTTTTGACCGTGTGGATAGCTTGGATTTTTCTGGCGACGATCGCGATTGTCCTGCTTGCAAATCCCCGCTATAGCTTCCGAAAAGATCTCGATCGAGATCGATTGTCCGTTCGATCGCTCGTGACGATTGTCATGTGTTGTGTGGGCGGAACGCTTGCTCTCGATCGATGGCTTCACGCTCGGAGCAAACTGTAATTTCGATGCGTGTAGTCTCTCGATCGACTCGCGTAAAATAAAATCAGTTAACTCTTGACAGAACCGACACTCGAAACTCTCTGACCGGCTAGTCCTTCTGATATCGAGCGTGTTGTTTCCGTCCTATTCTATTCGACAATCGCCGCCATGACCTTTTCCAACGCGGGTAACGTTTTAGCGACGCTGATTCAAGGGAATCGCATGGGGGCGTTAGCCCGTCGTGTTAAAGATTTAGAAGTTGCAGAATTTATTTGTCTGCTGGATTTCATCACTGCAGAATTCCAGCAATACTTACGGGCGATCGAACTGATTAACGACGATGCCCTCGAAACGATTTTAGAACAGTTGCTCGATGCTTTTACCCTCAAAATCGGGCAAATTCTACAAGCCGAGCGCACGACAATTTTTCTCGTCGATACCGAACGCAGTCAGTTGTGGTCGAAAATTACCCTCGATGATGGAACCACGAAGGAAATGCGCCTTCCGGCTGACGTGGGAATTCTCGGTCACGTGGCGACAACGGGAGAAAGCATCGCGATCGAGACGACGAGCGAACACCCGTTATTTAATAAAGAGGTGGACGAATTTCCCAGCTGTCCGGCGAAAAGTCTTCTGTGCGCCCCGATTTTCAGCAGTAAGGATCGATCGAAAGTCGCCGCCGTCGCGCAACTGCTGAACAAACAAGAAAACATTGCCTTTACAGAAGCCGATCGCGAGCGATTTCAGCTTTTCGCCGACTCGATCGGTATTATTCTCGAAAGCTGTCAGTCGTTTTACACCGCTGCTCAAAACCAAAGAGGTGTAGCGGCTTTACTCAAAGCAACCGCTTCTCTCGGTCAAAGCTTAGATCTCGAAACCACCCTTCGATCGGTGATGGATCAAGCGAGAACTCTCCTCAAAGCCGATCGGAGTACGATCTTCCTTCTTTCCAAAGAAACTGGCGAACTGTGGACGAAAGTTGCTAAAGCCGATGGAAAAACCATGATGGAAATTCGCATTCCAGCGAATAAGGGCATTGCCGGTTACGTCGCCTCCACGAGAACGCCGCTCAATATTCCCGATGCTTATGAAGATCCACGTTTCGATCCCTCCACAGACAAACGAACTGGATATATCACTCGCAATATTTTATGTATGCCCGTTTTTAATTCTGAAGGGCAACTTATTGGCGTTACCCAACTGATTAACAAACATCAGGGGAGTTTTTCAAAAACTGACGAATTTTTTATGGAGGCGTTTAATATTCAAGCCGGAATTGCCCTCGAAAACGCCAGACTTTTCCAAGATGTAAACGTTGAAAAACAGTATCAAAAAGACATTCTACAAAGTCTTTCAGATGCGGTTATTTCGACCGATATGCAAGGACGCATCGTTACGATTAACGAAGCAGCTTTAGAGTTGCTCGGGTGTCCGATTCGGGGAAAACAAGCGAAACAGCACCAACAGGTTTGGGAAACGTATTTGACAGGATGCTACGTTTGGGATGCCATTCCCATCGAAAGTTTGCGATTTCGGCTTCAAGACAGCCTGACGAACGCCGCTCGCCACTATGTCCCCGAACAAAGCGTTCATTTAGGGATTTACAGCACTTCAGAAGTGGGTGAAAACGGCGAATCCCTGGCAGTTTCATTACTTGCAACGAGCGATCTCAACGATCCCGAAATTTATTATCTGTGGGGACAACGCGATCTCGCCTCGAAAAACGGTTCGCTTCCACCTCGTCTCTCGAAATCTGACGTTCAATGCGTCGAACGGAGTATTAACCTCACCGTGACACCGCTGACAAACCCAGAAGGAGGCGTTCGTGGTGGCTTAGTGGTGTTAGAGGACATCAGCCGCGAGAAGCGCATGAAAACGGCGATGTACCGCTATATGACCCCCAACGTCGCCGAGCAGGTGATGGCGTTGGGAGAAGATGCGTTGATGGTGGGGGAACGAAAGGAAGTTACGATTTTGTTTTCGGATATTCGCGGTTACACCACACTGACCGAAAATTTGGGTGCGTCAGAGGTGGTCACGTTGCTCAATCAGTATTTCGAGACGATGGTCGAAGCCGTTTTTAATTTCGAGGGAACGTTAGATAAATTTATCGGCGATGCACTGATGGCGGTGTTTGGCGCGCCACTTCCACTGACCGAAAATCACGCTTGGATGGCTGTTCGATCGGCGTTGGATATGCGGCGTCGGTTGGCAGAGTTCAACCAACATCGAATTATTGACAATCAGCCTAAGATTCGCATTGGAATTGGGTTGAGTTCGGGGGAAGTGGTTTCGGGAAATATTGGCTCGCAAAAACGCATGGATTATACGGTGATCGGGGATGGTGTTAATTTGAGCGCGCGCTTGGAAAGTCTGACGAAGGAATATGGCTGCGATATTATTTTGAGTGAATATACATATGATTTATGTGCCGATCGAATTTGCGTTCGCGAACTCGATAAGATTCGAGTAAAAGGGAAGAATAAAGCAGTTAGCATCTATGAGTTGATCGACCAAAAAAACGAACGCTTAGACTCAGAAACTGAAAAATTTTTACATCTTTATAAAATAGGGCGTGAAGATTACTTGAGTCGAAATTTCGAGCAGGCCATTACTTTTTTTGAGGCAGCAAAGCAAATTCGCCCTGATGACAAGCCCTTACAGTTACACCTTGAAAATGCCTTGAACTTTTCTAAGAACCCGCCTCCTGAAGATTGGGATGGCGTGCGAACTATGACTCATAAGTAGAGGCGAGTAAACATTTAGAGAGTTGATTAAAATTATAAAAGTACGTCACACAAATGATTTTCAAGGAATAATAGCCTCTCTCGAAAAATCTTCTAAATCAGTATTAGTCTAAAAGAAGATCGACTCGAAGGTTAACTGAGCTATGGTATTAAAAAATGACGATTCAAGAATGGAAACCATTGTTGTTGATATAGAAATAGATTGGGTTGTCGTTGAAGATATGAATATCTTAAATCAATGTAAGGAAAAGATAACTTACACCCATTTACGACATTTTTGTTCAAAGTCCGATCTTTTACCCACACTCGACATACGTATATTCAATGAATTTGCAATTATTACAAGCGAACACATCTATTACGCCATCGCAAAAGACTTGAGACATACTCACATCCGGGCTTTGGTCAGAAATTATCCATCAAAACAGAATCTTAGCGATTTTTTAAAGCAGCCTTATGTCCGCTTAGTAGATTGGAAACTCTTGCTCGAAGAATCGCATGAGGAGTTTATTTCGTATATGTGGTTTGTTTTTTTCTTTGAAACAGCACTAAACACAGAGCAAAAAATTATATTTGAAAAAGAGATCGTCGGCTTTTTTGAACGAGTAGAAATGCCAAGAGGGATTGAAGTTCCCTTGGATAGAATCAAAGATTTAAATTATCCATATTCCCAACGATGTGCTGAATTTCAGGCATATCTTCCAATTCCATTAGGAGGAGAAAGATGGATCTATGACTCGATGGCTAAACTGCTAAATTTTCATAAAAATCACGTGCCTATAGTTTCTTTTCAAGGAGTACCTATCCGAAACATTCTCCCAGGCATAGATTCAGAGTGATTCGGCGTAATAATGTTGTATGCAAAAGTTTCTAGTCAACGGTCATGAAAACGACTCGATCGAACATCGAACATTGACAAAAACGTGTTGGTATTTCCAGCGAAGTTGGATCTACCGTTTTGGGATTGTCAGCATTCGTGAAAGTTCACTCGATCTCCAGTTGTAAATTTGTTGCAAACTTGTTGTAAATCTTACGACTCTTCAGCCTGCCGCAACTCGTCGAGTTTGGCCTTTACTGCTTGCATATCCTGCCACATTAGCCATTTGGGCTTCCCTTTTTCCCGCGACGGATTCCGCAGCAAATATGCCGGGTGAAAAATAGGCATACACCGGCGATTCTCCCACTCGAACCACTGACCGCGAATTTTCGTAATGCCCCGTTTTTCGTTGAGGAGGGCTTTCACCGCCACCGCCCCCGTCAGCAAAATCATCTTCGGATCGACGAGACGAATTTGTTCGAGGAGATAAGGCTTACAAGCTTCGATTTCGTCGGGGTTGGGGTTGCGGTTTCCTGGCGGACGACATTTGACGACGTTGCAAATATAAACGTCTTCCTCAGTAGTCAGGTTGACCGAGGCGAGAATTTTGTCTAACAGTTCTCCCGATCGACCCACAAACGGCAGACCCTGCTCGTCTTCATTTTGTCCCGGCCCCTCTCCGATCAGAACGATGGGAGCTTTTGGATTTCCCTTGCCAACGACGGCATGGGTGCGCGTGGCCCCCAGTCCACAACGCTGACATTCGTGACAGTGGTTCGCCAGTGCGTCGATATCACTGTACGTACCGCTCGGAATCGCCACGTTGGCATCCGTCGGAATGGTCTCGAATTGCATCGCTGTAACTTCAGGTTCCGCCTTGGGTTCGCGGCCAAACAGGCTCAGTTGTTCTTCGTGGGACATTGTTCGTGGGACACGGTCAGACAGGCTGCATCACATTGTCCATCCTATCGCGAGAGCGCGTGATGTAGGAACGTGGAAACCATATCCTGACTTGACGATCGAGCGGATTCGTTTTGTCAGAGATTTCACGTATTATGAAAATCAAAATCTTTGAGATCGATCGAGCGGAATGCAAACCATGAGACGTTGTCAGCTTTGGTGGGAAACGATCGTCTTTTCAATCCAGAACAATCCTCCCCGGTTCGTGGAATCGATCGTATTAGTTCTTGCAGGTATCATGCTCGTACTTTGGGTATTTGACGAACGATGGCCGTACCTGGTTCTCAGTGCGAGCTACGTTCTCAGTTCGGCGGCTTCAATTTGGGTTCGCGAACTCATTGCCCCCCACCGCCGCGATCGAAAAGTACGAATGTTTCAAGCGACTGCCATGCTGGGACTGACTGGATTTCTCATGCTTCTGAGCTTGCATGAGGTAGGGCAATAGGGAAGAAGCAATAGGGGAAACGCAATAGTCAATCAGCATCGTTCTCCTCACCGCCTCATCTCCTCATGCAAAATCAGGCGATTGCCATCGGGATCGTAGGCATAGATTTCGCGCCCGTGGGAGGCGATGCTGATTTCTCCTGGTGGTGGATACCCCAATTCAGACAATCGATCGATCGACGCTTCTAAATTTTCAACTTCCACGCACAAACTCATACCACTTCTAGCTGACTGGCTAAATTCGGGACTGTCAGCCGCTTTGGGGTGAAAAATTCCCAATCGCAACCCTGGAAGGTCGAATTCAGCGTATTGATGGGGAATTTGGATGTGAGGCGATATTTCAAACAATCGATCGTAAAACTTTACAACACGGTCGAAATTCAGACTTCCCAGTGTGACAAAAACCTTAATAATCTTCATGGTTTCGAGCGACATTTATATTAGCTTCAAGATTTGCGTGTTTCCACGCAGGTCAAATTCAAGTCTTATTAAAGTTTAGAACGAAGCCATGACAAATCTTTTTTGACGTTGATACGCTGAAATTAAGAAACAGTTTGACTTCGTCATCTCAAGAGAGAGGCTTCCATGAAAGTTCGCGTTGTTGGATTATCTCTATCGCTCGCAGCATTAGGATTAGCCCTATGTGCCACAGAGGCTAAAGCCTTTTCAATCGGCGGTCATTTAAACGGCGAACGTGAATTTGGAGCGCTCGATCGAGAGATTGCTTGGGCAGCAGAAAGTCGAATTGGTGTAGCTGGGGCGGCAGATTACGAAATCGATATTCACAATTCCGATTGGAGTATCGTTCCCCATCAAGAATTCGACTGGGTCAACGGCGAAGAAGTGAGTTTCAAACTCGAATTTACCGGATCGCAATTAATTTACACGGTAGGCGATTCCGTCACGGTCGATCGAAACGTAACCCAAGATAACTTCTCCGAACTCTTTATTCGCACCACCGCTCGCTTAGATGGTAGCAGCGTCGTCGTCAAAGATTTGATGTTGAGCGATGCCGCCATGTCCTCGACCTTGGGTGTCACCTCTGAGTTCGCCTGTAACAACCCCAGTGGCTGTGGCTACTACGATTCCTCCCAATACCTCCACATTACCGACGTAAGCGGAGCCTTTACCCTCACTGGAACCTCAATTTTCTCCTGGGATGAAGCCAAAGTTCCCACCCGTTCCCGCCTCGCCTATCAAATCAAGTTGGTTGAAGGGATGCCTTCCGATACACCTTCCGTCCCCGAACCCACATCGGCTCTCGCTCTCGGACTCGTGGCCGGAACCGCAGCACGCCTGAAACACCGCCAACGCCACCACAGCAACAGCTAAGCACAGTTTTCCTCTCTCAACTCTCTCTCAATTCGTTGTCGTCCAGACCTCACCTTCATCGGTGGGGTTTTTCATTGTGTAACAGAATGGTACGCCAGCAGGATGCTTGTACTATTTTGAAAAGTTAAGTCAAACTAAATAAATCGGTTAACAAAACTTAACCCCATCGCCAACGGCTTCTGGCTGTACTGGACGACAAACGAACCAAGGTATCTAAGCTTATGCACCTGAGTGAAATTACTCATCCCAACCAACTCAAAGGGTTATCGATTCACCAACTCGAAGAAATTGCTCGCCAAATTCGAGAAAAACATTTACAAACCATTGCCGCCAGTGGCGGACACCTCGGCCCCGGTTTGGGTGTGGTCGAACTGACGCTCGGTCTTTACCAAACCTTAGATCTCGATCGAGATAAAGTCATTTGGGATGTCGGACACCAAGCCTACCCCCACAAACTCATCACCGGACGCTACCCTCAATTTCATACCCTCCGCCAAAAAGACGGCGTAGCGGGCTATCTCAAACGCTGTGAAAGCCAATTCGACCATTTCGGCGCCGGACACGCCTCTACCAGCATCTCCGCCGCCTTGGGGATGGCGTTGGCGCGAGATCGCAAAGGTGAAGATTTCAAATGCGTTGCCATTATCGGAGACGGTGCTTTGACTGGGGGAATGTCCCTCGAAGCCATCAACCACGCCGGACACTTACCCAAAACCAATCTGCTGGTCGTTCTCAACGACAACGAAATGTCGATTTCGCCCAACGTCGGCGCAATTCCCCGCTATCTCAACAAAATGCGCCTGAGCGATCCCGTACAGTTCCTGACGGATAATTTAGAAGAACAGTTCAAACACTTACCGTTCGTTGGTGAAACCTTCACGCCAGAAATGGAACGCATCAAAGAAGGGATGAAGCGTCTGGCGGTTCCCAAAGTCGGGGCAGTATTTGAAGAACTCGGCTTTACTTACATGGGGCCGGTTGACGGTCACAACTTGCAAGAACTCATCGAAACCTTTAACAAAGCGCACCATATTGAAGGCCCCGTCCTCGTTCACGTCGCCACGGTGAAAGGAAAGGGTTACGAAATTGCGGAAAAAGACCAAGTTGGCTATCACGCGCAGAAACCCTTCGATTTAACGACTGGGAAAGCGTATCCATCGAAAAAACCCACACCGCCAAGTTACTCGAAAGTTTTCGCTCAAACTTTAGTGAAATTGGCTGAAGAAAATCCGAAGATTGTGGGTATTACGGCAGCCATGGCCACAGGAACGGGTCTGGACAAATTGCAAGCCAAATTACCGGCCCAGTATATTGATGTTGGGATTGCCGAACAACACGCGGTGACACTGGCTGCTGGTTTAGCTTGTGAAGAAATTCGTCCAGTCGTAGCAATTTACTCGACGTTTTTACAGCGGGCGTTCGACCAAATTGTTCACGATGTTTGCATTCAAAATCTTCCCGTATTCTTCTGTCTCGATCGTTCGGGAATTGTGGGTGCAGACGGGCCGACACACCAAGGAATGTACGATATCGCCTATCTGCGTTGCATTCCCAACATGACGATTATGGCTCCGAAGGACGAGGCGGAAATGCAGCGGATGTTGGTGACGGGGGTTGAGTACACGGACGGCCCCATCGCCATGCGTTACCCTCGTGGGAACGGTTACGGTGCGCCGTTGATGGAGGAAGGTTGGGAAGCGCTTCCCATTGGGAAAGGTGAGGTGTTGCGAAGTGGTGACGACGTGTTGCTCGTCGGCTATGGAACGATGGTTCACCCGGCGATGCAGGTGGCGGAAATTCTCAGCGAACACGGGATTCAGGCGACGGTGGTCAACGCGCGATTTGTGAAACCGTTGGATATGGAACTGATCGGGCCGTTGGCGCAGCGCATCGGTAAGGTGGTGACACTGGAGGAAGGTTGCTTGATGGGTGGCTTCGGTTCGGCGGTGGTTGAGGCGTTGATGGATGAGGATATCGTGGTTCCGGTGAAGCGCATTGGAATTCCCGATAAACTCGTCGATCATGCGAAACCGGACGAGTCGAAGGCGGCTTTGGGGTTAATGCCACCTCAAATGGCGGAGACGATTCGCAAGGCGTTTTTCAGTGAGTCGAAGTCTGCGGTTCGCGTGTAGGGTTTGATGAAGTCGGGCGGGTCGTTACTCGCCCGTTTCACTTGACAAGTATATAAGAAACTGCAAATATATAAAAACGATTGTTTAACGTAGACTCAAGAGAAGTTATAGCAATTTTTAATTCAATAAAAAATACCTCAAAAACTGGTTTCTTTGAGAAGCCGTTTTTTTATTTAAAACACCTGTGTCGATCGAACAAGTTTCCATAAAACTTTTTTGCAATACAGAAGCCCTGGAAAAATTACTTCGATCGAAGCAAGCAAGTTGTATTTTTAATTAACACTTAAGCCAATACACAGATCGTCAGAAATGAATGTTTTAGAGTTAGAAAGCAACAAACTGGAGCCTGTCAACTATCAGAAATTAATTGATAAAATCTCAAAAAAGCTCGATCGACAGAACCCCTTCAATCCATTTAAGCCTAAAGGCAATCGAATTATTATTAAATTAGATGACATTGCTTGGGGCATTTCTAGAGCTTCGATCGACGATCCGATTTTCAACACCCCCCAAGCTCGCTCTGCTACTCTCAATTTTACCTCGGATTTTGCAGGAAAATTTCCCGATTTAATTCGACAAATTCGAGATCGATTAGCTCTACACTTTCAGAGTCGGCTGAATGGAGTAGATTTCAATCTCAGTCACTTTATCAACCCGTTGCAGCGAGGAAGTTCGAGTAATCTCAGCTTAACCTACGGTTTTCCCACTGTATCCTCAGTTCCCACCTCTGGCTTAGAAACTCGATCGAATGGTGTAGGAAGTGACGCTCTACTCAAATTCCATAAATTGACGATTTCCGTCAGCCACATCAAACAGTTTCAGGCGGAAATGCAGCAGGGACTCGAAAATTATATCGATCGAACGTTAGCCAATGAAGATGTAGAGGTTCTCGAAGATGCTCGAGAAGCTTTAGCAGACTTAATTAAACAGCCAGACTCTGATTTTTACCGTTTACAGCGGGTGGTAGATACAGAGTCGTTGGGAAAGCTAAAAAAAGAAGCCAAAATTTGCTATTTAGAATATTTACAAGAAAATCTGGAGCGTCAAGAATCGAAATCTCCAGATATAGTCTATTTAAAAGATTTGATTCGACGACTCAGATCGATCGAGGAATATATTCTCGATCCGAACAAGTTTGATGGAGATTACGAAGTGAGCTATCAGGGAGAAATTCTCAATTATAGAGATTGGTTCTCTCGCTCAGAGTCCCTCGATGAACTTCCCATTATTCCCATTATTACTGACATCTTAGGAGAAACCACGAATGAAGATAGAACAGAGCGAACCTTCACCTTTGGCGTAAAACTAAAGTTTGGAAATCCAGTTCAAGCTCGTGGCGGCAAGGAAGTCTTTGACTATTATCTGGATATTCTCGATCCGAGCAATTGGGAGGAGCAAATTCGAGAGAGCGATCGCGAAACGGTTTCCCGAAAAATTTTGAGGCTGTTGCTGCTGTACTACTTTGCATTTGCAACGAACAGCAATCCAGAAGATGTGAATTACAACATTGAATCAGAACTCGATTACGGTGTCTGTCAAAACTTTGAAAACAAAATTCTGAAGGTTTTTCAAGGAAATGACGAAGAAAAAAAGAAACAAATACTCAGAGGCTTGATTCGCGGATTCAAGCAATATAATGTAAAAGTAAAAATCAAAAGACTCAAAACACTACTTCAAAAATTCATCAAGCAACAGGGGGTTTTAGACCCCAAATCTTTTCACTGTGAGCTTGGAGTCTATTGTGGCGTTTTAGAAGGAAATCGTGAGGCTCTAATTCAGGGTCGTATTTTTGAAGATGTAGTGGGATCGAATCCGAAAAAGTGTCTTCGCTATATTAACGTCAAAGAGGCTCATCCGCCAGATATAACATTTTGTCAGCTTCCCGCTACAATCGAATTTGAAGATATTCGCTATTATCAAACTTACCAACAAGAGACGTTCGATATTGAGTACGATGGCATTAATAATATCTTTCAGGTTCCTATTCTCATTATTCCTGAAAGTGATTTGACACAAAAAATAACTAAAGGAGATTTAAAAGGAAAAAAGATTATTGTCTTTTCTTATAATGACCGTCATTTAGACCGCGATCGATGCAACCCGAGTCAGGGATTTATCTATCGATTTACGATGTCTTTGTTAGTTTATATAACGTTGCAAGTTATTTTAGAACGATTAGCAGAACATCAAAATTATCAAAAAGATATATTTTTGCCACTTTTGCGATTCCATGAAGGGGATTCCAAAAATCCGTCTTTGTCAGAAGAGTTCATGGCGGATTTATCCAAAGTGACAGCTCATTTACTGAACGAACGATATCTTGCAAACTCTCAAGGAATTCGGATAAAAAAACGGGATTCCTATAAAATCGCAAATGCGTTGAGTTCACTGTACTCGGTGCTACCAAAAACCTTTACATTTCACCAATCTTCACATCGGAAAGATGAATCGCCTCCGTTGGAAAAGTTGGCGTTAATTTTGGTGTCGAGTCTCGAAAGTGATGGCTTGCGAAGAAATCGCGATCGCCACCAGGGAATCTCTACATTATTTGGAGAAGCGATCGGAATCACGAACCAAGCGGGAAAAACGAGAATTCAACTGCTAAAAACTTTTTCTCAAAACTATCTAAATCGAGACTTATATCAGGAACCTTCGATTTTAAGCGACATTGTTCATCGTCTTTATAAACTTGGTTATCGTCACTTTTTATATATCGCACAAGCTCCCTATACGAGCAATCTCAACCTAACGAACGTTCAGGACGAACATCAATTTTACTTCATATCGCCAACTCTGATTCGATCGATCGTCACTGGCTTAGAGGACGTTCAGATTTATCCTGCTTTCTTCAATAAATATTACGTCCGAAAATCTCAGAAGTTAAACTCGACATCCTATTCCCTTCAGGATACGAGTAACTTGCTGAATCTCGTCAAAGATCCCAGTCAGCAGGTGGTGGTCTTTTTTAACCTGTTTAATGGAATTAACGTGGGAAATCCTGACGAGCGATTCTACAATGGCGTCATGTCTTACTCGACACTGTTAAATATCTATCCCAGTGTTCTCGACGATCGCGACTTGAGACAGGGACTCATTTATGAAAGTTCCCTGAAACAAGATATTCTCCGATATTTGACTCTCTTTCACTTTTTTAGGTTAGAACGCAGCCAGCGCAACACACAACTCAAACTCGATCCTTACGAACGGATTATCGGCGATGAATCTTTGCGAAAAAACTCCTTATTCTATCACATGGATGGACGAACGTATTTTAACAATCTCGCCTTTTTGACAGAGGTGAATGCTATTTTATATCCCCCAGCGAACCGAGAAGTAGAGAAATCGTAGAATGGTTGAAAAAGTTGGAGACAGCTTAGGAAGACTGTTTGAAGTTGGGTTTAATATTGGTGTCTTAGCATCGATCGAACAACAAGGAATTTCCCATCGCTTTGGTAATATCTATCGAAAAGATTTACAGAACTTGGAATTTTCTGAAATTCTAAAAAACATCTGTAGTAAAACTGGAATTGTCGATCCGGAAGCGATTGAAAAACTGAAAACCTGGGGATTGTTTTTGATTCAGAAAGCCTGGTTGTCTGGCTTAAACTTTTTTCGTGAATATCTGCAATCCTTAGAGTCACAACAGAATCCAGAAATTCTTTACTACCAATGTAGTTTTGCAAGAGACAATAGTATTGGATCGTATCCCAAAAACGATCGACAAGAAATTAAAGAGTGGCTGTCTCAGTTGGGAGAAGATTTTACGGTTAATCTAAATGATTCTAAGCGAAGATATACCCGAAAAGGGGAATTCTTGAAAGCCGATACGTTGATGTTGCTAAAACACCGACGTCAATTGAGAATTTTGGCGATCGATTTATCGGTATTTTCCGTCAGACAAATTGAAAGTTTACCGAATCTGAAGGATAAAACCCTGGACGATCACCGTCGTCTTCTGCGACAGGAGATTGGTTATCTCAAATCCAAAAGCGTGTTTGCAAAATTGCGACTCGATACCGGAAGTGACGTGGATCTCGAGTTTGAGTTTTCCAGGAACTTGAAGCGACACCTAACAGCCTTTAAACGAGCAGATAAAGAAAGTTCAAAATTTATCCAAGCAGCGGGATATGCGTATAGTTTTTATCAATTTTTAAAACAACACGAAAAAGTTGATGGGATAGCGATCGAGAATAAAAATATCCTAATTAATGCGGTGGGGTATACCGATCGATCGCTCAGCATCATGTCTCTGCAGTCTCAACATGCTAAGCATCTCGAATTTCTGAAAACCTGTCGCGATATTTATTCCCAAGAACCTCGGGATATCGAAATTTTCACTGCGAGACAAGAGGTTTTGAAACTCATTCAACGCAATGTCGCTAAAAGCTTTCAGGATGGAAAAACATTTCTCAAAAATTTAGCGAACATTCAGCCAAATCAAATCAATATCATTCCACCTCACCAGGAAGTGATTGAAAATTTTCAGTCTACCCAAGATTTGCGATCGCCTCATGCGGAAGCGGTGAAAGACGAACTCAATTCGGACAAGACGTTGCTATTTCTGACGGGAAATCCGGGAATTGGGAAAACTACTGCGATTGTGGAGTTTTTGAAATCAAAAATCGATGAAGGATTTCTCTTTTTCTATGTCAGTCCGCGCAAGCAAGTAAATTTAGACATTCTCAAGAAGTTTGAGGATTCGCAAACTGGAGAACTCTGTGACGATCGACTGTTTTGTATGACGACTGATTCTAATTTTCTGGACGAGTACAACGCTCAGAGAGTGGTGAAGTATATTTCGAGAAAACATCGCGGTGACTTTTCCCGTCGCAGGATTCGGTTTATCCCCTTCGACAATCCCTTACCATCTCGCTCGTTTTCTTATCGATCGATCGAACGAGTGACCGATCGCACATTCAAAGATTCTCCCCATCGCAAACCCGGTGTTTTGTCAACTCTCTGCGAAGCTATATACAACGCCATCAACGAACCCATTTCTAATGCAATTGTCGCAACAGCTTGTATTCAATCGCTGAGAATCACTCGATCGAGTCGAAATACCCTAGACCACTTTGAGACAATTTTCAAAGGATTTTATAACGAGAGATATAGAAGAGTCAGCTTTCCTCGAATGCGAGAACTGTCTAGCCGTATCAAACATATTATTATTACGATCGACGAAATTACTGGCGATAATAGTGGCGTTGAATTTCTTCACGGAATTAAGGAAATTATCGATAAATATGAACTAGCAAATCCAGAATCGGGGTTTAATCTCAAAGTTGTGGTTGCAGATGCTTCGATTGTCGATGGGAAAGTCATTCAGCAGCATCTCAGCGATCGATCGCCAGAACCCGATAAAATTTTCGTGCGTCGAGTTCAGGAAATCCAATCGAATTTGAAGATATCTCGCCAACTCTTGAAATTTAAGGGGTTGAAAGCGATCGCCATCAATGTCAACTCTTATCCTGCAAAATGTCTCGCTATTACCTATAAACCTTTTGTCGAATCCATTCGATACAATCAAGAACGGTTAGCAGAAAAAAAAGACAAACTTCCCAAAGTCGTTCAGCAATATATTTTAGCGGATCTCACTCGATTACTTCACAATCCCGATAGCGGACAGATTTTGGTTTATATCCAAAACAAGCGGCGATTGCAGGAATTGATTGAAGCTATTCAAAGTCGAGAGAAGTTTGTCAAGCAAGAAGACTATTTGGAAGTCCACGCCGATCTTTCAGATGAAGAGAGACAGAAAATCCAAGATTATCGGAATCGAGTCAAAGTCGTGTTTATGACTTCTTCGGCGAGTCGGGGATTATCGTTTCCAAAGTCGCAACATATTTTAGTGGAAGTCCCCCAATTTCAGGTCGAAGCCAATTTAATGGAAATCATCCAAGTAATTTATCGTGGTCGGGGACAGTTTTGGGAAAATGGCGAACAGAAAACGTTAGATTCTTCCGAAAAAGCATTAACATTTTATTTGTGCGATCGAGCTGTTTATTATGAAGACGATGAAAGCCTTCAATTCTCAATTCAAGAAAGTCTCCTCAGTTTACTGAATCTGTTGGTAATTCTTAAAACTGCGATAATGACACGGATTCGGGGATACGGACAGATCGGACATCATCATTTCAGGATGATTCCTATTGGCGGGAAATTTGTTTCGTCCTCGGGTCAAAATTTAACGGGTCAATTGGCGGCGCTGATTCAAAACTTGGAGTCAGAAGCGAGGCGAAATCATCAAAATACAACGGCGAAGGCTTTAGCGAAGTGTTTTCGAGATCTTCTTAGTCGAGGAGAGTTTTTATTGAGGTCTCAGAACGGCCAGAGTCGTCACCGGAATTTTTCTGAAGATTCTTCTCAGCAATCTCTCGAAAAATCCTATTTGGAGTTACAAAAAGAGTTCGATCGATCCTTTGCAGAGCGCTGCGATCGCTTGGATCGATTATTGGATATTCCCAAGGTAGAATTGGGTTATGTTTGCGGAAGTCTGTTACTGGTTCCCATCAGCCAAACGACTTTAGCAGAAACCTATAAAATGCGCTTAGCAGAAATTAATAGTTATGCGAATCGGGAGATATTGAAGAAAGCGATCGCCATTCGAGAAAGTCCAGAATATTCCCCCAATCTCAAGTCTTTAATCAAACGCGGTATCGATCTGATTGAGGAACTCCGAAAACCCTACGAGTACAGCCAGAAACTCCAGCAAGAGAGTCAATGGAGCGATCGATATTATGCGATTCCACTATTTCCGTTCCTCGTCGGAGATATCATCCACGATTATTTTCAATCTGGCGAACCCGAACCTGAAAAAGAAAAATTTCGCGATCTCTTAAATAGCTACATCCGTCAACTATATCCCTCAGAGCAGATTTTACCCATTGGCGATCGATACCGCGATTTCCCCTTTGTCGTTTTCCGCAGTTACAGCCTCCCACAGACTCGATCGAAATCCTTCAGCGATCGCTATCTCCTCACTTCCAGCGAACTCAATATCCTCAATTTGATTTTAGGGGTTGACGATCAATAAATAATATGGTAAGAGCGGGGAAAACGAATATCATCGATCGAACAGTCGTCTCTACAATTCTCTAACGTCTCGATTTCCTTAAGTCAGTACCCCTTTGGCTTAAACTATCCGGGTTCTCCTCTCACACAAAATCCACTTCTCAAATCACCGAATAAAATTGCTCTCGTAGAGTCTTAGTATACAAGGACTCTACGGGGTTTCAGGCGAACGGACAAAAACACCTTTTCGTATGGCGGATTTTATATCAGTCACAGTTTTAGCGCAACTCAAACTGAAATGTTGAAGAATGATAACCCTCGAGCTTTATCGGTATCAGAGATGTGCTAAATGCCTTCTTCGTATTGCTTATTTGTTACATAGCTATATTATTTTTATCGCCTTAATATAATTTTTGTTACGATGCGTTAAAAATTCTTAACAACAATTCTCAGCAAATCAGTTTAAGGTAACAAATTAGGCGCTTCTCCTTGCATGGTGGGTAAAGCTCGAAACGCCGACGTGTAAATTTATAGGAATCTTTTCTTTAGTATGAGTAGTAACCTCGCAACCAAACTCCGAGAAGGGACGAAAAAATCCCACACGATGGCTGAAAATGTTGGCTTTATCAAGTGTTTCTTGAAAGGAACAGTTGAAAAGACCTCTTATCGGAAGCTGGTGGCCAATTTCTACTTCGTCTATTCAGCCATGGAAGAAGAGATGGAACGCCATCGCAATCATCCAATTCTGTCGAACGTGTATTACCCGCAACTGAACCGGAAAGTTAGCTTGGAGCAAGATTTAAGCTATTACTTCGGGGCGAACTGGCGCGAAGAAGTCGGACCGTCGGAAGCAGGACAAGTCTATGTCGATCGAATCCGTCAAGTCTCGAACGAAGACCCCGAACTGTTATTAGCACACTGCTACACTCGCTATTTGGGAGATCTTTCGGGCGGTCAAGTCCTCAAAAAAATCGCCCAGCAAGCGATGGGATTGTCAGATGTTGCAGGAACGGCGTTCTACGATTTCCAAGATATTCCCGACGAGAAAGCGTTTAAGAACGAGTACCGTCAAGCCATGGATAATTTGCCCATCGATGAGGCAACAGCCGATCGAATTGTAGATGAAGCCAACGATGCTTTCGGTTTGAACATGGCGATGTTCCAAGAACTCGAGGGTAGCTTGATCAAAGCCATCGGTCAACTGTTGTTTAACAGTCTAACCCGTCGCCGCACGCGTGGTTCTACCGAAGAACAGCCCGTGACGGCTAGCTAAGAGATAAAGATGGGGAGATGTTTACAGTGAAGAGTGAAGAGGAAAAGTGAAAAGGAAGAGTGAAAACCGTTTTCACTTTTCCTCTTCACCCCCTCGTCACGTCATCTCCCCATCACGTTTCAAACAGCCCTGCCTCCGGGGAACTCACACGGGCGTAAGGGCTTAAAGCCGAGAAAATTTGTTCGCCATAACTGCGGTAGATCGCACGCACGTCGAGAAGCGCTACGACCCCTCGACCGTTGCGAACAGAGGCGATCGAGCGCTGGAGTTCGCTTAAAGCCGTCGGTAAAAGATACAGACGAAACCAATCTTTGCGAAGTTGTTTGTAATAAGCGACCCGTCCGGCAACGAGAGGATCTTCGAGAGACGGAAACGGTAAAGTCGCAATGACGAGGAGTTTTGGCGGTGGAAATTCCCCTTGTCGATCGCGCCAAAATTCCCAGCCAACGACGAGAATACCCCGAGGCTGGTTGGGAGGGGCATCGACGCGAACCCGAGACCCAAACTCGGCGGCGAGAGTGGCTCCCACGATCGATCTCAAGGGAACGTCACCAATTAAGATCGCGATGAGGTCGTCGTCCGAAACGTCCCCCGACGTACTGCTGATGCGAATGAGAGTATGCAGTTCTTCGAGGAGTGCATCTCGAAACTGAGGGGTATTGGGAAAAGGCAGTCCATCAGGAGCATATAAATGAACGAACGAATATTGTCGGTCTGGGGTGAATTTCACGCAAGTCAGATCGCCGAGTCCCAGGCGCTGGCGATAAGCGAGAGCGTCTCGATCGACCCCCAACGCACCCCCGACAATGGCCGTCGGTTGTTGCTTCCAGGCCAAACTGAGAGCGTCAGCCACCTCAGCCGGACTGCAATATAACGAAAACGTGCCGTTGGTTCGATCGATCGCCGCCCAGACAAAACACTGTTTCGATCGAAGTTGCTGCCAAAACCTCCGCCACACAGGTGGGACATTTTCCCCGTCCGTTGCAATTTCCCGCAGCCAACCCCGTTCGTCCGCATCGAGCAAACTTCCACCATAAGGATTTTCAGGTCGATCGAAAATCGATTTCGTTAACTGAACCCGAACGGCTCGAATCGTGTTGGCAAAACCCACATCCGCCGCCATCCAAGCCGTCCAATCCCGAGGGCGCACGCAAACCGTCAGATATTCACGCGCCCACCGTTCCCAGTCGTCAGCTTCGTCTACGATCGTGGGAATATCCAACGGAAAGCGCTCGACCCCACCCAAGCGATCGTCTAACCAAGCTTGCGGCGAAGTCAGCAGTAACCCGTTAAACCCCTCACCCGGCCATCGATCTCCCTCGATCGCGGGTTTTTCAGAACCGAGCCAAGCTTGCAACTGCGGAATTTCCACCGACAGCAATCGCTTGCGCACCGAGTCCGAAGCCACAGCAATCGCGCCTCCCGACCACAGCAACACAGGCATCAAATAACTCAAAGCGTAGCGTTCCTCAGAAGCTGGAAACACCCCCGTTTGAATCAGTGCGTCTCGTCCCAAGCGTAACGCCCGTGCTACTAACCGCGCCATCGTCAAGTGATGCGGCCATCGATCGTCTCCAGACGTTCGCAAAAAACCACGCAGAGAACTATGAACTTCAGCTTCTATCACAACTAGGGAAATGGAGAACGGACAAGAGGTAACAGTTCAGAGATCGGAGACAAGAGGAAAACAAGGATGGGAAATGGAGAGTCGAGTTCTCCTCATCCCCTCATCTCCGCACCGCCTCATCCCCTCATCTCTTCCCCGCTTTCATCGGTTTTCGTCGAACGAATAAAACCCTTGAATGAAAGACAGCAATTCTTGAGGCGAAGGTAGGACGAGTTGCGTGCGTTGAGGTGCGAGGGCGCTCAGGGGAACGCCCGCTTCAGATGCATCAAAGCGCTTACCAAACGTGGCATTGCTGTAGAGTGTCAGTTCCCGATTGCTGGAATTGGCGATCGAGGTTTGGGTGGGCGCTTTGAAAAATTCCAACTGAGTATGTTCGTCTTGTGACAGCGACAGACATTCGATCGAGCTGACTTTTCGCAAACGCTGCGTAATCGCCACACTCAACTTGGCGACTTGGTTCGCCGCTTTGACTCCGAGCAGTTCCTGACTTTGAGATTGAATGAAACGAATGAGATTCAAAACTGTTTTTTGGGTGTTTTCCGCATCTTGAAACGGCAAGATCGCGACATAAGCTGTTGGAAACAGTATTTCGTCACTATCAGTCCGAAACGTCAGCGTCGTGCGTCGATACCCCACATCGATGCTGGGGGGTTGACCCATCTCGGGATACTGCTCGGCAATTCGATCGTACAAATCGGCCAGAACGCGGAACGCCGCACTATCGATCGGCATATCCACGACGATCTGAACCGTTGGTGGTGTCTGGTTGAAAAACTTCTCGAAATTGTCTGAGGTAAAGCGAACGATCTTACTGTGATCGCCGTTGGGGCTGATATCGAGCCAATCGCAGCTCATCCCCTCCGTGGTCAAATTAAACCGTGCGACCCCGTACAGTTTCGCTCCCGTCAAAATTGCCCCGCTCAAATCGGCCCCTTCCCAATCGGCACGAATTAAGTTCGCCTGCGTCAAATCCGCGTGAACGAAACTGGCGTTCAGCAGGTTGGCACAACTGAGATCGGCACCGATGAGGTTCGCGCCACTCAATTTCGCGCCGCTCAAGTCGGCCCACCGCAAGTTGGCCCCGCTCAAGTCGGCCCACCGCAAGTTGGCCCCTCTCAAGCTGGCACCGCTGAGGTTGGCGCGGTGTAGGCGAGCGTGACGCAATTCGCAGTTGCTCAAATCCGCACCGCTTAAATCGGCCTTGCTGAAATCCGTCCCAATGAGATTGGCGTTCGTGAGGATTGCCGCAACGAGGGAACTTCCCCGCAAGTCGGTTTCGCTGAGGTTGGCCCCGCTCAAGTCGGCTTGGCGGAGCGTCGATTCTCGCAAATCGGCGCCGTTGAGGTTGGCCCCCGTCAGGGTGGCGTGGCTGAGGTTGGCCCGAATCATCTCCGCTCGAATCAGGGCCGCTTCCACGAGATCGGCGTGACTGAGGTTGGCCCGAATCATGTTGGCAACGTTGAGGATCGTGCCTCGGAGGTTGGCTCGCACCAAATTCGCCCCACTCAAGCGGGTGACGTTCATTTTGGCATAGCTGAGGTTCGCGCTACCGAGATTCGCACCACTGAGGTTGGCAATACTTAAAATGGCGTGACTGAGGTTGGCCTCTCGCAAATCGACGCGGCTGAGGTTGGCCTCACTCAGCTCGATCGCACCGAAGTCTCGTTCTCCGGATGCGTATCGCTCTAATAATTCTTTGAGTGTCATGACCACCTCATCTTCTTCAAAAAACGATGCCTCCGCTACAGTTGCCGATCGCGCAAGCACTCCAAAAACGCCTATCTCGCCCTTCAACGAGAGATCGCGAGTCTGACAGCTATTTTAAGCGCTGAGGTCGGGTCACTACAAACGATCGATGTCGAGGTCGGGGGTTGTTGTTTTCACGAAATCGAAGATTGCGAAGGGAGGTGGCAAGGTTCGATCGCACACTTCAGGAAACGGCGCGTCGATCGAACCGAGGCGTTCGGCATCTTGCAATCGCTGTTTGCCAAATCTCGGATGGTGTCGCACTTCCAAGGTTTGACTTTTCGAGTTGGAGAGAATCACGTGAGTCGGCGCTTGAAAAAACGCCGGCGCTGTCTCTCGATCGAGCCAATCGCCGGCGTTTTTTTGAATGGAACTCGTGCGCTCGATCGTTTGATTGAACGCCCCGCGCAACCGTTCGATATAGCGAAGCTGTCCGGCATTGAGGTTTTCTCGCTCTTTCGTTTGCAACAATCGCACGAGGTTTTTGATATTCGTTTGTGCGGCATCCGCATCTTGAAACGGCAGCACCGTGATGTAAGCACAGGGAAACAGTTGAATGTCGTTATCCAACAGGAAGGTAATCACCGTTCTTCGATCGCTCACTTCGAGATTGGGGGCCCGTTTCAGCCCCGAGTAATGCTGGCTGATATGGGCGTAAACCCGAGCGAGCGTGACGTGGGCAACGGGATCGAGGACGGCATCGACGAGGATGCGGACGGTGGGCAACGATTCGTTGAAAAATTCGGCGACTTGCTCAGTCCGAAAGCGTTGAATGTGAGTGCCGTCGCCGTTCGCACTCAAATCGACCCACTGACAGACCGTCCCTTCACTTTTCAACCCGAAGCGGGATACCCCGTGTAGCTTCACCCCCGTCAGGTTGGCCCCGCTCAAATCGGCCCCCATCCAATCGACACCGATCAAGTTCGCTCGAGTCAAGTCGGCGTACACCAAACTGGTATCGATGAGGTTGGCCCCGCTCAAATCAGCCCCACTGAGGTTGGCCCCGCTCAGTTTCGCCCCGCTCAAATCGGCCCCGCTGAGGTTGGCCCCGCTCAAGTCGGCCCAGCGCAGGTTCGCACCTCTCAAGTCGGCTTCGATGAGTTTTGCCCCGCTGAGTTTGACCTGACGGAGTTCTGCATTTCTCAAGCTCGCACCGCTCAAGTCAGCCCAGCGCAAGTTCGTGCGGCGAAACGTGGCTTGTTCGAGGTTGGCCCCTTGGAGTTGCGCGTAGCTGAGATCGACCTCGCTGAGGTTGGCCCCGAGAAAGTTGGCGCGGGGAAGTTTGGCTTCTTTGAGCATTGCCCCACTGAGGTTGGCTCCCCGCAAATCGGCCCCGCTCAAATCGGCTCGCAGCATCTCCGTGCGAATCAGAGACGCTTGAAACAAGTCGGCCCCGGTTAAATCGGCGCGAATGAGGTTGGCCACGTTGAGATCGGCATCTCGCAGGTTCGCACCGCGCAGGTTGCTGCTGCTGAGTTTAGCGACGTTGAGTTTCGCCCCTTTGAGATTGGCGCGTTCGAGGTTGGCCCCGCTGAGGTTGGCAACGCTCAAACAGGCATTTCGCAAGTTGATACGCGAGAGGCTGGCTTGGCTGAGGTTGGCTTCACTCAAGTTAACGCCGATAAACCGTCGCACGCCTTTTGCATATTTTGTTAAGAGCTCTTCCGCTTCCATTGCGTTGTTGTCAGGCTGACCTCGATCGTCGGATTGTGGGGAGAATCAGTGTTCTGCTATGCCGATCGTACACGAATCGCCCGTCATATGCCGCAACACCGATCGACTCTTCACGTTACCATTGCATCGATCGCTAAAAAACAAACCGGTTGCGAAAAAAAACAGGCATCGGTCGAACGACCTACACCTGTTTTGAATCTTCCGACAATCGAGAGACTTAAATAGCTTCGTGGTTGGTTTCGCCGGTGCGAATCCGAACGATGCGCTCGACCGGAGATACGAAAATTTTCCCGTCGCCGATTTCACCCGTGCGAGCAGCACCGGTCAGTTTGTCTACGACCATATCGACTTGATCGTCTTCGACGACGATCTCTAGTTTGAGCTTTTGCAAAAACTCCACGGTGTACTCAGAACCGCGATATCGCTCGGTTTGACCTTTTTGCCGTCCGAACCCCCGCACTTCCGACACGGTCATTCCCACGATACCCGCGTTGACTAGGGCAATTTTGACCTCGTCGAGCTTAAACGGTCGAATAATGGCTTCTACCTTTTTCACGCCAAAAACTCCTTAATATTTATCGAGCTAGTCCTGCGTCAGCATGGCTTTTTATTACCACTGACAACCTTGGAGATTTTGTAACAAATTATACGTCGATTGGGAGAGCGGTGGGTCGATCGCCCCCACAATCGACCGACTGAAAGCTAAAGTTCTAGGGTTGCCAATCCCAAATATTGCAATCCGTCCGGTGTCACCTCGAAACGACAGGGTAAGACTTCTACACCTCGATCGATCGCGGTTCGCAGCAATTGACCGTACTGGGCATCGGCTTCGTCTCCCGGTGCAAATCGATCGCAATCGCCTCGGTTGATGAAGTACAACATGACGCATCGTGCTTCCCTTGCCAGTGCTGTTAATTCTTGTAAATGTTTTTGTCCTCGTTCGGTGACAGTATCGGGAAACAGGGCTAATCTGTCTTTGGCCCAGGTGGTGTTTTTAATTTCGAGATAAATGGGTTTTTCGGCATCTCCCCCAGACAGCAGGAAATCGATGCGGCTTTTGTTGTCCCGTCCGTAGCGCACTTCCGGACGAACTTCGTCGTACTGACCCAACTCGGGGATCGATCGAGTGTCCAGCATCGCCTTCATCACGCGGTTGGGCAAGGCGGTGTTAATACCGACCCAAGTTCGCGCGGCATCCCGCATTTGGATCGTTTCCCAGGTGAACGGGTGTTTGCGCTTGGTGTTGTCGCTGTAGGACAGCATCACGGGAGAGGCAGGATCGCATACCCCCGTCATGGGTCCGGTGTTGGGACAGTGGGCGGTGACGATATCGCCGTTCACGAGTTCCACGTCAGCGAGAAAGCGTTTGTAGCGGCGGACGAGGGTTCCGGCATACAGGGGGGGATAGCGATAGACAAAATCGGCAGTCATAACGAGACACTCTGGGTTTTTCTGGAGGGTCGATCGATCTCAAACACCCGAAAACGGGGATCGATCGAAATATCACCCGACCTGAATTTTAAAAGATGCGACGGTCTTGCGGTTAAATATTTGGGAACACCTCGCACCTTTGTATCGTTTGTGGCTGAAGAAAATAAAACCGCTCGATCGTTGGCTTCTATTGCGGGTATCGTCGCCGCCGCCACGTTAATCAGCAAAGTTTTCGGACTCGTTCGCCAACAGTCGATCGCGGCCGCGTTCGGCGTAGGGGTTGCGGTGGATGCCTATAACTACGCCTACGTTATCCCCGGTTTCCTCTTGGTTCTTCTCGGCGGCATCAACGGCCCGTTTCACAGTGCCATTGTCAGTGTCGTCGCCAAACGCGATAAAAAAGATGCGGCCCCCCTCATCGAAACCATGACCACCCTCGTCGGTGGGGTGTTGTTGTTGGTGACAATCGCGTTGGTCATTTTTGCCAGTCCCCTGGTGGATTTGGTCGCACCGGGTTTATCGGGAACGGAAGTCGGCTTGCAAATCCGCGAAATTGCGATCGCCCAGTTTCGCATCATGGCACCGATGGCGCTGCTGGCGGGACTCATCGGCATTGGCTTCGGCACGTTGAACGCGGCGGATATGTATTGGTTGCCGTCGATCAGTCCGTTGTTTTCCAGTGTCGCGCTCATTGGCGGTTTGGGCTTGTTGGCGTTGTATTTGGGCGAAAATATCACCGATCCTCGCTATGCCACCCTCGGTGGGATGGTGTTGGCTTGGGGAACGCTCCTCGGGGCGCTGTTGCAGTGGTTGGTGCAGGTGGTGGTGCAGTGGCGCGAGGGATTGGGAACGTTGCGCCTGCGGTTCGAGTTTTGGCGGCCTGGGGTGCGCGAGGTGATGAAAGTCATGGGCCCGGCGACATTTTCTTCGGGGATGATGCAAATTAACGTTTATACGGATTTGTGGTTTGCGTCGTTCATTCCCCAGACGGCTTCGGCGTTGGGCTATGCGGGGCTGTTGGTGCAAACGCCGCTGGGGATTCTCTCAAATGCCATTTTGGTGCCGATGTTGCCGATTTTGTCACGCTTGTCTGACCCGCAACATTGGGGAGAGTTAAAGCAGCGGATTCGTCAGGGGTTGATTTTAACGGCACTGACGATGTTGCCGCTGGGGGCGTTAATGATGGTGTTGGCGATGCCCATCGTGCAGGTGGTTTACGAGCGATATGCGTTCGATCGATCGGCTTCGGAGTTCGTGGCGGCGATTTTGATGGCTTACGGATTGGGAATGTTCGTGTATTTGGGGCGCGATGTTTTAGTTCGGGTGTTTTACGCGCTTGGGGACGGGGACACGCCGTTTCGCGTCAGTATGGTGAATATTTTCCTCAATGCGTTGTTGGACTATTTGTTTATTAATTGGTTCGGTGCGCCGGGATTGGTGTTGGCGACGGTGGGGGTGAACGTGATTTCGATGGTGGCGTTGTTGGTGTTGCTCGATCGAAAGATTAACGGGATTCCCTGGCGCGAGTGGGCGACTCCGGTGGTGTGGCTGACGCTGTTGAGTGTAGTGGCGGGGTGTGCCAGTTGGGGTGCGTTGGCGGGGATGCAACGGTGGTTTGTGGAACCGGGATTTTTGTTGTTGTTATTAGAGCTTTCGATCGCGGGTTTTGTGGGATTGGGGGTGTTTGGTTTAGTCGTCACGCGGATGGGTTTGCCGGAGGTGGATTTATTCGTGCGTCGGATTCGTGGGAAGTTGAGACGGTGAGAACTGTAGACGATACTGGTAATAGCAACCCGGTCTCTCCGAGAGACCGGGTTGCTATCGATTAGCCTAAACCTTTTTGTAACTATTCAGGGGGGATCTCGAAAATCGTCCAGCATGACTTCGAGTGAAATCAGCATAGAAAACAGCCTGTAATTGATTTTCTGGCTGATTCCTACGCGGCTGTTTCCGGCTAAGGCGAGGATAAAACTGCTTTTTGGGGTCTGTACTGACCTTCGACTCAATCGAGCATAATGCCTGAAACCTATACATATTAAGCGTTTAGAGGAATTCGCTCGAGATGTTGACCCCCCTGAACAGTTACACCTTTTTTATTGTGATCAACTAATAACTTTTTGATAAACTTTCACAAGTTTTTCTGTAGATTGACTCCATTTAAAATCCAAGCTGTGTTCTTTACCTCTGGCAATTCGACTATTTATATCGGATTCCAAAAGGGATTTAATGGCTGTCATAATAGCTTCAATGTTGCAAGGATCGAAATAAACTGGTATTTCCCCTCCTATCTCACGAAATACTGCTATATCAGAGCAAGCTGTCGGGGTTCCACAGGCCATAGCTTCTATTAAAGGTAAGCCAAACCCTTCATATAAAGATGAAAAAATAAAAGCATTAGCAGTTCTGTAAAGATAAATTAATTCTTCTAAATTCACATATCCCGTTAGCTTTACTTGCTCACCCAGATTAAATTTACTTATTATAAATTCTTCGTCTGGATAGAATTTTTTTTCACTACCAACTACAACCAAGTCAAAGTCTTTGCTGATTCCTAAATTGGCATACGCCTTAAGTAAAGATATGAAATTCTTATACAATCTTCTACCCCCTACAAACAAAATCAATGGTTTGTCAATTTTATAAATTTTAAGATTTGCTTTTATCGTTGTTCGATCGATTAAATGAGATCTGTGGAAACAATCATCTAGTCCATGATATATCACCGTGATTTCTTGGTTAACCTTGTAATATTTTAAAAGATCGCGCTTTGTATTTTCTGTAATTGCTACGATATGACTTGCACGATCGATACATTTTTGTATTTTGTCTTTAAACTCTGGAAAATACTGAGGGAAAATATTGGGTATAGTATCATGTACTGTAACAACTTGTTGAGATTTAGCTGATTGAAGAAAAGTATATTTAGTAGAATGAAATATGTTGCAATACTCAATCGAACTCATTGTGTCTGTTACAGAAACATATTTTTTTAGCTTTTCAGGAAAATTATGCTTAGTTTGCAAAAATAATTGGGGTTGGATTCCCAAATGTGGTAGTCTTGACAAAACATTATTCCAATAAGTAATAACTCCTCCAAATTTTTGAACCGAATAAGCCAATCCATCTATAAAAAGATTAATATTGTTTGTTGGTATTTTGGTTATCACCACAATTTTTGATATAGATTAATTTCAGGGAAGCCACTCGGCTTCCCTGGTGTACAATATCTCGTCAACCTTTACAGCCACACAAATGATTGACGCAATACTCTGCTCGCTCAATGATGCCTTTGTGAATATTATCAGCCTTGGCATTCTTATTGACCGAGGCTAGGATTTGAGTTTCATGCTTAGGTTTTGCAATAATCTTCATACTTCAATTATCTCCGTTGTTTCAACTATTTACACTTGATTTATATAGGGTTAAGCATCACCTCCTTTATCGGAATTGTTTGTTAAAAGATCGCCAAAACCTTGTAACGCTACTTGCTTAAGAACATAGGATGAGTTGGTTGGGACTAGAGTGCAATAACTCCCTGTATTCTGAAGCTGCGATCGCATTTTACGACATCCTCCCATACACAGTGGAAGGTAGACGCAGGAATAGCACTTTTCTTCAAATAAATCAGTGCTAAACCATTGATTCCAATTCTTCTCTTTTACTAAAGCCCCGTCATCGCGAATGTAGCCAACCCTTGCTTCTGGCTCGAAATTACTGACACTACATTTATGAACATCACCATTGTAGTTAATAATAACTTGACTCTGCCTTTCTGCATAGCAATATACAAGTTTACCTGTATATCCAGACGCTCCACTTAAGATAACATCATAGCCAAGTTCTCGAGCAAGTTTATAATAACTAGCCATTGCTTCAGATATTTCTTGGGCTGGAAGGTTTTCGGTTGCACTCATCGAGCATTGCCCAAAAATTGGCTCATAGACTACCCTAAGATGAGGACGTACATCTTTGGGAAACATCTCTAATAACCGAGGGATCGAGTGTAAGTTGCTTTGATTGAAATTTACTCGCAAAGAAATTTTTACTCTTTCATCAGAACGAGCAAGATTGTTGATGTTTTCAAAAACTCGAGAGAAAGTTTTCTTTCCGTTTTTCAAAACCCTTAATTTGTCGTGAGTTTCAGGGGTTCCGTCAACGGTTATCTGAAAGTCATAAATTCCAGCCTCGAGTACTTTTTGGATATTTGCACGAGTTAGTAAATATCCATTACTCGTCATGTGTGTAACACAAAAAATTCCAGAGGTTTCAGCGATTTTTATAGCGTGATTAGTGATAGAAATCACTCTTTCACATCCTAATAATGGTTCTCCACCAAACCAACTCAGCATGACTACTTTATAATTAGGCATCTCTGATGATAACCATCTTTTGATTGCCGTTTCAGTCTCGTCGGTCATTCGAGAAGGACGATGAGATTCATAACAATAAACACAATCAAAATTGCAATCAAGAGTAGGCATTATTATGACATCAAGGCGATTTCCATCTTCAATGCCTTGTCGTTTTCGGTTTTCTATAATTGCAACTTCATCAACATCATCGTCAATGATATATTTCTGGGAAATGAGAATAGATTTAATTGGTAGGTGATTTAATTCAATCGAATCGGGTTGGGATAAATAGGAATTAACGATATGTATTTCCTTTTTGTCCCAGACAGTTAAACTACCGTACAGCGAGTTGAACAGGATAGTTTCATCGGTTTCGATCGATGGGATTATAATATTATATTTAGACGTTTTCATTGAACGCTCCTTATGGCAGTTGAGTAATTACTGTGGGTTTTTGAATAAAATGGAGATCGGGTGCATCTCATAAATGCAAATCGTCAGAAACCCGGTATCTCTAAGAGACTGGATACCCGAAACTGAGGATTTTCCAGATACCGGGTTTCTCCAAGTGGATATTTCGGCAAATTTGAGATGCACCCTGGAGATCGCTGTTTTCGTCAGCAGAGCAATCTCCATTAATAGAACTAATGAGAAGTCAACCTCCTAATTTTCTCTTTTTCTCTTGTAATGCTTTACGCGCTGAGTCGGACAGGTTGGGCTTGGCAAGTTCTGCATTGATGCGATCGATTTGACTGCTGCTTCCAGAGCTACTGCTGGAATAACCTGACTTACGTTTTTCACCGTGTCCTTCGGCGTGTTGTTGTTCTTTGCTTCGGCGAATCTTATCATCCATTGATGACATTGCGATATTCCTCTATTTAATGGTTATCTAACGTTCCTTCTATTAATTATCTTTAGAGTGTTAATCTTTGTCCAGTTCTAAAACGTTCCATTTTGCCGGAATTTCTTGCTGACTTCACGCTCTTCACGTTGGTTTTTGTAGAAAAATGTTCCGAAAAGCCGACAAATATGGTACGATACGCCCATCTAGATTGTTTGTGACTTGTTCCATGAATCTTGAAGAAATGTTAAAATTTGCCGATGAAATTGTCTTTAGTAAAACAGGGCGGCATCTTGACGATCTACAAGAAGCGGTACTGAAAGGTACAATACAACGAGAAACCTACAAGCAAATCGCAAAAAATTTTGACTGTTCAGAAAGTCGTGTTCGAGAAATTAGTTCGGAACTCTGGCAGATACTTTCAGAAGAAGTAGGAGAAGAGGTTCGGAAAACGAATTTTCAATCGGCAATGGAGCGGTGGCAACATTCTAATATTTTAAATTTTGCACAGAATGTTAGTGGCAGTTTTAATATCTGTGGAGAAGCCAGACACCAGCCGGATATTCAAAACTCAAACTCGTTCGATCGAGAAACCTCAAATTCTCAACTCATTAACGCACCGTATCAAGATTTAAGTGAGATGCCAGAATTGGGGAATTTTTATAATAGAGCTTCCGAACTAAATATCCTCGAAACCTGGATTTTAAAACAGCACTGTCACCTTATCGCACTAACGGGAATTAGCGGTATCGGTAAAACAGCCTTAGCCGTGAAGCTTGTTCAAAGAATAAAAAATGAGTTTGACTATGTTATTTGGTGCAGTCTCAACACACCTCCTAAATTTCTCGAATTTCAAGAGCGACTACTTCATTTTTTGTCAAATCCAGAAAAAGGCGATCCCTCCGAATCCGAAATTATTCCTAAAAAACTAAAGCTAATTAAGTACTTACAAAAATATCGATGCTTGGTTGTTTTAGACGACCTTCAAAATCTCTTTTGTAGCGAGGATTTTGCGGGATATTATAAACAGGAATTCCAAGATTATCATTTTTTGTTTGAAAATGTAAAGGATTTATCTCACCAAAGTTGCTTTTTGTTGGTCGGTTGGGAACACCCTCGAGAAATTCATTCAAATCAAAACATCAATACTCTATTTCGAGTTTTGAAAGTTACAGGTTTAGATGTCAAAGCAGGACGAGAACTACTTTTCAACAACGGTTTAGAAGAACTTGACAGTTGGGAATTTCTCATCGAATGCTATCAAGGAAATCCTTTATGGTTAAAAAACCTTGTTACGCTCGTTCAAGAAGTGGGATTATCTACAAGGGATTGCTTGCAAGATGATATTCTATTGTTACCGGAAGAGGTGAAAGAGAGTTTACAACAACATTACGATCGACTCGCCCAAATTGAAAAACAAATTATTTCAGTGTTGGCTAGAGAAAGTCAGGCAGTTAATAGAGAAAAATTACTCGATAGTAGCGAAATACTGCTGTCAGATTTAATTAACGGACTGCAATCTCTATCGCGACGTTGCATAATTCAAAAAACAAAAAATAATTATACGCTGTCCTCCGTGTTGAAACAGTTTTTTGTCAACCTTCAGGAGTCGGATTTGATAACACCTCCGAGTTACTCAAAGCTGGGAATCAAAGATAACTCGTGAACGCATTTTAGATCCTCGATAGAAAGTACTCAATTGCAAAATTAAAGGGCTGAGTAACCTGGAGTCAAACAAAATTGAATATCGATATACATTGATATTCATCCAAGTATTATATCCTTCACCCATGAACGATTCTTTAAAAGCCGTTGAATTATTTGCCGGAATTGGCGGATTTAGACTGGCGTGCGATCGATTGGGGATTGAAACGGTGTGGGCAAACGATATCGACGCCAACGCCGCTAAAGTCTACAGGCAAAAGTCCCATCCATCAAACTTTGTCGAGGGGGATATTTGGCAGTTTCTCGATGAGATTCCCCCTCACGATTTGCTGACGGCGGGATTTCCCTGTCAACCGTTTTCCAGTGCAGGTAAAAAACTCGGAATTTGCGATCCGCGAGGGACATTATTCGAGGCAATTGTCAAAATCTTGAAATGGCGACAACCTCAATATTTCGTCCTCGAAAATGTCAAACGTCTGTTATCGATGCAAGGCGGCTCTCATTTTGCTGCGATTCTCGATTCCCTTTCTCGGTTGGGGTATCTCGTGGAATGGCGGCTTCTGAACGCGGCTAATTTTGGCTTACCGCAAAATCGAGAACGAATTGTGATTGTGGGAACGTTCAATCCTTCACGAATTGTTTCTCACCTTGCCAATTTAGAAAATTTTACAGGGGTATCGATCGAAAAATCAGCAACTTTAACGAACTTCTCTTTATGGAATCCCATTGAAAGCCATACTCGAAAATTTAAAAATTGGGGAATTGCCAAAGACGGCAAATTTTACGATCTCAATTTATCCTTATTTTCTGAAGCGAAACCTTCTGTCAAATTGGCAGATATTTTAGAAACGAATCCCGATGCAAGTCTTGATTTTACTGAAGATACCTTAGAGCGATTAAAATCCAGTGTTTTTGTTGATAAGTTAATTAACGGCGTTCGGGTATTGTATAATCAGAAAGGTGGCTCGAGAATGGGCTATACTGTTTATGGAATTGATGGTTTAGCACCAACTCTGACTTCAACGACAAGCCGTCATTACGAACGATACCAAGTGGGCGATCGCTATCGTCGGTTAACGAATATCGAATATGCTCGGATACAGGGGTTTGCAGACGATCGTTGCGATTGCTTATCGGTTTACAATCAATACAGTTTATACGGTAATGCGTTCCCGCCGCAAATAGCGTCTTGGGTGATTCGTAAGTTAATTCGAGAAGAGTCGATCGACTTCTCCAAAACCTCTCAACAACTCAGCTTTCCGCTTGTATTGCGATACGAACCTTTTCGAGAAGCCATTCCCGAATTAAGTCGGTAGAATTGAGATTTCTCGCTCTCTTCAAGTTGGTCTTCAAACTCTGTGAGATCGTGAGTTTCCCAAAATTCGGCTAATTCTTGAATCGAGTCAGTTTGGGGAATCGTTTCGCGAGTCATGGGTTCTGACCTTCAGCGTAATGACGTGCCATTGCTTCGATATAGATCGATTTTACTCGACATCTGGGTCGGGGCTTACTGGGGCATCTCGGGTTTTGTGGTGATGCGGATGGGACTTCCCGAGGTAAGGAATGGTTAAGTTTTTCTGACAGTCGAGAGATCGCCCGTTGGATGGTGTTACAGTCAAAACATCTGAAAATCTATTCAGATTTCGATCGCATTTAGGACAAAGTGCCATGACCACCGTTACGCAAATGAAATGCGCCTGCGAGTCTTGCTTGTGCATCGTAGACACGGATAAAGCCGTCGAAAAAGACGGTCAGTACTATTGCAGTGAGGCTTGCGCGAGCGGACATCCTGACGGAAGCGGTTGCGGTCACAAGGGTTGCACCTGCCACGCTTAAGTTTTTTCGTCTCCCCTCTCGCGACTGGGAGGGGAGGATTATCGTTCGTGCGTTCCGTTGGTTTCAGTGATTCGGGAAATTCAGACGGCTTACGATCGCCTGTTGGAGGAATGCCAGCGTTTGCTGTACGAGGCGTTTAGGGTTCGCAGTCCCGAGACGAAGTTACGGGAGGATTTGCGATCTCGATCGAGTCGGATTGTCGATCGTTGTGTGGATTCGCTGTTGAAAGTGCTTTCCTCCACACCCTCGACAGATTTGAGGTTCGAGCCTTTCGTAACGGTCGATGCACCCGAATCCTTTTCGGATCTTTCCTTTACCAGTTTTTCAAGTATTGCTTGCTGTTGCAGCACTAACTCCACTAGAACGGATTTGGGGAGCTGTCTAGAGTTTCTCTGTCCTTGGGGATTTCTGGTAGCTTGATTCCCATTGCTCTACGCTACTTGTCTTTTCCTTTTTGTCAACCCCCACACCTGAAGGCTTACGCTGTGTATAAATTTCAGCTTTGAAAATGTCTTACTGGCTCTGGCGATTGCTATACTTGTCCAGCTTGTAGATAATCATCGCTGAAGGCTTTTCCTGGCGAAGTTTCCATACACTGCAAACAGATTATAAATCGCCATCTGTGCAAGCCATACTCCTAGAGCAGCGGTACAAAAGTGCTGGGTGCGTTCGCGGAAATCTCATGAACTGGATTTTTAACCCATTTTTCGTCCGCGTAACACACCCTACCATTACTACCATTACTTCTGTACTGGCGCTCTAGTATCTTCCTAATACCAGAGTGCCAGTATAGAAGTCACAGAAAATCACGATAATTCAAAACCAGAATTTCGTTGATTTCTCCCCGTCTCGAAGCATTACTGTTGATATGTCGGTTTGCACGTACTCGATCGATCCGATAACCTGCATAAGCATTTTCAAAGAAGAGATCGGTCGAATCTTCGTTGGTCGGGTCGGAATTACTCAGCATTAATTTTGCATTCAAGCTATCGAGTGTTTTAAAAAAATCTCGCAATCTAAATTGTTCTCGATCGTCAAACTTGTGTTGTGAATATTCGTTAAAGTTTGACGTTTTGCTAATAGGTTTGTAGGGTGGATCGAAATAAACAAACGTTCGATCGTTTACGAATTCCAAGCATTCCGTGAAATCACCATAGCGAACACGAGACCGCTGTAAAATCCGAGAAACGAGCTGCAAATTTTCAAAATTGCAAATCGTCGGATTTTTATAACGTCCAGCAGGAACGTTAAATTCGCCCTTCTGATTGACGCGAAACAAGCCGTTAAAACAAGTTCGATTGAGAAAAATCAGTTGAACCGTTCGATCGATCCAATCAGGATTGGGCGTATCAAAATCGAAATCCGGACGATTTTGGTTGAACTGCGATCGAACCTCATAAAAATAAATCTGTCGTGCTTCTCGATCGCGTGCTAAATATTCCGCCTCGAGAGTTCGTAACCGCTCGATCGTCTCCTCAACCCGATCTCGCACGGTCTGGTAGGCCACGATCAATTCCGGATTAATATCCGAAATCCAAAACTCGCGCACCGGGTAAAACTGAGCGATGTGTAAAAAAACCGCACCACTCCCAACAAACGGCTCGACATACCGCTCGATCGATCCTCGTTTCAACGCTGCTGGAAAACGTCGATCGAGCTGTTCGAGAAGTTGACTTTTTCCACCCGCCCACTTCAAAAACGGTTTTGCTCGAACCGCCGTCGAGACTGTTTCCACTCTCCCCCCTTTTAGTAATGACGCAATGATTGGACGAGGAGATGAGGAGAAGACGATGAGCGATCGCCTCACCCCCTCACCCCCTCATCTCATCATCTCCTTAACTCTTCTTCCGGGCCGATGTTTTCTTCGTCTTAGACTTGCTCGTCTTCGATGTACTCGACTTCGACTTACTCGTCTTAGCACTCGACTTCGACTTAGAACTCGACGCCTTCGCTGCGATCAGTTCCACCGCCCGCTCCAGCGTCAGCGTTTCAACCGTATCGCCCTCGGGAATCGAGACATTTTTGCGCTTGTACTTGATATAGGGGCCGTAAGGACCATCGTAAACGTTGACCGGTTCCTTATCTTCCGGGTGTTCGCCCAATTCCCGTAACGGTTTCTTCGTACTCCCACGGCGGCCGCGACCTCGTTTCGGTTCGGCGAGCATCTCCAGCGCGCGATCGAGTTGAATCGTCAACACGTCGTCTCCCGAACTCGCCTTAATCGATCGATAGTCGTCTTTCCCGTCCTCGCCCCCTTTCTTGTGAACGATGTAGGGACCGAAACGTCCCAGCCCCGCCTGAATTGCATTTCCCGTTTCTGGGTGAACGCCGAGTTTGCGCGGTAACGACAACAACCCGACGGCCATATCGAGGGTGACGTTCTCTTTATTGACTCCTTTCGGTAACGAGGCTCGCTTGGGTTTGGGATTGTCTTCCGTCGCTTCACCCAATTGTGCGTAAGGGCCATAGCTCCCGACCAGCAAGAAAATCGGCTCCCCCGTTTCCGGGTGCATCCCCAATTTCTCAGGGCCTTCCGTTTTCTGCTTGAGCAGTACCTCCACCTGTTCCGGGTTGAGATCGGCCGGCGTTAAATTGTGCGGAATCGAGGCCGTAATCGTTTCGCCGTTGTTCTCCGCCTCAAAATAGGGGCCGAATTTACCAATGCGGACTTTAACCGGGAGGTTTTCCAGTTCGACGGTTTTCGCTTCTGCCGGGTCGATACGGTCTTCCTGTTGGCGAACTTGAGTATCGAGTCCGCTGTCACCCGAATAAAACTTCCGCAGATAGGGAATCCAATCCACTTCTCCCGTTGAGATATTATCGAGCGTCTGCTCCATTTTGGCCGTAAACCGCAAATCCACGAGATCGGGAAAGTGTTTTTCCAAGAGGCTACACACGGCAAAAGCGGTAAACGTCGGGATGAGAGCATTTCCTCCCATTTGCGCGTAGCCACGATCGATAATCGTCCCGATGATGCTGGCGTAGGTACTCGGACGACCGATTCCTTCGCTTTCGAGGGTTTTCACCAGCGACGCTTCTGTGAAACGGGCAGGGGGTTGGGTTTCGTGGCCGATGGCTTCGATCTCCGTACAATCGGGTCGATCGCCCACCGCCAAATTGGGCAAAATCACCTCGCGGTTTTCCAACGCCGCGTCAGGATCGTCGGAACCCTCCACGTAAGCCCGGAAAAAGCCGGGGAAGTCAATACGTTTGCCGTTGGCACGAAACAGTGCGTCTTCGACTTTGAGATCGATGGTGAGAAAGGTTTGCCGTGCTTCCGCCATCTGGGAAGCAACCGTGCGCTTCCAAATCAAATCGTAAAGGGCGAGTTCGCGGTCTTTGAGTCCTGTTTCCTTCGGCGTGCGAAAACGACTTCCTGCGGGACGAATGGCTTCGTGGGCTTCCTGAGCGCCTTTTGTTTTAGTGGCATACTGGCGCGGCTTGGGACTGAGGTATTCTTTCCCGTACATTTGCTCGACACATTCACGAGCCGCCGAGATCGCCTGTTCGGACAAATGCACGGAGTCCGTCCGCATATAGGTGATGTAGCCGTTTTCATAGAGGCTTTGCGCAATTCGCATCGTCTCCCGTGCTGACAGACGCAGTTTGCGGTTTGCCTCCTGTTGGAGCGTAGAAGTGGTAAACGGCGGTGAAGGTTTGCGTTTACCCGAGCGTTCGTCGAGATTTTCGACCGACCAGGGTTTATCGATCAGACGGTTTTTGAGTGCGATGGCTGCTTCCTCACCCAGGAGCAGAACGTTGCGACCTTCGGTAATGCGTCCGGTCGCTTCGTCGAAATCGCTTCCGGTGGCCACCTTCGTGCCAGCGACCGCGACCAGTTTAGCCTCAAAAGGCGTTTTTTCGTGAGTCAGACTCGCCTTGAGATCCCAGTACGCCCCCATACGGAAGGCGCGGCGCTCCCGTTCGCGCATCACCAGCAGGCGAACGGCCACCGACTGAACGCGACCAGCGGAGAGTTTAGGGGCAACTTTTTTCCACAGGAGCGGCGAGAGGGTGTAGCCGACGAGTCGATCGAGAATGCGTCGGGTTTCTTGGGCGTGGACGAGTTGTTCGTCGAGGGTGCGACAGTTGCTCAGGGCGTTGCGGATGGCATCTTCCGTAATTTCGTGGAAGACCATGCGCTTCGTGGGAACTTTGGGTTTGAGGACTTGTAGCAAGTGCCAGCTAATGCTTTCCCCTTCTCGGTCTTCGTCTGTGGCGAGGACGAGTTCGCTGGCCGTTTTAAGAGCGTCCTTGAGGGATTTAACGACTTTTTTCTTGTCTTTGGGAATGACGTAAATCGGCTCGAAGTCCGCTTCGACGTTGACTCCCAACTGAGCCCATTTTTCCTTTTTCACGTCAGGTGGAATCTCGCTCGCCGATTGGGGGAGATCGCGAACGTGACCCATGGAGGCTTCCACCTGGTAGTCAGCAGGAAGGTACTTGCGAATGGTGCGGGCTTTAGTGGGAGATTCAACGATGACCAGGGTTGACATGGAATTGTGCTTCGACTTGTACTGTGCGAAGGTGGGTCAGGTTTTAAGAGGAGCGCCCGATGGGGCTTCAATCTCAACCATATATCCGAACGTCGAAGATCGACAATCGATCGCCCTGACAAATCTACAGGATCGATCGTCTGGCGTTCGGAAGCGCGACGGAGGGCAGACAAAGGACAGTCAAACGTCTCGATCGCGTGTCGCAGTTGACGACTCGATCGCTACCAGTTCCCTACCGTGGCAGGTTTGGCGGCGTGATAAATAAATATAAACGCATCGATAAAGTTTTGTCGTCTGTTGTGGCGATCGAAACTCATGTATCGTTCTGTATCATATCGTTGAGAATCCTTTACAACAATGCTTAAGCAATTCTAAAATAAACAATAAAATTCGTTTAGCGCCAACGCTTTTCGAGCATTGAGAGAGTCGTGAAGCGACGAGGATTCAAAGCATCTTTAAGGTTTTGCAGGGCGAATGTCCTGTCCCAAGCCCGGGCAAGCTGCAATCGCCTTATTGCCGAACGCACGTTGCCCCTCGATCGAACGAGATCTGTAATTTGAGATAAGGAATCAAATATGAGTACCACCGAGGAAACGATGACGAACGAGATCGCTCAAGCTCATAATGGCGAGGAGCAAAACGAAAACGGGAACGAAACAACAGCCCTAGCGGTTCAGGGGGAAGCTCAGTCGCAGGCAACCCTCAACCTCAGACCTTCCGAGTACCTGCCGGGGAACCGCCCGGTGACGGTCAGCAGCCGTAAAATTGCCGATACGTTTTCAGCTGTTGGCGGTGCGCGACCGGTCTTTGCCAGCGACGTGCAGTTTAAAGAAACGATGCAAGTTTCGGGAATTCGTCCTATTGCGGCGAGCACCTTAGCTGTTCGAGACACCTACAACACGATGGGAAGCCGCCCGGTGTCGGCTAGCGCGCTGAAAGTGAAAGACACCCTACAAGCCTCTGGAATTCGCCCCATTGCGGCGAGTACGTTAGCGATTAGCGAAACGATTTCAATTATGGGCAACCGTCCGGTCGCAGCGAACAGCGACATTAACATCGATCTGTTGATGGGATATCTCGATTGATCGATCGAACGTTCCATTTGGACGGTAAAACGTCATCTCAACCCTTCGGTTTCAGCAATGGAACCGTTTTTTTTAGAAATCATCTAGATGATTTGCGATGCGAGATGTCGCAGATTGTGGCTCTCAGAATGTGTCGGACGAACAGCAATTCGACTTTTTAAAAACATGGCTTTTTATTTTTTTTAAAATTTTAAAAAGTCGCCAAAAGAACGTCTAGGATGGCTCTGATTCGTTTTTGGGTTGCGTTTTAAGGGTTTGCTTGAAACATTAAATTGAAATTGATTCGGACATCAAAAGCGATACAATAAATTCGATCGAACTCCCCCATCGACCGTTTAACTCATGCTGAAACGAGTTCTCGAGCCGGAAGTCATGGATACTTGGGAAGAGTCCGTCGCCTACGATGCGATGGACTTTACCGACGTCAACACGGCCTTTGCTGAAGCTGCAGCCGACCTCGGTTTGTCTGCGGGACTCGTTCTCGATGCGGGAACCGGGACGGCTCGAATTCCCGTGTTGATGGCCGAGATGCGCCCCCAGTGGCAGATCGTCGGCATCGACCTATCGGAAAATATGTTGAAACTCGGACAGCAGCACGTCGCCGCCGCCCACTTGAGCGATCGAATCCGTCTCGAAAAAGTCGATGCCAAGCGACTGCCTTACGACGATAACAGCTTCGATTTAGTCGTCTCGAACAGCATCGTCCACCATCTCAGCGACCCGATGCCCTTTTTCAAGGAAATCGATCGCGTTCTCAAACCGAACGGCGGACTGTTGTTGAGAGATCTATTTCGTCCCCCTGACCGAGCGACGATCGATCGACTCGTCGCGCAAATCGGCCCCGACTACGATTCCCCTCAAACGAAACTGTTTCGCGATTCCCTGTATGCTGCGTTTACGGTTGAAGAAGTCACCGCGATGCTCGATCGCGCAGGGTTAAAGAGAATTGTCGTTTATGCGTCGTCCGATCGCCATTGGACGGCCGAACGGCCGTGGCGCGACGAAGGTTAAATTACGATTCAGTCGAGGGATCGATCTCGCTCAAACTGCTAGTTTTCTCAAATTTTCTCAACGATTAACAACGATTGACTATGATCAGACCGGGAAATCCACCCCTTGATTCCGCCGATCGAAAGTGGCGAGAACAACTCGATCGCTTTATCAAGGACAACAAAGCCGAACTCGCTGCTCTCGCTTGGGGGTTGCACTTGCGCGACACGGAGGGAAATCTCACGTTAGGCATCGATATCGAACCGAAACCCCACTTTGTCACCTGCTCTCGCGAAGCCCTCGAAACCTTAAATCGCAACGTTGAAAATCACCTTCGGGAAATGATGGGCGTGTTAGAGCATCACAACCCCGAAGTCGAAGTGCTGATCGTTGCTATCGGGAAAGGTCAAATTCAAGCCGTTCAATATCAGCCCCAACCCACCCCACCCGAGTGTTTCAGAGAAGTCAGTGCCGACGTCGAAACGTTGCTCGATCGACTCGAACAGCGAATGGGCGCTCAGATTCAGGCTTAGAACTCGATCGAACGCTCGAAACCACGATATTGCGTTCGGCGTGCGAGACCCAGAGAGACTCGATCTCTGAGTTCGTGTGGAACGACCTTTGAAGCCTGATCGCGGTATCGAGGCTCTGTATCGATCTCAAATTAAGATGTATATTTCATGACGTTACTAGACAATCCAACAGTCTAGTAACGTCGCTCGCTCGTTCGTTCTCCTCAACCGCGTATGTCCTTACTTCAACCCCACTCCTCTATGGCAACGTTTCGTTCTCTGGCCGCCACATTGCTCCTTGCGAGTGTTGCTAATCTCTCGATCGCACCCGCTTACGGACGGCCCTTCAACCCCGAACACTCGTTGGTTCTCGAAGAGGCTTCGTTTACCGGTCTTCCCCAGTCAAACACACTGCCGACAGGGTTGTCCTCCTATTCGATCGCGCAAACGGACGAGGACGAACCCGATGTCAACCAACTGCTCGTTGAAGGGCGAGAGCGCATCGATGCCGGAGATTTCGCGGGGGCGTTGGAACTGTACCGAGAAGCAGCGGGTTTAGACGACTCCAACGCGCGAATCTTCTCAGCCATTGGCTATCTCGAAGCCCAACAGGGAAATTTCGAGTCTGCCGTGCAAGCCTACCGACAAGCCCTCGAACTCGAACCCAACATTGCCGAATTTCACTATGCCTTAGCCTATGCGTTAGCCAATGCTGGCAACGACGCAGAAGCTGAAGTCGAGTATCAAACCGTCACCGAACTCAACGATCGAAATGCCAACGCTTTTCTCGGACTGGGAGTCGTGCGCTATCGCCAAGGGAACTACGCGGGGGCGTTGGAAGCTTACCGACGGGCGGCCGAACTCAACGCGAACAACTGGCGAATCCGCGAGTCCATTGGCTCGACCCTGCTGCAACTCGAACAGTACGAAGAAGCGATCGAGGTGTTGCGTCAAGCTGCAGAACAAGTGCCGAACGAGGGACGAGTACAAGTTAACTTAGGCATTGCTCTACTCAACACTAACAACGTCAGCGAAGCCATTGCTGCCTTCGATCGTGCCATCGAACTCGAACCGCGCAACGGCGATCTCATTTTTGAAGTCGCTCGGCTGTTGTTAGCACGAGGAGATCGAGAAAACGCCCTCGACCTCTACCAACGTGCCGCCGCCTTAAACCGAGATCGTGCTGAGATTCACCTCGAACTCGGCAAACTGTACTTGGAAAACAACGACGGACTCAACGCGATTATCGCACTCCGCCAAGCCGTCGAGGCCGACGGCGATCTCGCCGAAGCGCATGACCTGTTGGGGATAGCTTTACAAGAACGCGGCCGAACCTCAGAAGCCATTTCCGAACTCGAAACGGCACTGAATCTCTACGAACAACAAGGCAATGCTGAGGCGGCCGAGCGCGTGCGAGAAAAACTGGACGAACTACAGTAGAGATAGGGAGAGAGGTCAGGGGACGAGGATCGGCCGATCCCCTTGGCAACTCCCCACTCCTTAAAAAAATGGGCGTTTCGGGAACATTTACCGCGATCGAAATTTCTACGATAGATGGACGGAAAGCGTACCCTCGACCCGACGCACCCGCGATTGTTTGATTTGTGCCGTCGTTTCAGCACGGAAGTCGTCATGATGCTCCAGCCTTCACCTTCTACCCGCGTTCCCCGACTCGTTGCCGTTGACGCGGGCGTTTCTGATGTCGATCGATTGTTGTCCGGACTCGTTCCCGGAGCAGAAGCTATTCTGTTACCGCTCGATCGAGACGGCATTGTCGAAATTAGCGAAGCCTTAGCGCAACGTCCCCACGTCAGGGAACTTCACGTCATTTCCCACGGTAGCCCCGGCTGTTTGATGTTGGGGAACGCGCGCTTGAGCCTCGATACCCTCGATCGATCTCTCGATCGCTTGAGAAGTTGGAGCAACGCGGAAAACGGCCGAACCCGTCCCGATTTTTCACTCTATCTCTACGGTTGCCAAGTCGCTGCGGGAGATGCTGGAGCGGAATTCATTGAAAAACTCCACCGCCTCACCCAAGCCGAAATTGCTGCATCGACCACCCTCACTGGATGTGAAGCTCTCGGTGGAAATTGGGAATTAAACGTTCGGGTCGGACGTTCGGCGAACGGATCGTTTCCCTTCGCGCAATCCATTCGTCAAGCCTATACCGGTGTCTTGAACAACGACGATTACACGACAACCAATCCCATCACGGAAGACGAAGTTCTCAATATTGCAGCACCCGGTGTTCTAGTTAACGATGGAGGGGGATCTGCTTTACGCAATAACAGCAATCCAAGCACGAATGGCGCGACAGTTACCGTCAATGCCGATGGAAGCTTTACCTACGATCCGCGAAGCGTGGCTGCTTTTCAAGCACTTCCCGCCTATCAAGCTGCCAATCCGTCAACCTTTACGACGGATACATTTTCTTATGTCAACGATGGCTCTCTCTCGAGTTTTACCGTTACTGTTGAAATCCGGGGAGTTAACGACCAACCCACTGCCTCGGATACCTCTCTAAGCACAGACGAAGACACGACTTTGAGCGGATCGCTAGCTTCCCTAGTGGCAGATGTCGATACGGGTGACACGCTGACCTTTACGGCAACCACAAATTTAGTCAGTTCGAGGGGCGCTACTGTCACGATCGACGCCGCCGGGAACTACACCTACGATCCGACGAACGCGACTGACCTGCAAGCCCTCTCTTTAGGGCAAAGTATTGTAGATAGCTTTTCCTACACCGTCAACGACTCTCAAGGCGCGACCGCAACCGGAACCGTCAGCATCACCGTCTCGGGACTCAACGATACCCTCAACGCCCTGGACGATACAGCCGAGGTCTTAACGAATCAGTCCGTCGCCATTAACGTTCTTGAAAACGACATCGATCCAGATGGCGACAATTTCGTGATTTTCTCCTTCGACGGTTTTTCTGCAAACGGTGGCAGCATCAGCCGCAGTGGCAGCCAGCTCGTTTACCAAGCACCTGGTGACTTTATCGGTCAAGATACTTTCACCTACAAGATTACCGACTCTGCCAGTAACGACACGGCGACGGTTACGGTTACCATCAACACGCCACCGATTGCTGAAGACGACAAAGTCTTTACCGCAGCGGCTGGCGAATCGCTCGTCATTGACTTGCTGGCCAACGATAGCGAACCCGATGCCAGACTCGGCGACACAGTCGGGTTGCAAACCTTTGACGCGACGGCGAAAAACGGCGGTAGTCTCAGTCTCATCACGAACAACACCGGTGACACCAGCGACGATAAAATCCGTTACACGCCGCCACTCGGTTACAACGGCCCCAATCGCTTCAGTTACACCGTCGAAGACCAAAACGGCGGGACTGATACGGCAACGGTGATTATCAATCCCGCCGATGCCATCGACGACGAAGCACGGACGAAAACCAATCGATCGATTGAAATTGACGTTCTCGCCAATGACAATCTGTTCAGTTCCGTCTCGATTTCTAGCTTTGATACGACGGCACTGAACAACGGCACGATCTCACAAAACGGCAATCTACTGGTTTTCACGCCTGCTGACGATTTCCAAGGCTTTGACTTCTTCGAGTACACGGTTCGCGATACCGATGGCAACCTGGACACGGCAAGGGTACAGGTACTCGTGGCTGACGAAGTGGAACTGCCAGAACCCGAAACGCCTGTCGCACCGAATCCAAACGGCAACAACGGCAGTATTACAGCAATTCCACCGATCGCATCTCCATCTCCCAACGTCACGATCGATACCGTAGAAGGCGAAAATCCCGACACGGAAAACGTATTGTTCGGCAACGAAAACAACAACGCCTTGCGGGGGAAAGCTGGAAGAGACGTAATGTCTGGCTTGGGGGGAAACGATAATCTCTTCGGTGCCGATAACGACGACCAACTGTTCGGAAATGCCGGAAACGACTTCTTACAAGGAGAATTGGGTAACGATTTAATGTTTGCTGGTGCGGACAACGATTTTCTCGATGGGGGAGACGGTGACGACGCGATGGCCGGCGAAGTCGGCGACGACACGATGCAAGGTGGAGACGGCAACGATTTGATCTTCGGCAATGCCGGATTCGATCGAATTGACGGCGGCGACGGTTCAGATACCGTTCTCGGCGGGCGGGATAATGACATCCTGACGGGGAATCTCGGCGACGATATCATGGCTGGTGATATCGGCTTCGATACGGTTCAAGGCGGAGATGGCAACGACTTGATCTTCGGCAACACCGACAGCGATATTCTCGACGGCTCGCGAGGGGACGATTCCCTCTTTGGCGGACAAAACGACGACATTCTCTTCGGGGCTGACGGAAACGACTGGCTGAAAGGAGATCTCGGGGGCGATATTCTCGTTGGAGGAAATGGCAACGATCGATTTATCATTGTGAACGATGGATCGATCGATACCATCAACGACTTCACGACAGGCGACGATAAAATAGACCTTTCAAACACGGGGTTTACTGCGGAAAATATTGTTTTACAACCCAACGGTGACGATACTTGGGTCGCAGTCGTCAACACAGATACTGTGTTGGCGATCGTGAAAAATGTATCCTTTGAGCAGTTGGGGACGGAAGATTTCATCTTCTCTTGACCGGTCTCACTCGCGCCTAGACAGAGATACTTGGTTCGGCAAATCCACTTCGATCGAATTCCTTGCGAAAGCTGACCTAGAGGTGGCTCTCTCCCCGAGCTTGACTGGGGGAACGTCCGACCCAAGTTACATCAGTGCAATGTTAGTTTGAAGTTGAATACGGGTTGTCCGTTGTCTTTCAATCGTTAGCTAACTTGCACGGGACACCTCAAAGACGAGAGGGTGCTAGAACAAAAAAACGGGCATTTACGATTTTTGGAGATTCGCCATTGTAGAACGATCTAGACTGAGTTGCTAAGGTCGAGTGCGAACGTCAGGTATGGGGTTTTGAGAGCGATTGATAACCTTTTTGCCACTCTCGTCAGCCGATCTGAATTTCCGCGACTCAAAGTACTGAAACGATGTTCGTCCCCGGAAAACTGCTCGAAATCCGCGTATTTTGAGGGGTCAACCTCCGCAACCTTCGTCGGATCGTTCGGTGATACGTTAAACATTTGACAATTATCGCACTTGCATTTTTCAGAGAAATCCTCGGTCGGCACTCGTGGGTTCGTCTACCTCGGCTCACACGATTAAACCAACGTTCTGCTGATACGAATGCAATAACAAGACTCGATGGCTAGATCGCGGGATCGGTTTCAAACGGTGTGGTTAGTGGCGGTTCGCTATGCTCGAGCGGGAGTGGTAAAAGCACGACCTTGGGTAGCGGCGCTCGAACGACCCCTTCAAAAATTTAAGCATCCAATTATCGGCGTTCATGTCGCTGTAACGGCATTGATGTTTGTCGCACAAACACTGGGTGGCTTCGAGGGAGCAGAACTGGCTGCATTCGATCGAGCCATGCGTCGAACCCGTGCGTCCTCACCCAGCTCGATGCCTGTCATTGTTGCCGTCACGGAATCTGACTTAAGCGAATATCAATGGCCGCTATCCGATGCCGTTCTCGCTCGAGTCTTTGAAATTCTCCAGCGCCACAGTCCCCGCGCCATCGGGCTGGACGTGTATCGAAACGTGACCGTCCGCGAAGGTCGCGAAGAACTCCAACAGCAACTCGCTGCTCCAAACGCGATCGTCATTCGCAGTATTGAGAGTCCGAGCCGTGGCGGTACACCTCCTCCTGCCAACGTTCCCGCCGAGCAGATTGGATTTAACGATATTCCCCTCGATCGAGACGATGTCGTCCGCCGCCAGGTGTTATTCGCGACCACCCCCGATGGCGAGGTGATCTTTTCGTTTGCGATCCGTTTGGCCCTCCTCTACCTCCAAAAGTCCGGTATCGAGCCGAAACCCGACCCTCAAAACCCCGATTTCATGCGTCTGGGCGAGACAACACTCAGTCCCTTGAACTCGACGGCCGGAGGCTACCGCTATCTCGACAGTGCGGGCTATCAAATCCTGTTGGACTACCGACAACAGCCGAAGCAGCTGCGAACGATTTCGATCGACGAGGTGTTAAACGAGCAGTTCGACCCGCAATGGATTCGCGATCGCGTCGTCCTCATTGGCTCCGTTGCCCCGAGCTTGCGCGATCTGTTCGTCACACCGTTTAGTGCCGTGGAAACGGAAAGTCAACTCGTCAAAATGTCCGGCGTCGAACTCCACGCTCGGATGGTTCAACAATCGATCTCGATTGCCTTGGGCGATCGAGCGCCGTGGTGGTACGCTCCCGATTGGCTGGAGGCGATTTGGGTTTGGCTGTGGATTTCGATCGGCACCTTGCTGGCCTGGCGCGTTCGCCGGCCGGTATATCTCGGCGGTTTCACCCTCCTCACGCTGGGGGGACTGTGGTTGTTGGAAATTGGTGCGTTCGCTGCCTCGGTTTGGCTTCCTGTGGTTTGGGTTCGGACAGGGTTTCTGGCTGGAATTGCGTCCACAATCGTGTACCGATTGCTCGACGATGCCCTCCACGATCGACTGACGAGATTGCCCAACCGAACGCTCTTGCTCAATCAACTGCGCCTGTTACGAAAGCGTTACGGCTTCGGGAAACGGGGTGTCGGTGCAATTTACCTCGATCTCGATCGATTTAAGGCGATCAACGATTGTTTGGGACGTACCATCGGCGATTGTATGTTGGTGGAAGTTGCCGAACGCTTGAAAACTTGTCTGTCGGCTAAGGATTTTTTGGCACGGGTGGGATCTGACGAGTTCGTGATGGTACTCGACAATACGAGCGATCTCGACGATCTCATGGAGGTCGCGTTGCAGGTACGCCGCAAGCTCAAACGCCCCTTCGTTCTCACGAACGGACAGCCCGTCTTTGTAACGGCGAGTATTGGTGTTGCTTTGGGAACCACTGGGGACGAACGCGACCCCATCGAAGACGCGCATACGGCAATGTACCGCGCGAAAGCTCTAAAAAAACCGTATCCCGAGGTGTTCGATCCCAGTTTTCAGAATCAGTCCATTGCCCGGTTTCAACTGGAGATCGATCTGCGGCAGTCCATGACGCACTCTCAGGTTTTCTCGACGCCCATCGAACAACTCGATTGGAATGCGAAGGAAGATTCAAATATGCCTCATTCGGAATTGGGTGAGGAGTTTCGCGTTTATTATCAGCCCCTCGTTCGCCTATCTTCGGGACGAATTGCCGGTTTTGAAGCCTTGGTTCGCTGGCAACATCCCAATCGCGGCTTCGTGTCGCCAGGACAGTTTATTCCCGTGATGGAAGAAATGGGATCGATCGTTCCGTTGGGAGCCTGGGTTCTCGAACGGGCCTGCGCTCAAACCCGGCTGTGGCAGCGACAGTTTCCCAGTCGCTATCGCACGATGGTGAGCGTTAATTTGTCGGCGAAGCAGTTGCAATCGCCGGATTTGTTCGATCGGGTGGCGCAAATCCTCTCGCGAACTCGCTTGAATCCTCGCTGTTTGAAATTGGAAATTACGGAAAGCGTCGTCATGGACGATGTGGAAAGCATGTTGGCCGTGCTGCAACGCTTGAAAGCGCTGAACGTGAGGTTAAGCATCGACGATTTTGGCACGGGGTATTCGTCGTTGAGTTACCTCAATCGTTTTCCGATCGATACCCTTAAAGTCGATCGATCCTTCGTGCAACAGATGGAGCAAACGCGGGAAAATCGAGAAATTGTTCGTACCATTGTTTCGCTAGCGCATACGTTGGGCATGGATACGATTGCTGAAGGGATCGAAACTCCCGAGCAACTGGCGCACTTGCGTGAAATCGGATGCGATTACGGGCAGGGCTATTGGTTTGCCAAACCGCTACCCGCTTCTTCGGCTGCTCAGCTACTCGCAAGACGGCCGCAATGGTAAACTTAAGTTAAGTTGAAATTACATCGTTCGATCGAATCTCTTGGTAAAGGCTACGTCACAAGCGATCCCGAACGTCTAGCCACTTTGATCTGACGAGATGATTTCGCTATGATAGGAACAGAACGAATCTTTGTTAGAGCTACCTCGATATTGGCTCAGCGAGATTGTCAGACCGCACTGAAGGAGCTATCTGATTAATGGACTACATTGATAAGGTATTGGAAAAGGTGCGAGATTGGGCGCGTAAGCTAATCGATATTTTACTCGGTCCTGACGTGCAGCCCGAACCCGAGCCAATTCCGATCCCTGTCGACGATCGCCGAATTCCTCGGTAGTCTATTGGTGTCCTCCACATCGGCAGGCTGGTTTAGCGTGCTTGTTCTGCACGGGCCGAATTTAAATCTACTCGGTCAGCGAGAACCGGGCGTTTATGGCTCGGTGACGCTTGACGAAATCGATCGACTGATCGATCGAGAAGCACGAACTTTACACGTTAAAGCTTCGTGCTTTCAGTCTAATCATGAAGGCGCACTCGTCGATGCGATCCAACAAGCCTGGGGTCAGTACAACGGGTTACTGATTAATCCGGCTGCGTACACTCATACGAGCGTTGCCATTCGAGATGCGATCGCCGCTGTCGATCTGCCAGCGGTTGAGGTGCATCTAAGTAATATTCACCAGCGAGAACCGTTTCGCCATCACTCTTATATCGCGCCGATTGCGGTCGGTCAGATTAGCGGGTTTGGCTATTACAGTTATGTTTTGGGATTGCACGCCCTCGTCCATCATTTACGCGGACGTCGCCCACCTCACCTACAAGAGTCACCCGAGTCAATCTAGAATAGCGCTTTAAACAATTCGCTATAGCAGGTCTAATACCATTTTTAAAAATTCATGCCATAGATGTCTGTAGGGGCGAACGGTGTTCGCCCCAGTTCAGCCGAAGATCTCGAGCAGGATTATTGAGAAATGGTCTAACTGATTTATGAAATCCTAGAAGAATTAAACCTTTGTGACGTAAGGATTCTAGCCTGCAAATCTGTTCACAACTCAAATAGGCCTGCTATACAAGCTGTCAAGAACGAACGCTAGCTTCGAGTAACACAACCTCGAAAGTTGCGAGGTCAGGACAAAACAATCTCCTCCAGACCTTTCCCAGCAGGACATTCAGTCACGACAATTGCCCCGCCAACGGTTTCCGACTCGTACTTGTGGTGTAGCAACTAACTCCACTGTTCCATCCTCGCGATGCTGCCAACCGGTCGCTTCGACGAGAGGCAGCTCGATCGAGCTGCCTTCTTCTTCGTGAGAGTCCACTTGTCGAAGTGGACTCGCTTCGACAAAATCGGGCAATCGCGTATCGACCCAAACATCTTGACCCCTCAAAACGTCTGTCGGATCGGGCGGTAAACCCCCGTTCCCCGTCACGATAAAGGTGTTCTCCTCAGCGACCGAACAAGCCGAGACGATCTGAGTCGTCGCATCGAGGGGATCGCTACTCAACTGTACCAACGCCGAGCGGGTCTCGATTTCCGGTTGTGCGATCGTGACGAGACCGTCAACCCCGAGTTGGGAACTGGCGCTAATGCGACTATCTGGGGATAGCAACAGACCTTGGGTCTCGATTTGAATGTTGCCTCCCTGTCCTTGAAAGGCATTGGCGTCGATCGTGCTGCCTTCGAGCAGTACGATCGTGTCAGCGGAGATCGCCAAATTGCCACCGTTACCAATCCCCCCGGCTTCCGCTGTAATTTGGCTGGCATGGCGCAGTTGCAACGAGTCGTCTACACGAAGCGTAACGTTGCCGCCTTCCCCCGATTGCGTCGAAGCGGTAATGCCTCCTCGATCGTCGAGCAAAACTGCTTCGGCGTTCACCTGTAATCTTCCTGCACGTCCCGTTCCACTGTTGCGAACGGTAACTAACCCTCCCTCTGTGATGTTGAGCTGGGGGGTGTTGATTTCCAAATCTCCCGGAGAACCAGAAGGCACAGAAGAGACTCTAAAAATTTGCTGTGTAACCTCCTCAACCCGATTGGCACTCGCATCGATCGAGCTGGCATTAATCGATCCCGGAACAGTTCCGCTAATTTCGACAAACTCACTCGCGTTTACGACAAGCCTACCGCCATTACCACTTGCAAAAGTAACAGCAGCGAGTCGTCCTCCATCTCGAACAATGACTCTCGAGGTATTAACAATCCCACTACCTGCATTTCCCATACTGAAAGAAGCAGAGCCGAGAATGCTCGGCGCAAGAATTCGGGGTTCGACTCCAATAACCTCGACGACTTCAGTAGCCGTTACGAAGATGTTGCCAGCTGAACCCGCCCCAAACGTTACGGTTGCTAAGTTTCCTCCCCCACGAACGCTCAAATCGTGGGTTGACACGATAAGGTCACCAGTTAAGCCCATCCCGAAGCTGGCATTTGCTATGAGATTACGTGCTATGGGGTTTCTGGGTGAAGCGCCAGTTAGTTCGATCGATTCAGAAGCTCGAATGTCGATATCGCCAGCATTTCCCATGTCTTGAGTCCGATTCACAATTTGTGCGCCCTCGCGAATCGCTAACCGTCGAGTCGCAATGTCCATATCGCCAGCACTTCCCAAGCCAATCGTTGCCTGACGCAAGCTCGTCGCGATCGAGCCGTCGGGATTCATTCCCGTTAAGGTCAACGACTCAGAAGCCTGCACTCGCAACAAACCGAACGTTTGAGTGCCTTGGTTTTGCAGCAAGGCCATCGACCCATCGCTCAGCGCAACCTGCCGACCCACGAGCTGCATCGAACCGACACTGACTCCACTGACATCGACGGCCGCTTGTCGCACGAGATGAACGTCTCGAAAACTAGACACGCCATCGTAGTTAAAACGCCACTGTTGGCTTTCGGGAGAAACTGGAGAAATCGAACGAACGAATCCTTCTTCAACTCCCCCCAACTCAATGCGTCCTCCTTCCGCCGTCAGCATTGCGCCGTCTAAGGTTATGTCGCCACCCACGAATGCAAGTGTACGACCGGGGTTGACTTGCAAGCCCCTAGCGTCGTTATTTCGGAAAATTGGCGAAAACAGCGGATCGAAAGCTGTGAAGCTATGTCCTTCGCCGCGAACTCGAATTTCTCCGCCCTGCCCGTTGAATTGCAAGCCAGTGGGGACGCTTACAAGAAGTAGCGGTTGCGCTTCAGGGGTCGTCGCGCTGAATTCCAAACCATTGTCAAAAACAATGCTGTTTGCGGTCGTCGCGAAAAACGATCCTCCCACATCTAACTGGGCGTTGGGTCCGAAAATCAAGCCATTGGGATTGAGCAGAAATAGATTCGCGATTCCATTAGCTCGAATCCGTCCGTCAATGTTGGAAATGTTGTTTCCTGTGACACGGGTCAGGATGTTTTCAACGGTTGTAGCGTTGTTAAAAAAGGCTTCCGTTCCCGTGGGGACGGAAAAGCTTTCAAAGGAGTGAAAAAGGTTGTTTCCTGCGGCCGTTCCACCTTCAATCGTGTAAGTGTTTTCTTCTGCTGCTACCTGTGATGGGATGGAGAGGGTACGATCGGGGACGATTTGAGAAAAGGCGGGCTTTGAAGATAGAAAGTTGAGTGATGATATTTGGAGACTCCAAACGACGACAGCAAATAGCAATCGCTTTGAGGCACTTTGCAGATCTTTAAAAATCTCGTGCATTCCATTCTTCTGGATTACTGACATGATTTTTTGTTATAAAAAAAAGACTTTTTTCTCCAATATGGCATGGTTGATTGGGGATGTCGATACCAAAGAGAATACTCAAGCCAAGAAATAGCAATATAAAAATAAACGTATTTATACTGGTATTTTATGCGTATAAATACCTGTAGACTGAGAGGTTTGTAAGCATTCAAAAGTCTCAAATACTGTTCGATCGATGGTGTTGCAACAAACCCCACCGTCTCAGGAGCTGCCAACACGTCGTTTCGGGTAGGGGAAGAGCTTCGATCGAAAAGACTGAACGTCCCTGGTGGCAGTCCCTCGCTAAATTTTCCTCTTGCAATGGACGCAAGTATCAGGATCGAAAAGACTGAACGTCCCTAGTGGCAGTCTACTCCTTATTTTCTCAACACTATACCTCTCTATAAGGTTTTTAGCATTTTTATTCTGTACTTAGAGTGACGGGTTGAGACGCTCGAGACCGAACAACGCTCGCTGAGCTTTAATACCCCGAGCGGTGAGTGGAAGTCTATCGCCAGGAGCTGAATCTAAAGCCTAGAGACTGGGGACAGTCTGGGAAAAGTATCGCCAAGTTCCCATACGACAGGAATACGTTTTCGTTAACAGGACTCATCGATATAATCGACTGTTATCGCTGACAAGAGGCCTTTTGGATCGATCGAGCGAATGGTGGGGGTAAAGTTTTGGAGCGAGAAAGCATAGAGCGATCGGTCGAAATCGACGAAATCCATGCAGGAGTGACACGAGACGAAGCAGAGACACAAGCAAATTAACACCGTTTAACTAGCCGAACCTTCGATCGATCCGCTAAACTTACGAGTAAAAATCTGGAGTCGCTCGACCCTCGAGATCGAGAGTCCCCAACCGTTGTGTCGTCGCCATCGTGACTTAGGAAAACCACCATGTCCAACCCCAAATCTTCCTCTAGCACAACGGAGACGGGGAAAGCCCGGAAACGGCAAGGTCTCCCAGAATTGCTCGAAACGATTGCGATCGCCGGTTCAGCTGTGGGGGTCGGAGTCGCCGTCATCACCAAGCAAGTGCTGTACGCCGCAACGCCTCTCACCATCGCTATGGCACTCGGCGTTCTCAACCGTCAGCGATTCCAAAAGCAGGTACAGGAACAATACTTAACTTCCCTTTCACAACTCCATCAAAGTCTGAAAACCTTTCCCGATCCCGTCAACCTCGAACCCATTTTGCAAAAAGTGGTGAGCCTCGAACAAGCGCACCAGATGACGGTTCAGCAAATCGAACACCTACAGCGGGAAATGCGCTACCAGGCGAAACCCAAGCAAATGGCACAAATGCACAAGGCCATTGCTAGTCTGAGAGTGGATGTGGAACGGATGCAGTCCTTTGTAGCTCAGCAACACGAACGAGAACGCCAAGTCGTCGCGCAAATCGAGCAACTCAAAACCTGGTACGAACAGCTTCCGGCTCCGCAACAAACCACGGAATACAAACGAGTTGAAAACGCGATCGCACTTCTCCATCGCGAACTCGCTGTCATCAAAGGTCGTCTCGTACCGCTGGAAGCGACGGATTTGAACGGCGTGCAAGCCAGTATCGTACAATTACAAAGCTACTTACAACAACTGGCGGGTGGCGTCCAACCCATCAAACGCAAGCAGCGAGACATGGTACAGCGTTTGTTCCCACGCATTATCGATATTCTCAACGAGCTGCGACAACCGGAAACGCCCCAAGAAGCCCGAAAAGCGGTCGTTCACCGTCCGCCGCCACCAATTGTCAACCATACAATGCGATCGCAACCGCATCTGGGGGGAAACGGTCAACCGAACAATTCCCCAGGTTTACCAGACTGGCAAGCTCGGATGCAAGCGGATAGTTTGCGACGGCGAGATCGACAGCGTTACCAACAGCAGCAGCGTCAGGGAGATTCGAGCGTGTGATGAAGAGATGAGAGCAAACTGAAAACACTCTACACGGTCAACACTCTTTCACTGTAAGATCGAGCCGCCGAGGAATCGCTCGAAGCGATCTTCTAACTCTGCCTTCATGCGAGGGAATAGCTCGATCGAGGGATCTTTAGCAATGACGCGCTCGGCAGCATCTCGGGCTAAAATTAGCACTTCGCGATCTTCCACCAAACTGGCGAGTGCGAAATCCGGTAATCCCGATTGACGGGTTCCTAACACTTCCCCCGGGCCCCGGAGTTGCATATCCATCTCTGCGATGAAAAAGCCGTCTTGCGATTGCGCGAGAACTTCTAACCGTTGCTTCGAGTCCGCCGACGCTTTAGCGTGAGTCATCAAAATACAATACGATCGATCGGCTCCGCGTCCCACTCTACCTCGCAACTGGTGCAACTGCGACAAGCCGAAGCGTTCCGCATTTTCCACGAGCATCACCGTTGCGTTCGGAACGTCAACACCGACCTCAACTACAGTGGTCGAAACGAGAATCTGAGTTTGATTGCAGCGAAACTGCTCGATCGAAGCTTCCTTTTCCGCTGAAGTCATGCGACCGTGTAACAGTCCCACCTGAAAGTTGGGAAAAACCTGCTGCAACCGCTCGTATTCCTCGATCGCCGACTTGAGATCGAGTTTTTCCGACTCTTCCACCAACGGTAACACCACATAGGCTTGATAGCCACTCGCCACCTCCCGCCGAATCAGATCGTAAGCCTCCTGACGGTTCTTTCCCGATAACACCGTCGTTTGAATTGGCTTTCGTCCGGGGGGTAACTCGTCGATTTGACTGACATCCAAATCCCCGTGTAGCGTCAACGCCAACGTTCGTGGAATGGGAGTCGCCGTCATCGATAAGACGTGCGCGATGCTGTTCTCGCCTTTTTGTTGTAACTTCGCCCGTTGGTGAACCCCGAAACGATGCTGTTCGTCCACGATCGCCAATCCCAATCGATCGAACTGCACCGCATCTTGAATTAAAGCGTGGGTTCCCACCACAACCGGAAGTTCTCCCGTTTGTAAGTGTTGGTAAATTTCCCGACGCTTGCGGGCTTTGGTGGAACCCGTTAACAGTTCGACGGGAATGTGGAGTTGTCCCAGCCAGTTGACGAGTTTGTGATAGTGTTGTTCGGCCAGCACTTCCGTCGGTGCCATGAACGCCGCTTGATAGCCCGATTGAATGGCGGCGAGGACGGCGACGACTGCCACGACGGTTTTGCCCGCTCCCACGTCTCCTTGAACGATACGGTTCATGGGGGTCGGTTTCGCCAAGTCGTTGAGAATTTCCCCAACCACTCGTTTTTGAGCGTTGGTGAGTGAGAACGGTAGGATTTCGTAGAATCGATCGATTAACTGTCCGCTTCCCGCAAGCACCGCTGACGGCGCGCGGTTGGCGATTTGAGAACTTTGTTGAAGTTCGTGGCGGCGTTTGAGAAGCCCGAGTTGGAGGTAGAAAAATTCATCGAACACCAAGCGACGGCGAGATCGATCGAGACAGTCGTTGTCGGGGGGAAAGTGAATGTGTTCGATAGCGGTTGGGAGATCGCTCAGATCGTATTTTTGTCGGAGTTTCGCCGGAAGCGGTTCGAGAATTTGACGTGCGGCGGGAAGTACGGCGATAACCGCACGACGGATGACATCGGCGGTAATTCCTTCGGACAGCGGATAAACCGGAAGTACGCGCCCCACCGTCATCGATTCGATCCGTCCATCCATTCGATCGAGGGTTTCGAGATCGGGATTGTCCAACGTTACCCCGTACTTGTTCTTTTTTACCAATCCCGACGCTGCAACCGTCGCACCATAAGGATAGAGCGATTTTTGCGCGTACTGCCAGCGGTGGGACGTGTAGCGAGATCCCGCGTAAAACCGGCTGATTTTGAGTTGTCCGGTGGGATCTTTGAGGACGAGTTGTAGAATGGTGAGTTTTTTATTTTTGGGACTGGTAAAAAAACTACACCGTTTGACCTGTCCGATGACCGTGACGGTTTCCCCCGGTTCCAACTCGCCGATTGTGACTTGGCGAGCGTAATCGATTCGATCTCGGGGAAAGTAGCGCAGCAAATCGAAAACCGTGTACAGCCCCAATCTCGCCAATCGATCGGCATTACGTCGCCCGATCGCTCTCACATCAGCGAGAGATTGGTATAAAGAAATGTCCCCAGTGCGAACGGCCTGCGATTGCAAGGGAACTGTGGGGGGTTTTTTGGTTTTCTTGGTTTGAGGCTGGCATTTGCGGGCTTCTTTTTCAACCCAACGCTGCATCTGCATCAGAAACCGCCGAGACTCCGCGACGAGGTGCTGGCGTTGGCTCGGTGTTAAATCTTGATAGATTGCAAATCGATCGGCCAGTTCGCACCAACGACGTCGATCGTCGTCTGTCAGTTCGGTGGGAGGCTGTTTGAAGTTGAGCTGGAGAAACTCGTTAAACCGATACTCTCGCCCCATCAAATTGGGAAACCCGCGTTCGGCTTCCACACTGAGTGCTTTTTGCAAGCGTTCCCAATCGGGGGCGGTTGTCATAACAGTGAAAAGTGAAAAGTGAAAGGTGAAGAGTGAGGAGTGAAGAGTAAGGAGGGTCGGGTAATTCGCTTCTCATCATCTCATCATCCCCCCATCTCATCTCCTCTCCTCCCCATCTCATCATCACTGATTTTCCTTCGCTTCTCGCACGGCGGCAAAAAAGAAAAAGCCACCGAGGGGAACGCTCAGGGTGAGGACAATCCCCGTAAACCAGACTCCGTATTGCGGGTGTCCCGAGGAAAGTTCGAAGATCGAACCGACAGCAGCGATAGCCGCCACACAAGAGGCAGCGAGGAGAAAACCGGCTTTGGGCGTTGTAATCACGATGGCGCTCTCCATTATTGATTTTATTTGGATTAGTTTTTGGCGCGGCGAACGGTGTTGACCGAAAACCCGTGTTTCGCAAGCTGTTCGGTTAACTCGAATTCGTTTTCTACTCGATCGACGAACAAAATGCCGTGTAGGTGATCCATTTCGTGTTGGATAGCCCGTGCGGGTAGACCGTCAAAGGTGCGCCGCTGCGGACGACCGCGATCGTCTTTATAGGACACTTCGATCGCTGCCGGACGCTTGACATCTAAATATACGCCGGGAATGCTCAAACAGCCTTCTTCTCCAATCGCGATTTCGCGGCTGACCTTGTGAATTGTAGGGTTGATGAGAATCAAAGGGGGGGTGGTGGGATCGTTGAGATTACAATCAACGACTAAGATTTGTTTGTTAACGCCGACTTGGGGAGCAGCCAAACCGATACCATCCGCACTATACATACTTTGCAGCATTTCTTTCGCCAGTTTTCGGATGCTCTCGTCTACGCGAGAAATTCGTTTAGCGTTTTGGCGCAAGACGCGATCGCCGAGATAGTGAAGGCTTAAGGGAGGCTTTTCGAGCTTAGTCTTTTCGACGAGAATCGGGGCTTGGGTTGGCATGGATCTGCAATTCTTTCTCAATACCACTTTCATTACAAATCATAACGTTTGTTCGGGGGTTTCGTTCTCCTCAAAGCGTCGATCGAGTGAGTGATAATCTTCAATCGACTCCGTGGGTTCCGTTCGTTCCCAGTGGTACAGTGGAATAGTTCCCCCGATTAGAACGCTGCCCCAAAAGCGATCGGGTCGTGCTTGACGTTCGACCTCGCTTGACGTTCGACTCATTGCTCACTTCGTCTACAATCGTGCTGACTCCATCTACTCGTCGCCGCCTGCAAAAGTTAGAACAAATTCCCTGTGTGTGGGAAGGAGACCGACGACCCCTCAACGTTCCCTCTGAATCAGAACGCCCTGATGCACCGAGTGAGTGCGTGTTGTGGGTAGATGGTTCGGAAGGTATTGTTCGTGCTATGGATATGGTCGCGTCCGACACGGGCATGGAAGCAGCTGTACGGACGTTGCTACGGGCGATGGAACACCCCCACAGTCCTGCGAAGCCCGCTCGTCCTCAAAAAATTGTCGTTAAAGATCGGGAATTGCTGTTTTTCCTGCGTGGCGTTTTGCAAGAGCTCGATATCGCGTTAGATTACGTTCCCGATCTCCCCCTCATCGACGAAATCTTTCGCGGTTTGCAAAGTACGATTAAAGTCCGTCCGCCTCATCTTCCCCCCCAGTACGTTCGACCTTTAGAAGATTGCGCTGGCCATTTGTGGGACGATGCACCTTGGGAGTATCTCGGCGACCATCAGATTATTGCCGTTCAATTGAATCGATGGGGCATCGAGACGTTTTACGTGTCGGTGTTGGGAATGCTGGGACTCGATTACGGAATTTTATTATATCGATCGCTCGAATCGTTGAAAAAGTTTCGAGCGTCGGTGTTGCGAAACGAATCGATCGAACAGCTTGAAAATGCGTTTCTCAATCAAGATTGTCTGTTTTTAACTTATGATAGCCGGGAAGAATTCGACGACGAAGATTTAGATTTATCTGACCTCGACTGGGAAGAAATCGAGCCGCAGTTTGGCAACCTCCATCCGTTGGAAGGCTTACGATCGTTCTTGTATGAAGAGGAGGCCATCCCCGTTCTGGCAGCCCTGGAAGCCCTACACCGTTTTTGTGCGAAACACCACCGAAAATTAGAAAAAGAGACGTTTCGCTCGATCGAAAGCCAATATACGATCGAACTTCCACCTGAATTAGAGGCGGATGTCGAACGTATTGAAGTCACGGTTTCGACGTTGCCAGACTTGGCCAGCGAGTTGTTTGAAATGGCATCGAAGCATGAAGAAGACGAAGATGCTGATTTTGACGGCGAGTTTTTCGATGGTAGTCCGCTTCTCCGAGAAGATTTGATCCCCGATCGATCTCTATTAACGCTGGGGAGTATTCCTTGGGATTTAGTCGAAGTTTTGCAGCATAGCGTTCAATCCCATCAAGCTGGGGAAGATCTCGTTCACCAAGGAAAAGGTCTTCCCGTTCTGATCGTTCAAACCACTCGTCCGAAAGCCAAAGAGACGATCGATCGAATTCGCGAAGCGGGAGGCGTTCGATCGATCTGTTTCAATCCCGGCGAAAATCCCTTTCAAGGCGAAATGTTTGACTTGGGAATCGTTCAACTCGAAAACGAGGAGTTGTATTTGTTTGGAGAATACAACCAAGACGATCCCAATCACCGTGAAGTCCGGCAACGCTGGGACACCATGAGCCGTCAAGCTGGGGGCTATTGTGGGTTTATTATCGCTATGGGTGCGACGGGAGCTCATCGCGGAAACCCTCAAGTTCGCGATATGTTGGCTTTTTACGAGATTCAGTTCGTCAGTCCCGATGATTTAGGCCTCGGAATGCTTCAGATGATTCCGATGTATTAATTCTGTCTTGTCAATGTATTGACAATGTATTAGAGCACGACCTCAATCGCTCCAGACTCGTTTTGACAGCAACCTGAACTTTTGAGGGTGTCTTCGATCGAATTTCAGATTGCTGTCTCGATCGATCCCATGTTGCTGCCCATTTTGCCAATCCCTTGTCACCTTCTCGTCGGGCTTCCTGGAAGTGGTAAAACCACCTTCGCTCGACAGTGGATCGATCGCTGTCCGACTTACCGCCTCGTATCCACCGATGCTATTCGCGCCCGACTTTACGGCGATGCCAGCATTCAAGGGAATTGGCCGGACATCGAAGCCAAAGTTGACCAGCAAATTCAAACCGCCTTGGCTGGAGGCTTTCCCATCATCTACGATGCCACGAACGCCAAACGCGCGTGGCGATTGTCCTTCCTTCAACGCGTCCGCCAAATTTCCCCCCAGACGCCTTGGGTTGCTTGGATCTTTAACACATCCAACGCTGTTTGTCAACAGCGCAACCGTCAGCGAAACCGGGTCGTTCCTCCATCGGTCATTGAGGCTCTAGGAACCGATCTCGATCGATTTCCACCTCACGTTTCCGAGGGCTTTCTCGCCGTGCGTTCCGTTCCGCTGACTCCCCGAGGCGACTACAACTTTGCCACCCTCTTTTACCCACTCGATCGACTGTACCCACAACGCAATCAACGACTCAAATACACCCGTCACCTCATCTGGCATCGCTACGCCCGACTGGTTGATTTCGAGCGGTTGATGTACCTTCTCAGTTGGCTGTTGCAACATCCTCAAGCAGAAACTGCCTGTCCCGAGCTGCTCGCCGATCTTCTCGCTCGGACTCATGGCACGATCTACGGAAACGCCAACGCCCTCACCGACGATCTCCAATGGCTCAACGAGAACAGCTTTTTCGCGGCTAACACAAACGCTCCCGTAGCGATAGCGCCGATCGATCGAAACCTACCGCCAACAGACCTTCCACATCCTCGCCAAACCCTAAATCCACGTACAATAACCAAGAGTTTAAGAATTCCGAACAAACTCAGAAGGGTTAGAAACGCGAACCTATGTTAGATACCGAAGCCAAAATAGCCGCTAAAAAAACGCTCTTGCGCAAGATCCCTCACGCACTCTACATCTGTGGTGTCAAGGATGGCGAAAACGCGAACGGCTTTACCGCCAGTTGGGTCATGCAAGCCTCCTTCGAGCCGCCATTAGTCGTCAACTGCGTCAAAAACGATAGCGGTTCCCACGCCATGATTCAATCGAGTGGTGTCTTTACCTTGAGCTTCCTCGAACTGGGACAAAAAGACATGGCGCAGAAATTTTTCAAACCCCAACGTCGCGTTGGCAACAAATTTGAAGACGTAGAATTCTATTTCGGGGAAACCGGTTGTCCCATTATCAAAGATTCCCTCGGTTATATCGAATGTAACGTTGTCGGAACCGTCGAACACGGCGATCACACCGTGTTCGTCGGAGAGGTCGTTTCCGCAGGAATTCACCGCGACGGCAAGATCCTCGATCTTGCAAGTACGGGTTGGAACTATGGCGGCTAATTCGGTCAAGCGAATTCTGTCAATACCATAATCTTCCCCAATTGTCGGGGCCGATTGTCGGGGCGAGGAGACCTCGCCCACCCGCTTAAACTTCAAGCCAAACTTCAAGCCAAACCTCAAGCCAAACCTCAACGGGTCTCAACCTGATGCCTTTAATCCAAGTCAAAACCTCAACCGCCGTCCCAGACAAAAACACTGCCGAAGGACTGCTCAAACAGCTCTCAGCAGAACTCGCAGAACACCTCGGGAAATCGGAATCTTACGTGATGACAGCTTTTGAAGGAGACGTTCCCATGACCTTTGGCGGCACGTCCGATCCCGTCTGCTACATCGAGGTTAAAAGTATCGGTACGATGAGTTCGGAGCAAACTCGAGCCATGAGCGCGTCGTTTTGCCAACAAGTCGAAGCGAGCCTCGGTGTTTCTGCCAAGCGCACCTACATCGAATTCGCTAACGCCCAGGGTTCGATGTGGGGTTGGAACGGCAGCACGTTTGGTTAAAATCCACAAAACAGACAGTTCCGAAACTGTTTTTGTAAAATCTTTACAAATTGAGACGCTGTGATACTATCTGGGTAGTTTTGGGTCGTGCCATGCTACCCAGATGCGCTCTTCCAGTGGTGGGGGAGTTTGAGATTAGCGCGTAAGAGAGTCGATACTGTGAATCATCCGAATAACAGTGCGGGGACGAGTCAACCCGAACCGCTTCGCATGGGTGTCATCGGCGTTGGCAACATGGGCCAACACCATACGCGGGTGTTAAGTCTACTCAAAGATGTAGAACTCATCGGCGTAGCAGATATCAACGTCGATCGAGGATTAGATACGGCCAGCAAGTATCGCGTCAAATTCTTTGAAAACTATCACGATCTACTCCCCCACGTGCAAGCGGTGTGCGTTGCCGTTCCGACGCGATTACACTACACGGTGGGCATGGCGTGTTTACAGGCAGGGGTTCACGTTCTGATCGAAAAACCCATCGCCGCCAGTATTGCTGAAGCCGAATCCCTCGTGAACGCGGCGGCGGATTTGGGCTGTATTTTGCAAGTGGGACATATCGAGCGCTTCAATCCCGCATTCCAAGAACTCGGCAAGGTCTTAAAAACTGAAAACGTCTTGGCGCTGGAGGCTCACCGCCTCAGTCCCTACTCCGATCGAGCGAACGATGTGTCTGTCGTTTTAGATTTGATGATTCACGACATCGATCTGATGTTAGACCTCATCGGCGATCGAGTGGTGAAATTGTCCGCCAGTGGTAGTAGCGTGTCTGGTTCGCCTCATTTAGATTACGTGACGGCGACGTTGGGATTTGCCAACAGTGTCATTGCCACGCTGACGGCGAGTAAGGTAACGCACCGCAAGCGTCGTAGCATTGTCGCACATTGCAAAACGTCGCTGACGGAAGCCGATTTTCTCAATAACGAAATTCTCATTCACCGTCAAACGACGGCGAATTATTCTACCGATTACGGTCAAGTGCTGTACCGTCAAGACGGGTCGATCGAGAAAGTGCGGACGAGCAATATCGAGCCGTTACACGCCGAACTCGAACACTTCGTCAATTGCGTGCGCGGTGGAAACCAGCCGTCTGTGGGGGGAGAACAGGCGTTAAGAGCATTGCGTCTGGCCAGTTCGATCGAACAAATGGCGATGGACGGTCGTTTGTGGCATCCGCAAGAAATTGAATGGTTATCGGAAGCAGCGGTTCGAGGGTAAGAGGGAAATCGGGAGTCGAGGATTTTGGGAAAAATTAGCCGGAATTGCTCGGAGCTGTCTAAAATAGACTCAACAATTATTCCCAATTTGCCATGACCGTCAAACGTCCCCTCCTCAGACCTGGAGACGGCATCAAATCCAAGGATTTTACTGAACCCGTCAAGCTGTTACAACGGCTTTTGATCGCGCTCAAGCTGCTTCCCGTCAGTGAAATTGTAGACGGTGAGTTCGACTCGAACGTTGAGAAGTCCGTGCGCGTGTTCCAAATGCGGAATAACTTAACGGTCGATGGACTCGTCGGACCGGGGACTTGGGCAGAGATCGATCGAACCCTGGGCAATACAACCCATGAGGACGAGCCGGACGAGACTCCTGACGACACACCCGAGGAAAAACTAGAAGAGGAAAAGCCAGACGAAGAACCACCGCCGCCGCCAGAAGTGCTGCGGTATCCAGTTCTCCAAAAAGACGATGGTTTAGATTATCCCGCATTGAGCGAGTTCGTTCGCATCCTCCAAGAACGGCTCAAAGATGCGGGGATTTTTCCCCCTGACGAAGTCGCCGATGGCAAGTTTGGCAGCAATACAGAAGCCGCTGTCAAGCGCTTTCAGCAATTGCGAAATCTCTTAGCCGATGGCATTGTCGGCCGCGAAACTTGGTCGGCCTTGGTGAATGGTTTGGTTCAGGTGTACGATCCCGAGCGACCGGGAGCCGGAATTGGCAATTTTAATCTCGAGTTGATTATTGCGTCGATTCCCTATGCAGATGTTCGGTTGTTCGCGCGCGATACAGTACCGTTGATTTTGCGAAGCTGTTTGGAGAACGGTGTGACGGATTTGGGACAGATCGCCTACGTTCTGGCAACCGCCGAACACGAGTCCCACATGGGAAAATGGATGGAGGAGTTGGCCAGTGGCTGGGCTTACGAGTGGCGAGACGATCTGGGAAACTTTTATGCAGGAGACGGGCCGCTCTATAAAGGACGGGGTTTCGTGCAGGTGACGGGACGAGCGAACTACCGTCACTGGTCGGCTCGGTTGGGTATCGATTTGATTGGTAATCCCGTTTTAGCTGCTCAGAAAGACATTGCGGCGAAGATTTTGGTGTTGGGAATGCGCGATGGGTCGTTTACGGGGTATTCACTGAACGACTTTATTGAAGGGTCGTATCGAGATTTTTATACGGCTCGGATGATTATTAACTGGCTCGATCGCGCGGCGCATATTGCTGGAATCGCTCAGGAATATTTCCGAGTGTTGCAGTGAGTTTGAGGGTTTGCCAAGGTTAAAATTAATACTGAAAATAGACTTTTGATGTTTTTTGAGATATCGATAACTTGTGACACTACAGTATTTTAGGAATTGCAACTGAATAGAATATCCAGTACTGACGATAGGCTGTGTGGACTCGTTGTTGAACCGGTTTAGGACGATCGACAAACAACTTATGGGTAGTGATGAGAAGTGCATTTTGGCTCGATTTGAGCATATTAAAATAGAAACTGACCCCGAGCGCAATCGATATCGAAGTGCCTCAGTTTCATCAAATCTGGATCGATGTTCGATCGATCGGGGATGGGGATAGACTGTTGGTATTTGCGGTTGAGGGGATTAAGGTGCTGGCAAACTCGTACCGAAAATCAGCGAAATTCTTTCTTTTAATTTGACGCTCGACAGCTTGTATTGCACAAAAAACTGGATTCAATTGTCTCCTTTTTTTTATCGTTGAAGCTATGATTTGGAGTAATGCAAGCCTCGATTTTCAGACCAAGCAAAATCTTTTTCAAAAGCTCGATCGCTGCGATATAGAAGAGTTACAAGCATTTCTTAAAACCCTAAAACATATAGATTTTGTCGATCCAAAAACGACGCTTCCGCCTCTAACCTATGCCGTTGAACTCAAGTGGATAGAAGGTTTACGAGTTCTTATCGAAGCCGGAGCTAATGTCAACTTTCAGCTTACGCCACAAGATAATGCTTTGGTGGCTGCGGTGAGATTGGGACAAGTTCAAATGGTGGAAATACTCTTGAAAGCAGGAGCCAATCCAAATGGAATTCAGGGAGACTTCTATTATGATTTTGAGCCTGACTCTCCTTTAAGTCTAGCGATTCAAAAAGAAAATAGAGAAATACTGGATTTACTCATTGAAGCAGGTGTCAATGTTAACGATCGCCAGAACAGTACAGCACCCATAAGTCTGGCGATTCATAGAGGCAACTTAGATTTAGTAAAAGCTTTGATTGAAGCAGGTGCTTTTTTAACTAAAGAATTGTATGGAGATTTCAGCGATGATGACTATGGCGAAATCGAACAAACAAATAGATTTGTTGCTGCGACATTAGGACATCGAGATATTGTTGAATACTTACTTCCTTTGGTTTCTTGTCAAGAAGATCGACGGAGAGCAGTTGAAGAGCTTCCTAAAGCAATTGCTCGAAAACAAGAACAGATGGAAATGCAGGATTTAATTGTTGCTGCATCTACGGGAAATATTAAGGCTGTTAAGGAGTTGATTGAGGCAGGAATCAATGTAAATGGTGTAGGCTTTCATCAAAAAACAGCCTTGACTGAAGCTTGCTTTTTTGGACAATGTGCAGTTGTTCGTGTTTTGCTTAATGCAGGAGCTAACCTCAGCAAAGCATCTTTTGTTCGGGCAATTTATGGAAATCGATCTAATATTGTTGAGTTTTTAATTCATGCTAGATTCAATCCGAATCAGTGCGTGGTTGGAGGCTATACGGCTCTGATGTTAGCTGCAAAATTTAATTGTTTAGATATAGTCAAAGTTCTTCTAGAAGCTGGGGTTGACGATATTAATACAACAAACCTTGATGGAGAAACAGCACTAGATCTGGCTCGAAGATATCGGTACAAAGAAATTGTTCGAGTTTTGAAAGAGTATGGTGCACTGGGCGACGCAGAAATTGAAGAAATAGATGAAGGTGAGGATATACCTTTTTGAGTTTGCTCGATTGATGCAGTGTTTTTGGTCGTCCTTGGGTTCGATCGTGATAATCAGACGACAGCGCAAACAGTACTGAGTTCAGGTAAAGGTTCTCCAGAGGCTTCGTAGGCCATAACCAATGATTCGAGGGCTTCAATCAGGGTAAGCTCATCAAGTCAATAAGGTGCTAAAAAACGCCTCTTATTGCAAAAAATCTCAATAGCCCATTTCTGATTGAGACTGGCAATTCCATATATAGCGTAGTCAGTTAATCTAAAACTCTATATATGGAATTGTCCGAATTAGATGAGCTTACCCTGGGGCTTCAATGCCCTGGATGACAGCTTCCTCGTAGGTTTCACCGTGGGTGCACCACTGCTGGCCAGAAAAATCGGGAAAACCGACCAGAAAACAATAGTCCTCGTCTGACCACTGGATCGCCATTTGATACTTAAGTTTGCTCGTCATCGTGGTTTTCCTTTACTTGCTGAATCGCTCTTAAAATCTCTTTTTCTTGATAGAATTTAGCCGTTGCACCATCTTAACCAGCAACCGTTATTTTACCTGGATATAGTGGATGTATCCAGTTGGTATGACTCCCTTTCCCAGAAAGTTCTTCAAATCCCGCCTTGCGTAACAACTGCTTCAATCCTCGAATTTTCTTTGGCATTACCCAGGATTCCTTGAATTTTTACTTGAATTGGCGTTGCTATTCCCCTCTTACTCTTTGAGGACTCATGCAGAAATCGGCAGTGTTTTACGACTTCCGCCGAACCCACTTCCACACATCCTCTAACACCACGTACAACACCGGAACTACCACCAAACTCAACAGCGTTGAAGTCAGTAACCCGCCAATAATCGCCACCGCCATTGGTTGACGCAACTCTGCACCCGCACCCAAACCTACCGCGATCGGCATCATTCCCAATACCGTCGAAGCCGTCGTCATCAAAATCGGACGCAACCGCACTGTACCTGTTTCCAAAAGTGCCTCCATGCGATTTTTTCCAGCCTTCCGTAATTGGTTTGCATAATCCAACAAAAGCAAGGCGTTTTTATCTAATAATCCCAACAGGAAAATCAATCCCAACAGCGAAATCATACCGAAATCGCTCTGCGTCACTAATAACGCCAACAGCGCCCCCACCATCGCCAAGGGAAGTGACAAGCCTACCACCAACGGTTCTAACAAGCGTCCAAAAGGTAACGTCAGCAACGCCAGCATACACACTACCGACAGCGCCAGCGTTCCACCAAAACTGCGAAATACGGTATTACTGCGTTCGGAGTCTCCCCCCAAATCCAGTTTCACATCTGGCGGAATTGCATCTTCAGCGATTTGAACGACGTTGTCCGTCGCGTCTCCCAAGGCTTGACCCCGATTTAAATTCGCTTCGATGTAGGCAACGCGCTGACCGCTTTTGTGGTTAATTGTGGTAATTTCACCGTTATCGTTCGCCCCGACAATTTCCACATCGGCGAGTCCCGGTAATGCTTCCATTTCTTCAGCGATGTCTCGTGCTGCTTGGTTGAGACTGTCGAGATCGTTTCCCAGCAGGGCAATTTGGAACGGCTTCGCGTCGCCAATTTCGACAAATTGAATATCTTCAACGCTGACGGTTACGCCGTCGAGTTTCGGTAAATCTCGGCGAAGTTGCGATTGAATGGTGGCGGTATCGGCAGATCGATCGACCTTCAATTTTACGTAAAGTTTGCCTCGGTTCGGTTCGCCGCGATACCCGACGATCGAATAAACGGATTCCACATCGGCGATGCCTAAAACCACGGGTTCGAGTTCTTTCGCAACTTCCGCCGCATCTTCGAGGACGAACAAACGCGGGTTGAAATCGAGATCGATCGAGTCTTCAGAACCTTCTTCGAGATTCGCAACCTCGGGGTCAAAACCTTCAGGAAAGTTAGCTGGGTCGAACCCTTCTGGCAAATTTTCCAGGTCGAATTCTTCGGGAATTTCAGTTTCTGTAACTTGCGGTTGTGGGAATTCCGGTAACGGCGCTTGATAGAGAATGTTAAACTCGCCTCGATCGAGTTGGGGAATAAACCCTTTCGGAATCAAGGGAATCAACGCCACTCCTGCGGCAAAACTCAACGCTGCAATGGCAAGTGTTAACAGCCGATTGCGTAACGACCACTGTAAAATTCGACGATAAACTCGATCGATCGCCGTCAGTGGAATTTCTTTTTCCCCATTCGAGAGAACGGTTCCCCCCTTCACTTTCAACCAATACACTGCCAAAACCGGCGACAGCGTTCGCGCTACTAACAACGACGTGAGAACCGCCGCTGACACCGTCAAGCCAAAGGGTTTGAAAAACTGTCCGACAGTTCCCCCCATCAACGCCACGGGTAGAAACACTGCCACGATCGTTAACGTCGAAGCAGACACCGTCAAACCAATTTCGTTCGTCGCCGCAATCGCAGCTTCTCGGGGGGTTTTGCCTTCTTCGATGTGACGTGCGATATTTTCGACTTCGACAATGGCATCGTCCACGATAATCCCGATCGTCAACGCCAACGCCAACAACGTGATCGTCTCTAAATTGAAGTCGTAAATCGCCATGACGATAAACGTTCCCAGTAACGAGATGGGAATCGCTAAAGCCGTAACCAACGTAGCGGCGAAGTTGCGGAGAAATCCAAAGATGACGACAACGGCGAGGACGATGGCTAACCAAAGTGCGTCGATCGTTGATTGCGTGGCTTCGCGGATGTATTCTGCTTGAGTCGCTGCGAGGTCGAATTGAATATCGGGAAAGTCGCTACTCCACTGGCTGACGACGTTTTCAATGCGGTGGACGACTTCTAAAGTATTGGCATCCCCTCGTTTGACTACCTGAACGGCCAGTGCGTTATCGCCGTTAAAGCGCGTTAGGGTCGGAGGGTTAGGGTCGAATCCTTTCGCCTCCGAGTTTTCCGACTCTTCTAGAGTTGCCGCATCGCCGAGTAAATCCACGCGCAGCACGCCATCGATCGATTCTAATTCGGGGACGAGTTGCGTTCGCGCGATATCGGCGAGGTCTTCGAGGGTTTCGTCGTTTGCACTGCGGAGGCTGTAGCTAATGGCAGCCGACTCGTTGAGATTGAGAGGAATAATATCGTACTCGGCGGTTTCAGGAAGTTCCAAATCGGCGAGTGCTGTAGAAACAGCACTTGAGGATTCCTGTAAGTTCGTCCCCACGTCGAACAAGAGATTGACCACCGTTCGCCCTGGATAAGTGGTGGATTTAATATCGTCGAGTCCCTCGATCGATCGAAGGTGCATTTCGATCGATTCAGTGAGTTGCGCTTCGGTGTCGAGGGCTGTTTCTGCGTCCGATGAAGCGGTGACGACGACGACAGGAAACGTAATGTCCGGAAAGAGGGCGTACTGTAGCGATCGATAGGAAAACAACCCAGCAACGGCAACGGCAATCCAAATTGCCACAGTCAGCCCCCCGTGACGGATTGCCCATTTAGAAACGTTTAACCGCTCTCTCCAAGAAAGTTGTGCCATAGAAACCCCGACTCCGTAAGACGTTCGGCAATAGCAATCCTATCGCCATTTACGTCCCGTCCTTGACATACTCACCGGGCTGAAGCCTGGGTGATTCTGGGTTCAAACAGCAAATGCAGGCTGAACCTGACTGACTTTGCCTAGCCCACAGGTTGATGCCCCAACCTGTTTGATGTTCTTGGAAGCGTTTTTATCCCGGTCGTTTTCCGACCCGCAGGACGGGCAGCGCCACCGTCTCACGCTCAAATCCAACTCATCTCAAACGTACCCGCAGCAGGAGCAGGTCTTACTGGACGGGAACCAACGGTCGATATAGACAACGACTTTTCCTTTCTTCTGGGCAACCCATTCCAAGATTTGCAGGAACGACCGAAACCCCAGATCGGAGATCTTGCGTCCCCACAACCGCTGCATGGCTTTTATCCCCCCGTAGCCCCCCTTGGTAAGGGGGGCTACGGGGGGATGTCAAACCGATCGGTCAGCCAGTGCGCCAGTTTCCAAAACCAATCTTCTCGTCGGTGAGCGATGTCCTCGTGGCGACGAACCAAGTTCTTCCGAGCGCGTTCTCGGTGGTTCGACCCTTTCTGTTTGCGGGACAGTTCTCGATTGGCTTTTTGAATCTCACTGAGAGATTGCTTGAAAAACAGTGGTGCGTCAACGTTGAAGTCTTCAGATGTCGTGAGAAAGGTTTTCAATCCGAAGTCAAAACCTGCACTTTTCGTCTCGATTTTGACAATTGGCTCTGAAGGGGCGTCTACCGTCACGAACAGAAACATTTCCCCAAGGAAGTTCGCTTAACCGTCACGGTTTTAATTTTTCCCTCAATTTCTCTAGACTTCCAGAACTGATACACCCGACTGCAGATTTTCACCCGGTTTTCACCGAGAAATTTGTAGTTGTTTTGCTTGAGAGTGAACGACTTGTACTTTCTGATTTTCTTGAACCCAGGAGGACGAACTCCTTTGTCTTTGTGTTTGAAAAACAACTGATACGCTTTTTCGATGCGCTGGCAGATGTCTTGTACCGCCTGCACGTCAACGGTTTTCCAGAAAGGATTTCGTTTTCTGAGTTTGGCAATATGCTTCTGAAGTTTCGCACATCTCAAGTGTTTACCCCACATCCGGTAGTACCGTCGATGTAACGCGATACAGTGATTGTAAATCGTCACCTAAAACGCATGGTTAATGCGTTTTAGGTGACGATTCCGCTTGTGGCTGTACAACTTGAACTTCAGTGTTTTCATGTTGTTGACGATCGCATAGCTGTGTAGCCAGTGTACAGTCAGATGAAATCAAGATTAAACGTCAGAATCGAGGCGGAACGACTGGAGAAGTTGAGACGAGTTGCCAAGCAAAAGCGCAAAACGATGACCCAACTGATTGAAGATTGGATAGACAGGATTAAGGAAGCTGACGGCGGCTAAAGCTGTACGAGTCGCTTTTCCACCCCGCGCTCAAGCGGCGGGGCTATCAAGCTCCCGATCTATCTTCGTATTTCCAACTGGTGAAGTGGCAGGCAGTCGATCGCGAGATCGAAATGCCAAAATAGGATCTTAAGAGGGGTGTGTCGTCCTTGAAGCTTCAATGGAGATCTTTCTACGATGACACTCACATCATCTTCTCTCTCTCAAAACCAACACGCCCAACAGGTGTACAAAGGACACCTTATCGTTCCCCGTTACAGTCGATCGTGGTGGTGGGTCACGGTCATCGATCCCGACGGACGCGAACTGAAGGACAAAGAATTTGCCCTAGCCGACGGTCAAACGTCTATCGAAGCCGCCATTGCTCGTGCCAAACAGGCGATCGATACAGTATGGGGTTAACTTGCCTTAGAGTAACAAGCGGGGAGGAGCGAGCCAAAACAAGAGACTGCGTCCGACGGGGGAAGCTGTATCCGGTAATTCCACACCGATAACGCCAGCCTTCTTAACGACAAGCTTCTCCCGCACTTCACCCCACACCAGAATTTCCGCCCAATTTCCTAAATCCGGTTGGTGTCCGACTAAAGCAATTTTACCGTCGTGTCCGCGTTCCGCTTTCCAGGTTTGCCACCAGGCCATCCACTCTTGAATCGCACCGTCGGGAACGAGAGGCGTAAAAATTTCCACATCGCCGCACAATCCCACCTCTTGAAGGATGTCAGCCGTTTGGCGCGCGCGAACCAAAGGACTGGAGAGTAAAATATCGAACTTCAAATCCAGCTGTTTGAGGCGTTCGGCAACTTTACGAGTTTTCTTCTGACCGACTTCTGTGAGCGGTCGTTCTTCATCCGTTGCATAGTCGGTCGGCTCTGCGGCAATTCCGTGACGGATGAGATACAGCTGTGTCATCGGTATTCGCTCCATGGTGGGTACGACTACTTCGCGTACCGCAGATAGTTTCTAGCGTACCGCAAGACTCTGCCTATTTTGCGATAAAAAACCCCCCAACTCCGCAGAGTGGGGGGCGATCGTCAGGGTGCATCTACCGCTTCTACTTCCTCAACGCAGGTTTATCGATCCGGACGATCGAAAAAATTTCGGCTCGAACTGCACTTCGAGGGGGACGTTCGCGGCGTGGAACGGCGTTCGATCGATCCTCGACAACCCGTAACATAGATGGCAGAACGTTCTTCAACATTCCAAGATGCGAATTCTCCTCGTAGACGATGAAATCGAACTGACAAACTCTCTCGCCCGAGCGCTCGAGCGAGAAGGATATGTTGTCGATGTCGCTTACGATGGACAGCAGGGATGCCAACGGACCGAAAGCAAAACCTACGATTTGCTCGTTCTCGATTGGATGTTGCCGAAATTGAGTGGGTTGGAGATCTGTCAATCCCGTCGATCGCACGGCGATACAACTCCTGTATTATTTCTGACGGCGAAAGATACCCTCGACGATCGCGTGGCGGGCCTTGATGCCGGTGCAGACGACTATCTCGTAAAGCCCTTCGAGTTGCGAGAATTGCTGGCACGAGTGCGGGCGTTACTGCGTCGTTCGCAACAGCGGGACGACGATCGATCGACCCAGCACGACGTCCCCGAAGCGAGCCATCGACGACTCAAAGTCGAAGACTTGGAACTCGACTGTGACAATCAACTGGGTTATCGTGGTGGACGCACGATCGAACTGTCAGAAAAAGAAACGCGCTTGCTGGCGTATTTCATGCAGCATCCCGGCCAACTACTGACCCACCTCCAAATTCAAGCGTATTTGTGGGGAACGGACACTCAACCGAGTAGTAACGTATTAGCGGCTTCCGTGCGCCTGCTACGCCGAAAAGTGTCCGTTCCCGGCGAATCCCCCCTGATTCACAACGTTTACGGAAAAGGCTATCGCTTTGGAATAGCACCCGACTCCCATTAAACAGCTAGGTCACACGGGACAGAATCGTTTTCAAAGCTTTATTAAAGTTCGATCGAAGGCGAGAAGGTTGGCCGACAATTGAACCAGAACCGATCGAAAGTACGCGATCTCCAAAGCCTATGCATGACGACTGGTGTACCGCCAAAGACTCCCAATTGTGCGTCTTGACGGAACGTGAATTGAACGCTGTTTTCGAGCAAACGTCGGACGGTGTTTTCGTCGTCGACGTGCGCTCGCGTCAGGGGGTTGAAATGCCGTCTCGAGCCAGCGATCTCGAGTTCAACCTCATCAGTCTCAACCGCGTCAGTCGTCAGATGCTTTCAATCGACCGCATCGAGATCGGTTGCGCGCTCAGTAAGGTTTTTCCCGATTCGATCGAAAACCTCATTCAAGAACACTGCTATCGATGCTGGCGACAGGGGAAACCCACCCATTGCGAAGTGTCTTGGGAACAGGGCGATCGAACGGTCACGTTACTGGTTTCCCTTTCGCCCATTACCGACCCTCAGCATCGCGTCCGTCAAATCGTCGGTTTGTGTCAAGACACTAGCGAGCGACGGCGCGTCCTCCAAGAAGCGAGATTGCTCCAGACGATAACCCTTGCGATTGCAGAATCTCCAGACTTTCCCGCCGCTCTCAACGTCGCGTTACGAAAAATTTGCGACGCGACGGAATGGGACTACGGCGAAGCGTGGGTGCTGAGTCGTCAAAGTACGACCTTAGAACGCAGTTCGGCCGAGTACAGTCGCTCGGACGCCGATCGATCGTTTCGCCAACAGCATGAAGGATTGACGTTTCCCTCCGAAGCCGGTTGGTTCGGACAAGTTTGGTCTGCTGAGACCATCGGCGACCCCTCCACTGCTCCTCCCGATTCCAGCCTCGATCTGCTACGTCCCGCCAGTGCCATCGCCCATGGATTTTCAGTCGGATTGGCGATGCCGCTTCTCATCAAAGGTGAAGTCCTCGGCGTTCTCGTCTTTTTTATCCGCAACGCCCTACACGCCAATCGACAGAAAGTTTCCCTCGTCTCGGCAATTACCGTTCAACTCGGGGTCGTTCTCCATCACAAGAAATATCACAATATCTTTAACAACGCAGTTGCTGGGATTTACCAAACCACTCCCGACGGTCGCTATACGACCGTCAATCCCATGTTGGCGAGTATTTTCGGCTACGGCGATCCCGAGACCTTTCTTGTAGAGGCGAAGGATCTCGCCGTCGAACGATACGTCAATCCCGAAGAACGAGCGGCATTTCTGAAGCAGGTGCGAGAAGGTCGCGGTAGTGTCCGGTTCGAGACTCAGGTTTATCGTCGCGATCGATCGATCGTGTGGATTCGCGAGACAGCTCGCTTGGTCGTAAACGGCGACGCGACCCAAGCCGCCATCGAAGGCTGTATCGAAGATATTACGCAACACAAACAAGCCGAACGCCAACTGCACTACCGCGACGCTCTCCTCGACGGAACGTCCCGCGCCCTGCAAACGCTCATCGCCCACAGCAATCGCGCCAACACGATTCCTCAAGCCCTCGCCATTGTCGGTGAAACAACACGAGTCGTGAGAATTGGCGTTGTTGAATACGGCGATTTGACGGTTTATCCACCCCTAACCTATCTGTGTTACGAGTGGCATCGTTCCGAGGAGGTACAACGTTCGACCCATGAGACCCCGCCTCCTCAAAATCAAACGGACGCAACGTTTCCCCTCACACCGGAATACTACAGTTTGCTGTCGAAGGGACAATGGATTTACGAGACCCTCGATCGAGCGCCGGACACGGTTCGACAAGCTCTCGAAGCGAGCGACATTACCCAATTTTGGCTGCTTCCCATCGTCATTGAAGATAAAAATTGGGGATATTTGAGTTTAGAGGCATCCGCAACCGAATGGTTGGGATCGCAAGAGAGCGAACTATCGATCCTACAGGCAATCGCCGCGAGTTTGGGCAGTGCGATCCAACACCAACGCACCACCGAAATCGTTCACTATCGGGCGTTTCACGATCTCCTGACCGGATTGCCCAACCGCTTGCTGTTCGACGAACACTTACAAGCTGCCCTCGCCCGGGCCAAACGCAACGGAGAGACGATTGCCGTTTGTTTTCTCGATCTCGATCGATTTAAAACAATTAACGATACTCTCGGCCACGCCATCGGCGACCAGCTGTTGCAGCAAGTGAGTCGTCGCTTGTGTCGTTGCTTGCGCCAGTGCGATCTCGTGGCGCGATGGGGAGGAGACGAGTTTCTCCTGATGTTGCCGCAAATCCGCGAACTGCAAGATGCCGGTAAAATCGCACGCCGCTTGCTGAACACCCTCGAGTCTCCGTTTCAAATCGACGGACATACACTTCACACGAGTACGAGTATTGGAATTGCGTTATATCCAACCGACGGTCAAGATCCCGAACAGCTCGTCAAACACGCCGACATTGCACTCTATCGGGCAAAAGATGCCGGTCGTAACAATTACCAGCTCTATACTGACACGATAAACACCGGACGATCGGAAGAAGACGCCCCGACGTCAGAACATCTCGCAACGCTCGAAAACCTGCAACAAGCCTTAGAACGCAACGAGTTCGTGTTGTACTATCAACCGCAGGTCGATCTCGATGGCGAGATCGTCAGTTGGCAAGCACACTTGCATTGGCAGCACCCGACGCGAGGGATGTTACGTCCATCTCAGTTTCTCTCCTTAGCGGAAGATAACGGCTTGCTCGTTGAGATCGGACAGTGGGCGTTACAGACGATCTGTCAGCAAATTCAGGCATGGCAGACTCTGAAATTGTCGCCAGCGCGAATTTCAGCAACGCTGTCAGCCTGCGAACTCCAACAACCGGGCTTGGCTGGATTCCTTGAAAAACTGTTCGTCACAACCGAGATCGAGGCGAGCCAGTTGGAGTTGGCGATTCCCGAAACGGTGGCGATGGAACAGACGGAAGACATTCGCGAGAGTGTAGCGCAACTTCAGAAAATAGGAGTATCCATCGCCCTCGATCGCTTCGGGACGGGCGAGGCTTCTCTGAGTTCTCTTCCCATCTTCCCCCTTCAAACCCTGAAAATTCACTCGAGTTGCGTTCGCGATCTCGAGGAAGACCCCTACAATGCGGCAGCGATTGCGGCGATCGTGGCATTTGGAAGCGTGCTGAACCTCCGAGTGGTAGCGGACGGTGTGGAAACACAAGCGCAATTCGATCGATTGCGTGCGCTGAAGTGTCCTCATTTTCAAGGGAATTGGTTCGGACAGCCCTTGTCGGCGGAAGACGCCACACAACGGTTAAGGAAGGATTGGTAAGGCGTGATGTCTGAAGGGGATCGCTGCGACCCTAAGCGTTCCGGATTTCAGAAATCGCTTGGGTGCGGAAAAAGTCGCCGATGAGGTACAGAGAACCGCACAATACGGGTAGTCGTCCTTCATCCTTACAAGCAGCCGTCAATGCGGCTCTCACATCGACGTCGTCAGTCGCACACCCGGCTAGTTCGGGACAGATATCGACGGCTAGGATTGCTAAATCTGACGGTGTCGCAAAACTGTGACCGGGAACGGGAAGGAAGCGAACGCGATCGCCCGGCCGCAACAGAGTTGTTAAAATTCCTTCTACATCTTTCGACGAGAGCATCCCCATCACCCACGTTACTAGGGTTTGTTGTCGATCGACGTAACGTCGCAAGACGTCCGCCGAAGCCACGTTGTGGGCCCCGTCGATGAGGATTTTTCGATCTCGCCACGTCAGCCACTCCAAGCGTCCGCGCCAACGGGTGTTGTTCGTGCCTCGAACGATTGCGTCGTCAGAAATTTGCCAGCCTTGCTGTCGCAACTGTCGCACCGTCGCCAAGGTCAACGCTGAGTTGAGCAGTTGCACGTCTCCTGGAAGGGGAAGTGGATAGCGAAAGCCGTTGTCAATCGCTTCGGTCTCGGAAAGAGCGGTGGCGGGTTCGACCCAAACGGCCGGACAGTCAAGGGCTTCAATGCGCTCTAGGAAAATGTCTTCGGCCTCTGGGGGTAAAGGCCCGAGAACGACCGGACGGTCCCGTTTGAGGATTCCCGCTTTTTCAAAGGCAATTTCAGCCAGCGTCGAGCCGAGACGCTGCCAGTGATCGCGACTGATGGAGGTAATCACGCTGACGAGGGGTCGATCGCAGACGTTGGTGGCATCGAGTCGTCCACCGAGTCCGACCTCGATAACAGCAATATCGACCGACTGCTCGGCAAAGTAGAGCCACGCCGCTGCCGTGACGACTTCAAACTGTGTGGGAGTGGGTCGATCGGGATCGATCGCCGCCGCCACGCGCTTTAACAGTTCGGCAAATTCGGGTTCTGGAATTGGCGTTCCGTCGATGCAAACGCGCTCGCACCAACTGACGAGGTGAGGGGAGGTGTAACGTCCGGTGCGATATCCAGCCGCTGTGAGAATGGAACTGAGATAAGCACACACCGAACCTTTACCGTTCGTACCCGCAACGTGAACGATGGGAACGCGCTGCTGTGGGTTGCCGAGGTTGGCGAGGAGCGTTTGGATTCGATCGAGTCCCAAATGAACGCCGAAGTGAGCGAAGCGATCTAAAAACGAGTCGAGCATTCCGCAATCGTAAATTTCCCGAACCGTCCCAATCGTAAATCGTAAATCGTAAATCGTAAATCGACTTATCCGTTCCCCATCCCTAGGGTGAGCTGCCAGCGCTTGAGGGTTCCCGTGTCGCCAGGTGCGAGGTCGATGGCTTCTAAGTACCAAGTTCCTTCGGCGGACAAACCGCGAAACTTAGCGAGTTGGGGAGCGTTGGCGAGGGAAAAATTGGCAACTACGTGGGTTTGTCGTCCAGCACGTCGCCCTTGGAGTAAAACCCGTTGACCGTTGGGCGCGACGAGGGATACTTCGAGATCTCCGAGATAGTCGTGTTCTAAGTCGATGTTGACCGAAAGGTCGGCAACGGGTAAATCTTCGAGGACGCGGATGGGACTGCGAACGCCGTCGGGATGGTTGTCGGGAATCGGAAAGTCTCGATCGTTTGTCCCCCGTACCCGCTTCGTTACTGTAGCGGAAATGTCTTGAAGGGTTTTGGCTTCGAGTACCGCTCGGTGGGCGTTGACTCTGCCGTAACCGAACCACTGGGAATGACCGTGACTGTCGTAAGTTCCCAAACGTTTGCCCAGTTGCGGATCGGCTTCGGCATCGGTGATTTTGTCGGCTGTGCGTTGGAGAAGGTCTTTCACCTCGGCAGCCGTCAAATCGGGATTGACGGACAGGACGAGGGCGGCAACGCCAGCGACGACGGGGCAAGCGCTGGAGGTTCCGCCAAAGCCAAAGGTGTAGTCGTCTCGACTGTATCCAGAGGTTCCCGTTCGATCGGTGGTAAAAATGCCCAAGCCGGATAGCGCTTGCGTGACGGCGGGAGCGGTGCTGATAAAGCCCGTTTGTTGCAACCAGATGCCGGGAGGTGCGTTGTTGCTGGGGGCGCAGACAGAAATGTCGGGGCCCCAATTGCTGTACGCGGCCTTTTTCCCGAGACTCGTTGAAGCGGCAACGCAGATCGCATTGGGATGTGCGGCAAATCCACTCATCCAGCGGGTGGTTCCCGAGATGACGTTGTTCGGCCAGCCTCGTTCGTTGAGTGTGCCTTGGGTGGGTCGGTTGGCATTGCCCGCCGCGAAGACGACAACGCAGCCTTTGCCGCTCCGGCCTTGAGTAGCGGCGCGGGTGACGGCGGCGTATTGGCGCATGGAGAGGCGGAAGTAAACGGCACTGGCACCCCAACTACAGGAGATGACGGCGGCGTTGTGTTCGACGGCCCAGTCAAACAGCTCTTCGATCGAGTCGTCGTCGAGGTAGCCCGTGGTGCGAACGGGCATTAAGGCACAGCCGGGGGCAACGCCGACGATGCCTTTTCCAGTTTCTTCAGCCAGACAGACTCCCGCACAGGCGGTTCCGTGGTTGTCGGTTTCGGCTTCAGGAAGGGGGAGAAAGTCTTTGCCGCGCAAATCTCGAGGGGCGACGATTTTACCGATGCCTTGAAAGTCGGGATGGTCGATGTCGATCGAATCGTCTGCGATGGCAACGACGATCGATCGATCGCCCTGGGTGATATCCCAGGCTTGCTCGGCGAAAATATGGGAGTTGGGCGACAGTAAAGCACCGCCGTCGTGGTGAAGATACCATTGACGGGAATAGAGATCGTCGGCGGGACGATAGGCGGGGGAAGAACGGATGACAATGTTGGGTTCGGCGGCGAGAACCTCGTCTCGATCGATGAGGCGATTGGCTAGTTTGATGGGGTTTTCGGTGGCGTTTTTGGTCACGCGGTAGACGAACGCACCGGGTAAGCCTTCGAGGGGTTTGAGAAGCTGCAAGCCGAGATCGGTGGCGATCGCGTTGCGTTCGGCTTCGGAAACAGCGTCGTCGAACTGAGCGGTGATTTCGTCGGCGAGATACACGAAGGTACCGGGATTGTCTCGGATTTGGTACACGTGACTGACAAAGGCGATCTCGTCGAGATTGCGGGTGGCCACCATCGCATCGTTGAGTCGATCGGGATCGGCGACGCGGAATTCTAAGAGGATGGCTTCTCGTCGCGAACCCACCGGAACGGTATCGCAGAATTGAGCGGGAATGCGTTCGGTGAGTGCGTCGATCGAGTCTGGGTCGTTGGGACGGGCTGTAAATCGATCGAGTGCTTTGTCGAGGGCTAAGGTTTCGCCTCCCCGTTGTAGCGTTGTTCCCAGTTCTTCAGCCACGATTGTCGCCTCTCTTAAAGCCAATTTCATTTTAGGAAAAAGGAGGGCAATCGGTCACGATCGATGCGATCGTCCGGAAGGTCTCTCGATCGGACGAAGAAATGTTAAGATACGGCTTTGTCGGAGCGAGTCAGCCCCGTGAGTCGTACCGTCTTCTGTGAAGTTGGCTCGGAGTCCGTCCTGTCACTGCATCGGTGAACGTTACACATGCGATTTCAACCTTTTGGGTTCCGCCGCCTTAAATTGTCTGACCCTGCGATCGTCGTTTTGACGGTGGCGGCGTGCGCTCTCGGTTCTTCTAACACTTTAGCTCAAACGCCCCTCGAATCCCTCGACTCATCTGAACGCGAGCAGTCTACTGCGGTCGTGTCAGAGGGGGCTATGCAGGACAGTTTCCTCAGTTTACAAGGGATCGTGCAACTGGCGGACGAAGCCAGCGATGCGGTACTCGTTGAGGATTACGATCTTGCCCTTCGCAAACTGCAAGACGCACGGGAATTGAGCAACCAACTCTCGAATTTTTACCAGCAACTTTCAACGGTTTTTTCAGGTATTGACAACCGAATTTACGAACAGCAGCGTAGGATGGCGCTGGAGGCCGCACAGTTGCGCGATACCACAACTTACCGCCTCGCCCTGCTGCACCGGGCGCAAAATCAACCGGAACTCGCAGTACCGCTGTTCGTCCAGATTGTCGGTTCTCAAAACCCAACGCGGGAGCTGGGGAATCAAGCGTATCGTCAACTTTACGAATTGGGATTTGTTCGATCGTCGTTTGAGATCGAACGAGATTCGGAACCCGAAGTACCTGAAGCGGAAGACTCGTCGGAAGCAGAGCCGGTATCTGAAGCAGAGGACTTGTCGGAAGCGTCTGAAACGGAGGAAGATGCGTCTGCTCAGTCCAATCCGATGGCGACCCTCGGAGAAGATACAATTCTCAGCGTGAAAGGGGTTGAGGGATTGATGGAAGACGCGCAAGAGGCGGTGCTGTCGGAAGATTACGATCGAGCGATTCAGGTTTTACAAGAAGCTCGGGAAATTTCCAACCGACTGTCGAATTACTACCAACAACTGGCCGGTAGTTTTTCGGGAATTGAAAACCGAATTTACGAAGAGCAGCGGCGGTTGGCTTTGGAGTCGGCACAACTGCGAGATGAGGCGACGTATCAACTGGCGCTGTTGCACCGCGCGCGAAATCAACCGGAACTTGCGGTGCCACTGTTAGTGCAAATTCTGGGGTCTCAGAATCCAACGCGGGATTTGGGTAAGAACGCTTACCGACAGCTTTATGAGTTGGGATTTGTCAACGATCCCTATCCGAGAGATCGAGATCGTTAATGGGGGGAACTCGCCCAGTCTGGCGTGCGAGAGGTGTTTCCCTAAAATTCCCACAGACATGGCAATTCAAGATTCGAGATCGATGTAGGATCGCTACATCGCCCCCTCTGTGCAATTCCCCATGAAATATCCGATTGAGGTCGTGAGACGGACACCATTCGTGAATTTCGGGCGGGATATCTGTGGACATCTCGATCGGGCTGAAACGCGAGAGTGGCTCGTGACGAACGGCATTGGAGGCTACGCCTGCGGAACGGTTCCGGGAATGCTAACGCGCCACTATCATGGATTGCTCGTTGCGGCCTTGGAACCTCCCTTGGGACGGACGCTGCTGCTGGCAAAACTCGACGAAACGGCCACGTATTTGAATCGATCGATCGAACTAGGCACCAATCGTTGGGCAGACGGAACGGTTTCACCCTCAGGCTATTTGTACTTAGAACGGTTTTATTTAGATGACACTGTTCCCGTGTGGCAGTTCGCCATCGCCGATGCACGTCTGTCGAAGCGAGTGTGGATGGAACGGGGTCAAAATACGACTTACGTTCGCTATACCCTCGATCGAGCGTCTGCCCCTTTCCACTTATCCTTGGATGCTCTCGCGAACTATCGCGACCATCACGGGGGATCGATCGTCGGCAATTGGGAGGTTGGAATCGTCGGTGGGGGAATTGATGTCGTTCCCTTGCGTGGTGCAATTCCCCTGATGTTGCGCGGGGAGGGACAATGGACGACTCAATACCAGTGGTACGAACAGTTCGATCTCGCAGTGGAACGCTATCGCGGAACGGGACGTTGGGAAAATCACCAGCACGTTGCGACGGTGGAGCGGACGCTACAACCGGGAGAGTCCCTGACGATCGCGGCCAGTATCCATTCCGAGGTCAGTTGGGATGCGGAGTCAGCCGAGGCGGCTTTACACCGTCAGCAGGATTACGACACTCAACTGCGCGATCGATTCGTCGCTCGTTGGGGACATTGCGACTGGTTAGAACAGTTGGCCCTGTCTGCCGATCGATTTATTGTCGATCGATCGATTCCTGGCGAAAAAACGGGCAAAACAGTTATCGCTGGATATCCTTGGTTCGGAGATTGGGGACGGGATACGGCGATTAGTTTGCCGGGGTTGACGATGGCGGCGGGACGGCCGAAAGTCGCCCGGTCAATTCTACAAACTTTTGCCCGATATTTCGATCGGGGTATGATGCCAAATCTCTTTCCTGACGGCAGCAACAGCCCAGCTTACAACACGGTCGATGCAGTGTTGTGGTATTTCGAGGCACTGCGGGCGTATTTCGAGGCGACGAAAGATATTGCGTTAATTGAAACCCTTTTTCCCAGCTTGTCTGAGGTGGTGGATTGGCACTGTCGCGGCACTCGTTACAATATTCACCTCGACGACGACGGTTTGCTGTATGCGGGAGAACCCGACGTTCAACTGACTTGGATGGATGCCAAAGTGGACGATTGGGTCGTCACACCGCGCCAGGGAAAACCGGTTGAAGTGAACGCACTGTGGTACAACGCTCTGTGTACGATGGTGCAGTTCGCACGAGTGTTGGGAAAATCTCATTGCGAGTACGAACAGCTGGTCGATCGAGCGCGACGGGGATTCGATCGATTTTGGTATGCTGAGGGCGGTTACTGTTACGACGTGGTGGATACGCCTTTGGGGGTCGATACTTCGCTGCGCCCGAATCAGATTTTTGCCGTTTCGTTGTCCAACGCTCCGCTAACGGGAGAACGAGCGAAATCCGTGGTGGATGTGGTGGGACGAAAGCTGCTCACGTCCTACGGCCTTCGATCGTTGTCACCCGACGATCCGAGATATTGCGAACGTTACGGCGGCGATCGACTGCAACGGGATGGTGCGTACCATCAAGGCACGGTTTGGACTTGGCCGTTGGGAGCCTTCGCCGAGGCTCACTTTCGCGTTTACGGCGATGTCGATCGCGCCCGCAGTTTCCTTAAACCTCTGCGAGAACATCTCTGTGCGGCAGGATTGGGCAGCATTAGCGAAATTTTCGACGGAGAAGCGCCCCATCATCCCCGAGGGTGCTTTGCCCAGGCGTGGAGTGTTGCTGAAGTGTTGCGCGTGATGGGAAAGTTGCGTCAGTTTGAGTTGGGGCGTCGTTAAAATCTGACTCGACCGGAGTGATGCCGTGAAGCTAAGAGGATGTCTGAACAGTATGGTGGGTCAGGCTCAGCGCTTGAGAAGGATACGGATAGAGGCAATGTCTATCGTTTCGATCGCTTCCCCGACAGCGTTGTAATAGAGGGTTTCGACGAGTTGGTTTTTCGCGTCGTAAACCGAGTGCGTGGTGTAGCCTCGAGGGTCAGTGACAGCGATTTGATTGCCGTTATCGTCGTATTTATAGTCCGAAGAGAATACCTAATAGGCTAGGATTCCGAAAAGCGCTAAGATTTCAGCTAAAGGATATAATCGTGCGACTGCCCCATGTTGAATCAAATACTGTCGTATTTTTGGATCGATTTTATGCTGTAGATGTTGGGCTGCATGAAGTGGCGTTTCACCAAGTAAACCATTGTGACTGTTGATATCTGCACCCTGTTCAACCAAGAAGCGAACGATGTTCGAGTGATTGTTTATAGTTGCAGAAAATAAAGGAGAAGGAGCAAAAAAAAATTAAAGTTAACATCTGCTCCTCCCTGGACTAAAGCTTTTACTACTTCAAGATGTCCGTTTTCTGCGGCAATCCCCAGAGGAGTGTTATTCCCAGCATATGTAATAATATGTTCCATTGTTGCTCTATGCTCTATGCTCTATGCTCTATTAAAAATAATATCATATCTGAATATCCATTTTTTGCAGCATTATATAATGGTGAGCCAAGAACAAAAGTAGGTAAAAATGGTAAGGATTTAGCAGTCCATAAAATATTAAAATTTGCTCCAAAATCAATAAGTTCTAGGCACACAGCGTTTCTCAACTTGATGAGGTACAGATTCCTGGCTGAAGTCCTTATGTAGCAAGGGCCAGGTGTACCTCACTTTCCAGGGAAACGCTATCAATCGTTTAATCCAGCAGAAATTGAAAGTGGATTTCCCCAGCATGATGATGTATTGTTGGGATTTGCTCCAAACATCAGTAACGCTTTAACTGCTTTTATATTTTTGTAACGGCAAGCTAAAATCAAAGGAGTTTCTTTGCAGGAAAAATTTACTTCTCTTTCTTCATCAATGTCAGCTTTTAATGATAGCAATTTTTCTGGATTTCCTGAAAAACCAGGTGATTAAAAATCTAAGTCCCATATAGAATCTATTTAATTTCCTTTTCTTAATTTATTTATCCTGGAACTTCATTTATGTTTTCAGGTCTTGCACCAGGAATATACGTAAAGAAAAACCTCCATAAATAGACTTAAGAAAAGTCGGACAAATCGCATTACACTATTAGATGGAATTCCAGCAAAACCTACTTCCATTAGGAATGTTTTCAAAGAACCATTGTCAGTGTTAAATTCTGGGAACATAGTAGCATTGAGCTTAATTTTAACTGTGAAAGATGTCAGAAGAATTGGACTAGCTCCATACTCTCGTTTAGTATAAGCTTTTAAGTCATCTGGCTGATTGGGAATTAGAATTTGAACGGGGATTGAGCAAGCCCCATTTAATAGAAAGGTGAAATCGAGAGAACCTAAATACCAGTCAGCTTCTACCTTCATCATGATACTTCCACCGTTGGTAAATTTGCTGTAGGTCGTGGCGGCTGTGACTTTTGTTCCTGTAACAGAGGCTAAAAATTAGGTGCAGGTACGGGAACTGTACCAGAATAAGCTTTTTTCGACCACTCTCTTAGGTTTTCACTTTTGGCCGATAGTATCTTTGTCAAAAATCCCGAGCGTGTCGTGGCGAATGCTTTGATTATGGCTTTGGCTCTCTTAGTGTCTCATCTGGGACAACGCTACTTGCGGCAGGCACTGAAAGGGCAACAGCAGACGATTCCCTCAAACCGACCAACTATCCCGCCTTGCGCTGGGTCTTTCAATTTTTCTACAGTATACATCGGGTTGTTCTTGCGGATGGAGTAGCTATCTCCAATTTGACCGAGGAGTGGCGGCACGTTCTTCGCTTTTTTCCACAGGCTTGTCAGCTTTACAATGCCTCTTTTTTTAATTCTTCCTTAACTGCCGAATGTAAGTGACAACAAACCTCGATCGAATCTCGGCGACGGTTCTCTCTTTACTTTATCTTCCTCAACTCATGCTGAATACGTTCGATCGAGACGGTTTAACGCAGAGCGATCGCCAGTTGATGGGAGGCTCTCGCGAATCTCGCAAGTCAAGGGTTGTCAATTTTGAGGGAGAGATCGGAAAATTGGCGCTACAATCAAATCGGAAATCCTCTTTTTGGATTCTGTTGCACGAACAGTCCCTCGTTGAGGAATAGTCGTTCGCGGAAACGGAATGTCGCTCTACGATCTCGTGACATCGGTTTGCGGGAACGTCGAACGACCGCCAGTTTCCAGGCTGAACGTATCGGTTGGTTGGAGGACATCGATTTTGGACGAACTGAGAATCGCGCTGGAGTTAGCAACGGATGATGAACTCGAAGGGTTAACTCAACTTCTGTTCCGTCCTCGGTTCAACCCCTTGGATTACATCAACGTTCCCGATCCGATCGAGGTGCAAAGTCGCTGTCGCCAGGAATGGATCGATGCTCTGGAACGCCGTTTTCGCTTTCTCGCTGCTGACGGTTTGACAGTTCTACGAGGACAAACGGATGGCGTTGCCTATCGCGATGTCCTGATTCAAGTGTGTCGCTACTTGAAGATTCCCTACTCTCGATCGCTTTCGACGACAGATTTAGAAGCTGAAATTTTCCTTAACTTGATGGGGCGTGCTTGGAAAACACTACCGGCTTCGGAACAGGAAGCGTTGATGGTGCGCGTTCAAAACGCTCTGGCTGACTCGAAGCTTCCCCAACCGCTCCCCATTCACGCCCAGCGAGATCCTGTGGGATGGCTCGTGAAAGGGGGCAGTGCGCTGGCGGTGAGTTCGGTGCTACGTCCGATTTTGCTCGAGCAGTTGGCGCGTCAGTTCGCCATTCAATTCGCCAAGCATCAAATGGCAAAAGAGGCGTTGAAAGGTAGCGTCACGGCAGCGTCAAGGTTAAAAGGCTATGTCGGCTTACAGATGGCACGGCGGGGCATGGCATTGGCGACGGCACGATATAGCATGACACGCACAGTTTTTGCGTTTTTAGGCCCGGCAATGTGGGCTTGGTTTTTTGCGGATATTGGCTGGCGTGCGATTTCGACGAACTACGCCCGAATTATTCCGACGATTTTTGCTTTGGCGCAGATTCGCTTGACGCGGGGTGAAACCTGGGAATTTGCATATGGTTGAGGAGATGATGACGTTTGAAGGGGGTTGTCATTGCGGTGCGGTGCGGTTTCGGATTGAGGTGGAAAAACTCGAAGCGATCGACTGCAATTGCTCGATGTGTACGAAGAAGGGGTTTCTCCATCTGATCGTCCCCCCGGAACGGTTTACGCTGCTGCGGGGTGAGGATGTACTCAGTACCTATACGTTCAACACGGGCATTGCGAAACACTTGTTTTGCAAAGTCTGCGGGATTCATTCGTTTTACCGCCCTCGCTCTCACCCAGATTGCTTCGATGTCAACCTGCGCTGCTTGGATGGGAACGTGTTAGACCAGTTCTCGATCGAACCGTTTGACGGGCAGCATTGGGAAGAGAACGTGGAATCAATTCGCGAAGGCTGAAAAATTGGTTGGGTGTCGCGAGAGCGGCGGTCGGGAGAGGCCTGAAATGAGGAGAATGGCTGAAATTGTCGATCTATTTAAATTTTGCTTTTTAAATCAACAAGCTTCTCAACCAAAAACTCAAGCTATTTTGATTGTTTATCACTTAAAGTCAAAAAACTCAAGCTTTTCTAGTCGCACGGATTTATACCTTCCCAAATTGCTGCTTCAAAGCAGCAATTTGGGAAGGTTCGCCTTAGCATAAGTTCGACAGTTTGGAAAAATCGGAAAGAAAAGCGGAAACTCGATTAGAAGCATTGGGGTTGAATCTTATTATCCCCTATGCAGACGTTTCCCCTCGAGGGCAAAAGCCTACTCATCCTACTTTCTGACATCTTGTGGCTTCGTCGAACCCCCGTTACCGTTCGGAGAGAGCGTTGCTTTACCTCCATTTCACACTCTCTCCGACATTTCTTCAACAAAATTTCATCAAATCTTGAAGTTTTATAACAAAAAATCCGTGATGTTTGTTACAATTTAATTGGCCTAGAGCGTTAAACAAAGGCAGGATTTCCCGCAGCTTGTGGGAACGCGCCCTTTGGAGTTTCCTCGCGGCTATCACATACAACGTGATTGGTTTTGGTTGGTTTTTACGGCTCAGCTCGCTTCAAGCTGGCCGCTTTTTATTTCAATGGGTCGTTAAGTTCGACAAAATACTACCGATCGATTGTTGGCTGGCATCTCCACCGTTTCCTGCCACTGGAGTCCTTGTTGTGCTGCTGCTTCGACCACTTGCTCGAGATCGCGCACGCCCCAGGACGGATCTCGATCGCGCAATAGCGAATCAAACGCAACGTTACTCGGTGACGTATGTTGTCCGTTTTCCTTAAACGGCCCGTACAAATACAATATGCCGCCAGGGGGTAAAATTTGCCCGGCACCTGCCATTAAGCCCAAACCAGCAGACCAGGGTGCGATGTGAATCATGTTAATGCAGACGATCGAGCAAATTGGAGATCGCGCCAATTCGGGAACGGGCGGGCGGGCGTTCGCGTTAGCGGCACGGAGGACTTGCGCCCATTCCGGATCGCGAGTGTCGAGATCGATGGGCGCTAAGAGCGTTTCTACCGGTTGGTAATCGCGCCAAGCCGCAATACTCACTCGTGACGAGGGATCGGGATCGGAGGGCAGCCAAAAGCGCGGTTTCAAGCGAGGGGCGAAAAATACCGCGTGTTCTCCAGTCCCACTGGCGACTTCTAGCACCGTCCCCCTTTGCGGCAGTACCCGACGCAACACCCCCAAAATTGGTTCTCGGTTGCGTACTGTCGCTGGGGCAAACTGTCGATCGTCACGGATGTTCTCAAACATTGGGCGAATGGAAACCTATGGGTAGAAGGGAAAAGATCCCGCACTTACAAAGCCGCTCGATCGGTTGGTGCAACTTGTAGCGTCTCCGACAAGACCGATATTGCCGCATCGACTTTATCCGCACCCGATGCCGTTGCCGATACAACTAACATCAATACTTGTCGATCGATCTGCCGCACTAACACTTTTCCCGTAATCGGTGCGTCCTTTATCGAAGCCGTCCAGTTCATGAGAATTTCACCGGGTGCCGTCGAAATAACGCCTCCGGTTTGGAAATTCTCCCCTCGATCGAGGGTTTCCAGCACCAGTTGTACCAATTCATCGTCAGCCAACACACGAGGATTAGCCCGTCGTTTCGACAGTGCCGTATATGCCAGAGATCGATCGGGGGACTCGAACAGGGGAATTCCCGCCGTTACCGCCATGGTATAGCCCTCGATCGTGCCGATTTGAAACTGACCGGGTTCGGAGTAAGCTCCTTCCCCAAGTGTCAATCCGGCCGTGTCTCCATCCGCCGGTGGCACTTGTTCTAACTCAAAATCCGCCGGTCTTTCCAAAGGGGAAGTGTTTTCAGGGGCTGTCGATTCGGAAGGTGGGATCGATGGCGGATTGGGTAACGGAACCGGCGTTTGCGCGCGAACGGCCTGCCCGACGGCAAACGTGGCAGATGGCATCCACCCAGAAGTCGGACGACCGAACCCACTCACCGCGAGGGCGGCGAACAGTCCCAAACCGAGAAGCCAAATTGAAGATCGTTTCGTCATTTGGGCAACCGTTAACGCATTGAAATGTCCAGCAGTGTTTGAGTGTTGCTCGTGAAAAATAACCCAGCGACGCAACCGGTCATCAGCGTGGCCAGGGTTGCCGCCCACAACGCCTTAAAGCCGAGCGCTGAAACATCCGAGCGACGGGATGGCACCAGTGCTGATACCCCTCCGATGAAGATGCCGTAAGAGGCTAAGTGCGTAAACCCACACAGGACGTAACTGACGATCAACAGCGCGCGGGGGGGGATTTGACCCGTACCGGCCAGTTGCGCCAGGGTGTTGTAAGGGGGAATGCTCGTTTCAAAAAGCCGTCTGCCGATAATGACCGATGAATCCCACAACACTTGCCAGTTTTCTTGGAATCCCTCGGTAAAAGGAATGGGAAGCGATACTCCTGTCAAAAACGTCAGCGGTAGAAACAGGGCCCCGAGGAGGTTTTGCAGCGTAATCACCTGAAAGACCTGACCCAAACCACCGGGAAGTTGGGTCAGAAATGCAAAAAATTCATTGACGAGGGCAACCAACCCTAAGATCGCGACAATCACTGCTGCGATCCCCACCGCCATTTTGACTCCGTCCAAAGCACCGATGATGAGACTGTCCACCGGATTGGGTTTTTTCTGCGGTTCGTCTTCCGGTTCCTCAGGGATTCGACCGAAGGTTTTCGGGATCGTCGTTTCGGGAACGAGGAGCTTCGCCAACACAAAACAGGCGGGAATGGTCATAATCGAGGCGGAGACCAAGTGCCCGGTAATGCTGGGAAAGGTCGGTCGCAAAATTCCGGCGTATAATCCCAATACTGATGAGGCGATCGAACCGAAGCAACTCGTTAAAATCGCACAGAGTTCGCTGCGGCTCATATCGGCCAGAAACGGCTTGACTGCGATCGCCGATTCGATACCGACGAAAATGTTAGCTGCGCCCGAGAGCGACTCGGCACCGCTGATTTTCATCGTTTTCTGGAAAATTTTGGCAAACAGGCGCACGATGGGTTGAATCACGTTGAGGCGATACAGCAAGCTGATTAAACCCGAGAAAAAGATGACTTGGGGCAGCGATCGAAACGCGAAGATAAAACCGGGGTTGAGATTGTTCGTTCCCAATCGATCGCCGGGAACGCTAATGTAAGGATCGCCCAGCGCTCGCACTAACCAGCGTCCGGCATCGCCAGGACCCACGAGGCGGTCGGGATCGGGTACGAATCCTCCCCCAAAGAGAAATCGCGATCCGGCTTCGGAAGCATCGAGGATAACGTTGAGAAAGTTGTTGATTCCAGCAACTAAGCCACTCCCAAAGCCAAAGACGATCGCTCCAACGAACAGTTGAAGTCCGATCCCCCAAAAAATCGTATTCCAAGATACAATTCGTCGATCCTCAGAACCTAACCAGGCGATGAAACACAGACCGACGATTCCCAGGGCGGACAAAAGATTGAGTGCGCTCATGTTTGCCTCGCGGGAGTTTGGAAACCCCGTGTCTTGAGACCGGGGAGGAGAAGCGACACGCGCGGTTTACACCGCTGTGAGTACGAGTTTTCGTTGGTTGGCTGGCGTCAGCTCGGGCAACCGTTTCAACCGGTCAACTCGCTTTTCAGGCTAAGTGCCAGCTCGACTCCACCAAGACCTTACCTTAAAAAGGGACTGTTGCGGCCTGAAAACCTGGAGATTTGTCGATCGTTGCCAGTTTAAGAAGAATACGATATATCAAAAGATGATTATTTAGTTATAATAAACAGAGTTAGCCAACGGACGATTGCAATGAGCAAACGAGTTAACAACGCTCCCAAGTTAAAATCTCTCACCCCTGCCCAACTCCACACCAAACAGGAACAGATGCACGTTGTGGACGTGCGTGGAATGGTCGAATATATGTTCGGACATATTCCCGGTTCCAAGCGCCTGAGCCTCGAACGAATTTTACGGGAAATTCCGCAAGACGAACCGATTGCCGTCACGTGCCTGTCGGGGATGCGGAGCCAAGCCGTTGCTAACGTTCTCGTCCAAAAAGGCTATCAAAAAGTCTACAACCTCCAAGGGGGCTGTATGGCGTGGCAACGCGCAGGCTACACCTTGCAGTCGGGACTCTAAACTCCATTGCGACGGGCGATCGCCGTCCGTCGCCGCTTTTTGTTTTAGCCAGACGGATTTGACTATGGCCTCTGTAACTCCCTCCCCTGTTATCGATCGTTACGCTCCTCCAGCGGAATCGACTCTGCCCTCTCTACAGATCGGCAAGTCTATCGCCCGCGTTCCCATCATCCAAGGGGGCATGGGCGTGCGAATTTCCGGGGCGAACTTAGCAGGCGCAGTTGCCAATGCTGGCGGCGTTGGCATTATTTCCGCCGTCGGTTTGGGATTTAACTCCCCTTACTACGACGCTCAACGCCGAAAAGGGAACTTCTTTGAAGCCAATCGCCTCGCACTGATCGACGAACTGCGCCTCGCCCGTTCCATCAGTTCCCGAGGCGTCATTGGCGTCAACATTATGGTCGCTGCACGGGACTTCGATACCCTCGTGAAAACGGCAGCCGAACACGGGGCAAACCTCATCGTTGCCGGGGCTGGACTGCCAATGAACCTTCCCGAACTGACCCAAGACTATCCTGATGTCGCCCTCGTCCCGATCGTCTCCAGCACTCGCGCGGCCAAACTCATCTGCCGTAAGTGGAAGCGTCAGGGGCGTTTACCCGATGCCTTCATCGTCGAAAACCCGCGCACGGCTGGCGGCCACCTCGGCGCTTCCCGAGAAGAACTCGACAATCCCCAACTCGATGCCGAGTGTGTCGTACCCGAATTGGTCGAATACCTCAAACAAGACTTGGGCGAAGAGATTCCTGTGATTGCTGCTGGGGGAGTTTGGGATCGCGCCGATATCGATCGATCTCTGGCACTCGGGGCTAAAGGCGTACAAATGGGAACGCGCTTCATCACGACCGAAGAATGCGATGCCGACATTCGCTACAAACAAGTCCATCTCGACGCTCGTCCTGAAGATGTCGTACTCGTCCCCTCTCCCGTTGGACTTCCCGGTCGTGCCATTACGAATGACTTTGCCCAGCGCGCCATTGAAGGGACGTTACCGCAGCCCCAACGGTGCGTTGCTAACTGTCTCAAAGTTTGTAAATGTCGCGAAAAAGGTGAAACGTACTGTATTTTGAAGGCGTTGGATAACGCTTCCCGTGGTAATGTGGAGGACGGTCTCATTTTTTCGGGAAGCAACGCCGGACGCGCCACTCAAATCGTATCCGTCGCCGAACTCATCACCGAACTGACCTGTCCACCCCAATAGGATAGGAACGAGACCTCGATAGGACAATCCCAGCATTGCCCCTAACGCTGAGTTTCACGAGGTTTTCGATGGACGTTGACGAACTTATCCAGCGCTACGATCGAGGCGATCGCGCGTTTGACAGCATCGACTTACGAGAGTGCGAACTCCTCAACGCCGATCTCAGCCGCGCTACCTTCGATCGATCGGATTTCCGACAAGCGCGGCTCGGTCGCACGCATTTTCACCGCAGCAGCTTTCGCGAAGCTGACCTCAGCGAAGCCATTCTCTGGGGAACCGACTTCAGCGAAGCGGATTTGTATAGTGCCATTTTGCGAGATGCCGATCTCAGTGCCGCTCAACTCACCCAAACGCGGCTAGAACGCGCCAATCTGATCAAAGTGATATTTTGCGGGGCGAACCTCAGTCGTGCTGTTCTCGATCGAGCATTACTCATTGAGGCGGATTTCCGGCCGACTTCCGACCAGCGAACAAACCTCGAAGAAGCCAACCTTCGCGAAGCCGATCTGAGTTACGCTCACCTGAACGAAGCCTTGCTTCATCGCGCCAATTTAGAAGGAGCTAAGTTTTGTCGGGCAAACCTCAGTACTGAATACGGTGCAGAAAACGTTCCCACCGATCTCAGTTACGCCAATTTACGCGGTGCCGATCTCAGTTATGCCGATCTCAGCGGTGTCGTCCTGCACAACGCTGATTTGCGGGATGCCGATTTAACGGGGACTATCCTCGACAACGCCGATTTTAAAGGCGCGACTATGCCGGACGGAACTGTGGCAGAGTGATCGGGTAATGTGGTGGTGATGAGATGATGTGGTGGGGTCGTTTCAGATCGTCAGGTCATTTTCTAACCTCATCATTTCCCCACTCTCCAAATCCCGATCGAGCCGTACAGATCTCCGCTGATGAGTGTTTTGCCATCTCGACTAAACGCCAGCACGCTAATGTGACTGGCGGTTTCTGCATGCAAGAGCTGCCCGGTTTTCACGTCCCACAGCTGAATGTCGCCATCGTCTTCAGGAACGCTTAACGCCAACAGTTGACCGTTGGGACTCAACGCAACTGCCATATCTTTTTGGACTTTCGCGGGGAGTGTTTGGTGTTTTTGCCCGGTTTCAACGTTCCAAATCTCGATCTCATCGCCTCCCACTCCGATCGATCGCCCGTCCCCACTCATTGCCAGCACTGAACGGTCGAGATTTTCCCAACGTTGGAGTTCTAAATTCTGAAAAACGTCCCAAACCACGGTTTCCCAGGCCGAGCTTCCGACGACACGAACCGATCGATCGATCGATACTGTCATCGCCATCGGTGTTAATGACAACGGCATCGATTCTCGAAATGTAAGCGTGTCGGCATCCCAAACTTGTAACTCCCGCGCCGTCGCGATGATTAACGTTTGTCCGTCCGCCCCAAACGCCATCGATCGAATGCGATCTTCGGGTAATTGCAAAACCGAGGACAGGCGGCGCGACTGTAACGGCATCTGAGTCGACCCATTCCAGATCGCAATCGATCCATCTTCACTACTCGAAGCGAACCGCGTCCCATCCGGGCTGACGGCTACCGCATTGATGCGAGCGCGATGGCTGTAAAACCGCTCGACAGGCGCTTGTAACGCTGAAGTATCGTCTGAAGAAGAGGTCTGCAAATCCGAATTCGATCGATCGATCGTTGTAACCACAGACGTTTCCACCGAAGGCGAGGCATTTTCACGATTCACCACATAAATACTCCCCGCGATCGCCAGGGCGACGATCGCACCGCCCGCCAACAAATCGTATTTGTACTTCGCCAAATCCGCCCAAAACTCTGCCAGGACTTGCCCCCAGCCAACCCCACGCACTCGAGCAACGCTCATCGGTTGGGGAAAGCGAACGGTATACGCCAAGGCAGGAGTCGGCGAAAGAACGCGATCTTTGAGGGATTTCGCCCGTTTTTTCGGTTTGGGCATCGGCTGCTGTCGCAAGCGTCCCGCCTCTGCTACGGTGCGCGGAAACGGATCTCGACCTCGCAATTGCTGAGTTCGGGCGCACCAAGGACACTCGGACAGATGGCTGCCATAGCGATGTTGAGAATTTACCGAACACTCAACGAGTCGGCCTTCCGCCACTTCCAACGCCTTCGACCAAGTGGGGGCGTCGGGGCGTAGTTTGGGGTTGTCGTGTCCGTCTTCAAAACAGCGAACGAACAATCGCCGCAGTTCTGGAGCGAGTATTTCAAAAGGTGGCGCGACGAGCATCGGGCGATAGGGAACCGGACGCATCCCGTAAGGGAAATGTCCCTTGGCGATGCGGGCTTCGATGGGAGGGGGATCGCCGCTCCCCGAGAACACTCCTGAAAACGGGTGCGTTCCCTCCATCAGCAATTGAAAAATCAGAACTGCCAACCCAAATCGATCGTGTTCGGGGAGACGGCGAACGTGGCGTAAAGTTTTCCCTTGTAATTCTGGCGGCGTGAAGTCTGGTTTTCCCACAGGACAGCGATACAATTCGTTTCGCGATCGATCGCACACTTGAAACGAATCGGTATCGACTAGGGTGACTAACGCCGTGCGACTGACGAGAATGTTCGACTCGTTCACGTCGCCGATGACATAGCCTCGCACGTGTAAGTTGCTAACGGCGGCAGCGAGGTTGCGGGCCGTGCGATGGAGGTAAAGATAGTTAAAAAGCGGGCATCGATCGCGGCGAGAGGTTGGGTTGTAAAACGTATGCAGGGGAAAGCTCCCATCGGCGCGAGGCATGAGAAATCCCACCACGCGCCCCCGTTCGATGAGCAAATCTTCCGGCCAGGCGATCGAAACGTGTCCTTGAGAACGCAGGGGATCTTCCGGCGGGTTGGCGTACATTACCGCCAGTTTACGAGCCATTTCCGCTGTGGGTCGATGGTATACCTTCGCCACCCAAGATGGATTTTCGGCAACTGCGTAGACCTTCCCCTCCCCACCTCCACCGAGTTCGCGTCTGAGGGTAATTAATTCGCTATTCGATCGCCGTTGCACCTTCATTTTCAGTTACCCGTCATCAGTCATCAGTCACCCGTCACCCGTCATCAGTTAAAACCGTTTGTTCTGTAGGGGTACGCCTCCGCTCTTGCCCATTGCCCACTACTTACACTGTTCCTTACACTGTTCACTGTTGACCGCTCGCTGTTCACTGTAAAGGTGGGCTAATAATAAGGTTAGATCGTCATCAGTGCGTTGGGTGACGCGGGGAGATTGGAGGAAGGTGGCGAGTTGAGTGCTGCCTTCGGTTTCGTCGGTGTTCTGGGTGACGAATTGAAAGAGGGGATTGAAAAATCGATCGAACGGTTTTCCTTCTGGCATTTCTAAGGCTAATCGCTGTAATCCGTCGGAAAATAAAGCTAAATGCGTGGGTGTTCCCTGCCAAATTTCGATTTGGGCCGTTTCGAGGGCGTTGTCTGAGGTGAGAAATGTCGTTTGGTTGGCGTATTCTCCCTGTTGCGGTTGCGTCAGGGCGATCGACTGTTCCTCGGAATCTCGCACGACTGCCGCCCCGTCGCCAATTTGTGCTACAGCGACCCAGTCGGATGTTGCGACGATCGAAATTAAGGTACTGGCAAATTCTCGAACGTCGATCGAGTGGCTTTTGGCTTCCGCATTGACCGCATTTCGGGCAGTTGAAAGGGCACCTGCGAGAATCGTTTCGAGTTCTGTTTTCGTTTCTGAATTCCCAGTTTCCGAATTTTCAGCTTCTGATAAATCGATCGTTAGTTCGGAATCCGCTAATGGAACGGGAGCAGCGGGGTTAAATTGGGTAAAATCGATGTCGGTGAGGAATTCGATCGAGGCTTCAACCGCTCGTTTTGCCCCTTCAATCGATCGAGTCGCCGAACCTGCACCGTCTGCCACTGCTGCGATGAGTACGCCGTTGGCCGAGCGTTTCCAACAATGAGCATCTTGACAGGGCTGCCCTCGGCGTTGGTGACTGGTTCCACACACCGACGTAGCGAAAACTCGCCAAGTTGAGAGGTCATTATCAAGCTTCACACTAGATGCTGTAATTTTCATTGTGAATGGGGAATAGGGGAGAGGCAAGGAGAGGCAGTAGTCGTTTGCCTTCTGCCTTTTAACGCCTTCAAACCTCGCCCCAACCCGGAGGCGGAAGGGGAACTTGTTCGTCCGGTTGGGAGTGGGAAACGCGCTGCATACTTGTCGATAACCACACAAACATTTCGCGGAAATCTAATCCTTTGAGTTTCAGTGGCGCGCGCACGAACATTTCCGTGAGGCGTTCCATGTTGGCGTTTTCGACTCCCACAGCGAAACAGGCGACGCGCTTGTTGGTTTCGTCATCCCGAATTCGATCGATCGCCTGTTGAACTGCTTTATCGGATTCTCCCTGGGGTTCGCCGTCGGTAATCGCAAACAGCCAGGGACGGTAGTAGGTGATGCCGTTGTTGCGGTATTGTGCCTTTCGATCGGCGATTAAATCTAATGCTTTGTCGATCGCCGTTCCCATACTCGTGAGTCCTTGAGCGCTGAGGGTGGGTTCTTCAAATCGATCGGCGGTGACGAAATCCTGTACGATTTTAACGTGAGTATTAAACGAAACCACGGCAACTTCGACGCGCTTACGTGCCAGTTCGTCTTTATTGAGTTCTTCGCGAAACGTCTGTAACCCCGTGTTGAGTGCGTCAATGGGTGCGCCAGACATAGAGCCAGAGGTATCGAGGAGAAGAACGCAGGGACAGCGTGGCTCTGGGTTTTCGGCGAATTCTACTGCGTCTTCGAGGTTGATAGCTTCGGACATTGGGTTTAGGGTTTTCAGTAACGGTGTTTTCTGCAACACCTGGACGCTGCGATCGAGATCCTATCTCGAGGTGGTGTCAAACACCAATCACCGTGTCGAACGTCATCTCGATCGAGTTCCCACTGTCACACGGATTTCACCCAATGTGGATGAAAGTAGAATAGAAATAGAGAGCAGCGTGAGGAAACAACCATGTTGGCAACCCACACCCATATTGACGATATCAAAACCCACGGCAACTCCAGTCAACCGACCAGTGACACTTGGGATCGCGTTCTGAGCTGGATTTTGGGGAGTGACGAATTGCTAGAAATCGCACACCAAGGATTGCCCCACTCGAAACGGGTTCGGCAAATCGAACGTTGGGCGAGTTAACAATAGCTCGGTTTGGTGATTCAAAATTTAGAAATTCAGCTCAAGCGATTGAGTCTAGTTGTCAGGACGTTAACGCTCGATCGCCAATAGAGTGTCTAAATCTCTCAGGGTGTAGAGCGCAAAACACGCCGCTAACATCGGCCAGGCGGCGAAAAAGAGGAGATTAGGATCTTGGTAGGGTGCGAGATAGACGGGAAAAGACGAGAAGGTCGAAACGGCGTGTAAGAGCAACACCAAGCCGTAGGTGAGCCGTTTGCGCCAACCGAGCAGGAAACCGAAGACGATGGCGAGTTGAACTGCACCGATGATGTAGATCGCCGTTTCGTTCAGTCCGCCGATAAAGTAAAAGGACTTGAAGACCGCTGCGGCGTGGTCGGGTCGCACGAATTTGTCCAGCGACCACATGAGCATGACCGAGAAAACGCTCAAACGCAGTAGAAGCAGAGCTAGGGGAATTCTTCGATCGTCCATGACGGTTTCCTTGTCGAACGATGCATCGATTTTAGCGTGATTTGTCTGGAAGATTTGACAATATTTTAGTTTTACGAGAATATCATCCTCCCCTCTATCCTATAGAGATCGCTCTAAAAACCATTTGTATATTTCTTTGGACTACTGTTTAGCATGATATTTTCTCATGCTTTTATGGGCGACAACAACTCTGTCAAGATTTAAGTGAATTGCCTGTTTAAAAGATCGTTCTGTTTTGTCCTTGTCTTGCGTTACCAATTTTCCTAAACCTGACGATCGAGATTTTTCAGATCTTTGCCTTCCTCTACAATGGAAACATCCATTTTCCACTGTGGAACTGAGGAAGTACTGTGACGGACTGGCAAAGCTACCTGAATTCCATCGAACGAGAGTACGATCGCTGGTGGGAGCGTGACGCGCTCGTGGATTTAGCCAGGCGAGATCGAGAGGTGCAACCGTCACAAGCGTCTTGGCTGAATCTCAAGTTGAAAGTGCAAGCATCCGATCGCAGTCCAAAAGCTCGGTTGCTCGATTTGTCAGAGGCATTGCGAACCTACGCTCTCGATCGCGTTTTGCTGTGCGGTGTGCCGGGATCGGGAAAGTCTACAGCACTCGTGCGCCTGTTGCTGGAGTTAGCGGCAACCGCACGGGAGAATACCGACTCGACAGCCAAAATTCCCGTATTGGTGAAGTTACGGTTGTATCGCGAGTCTGTCATCGATTTGCTCCTCGGAGAATTGGCACGACATGGCGTATCTTTGTCAGTCGAGGAACTGACGCAGGAGTTGCAAGCGGGGCGGTTTTTCCTGCTGTTCGACGATGCGGAGGCGTTACCAACGGAAGCAGCGCAACAGGATTTGTGGGAATTTCTCGATCGATATCGCACCATGCCGACGGTGTTGGCGATGCAGGATCTCCCGATTCAGAGAGAGTTTGGCATCGAGAAAAAGCTGACGGTACAACGGCTCAGAACGTCCCAGGCGAGCGATTTTATTGAGGAATATTTTCCCGAAATTGCGGCGCAGTTGTTGCCCCAATTGTACGGTCGATCGCAGGAGTTTGCCGAAACGCCGCTGCAATTGCAAATGCTCTGTGTCGCATTCGATCGACTCCGCGCCGTTCCCGAAAATCTCGGGCAGATGTTGCGAGCTTTCGCACGTTACGATGACGAACAAACGGACGAGTTAGAGCGAGAATCCGGGAATCGACTGTTGAAGCAGTTGGCATTTCAAAGCCTCGAAGGAGATGGACTGACGGCGCGAACGAGGGTGATGTCTCGCCAGTACGTTTTGAGTGGATTCGCGGAATGTTTGAGAGAAGTGGGAGTTTCGGAATCCCAGGAAGCGGCGACATCTTGGCTGAATCGTTTTTTGCGCCATCGCTTGTTACGAGAACCGGTAGACGGACAAATTGAGTTTCGCCATTCACTGTTACAGTCGTATTTCGCCGCCGAAGTCTTGTTAGAGCGGTTGCCGCATTTGAGCGATGAGGTGCTGACGCGGGATTATCTCAATTTTCTCAAATGGACGGAGTCAATGGTGCTGGCGTTAGGATTGCTCGAGGATGAGGCGCTGGCGAGGCGAGTGGTGGGGTTGGCGTTCGTGCAGGTAGATTGGATGTTGGGGGCGAGGTTAGTGGGAGCGGTTCGGGAGCCGTTTCAAGCGCAAATCGTGGGATCGATCGCTGAGTGGGAATGTTCGTCAGAGGGTTCGATCGAGCTGCTGAAAACGACAAAATCGGTTGCTGCGGTTCCCTTTTTACAACATTACCTCAACAGTCAATCTGTAAATGTAAGCGGACGTGCGGCTCTAGCTTTAGGAGAGATTAGCTCGAACGCTTCGATTTTGGCTCTCAATGAAACGCTAGATAATAACAACAGAAATCACTGGAATCGTGAAAAGGTAGTTAAAGCCTTGCAAAAGCTCGCACGTCGAGCGGGTGAAACTGAAACACGGACTCTCCTCGAAATGTTGTCAGCTTCAACTCGGGTTCGTAAAGAAGTGGCGAAGTCGGCGATCGAGAACATTGAAAGTAATGCTGCGATTCCTACTCTTTTGGACGCAGTACTCAATTGGGAAACGAAATTGACGGCAACTCGCGATCGTCAAGTGGCTCTACAGGATTGTTTGGTGGCTCTGAGTGCTTTAGGGAATATCGGAAGTTCGGCTGCTGTGAATACCCTGATACAAATTTTTAATATTAAAATTCAAGACGATTCTGAACGGTTTGGGAAATATAAAATTATCTCATCAGTAATATCAGCATTAGGTAAATTTGGAGGGAAAGCGGCTGTCAATGCTCTATGTGAAATCTCGGATAGAGTAAAATATTTGGATCTACGAACTGATATTGTTAAAGTGCTTGGAAATATAGGCAATTCGTTGGCCGCCCCAAAACTTCTAGAGCTACTCGATTGTAACAATTTTTATGTTGATAGACATCGAATTATTGAGGCTTTAGAAAAAATTGGTGGTACTGCTGTAGTTTCCAAATTTATTGAAATAGTCGATCGTCCGCTTTCTTTTCGGGCTAGGAAAAGTTTCGATTCATTAACTGAATTACCATTTACAGATCGAGATCTATCTTTACGTCTTCATATCATTGATAGCTTAGGAATAATTGGTGATAAGTCCGCTGTCCCTTCTCTAATTAGGGTTTTAAACACTCGAGAGCTTTCAGAAAGAGTGAACCGTCTCAAATTCTACTTAAAAAATGACAAGCAACGTAAGGCTGCTGCTACTGCACTGGGAAAAATTGGCAGCGAAGCGGCGGTTCCCGATCTCATTAACGCATTCAATGAAGAGGACTCGGAATTTCGTAAAGAATTTTGTAAAGCTCTCATCATTGCCTTGGCAAAAATTGGTAGTAAAGATGCAGTCAAAGCTCTACTCGATATCTGCAATAATGAAAATACGGAAGATTTTCAAGTTGATGCTAAATCGTTACAAGAAATCAAAAACAGAGCAGTAGTTAATGCTCTCTCCACAGTTCTAAATTGTGAAGTTCATAAACATCGAGATACTTCTATAGAATCAGAGGAATTTCTCGGGGACTCATCTATGGGTACTCAATCTAGATCTATCAATCGTGAAGAAAAAAATCAAGACGATCGATCGATTCCTGACTTAATTGACGAACTCGATCGTGCATTTGATGCGGAAAACAGTTACTTATGCAGAGAAATTATCAATAAATTAGGAAATATTGGAGACGATCGAGTTGTTTCTGCTTTTCTTGACTTTCTCGATCTTGATGATTATCAATACCTTCGCAGCAATCTTATTGAAGCATTGGGGAAAATCGGTGACGATCGGGCTGTTCCTGAGATCGTTCGCGCACTGCATGATGAAGAGACGTGCTTAGATTGTGAAGATGAAAGTTCATATTATTATCGTTGCGATGTTTTTGAAGCTGCAATTAACGCGCTCGAAAAAATTGGTGGTGATGCTGCTGTAGAGGCTCTCGTCGATTTATTTAAAGATGAAGAAGACTTATCGATATCGAGAGATCGAGGTTTTTATTCCCGAGATCGAGTTGCTGAGGCGTTAGGAAATATTGGAGGTGATGTAGCGACAAGTGCTTTGATTGAAGTGCTGGAAGCAGAAGATTTTGAGGTCTTTGAGAATACCTATAACGCGCTCAAGAAATGTGCGAAGGGATACCATCTCGCAGACATACAGCAGAATACCAATCTCTGTTTTTCGACTCAGCTACTATTCGAGATGTTGGCTGCCATTCAATCACGCTGTGGATACTATCGCCACAAACTCTTTCTCGAAAAACAAGCACTTCTCCAATAATCCCCAACACGTCAGAACAATCGAGCTAGAGACAGGGGACAATTTATTCACTGATTTGAGAAGTGGATTTCGTATTAATCCGTTAAACGATAAATATTTTAGTTCGTCTAGAAGCACTTCGCAAACTTCTTCCAAGATTCGATCGAACTCTCTGAGCATGGTGAATATATCTCATAACAGTTGAGATTAGAAGCGTCGATCGGTGTGAATTTTGCGATGTAAGTTGAGTCAACAAGGATCGATCGATGTTTTTAGACATTCATGACTAAAACAGAGATCGAAAAACTCGCCATACAATGAAGGGACGAAACAAGGTGCTAGAGGGTCGAAGCATATGAAAAACATTAAATAACGCCAAGGTAATGCGAGGTTCTTGGGTTGTCAAATAAATCAGTCTATCCATATACCAACCCATTACTCTTTCAATTAAACTGGAAGGCTTGTTAATACCTTTGACCGTGGGATATTTCGCATCTTGACTCGTCGCGGCAATCCAAGGTGTTGTGTTAATCTTGGCAAGCTGCTGATGAAAGCGAGTTGGCAGTTGACTCAAATCGGAACCTTTAGTTTTAATGCTCTGTAAGCATTCCTGTAATAGCACAGCGCCCAAAGCTGCGACCGTGATGCCTTGCCCGTAAATAGGTGTGAACGAGCAAACTGAATCGCCTAACGCAATCAATCCCTGCGGTTTTTTCTTGAGACGTTCGTAACGATACAGTCGATTCCCTGACGGACGATAGGGTTGAATTGAAGTTAACGGTTTGGCACGTTTGACTGCATTATAAATCCGATCGCTTGGCAAATTTTGTAAAGCTTTTAAAAACTCGGTTTCTTCGGTTGAAGGGCAATTCGGTGCGGTAGCACATACGCTAACCATCCAACGGTTGTTTTCAATTGGATACAAGACACCCATTGAAGTTCGCTCGGGAGGAGCTGCTTGGATATATACGCCTCTCCAGCTTTCTTGAAAATCTTGAGGAATTTCATAAATGCGGCTTGCATATTCGATCGAGGTTGTAACGGTTGCTTCTTCGGGGGAGTTGTAGCCAATTGCTTGTAACCATTTGGGAATTTGGGAGCTATAGCCACTGGTATCAACGACTAAATCTGCTATCAGTTCTTCTGGTTCAGTCTGTTCGGAACTCGCTGTTCCACTAGGTCGTACTACTACACCCGTGACGCGAGTTCGATCGAGCGTTGTTCGTAAGCCTTGGACATATCTGGCTTCTACGATTTCAACATTACTGAATTGGGACAGGCGACGGTGAACGAGCCAATCTAGAATATATCGACTGAATGATAATGTCTCGAATCCCGAGGGAAAGCGGACAGCCCAGCCGAAAGGATTTAGCCAGTTTACATCAGCTCCCATATCTAGTGTGACTGCACCTACCTCGAGTAGCTCGGCTTCGAGTCCTGGGAATAAATCTTCGATAATTTGTCGTCCTCGGGTGAGCAGAACGTGCAGTTGCGTACACTGAGGAATGCCTTTTCGCGGTGCTGGTGTTTCAACAGGATAACGCGCTCTTTCTAGCACTATCACCTGCTTGAAAAAATCGGACAAAACCCTCGCGGCGAGAAATCCAGATAGGCTACCGCCAATGACGACAGCACGATCCCCAAGGAATGCAGCATCAACCATCATGCCTCGTGATGACTTCAAGATAGTGAATTAAAAATTTCATTCATTAGATTAGCGTCTCATCTACTGGACTGTCAAGAGTTAATTAACTTTTTAGTTCACACTGTAGAGTCGGTATGATAGAGAGTCTAGGTTTCTTTGGAGATGCTGCTGTCGTGAGTCAATCAACTCAAGGATCTAAATCCAGGCGTTCTATCCGAGATGCAGAAAAAACGAAGCAACACATCTTAGACGCGGCAGAGATTGAATTTGCTAAACACGGACTCAAGGGTGCTAGAACCGATCGAATTTCAAAAACTGCTGGAGTTGCCTCACGTATGATCTATTACTATTTCGAGAGTAAAGAAGGTTTGTATCAAACAGTTCTTCAGCGTTCTGCTACTGGAATTCAGAATGCAATTGCGTCGATCGATTTAGAAAATGTATCGCCAGATCGAGCTTTAGCAGAAGTCATCCGCGCTGCCATTATCTACGAAATGCAGTATCGACATCGCGGAATGCTCCTTTTTCAAGAAGCAAATCAGAATCAAGGAAAGTATTTTACAAATATGAATTGGCAACCAGCAATCGATCTACTAACTAACATTTTAGATCGTGGTGTAAAAACTCAAGTTTTTCGACCACTCGATTCCTATATGACAACACTCAATATTATTGGGGTTTGTGTTTTTTATGGAAATGCACATGAAAATTTAAAACATATTACACCTAAAAAAAATCTATTAAGTGAAGAATCAATCGAACAATATGTCCGATCGACTATTGAATTAGTACTGAATGGTGTTAAAAATTCGCTGATTTAAAACACGACAAGTAATCTAGATTAGGGCTTCGATTGGGTGCATCTCATGAATCTTTCTCGTTAATCCTAAAAAAATTCCCAGTCAAAAGCTGGGAATGAGAAGACAACTGAGTTTTAGAGGAGGTCGAGCGCTTGAAAAACTCAATCGAGGCGCGTTTCCAAATATTGACCGATCGTCATCTCTTCTCCATCTCGGTAGATAATCGTTTGACGGGTACGGTATTTATCCCCGACGAGTTTTATCTCTTCGTCAAACTGCGAATTGTCGTACTCCGTGTGCAAACACATTGTGTTTGGATTTGTAAACTTGTACTGCGCTATAACGGGTTTAGGTGTTGCAAACCCTCGATCTCGATACAGGACTTCACCCTTGACTCCGAATACGGTCGAACCTTTTGCGGGTTTGCGGCTCACCCCTTCGTAATGACTTTCCCAGGTCACGTAACTCCCACAGCACAACGCCATCTCTTCACTAAGTTCGTGACGCTTCGCTAGCTCGACGAGACGAGGATCTTCAACTTCCAAAAATACGATCGAGATAAAACTCGTCACCTCCTGGGGTTCGCCTGTTTTCAACGTGTAGTAGCGCCGAACCGATTTCCAACGACCTTCTGTCTTGCGGAAAAACTGCTCTACAAGGGCTTCTGTGGAAATTCGATCGAGGTTCACGGATACTGTCATGGAGTCAAAACCTCACAACGTTTTAATTGGAGTGCCAGCGAAATTGTCAAGCGAACTTCTTAAAATTTAACATAAATCTTCAAGGTTGCCAGACCTCCGCTGGGGCGATTTCCTGCCACCCGCGATTCCTAGTAAGCTAAAGCCTATGACTAGTCGCGCACTGAGTAGGTATGCTTACACGGTGTATCTGCGCGAACTGTTTGGAACGAACCGTTTCGTCGTCAACTGTCATCAAATCGCAACACATGGAACTCGATCGATTCCAATCCTTTTTTGATTGCTGCGTGGGAAACTGGAGTAGCGAACGCACCTACCACTACTTGACGCGCCAATACGTCGAGCGTTCCCACACCCATTTTGTCATCGAACCCGTTTCGATCGACTGCAAAGCCAAGGTTCTCAACGACAACGCCTATTCTGAAGTTCCCGACGATCTCGATCGATGTCCCGGGTATCAACTCAAATTCGACACCGTCTCCGAAACCGGGGAACGAGTCTCTCAACAGTTAAACTTGCTGTTCGTCCCCAAAACGCAAGACGGAAAATTTATCGACGGCGACTACCTGCGCGATCGAGCCTATGAAGAAGATCGTCCCATCATTTCCAAGTTCCGCTTCGACAACGACACGCGCGAATTGTTAATGACGACCAACTACACTCGCGTCGTCTCCGTCGATTCCATCACTCTGGTCAACCCCAACCTCCGCATTCGTAAAATCCTCAACTACCAACGTTCTCCACTCGGACATCCCCTCGATACCGTGGCGTTAGTTGGATTTGGCGTCGAGCAGAAGGGAAGTTGAGGTGATGATGAGGTGAGGTGATGATGAGATGAATTCGTTGCTCGTTACCCGGTCGTTTCCCCATCTCCTCACCTATAGTCCTTTCCTACTTCCAAACCTCTTTATCAGATAAATAACGGTAGGCATCAGACGTATTCTCCGGTTGATAAGCCCAAAACAGATTGGGTGGGAAACGGTTAACATATTTGCTAAAAACTGGACGGTATAAGTCCATATGTACCATTGGCAGGCGGTGACGCATACGGAAATCAGCCATTGGGATGGTTGCTGTCACCGAGGTTTCGTGGACTGAATTGGCTTCATCGATTAATTCGCCGCTCGGTCCATAGATAGCCGAGCCACCGCTTCCCCCTGGATCGGGCAGAAACCCTGAATTGTTGGGTGAAACAGCATTGTTGACGATTGCCGTGTACACGCCGTTGTAGAGTGAGGTCGCTTGTATATCAATCGGGTTAAAACCACCCGTTGCCGTTCGCAAGATAATCTCGGCCCCTTTCATTGCAAAAGCTCGAAACAGTTCCGGTTCTCGCTGGACGGAACTCGTCGCAATATTACCGATGGGGGTACGTGTCACGGGAATAACTGCGTCCATTCCATACATTTCAACATATCGATCGAACACGTCGTAAATTGTCGTGGTGAAGAGTTCAAATCCCGGGCCGAAAACACCTTTAATATTACGGGCTTTCCAGTGTTTATCTACAATTTCCCCATCCGGACTCACGATCGACGTAATCGATAGCAAATGATTGGGCCAATCCGCATCCTTGGCATAAGAGCCAAAAACGATGTAGCACTGATATTCTTTAGCCTTTTTGCCGATCGCCTCCGTTTCCTCACCAGGAATTTCAATCGCGACTTGAAGTGCGTCCTTTCTATCCCACTGGTTGGAGTACCCAGTAATCGGAAATTCATGAAAAAGGAGTAAATCTTTGGGGCCGCCCCAGTTGTTGGCCGCATCGATCAGCTCTAACATATGTTTCAGGTTATCCCGTCGTGTCTGGCGCAGTTGGCTGACATCAACACCACGGACGCGCGATTGAACAACCCCGATTCTGATGACTGGCTTGATGAGATCGACCTTTTCATAGTCACCATCTACAGGAACACTGACCTCATACGGCTCTCGATCTGTTTGAGTCTCGCGATCGTCAACTGTAGAAATATCGGTTTCCGCCGTAGATGTGGGGGCTGTCGTCTTCGCCTGACAGGCCGTGAAACCTAGAGTACTCATAGCCGCTATCCCGGTAACGAAGTTGCGACGAGATAACTCGTTATAATTGTTGCTCATCGGAATTCCTCCATAGAAGAAGGTGACATCAGCTCTACCCAGGGGAACCGTAGCACTATTGCTGTTTGAAACTTCAGGTCGTGTTGTAGCGGTCGAGATACGAGTTGGTGTAACCCGCTTCAGATCGAAAAGACCGAGGGCAAAAATTACTGGCTTATCGATCTCGACCCGATTGTCTTTCCCACCCGGTGCCTGAATCTGGTTAAATAAAGTCTACACGCACTATCGATCGCACCGAGTGCAGGGGTCGATATTGATTCGATCGGGTCGTTCAGACAAGACGTAATGAACATCACCAAATTTTTTCGGCTATCTTTAGGACGCTGGAAATCGCAGCGAACGGGTCATTATTTAGAATTGAGCCATTTTGAAGACCGCAGATCGACGATCGAGGTGACGCTACTCGAACCGAACCATCCTGCTGTCGTTCGCTGCTGTCAAGATTGTGGTGTCGATCCCGATACGGTGACGTTACCTTATCAAATTGACGGATACGACGATCGATCCTCCAACGTTTTCCAAGATCGTCTCAGTCGCAGCATTGTCGTACCCGTCCCCAATCCCGACAACGCCAATTTCGGAAAACTTCTACAACTGCACCTCGAACCGTCGGCGAGCATCAGTATCGGCGATTACGAACTCAGTCGAAACGGAACGTTTACCGTTTTATCGTCTCAAGATACCGCTATTCTCGAAGAACGCATTTGGTTTGCAACGCCCAATTTGCGACTTTGCGTTTCGATCGTTCGACCCTCTGACGAGGCGGTGACGACAACCACCTTTACTTCAGACACGAGAGTTCTCACGCCTGCAAAACCCAAAGTCGCCGTCACTTCGACGACAGCGTGAAGCTCGATCGACTCCTCTCCCGCCCTCTTCCTTCCACGAACGCCATGACTACACCAGCCAAAGTTTACATTGTCGGAGCCGGGCCGGGAGATCCCGAATTGATTACAGTGCGGGGACAAAAGCGCCTCGCTGAAGCGGATGTCGTTGTCTACGCCGGTTCGCTCGTTCCCGAAGCGATGCTCGTCCACTGTCGTCCCGATGTCGAACTCGTCGATACGCGATCGCACGTTCTCGAAACCTGGCTTCCCCTCATCGTCGATCGAGTCAAAGCTGGTCAAACCGTCGTGCGCTTGCAAGACGGCGATCCTTGTTTGTACGGTGCGTTACACGAACTGACCGTCTACTTACTCAAACACGAAGTTTCCTTCGAGGTCGTTCCAGGTGTTAGTGCGTTCCAGGCTGCAGCGGCTCGACTTCGCGCCGAACTGACGGTTCCCGATTTAGTCCAAACCATTATTCTGACTCGCACTCAGGGGACGACAAACGTTCCGAGTGCCGAGGACTTAGACACGTTAGCCACCCATCGCGCGTCCTTGTGTTTGTATCTGAGCGCCCACCACATCGCCAAGGCACAACAGCAACTCATGGAACACTATTCCCCGGAAACGCCAACAGCATTATGTTACCGCCTGGGATGGGAAGACGAGTTTGTGAAAATCGGTCGGTTGGACGAAATGGCACGAATGACGCACGATGCTAAATTAACGCGCACAGTATTATATATAGTCAGTCCTGCCCTATCTGCTAATCCCGAAGCTCGATCGAAATTGTACAGTCCCAAGTGCGGTCACATTTTTCGAGCCAAAGTTGAGGGGTAAGGAGATGGGGAGATGACCGGACGACCTGAAATCACCTCACCTCATCACCACCTCATCATTCTTGCGTCGGAGTGAAGGAACCCACCTCTTGACCGTCGGAATTGAGGACTTTCAGGGGAATTTGGGCGTTGAGGCTGACGAGTTCCAGACCGTCGATGAAGCTGCGAACGTGTTGCTGGAGTTGACTTTGAGCTTCAGTGTTGCGCTGTCGGAGCGCTTCGATATCGAGTTCGCGGACTCGGTTGACGTAGTCGGGAAGCAGTTTAACGACGATGCGCTCGGCGGTGACTTGATAGGTGCAAATTTTAGGAGTTCCGCTACAGAGTCGATCGAGGTCGGTTTTGGCTCGATCGATGTTTTCTTGGAGTTGCTGCGCGGCGATCGCTTGAACGAGGGCGTTCGTATAGGCGCGAATCAAAGCCGGCGATCGATCGATGTATTCCGTATTTTTCGGGATTTGTTGCGCGTAGCCGATGGCTTGTTGCCATTTCACAACAGCGCGATCCCACTGTCGGTTATCTTGAGCCGTTTTCGCCTCGTCAGCCAGTTTCAACGCTCGATCGTAAAGGTTTTTGGCGATCTGCTCTTGAGTTTGTCGCTGTTGTGCGTTGGTCAATTGCGGCCCGTAGGCACGAAATAATTGCTTCGCGGTGGTGGCAGATGTCGTTCCCCCAGGAATGCGAACGAGGGCGCGAACGGCAGTACGCCAACTGGCGTAAACTTGTTGCCATCCCTCTAAACCGCGCACGCCGCTTTGACGACTTCTCGCCACGTCCGCTGCTGATTTTGCCGCTTGCAGTTGTTCTTCACCCCGTCGTTCGAGGACGGCTCTGCGGCGAACCGCTTCGAGGTTATTGGCGTATTCTTCAATCTTTTCCTGGGCGAAACCATAAGCGGGATTTTCAGCGCTGATGGTTTCGAGTTGTTCGATGGCCTGCTCCCACAGTCTTTCCATTTCTCGCCACTCACGCAGAGCGTGAGGTGGATTTTGGCTTCGCAAAGCCGCTTTCATTCCTAACGTTAAGGGTTCGTTGGTTTCTGCGAGTTGCACCGATCGATCTTGCAATCGTCCCGAAAGCGACTGGGATTCGCGATGGTACAGCGACCAGGGGGGAATGGGGGATAGTTGCTCGATCGCGACCTCGATTTCCTGACGCGCCCGGACGAGTGAATCAGTGGTTTTCTCGGTTTCCAGCGCGGATAGAGCATTTCGGGTGAGCGTTTCGGCCTCCGTCAGTCGAGCGCAGCTACCGATCGCGCAGGGACGAGTCAGGGCATACCCTCCAGCCATTAAGACCAGCAGTCCGAAGATCGTACTCGCTGCGGTTAGGGCGACCGTTAACCGAGAGGGGGTTTCGGTGTGTTCGGGTTGACGATCGGTGCGAAACCGTGACGGATCTCGAAAAGCGGAAGGTGTAGCAGAACTGCTGTGCATCGACTCACAATCCAAACTCGATGGGACGCTTGAGAACGAGTGAAACAGGACTTGTCGTTCCCTCGTTATCTTATTACAACGTTTTTAGCGCGTTCGTCGCGACTTCGTCAAAATTCGATCGAAGAAACGTCAGAAGAATTACCCCAGATTTCACAGACCTATGCTAAAGTGTGGCAAGACATATGTTCGGTGGCTGTTTTGATTCTGTTTTATATTTCCTAACAGGGCAATCTCCACGAAACAGTGTCTTTTCATTTTTCGGTTCCTGGAGTTGCTCCATGTCAATTTATATCGGTAATCTGTCCTACGACGCTACGCAAGAAGACCTCAGCGCCATCTTTTCTGAATACGGGACGGTGAGACGAACTCAAATTCCAGTCGATCGGGATACTGGACGATCTCGGGGTTTTGGATTCGTCGAAATGTCTACGGACGAAGAAGAAGAGGCGGCGATCGAAGCACTTAACGGTGCGGAGTGGATGGGCCGACAACTGCGGGTTAACAAAGCTAAACCGCGCGATCGCCGTCCTCGTAATGGGTTTAACGGTTCCGAGCGCCGCAGTGCAAGTCGCTACTAAACCGCACTACAGACCGTAAGGAAACACCGTTTTTCCAATACAGTCTTTTGCAGACTCGCTCGTTGCGGGCGAGTCTCGTTGTTTGAAAAAAAACCAAAGAAGCAAAAGGCAAGAATCAAGACTCGAGGTTCGGAAAAATATAACGAAAAATAACGAATCGATCGAATGTCTTAAAAATTAGAATAGAATTCAAAGTTTGGATTGAAGTCCTAGTTTTATCAATGACTCGTTTGCACCCCGATACTATCGAGGCGGTCAAACAACGAATGGATATTTACGACGTGGTGTCCGAACACGTCGTCCTGCGAAAGCAGGGAAAAGATTTTGCCGGGTTGTGTCCGTTTCACGAAGAGAAAACGCCGAGTTTTACAGTTAGCCCGAGTAAGCAACTCTTCTACTGTTTTGGTTGTGGCAAGGGAGGCAATGCGATTTCCTTCTTAATGGAAATCGGACAGCAATCGTTTGCCGATGTCGTGCTGAATTTGGCACAACGCTATCAAGTCCCCGTTCGCACCCTCGACGAGCGCGAACAGCAAGACTTTCAACGCCAACTGTCTCGGCGAGAACAACTCTACGAAATTCTCGCGATTGCCTGTAGTTTTTACGAACATGCCCTGCGACAACCTCAAGGCAAAACTGCGTTAGATTACTTAAAACAAAGCCGGCATCTGAGCGACGACACCATCCGAAAGTTCCAACTCGGCTATGCCCCGGAGGGATGGGAAACCCTCTACGGCTATCTCGTCAAGCAAAAAGGGTATCCGACGGAGTTAGTCGAAGCAGCGGGGTTGATCGTTGCCCGAAAAAACGGAAGCGGCTATTACGATCGATTTCGCAATCGCGTCCTCATCCCCATTTGCGACGATCGCGGGCGCGTTATCGGTTTCGGCGGACGTACTCTAACTGACGAACAACCGAAATATCTCAACTCGCCGGAAACCGAACTGTTCGACAAGGGACGCACGCTGTTTTCCATCGACAAAGCGCGTCAAGCCATTGCAAAATTCGATCGAGCCGTTGTCGTCGAGGGCTATTTCGACGTTATCGCCTTACACGCTGCTGGCATTTCTGAAGTCGTCGCGTCTTTGGGAACGGCGCTCGGTGAAGTGCAAGTCAAACACTTGTTGCGCTACACCGAGTCGAAACAGGTGATTTTGAATTTCGACACTGATGCAGCCGGAAACCGCGCCGCCCAACGCGCCATCGGAGAAGTGGCGGATTTAGCCTATCGCGGGATGGTGCAGTTGCGGGTGTTGCAGATTCCCGAGGGGAAAGACGCAGATGAATTTTTACAAAGTGCTTCCCCAGAGGCTTATCGGAAACTCATCGACGAGTCACCGTTGTGGATTGATTGGCAAATTGACGAAATTGCGGGAGATCGAGACTTATCTCGCGCCGATCTCTATCAAACCACGGTACGAGAGCTGGTGAAACTGCTCGATCGCATTCAAAACCGCACCACCCGCACCCACTACATCAACCAGTGCGCCCAGAAACTGAGTCAGGGCGATGCCCGTCGCGTCCCCTTACTGGAAGAAAACTTGATCGCGCGGCTGCGACGTTCGGTGAGCCGCCGAGCCGTTAAACGCGACGAGTCATCTGAAGTCGAATCCCACGACGAGGATCTTCCGCTTCCCGTCGATGCCGATCGAAGTTTACTCGAACGAGCTGAGGCGTTGTTGTTGCGGGTGTACTTGCACGATGTCGATGCAAGATCGATCGTCCTCGATGCGGTGCAGGCGTTAGAAGAACAAGACATTTCCTTTAGCGTGTCGCACTATTATTGGTTGTGGCAGCATTTGACGGAACTCGCACCGACACCAAGAGATAGTGCGGCGAGTTTGTGGGGAAAATTGCAAGAGCGATATTCCGAAGCGTCGGCGATGTTGAAACGGATTGAGGTGTTGTTTCAAGCAGGTGAAATGGAGGAAATCGATGTTCGACGAGCGCCGTTAGTAGTTCGTTCGGCTGCATCTGCCATCGAACGAACGATCGCCCAGAAGCGCTATCGTCAGATTTTGCAGTCGTTAGAAACGATCGATATTCGCGAAGAACCGGAGTTAGCGCGACAGTATCAAACACAACTCTTGGCGGAAAAACGGCATATCGACGAACTCGATCGTCGTCGCAACATTGATTTAACCGATCTCGTCAGTTTACCCTGGCAAGCACCCTCACCTCAGTTGGAAGCGGCGGAAGGATCGATCGATGTTTGATGGTTTCGAGCTTGTTTTTCATCGATCGACGCTTCGAGCGAGCAGGGTAACCGGCTTGGTGGTGCAGAAAAATCCTGAAACCCTTGCTAGACAATAGTTCTAGTGAATCCATCGATTTCCAGTTGGAGGTGGGCAGACAAGCGAATTCAAAATTTTCCGGCACGACTAAAGAATTTATCCTTGATTATAGTAAGTAATAGTTGACAACTGTTTGGCTAGACGTAAGGCTGAAGACTACGGGCAAGCTGAGGTAAAGCGATAGTGGCCGTATCCCAAACGAGTTGGAGATCGACGCGATCGTATTGGTGAATCATGATGTTTCTCATACCGATAACTTGCTTCCAAGGAACAGTATCGATCTCGTCGCGGGCTTCTTGTGACAGTCGAGTTGCTGCTTCGCCGATGATTTCGATGCGGCGCACGATCGCGTCTTGAATCATTCGATCTCGTTTGAAATCGGTTTGGGTTTTGCCGTTGAGATAATTGGCGGCGAGGGTGGCAGAGTGGACGATGTCGATTAAAGATTGGCAATCGCGCTCGATCGTGGTTTGCGATAGAGCAGTTGAGCGGTTTGGAGGATAGCGGCGCGGCGGAGGGGGTTATCGCTTTGTTCGATGGCGCGTTTGCTGACGAGATCGATCGAACAGTTGTGCGAAGTCGTCGTGCATTTGAGCGAAATCTAAGAGCGTCCAACGACTGCGATCGTCCCAGGTTACGAGGAGATCGATGTCGCTGTCGGGGCGGAAGTCGTCGCGCAGAACGGAACCGAACAGGGACAGTTCGACAATTTGCCATCGATCTCACAGTTTGATAAGTTTTTGACGATCGACCGTGAGGTTTGGACGAAGATCGATCGACATTTGGGAAACGTTGCAGTTGAAGGGGGTTGGGGTCATACTTCGATCGTGTCACTCATCCGGCGGAGAAAGAGGAGATCGCGAGCTTCTGTTAATTTACTAACTCTCAACCTACGCTATCCACATCAAACATAGCAAAAAAACGATTTATGTTGTTCCTAAGACCAACTCTTGCTTATTCAGTTTTGCAACGCTTTCGAGCAAACGATCGCTACTCTGTAATAGCTGATTCCATCCTTCTGAGTTAATTTGTTCCCAATGCTCTAGACACAAATGATGTCGATCGAATAGCCAATACTTAAGATTAGGAATTAGATACCGAGTAAAAGCTATCCACTCTGCATAGTTGATGGCAAGGGGATTGCCCTGCATCAATAAGATTTTACCGGCATTGCCTAAAGTTGCAATTCCATGAGCAACCAATAACATAGCTCGGTATTTTGGGTGAGAAGCTAAGTTGAATTTCGTCTCTCCGTACTCAGAGTAATGTCTCAACATCATGTAAGCACGGAGAATAATTTCGATAACTGCCGGAGTGATTCCAGAAACTAGGAAGTGTCTAAAGTCATAACCGTTAAGATACATCCATCTCGCAATTTCTCCAACGGTTCGATCTTTATCTCCAAAACTTCCTAAGTTGATTCCTTGAATTAAGGCCATAAAGGGAGCTGGCAACCCCATCGGAGTCGCAACATCAGAAATTAGATGTCCGATCTGACGGAGAATTGCTTCAATCAAGTGAATCGGTTCCTGGTTAGTCCAAACGACTCCCTGCATCCAGGCATGATTTCCCGTTAACTTGTCATAAGAGAAACCCGTAATTGTACCTCGCATGATATCTAGGACTCCAAACACGAAGCCAAGCACAGGATCGTGACCTAAAGACTGAATACGGTGCGATTTAGGGAACATTCCAGCAATCCGCTCCGTTTGCTCTGCTCCTACAGAACTCATTGAGTCGTAAGGAACTTTGCAGATGTCTTCAAGGCGATTTGCCCATCGTGCAAACCAATCATCTGCTTGGGTTGTGTCATAGCTTTTCAACCACTCAGTTATAGGACTACCGATTTGACCTGAATATTCACCTGTTGTTAATGTTGTAGGTATTTTAACCAAGAGGTAATCCGTTAGAGACGCAAGAACGCCACTAGCTCCAACAAAAATGTAATCCCATCGATCCCATTGATATCGATCGCTGTAAGAGTTCGATCGTAGCGCCTCCAAATCGGCATCAGTTAAAAAGACTTCGTATGGTTTTAGTGAATCGATGCCTTGAGATAAGGTATAAGTTTTACATTTCCTAATAAAGCTATCCCAGTCCTTAAATCCAATTCTGTTTAACGCTTGAAAAATAGATTTCTGACGGCTTTCATAGAGATGTAGAATTCGATCTGGATTAAAGTCACCAAAATCTTTTAATTCTACTAACTCTTGAGAAGCTTCCAAGTCATCCATTAGACTTTCAAGTTCTCGGAGTTGTTCCGACATTGAGCCGGAGCTGGATAGTTTCTGCTCGAGCTCAGTTAGTTTAGATTCAATATCTGAAGCCGCTGAATCGACTTGACTCAGGATATGATTCTGAGTTTGTAAGGCAATTCCTAGCTCCACAATAAACTTATTGGAGAGCATTTTAACTTGCCCCAAAAGCATGCTTGCGCTTTGCAACTGACTGCTGCATGAATTTTAGACGTTCGGTCAAACGCTGGATTGCTTCTCGATTTGCCTCTGCATCAGCGGCACTAGACTCGAGATGAGCTGTTTTTTCTTGAAGCTTCGCAATCCGCTCGACTAGCTGGTTAATAGCATCTTGCATATTCTTAATTACCAGTTGAGCTTTACGTTCTTTTTCGGCTTGCAACTTTGCTTTCTTAGATTTATCTCCTGTATCAAGTAAAGTATTAACACCTATAAAAATGCCAGTTCCTAATAGAATGGCAACACCAATACCAGGAATCATGCCGCCTAAACCAATTAATGCTCCAAGTCCTGCCAAACCGGAGGTGATGCCTACTGCACTTAATCCAATAACAGAGCCAGAGAACCAGACGGCAGCAACAGGAACTCCCACGGCAGAAAGTCCTGCTGCTGCTGTTTTAATCGTATCGGCTGCGTAATTGTCATCTAAACCACGTATCCGAATCTCTCGAACTTTATTGATAAACTTTTCGATCGCATCTAACTGTTTGTCAGAAATTTTAAGTTCCTGTTGTGCAAGCGTAATTGCCTGTTTTTCATTGGCATCCAACTCGTCATTTGCCCAAGCCGTATCAACTAAATTAATCATCAGTCCATACCGCAAATTCTCATCTGCTGCTTCCAACGACTTTAGACATGCATATAAAGAAGGTGGCTCAATAATATATGACTGTACTTCCCGTTTTGCAGATTCAGTCATGCCCTCCAAGTCTATTATTCCGAAAAGTAATTCGATTTCTTCTTTATCAAGAGAACCATCTGCTAAAGCAATTGAAAATAGTGCGCCATAAAAGGCAAGACGCTCGTGTTCCGAAACTTTTGCAAGATCCAATGAATTACTCATGCCAGTTTATCTCTCACTTTATAGACAATCTTAGATTGTTAGAACTCAAAGGATACGTAAATCACATCACAGTCAATAAATGAAGTGACATAACAACTCAATAAAACCCGAAGTGTCACTTATCCTGTACAACCCACTTACTAAGTAACTGAGGAAACTCCATTTTAAAAGAATTTACTAACGCCGCTATCACGACTTCGAGTTACCCGTCTCGCTGGCTTGGTATTCGAGGTGATTTCACATCTCAGCACGCAGGTTGACGCTAAACAGTTTGTTAGATGTTGCCACGTTGTAAATGATTTATATCTCGGTACTACATCTATCACTGTAGTGAAATAAATCGACGTTGTAAATCTTTTTTATTGAAAGTTTTATTAATTCAGTGTAAACACACAATGCACTAGAGCTAGCCTAGTTATATCTATCGGTTGAAACACTTCGACTTTTACGGAAACTGTTTTGAGTTATCACAATTCGTTACAAAATCAGGATGTCTCCACAGACTTTTCGATCGTCCGGTCAAAGCCTCCACACCAACCTCAGACCCTTTACACCCAGAGGATCGATCTTGTTTCCCAAATGTGTTAACCTACCCTACTGGACTAGGGGTGTGTTCGGGTACAGCCACGATTGTCAGCGAATTCAACGTCAATACCATCGCGAACGAGTTTATCGAAAACAGTGCTAACTCCGGTTTCTGGGAGCAAGGAGTTAGCACGACACTATCAAGCGCAACTGTACGCCGAAAAACGGCATATTGACGAACTCGATCGTCGCCGCCATATCGATTTAACCGATCTCGTCAGTCTCCCCTGGCAAGTACCCTCGCCTCAGCTCGCACCTGCCAAAGATTCGATCGACGGATAGTCGCGATCTCGGCTGTCACTTGAAGCTCGATCGTATCGAGGCGAACGCTTGAGAACGCTAAATCCGCCCCCAAATGGCGATCGAACCGGGGTAGGGGCGGAATGACTCGGCACTTTCGAGACAATCGCGACAATTTTATGCCACGTTACGCTACTGTTGCCGTTAACGATCTCAAGGCTTCGAGAAGTGTTTCGGGATCGAGACGCTGGGTATAGTCGGATTCTACAAAGGCATAGACGATTTCACCTCTTGGGGAGATCGCGTAAGTGGCCGGAATCGGTAACTCAAACGTGTCGTCACCGCTGTGAGCGGGTAAATCGATACCGAAAGAGGCTTCGTAAATCGGACGCAGGGATTCGGGAAGAGTGAAGAGTGAACTACCACTCATCATCGCGAGGCGATTGATGAGTGGCTTCCAGCTTCAAAGGGAATCGCCTCGGAAAGCGTCGAACGAATTCGAC
>LWRO01000090.1 GCA_001657325.1 Geitlerinema sp. BBD 1991-9 | reverse complement strand
TGCGAGAAATCTCGTTACCCGTCACACGGCTGAAAATGGTTTCGATGTTGGGAAGATTGTTGAATCGTGCGATCGTATCGGCAGGAACGGAAAATTCCGAAAAACTGTGAAATAAGAGATTGTTAACGGTTGTCCCGTCTTCGATCGAGATTTCGTTTCCTGTTTCGACAATGCGAGAATTAACAGGTAACGTACTATCGGGAGCGATCTGGGCAATCGCGGATGGTACGAACAAACAATTTGCAAATACAAAAACAACACCCCAAAAGTTAGGGTTGTCTGAGCTAATCATTGGGTCAAAAACATTAAACCTGGGATAAATACAGCTTTAAGCTACTGTATCCGATCCTACGATAAGCTTTTTAGCTCGAAAAATCTCCGTTTTTTGCGTTTCGATCGAAAACTTTATTGAAAGCTTTATTGAAAGCTTTATCGAACCCCGAGCGAACAGTGCAGAGAGTTAGGCAAACAAGGTAGTATTCCCCGATCTTCTTGTCTTTTCAGGTTATATTCTCATCTTTTCATTTCCTCACATTGCCCGTCAATTTCCCCGAGTGCAACTTGAGACTGTCTCGGTTGAGCTAATAATTGCACCGTACCGTCAGAGAGACGTACCCAAGTTGTCGCTTCAACCAAAGATATTTCCTCGACACGGTTTCTCGATTCTCTATTGACAAAACTATTTTCTTGTGATAAATAATTCGATGTCCTTTCCTCCCCTAACGTCCGCCAGTCGCGGACATCACCCCAACTAGCTGTATTCCGCAGATTTTCGATCGGATTTTCGGGAACACCTCCCCGCCCCGTGATGACAAAGGTATTGCCCGTACTGGCCGAGCAACCCTGTGCGATCTGTTGGTTCGGATCGATGGGATCTTCCGGTAAATCGACGAGTACCGTTCCCGCGTCGATATCTGGGGTTTGAATGTCGATCGTGCCGTCGATACCAAACTGGGAACTGGCGGTGATTTGACTGGTTCGATCGCGCCCCGCACCGCGACGGAGATCGAGAAACAAACCCTGCGTCGCAATTTGAATGTTACCCCCCGACCCTTCCAAGGCATTGGCGTTGATGCGGCTGCCTTCGAGCAGTGCCACGGCTCCCGTCGTAATCGTAATGTTGCCTCCATCGCCTCCACCCGTGGCGGCAGTCCCGGCTTGAGTCGTGATTTGACTGCCTTCCCGTAGAACGACGGCATCGGTCATATTCAATTCCACGTTTCCCCCTTGCCCGAGAAGACTCGTCGCGTTGAGCAGTCCGTCTTCGAGGGTGAGAACACCACCATTGACAATGGCATCACCTGCGTTACCTCGTCCCTGGGAACTCACAGAAATTTCTGCCCCGTCGCGAACGCTCAATCTCGGCGTTTCGATCGAGATACTGCCCCCCGTTCCCGTAGTCGCCACCGTCGATCCCGCCGTCAGCGTCGTGCGCGGTTCTCCTGTAGGCGCAATGCCTTCCAGGTTTACCGATTCCGATGCGCGAATCGTCAAGTTGCCCGCAGAACCGGAACTGAGCGTCGTCGTTGAAAACGTCGCACCATCAACCAGGTGAATACGAGGACTCGTCACAGTTAAATTTCCCCCCGCTCCGGAACCGGCCGTCGAACTCGCCATGAAAGAACTCGTGACCGAGATCGATTCGGTCGCGGTCACCGACAAATCGCCAGCGTTCCCTTCCCCCAAAGTTGCCGTTCCCACGAACGCCCCTTCATCCATCACCAAACGTCCGGTATCGATCGAAATATTTCCCGCCGTTCCCTCTCGATCGGTGGCGGCGACAATTCCCTGTTGGGCGTTGGCTAACGTGACTTGGCCGAATAAGGCGGGAATAAAAATACTTTCTAACAGATCGACAAACCCACTCCCCGAAATTTCGAGAGACTCCGAAGCACGAATGCTGATGTTACCCCCCGTCCCGTCCCCGATGGCAGAAGCGTTGACAAATCCCGTATCGAGCGAGAGCGCGCGGGTGTCGATCGAAATATTTCCGCCCGAACCCGACGTGCTGACGGCGGTGATCCCCCCGCGATCGAGTAACGAAATGGTATCGGCATGAATGTCGATGCGGCCGGGATTGCCGAGTCCGTCGTTGCGAACGCTGATGAGTCCGTTACGATCGACGGTGAGGGCGTTGGTTTCGATCGAGATATTGCCCGAATCTCCCGAGGGAGTCGCTGATACGTTCAATGTCTCCCGTACTGTTTCGTTGAGGAAAAATGCCGAGGCGGAGATTGCACTCTGCTCCGTTTCGACGAGGGCATTGGGCATATCGGCATTTGGGGAACTGACCCCTCGAACCTCAATAGATTCAGTCGATCGAATGTCAATGTTTCCCGCACGACCGCTTCCCAAGGTATTGGTTTCAATTTGAGCGCCGTTCGCAAGGGACAGTCGATCGATTCTCAACACGACATTGCCACCCAAACCATCGACGTTCGACGCACCAACGCTCGCGTTGTCAGCCAAATCGACTTCGACAGCATCGATTTCCAAATTGCCCGCCGCCCCAGTTCCCTGTCCGCGCACGGTAATTTCCGCCCCGTCGCGCACGCTCAAGCGGTTCGTATTCACTTGCAAGTCTCCCGCATTGCCCGTACTGAGGGATTCAGAAAACAAAGCGCTCGGTTCGACGCGACCCGACCCCGACACGATCGATCCCGACAAGTCTACCGACTCCGTCGCGTTCACCGTCAATGTGCCGGCCGCCCCTGCTCCACCCGTCGCCGCCGAGATCCGCGCACCATTGCGAAGCGCGAGCCGCTGCGTGTCGATCTGCAAGTTGCCCGCCCCTGCTGTTCCCGCTTGTCCGAACCCGTCCAAGACAGAAGAGGTGGTAAACACGCCGCTGAAGCGAGTTCGATCGGGACTGAAACCGTCGAGTTCGATCGACTCAGTGGCATCGATCGATAGATTTCCCCCTTGTCCGGCGCTGCTAGTTGCAGCTGAAATTTGCATTCCGCCAAGGACTCGTAACTGGCGGGTTTCGATCGAAAGATCCCCGGCATCTCCGAGTCCCAAGGTTGCCGTAAACAATCCGCCAGGAATCAGCGATCCGGCTGGCGTGTCTCGCAGTTCGATGGTGTCGGCGCGAACCGTCAAGTTGCCGACGTTGCCCGTGGTGGCATCTCCCGAACTGGTACTGACAAAACCACCCTCGAAGATTTCGAGTCGATCGACGGTAATCTCGACGTTGCCCGCATCGCCCGTTCCCGCCGTACCACTGATGAGGAGCGATCCGCTCGACACCTCGAGGCTTTCGCTCGATCGAACGGTGATATCTCCCCCTCGACCGGTTAACGTTGTCGTGACAATGGCGGCCCCATTTTGGAGGGTCAATCGATCGACATTGAAAGTCGCACGTCCTGCATTTCCCGCCCCCGCACTCAACACGTAAAGTCCATCACTGAGGGTGACGAAATCGAACAGTCCGAAAACCAGTTGTCCGAGGATCGCGCCCGGTGTCGTACCTGTCAGTTCTACGAGGTTAGCATTCACCGTTAAATCGCCCCCGACCCCACTGCCAAAGGTCGAACTCGACACGAACGCCCCGTCACTCAATCGCAAGGTTCCCGCGTTAACGTCGATCCCTCGTCCGTCGAAATCCCCGAAGGTATCGGCACGCAAACTCGCACTGCCAACGAGGTTGATGTTTTCACCCCGCAGCTCGATCGAACCGCCGCCGAGTCCACTGGCATTGACAGCTGCACCGTTGGAGAGATCGATCGATCCCAACTGTGGCGCGTTGGCGTAATCGAACATCAACCCTGTGGGCGTTTGTCCGAACTGCACGTTCCCCCCATCGCCGACACTTCCAACGTGAATTTGTCCTTGAAACGCCGTCAGATCGCCACTTTCGAGCCGAACGTCTCCGCCAATGAGTGTGAGAGCGTTACCGGGCAGTACCGTTAATCCCATCGCTGGCGGTAATGCTTCGGGTAAACCGGGAATCTCTGAAACAGCACTCGATCGATTGACAATGTCACCCGGTGTCTCGCCGAACTGCACCCCCACGGGAACGCTCACCGTCAGTAACGGTTCGGCATTAGGTTCGACGGTACTAAACTGACTGCCGTTGTCAAACCAAATGCTTTCGGCCGTGCTGGCCAAAAACGAGCCGCCAATATCGAGACGGGCGTTTTCGCCGAACACGATGCCGTTGGGATTGATAAAAAACAAACTCGCGCTACCATTGGCGGCTAACGTTCCCTCAATGCGGGAAATCTCGCTTCCCGTCACGCGGCTGAAAATGGTTTCGATGTTGGGCAGGTTATTAAATCTCGCGATCGTATCGACGGGAACGGAAAATTCCGAAAAGCTATGAAATAAGAGATTGTTAACGGTTGTCCCCTCTTCGATCGAGATTTCGCTTCCTGTTTCGACAATGTGAGAATTGACGGGTAACGTACTGTCGGGAACAATTTGGGCGTAAGCAGAAGGGAGTGCCATCAAACAATTTGCAACAAAAATAATGGCACTCAAAAAGAAAGGGTCGTTTGCAGTATTCATGTGAAGAAGGGTTTAAACCCGGAACAAGCGAAGCTTGAAGCCATTCACTTTAACTCCACGATAAACTTTTTGCCTAAAAAATGTTCCGTTTTTTGCTGTCCCAATGAAAACTTGTTGGAAATTTTAACGAATCCTTGGAAAGTCGTGTGAAGTGTCAATCTCATCTTTTGAAAACCGCCGTGAAATTCGAGAGTGAGTCGGCGGAGCCACTAACTGCACGGAGCCGTCATCGAGACGTATCCAAGTTGTCGCTTCTACGAAAGAGGTGTCTTCGATCGACTCTCTCAAGGGTCTGGGGTTCAATGGCTGGTAATGCAGATGGTTATGCACTCCGGAACGCGCTGAAGCTTCTGCTTCTAACCTTCGCCAGTCGCGTACATCGCCCCAACTCGCCGTATTCCGCAAAGTATCGAGTGGATTTTCGGGAGTACCACCGCGTCCTGTCACGACGAAGGTATTCCCATCACTGGCAGCACAGCCCTGTGTAATTTGCTGGGTCGAGTCGATGGGATCTGTCGGTAAATCCAACAATCCCGCATCGGTAGACGCTTCAGGTGTACTTAACTCGACAATCCCACGAAAGGCCGGGCCGAGGTCTGACGTAGCGGTGATATCACTTTCTGGGGTGAGAGACTCGTGAAATGCCGTGCCGAAAATGCCTTGAGCCGTAATTTCAACGCGACCACCGCGGCCTTGGCGAGCGTTGGCGGTAATGTCACTATTGCTAAGCGCCACGAGGGTTTCAGTGTTGAGCGTGAGGTTTCCACCATCGGCATTTCCCGCATCGGTGGAAATGAGACTGTTCGATCGCAGTTGCAAGATTGGAGCGCGAACGTGAAGGTTTCCCCCAGACCCGGAAACCGTCGCCGCCTCCAATATGCCACGGCGATCGAGGTATATTGCGTCGGCTTCGATATCCAAGGTTCCCGCATCCCCCGTTCCGAGGCTGGTGACGGTGATGTGCGCGCCGTCGCGGACGATAATGTCCCCCGCCTGGACTTGCAAATCTCCCGCTGCCCCACTGGCGACCAAATCCGGGAAGTCTTCCCGCCCCGACGATGCACCGATACTACTGGGAAAGTCAATCGGGGTTCCCTGTCGGTTGGCCGTTCCCGTTCCCGAAAGTTCGAGTCGATCGACCTCGATCGAGATATTTCCGCCTCGGCCGCAGTTGAGTGCTGCTGCCGCGATCGCAGCACCATCTCTAATGATGAGTTCTCCCGCTGCAATGGTGATGTTTCCAGCGGGAGATGCGCTGAAGGATGTCGTTCCCGGCCCGCTACCAAACCGTCCGTCGGGAGAGAGTCCGACGATCTCGATCGAGTCCGTCGCTTCGAGGTTGACGTTGCCACCGGGGCCACCCAACGCGACCAAACCAATACCCAAAAGCGCACCGCTTTGATTGCCCGTTTGTCCACCTCCCCTCATAACGATACGACGGGTGCGAACGTCAATATTGCCCCCTTCTCCCGTTCCGAATACGGTTGTGGCAAATAAACCGACGGGCTGTACAGCACCGAGGGGAGTATCTAGAATTTCAACTGAGTCTGAAGCAAAAACCTGTAAGTCTCCACCGGAACCGTTCCCAAAAGTAAACGTACTGAGCGTACCGCCCTCGGTCAGACGCAGTTCCTGAGTTTCGAGGGTGATGTTTCCTGAATTTCCCGCCGTATTTCTCAAACTGCCTGTTGCGAGAAATGATTCGCTAATGTCAACCGAATCGCTGGCATGGATTTCGATATTACCGCCTTTGCCCGATCCGCCAGTGGTTGTGGTTAAAATTGCCCCGTTTTGCAATCTCAATCGCCCTGTTTCGATGCGAACGTTACCAGCATCTCCGCTGGCATTGGTTCCAGCAATGGTCATACTATCTGCCGCTGCTAAGTCGAGAGTACTCTCCATGGCTTGAGTTTGAACGAGGAGTAACGAGCTAAACCCCGTACCGATGAGGTCGAGGCGGTTACTGGCTCGTAGGTCTAAATTTCCGCCATCGCCGCTGCCAAAGGTTGCTGTTGACAGAAGCATTCGATCTCGCAAGGTAATGCGATCGGCTTCAATGGAAATCGATCGACCGTCAATCGCCCCCAAGGTTGCCGCCAGGACTCGGGCATTGTCTCGCACGAGAACGTCTCCCCCCCGAATGCGAATTGCACCGCCTCCTAAGCCGCTGGCGTTGACATTGGACGTCCCCGAAATGTCGATGTTTCCCCAACGCTCGATCGAGCTTCCGTCAAACTCAATCCCTGTCGCCGTTGGGAAGATATTCAGTCGATCGACACTGGCGACGCTCGCGATCTGAATGTCTCCCTGAAATGCTGTCAGATCGCCACTTTCGAGTTGCACGTCGCCGCCGAGAAGCGCTAGGGTTCGACCGGGTTGCACCGTTAATCCCGTCGCAGGCGGTAATGCTTCCGGTAAACCGGGAATGGGGGAAAGATCGATTGACAATTGCACCGGGATTTCGTCCGAATTGCACCCCCACGGGAACGTTTACGGTGAGTAAATTTTCCGCGTTGGGGTCAGCTGTACTAAACTGAACGCCGTTTTGAAAATAGATGCTTTCAGCAGTGCTGGCGAAGAACGAACCGCCCAGGTCGAGACGGGCGTTTTCACCGAAAATAATGCCGTTGGGATTGATAAAAAATAAACTCGCACTGCCGTTGGCGGCTAACGTTCCATCAATACGAGACATCTCGTTACCCGTCACGCGGCTGAAAATGGTTTCGATGTTGGGAAGGTTGTTGAATCGTGCGATCGTATCGGTGGGAACAGAAAATTCCGAAAAACTGTGAAATAAGAGATTGTTAACGGTTGTCCCATCTTCGATCGAGATTTCGTTTCCTGTTTCGACAATACGAGAATCAACGGGCAATGTGCTGTCGGGAACGATCTGGGCGCGAACAGAAGATGCGATTAAACCATTGGTGAAGGCCACAAACACACCAACGAGGCAAGGGGTATTTGAAACAGTCATTCGACGTTTAAGAAAACTGGGTCTAATTCCAAGATACGCTTTGAAAGATGAGGAAAAAGAAAATTTACGATTATCGATTTCCAGTTTCCGACTTCAAGTATTGTGGAATCCGTCACGGTTGAATCTCCCAAGAGGCTCGATCGTCACGTACAGGCGGGCAAGTGGAACGATCGACACCATCCGCAAACTCAAAACGTCCCAAATTTTCCGAATTCGGCGCGATCAGCTGCACTGAATTGTCACTGAGGCGAATCCAAGCGGTCGCTTCGACAATCGGCTCGTCCACCTCGCGCCGTATCTCTACCTCGTCGTGGTTTTTCCCATCTTCCAACACCCGCCAGTTCCGCACGTCTCCCCAAGTCGAGATGCCTCGCAGGCTCGTTCTGGGATTTTCGGGAATGCCGCCACGTCCCGTTACGATGAAGGTGTTCCCTCGATCGGCCGCACAGCCCCGCGTCACTTGTGCGTTCGGATCGACGGGATTTTCGGGTAAATCCACCAAACCCGCTTCTGTATTGACTTCAGGCGTATTTAGCTCGACGATACCGCTAAATGCCGACCCGAGATCTGACGTGGCGGTAATATCGCTTTCGGACGTTAACGACTCGCGAAATGTCGTGCCGAAAATGCCTTGAGCTGTAATTTCAACGCGACCGCCGCGACCTTGACGAGCGTTGGCGGTGATGTCGCTATTGTCGAGTGCGACCAGGGTTTCGGTGTCGAGGATGATGTTGCCACCGTCCGTGTTTCCGGCATCGGTGGAAATGAGGCTGTTCGATCGCAGTTGCAAGAGAGGTGTGCGAACGCGAAGGTTGCCCCCGGCACCGGAGACGGTTGCCGCATCCAAAATTCCACCCCGATCGAGGTACACTGCGTCGGCTTCGATATCCAAGGTTCCCGCATCTCCCGTTCCCAGGCTGGTGACGGTGATGCGTGCGCCGTCGCGGACGACGATCTGTCCCGCTCGTATTTGTAAATCTCCTGCCGTTCCGCTGGCGACTAAGTCGGGGAAATCTTCCCGTCCCGACGACGCACCGAGACTGCTGGGAAAGTCGACTGGCGTTCCCTGTCGGTTGGCCGTTCCCGTTCCCGAGAGTTCGAGTCGATCGACGTCGATCGAAATATTTCCGCCAGGGCCGCTGTTGAGAGTTGCGGCCTCGATCGAAGCACCATCTCTGACGATGAGTTCTCGAGCTGTGATGGTCATGTTTCCGGCGGGAGATTCGCTGAAGGATGTCGTCCCCGGGCCGCTGCTAAACCGTCCGTCGGGAGAGAGTCCAACGATCTCGATCGAGTCCGTCGCTTCGAGGTTGACGTGGCCACCGGGGCCGCCGAACGGGATCGCGCTGCGACCCAAAAACGTACCGCCTTGCGTCCCCACTTGTCCGCCACCCCTCATGACGATGCGACGGGCGCGGATGTCGATATTTCCACCTTGCCCGTTGCCAAAAACGGTACTGGTAAAGAATCCCACCGTCTGTAACGATTCGAGGGGGGTGTCTAGAATTTCGACCGTGTCCGATGCAACAATGGATAAATTCCCCGCTGAGCCGGCGCCGAAGGTAAAGGCATTGACGGCTGAACCGTTGGTCAGACGAAGCTGTCCCGTCTTAACGGTCACGTTCCCGGCGTTTCCAGTCGTGCCTTGCAAACTGCCCGTTCCGAGGAACGATCGATCGATTTCAACCGATTCGTTGGCATAGACTTCGATGTTGCCACCGTTACCGGACGCACCAGTCGTTGCGATTAAAAACCCTCCGTTCTGAAACCTCAAACGCTCGGTTTCGATGCGAACGTTGCCGGAATCTCCGCTGGCGTTGGTTCCGGTGATGGTTACGCCTTCGACAGTGGCGAGATCGAGGGTTCCCGTCAAGGCTTGTATTTGAACGAGGAGTAATGAATCTAAACCCGTACCGATGAGGTCGATACTTTCGCTGGCTCGTAGGTGTAAGTCGCCACCGCGTCCGCTACCGAAGGTCGAGGTTGAAAGAAACTTTCGATCTTGCAAGGTAATGCGATCGGCTTCAATAGAAATCGATCGACCGTCAATCGCCCCCAAGGTTGCCGCGACGACGCGGGCGCTGTCTCTCACGAGAACGTCTCCCCCCCGAATGCGAATTGCACCGCCCCCTAAGCCGCTGGCGTTGACATTGGACGTCCCCGAAATGTCGATGGTTCCCCAACGCTCGATCGAACTGCCCTCTAACTCAATCCCCGTCGCCGTTGGGAGGATGTTCACTCGATCGGCACTTTCGACGCTCGCCAGTTGAATGTCTCCCTGAAATGCTGTTAGAT
>LWRO01000089.1 GCA_001657325.1 Geitlerinema sp. BBD 1991-9 | reverse complement strand
GAATACGGGCGATCGTTTCGGCGGCTTGTTTGAGTTGTTGACGTTAGACCTCCTGCATAAATATTGCTGACCCCACCTCAACCCTCCCCTTGTGAAGGGGAGGAAGCGAGTTTCCCCCCTTTACAAGGGGGGATTAAGGGGGGTGAATTTGATTCATGCAGGAGGTCTGTTCTTTTGAAGTCATCGACTGTCCGGGAGGGTTTTTCTCTCTATTCTCGAACCCCTGTCAACGCGTATTTCTACTCATTGCATTAACTAGATGCTCCCTCCTCACCTCCCCATCGGGTCATCGGGTCAGCCACAGAAAACTGCTGAGGATAAAGAGACTGCCGAGAAGGGCTACCCAGATGAAATTGTTCTCTCGGGTGTCGATTTGACTGGGATCGATGGGTGGGGGAGGTGGGAGAGGACGGGGCTTGCGAGGTTTGCTAGGACGAAGGGCGCTCGAACCTTTTCGATCGATCGCTTGGCTTTCGTCGAGATTGCTAAGATCGGGAATGTTGACTTTCCAATCCGGACGTAGGGACAGACGAGGGGCTTCGAGAATGGCTAGAAGACGGCGGCTTTGCTGGCGGGTCTTAATATTCGGATGTCGAGAAAGTTGGCGACATAGCGCAATGGCTACTTTGAGATCGCCGACGGCTTGGTAAGCGGTGACGAGCCAAATTTGAACTTCACCGCCGAGGGGCGTATCTCGATCGACAAGTTGACTGGCTTCTTCAAGTAGCGTGATGGTGGCGCGATACTGACCGCGCTCGAAAACCTCTTTGGCAGTTTCGTAGCGAATACGGGCGAGTTCGAGTCGATCGGGGATATCCACGGCAAACCAGACGGGAAATCGAGAAATCCGAATATGGGATAGAAGAGTTTTTTCTCTGTCTCATCATGCCATCAATGCGATCTCCACAGCTAGGCTCAATGGAGAAAACCGAACGAAGGAGAAAAAGTTGCTTCGATCGACAGCGATTTTTTCCAGATTGTGGGGAAAACGATCGGGTCTAGCTGCTATTGTGCTAAAGGGGTTGTCCCAGTTGTCGCACCAGTTCTCAAGTCAGGCGAATTCCGAACGAGCATATGACAAGATTGCGTTATTGGATGGCCGTGAGTGTCATCGCGGCGATCGCCCTATCTGGGGCCCAGGCCCAGGCTTCGCCTAAATCCCTGGCGAGAGCCACTCAGACGACGAGCGAACCCACTGACCGCTCGGAAGAAACGGCGCAAGCACCGCCCGAAAAAAAACGCCCCTCCGACGCCCGCATCGACGATTCCGACGAACTCATGCCCTCGGAAACAGATGGGGCAACGGACTCAGTGGAAGAATCTGACGAAACGACGGAAGAAGCGCCAGCGTCTGTTTCGCCAACTCCGGTCAAACCCAGTTCTGATGGCGGGATGCCAGCCCCCCCCGACAACGATATTACGGACATCCCAGTTCCCGACCTTCCCACTTTTCCACAACCACCTGGGGTCACTTCGATTCCGGAAGGGGAACCACCACCACCTTATATGGAACCCCACCCCAACCCCCTCCGCTTTCCCACTGAAACGGAGGAGGTCGAAATCCTCGGAATCCAGCCGATTTCTCTGGAACAGGCGATCGAACTGGCAGTTCGCAACAATCTCGACCTGGAAGAGAGTCGACTCGCTCTCGACTCGAGCCGCGCGAGCCTACGAGAAGCACAAGGATTGCTGTTTCCGCAGTTAGATTTATCTTCTAATTTGACGTGGAACGATTCGGCTTCGTCGCGTATTAGCATCGAACGTCAACAGGAAATCCTCGGTGCGACAACGGCCTTGCAAACCGATTCAACATCATTGACCTGGGATAGTACGCTCCAGTTAAATTACGATGTTTACACCTTCGGACTCCGCTCCGGACAAATTGGGGCGGCAGAAGGAACTGTGCGCGTCAACGAGTTGGACATCGAGCGCCAGGTGGAAGACATTCGCTTGCAAGTGACGGAAGCGTATTACGACGTTCAACAATCGGATATGGACGTGCGAATTGCGCAGTCTGCCGTACAGAATTCTCAACAAAGTTTGGAAGACGCACAAGCGCTCGAAGAAGCAGGAGTGGGAACGCAGTTCGACGTGTTGCGAGCGGAGGTACAACTCGCCAACGACCAACAGCAGCTCACCCAGGCACTGAGCAACCAACAGGTAACGCGCCGGGCCCTGGCGCAGGTTCTCAACTTACCGCAGTCGGTGAACGTCGCCGCAGCTGACCCGGTGGAGTTGGAGGGGGTCTGGGAAATGACCCTCGAAGAAAGTATCGTTCTCGCGCTACACCATCGAGCTGAACTCGAACAGCAGCTGGTACAGCGGGAGATTAGCGACGATCGAAGACGAGCGGCTCTCGCTCAGACGCTGCCACAGTTCTCGATTTTCGGTAGCGTTAACCTTCTCGATATCTCTGAAGACGATGTGGGCGGCTTGACGGAAGGTTACGCTGCTGGCGCTCGGTTGCAATGGCGGCTGTTTAACGGGGGAGCCAGTTATGCGGCCGCTCGCCGGGAAGAAATTAACCGCGAGACAGCAGAAGTCCGTTTTGCCAACCTCCGCAATCAGGTGCGCTTGGAGGTCGAACGGGCATACTATCAGCTCGAAGCGAGTTTGCAAAATGTGCAGACGGCCAGGACAGCTTTGACCCTAGCTGAGGAAAGTTTGGAACTGGCACGACTGCGGTTTCGGGCAGGTGTCGGAACACAGACGGATGTGATTCAGGCTCAAGACGATTTGACTCAGGCTCAGGGTAATTTGGTGGATGCAGTGATTAGCTACAACCGCGCGTTAGCTCAGATTCGTCGGGCGGTCAGCAATTATCCGTTTACAGACGAAATCGATCGACTGCTATCTGAGGAAAGTTCGTAGGGAGACTGTCTCTTCTATGGATAAGCGGGGCGATCGATCGCCCCGCTTGCGCGATCTACCCAAACCCTGCGCTTTACATTTTGTTACTAATTTGTAAAGATTACCAACATAAGCTTGACTAAATTGTTGTGACCTAAATCCATAGGGGAGAAACGATATGGCTAATATTAAGTTTGTCAACGAAGATCGAGAAGTCATCGCAGCAGACGGGGCAAACTTAAGGACGAAAGCCCTGGAAAACCAAATCGATCTCTATAAAACTTGGGGAAAGCTGACCAACTGTGGCGGTTACGGTCAATGTGGGACTTGTGTCGTCGAAATTATCGAGGGAATGGAAAACCTTTCTCCCCGCACGGAAGTGGAAAAGCGGAAGTTGCGAAAAAAACCCGACACTTATCGTCTGGCCTGCCAAACTTTAGTCAACGGATCGGTGAGTGTAAAAACCAAGCCGTGATATTCTAAAGGAGTTAAAATTTTGAGCTTTGACAGAGGGCTTCTTTATGGAAGTTAACGATCTCGGTTTTGTGGCGAGCTTATTATTCGTACTCGTCCCGACCGTCTTCTTGTTAATTCTGTATATTCAAACTCAAAGCCGTGAGGGAAAAGATACCTAAAGCGGTGGTGTTGTTTTGAACGGCTTTTTAGAAAACGACCCGGTTTCGCGAAGAAACCGGGTTTTTCACGAGATGAGAGCGCGTACTATTCGTCGTTCGATCGCGTGAGTAAGACCGGACAGTTGGCGTAAACGCGCACGTAGTCAGACAGGGATTGTCCTAACAGTCGATCGAGATCGGGTAAGCCCTTGGCGATCGTCGGCCGTCGATCGGGCGATCCCAAAATCAGCAAATCGATGTTTTCTTCTTCGGTAATCCGGCAAATTTCCGGGCCGGCTTTCCCTTTCGATGTCAAGCAACGAGCGTCGATCCCGAACGTTTTAGCTTTCTGCAGCGCTTCAGCTAACACCGGATCTTCCTCGGGACGCACGTCGATATCGGGCGGATTCACGTGGGTTAGAATTAGTTTTGCGTCTTTGAGGTCTTTCACCCAAGACAGAGCGAGGTCTAAGCTCGGTTTCGATCCCTCAGACGGATCGAGGGCAACCATCACCCGTTTGAGGCGTTTGACGTACACTTCGTCTTTCACCAGCAACATCGGGCGATCGGCCAGTTGAAACACGTACTGGCTCACCGAGTTTTCCAAAATCGACACCAAGCGCCCGAGTCCCCGAGATCCCATGACAATGAGATCGACATCTTCCTCGATCGCCGTATCGCAAACGATCGTTTTGGGATCGCCCTGTTTCAGAAGTGGCTTCACTTTAGTGGGATCGACTTTCATCGATTTCACGGCATCGGCAAGGATTTTGCCTCCTTCTTCTAACTTCTCCGAAACAGCGTCGGCTGTAATTTGAGGTGGGACGACGTGCAAGACCGTAATTGACGCTCGTTGAATTTCAGGAATCTCCATCAATTGGTTGAGCATCTCTTCGCACAGTCCCCGTCCGGCAACGGCTACTAGAATTTTTTCAATCATAATTTTTTACGATCGTCGATACAACAATTTGCGAGGTCTTGCCGTTAAATTCGGTTTCCTCAAAAGTTTTCATCAGACTTTAAAATTAAGCATAAGCCTGATGACTGACGCAAACTTTGTAGAAATGTAGCGTTTTGAAACGTTTTGTGATGAACGATTCCCAACCCACCTCAAACGTCGCTCTATCAACCTATGCAATCTCTGACGCTCAGAGGTGGTTCGAGTACCCCATCCATGTCTATCCCCACCATACCGATTACGGCGGGGTGGTCTGGCACGGCACTTATATTGCTTGGATGGAAGAAGCGCGGGTCAAGTGCTTGCGCTCGATCGGCATCGATTACGCCGATCTCGTCGCGATGGGTTGCGAGTTGCCTGTGGTGGAATTTTCGACACGCTATCACCGGGCGATGAAAATGGGCGTAACAGCGATCGTCAAAACTCGCATGAGCCGCAGTAACAATGTCCGTCTCGATTGGGATTACCAAATTGTCTCCGAAGATGGCAGCGAACTCTATCTCACTGGCCGCGTGACACTGGTACCGATCGATCGAGCTAAAGGCAAAATCATGCGCCGCCTTCCTCAACCGATCGCAGATGTTATCGATCGACTCGCCAGTTGAGGTGAGGAGGAGGTGAGGAGGTGAGAAGATGAGGAGAATCCTTCATCTACCCATCCGGTTGTCACCTCATCTCTTCCAACCGAGGCTGTAGGGTCTGAAACGCCCGGCCGCGGTGGCTGCATTCATGCTTCTGCTGGGGCGACATTTCGGCAAAGCTCATCCCCACTTCAGGGACGTAAAAGATCGGGTCGTAACCGAAACCACCTTGCCCACGAGGGACAGTGAGAATTTCGCCGGGACAGATGCCTTCGACTTCAGCGGCAACTGTGCCATCGGGGCGGGCGACGACGATCGCACAGACAAACTGAGCTTCTCGATTTTCCGTGTCACCGAGTTCTCGTAACAATCGATCGATCCGTGCCTCATCTGTCGAACCGTATCGTGCTGAATAAATGCCCGGTGCGCCGCCGAGAGCATTGACGCTCAGTCCGGAATCATCCGCGATCGACCATTCGCCCGTCACTTTGGCAACGGTACAAGCTTTCAAGCGGGCGTTTTCGAGAAACGTCGTCCCGGTTTCTTCAACATCGAGTTCGGGGGGTTTTAACTGCAACTGCCAGTCTAGTCCCTCCAAATACGCCTGCATTTCGTTGAGTTTGCCGGGATTGCCCGTAGCGACGACTAACACGGTCATAAGGGCTTCTCCGAGGAGGACTTAGAGCGGGGATAGCGTTCCATGAGAGCGCGAACTTGTTCGGCGTGGTAGGAACTGCGCGTCAGAGGAGAGGACACCACTTGTAAAAACCCGATCGATTCCCCGTATTCGCGCCAAGTGTCGAACTGTTCGGGGGTGACGAACTTTTGAACGCCGAGGTGCTTTTGTGACGGTTGCAGGTATTGTCCCAAAGTGAGAATGTCACAATCGACTGCTCGTAAGTCGGTCATGACTTGGCGGACTTCGTCGTCGGTTTCCTCTAATCCCACCATGAGACCGGATTTGGTGTACACCCAAGGGGCGATCTCTCGGGTGCGGCGCAGGAGTTCGATCGATCGACGGTAATCGCCTTGGGGACGAGTGCGACGGTACAGGCGTGGAACCGTTTCGGTGTTGTGGTTTAGCACTTCGGGTTCGGCTTCGAGGATAGTCGCCAAAGCGTCCCAGTTGCCACACAAGTCGGGAATGAGAACTTCGATCGTGGTGTGGGGGGAAAGACGGCGCACGGACTCGATGCAACGGACGAATTGAGAGGCACCACCGTCGGGAAGGTCGTCCCGGTTGACAGAGGTGATGACGACGTGATTGAGCTTCATCCGCCGTACTGCTTCCGCGAGATGTTCGGGTTCGCTGGGGTCGAGAGCTTTCGGTTTTTTCTCGAAGTCGATGTCGCAGTAGGGACAAGCACGGGTACAGGCGGGTCCCATGATGAGAAAGGTCGCCGTACCGTGGTGGAAGCACTCGCCAATATTGGGACAGGAGGCTTCCTCACAAACGGTGTTGAGGTTTAAGTCGCGCAGGATGTCTTTGACGCTACCAACGCGCTGCCACTGGGGGGCTTTGACGCGCAACCAGTCAGGTTTGACGTTCACTACCTTCGATCTGTAAATAAGCCCGTTTATTTTACCCGATCGATTTTGAGGTCTCGTTCGGCTCCCAACGATTAATTTTTGTAATAGGCTTGACAATAATCGCTAATACGGTAACAATAGATACAGAAACAAATCGTTCATCCTTCAAGCGCTTAAGAAAAAATACTTAATCAGTTTGGAGGACGGAAGTAGGGAGTCATCCCGAAGGAACGCGCCTCACTCAACTCTCTTCAAATAGCTGTAGGAGGCGAACCATGCAACTCACTTATCGCGGCATTTCTTACAATTACAATCCTCCAAAAGTGGAGTCTGCACCGGTTAAATTGGTTGGCAAGTATCGCGGCTTGGACTGGCGTTTCCATACGGAGAAACACACGGTCGTTCAACAGCCGACGGTCGAGCTGAAATACCGGGGGGTTGCTTATCGGCAAGGTCAAGAACTCAACAATCGACCCGTCGCCGAGCGTTCTCGCTACTTGATGGCTCATCGAGCGCAACACAGCAATCTCGTGCAACAGTCGATGCTTCGTCGTTCAGTAGACGGCTTGGCTGAAGTCAACGTATAGGCAAATCGCATTTTAAACGAATAAGCCGATCGAGTGTCACACTCGATCGGCTTATTCGTTTGGGCTAATTGGTTAAGGCTGGTGAATCCCCGACGCAGCGCGGAATTCAATCGATGATTCCCGGGACAACAGCGACATTGCTTTTCAGAAATTAACATAATATTGCCTCTTCACTCTTAATGGCATGAAGTTTCGTCTCAATGACTTGTAATTTATCGATTGGGTCGTTAGAGTTATAAAAGAAGCTAAAAGGTTAGCTTACAGACAGATAAACAACAGCGCACACTAAAAAACGAGGTAAAAACGCTGTCAACTCTAACGTCTGTCCAACTCAAAAAAACAACAGCACCCGATCGAAAAACTGATATTTCCACCCTCTAGTCAAATGGAAGCAACACAGCAAGGTTTATCCTTCGCGTGTCTTCGAGGAAGATAGAAGAATTTGGGGAAATCTCTCAGTTAAATCCTCCGGGTGCTGTTGTTTTTGGGCTTTGAAGTCATCTATCTATTGGATTATTTAAAAGATCTCGATCGAACATATCGAACCAG
>LWRO01000088.1 GCA_001657325.1 Geitlerinema sp. BBD 1991-9 | reverse complement strand
TAAAAATTCATGCCATAGATGTCTGTCGGGGCGAACACCGTTCGCCCAAGTTCAGCCGAAGATCTCTAGCAGGATTATCGAGAAATGGTATGAAATCGTATTTCGCTCGACTTTTGAAGTTTGAAATCGCCAATCAATTAGTCGTTGAAAATCTGCAAACGAACCCGATTCTCCCCAGTTTCATCGAGAGGAACTTCAATGACCTGGCCGGTAATCCGTTCGATACAAGTAACCAAAGACCGCAAGTTTGGCGTACTCGCTCCCGTATCGACATACAATCGATCGGCCTGGCTGGCCAGTCGCTTCCAAGTGGCGTAGAGTTTCGTCACCGTCTGCTCTAACTGCGCAGCTTGTTTGACCAAATCCGATGCAACACTCAAACAACCGACGCGCAAGGCTTCTTCGAGTGCCATTTCCAAATCTAACGACGATTCTTGTAGGGTTTGCACCTGAGCCGCTGCATCGATATATTTTGAGAGACTGCGAGCATCCGTTGTCATTTGTTCGATCGTTTCGACATCGGGATTTTCGGCAATTTCCTGTTGAATTTCTTGTTGGTAATTTTCGGGGAGTTTTTCCAGTTCGCGCACGAGGGGGGCAACTCGACGAGCCGGCAGGGATCGATCGGCCGCTTTTTCGCGCACGGCTTCCGGCAACAAATCCGAAGTCATCGCCATCCATTCGTCCGATAGTTGTTTGACTTCCCGTCGCGTAATTCGATCGCCATCTTGCGCTGCGTTGGCAACGAGCTGTTGCACCTCCACTGGCGAGTGAGCGGTTTCGACAAAGGCACGTTTGCTGAAGTTATTAATCGCGTTGGGGTCGAGTTTACCTTCCTCGAGTAAAGTATCGGCACTGTTGGCCAGTTCGATGAGAGAGTACGCCTGACTTTTACTGATTTCTCGATCGCGAAGCCATTTGAGAAATCCCTGGCCGCGTCCTTCCCCGCCAATTTTTTCTCGATCTCGCACGGCTCGCAGGATTCGCCCCCGCCAAATATCGGTTTGCAAATCGAATCGATCGCACACCAACCAGGCTCGATCGACTTGCTGTAAAAATTCGTACTCCGGCAATTCTTCATCTTCCGGGTTCGGCAGGTCGAAATCCAGTTCTGGTGGATTTTGCAGGGCTTCGACGATTTCGTTTTGCAGTTCTGACGATTCCACCATAAACGCGACCTCTCCGGCAACAGACAAATTACCATCATACGCCAACGAGGAGGAGCCGTCGGATGTCGAAAGATCGATCGTAGCGTTCGATGCGCCTGTCACAACCCAGCATCTCAAGCCACCGCGAAATCGCCTTACACGAACGACATGGCAAAGGGTCGAACAGCTTCGCAACCGTTACGCCAAAGGACGAGGGTCGAGGATCGATCGACAAAGCAGTAGTTCGATCCCCTGTGATAACATGACTGGCGATAAGCCAGAGAATACGCTCGCATTGTACGTTCGGTTTGGCGCGATAGGAATTCTCGCGTTCTCGGCAACCTCGTCACAACGATTACCCCAAACCGTCCGTTCCGAACATCGCTCGCCTTGGAAAAGCAATCCTTTTGACGATGAAATTTCGCACGGCACGCAATCGACGATTGAGGAACTACCGCCGCATTCTAGCTGTCGCCTTGGCAGTGTCCGTTCCTGTAGGATTGTGGACGAAGGTCTATCGCGGTATCGGGCAGACTTGGATAGAAGGTTCCGCTGGGGGCGTTATCTACGAAATGTTCTGGATTTTCCTGGTCGCTTTTATCTTTCCCGAGTTGGAAGCCTGGGCGATCGCGATGGCTGTTTTCGTCGTCACCTCGCTGTTGGAGTTCCTGCAACTGTGGAATCCAACCTTCCTGGCGGCCGCGCGAGAAACCTTTCTGGGTAAAATGTTGCTCGGAAGTACGTTCAGCTGGTGGGATTTTCCCCACTATCTCCTCGGCTGCGTTCTGGGTGGCTCGTTCGTATTTCTTCTGCAAGCCAAAATTCTCACACCGAAGACGTTCGATCGATTCTAAACCCCCATGCACATCGCCCTTCGCCAAATTGCGGATGTCCTCTCAGCTACTCCTCTGGGGTTAACAGACGAGCAATTCGATACGACCTGCACGGGGATTTCGACCGACAGCCGCAACGTCGCCCCCAGTAATCTCTTCATTGCGTTAGAAGGGGAAAGTTTCGACGGTCACGATTTTGTCTGGACGGCCATCGATCTCGGTGCGATCGCCGTTGTCGTTCACCGTCCCAACCCAGACCCCACCTTACCTCAGCTGGTGGTTTCTAATACCCTCACCGCCTATCAAACCCTCGGACGTTGGTGGCGCGACACCCACGATATCCCCATCATCGCCATTACGGGATCGGTGGGTAAAACAACGACAAAAGAACTGATCGCTGCCGTTCTCGAGACGAACGGCAGCGTTTTGAAAACCCAAGGCAATTACAACAACGAAATCGGCGTTCCAAAAACCTTACTGCAACTCAACACCCGCCACGATTACGCCGTTGTCGAAATGGCCATGCGCGGACGGGGACAAATTGCCGAACTCACCCAAATTTCTCGTCCCGACATTAGCGTGATTACGAACGTCGGCACGGCTCACATCGGTTTGTTGGGATCTCGCGAAGCCATTGCGGAAGCGAAGTGCGAACTCTTAGCGGAAATGTCAAGTACAGGCATCGCGATCCTCAATCACGACAATCCGTTATTGTTGGAAACGGCTTCTCGGGTCTGGTCGGGCAAAACCATCACGTTTGGGTTAGAGGGCGGGGACTTGTGTGGAAAACTCCTTGATGGAGAGGTTTTAGAACTCGACGGAGCGCGATATCCGTTACCGCTTCCGGGTCGTCATAACGCCCTGAATTATTTGGCAGCCTTGGCTGTAGGACGGGTTCTCAACGTGAATTTAGAACCGTTGACACGAGGTGTTTCGATCGATCTTCCAGGAGGACGGGCCAAACAGTACGAACTTCCAAACGATATTCTGCTACTCGACGAGACGTATAATGCGGGTTTGGAATCGATGCTCGCAGCGTTGGAAATGGTGGCACAAATGCCGGCACAACGTCGGATTGCAGTATTGGGAACGATGCGGGAGTTGGGGCATAAGTCCCTAGAATTTCACCATCAGGTTGGGGAACGAGTGAAGGCTTTGAATCTAGACGCACTGTTCGTTTTGGCGGAACTTCCCGAAGCCCAGGCGATGGCAGCGGGAGCGCGAGGTCTGACTTTTGTGGATTTGGAAAATTTAGATGCGAAAAACGCTCACGAGACGCTATCGCGACGGTTACGGGAATTTATGGAACCGGGAGATCGAATTTTGTTGAAAGCGTCTCGTTCGGTGGCACTCGATCGCGTGGTTGCATCGTTGTTAGATCGTTAAACATTTTCTGGGAATCGATGAAACGATTATTAGGTTGGATTTCGAGCGGGAGTGTTAGTGTTGCGATGGTTTGGGGAAACGCGCTCTACGCCCAGGAGGTTCGCCCTTTTTCAGCTTGGTGTGAGGAACGGGCTTCGCTCTCGCCGGAAACACAACGCACGATCGAGGCCATGTTACATCGGGCGGAAACAACGGATTGCGCGGACGCTGATGTTATTTTACGGGAGACAACCGATCTCAATCTCAGCGTTCGGGAATTGACTGATTTGCGTCCTCTTGCCTCGCTGACACAGTTGACTCGGCTGGATTTGAGCTTGAATCAAATTTCCGATCTCTCTGTGCTGTCATCCCTGCAAAATTTGGACGAATTACTGCTCAGCCACAATCGGATTTCGGATATCAGCGCTTTGGAAGGGTTACCGCTGCAAAAATTAAATCTCGATCGAAATCAAATATCGGATCTCTCTCCACTCGCAAACACGGCTTCGTTAAGCGTTTTATTTTTAAATGAAAACCAGATTTATGACATTGCGCCGCTTGCCGATCTCGCAAATTTAAGAACGTTGTTCATCAATCAAAACCGAATCAAAAGTATCGAGCCGCTCAAGGGTCTTATCAATCTAAGAACGCTTTCTTTGAATGAAAATCAAATCAGAAATATCGAGCCGCTCTTGCCTTTAACACAGATGTACGAACTGCATCTCGACGAAAACAACATCGTCGAACTGGAAGGACTTCAAAAAATGACCGGTTTGAACGAACTGTATTTAAACGGCAACGACATCGTCAATCTTGTTCCACTTAGACCGTTGACATCGCTCACAGAGCTTTATATTCGAGATAACCACATCCGAAATATTGATGTCTTGCCACAACTGTCAAGCTTAAACTGGGTAGATTTTGAAAATAACGAAATTTCCGATATTTCTCCCATTTCAAAAATGACGACCTTAGTCCGTGCTATTTTCGTTGAAAATCCAGTTAAGACACGGAGTTGTCCGATCGAGCCGAGTTCGATTTGTCAGTTCAGTTCTGAAAGCCGTGCGTCGAACCCTTCCCAAACGACGAGCCGGGATAACGATCTCGATCGCTAACCCGGCTGCATCCGTACCTCGAGGGCGAGGCTAATAGTACGACATCTCGAAATTCGAGGGATCGTTTAGGAATCGCCAAACCTCTTCCTCGAGGCGATGGACGAGTATCGGTTCGATGACGTTTCCCTGCTTCAAGGCGTTCAAGTACCCGTCTAAATACAATCTCAGATCGTCTTGTCGGTAGCCTTGATTCCAGAGAGTAACGAATCGATCGGTTAAGATTTGGTAGTGACGAATGGTCGCAGCGTCTTGCAGCATAATCCGACAGTTGAACGCGGTGACGTGGTTGGGTCGCCCAGGTGGAAAAACCCCCGTTATCTTTAGCCTAGCAGATAGATATCGGCAGAGTACAGATGGGATCGCACGCTTGTAGAGAGGTGAGGGACGCGGACAGTTAACCTCTGCCCGGCCTTCCCTCTTCGCTTATCCCTATATTCAGGTAGGGTAACAGGGGTTACAGAACCCTGACAAAGCCTTTGTTACCGTTGTAAGCACCTTGCAGGACTGACCGATCGATTAAATAACCGTCGAGTTTGCAGTGAATTCTGTGTGCATTCAAATCGTTGAGGGCAACCCTCAGCTTCGATCGCTTTTAGGCTGGCACCTCCAACAGGTCGGCTACAAAGTCTGTCAATCGGCAGACATCCGACATGGCCGTGAGGTTTTCTACCGCCGACAACCCATGTTGACGGTCGTCGATTCTGATTTACCTGACGGCGACGGACTTGAATTTTGCCGCTGGCTGTACCAACAACAACAATCACTTATCGTGATGCTGTCGGCACGTAACGCTGAAGCAGATGTAGTGGCGGGGTTGAAAGCGGGGGCCGACGATTACGTTTGCAAACCCTTCGGGATGCAAGAGTTTCTCGCTCGGATCGAAGCCGTATTACGCCGCAGTCGGACGATGACTCCTCCGGTTTGCTTGGAATACGGCGATCTCAAAATCGACCTCGTGCAGCGCCGCGTTCGCTACAAAGAGGATTCGATTGAATTAACCCCACAAGAGTTTAGCTTGCTTTACGTTTTGGCACAAGCGGGCGGTACACCGTTAAGCCGCTCGGAACTGCTCAAACGTGCCTGGCCCGACGCCATTGACAATCCTCGAACGATCGATACGCACGTTTTGTCACTGCGCAAAAAAATCGAAATCGACCCTCGCCAACCGAACTTGATTCAAACGGTTCGCAACGTGGGATATCGGTTCAACCTCGACAGCGTCGAGCCAGGACAGAGCAGTTCCTCGATCTCCCCCCCTATGCACACCTATCAAGTCAACAGCAGTTCTGCTAAAAACGAAACCCCTGCTGTCCCCACTCGTTAGCGTCGATTGAAGATTGACGCTAATCCCCCTCCCTCGTTAAACTCCATAAAAGCTAAAGAGACGCGATCGAAGCTCGATCGCGTCTCTCTCGCGTCGGAAGTTGGGTACTAGATCAGTTTGACGGCACGCAGTCCAAACATCAGTACGACAGCCAGACCGAACGCCCCGCCGAGCATGAACAGATATGTCACAACACCAGACATTTGGCTATCTCCTTTTTTTAAGATATCGATCGCATTTATTAAACCATGACCCAGTCCGTTATTCGTGTAAATTTGCCTCAGAACGCTTACGAAATCGCTATCGCCTCAGACGGTCTCGATCGACTCGGGGCCTGGATGAAGTCTCTGGGTTTGGGCAAAAAAGTGATGCTGGTCTCGAACCCGACGGTGTTCGGTTATTACGGATCGCGAGCGATCGAATCCTTGGAATCTGTGGGATTTGAGGTGGCGCACTACCTGTTTCCTGACGGCGAGGAATACAAAACTCTCGCGTCGATTCAGGGACTTTACGACGAAGCACTAGCGTTCAAACTCGAACGCTCTTCAACGATGGTTGCCCTCGGGGGTGGTATCGTCGGTGATATGACGGGGTTCGCAGCGGCAACGTGGTTGCGGGGCATCGGTTTCGTCCAGATTCCAACGACTCTGTTGGCCATGGTAGACGCTTCTATTGGCGGGAAAACGGGGGTCAATCATCCCGAAGGCAAAAACCTCATCGGGGCATTTTACCAACCGCGTTTGGTCTCGATCGATCCGAAGGTTTTAGCAACGCTGCCCGATCGAGAATTTCGGGCCGGTATGGCGGAAGTTATTAAATATGGTGTAATTTGGGATGCTCAACTGTTCGCACAGTTAGAAGCCGCTCCCCAACTCGATCGATCGGAGGCGTTACCGCCGAATTTGTTGCAGGAAATTTTAATTCGATCGTGTCAGGCGAAGGCCGATGTGGTGAGTCAGGACGAGAAAGAGGCGGGTTTGCGGGCCATTCTCAACTACGGTCACACCATCGGTCACGCCGTCGAAAGTTTGACCAACTATACGGAATTCCTCCATGGAGAGGCGGTTGGCATTGGGATGGTGGCCGCAAGTCGCATTGCACTGGCGATGGATTTGTGGGATCGCCAATGCGACGATCGACAGTTGGCGTTAATCGAGAAAGCAGGGCTTCCGACACAGCTTCCGCCTGGGATCGATTTCGATTCGATCGTTGCGAAGCTGCAAACCGACAAAAAAGTCAAAGATGGGAAAGTGCGGTTCGTACTTCCCTCCGCGATTGGCAAAGTCACCGTGAGCGATCGCGTACCGGAAGATGCTATTCGATCGGCATTGGCCACTCTACGCTAGACGATCGCTCTGATGAGCATTTTTCGGTAGTGGCCGGAATGTAGTGACACAAGATTCAGGCTATAGCTAAAGTGACTTTAAAACTGCAATTCTTGAAGGAAAATTCAAGGATTTGTTGAAATCCACCACAATATCATATAACAAATAAACTCTACAAAAAAATCGGAATTATGATGAACTCTTAGAATTCAATTTTTCATTTTTTAGATAAGCCATGTCACCCATAGATTCTAGACCTCCTTGTCTAAGCTGTGGCTCAGAGAACCTCGTCAAAAATGGCAGTACCCATCACAAAAAACCTAAATTTAAATGTAGAGACTGTGGCCGCCAATTTGTCGAATTTTCAACCCAAAAATATATTTCAGATGAAACCAAAGCACTCATCGATCGATGGCTTCTTGAAAAAATATCCTTAGCTGAAATTTCCCGTATCACTAACGTTTCTCGAGATTAGCTGCAAAAATACGTCAATCAAAAAAATCGTCAAACTCCCCGCCAACTTAAGACGACACAAAAAAAAGAAAGGTAAATCAACCTTGGAATGTGACGAAATATGGTCTTTTGTAAAAAACCAAAATAATAAGATTTAGATCGAGCTGGCTCTCGATCGGGATACCCGAGAAGTGGTCGGTTTTGCTGTGGGAGATCGCAGTCGAAAAATGGCACGAGAACTCTGGAATTCTTTG
>LWRO01000087.1 GCA_001657325.1 Geitlerinema sp. BBD 1991-9 | reverse complement strand
GTCGAATTCGTTCGACGCTTTCCGAGGCGATTCCCTTTGAAGCTGGAAGCCACTCATCAATCGCCTCGCGATGATGAGTGGTAGTTCACTCAATTGCTCCCAAGCTGCCCTATTTTCTGCCGTAAGAGCTACGAGGGAAGAAGTGAGTTCTGCAAGCAAATTCGGCAGATTATGAAGAACGAACTCCACAGGCGATCGATGAGTAGAAACTCTCAAGGAGTCAATAAAGCTTGCCAATCAGATGAGAACGTTTACTCTGGCTGTTGGTAAGGTCTAACCCTGAAAAGGTTTGAGTTGCTCTGAATTCCTTGGGTGCATCTCAACTTTGCAATAGGTTCATAGAAACTCCAATAAACTCAGAGAGAAAAAGCGCCATTGAGATTAAGCACAGCGATGTTTGAGAAGTTTGGAAACATTGTCTTTCGACCATTGCGCTCCCGGCAACTTAACTCGAAGAGCAATTTGTTTGACCAAAAACTCGACAGTACCCGAACCAATAGACTTCTCATTTGTTTGTCTAGCTTGCTAGTTGATGATGTGAGTATGATGCTTTTCCAGATATTACCAAAAATTTCTAGCTCTCAGACTTTTTTGAACTCGGAGATAATCGAAAAATTTGGAGATTTGATCCGTCTAAAGTAGATGGTTAATCTTAGCTTTTTGTTGAGGCGTTTCTCTCATTTTGTGGGCTCTATTAAATTAGACCAGTCGAGAATTTCGTCCCGCCCTGGAACCGTCCCGATCTGGTAAAAAATATTTCAGACTCCGTCGTGTCTGTCACCTAAACAAGACAAGGAATCAAGAAATTAAAAACATGTTAACCGATTACCAACCAGAGATCGAGGCGGGAATGCTTGTCGTATATGCCATTGACGAATGCCACTTGTTGGGAATCGATCTCTGTGGTGAGGTTTGGGGAAGAACGAAAGAGCGAGCGAAAATTCCCATTTCTAACCTGCAATATCGACAAACTTATTCAGGGTAAGCTCATCTAATTCGGACAATTCCATATATAGATTTTTAGATTTAATGACTACGCTATATATGGAATTACCAGTCTCAACAAGAACTAGGCTATTGAGATTTTTTGCAATAAGAGGCGTTTTTTAGCACCTTATTGACTTGATGAGCTTACCCTGCAAACTTATTACGGTGTATTAAATTTATTCTAGTCTAAATTTTTTATAGAAAAATGCTCGATCGATAATGATGAAAGTACCATAGATTTTATCGATAAGTTACAAAATCAAACTCCCGAGCAAAGACTCTTATTGTTTTGGGATGGTGCTTCCTATCATCGAAGTGAAAAAAGGAAAGGGGTCTGTTGGAATTGCGGTGGAATTTGATTGTCTATGATACCAAGACTCTTGTCGGGACGAACGGCCGTTCGCCCCGACGACAACGGTTTCGAAATTTCATAAACTCTGCTTATCACCCTGACTCAAACAGACCCAATGAAAGATTTTTTGATTCAGAAAAATGAGAATCTCTCGTCAGCTAAATGGAAAATAAATTGTCAGCTTTTTGCTCCTTATGCTTCCGAAGAAAACTCAGTTGCAGCCAAATGGCTGCAACTCAAATCTTTGCTGCGAAGATTGTATCGTTTTGGTAAAAAATTCAAAATCATGAATCATCTTTTTCAGCTTTTTGCAGATTTAAAACTGTTCAATTTTCCTAACCTGTAAAAATTCGATGCTTTTTTACGAGCCAATTAGGCCTGCTATAATGAAGAAATACAAACTCAGCTCTAATATCACTACTTTTTTGGCCACTACCCGATTCCGAATACAAATCTTAAACTTTTAGTGCGATCGGGTTTTTCGTCATATCATATAAGTGAGAGTATAATCAGTCAGCACGCCAGTAGACGCAAACGAGAAACGAATTGTGTAATTCGTTTGAATTGAGGTTAAAAGAACCGGTAACTCTGGCAAACCTGCTGCGCCCCTGTCGAACTTAGGAACAGACACAGCCACCAGAACACGAATTGCGATCGAACACGCCACGATCGATTGACCGACTCATTCGACTATCTCGAGATCGCACGAACTCAGAAAGCTCCCGGCCGTCACTTCAATTCTATCGAGCGAAGTCGAATTGGGGCGTGCGGGAGGGGTTCCATGATTAAGTCGATTGAAATTTACCCCGACACGAACGTTGCAGATACTTTCAGAGATATCAACACTTCAATTCTCCCAGACGGGCTAGAGGCATCGATCGACAACGCTCTACCCGATCTGCTATCTGGTAATTTTAGGGAGATCGTACCGCGCAGCAATGCTGGAGGTTCGATCGAGCGAGTCAGCCTTGCCTCCGATGGAAGTCAAGGAAACTGGTATTGCATGACCCCAGACATTAGTTCAAACGGACAGTACGTCGTTTTTGAATCTGGAGCAGACAATCTGGTAGCGGGTGATGAGAATGGCGAAGCCGATATTTTCCTGCGAGATCGAAACACCGGGCGGACAATATCGATCAGTTCTGTGTTGGATACACTCGAAAGTTCGACATCTTATCGAGAATGCCACGCTTCCGATCCCGCCATTAGTGGAAACGGTCGCTTCGTTGCCATCGGATGCCGGGGCTATGACGAACGGATTTTCGTCCGAGATGGCTTTACCGACGAAACGAGGTTAGTGAGCGTTGCCTCTGACGGAACTCCAGCCAACGAGGATAGTTGGCATCCTGCCTTCGATGAAAGCGGACGTTACGTCGCCTTTGTCTCAGAGGCTGACAACCTCGTGCCAGGGGATACCAACGGTGTAGAAGACATTTTTGTCTACGATTGGCAAGAACGAACGACAACTCGGGTCAGCGTTGATTCCAATGGCGTACAAGGCAATGGGGAGAGTGGCAGCGTCTTTAACGGGCCGGTTCTCAGTGCTGACGGACGTTATGTTGCCTTTGAATCTGAAGCCGATAACTTCGTTCTCAGTGACGGCAACCAATCCAAGGATATTTTCGTTCACGATCGAATTACCGGACAAACCACACGAGCCAGCTCGACCTCGGCAGGAACCCAGGCCAACTGGACTAGCCTAGCCCCAACGATTAGTGCAGACGGACGGTTTGTCGCTTTCGAGTCCTATGCAGACAACCTCGTTCCTGGGGATACCACAAGGAGTTATACCGACATCTTCGTCCACGATCGAATCACTGGGCAAACGACACGAGTGAGCGTGGCCGAAGACGGGACAGAAAGCAATCACTACAGCAATAACGCCAACCTCAGTGGCAACGGACGCTATGTTGTCTTCGAGTCCTATGCAGACAACCTCGTTCCTGGGGATACCAACGGCGTACTCGACGTATTCTTGCACGATCGATTCACTGGCGAGATCTCGCGAGTCAGCGTCGCCGACAATGGCAGTCAAGGAAACGGGTCTAGCCCCATCCCCATCGGAGGTAACATCGCCATCAGTGCAGACGGACGCTCGATCGCCTTTGATTCCGATGCTGACAACTTAGTGGTAGGCGATACAAACGGATACGAAGATGTTTTCGTTCGCGATCTCGGCAGCGATCCGGTGGTGGTACCGATGCCCGTTTGGGTTCCAGGGACAAGTACGACACCGAGCGATCCGAACGTTTTCACGCGCTACTACATCGGGCAACCCGCAATTACACCAGGCGGCCAAACTGTCGTCAGCAATTTTCACCTGTACGTCCTCTCCGCAGGCAACGATCGATTGGAGTTAGCTGCAACGCCTGACCCAATTCCAGCAGTTCCCAACACCGATTCACTACAGCAGGCCAACGCTTGCTGGGTTGTGGGATTGGGGGGAGACGACGAATTTATCGGAGACGACAATCCCAACGTTCCTTGTAGCGGCAACCAAGGAGCCGATCGATTCGAGTTGGGAGGTGGTGCGGACTTAGCCATTGGGGGACGCGATGCGGACGAACTTCTCGGTCATGGCGGAGACGACCTTCTGGCCGGTAACGCAGGCACCGATCGATTAGACGGTGGGGACGGAGCTGATAGCCTGTTCGGGGGTCGCGGCGGCGATATCTTACAAGGGGGAAACGGTGCGGACGTTTTGAACGGCGACCTCGGACAAGATATTCTGACTGGCGGAGGGGACAGTGATATTTTTGTCCTTCGCAGCGACGAAGTGGCTGTTTCTTCGTTGTTAGTAGGAGCCAATGCGATCGTGGATTTCAATGCAGCCGAAGGCGATCGCATTGGCTTAACAGGCGGAACACAGTTTAGCGATCTCATCTTTGAGGAATTTGAGCTGAGCCTCGACGGTACGACGAGCGTTGCAACGGCAATTCAACTCCGCAACGGTGGAGCCTATTTAGGTCTCGTTCGTGGCGTGACCCCTGAAAATCTCAATGCCTCGATGTTTGCACTGATTTGAGCGTCGATCGAGTATCGGCATCACCTGGACGGAGATGCGCGACGATCGAGAACTGATGAAGCTCGAAGGAGCGGAAGCCGTCGCTCAGCTTCAGGAATTAGCCAACCTGGTGAAATACCAAATTGCGCCGAGCGAGTATCGTCCGGCGGCGGTGTCGCCGGCGTAGAATAGAAGTAGCGAATCTAGCGTTCTAGATTCAATCCCTTCGATCGAGTTGCTTTTGAAATGTCAACCCTAGAGACTGGCTGGCAACATCGCTATATCGAGACCAATCGCATTCGACTGCACTGCGTGACCCAGGGCGAAGGAGAATTGGTCGTTCTCCTGCATGGCTTTCCCGAATTTTGGTATTCTTGGCGCTACCAAATTCCCGCCTTAGCCCGTCACTTTAAGGTACTCGTTCCCGATTTGCGCGGGTATAACGATTCGGACAAACCTCGCAGCGGTTACGATTTAGATACGCTCAGTGCAGACGTTCGCGGTTTAGTGTCCGCCCTCGGCTACCGTCGTGCTTGTATTGTCGGTCACGATTGGGGCGGTGCGATCGCGTGGAACCTCGCTCAAACATTTCCCGAGATCGTCGATCGATTGGCAATTCTCAACGCTCCTCACCCTCAGCAATTCGTTCGAGGACTCACGGGAAATTTCGATCGACTGCGCCGCAGTTGGTACGTTTTCGCCTTTCAAGTTCCCAGTCTTCCTGAGTGGGTCATTCAGCATAATTTGAGAGACTTCGTTCAAAACATTTTTCGCGAGAGCGCCGTTCGCAAAAGCGCCTTCAGTCGCGAAGCCATGCAAATTTACGAAGCCGCTCTGGAAAAACCCGGCGTTTTGACTTCGATTCTACAATATTACCGCCAGTTACTCGCGCCTCAGTCCTGGCTCAAAAATTGGTTGCGCGTCCCCGAACCGATCGCCGCTCCAACGCTCGTTCTGTGGGGCGAGGACGATTCTTTTTTGAGCAAGACCCTGACAGACGGTCTTGAAAAGCTCATCGCCGCGCCTTTTCAGCTAAAGTTTGTTTCTCAGTGCGGTCATTGGATTCAGCAGGAAGTTCCGCAGACGGTGAATCGGGAGTTGTTGGAGTTTTTTAAGGTGTAAGGAAAGTGGGCATCGATCGAGGGGCGCATTGCCATTTGAATGGGAGGTACGTGGGCATCGATCGAGGGGCGCATTGCCATGACGCCCCTACCATTTGGATGGATTGTTTGGGTGTAATTGGTCGTCTGTCCACCGCATAGGGTTGGTTGCAATGTAGTCGCGGATTTGGGTTAATGCGGTTTCGTTACGAATAATATGCTCGTAATAATTGCGTTGCCAAATAGTTCCGCCGGGTGAGTTACGGAGGTGGTTAATTTGCCGAGTTGTTGCGCCTTTGAAGCCGGAGACAAAAGTTGATAACGATTTAGGTTTTCGCTTGGCAAAACCACCGTATTTTGCATTATTTGTTGGGTTTCGATGTTGTGAAATAACAACGATGCTGTGGATATGATTGGGCATTAAGACCCAGGCATCGAATGTGATTTCTTGGCGCAGGGTAGCGGAGTGTTGCCATTGGGCGATCGCGATTTTTCCAAAGGCGTTGGGAATCATATTTCCGTCAACAATTTCACCAAATAGGCACAGGCGTTGTGCGGTGCAGATGGTGATAAAGTACCACCCGGATTGGCTGTAATCGTAATGTTTCAGGCGGATAGAACGGCGCGATCGATTATGGGTTTTCATCGGTTGCGTTGTGGTGTCATTTTGAACGTGATAGGTTAAATCTGTAGGGGCGTCATGGCAATGCGCCCCGGTTCCATTATCGGTAAAAACGACAATGCCAAACCGTTAATTTTAGGTTGGGAAATTTGGTGATTTTGGTGGTGTCATTATTGATGACTGGGTGGGGTATTTGTTGGTGATATTCGGGAATCGATCGAGGGGCGCATGGGTCTTTGGGAATTACGGTGTAATTTGTTATTTTGAATACGAAATGGGGCGGGGCGCATTGCCATGACGCCCCTACTTATCATAAAATTAGCTGATCACCTTAAACTCAGAAGACCCGGGCGCATTGCTATGCTGTGTTGGAGGGGCTGTCCGGCGTTCAGTTGTCAGTATCGCTTACAATATTGGGCGGGGGCGCATTGCCATGACGCCCCTACAGTCAGGGTTTTACTTATCATAAAATAAATTAGCTGATCACCTTAAACTCAGAAGACCCGGGCGCATTGCTATGCTGTGTTGGAGGGGCTGTCCGGCGTTCAGTTGTCAGTATCGCTAAACTACAATTAGACCCCTCACCACCCCAACCATGCTCGCCAACGATCCCCTTTACATCACCCCGGAAGACTACCTCGCCGCCGAAGAAATCAGCCCCATCCGCCACGAATACCGCGATGGTGAAGTCTTCGCGATGACAGGCGGGACGCTAAATCACAGTGCGATCGTCCTCAATTTAGCCACAACCCTCAAAATTCACCTTCGTGGTTCCGGTTGTCGTCCCTTCTCCGAAGGCACTAAAACCCGCGTCGAGTCCAGCAATGCCTACTACTATCCCGATGTCGTTGTCACCTGCGACGATCGGGATCGCCCATCAAAAGAGCAATACGTCGAATATCCCCGCCTCATTATCGAAGTTCTCTCTCCCTCGACGGCTCGTTTCGATCGAACTGAAAAATTCGCTGACTACCGCACTATCCCCAGCCTAGAAGAATACGTTCTCGTCTCCACCGATCGCCAGCAGGTTGAGGTTTTCCAAAAGGGCGATCGTGGAAACTGGACGCTCGCAGCCACCACCGATCCCATCCAACTCGCCAGTGTGAACTGTGCGATCTCGATCGCCGAGATCTATGAAGACACCGACATTCCGGCTACATTATTGTCTGATAACGCTTGAGGGGACGATCTGAGATGTTGCGCGTTTTTGTCTACTGAACCCTGCAGCCGGGGGAACGTTTCCACCTCCCCTATTGTGGCGATCGCGTGCGGGTCGAAGGTGAGGCGTTGGCTTCTGGCCGCTTGTACCACCTTCCGCAGTTGAACTATCCCACCATGACTCGCGAACCGGGTTGGGTGCGGGGGGTGGTGTTGTCGTTCGACGATCCCCAGGCGATCTTGAAGTTGGATACGTTGGAAGGGTTTGTGGGCGATCGCGATCCGGCGTCGAACGAGTACAACCGTTATGAGATGGAGGTGTTTGACGCTGCGGAGCAGTCGCGATCCTTCGGTGTGGCTTGGGCATACTATACGAGCGGCGAGAAAGTGCGTCAGTATGGCGAGATTGGGCTGCCTGGGGGCGTTTGGCGGGAAGCCCGGTTACGGGAGTTGGGGATTGAGTCGCGATCGAGGTTGTGAGGTATTACTTCGATCGCGATTTTTCCGAAGGTATTGGGAATCATGTTTCCATCAACAGTTTCACCGAATAGGCACAGGCGTTGTGCCGTGCAGATGGCGATGAAGTACCACCCGGATTGGCTGTAGTCGCAATGTTTCAGGCGAATGGAACGGCGCGATCGATTATGGTTTTTTATCGGCTGCATTCTGGTAATTTCGTAGCAACACCATATGCACATTCTTTAGGGGTGCTATGGCAATGCGCCCCGGTTCCATTATCAGTGAAAACGACGATACCAAACCGTTAATTTCAGGTTGAAAAATTGGGTGATTTTGGTGGTGTCATTATTGACGACTGAGATGATTGAGTGGGGAATTTGTTGGTGATGTTCGGGAATTGCTCGCAGGGCGCGTTGCCATGACGTCCTTACGGTAATTTATTGGCAATCCATTAACAGTCCGATATTTTGAGGAACTTCCTGCCCAGGACAGTACACAAGATAAGCCCATTTTGTACCATCATTAGGTGCTGTCATCCGAACAGTCAAACTGTTAGAGCTACCATCAACGGGAACCTGTAAAATACCACTACCAGAGACAAGTCCACCTGTCGATCCGATCGCTTCATCGCCGTATAAAATATCCATGCGATCGGGGTTAGGACACATCTCATATGCAATTGTGATAGTTCCGTCACTAGGTCCGAGCATATAAATCTGTGACGTAGAACCTTGTCCACCTGTCCTTATTTGAGGTTGACCGCAAACACCGGTTTCAAGAATTGCAGCATTTGCTGCTTCTCTAGCTTCTTGTTCAATTAATTCCTCTAAAGTCTTGTCATAGGCTTCACGCAAGTGGCTTGCAAATCTTTGACAGTTTTCCCCTCCAATGTTCACAACATTATAGTCCCTTGAATCTAATAGGCAACTTGTAGGGAACACCAATCCATCAGGATATTGAACAACCTGTTGCATTAAGTCGTAATCATAATAATTATCTTCGCGAGCACTGGGACGAAAAGTTGTTAAGTCACGTCCAGTTTCAGTCACACCTCGTTCAATTTCCCTGCGAGAATAAGAGAAACGGTTTCCAGGAGGAGTGAGAGTGAAATTAGGGGCATCGGTATCCCCATATCCAATATTTTCTACAATTACTCCATTGTCACAGAAGAACAAGTGTTCGTGAAGTCGTTGAATATCATGGTCATCGAAATAACTCCCGTTCGGATCACCATAATTGCCCCCAAATAAGGGATTTTCACCAAAAGTAGCATAACGACCAGGTTGAGTACATATGGCTTGATCGACATTAGATAATCTGGAAGATTGTGGCTGTGGAAGAGGATGAGAATCCTCCCTACGGAACTCGTCGCGAATATAATCCGGCCCTGGATCTTGCCCAAACGGCGGCGGATCGTCAAACTCCCGACTTCGCTGCGCCAACAACAAACTCGCCGCTTCCACCGGCGAAACCTCAGCCTTCGCATTCTTCACAGAACACTGCGCCGCCACGATCGCCCCCACCGTCGGCTGCACTCCAAACACACACAAAACCGACAACACAACCGAACGAGAAAACAAACCCTTCATGGAAAATACCTCAAAACAGAACCAACAACAGCAGGCAGAGCGTTGGCTCTGCCTGAGAAAATTTAGAAAAATCGAATGAGATCGAGGACGCGGTCGACAGTATCCAACACAGAATTCACGTCATCGAGCGTGTCACGCATATCACCTCCCGATGCCGCCGCAATATCCCCCTCCAGATCTGGAGCTGAGGCATTATCAACCTCAACATCGAGGAAAATTCCTTCAACGGCTGAAGCTTGAAGATACCGTTGAATGGGGATGGCATAGTTCGTCCCCAACTTGATCGTGTCTGCCACTTGTGCTGCTTCCGCCTCGGACATGCCCGCCGACTCAAGCGTATCGCCGCTTTCCGTATCGCCGAGTCCGTGAACGCCGATGACGCGACCGCCAGAATCCAGAACCGGACCGCCACTCATCCCCTCGCGCGTGGTGTTACCGTATCCCATCTCGTAACCCTCTACCGGTTGATTGAGATAAGTCGAAATCCGACCGTCCGTAAACTGACGAATGGTGGCATTTTCCTCGTATGTTTCTCCCAATGCGCCCGGTTTCGGCCAACCCGAAACAAAAACCTCTTGACCCTGGCTGGTTTCTGCCGGAGAAAGCGTCGCCACCTCGTAATCCTCCTCACTCTCGAACTGAACGATCGCCAAATCGAGACCTTGCTCGCCAAAGTCAACCACCGTATCGAAATCGATTTCGTAGGCTTGTCCGCCCCGTGGTGCGACGATCGTACCCGCATCCAGCGGACGGATGACGTGACCGGCGGTGAGAACGGTGTAGGTATTGCCTTCTCTGGCAATAATGAATCCCGATCCGAATGGGGTCGAGCCATCAAAGGTGGTTCCCGAAATAAAGACGGTGATGTCTCGGGCAATATCGTTAATTTGGGGAGCCGATAAAGCTTTTGCGCTTTGAGGCAACGCGATGACCAGCGCACTTGTTGCCGCCACACTTGCGGAAATTGCGGAAATACGATTGAAATTCCAAAACATGGTTCGATCTCTCAGGTAAATAAAGGCATTCAAACTCAATTGGGGTAACGAGCGAGAGTTTCAACGCTGATAGGAATTCCCCAACTCGAGGCGATCATAAGGTTCAACAACTCATTGGGGGGAGCGGTTCCATCTTGATAAACGTAAGCTCCAAAACCCGGATCGCGTCCTGCGGTGCGACCGTTGATTCCGACTAGTTTCCCTTCAGCATTGAAGATGGGCCCGCCGCTCATACCAACTTCGATCGCGTTGGTATATCCCAGGCGGTATCCGTCGGAGAGCGAGCGATCGAGCAGTAAGGAGACGCGACCCGCCGTAAACTGCAAGCCATCGACTCCAGCGTTCAACGTAGTTCCCGATCGCCCGTACATGGGAAAACCCGAGGCATACACCACGTCTCCTTCCATAACGGGTTCGGTGGCAATAGTGGCGACAGTGTAAGACTGCGAACTTTGAAAACGAACGACTGCGAGATCGGCGCGATCGATCTGTATGGCATTGCCCAACAGAGCGTGACGCTGGCGATCGGGCGTTAGGATTTCAGGTCTGCCGTAGCTGAGAACGTGCCAGTTCGTGATCGCCGTGTAAGTGTTGCCAGATCGAGCAATGACAACGCCCGATCCAGCAGTGCGACCTGCGATAATCCGTACTGTCGTCGATCTAGCGACCTGTTCGACTGGGTGCAGATCGGAGGCAATGGGTTTAGCTGAAACTTGGCACAGTGGCGCGGACTCGCTCTCTTGGGGAACAATTCCCAGGGCGATCGCGCTTTCGCTTAACAGAAGTGAAGCCCAAACACCTACGGTTATCGCGCCGAGCGTTTGAGTAAGTCGCAGTCGTTCGATCGTCATGGTTTACAGCTCGCGCATCCCGCCATCACTTTGAGGAGTCGGAGTCGTGGGATTTACCGCTGGTGCAGGAGCAGGAGCGGGTGCAGGATTCGAGGTAGCTGCGGGTGCTTGAGACTCAAACGCAAACGCTTCAAGGCGACTGCCCACGTCAATGACCGGACGCTGACGAGCTGAACCTTCAATCATCTCAGGCGTGGAGGCTTGACCTTCACGCCATGCCAAAAAGTTGTTCAGTGTTGCGATGGGGTCTGCTCCTCGCCGCAAGGTGAAAATTAAGTTTTCACAACGACCGTTCGTTTCACTAGACGTACAAATTACCCTTTGATCGTTCATTGTTCCCACAGTAATTAGGTTCAACTCACGGTTACGGCGGTAGGTTTCTAAACGAGAGCTGACTTCGCGGCAACGAGTAGCCGGAGAGTACCCTGCAGCAGTAAATTCCTGAGAAGCCCAAATAATCCAGGGTTCGCGATTTCCCGCACGGCTTTGGTAAAACGTGACGGGATGGTTGGCGTGAGTGTAGGACACATATCGCAGAAAAAGCCGGACTGTCCTGGAGCAGGCTGTGCTTTCGCGGCATTTTGGAACAGAGCCGCACCACTGGCAACGGTTGCCAAAATAGTCAAGGTTTTTAGAAGGCGTTTCATGGTGAAGTTTCCTCGGTTGTCTGTAAGGTCGATCGAACAATCACATCGATGTAGGAACATTTGGTGGGGGACTTCGATCGCGATAGCAAGGCATCAAAAACTCCAACTAAAAGACAAAAACATTCAAAGCAAATAACTCAAAATTCAGGGAATTGTAAAACCGAAACATCAGCTTACAGAAAAAGGAAATTCGAGCGTCGGATTGCTGCTATCCACCGCATCGACAAAGGTACTTACGCTACTATCCGTCGCGATCGAAATTTCAAAGGGAATTACACCGCTGGCGGTTGCACAGCGACTATAGAGATTCACCTCTGCCACGTAATCACCCGCAGGGGCAGCTTCGTCAAACCAGAAAATGTTTTCTGCGGGACTCGGAGTTAAATTCGTACAAGCAGCGTTGGCATCTACATCTAACTCTCCGCCAGAGGAAACTGATCGATTGATGAAGTCAACCCGCTCTCCCGTGGGATCGGTGACAGCTAAATCGAGGTCGTCCTGAGATGCCCAACGGAGCGTTACTTGAACGTCGCCAGCGCCCAAAATCCGAAAATCACTTTCATCGATCAGATCGATCGAAACATCGACAAACACTAACAGCATTTCTCCGGTCAGACTGTCGTAAATCAGCGTGTCGCCTTCGTTGTTTCCAGTTCCACTTTCGATTCCGAGGCGATCTCGCTCGTCAAGGGGTTCGTTGTCTATCTCATCTGGACTGGGTTCGATTGGCGGAAGTACAATTTCGACAATATCGATACCATCTTCAAAATCGACAATCGTATCGGCTTGTTCTTCTTCTGATGGAGAAATAGTCACGCTGTAGCTATAGTTGATTGACTGAATCAGAAAGACATCAGCACCTCCACCGCCGCTTAAAACATCCGCCCCTCGATCGCCGTAAATAAAATCGTCCCCCTCTCCGCCAGATATTTCGTCGTCGTCTTTACCGCCGTAAATGACATCGTCTCCTGCACCGCCATCGATGACATCAATTCCTTCGTTGCCGAAAATTACGTCATCTCCATCGCCGCCGAAAATGAAGTCTCGTTCTCCGGCATTGAAAACGGGAATTCCTGCACCCGCTCCGCCAACCAAGGTATCTGCACCGCTTCCGCCGTCGAGGGTATCCGTTCCGCGATCACCAAAAATTACATCGTTTTGTTCGCCACCCACGAGAGAATCATCGCCGTCCAATCCCAGCAGGGTATCGTCCCCTTCAAAGGCTGCGATCATGTCGAAATCGAGGGTTCCTTCTAGCAGTTCTGCGTTTAGAGTGCCTTGTACGTCAGCCATAATTAATATCACTCCTGTTGGTGTGGAAATTCAAATTTTTCAAATTTTTGACGGGTCGATCGTTCGCTTCATTCACAAAACGACAGAGTTTACTCCGCAAAAACCTGAGTCCAGTAGTGGTTCCAGTTCTCATTCCCCGTATCGTTTTCGAGGAAGTAGTAACCCACCCCTAACTGGGTAAATTCTGGAGTCAGAATGTTCTCTCGATGCCCTGGACTGTTCATCCAACCCTCGACGACGGCTTCAGGCGTGGTGTAACCCACCGCGATGTTCTCGGCACTGCGACCTTGAACTTGGAAACCCGTGGCTTGAATTCGATCGCTAAAAGTCGAACCGTCGGCTCCGGTATGACTGAAGAAATCCTGAAACGCCATGTTTTCGCTGTGCGTTTCGGCGGCTTGCGCCAGCAATGGCTCGAACGTCAGCGGTTGTAACCCAGCATTGGCTCGTTCTTGGTTCACTAAATCGAGAACCTGTTGCTCGAAATCCCCTGGAGTCGGTTGAGGTTCGGGTGTGGGTGTAGGATTCGGTGTCGTATCGGGGGGAGTTGTACCGCCGAGATCGTCGATCGACAGGATGTTATCGACGACTTGGCTGGCGGTAAAGCCAGTGACAGCGGCAAACTCGAAGTTACGCGGCGCATCGTAGAGAACCACGCCGAAATCTCGATCGATCAGTTCCACGTCACTCAGCGGAACCCCCCAAACGGCGATCGCATCTTCTGCGGGATTGAAATCCTCAATAAACGATTGGTGAGTAAACGTCGCGTCGTCTCCCACCAGGAAAATATCGCCGTCTGCACCGCCATAAAGTTCGTTCAATCCCTGGCCGCCGTCGAGGAGATCGTTGCCGCGATCGCCGCTGAGCAAGTCGTCACCTGCTCCACCATCGATGACATCGGCATCTTGACCGCCAAACACGATGTCGTTTCCGCTATCTCCGGTCAGTTGGTCGTTTCCTAAACTGCCGAAGAGGAGATCGTCGCCGCTGCCCCCGATGACGGTATCGGTGTCGCGTCCCCCAACTAGGGTATCGGCACTTCCGCCACCGTCGATATAGTCGTTTCCGGCGTTGCCGAAGTAAATTCGTCCGCTGTCGTCGTCGGTGGCGACATCGTTGCCGTCGAGGAGAACGATCGCGTCGAGTCCCCCAGAATTGCTGAGGATGCTTTTCTGGCTGCTGGGCAGGTCGCTGTAGGTTAAAACGTCATCTCCAATGGTGGTGATGGCGAAGTCGTAGTCGAAGCCGGGGATGATGTCTGAGAAAACCACGATTGTAATGAGTGCAATAGGGTTGACAAGCCGATCGAAAAACGAAAAATATTCGATATTTTGAGAAAATCTAGCTCGATTCGGGGATTGGGTGAGAAATCAGGGAAATGGGTCGATCGATCCGGAATTTTGCAACATCACTGATATTTGTCTGAATGGGTTGCTGTCGAAGTGAACTACCCGACGCTAACCCGATCGGGTACAGCGCGGGCTTCCAGTTTCATCGGGAATCGCCTCGGAAAGCATCGAACGAGTTCGACC
>LWRO01000086.1 GCA_001657325.1 Geitlerinema sp. BBD 1991-9 | reverse complement strand
TCCTCTCGTCCTCTTTCTCGATGACTTGCAGTGGGCCGATTCGGCTTCGCTCGACTTACAGAAGCTGTTGATGGACGAGTCCGAAGCGGGTCATTTGCTGATTTTAGGAGCCTATCGGGATAACGAGGTGTTTCCCGCTCACCCGCTGATGTTGACCCTCGACGAACTGCAGAAGCAGGGGGCAACGCTCAACACGATAACTCTGGCTCCGTTGAAGGAGGTAGATATCGATCGGTTGGTGGCCGATACGTTGTTGTGTTCGATAGAGATTGCTGTGCCGCTGTCTCAGTTGGTCTATCAAAAGACGGGAGGCAATCCGTTTTTTACCACACAATTTTTACAAGGATTATATGAAGAAGATTGCATCACCTTTGACGTCAATGCTGGCTATTGGCAGTGCGATTTAACACAAGTTCGGCAGCTCGTGCTGACGGATGATGTTGTCACGTTTATGGTGGGTCGTTTGCAGAAGTTGCCCAAGGCGACGCAGGAGGTGTTGCGGCTTGTATTGGCAACCGATTCGACTTATCGACGTTGGCGGTGGTTTGCGAACGGAGTCAGGACGACATTGCCTCCGATTTATGGCAAGCATTACAACAGGAATTTGTGATTCCCGAAAGCGAAACGTATAAGTTTTTCCAGGGCGCAGAGCAGGAAAAACAAAACCTTGAGGAAGTTACGGTTAACTACCGCTTTTTGCACGACCGCGTCCAACAAGCTGCTTACTCTTTAATTCCCACAGATCGAAAACAAGCAACTCACTACCATATTGGTCAACTTCTTCTTCAAGAAATATCACCAGAAGCCCGCGAAAGTCGTATTTTTGAAGTCGTCAATCAGCTCAATTACGGAACTCATTTAATTGCCGAACAAACCGAACGTGACGAGTTAGCTCGACTCAATCTGATTGCGTGCCATAAAGCGAAAAGCTCCACCGCTTATCAAGCAGGTCGTGAATATGCGAGTACGGGACTCTCTTTACTCGGCGAACAAGCTTGGCAGCGACAATACGAGATGAGCCTTGCGTTTTATGAGTTAGCTGCTGAATTCGCTTATCTTTGTGGCAAGTTCGAGCAAATGGATCGATATATCGATCGAGTCATCCAACAATCACACTCCCTACCCGAACAGATCGGCGTTTACCGAATCGCTATTCAAGCCCATGTTTCTCAAGGTCGATCGACAGAAGCTGTTGAGATCGCCTGTGAAATTTTAAAACGACTGGGAGCAACGTTAAACGAATCACCAACACCAGCGGAAGTTCAGCAAGGTATAGAGGAGGTTAGAGAACTTATTGGAGATCGAAAAATTAGAGATTTAGTCGATCTTCCGGTCACAATCGATGCCGAAAAACAGGGGATCGTTCAGATTGCCATTGGAACGCTTCCCGCAGCAATTATCTCGGGTTCTCCGTTATTTCCATTATTAGTTTTCTGGGCTGTCAAACTTTCGATTCAATATGGCAACACGCCAGCCTCTGCATTTGGCTACGCGATCTATGGACTTCTCTTGTGCAATGTATTACAAGATATCAGCACGGCAACACAGTTCGGACAATTAGCGACACAAGTTGTTTCTAAGCTCGATGCAAAAGCCGCCAAGCCTCAAGTATTAGATATACTCAGTGGCTTCATCGTACATCGCCAATCTCACGTTAAGAAAACACTTCCTATCTTGAAAGAAGGCTATGGAGCTGCATTAGAGGTGGGAAGTCTCGAGTTTGCTGGATATACCGCCCATAAATATTGTCTCCATTCTTGGCTATGCGGTCGTTCTCTCGTGAATTTAGAGCGTGACCATCGCACGTACTGTAATGGCTTGATTCAACTCAATCAACTGACAACGGCAAATTATTGCAAAATCTATTGGCAGACATCCTTGAATTTGTTAGGTGAAACCGAGCAACCGATCGATCTATCAGGTGAAGCGATGCAAGAGACCGAGTTTGAGTCTTGCCTGATCTCGAATCACGATTTTTACGGATTGTCGGATTTTTACTTACATAAACTGATACTGTGCTATCTCTTTGAGGATCTCGAAGCGGCAGATCGCTATGCGGTTGAATCTCAAAAATACCTCAAAAGTAGTTTGGGATTTTTCAGCGAGCCTGTATTTTATTTTTACGACGCTCTGACTGCGCTGGCACAGCTCGAGACTGGATCGATCGAGTCCTTGAAAAAAGCATCCAAACCATCATCAAATTTATTCGATCGAGCCGAACAAAATCGAGTAAAATTACAACAGTGCTGGGCAAAAGAAGCTCCTATGAATCACCAGCACAAAGTCGACTTAATCGAAGCTGAACAATACCGCGTTTTGGGACAACGTGCCGAAGCGATCGAGCAATACGATAAAGCGATTTCAAACGCTCGAGCTTACGAATACATCCAAGAAGAAGCCCTCGCTCAAGAACTCGCTGCCAAATTTTATCTCGACTGGGGTAAGGAAAAAGTTGCCGCAGGTTATATGCAAGAAGCATATTACAGCTATGCCCGTTGGGGAGCTAAAGCCAAAACCAAGCAGCTCGAACAAACCTATCCGCAACTCTTGGCCCCAATCCTTCAAAAATCCGAGCCTTTCTTCAATCTGAACGATCTCCAAATTTCAACAACCTCTAGCGTTAGCGGTACAGTAACTACTGCAACGTCTTCTCTCGATCTCGCCTCTGCTATCAAAGCTTCTCGAGCGATTTCTGAGGAAATCGAGCATGATGCTTTACGCTCTAAATTGATGCAGGTCGTTGTTGAAAACGCTGGAGCTGACACGGGATCGTTAATCCTCAATTCTTCAGATGCTTGGGGAGTCACAACCCACTGTATTAGTAGTGAAGGTCATCGATCGAATCCATACTTCGAGACAAGCAATACGCTACCTCACAGCATTATTAACACGGTCAAACGAACGAAAAAAAGTCTCATCATCAATCACGTCGAACGAGATCGAACGTTTGTAGGAGATCCTTACTTTCTCCAACAATCGCCCAAGAGTCTGCTGTGTACACCCATTCTCAATCAAGGTAAGCTTGTTGGTATTCTTTACCTTGAAAATCAACTCACAGCAGGAGCGTTTACACCCAATCGCGTCGAGCTTCTCAATCTCCTCACCGCACAAGCTGCCATTTCCCTTGAAAACGCTCGTCTTTACACTCGCCTAGAAGACTACAGCCACGATCTAGAATTTCAAGTCGAACAAAGAACCCAGGAACTCCAAGAAAAAAACCAACACTTACAGCAAACGATCCAAGAATTACAGCGTACCCAAACTCAACTCATTCAAGCAGAAAAGATGTCGAGCTTGGGGCAAATGGTGGCAGGTATCGCTCACGAGATCAACAATCCCATTAATTTTATCGCCGGCAATATCGACTTGGCTCGCGAATATTTTAGAGATTTGCTCGACCTTCTCCAGCTCTACGAACAAAACACTCCCGAACTTCATGAAAATATTCTCCATAAAATTGAAGCGATCGATCTGGATTTCTTGTGTGACGATTTAAATAAATTATTGAATTCGATGGAAAACGGGAGCGATCGTATTCGCAAAATTATTCTGAGTTTACGCAACTTCTCTCGACTCGATGAATCGGAGGTTAAGGAAGTCGATTTACATGAAGGATTGGATAATACTTTACTGATTTTGCAACATCGCCTCAAAGCTCGAGGCAAACATCCAGCAATTACTGTCCTCAAAAACTACGGACAACTTCCTCTCATTCGTTGTTATGCCAGTCAACTCAATCAAGTCTTCTTGAATCTTCTCTCGAATGCCATCGATGTTTTAGCGCAATCGGATGTTAATGCCTCGCCCGAAATTTGTCTGACGACTGAGACGATCGACACGAACACAGCTCGGATTCGCATTGCTGACAACGGCCCGGGCATGAGTGAAAAAACTCGCCAACGGGCTTTCGATCCCTTCTTCACGACGAAGCCAGTTGGCCAGGGAACCGGGTTGGGATTGTCGATTAGTTATCAGATCGTCACGGAACAACACGGAGGACAATTGCAATGTCTTTCCCAATCGGGAACTGGAACAGAATTTTGGATCGATCTGCCGCTCTTAACTTGAGACACAAAGTATTTCATACGACCGAATCGTCTTTCGATCGATAACTGACTGAGTTTTGACGTTAAAGTTAAAACTCTTGAAAACAAGCTGATACAATTCGATCGTTACAATTGGTAAATCTATTGTCTCTAAAGTATGTTTTTTTGTGTATATTGGTATAGAAAAATTAGACAATACAACGATTTATTGTAATTTAGTGTCTTAACAGAGTTTTGACTGTTGGAGACGCCAGGGTCTTTTGTCTGCGTCTATCGCCATCAATTTTTATAAGTTTTACTTATAACTTAAAATCGATCGACCCTCGTAAATCTTGATTTGTCAAACTCTGTCAGCGCTATGACTTCAGCCAAGCTATGACTTCAGCCAAGGAAAAACTCGATCGTGCGATCCCACTGCGATGGATACTCGTAATTCCGTTCGTCCTACAAATTTTTGGAGCGGTCGGATTAACGGGATACTTATCCTTGCGCAACGGACAGAAAGCCGTTAACAAAATGGCGATCGACTTGCAAAATGAAGTCAGCAATCGTATCGACCAACATCTCGATTACTATACAACGAAGATTCGCAATCTCACGAAAATCAATAGTGAAAAAATCAAATTAGAAATACTCGATATTCGAGATCCCGATCGACTCGTTCGATTTTTTTACCAACAAGTCAGAACCTATAATGTCGGCTATATTTTATACGGCTCTCGTACCGGAGAGTTCATCGCTGCTGGCTACTATCGAGAATCCCAAATCCCCGAAAACGGAAATCCCGATCTCAGCCTAGTTTTACCACAGCGATATGGAAATCTCGACCTCTACAATTACATTGCCGTCGAGGGTAAGCCAGGTGAACTGTTTGAAGTCACCGAAAACTATCAGTTTCAAAAAGAAGGTTGGTATGCCAAAGGCATGGAAACGGGCAAGCCGGGATGGAGTGAGATTTATCAGTGGGAAACGAACAACTATCCTTTATCGATCGCCACCAGTTTCCCCATTTACGGCCCGAATGGCGAGCCGATCGGTAGTGTTGGCGTAGAAGAGCGTTTATCCCAAATCGGGGATTTTCTCAGTCAGATCGAAGTCAGTCGATCGAGTCGAATTTTCATCCTAGAACGCGATGGATTTTTAGTTGCCAGTTCTAGCGACGCGCCCATCTTTTCTGTCATCGACGAAACACCGCAACGCCTTCGCGGATACGAAAGTCAAGATGCCCTGATTCAAGCCACATCTAAAAATTTATTCAACACCCTCGGAACGCTAGATGCCGTTCGAGACGATCGACATTTGGAATTTCGGTTGAACGGACAACGCCAGTTCGTTCATCTCACGCCTTGGCAGGACGAATGGGGACTCGATTGGTTGGTCGTCATCGTCACCCCCGAATCTGACTTTATGGGTCAAATTAACGCCAACACCCGGACGACGATCTTACTTTGCATTGCCGCCTTAATCGTTGCGACGGGGCTAGGGATCTATACCTCAAACCGGATTACTCGCCCCATTTTGCAATTGCAGAACGCCAGCGACGAGATCGCATCGGGACAGCTCGATCGACACATTAAAGTGAGAGGGATTCGCGAGTTAGAGTTTCTGGCCAAATCCTTCAACCAAATGGCGGGACAGTTGCGAGCCTCGTTTACCGACCTCGAACGACGGGTGAACGAACGCACTGCCGAACTTCAAGAAGCCAAAATCACCGCCGATCGAGCCAATCAAGCCAAAAGCGAATTTCTCGCGAACATGAGCCACGAGCTTCGTACCCCTCTCAACGGCATTCTCGGCTATGCTCAAATTCTCGGCCGTTCTTCAACCCTACACGACAAAGAACAGCAAGGCATCAACATCATTCAACAGTGCGGAACGCATCTCCTGACGCTCATTAACGACATTCTCGATCTCTCCAAAATCGAGGCTCGCAAACTCGAACTCGACCCCAGGGCGCTACATTTACCCTCGTTTCTACAAAGCGTTGTCGAAATTTGTCGAATTCGAGCCGAGCAGAAGGGCATTGAGTTCGTCTACGATCGCGATCCGAATTTGCCCGAAGGCATCTACGCCGACGAGAAACGATTGCGCCAAGTTGCGATCAACCTATTGGGAAACGCTATCAAATTCACCGATCGAGGTTCTGTAACCTTTCACGTCGAAGTCTCCGACGTGCAAGCTGACGTGCAATCTCAAGGCCAGGGCGATTCCAATTTGACAACCCTTCGATTTCAAGTTCGGGATACAGGGGTTGGCATTTCCCCGGAAAACCTCACCCGATTGTTTCAAGCCTTCGAGCAAGTGGGGGATCGCCGTCGAGGTGTCGAAGGAACGGGACTGGGACTCACCATCAGTCAACGGATCGTTCAACTCATGGGCGGACAGATTCAAGTTGAGAGCCAATTGGGAGTCGGTAGTACCTTTTCCTTTGAAGTAGCCTTCCCGATCTCCACCGACTGGGTGCAGCAAATCACTCACCATGACGGTCGATCGATCGTGGGGTACGAGGGCGATCGCCGCCACTTGCTCGTTATTGACGATCGCTGGGAAAACCGAGCTGTTTTGACCAATTTACTGGAACCACTGGGTTTTGAAATGAGCGAAGCTGAAGACGGACGACAAGGACTCGAAAAGATCGAGCAGTTACAGCCAGACTTGACGATTACCGATCTCGCCATGCCGGTGATGGACGGCTTCGAGATGTTACAGCGAATCAGACAGTCCGACGAACTCCAAGCTCGGAAAATTATCGTTTCTTCGGCTTCCGTCGCGCAAATGGATCGACAAATGGCACTCGATGCTGGAGGTGATGCGTTTTTACCGAAACCTGTCGATGCGAACGAGTTGTTCGATCTCGTTGCCGAACAGCTCGATTTGGATTGGTGCTACGAGCGATCGAAGAATGGAACGTCCGATGGTGAAATACCCCCCGTCAGTTCTCACGACACTGAAGGCGAAGACTCGGATGAGATCGTTCTACCACCGATCGAAATGCTGCAATCCTTTCTCGCGCTAACGCAACAAGGGAAGTTGAGAAAACTTCGTCAACAATTAGAAAGCCTCACTCAAAGCGACGATCTCTATCTTGGTTTCGCTACGCCCATCATCGCATTGACCAGGCGATTTGAAGCGGAAGAGATTGAGAAATTGCTAAATCAGTATTTGGTAGGAGGCAACGATCGTGGTTGAAGGAACAATTCTAGTCGTCGACGATACAGCCGCGAATTTGGAAGTGGTCAGTCAAGTTCTCGAAGATGCAGGCTATGACGTCGCAACAGCCATTGATGGCGAACGCGCTCTCAAAGTGACGCACAATCACCCGCCGGACTTAATTTTACTCGACGTTCAAATGCCGGAAATCGATGGTTTTGCGGTCTGTCAGCAGCTTAAGAGCGATCCGACAACCGCCGAAATTCCAATTGTCTTCATGACAGCACTCGGCGATACTGAAAGTAAAATTAAAGGTTTTGACCTGGGGGCAGTCGATTATATTACCAAGCCTTTTGAAAAAAAAGAACTGCTTGCGAGAGTCAAAACTCACGTGCAATTGTGGCAGTGGAATAAGAGTCTCGAAAATCGCGTTGAAGAACGCACCTTTGAATTAAAAAAAGCCCTCGATCGACTCCAACAATCTCAGTTACAATTGGTGCAAAGTGAGAAAATGTCAGCATTGGGCAACTTAGTCGCTGGCGTCGCGCACGAAATTAACAATCCCGTTAGCTTTATTGGATGCAACTTACAACCCGCTCGTGAATATATTCGAGATTTGTTCGGATTAATCGATCTCTATCAAGAAAAATACCCAAATCCCGATCGCGACATTGAAGATGAAATTGATGCAATCGATCTCGAATACATTCGAGAGGATTTACTGAAACTGATTGAGTCGATTGCGATGGGTGCCGATCGAATCGGACAAATCAGTCGATCGTTGCGAACGTTTTCGAGAAACGATGCCGATCGAACAGTAGACTTTGATATTCATGAAGGTCTCGATAGTACGCTGTTAATCCTCAAACACCGCCTCAAAGCCAACGATCGGCGTCCAGAGATCGAAGTGGTCAAGCACTACAGCGACGTTCCAAGCGTTCGATGTTTCCCAGGACAGATCAATCAAGTCTTTATGAATTTAATTGCAAACGCGATTGAGGCTCTAGAGGAACAGAGTCGAGAACGAAGTTTTAAGGAAATCTTAGACGATCCCAATCAAATTATCATTCAAACAGATGTTCGAGACGAAGGGGTTGTCGTTCGGATTACGGATAACGGTGTTGGAATGCCCGAAGACATACAAAAACGTATTTTCGAGCAAGGTTTTACGACAAAAGAAGTTGGCAAAGGGACAGGTTTGGGAATGGCGATCGCGTACCAGATCGTGACTGAAAAACACAACGGGACGATGGTTTGTTCGTCGGAACTCGGAAAAGGAACGACGTTTACGCTGATGCTGCCTTTGTCGGGTTGAGGAAGCGTTGAGGAGAGGTGAAGTTGAGGAGATGGGGAGCTGTTCTTGTCTCTCCCGTGGAGAGCATCTCACTTTTGCAATCGACCCGATTCCCATGCCCTCATCCCCCAACCCCTTCTCCCAAGACTGGGAGAAGGGGAGATCGATTAAAGTCCCTCTCCCAAGATTGGGAGAGGGATTTAGGGA
>LWRO01000085.1 GCA_001657325.1 Geitlerinema sp. BBD 1991-9 | reverse complement strand
ACCTAGACAAGTGGCGTGGGGCAGGAATGCCTGACTGCGAGGTTGGGAATCCCGCGCTGTACCCGTAGGGTCAGCGCCGGGAGGATGTCACCAAAACGTTTATGTTGGTAGGGGTGGGGTTGCTTCGCCTTCTGCTTTAACCGCAAGCTGTTGGCGGTTCGAGGCATTTCCCAAAACACCGAACGAAAACCACAGAAACCATGGCTAACCCAATACATCTGGCAATGTTGGAAAATGCCGCCGTCAGATGGACGAACGCAGAAAACGGACGTAGAACCTCGACGATCGAACTCGATTTAAGCGATGCCAACCTCATCGCGGCCGATTTGAGCGGTTTCGATCTGTCCGACTCCGATCTCAGCCACGCGAACTTGATTGGAGCGGATTTACGAGGTGCCAATCTGACCAATGCGAATTTAGAGGGCGCCAACCTGATCGGAGCGAACTTGCGGGAAGCCAACCTGCGAGAGGCAAATCTCTCCTTCGCGCAACTTCGACGGGCCAGCCTCAGCGAAGCGATTTTGCATCGCGCCCACCTCAACGAAGCGGACTTACAAGAAGCAACCCTTTACCGCACGGAAGCGATCGAGGCTTCTCTCTATCGTGCCAATTTCTACGGTGCCAATCTAACGGAAGTATATTTCAATTCGGCGTATTTGTTCGGTGCAGATTTGCGGATGGCGACTGTGTGGCGTGGCGATTTGCGGATGGCGAATCTCGGAAATGCCAATCTGGCTGGTGCGAATTTAGGGCAAGCGAAGTTACGGTATGCCAAATTGCATCGATCGAACCTCACCGATGCCGATTTGAGCGATGCCGACACAGAAGGTATGGTTAGATAGCTCAAACTCTCTCGCTTCACGGCCTCATCTCGATCGACGGTGGTGACGATACCAGGTGGCACCGCCCACGAGAATCGCCGACAGACTCAAGGCACTGAGTAAGGGTAGTACGTCCCCAGTTTGTAGGGCTTTGAGTCCCGAACTGCCGAGCAGGACAAAGGGAAACACACCGGGAATCGTGCCTGACGCCGTTCCCAGGAGATAATCGCGAAAGCGAATCCCCGTGAGTCCCGCCGTGAAATTGACCAAACCGTAGGGAATAATCGGCAACAGGCGAATGGCAAACATATAAAACGTTCCCCCGTGGCGGATTTCAGCATCCATCGCCTGCCACCGTCCCGCCATGCGTTGCGCCACCCAGTTTCGTCCGACGGTTCGGGTAAAGGCAAAGGCGGCGATCGCTGCGATGACAGCCCCCACACTCGTCCACAGCGTCCCCCACCAAGCGCCAAAAATCGCGCCACCGCTTAAGTTGAGTGGGGTTGAGGGTAGTAGGAGCAACGTGCCGAAGGTATAGAGCAGGATATACACGATCGGGGCCCAAATCCCCGCTCGATCGAGCCACAATTGGACGGTTTCGGCATCGAGTCCCCCCAGCCAGTAGGCACCGACAGCGGTGAGGGCGATACAGAGAACGAGAACGAGAGCGAAGGCGCTTTTCGGGGTGAGTTTGAACTTCACGATGTTTCTGGTTGAGAGCGGGTGGAATGTTGTTGTATCAACCCCAGGCTGATGAGGACGAAAACGATCGAGCTGAACGCGCTCGCTGCCAATCCCCAGTAAAACGCCGCTGTTCCACCATATTTAAACGTAACCTGCGAGATCCCGGATTCGACCTTCACTGCCATCGTTCCGTCGCTGGGTCGTTCGATCGGTTGAGGTGTACCGTTGACGGTGACGTTCCAGGCGGGATAGTAGTAGGTGCGAAGGCGAAGTGTCGCAGGTTCTCGGGCATCGACTCGAAGCTCTCGGACATAGCTTCCCCAACGATCGATTTCGACCTCTGCATCTCCTGCCACAACTCGTACTTTTGGCTGTCCCAATTCGGGGGCGGGAGGCGGACTGCCATCGGGGAGTAAGGGGCGATATTCCGTTACGTCGATGAGTCGCTCGCTGTAAGGATCGAACAGGGCGGTTTTGAGGGTATCGATCGTCTCGATTTTACCTCGACCGGGATTGTGTAGGGCTGGCATCATTCGCGACAGTTTGTAAGAGTATCGCAACCCAAAGCCCATGCAAAAGATTAGGACGATCGAGATAACGATCCGAAGCGGTTTCCGCACGTTTAGGGCTAATTGCGTTGCGATCGCTGTTAAACCGATGACACCAAATTCAAACAGATTGGTCAACCGAACCGGATGTTGAACTTTTTGGAGAATCGAGAATTGCGCCCAGATTGGCTCGGATAATTGACTCATGAGAAACAGGATACTTAAGGAAAACAAAAAACAGCCGATCGCTTCGTGATATAACTGTTTCGTTTGAGTCGTTTTACGTGAAGTTAAAACGATCGATAGAATCATCAAAAATAGTAAAATCGCACATAAAATTTCGTAAACGGTGGTATAATTAGAGTTAAAAGTGCCTAGAGGACTAACTGGAAAAAGGGGAACATTTGTACTTCCCAACATATTGTCTCGCCATCCCCCTTTGGAACTGGCCATGTACTCGATATTAACCCATTGTTGCTCTAAAATAGCGGGAATAAGATAGAGCGCAGCCATGCCAAATCCCAGAATCGCAGCGCAAGCAGGAGCAACGATCGAACGCCAACTTTTCGTCAATCCTAAAAAGAGCAAATACCCCAACCACGTGAGAAAAAACAGCAGTAAGCTTGGGGTATGTGTTAAGGCAACGATAAGCCACAATAGGGCAAGCGGAATACACCACACGCGACGTTCGATCGCTCGATCGGTTAAGTAAGCCCCCAACGGAATTAAGGCTGAGGCTAAAGCTCTTGAAAGTCCGCCCAAAAAGACTCGCTCGAACACGGATGGTAAAGTAATATAGCAAATTCCTCCTACAATTCCAGCCCATACACCCCAGCGATAACGACCGTAAATATAAAAATTAAAACCAACCAAAAACAGGCAAAATGTCAATAAAAAATGCATCGTTTGTTCGCCAGTCAAGCCGATGCTTTTTAACACCGTGCCGAAGTAGTATGACAAGGGTGGATAAAATACAAATGTTGGGCTGCCATAGCCATAATTAGTTCCTGCCAGCCATCGTGGATAGGGAATCCCTTCTAATACTTGACGAGAAAAGTGTTGAACCCAAGTAATATGCCAAAGCACGTCACCTAAGCCATTTAATCCATCTCTGACCGTTCGCAAATTAACGACGACTGTTAACAATGCAAATCCAACAATAACAGTGACTTCAAAGAGGATTTTTTGAGTTTTACCAAGCTGTTCGGTCGATTTCATGATGTTAAAGCATACCGAATATATGCCTGAACAGAAGAGTTCATCTCACTTTTGCGATCGGAACCTCACCCATCCTCCCCTGGCTAAGGGGAGATGCCAAAGGCGGAGGGGTCATTCTACGAAATTGAGATGCACCCGAACAGAAATTTACCCAAGCGGTTTTGTAAATCCGTAAGCATCGCGCACGAAATAGAGCGGACGTCCTTTCACTTCTTCGTAGATACGTCCCAAATATTCGCCAATGACACCGAGACTAATCAATTGTATACCACCGAGAAATAAAACGGCGACCATCAGCGAAGCATACCCCGGAACGTCAATTCCAGAGACGAGCGTTCGGATAACGAGGTAGATAGCATAAATAAGAGATAGAGACGAAACCGCCAAACCGAGATAACTCCAAATTTTCAGAGGAACGGAACTAAATGCCGTAATCCCATCGAGAGCAAAATTCCAGAGTTTCCAGTAGTTCCACTTGGTCGTTCCAGCGTAGCGGGGATCTCGATCGTACTCGAGGGCGATTTGCTGGAATCCCACCCAGGCGAATAAGCCTTTCATAAAGCGGTTGCGTTCCGGTAGTTGCTTGAGCGCTTCCACGACGCGACGATCCATGAGGCGAAAGTCACCGGTATCGCGAGGGATGGGAACTTTGCTCATTTTACCGATGGTGCGATAGAAGGTGTTGGCGGTGAAACGTTTGAACCAGGTTTCTCCCTGACGTTCTTTTCGCCTTGCATAAACGACATCGTAGCCTTCTTTCCACTTGGCGACGAGATCTTGAATCAGTTCGGGGGGATCTTGTAAATCTGCATCGATGGGAATGACGGCTTTTCCCTGGCTGTAGTCGATCCCGGCCGTAAGGGCGATTTCTTTGCCAAAGTTGCGGGAAAGGTTGACGACTTTGATGGCAGGATTTTGCTGGTGGTGGCGGATTAATTCAGCGAGGCTGTTGTCATGGCTTCCATCGTTAACGCAGATGATTTCATGGGTTAAATCGATCGCGTTGAGGTTTTCACAAAGACGTTTGAATAAATAATCGAGGTTTTCTTCTTCGTTGTAGATCGGGACGACGATCGAGAGTTCGGGATCTGGGGATTCGGCCATGGTCTTTTTCAATAGAGAACGACAGCAGAGTTTCGAGATGGCAATCTGACTCGAACCGCACGATCGATCGACGGTATCCCAAACGAAATCGATCGATTATTCATCAACGATTTTAAGTCGTCCGAGTTGAACGCGATCGAATACACTGTTCAATTCGCGATAGAGGTCTTCTGTCAAGCCTTTTCCTGAAAGCATCGCTGAAGTCAGTTGCAGGTATTCCCCACGGCTGATGTGATTCGTCTCGAGAATGCGATCGATCGACTGTTGAAGTGTGACGTTGAGTTTTCCCTGAGAAGCTCTAGCCATGTTAGTTTCAAATTAGGCAAACGAGGACGAGGTCATGCAGGTTTATCGACTTCCCGCTCTGACAGACAACTACATTTTTCTGTTACTCGATCGAGAACGTCAAGAGGCGGCCGTCGTCGATCCCGGCGCAGCGGAACCCGTACTCCACAAACTCAACGAACTCGGGGCGACATTAATCGCGATCTTCAACACCCACCACCACAGCGATCACGTGGGGGCGAACCGTCAACTCATACAGCGTTTCCCTCATTTAACCATCTATGGTGGCGCTGAAGATCGCGGCCGCATTCCCCGTCAACAGGTTTTTCTCCAAGACGGCGATCGCGTTTCGTTTTCCAATCGCGAGGGACGAGTATTTTTCGTTCCCGGTCACACACGGGGTCATATCGCCTATTACTTTCCCCCCGTCACGGACGACGAACCCGGAGAGCTATTCTGTGGCGATACCCTATTTACTGGGGGATGTGGGCGTTTGTTCGAGGGAACGCCCGCTCAAATGTTGAATTCGCTGGCGAAACTTCGATCGCTTCCCGATACAACTCGCATTTGGTGCGCTCACGAATACACCCTCAGCAATCTCAAATTTGCGGTGACGATCGATCGAGACAACGTCGCGTTACAACAGCGATTGCGAGAGGTCGAAGCAAGTCGCCAACGTGGAGAAGCCACGATTCCTTCAATCTTGGAAATCGAAAAACAAACCAATCCATTTCTACGCTGGGATTGCGAATCGTTACAAGCCGCCGTTAACAGTCGCGATTCCGTACAGACGTTCGCTCGAATCCGAAGTCGAAAAGATATGGCGAAATTGTTTTAACTACCGTGACGTTTAACCGCTTCACGCTGTTCGTTTGCAGTCTTCCTCTCCTGCATGGTAGGAACTGCGAACGAGTGGGGCCGATCGAACGTGAGAAAATCCCAACTTCCGCGCAAAATTCCCCAATCGATCGAATTCTTGCGGCGTCCAATACTTCCGCACGGGGAGATGTTCGAGAGACGGACGCATATATTGACCGAGGGTGACGCGATCGCATCCCACCGATCGCAAATCCCGTAGGGTTTGCAAAATTTCCGCCTCGGTTTCGCCGTGTCCGAGCATCAACCCCGATTTCGTGGGAATCGAGGGATCGAGTTCTTTGACGATTCGCAACACGTCCAGCGATCGATCGTATTTCGCTCCCCGCCGCACGGGATTTTGTAACCGTCGCACGGTTTCGAGATTGTGGTTGAAACAGGCTGGTTTCGATCGAACTACGGTTTCGATGCGCTGGCGTTGCAATTCAGCCGTCGTCCACTGCGGCGAGGTTCCACCCCAAAAATCCGGCGTTAACACTTCCACCTGTGTCTCGGGATTGCGTTCTCGTACCGCTTCGATCGTTTTCGCAAACCACCTCGCTCCCCCATCGGGTAAATCGTCGCGAGTCACTGAAGTCAAAACCACGTAGCGCAATCCCAACGCCTGCACCGATTCCGCAACTTTTTGCGGTTCCTCGGGATCGAGGGGTTTCGGTGCGTGACCTTTATCAACTTGACAAAACGCACACGAGCGCGTGCAAACCGGCCCCATTAATAAAAACGTGGCCGTGCGATTGGCGTAACATTCCCCTCGATTCGGACAGCGCCCTTCCTCGCAAATAGTATGAATTTGACGCTGTTTGATAATGCGTTGCACCGTGGAAATTTGGCTGGCGTTTCCGAGGGGACGACGCAACCATTTCGGCATTGCGGCAATTTCAGCGCGTAGTTGAGGAGTCGGATTCGACTGAGAAGCCATAAAACTGAGAGCAAGGAGTGCCATCGTTTTATTTTATCGCAACCGCTAGAGCAAACCAGGCGTTTTCAAGGCTAGAACGCACTCCCAAACCGACCCAGTGGCTCTCAAACAACTGATGAGAGCGACGACTTTACGATCCTGAGAGTGCATCAGAGAAGTGAAAAAGTGGGTTGCAGCTTTTTTAAATTTCAGTAAAACCACAGAACGCTCAAGTTATCTCTGCGAAACTGGCTACTTTTGCAAAGAATTATTACGAAAGCCGTAAAATCCGAAATTAAAAACCGAGAATTTAAATAGGCTTCGATCGCTCCGTAAAAAAATCAATCTTTCTTCGATGCTTTGACTGTAAAAACATGGATCTTTAATCCAAACATCAGAGCAGAATATCCGGTTTCACCAAACTGAGAGTGTTCGATCGTCTTCTCAATCCTTATATTCGCTGAAATAATTTTCGTAAATTCTCTATATGAAAATCCTTGATGTCGATCTAGTATCTGAATCAAGTCCTGAACGAACTCAAAAATAGGGTTCTGTTGGAGTTAGGGGGATAAGTAGAGTTTGTGACATTGCAAAATCCTTCCTGGGTGTCGGGGCGAACGGCCGTTCGCTTCTACTTCGAGCAGCCATGCTGAAAAACTCTAAGAGCAGCTCTATTTCTCAACCGATCGATCGAACTGGAGAAATTCACTATGTTCCTATGGAATCGACTGAAACTCCGTCAATGGAGGCGTAATAAAATGACTCTTCGTAACGCTCTCAAGTCATTGTCGAATATCACCCCCCGATCTCGATTTTACTCTTCGTACTGGGTTTGGATTAGCACGTTGTACAGCATTTCTCAACCTGAGGATAGACAAATTTATAGTTTAAGTCCTTATTTGGAAAAGACCATGTGTACCTCACTTGTCAGGGAAACGCTGTAAACCCCAAAAAATATACAATAGAAACCCGAAGTTGCCTCATCTAATTTCTTGTTTTTTGGGATTAAAACCTAAGAAGAAAAGTACCATGAAGTACCTTGAAAAAACGCTCGCACTGATCGTAAGTTGTCTGCCTGTTGTACTGACTGCAAAAACGAGTCTTGCTTTTTCAGTTTTCGATGATTACAGCCCTCGCGATTCTATTTGGAGTCGATACTATTCAACTGAACCAGGAGATGGATATACGTATTTTGGACAGATTTAGTTCCACCCTCTCGACGAAATACCTCGAATAGGAGGGACAGCATATCTGTGGGAAGAGCTTGACCGTTTTTCACGTCAATACCCAGATTTTGAATTTCAGAGAGCCTCCTCTGACTTTGGCTTGCTCGGCGAAATTCAAGTTTCAGATCTTTTAATTTGCGCTCCAGAGATCTCTTGTGGAGGAGATATATGGAATATAGGTGTCGGAGTAGATATAAATCTTGATTATGTCCGACATGATGGAGATCCGGTAGACTCATTCGCTCTAAGGTGGATACAAGTTGTCAAGAGTATAGAGACCCCAAAACCGGGCGTACCACGCAACGGACTCGATCTAGGCTCGAATACAGATACACCATTCTACTTTGACCGTCCGAGCTTGGGATCGAAAGTAAATTTTTACGATCGACCCTACCGAACTTATCCTCACGAACCCCATCTCTGGACGGCAGAACTATACCTAGCTGAAGTAAAAAGGCAGCCAGGGAAACAAGTTGCAACCATTTATAATGGCTTTACCTGGGGATGGCTGAATATAATTCAGTATAGGGAACCTACCGCCTGCAAAGAGCTTAAAGACGCATCCGGTAGCGGTGGCGGCGATGTAGATAAAGAAGGTTGCCGCGATTTCGATAAAGGTCAAACTCAAGACGAGCCTCTTCAAGAAGATGTCAGCTTCGAGGAGCGGAAACTTTTCTTCGACGTTCCGAGTAATTTGTGGTAAGACCCAACGACAAATTACGGCTTCGAGTTTCAGTCTATAGACGATACGCTCTTCACCGACATTTTAGAGGGGAAACATCTCACTTTGGCAATCTACCCGATTCTCTATGGCCCCCTCCCCCCACCCCCCCCCCCCCCATTTGGGGGAGGGGGGGGGAAAAAAAAGAGCGATCGGGAAAGGGACTATTAAAAGTCGAAAAAAGTCCGGCTGCGAGGAACAACAGCCACAAACCGAGTTGGATTTTCCAAC
>LWRO01000084.1 GCA_001657325.1 Geitlerinema sp. BBD 1991-9 | reverse complement strand
AGGTCGAATTCGTTCGACGCTTTCCGAGGCGATTCCCTTTGAAGCTGGAAGCCACTCATCAATCGCCTCGCGATGATGAGTGGTAGTTCACGATGTTTGACGTTTAGATTGTGCTTGAGCGTCTGCGTACATTTTTTGACTGTATTCGACAATCCGATCTTTAGCAACCGCATAAGCGGGTGCTTCTTGAGGAATTAAGCGGAGGTATTGGTTCGCAACCGAGAACCGTTTTCGTGCGGCAAAATAGGAGGCTTGTTGGAGAAGCCGATCGGCTTGTTTGTTCCTCGCTCGAACGTATTGAGGAATTTTTTGCTGAGCTTCTTTGTAAACTGCGGTTTCAGTCGGAATTTGCCTTAAGTAGGCAATCGCTCCGGCATAATCTTCACTATAAGCGAGATATTTCGCACGATACAGCCAGTATTCAGCTCGAACGTTCCACATTTCTCGATATTCGATGAGTTTGATTTCGGCTTTTTCGCGCACGGAGGTTCCTTTGGGAACTTGCTGTAAAAACGAAATGGCTGCTGCAAAATCCTGTTGTTGCGCTCGATCGAATGCAGCTTGAACGAGCCGCTGCGCTCGATATTCGAGCTGGTTGCGCGTGCGTTCGGCGAGGTTTTGTTGCCAAGGTTTGGGTTTGGCCACTTGCTCGATCGATCGAGCAGCTAGGGGTTTCGGCGGTACAGGACGACTGAAGTTTTCTGAGAGTTCGGCTTGCGCTCGTTCTGAAAAGGTACTAAAATCCCGCTTCCATAAGGTTATTTCTTCTGCTAGTACGTCTTGCCAACTTTCGGGTTCGATAACTGTTGGCTGCGTCTGTTCTTGTATGAGTTCAGAGGTTTTGGAGGGTGTGGAAGCGGTGGGAACATCGGCGGAATAAGCCGGTTCGATTTCAAATAACTGTTCGGCGTAATAATGACTGGCGATCGACGTTGCGATCAGACCAGCACTCGTTCCTGTGATATAAAACCAAGACAGGGGAACGAGTTTAGAGTGAGTCGTTAATTCTGGAGTTGGACGGGCCATAGTTACAAGAGATCGTCACCATTGACAATCGATCGAGATTGGTTTCTCTGTACACCTTCGATCGACCCAGTCCGGAAAGTTTCGATGCCGATCGCCGCTTTTCGACTAAAACAACATAAAGATTTGTAATATTGACGAGCCTTGCGATCGAGCAGTTTGTTACAATGCTCTCGATTTCCCCTCAAACTGTCCAGTTGACGAGATTTTAACGATCTTTATGAGTACGGCCACTGCTTTAGCAAACGCCCCTGACGTAACGCCTGAAGATTATGTCGTTCTAGGATTAGCGGTCTGCTTTATCCGCGAAGACGACGAGATCGTCCCGTTGCAAGTTGTCGAACCGATTCCTTCTTCAGCGCTCGAAGCGTTACTCAAGGGGATTCCAACATCCTATAAAAGCGCTTACGCTCTGACGGTTGGCGATCTGTTCGAGGACGACACGCTTCAAATTCCCGAGGTGTTTCCTTCGGAGTGTCAGTTCGGTCACGATTTTGTCGAACGCCTGATCGCATCAGTTCGGACGTATCAAAAGCGCCCGGAAGCTTGCAAGCATATCGCGATTGGTGCGACGTTCGAGGGGTTTAACCACAACTTAGACCGCAAGCGTTTGTTGAATATAGAACGGGTTATAACGACTGAAGATAATGTCAAACAACATCGATATACTCATGAGGTTTTGTAATTGGAGAGTCTCGGAGTAGTTTTCGATTCACTCGTGAAATTGCTCGATGCTGTGAAATCCAGTCTCGATGCAGAGATCGCCAGACAATTACATAAATGTTAAGAGAGTCGATCTAAAAAAAACAAAGTGATATACTTGCAGTAAGATGAGTGAAACTCAGTCGATCGATACTAAGCTGTCTGACTTAAACTCGATCGATTCAATTAATTCTGAATCGCATGTAAATTTGCGTCAGATTTTTGCGTGAAAAATGCCTGCAATCTGAAAGACTTTCTGTCTATCGATCGTATGACGATTGCTTGAGGCTCGCGCGTGATTCAGATTACAAAAGATCGGGAAAATAGCCCCCGAGTTGAATATTTCAACGCTAGAGAGGGCGCCGATCGAAAAGAATACACGACCCCTTGAGAATTACTATTGATTTGCAGTCGCCGTTCTGTAAATGAAGTTTCTCAAGCTGTATTACCACAGAATCCTATCGACCAACACGAGCGGGTTGCATCCATTGCAACCCGTTTTTTGCCATCAACTTTTACAGTGAGCAGTGAGCAGTGAGCAGTGGGCAGTGAGCAGTGGGGGGAGTGAGCAGTCACCAGTTACCAGTCACCCCTCACCTCATCCAACTGGCTGACTTTTGTACCGCTGCTCTGGCTTTTACCAATCTACCGTTATCGGTTCGCCGTCGGTTGTTGCGACGACACATCGCGAGGCGGCATCGGCTTCTGGCGGTAATAACGCCACCACGTGCGGAACGGGACGAGGAACGTAGCCAACGAGAGATTCGCCCCGATAAGCAAGCGACGTACTCGCCCCCGAGTCGAGCATTACCGCATCGCGCAATCCGGCTTCTGCGAGAATCTCGCCCAGCCATACCGAATCGACAGGTGCAGCAGAAACACCGATAACGGGCTTTCCGTCTCGATCGATCCCCCAAAATGCTCGGTGTCGCGTTGCATCGAAGTCGAAGAGCGTTCCGAAGCTTTCCGTCGGTTGAGGTCGATCGTCCTTGACTAACATTGCCGCGCCCACAAAAGCATCGGTGACATCGGGCATTTCCGCTTGAATTCCGTCTAGGGTGTTGTGTTTGTCGGGATCGAAGGGAATAAATTTAACGGATGTTTCGCCGATGAGAACCAGAGGACGAGTGCGTAATTTCTGATTTTGTCCGTCGCCGGGAATAAATTCGCCCGTGCTTTGACTGAATACGGGCCCGATCATGTGGTTGGAGTCTAGAAACTCCATGTTGAAAAAGCCACCGTCGACTGCTGCGATCGCTTCCGTTCCCTCGAGGATTTCTGGGACTTGATAGCGACTGTCGGCGTGAATGGTGATGGGTTTTCCGCCAGAAATCAAGACGAGGGGAATTCCATCGATTTCGACTTCTTGCTTGTCGATCGAGGCATTGAAATCGAACCCTCTACTTCCAATGCGCCGTCGTCGCTGTCGTTGTTCGCCCCCCCAAGCTTCTTCGAGAGCGATGTCAATACTCGACTGTCCGATTCGATCGATCGCCATTAAACTCAACGATTCGCCGCTGTAGCGATCTTCCTCGTCGTTCATCGTCAGCGCGGCATCGTATCCCGCCGCCATCACCCACGCACTCACCCGTGCGTCGTACTTTCCTTCTGGGTAGGTAAAGTAACGGATGGAAATGTCTAATTCTCGCTCGAGAACGTGCTTAGATTCGAGAATTTCCCGCTGGAGTTGCGAATCGGGGAGTTCTCGCAAGTCGGGAGGATGGGTGACGCTGTGAGCGGCGATAGTGATGAGGGGATCGTCTTTCATTTCATGCAGTTGTTCCCAGGTGAGCGTCGATCGACCGACTACATCGCCGTTGACTTTACCGGGAAAGACCGAGAATACTGCGGGAAAATTGTATTCTTGCAGCAGCGGATAGACGTATTCGTAATGTCCGACGTATCCGTCATCGAAAGTTAAAACGACAGGTTTCGGTGGAAGAGGACGTCCGGTTTGGAGGTGTTCGACGACTCGATCGAGAGAAATCGGCGTGACTCCCAGCTCGCGAATCGCTTGAAAATGCGCTTCTAATTCCTCGGGAGTTACATCGAAAAAGACTTCCTTTTCCGCGAGGATATCGTGATACATCAAGATCGGAACTCGCATCCGTCTCGATCGCTCGTGAATTGCCGGCCAGGGTGCGACTTCAGCCTGGGCGATGAAGGTTTCGCCCATATTTTGCAGAATCTCGCTGACTGCAATTTCTGGAAAAATCATCCAGTCGCGAACGGCGAGTAATACATTGCTGTGTTCGCTGCTGTGTTCGCTGCTGTGTTCGCTGTGTTCGCCAGATTCAGTTGCTGTCGATGGCGGTTTGGGACAGACAGGCGGCTGAGCTGAGGCTGATAGAGGCGCGGCGATGCCCAATCCCAAACTTAATGCTCCAATCGTGCCGCAAAAATGACGAACAACCATAATGCAATTTACGATTTGAGAAAATTTACGATTTACGACTCGAGAGAATTTACGATTTACGATTTGAGATTGCGGGATTTGAGATTGCGGGTTAAGGTGCGAATTTACGACAGGACAGAGGCGTTCTGACGATCGAATCTCACGCAGCTAAAAAAGGTTTGGCGCATTCGAGCCAGTCAATTGGCATCAGTTAATTCGTGCAAGATAGCCCACAAAGCCCCTATTTTGTCAAGACTTGCGTATCTCGAAAAGTTGACAGACCTTCGTAAAACCGTTAAGTTCTCTATCAAAACAATCTAAGGACACAAAAATTAAGACGATCGAATACGATCGTTAACAAACAATTAAGATACGCTCGCACATATCTCGCACATCTTTCGATCGGCCGTTCGCAAACCTCACAAATTTGCTGAAAATCGCACGATATCGCTTAAATATCGATGACGACGCGCCGAAACTTTACCAAACTATTGACTGCTGCCATCGGCACCCTCGCCGTTGCGACAGACGTGCGCCGCGTTCGCGCCGTTTCGGGAGTTCGCAAACCGAAGCGCCTGTTTGCAGGGGCGACAGTGGGCATTATCAACCCAGCAAGTGCCACCTTTGTTCGAGACGATGTCGATCTGGTTCTCGACGCAATGCGAGGGTTGGGACTCGTGCCGAAGTTGGGAAATCATACCCGCGATCGATACGGTTATTTTGCAGGACGAGATCGCGATCGAGCGGCTGACATCAATCAATTTTTCGCCGATCCCGAAGTGGTGGCGATTCTCCCGATCGAGGGCGGTTGGGGGAGCAGTCGCGTGCTACCGTATCTCGATTACAACCTCATTCGCCAAAATCCCAAAATTCTCGTTGGATTTAGCGATATCACAGCATTATTGCTCGGGATTTACAGCCAAACTAACCTGATTACATTTCACGGCCCCAACGGATTCACGTCTTGGAGTCCCGCACAAACGGATTGGTTTCGTCGGGTTCTGTTTGATGGGGAAGCGATGACATTTCGCAATTTTCGCGATCCCGCCGACAATAGCCGCCCCATGCAAACGCGCTATCGCTGGCAAACGATTACGTCGGGAACGGCGAGGGGACGGTTGTTTGGGGGCAATCTTTCGGTGTTGTCTGCGATCGTGGGATCGCCTTACGTTCCCAATCTCGACGGCGGGATTTTGTTTCTCGAAGATGTCGGCGAGGACATTTATCGGATCGATCGAATGATGACGCATCTCAAGTTGGCGGGTTTGTTCGATCGACTGTCGGGTTTTGTCTTCGGACAGTGTACCCGCTGCGATCCCGGTGAAGGTTACGGTTCGCTGACGTTGGAAGAGGTGGTTTGGGATCATATCGAACCATTGGGAATTCCCGCCTGGTACGGTGCGACGATCGGACACCTCGAACCGATTGTCACGCTTCCGATCGGAATCGAAGTGGAACTCAACGCCGACATGGGGACGATTCAGATTTTAGAAGCTGCCGTTGTTTGAGGAAATGGGGAGAGGGTGCATCTCATTTTTTCCAGAACCTGAGGCGTAGGGTGTGTTAGTGGGCGACAAAATTCGGCTGAAGTCGAGACAAATTAGATACCCGCGTAACGCACCGACAACGATTTTTACAGTCTTGAGATGCACCCATGGGGAGATGAGGAAATGAGGTGGTGATGCTTGAAAAATTGCAAGTTGTAAACCGTCAACCGTAAATCCAATGAAACGTCGTCAACTGTTCGTTTTAGGTGGAAGTTTTCTGGGATTGGGTTTAGGTGTTGCCGTTCACAAGGCGCTGACACAACCTGGGAAATCGAATAGCAATACACCTAGCAATACACCCGTTTCTAACACGCCCACTTCCACTTCGTCGCCGCCACCTGCACCGACACCGCCACCTTCATCTGTGGATGCTGTAGGTCAAGCCATTGCTCCAGAGGGCTTGTTCGCCCCCGTTCGTGGGGACGTGCGAATTGCTGTTATCAGCGATCTCAACGGCATTTACGGTTCGACCACTTACGAGCCTCAAGTCGATCGAGCCGTCGAACTCATTCCCGATTGGGAACCGGATCTCGTCTTATGTAGTGGCGATATGGTCGCCGGACAAGATCCGTTTTTAACAGAATCGGAAATTCGGGCGATGTGGGAAGCGTTCGATCGACATATTGCCATCCCAATTCGTAGCGCAAACCTTCCTTATGGCTTTACCATTGGCAATCACGATGCGTCTGGAGTTATTGCAAACGGGGCGTATTTATACAAGTCCGAACGGGATTTAGCTGGAGAATATTGGAGCGATCCAAAACACAATCCGGGGTTAAATTTTATCGATCGAACGGGATTTCCGTTCTATTACAGTTTTCTTCAAAACGATATTTTTTATTTGGTTTGGGATGCTTCCTGTTCTCGCATTCCCCCGGAACAGATCGCCTGGGCAGAAAAAAGTCTTGCGAGTGACGTTGCGAAACAGGCGAAACTTCGCATTGCTGTCGGACATTTGCCCCTATACGCCGTTGCAGTGGGACGAGATGAATTAGGCGAAGTTTTAGCAGATGCTGATGACCTTCGATCGATGCTAGAACGTCACGGAGTCCATACTTATATCAGCGGACACCACCACGCCTATTTTCCCGGCCGTCGCGGCGAACTGGAACTGTTACATACTGGGGCGCTAGGAAGCGGGCCGCGCGTTCTTCTCGATAGTACACTGTTACCAACGCACACGATTTCGATCGTGGATGTCGATCTATCTGAAGGAACGACGCAATACACGACTTACAATGCGAAAACCTTAGAGGTTATCGATCTCGAAACGTTACCGCGAATCATCGTCGGCCCGAACGGTTGGGTGTTGCGGCGAGATGTGACATGGGAAGAATTAAACGCTGAGGAACAGACGCGAGAATACATTCCGTTAGATTAGCGGTGACTGTCTCGAGGTCGTTCGACGCTCGAAGCCCTGAAATGAGATCGCCCTGAAATAAGATCGATCTCGTCCTCAAACGAGTCTGTCCTATCGCGACCCAACCCCAGGATAATCAGGAGGTGGCGAGCCGGGATCGCTGCACTTAAAACTGATTTCGTAGACCGTCCAAATGACGTTTGCAGCGCGAGCTGCTTGTATGGGAAGTGCGAGCAAGCTACAAATCACACCAGCGGACACCGTCAGTTTTTTGAGAAGGGTGGGAAAACGATCGACCACGATTCTCTCCCGGTCTTGTGACGCTGAACGACCTGCTTCTAGTTATACTCGATCCGCATTTCTCTTCCATTGCGCGATCGCCTGAAGTATTTCGCATTGAAATCTAGATGAGGCGTTCGATCGTTCCCTGTCGCTGCTTTGCACGATGCAAGGGTTTTAACGATCGCACCCCACACTCTGAAGAAATGCGGGGTGTCAATGCCTAGACTATTCAGCAACGGTGCGTAGTCCGAAGTCTCGAATGCGGTTAGCGATAAATTCCAAATCTTCCTCGAGGGCAAAGTGTCCCGTATCCAGGATGTGGAATTCAATATTACTGAGATCCCGCTGATAAGGGTAAGCCCCCTCTGCCGGAAAGATATAATCCCCTTTCCCCCACACCACTAAAGTTGGAGGTTGGTACTGGCGGAAATAGGCTTGCCACTGTGGATACAGCGGCGGGTTGGTACTGTAGCTGTGAAAGAGTTCGAGCTGGATGGCTTGATTTCCCGGACGATCCAACAAATATTGGTCGTGGAACCAGTTATCGGGTGCAACTGCTTCTGGGTTGCGAGTCCCGTTGGTGTATTGCCATTTTGTGGCTTCTAGAGTTAAGACGTTGTCCACCAGAACTCGTGCATTTTCGGGAGTTTTGTCTTGCCAATAGGCTTTCAGTGGATTCCAAAACTCTCGCAGTCCCTCTTCATAAGCATTTCCGTTTTGGACAATCAGTCCCAACACGTTCTCTGGATGTTTGGTGGCTAGGCGGTATCCAATCGGTGCGCCATAATCCATCAAATAGAGGAAGTATTTTTGGAGGCCCAAACGGCTTACAAGCCGATCGATCACATCTGCCAGTTTGTCAAAGCTGTACTCAAACTCGTCTACGAGGGGCATAGAACTGGCTCCAAAACCAGGGTAATCCGGCGCAATCAGGTGAAAAGTATCTGCCAGGGCCGGAATCAGGTTGCGGAACATATGGGAAGAGGTGGGAAATCCATGAAGCAGGAGGATCGTGGGTGCATCCTTGGAACCTGCTTCTCGGTAGAAAATATTCAACCCGTCGATTTCAACGGTTTTGTGATGGATTGCTGTTGGGGATTGGGGGATTGCTGGTGTAGTCATGACAGGATTACTCCGTAATCTGGTTGGCGAATTGTTACTAAATACCGAACGTTCGGTACAAAAGCGAGGTAAAAAAATAGCGTGCAGCGACAGAGTCATGCTTCGATCCGTCCAGGAGGGCTGTAAGCAATCTGTCTTGTGCGGTCGTTTGTACTGTACCGAATGTTTGGTATAATAAAACTGTACCGAACGTTCTATTTAATGTCAAGGGGTTAGTCAAAAAAAATGGCGATCGATAAACGGGAAATCGTGCGGAAGCTGGTTCCAGTATTTCGCCACTACGGCTACGAAGGGGCAACCCTGTCTCGCATTTCAAAGGCTACAGGGCTAGGCCGGGCCAGTCTCTATCACCATTTTTCCAGGGGGAAACAGGGAATGGCAGAGGCCGTACTTAGCTACCTCAACGAATGTTTCGACGCAACAATTTTGGAGCCTCTGCGAAGTTCAGAGGAGCCCATCGAACGCCTCAAGGCAATGAGTGACCGCTTGAACCAGTTTTACAACCACGGTCAAAACAGTTGTATTCTGTCAACCTTTAGCTTGGGTGAAGGCCGTGATTTGTTTCACGCTCAGGTGCAACAAGCATTGAAAACTTGGGTCGAGCATTTGGCTGAGGTGTTGACGGTCGCTGGACTGAGTAAAAACCTAGCGCGTCAACGGGCAGAAGATGCGGTCATTGAAATTCAAGGGGCATTGGTATTAACAAGGGGTCTCAATTGTACAGACCCATTTGAACGGGTTCTTCAGCAATTGCCGGATAAGCTGTTGAAGTCAGCTTGACCTCCACGATCGGTGAGTTTGACTAAGCCGGGCTTTCCCCATTTTAGCATGAAACCGCGAGAATCCTCCGCTTCTAATCTCCGATTGAAGCGGAGATTAGAAGCGGCGGTAAGGTGGCGGGTAGCCGTTCGATTGGCTATACTGCTCTTAGTGCTAAGCTCGTTTCACCTAATGAAAGTCGTCAAGCTGAGAA
>LWRO01000083.1 GCA_001657325.1 Geitlerinema sp. BBD 1991-9 | reverse complement strand
CTTGTCTGTTGAGGAGCCGTGTGAAAGGAAACTTTCACGCACGGTTTTGAAGACGAGTTCAATGGGGTAACTCAATGAGCTTAGTTCAACAATACATGATCGAGACAATTATTCCGTCCGATCGACGTTCTGCGGTGTACGATTTTTGGCGCACGGATAAAGTGTTGTTCGATCGATGTGAGTTCATTGCCAAACAATACCAGCGGTACGTTGACAATCCCACTGTAGAAAATTATTTTGTGTCGTTGGTTGCAGATTATTTGTTGGAGGGACTGTATTTTTACAATGGCTTCATCTTTTTCTACAACCTAGCCTCTCGGATGTTGATGCCGGGAAGTGCAGATATTTTCAAAATGATCAATCGAGACGAGCTATCTCACGTTCGGTTGTTCCAAAAAATGCTACCCGAAGCAATGCAGATGTTCCCGCACTCAAAGGATATGATTTGCGAAATGTTCGCGACAGCGGTGAAGCACGAGTGCAAGTGGACGAACCACATTGTCGGAAACAACATTTTGGGGATTACGGAAACGAGTACAGAGCAGTACACGAAGTATCTGGCGAATATGCGACTGCGAGCGATCGGCTTGGAACCGTTATATCCAGAACCTCGCTATCAAAAGAGTCCGTACACTCATCTGGAACGGTTCTCGGATACGAAGTCAGAAGGCCATACAAAGGCTAACTTCTTTGAGGCTCAGGTGACGAGCTATGTCATGTCGTCTGGCGTGGGTGGCTGGGACGAAATTTAGGATTTTTGCTTGAGTTGGAAAGAGTTGGGAAAGCTAATTTCTCAACTCTTTTGGTATTTTGAATTCACAGTCTTGAAATCGACATTTTCAGACATGGGTTGAAAAAAGGTTTTTTAGAGAATTAAAAAATTAAAAGAAATTTGCATTTCTTTAATTTTCTTCAGGTTCGATCGAAAGGTTGACGGTTCGAGATAATTTCGTTACATTGTTATTGTGCCACGATGTTTGTAACGTTCACAGCTTGGGTTTATAAAGTGTATCCAAGTTGTAAAGTTGTTCGATCGAGCCAGGAAATTTATGAGATCGATCTTCGATGGTACTCAAATATTTAAAATTAATAAAATATTCGATCGATACTTTAAATTTCAATCAAACTGGTAATACACCCAATTTATTTTCGTCTTTAATTTGTCGATCGAATTAATCTCGTCGAGCTAAAACCATGAAAAGAGCGAGCAAGAGTCAAAAAGGATTGACTGCGAGATCGATCGTGACACTGCTTGCCTTTATAATGACGGGTTATATCGGTTTGACTACCCCCAAAAAATATGGGCCACTTCCATTTGGAATTTCTCTGGTAGTTGCGATTGCAATGGGTTATAACTTGCTGGACTATTGGCGTGTCAAGCAAGATAGAGTCAACAAATTTCATTCACTCAATCAAGATTTGTTTGAGGAATTTCCAAGTTTTTGGCAGAGTCTTCCTTTGATCGACGATCCAGATAAAATCCATGAATTAAAAACACTATCTGAATTGCACGATCGAAAACTTTATCCAGAAGATTTCAATCCTTAAGATTTTTTATGCCAAAATTCGATCTCAAAACTTTCACTGTACACCGAACGATTCTGTATCTCGATGACTAAGAAACTTCTGAAAAAAGCCTTTATTGGCCTCGCTGTATCAACACTAACGCTCGGGGGTTGTGCGTCTATTATTGGCGAGAGAGTGCCAGCCGGTTATGTGGGACTTTTGATTAACCAGTATGGAGACAAAGAAAGTCGAGGAATTGACAATGCTGAATTCGTTGAAGGCGGTCGAGCGATTTACAATCCTGTCAACCAGGAGTTGGTGCTTTTTCCGACATTTGTAAACAAATACAGTTTTACCAATAGCACGATCGAACAAAGTCCTTTACCCGAAGCTATCGGTTTCTCCGTTGCTGGAACATCCGTTCAAGAAGATGTGGCAATTAGCGTTCTGTTTAATAAAGAGAACAACGGTGAATTCATTAAAATGTATTATGCAACTTACCGTTTAGCTCCCGAGGAGTTTGTTAGAACTCATTTGAGAGACGAAGTTCGAGGATGTTTCAACCGTGCCGTAGTCGATGCAAATATTCAAACCCCTTTTGAATATCAAAATCAACGGATTGATATTTTAAATCGGGTAGAAGAATGTATTGCCAGTAGCTTTAATTTCCTCGTCGTTCAGAACCTCGAATATCTTGGAAAGCCTCAATACCCTGAGAATATTCAAACGGCGATCGACGAACAGTTTGAAGCCGAACAACGTGCCAAGTCTGCCGAAGCGCGAGCGAGACAAGCACAAGCCGAAGCGCAAGCGAAGATTGCAGAAGCCAGGGGTGAAGCTGAAGCGGAAAAGATTAGGGCCTCAGTTGCTAACGATCCGAATTATCTCAAGTATCGGCAACTCGAGATTGAGATGGCTCGAATCGAGAAATGGAACGGTCAAGAAGCTGCCATCGTTCAAACTCCCAACGTTCAGTTAGGGGCGGGGAATAACGAATAGTTTCGATCGAGGATTTTTCGGATTCAGGGACTCTAGAGCAGCGGTACAAAAATTGCGTCGAGTGTGTTCGCGGGCAACCGAATTCGGCGGAAGTTTAGCTCGTGAAATTCCCGCGAACGCACCCTACTCTTGCTGGTGACGGGTAACTGCTTACTGCTCACTGTAAAAGTGCGTTACGCGGAAATCTCATGAACTGGATTTCCCACCCATTTTTCTCCGCGTAACACACCCTACCATCTGGTGACTGGTGACTGGCGACTGGTGACTGGCGACTGGTGACTGGTGACTGGCGACTTCTTTACCTTGCCAAAAGAAGGGGTTTCGAGATAAAAAAGGATAGACAATCCGCGTTTAAAACTCAAGCGGATCGATGAGAAATAGCCACAAAGTACTGTATCGAGATGTATCTCCATCTCCTGCAACTCTCGCAACTCACCGCAGCCACCGAGCCAAGATAATTCCGAGTTGCACGCCGACGATTCCGAACGCAGCACTCCCTAACCAATATCCCATCGCCAACCACGATCTGCCACTCCGAATCAAGTTCACCGTATCGAGTTCGTAACTCGAGAACGTGGTATACGAACCGAGAAATCCGACGGCGACGAGAATGCGAATTTCAGGTGAAACGTTCAACCCTCGTTCTACCACACTCGTGACAAATAATCCCATTAAAAGCGAGCCAGTCAGATTGACAAACAGCGTTCCAAACGGAAAATGCGTTCCCCATCGCGTCAACCAAAGTCCTGTGTAGTATCGACACAGCGCTCCGGCGATCGCACCTAAACTAACGGCGATGGGATTTCGGAATTCGGGTTGAAGCATGGGATAGATAGAGCAAGGATCGATCGAGTCAATCGTCAAGTTTACAGCGTGAGGAGTGGTCTTGACGTTTACGTGCGACTACCAACTCGATCGAATGGGTGCATCTCACTTTTGCGATCGAAACCCCTCCGCCTTCGGCACCTCCCCTTAGCCAGGGGAGGATGGGAGGGGTGGCGAGCCGCAGAGGGGTCATTCTACGAAATTGAGACGCACCCGATCGAATGGATTGTTTTTTTCGATCGAACAGTCCCCCAAAAATCGGTTCTCTCCAATTTTTCTCATGTTCTAAATTGTCAATCGTCCATTCTCTCTATCTTCCCAATTTATTGGGAATGCCTTCACAGCCACCGGGAATCGTTTGTCGCGCTTTCTCCCCACACCACGCACAGCAGTAATATCGTTGTGCGTCCGACATCCGCTGCACGTCAGAAAAATCTGCATCTTCCACCACCGCACCCGTGCGCTCTCCCGTTTCATAGTTCGGGGGTTCCGTGCGACTGCGAGGGGTTGCATCCTCCGCTAACCCGTAAAAAAAGCGCACGCCTTTCAAATCGGCTCCTGTTAAATCTGCTTCGTACAAGATCGATCGAGCCAAATTCGATTTCACCAAATCGCAGTGACTCAGATTCACCCGTACCATATTGGCATCGCTGAGATCGGTCCAACGCAAATCCATTTCCCCCAAATCCGCCGCCGCCAGCATTACCCCCAAATCGATCACCCGCGTTCCATAGGCGCGATCTTCAGCATAGCCCCCAGCACCGTCGAGAATCGGACGACCTAAGCGTCGATCGCGCCGCAACGGAGTTAACAGGCGCGATTGTGACAAAAAACGCAAAATTTTCGCTTTTCCTCCAGCATCAACACTGCTGAGAATGGCAGCAGTTCGTCCCTCCGCAATCGCGCGTTCCTGGGGCCAGTCTTCCAACAACCCTTCGTCGTTCAGTGTCAAATCAGACACCCCTTGAAAGTAAGCGTCGATAGTTTGCTGTTGGGTAATGCGGTTTTGTTGAATCGTCAGATCCCGCGAAATCACATACTGTTGCCACGCCACGTAAACGGCGAGAATGGCAATGGCAATTTGTCCCAACGCCCCAACAATTTCCCCGAGCGCCCCAACAGCATCCCAATTAATTTGAATGGCGCGGTTTCCCTGCTGGTTCGAGGTGCTTAGCATCAACAAGCCAACCGCTGAAGCGAGCAGTCCCAAACTCGCAACGATCAACGTGCGCCAAGGTGCGGGGACGAGTTGCTGCCAAAGTTTCGTCCAACTCGGAAGAATCAGGCGCAGCGACACGAACAGACTCACTAGCAAACCCGTAAAGGCCAGCCAAAGAACGTCAAACCCCAACCCCAGCACGGTGACGACGATCGAACTGATGATGACCAAGCTGGGATTGCGTTGGACAAAAGAGAGGGTTTGCGATTTGGGGGCGAACTCATTGTCGCGGGTTGGCGAATCAGTTTTCGCGGCGATCGATGCTCCGTTTCGGTTCGCGAGTTCGGACGAGTCCCAGTCCTGAGATGGAATTGTATTATCAGTCGATCGAGTGTTGGTGTCGGATTGCTGGCTCATGGCGTTGTTCGCGTCAGTCGAAATAGCCGATTTCGTGTCGGTTGTGTACACGTGAGAGGAAGGGACGTAAACAAACGTCTATAAATATAAAGAAAAGTTTAATTACCTCAAGATTTCAGTAGCATTACGGTATCTTAAAAGTATAGAAGGTGCTTAGCACAAGTGTTTAAAGCTGTTAGCCGCCGTTCCCATAATAAGGCTAGCCCATAATAAAACTCACCCGCCCAGATCGCGCAATTCAGGTCTGGGCGGGTTGATTTCAGTCCACTTGCCCGATATCGGAAACTCTGCCGTGATGGACAATTTGGAGCAGCATTATAAAACGTTGGGGCTGAGTGCAGGCGCGTCTCTGGAAGAAATCAACCAGGCTTATAAGGATCTCGCCTTTATCTGGCATCCCGATCGAATTCCAGCGGATAACCCTCGCCTCCAACAAAAAGCTCAAGAAATTCTCAAATCGATCAACCAAGCTCGAGATCGATTGCGATCGATTCATCAAACATCTCCTCGATCGTCGAACGCTTCAGCTCGATCGTCGGATCGTCCTAAATCCACGGCACCGAACAGCCCACCTCCACCCCATCGCACGTACCAACGTCCCCACATCTCGGACTTGAGTGGTGTCGATTTGCGGGGGGCGAATTTACGAGAAAAAGATCTATCGGGGCGCAATCTCAGCAACGCCAATCTCATCGAAGCCAATCTCAGCGATACGTTCATGCACCGCGCGAACTTGGCGGGTGCGAACCTTTCCAGTGCGAACTTGTTTCGTGCGAATCTCCTCGAAGCCGATCTCAGTTACGCCATTTTACGGGAGGCGAACCTCATCGGTGCAGATTTGAGCGGAGCGAACCTATACGGTGCCGATTTAACCGGGGCGAAAGTTGGAACGAGCAATCGTTTACTCGTTAAGCTTACCGGGGCGAACCTCAAAGGTGCTACCCTACCAGACGGTACGATTTACAAGTAAGGTTGCGTTTCCGTTCGCCGATGAGTTCGACAACTCCTGTTACCTCTGATATTCCTCAAATTCTCGCCCGCGAATTATCGCTTTCGCTGTCTCACGTCCGCAACGCCTTGGAATTGTGGAACGACGGCGCGACGATTCCGTTTATCGCACGGTATCGGAAAGAGCGCACGGGGGAAATGACGGAGATACAGTTGCGGGAATTGTTCGATCGATCGACCTATTTAAAAGAACTCGACGATCGAAAAAATACGATTCTCAACGCCATCGACGAACAAGGAAAACTCACCGACGACTTACGGGCGAAAATTCTCGCCTGTTCGCAAAAGAACGAACTCGAAGATCTCTATCTTCCCTATCGCCCAAAACGCCGAACTCGCGCGACAATTGCTCGGGAACGCGGACTCGAACCGTTGGCGAAATCGATCGAATCGAGCAACGCTCTGAAGGGACGATCGATCGATCTCCGTCGCGAAGCTGAAGGCTATATCGATCCCGAAAAACAAATTGAAACGGTTGACGATGCCCTACAAGGTGCGTCTGATATCCTCGCAGAAGCGATTTCGGAAAACGCCGACATTCGATCGAACCTCCGACAGCGATTTCTGCAACATGGAATTTTTGAATCTCGCGTCAAAAAAGACCATCCCGAAGGAACGACGAAATACGAAACCTATCGCGACTATCAAATTTCCATTCGCAAAATTGCCGCGCATAATTTGTTGGCATTATTGCGGGGCGATCGAGAAAGGATTTTAGATCTTAAACTTACCGTAGACGACGATCGAACCCTCACCGAACTGGAATCTCAGATCGTCCGTACCCGAGATCGATCGATTCGCGAATTTTATCAAGCCGTCATTAAAGATGCTTACAATCGCTTGTTAAAGCCTTCGATCGTCAACGCTGTTACCGCCGAACAGAAAGCCAAAGCCGACGCAGAATCCGTCAAAACCTTTGAAGCTAACCTTCGATCGTTGTTACTGGCTGCACCCGCCGGACAAAAACCCACTTTAGGAATCGATCCCGGGTTTCGCACGGGATGCAAAGTCACCGCCGTCAGCGATACGGGAAAATTCCTCGAATATCAAGCGATCTATCCTCACCAGTCGCAAGCAAGACGGGAAGAAGCCGCGAAAACGCTGAAAGATTTAATCCAACGTCACCGAATTGCACTCATCGCCATTGGCAACGGAACTGCGAGTCGCGAAACCGATCGATTCGTTGCCGAGGTACTGAAAACAGTAGAGAATGCGCCAATTAAGGTGATGGTCAACGAATCTGGCGCGTCGGTGTATTCAGCCAGCGATCTGGCGATCGAGGAATTCCCCGATCTCGATATTACGGTACGTGGTGCGATCAGTATTGCGCGGCGGTTGCAAGATCCCTTAGCGGAGTTGGTGAAAATCGATCCAAAATCGATCGGAGTCGGACAATATCAACACGATGTAGACCAAAAGTTACTGAAACAAAAGCTCGCTGAAACCGTTGAAAGTTGTGTGAACTATGTCGGAGTCGATCTCAATACCGCCTCGAAAGCATTATTGACTTCAGTTTCTGGGTTGTCTGCATCGGTGGCGAACAATATCGTTCAATATCGCGATCGAAACGGTGCGTTTACGAATCGCCGCCAATTGCTGAAAGTGTCGAAATTGGGTCCGAAAGCCTTTGAATTGTCGGCGGGATTTTTGCGAATTCGTAACGGAGCAAATCCCCTCGATAATACCGCCGTCCACCCGGAAAGTTATAAAGTCGTCGAAGCGATCTCGAAAGATTTAAATGTATCGCTGGCGCAACCGGAATCGATCGCCAAACAATTAAGATCGATCGATCTCAAAAAATACGTGACGGATACCGTCGGCGAACCCACGTTACGAGACATTATCGCTGAATTAGAAAAACCCGGCCGCGATCCGCGAGACGAGTTTACCTACGCCACGTTTAAAGAGGGAATTCAGGAGATTGGCGATCTCGAAGTGGGGATGGTGTTAGAAGGAATTGTCACGAACGTGGCTAATTTCGGCGCGTTCGTCGATATCGGCGTTCACCAAGACGGCTTGATTCATATTTCTCAACTGGCGAACCGTTTTGTTGAAGATCCGAAAGATATTGTGAAGGTGGGTCAAGTGGTGAAGGTGAAAGTGTTAGAGGTGAATGAGAAGCTGAAGCGGATTAGTTTGTCGATGAAAGCTATGAGTTAGATTGACTTAGAAAGGCGGAGACTACTGAGTTGGGAGAGGATCGATCGATCTGGCTGCGGTGAAAGTCTCTAATATAATAGTGTGTTATCCGGTAGCTTCGGGATAATACTCGGAATCGTGGAGTTAGCTGCAAGTGCTTGACAACAGGCTGCTCAGGAGAGTTATACTGCACTTACGATCTAAATATATAGTTATGCAGCTTATTCTTTGGTTTGGACGCAACCAAAAGCTTATTGCTCAGTGTGAAAGAGATGGTTATACCGAAAGTTGTTGGTAGAGACTCGATCGATCGGTCGTTGTTAAGCGTTCAAAATCGAGTTTATGCAAATCTAATTAAGAGTCCTTGCTCTAAGGGCTTTTAGATAAAAACTACTAAAGTAAACCATTATTTTAATAGAGACATGGTAATCTAAGCTTACCTCATCAATACAGGAGCTTAATGCAAAGTGAAACTTGACGAGCGATCGATAAGATGGTCTCTCAATCATTTAATTAAATATGGAGATACCGATCTATTTCCAAAGCCAATTGAGTTTGATTCGCTCTATAAAATCGAGAATGATACCGTCAAGAAGCTAAAAGATCTCGATCTGGGAAATTATCAATATGGAGCATCAAGAAGATTTATCGTCCCTAAAGATGAGTTGTCTTACAGAATTGCCACTCAACTCGATCCTCTTGATAATATTATCCTAACTGCAATTATTTATGAGTATGGGAGTCAAATAGAAAACCGTCGAGTTTCTATGCCTGAAGATAAAGTCTTCGGATATCGTCTCGCACCTCAAGGGGACTGGAACCTATATAATCCTAACGTTTCTTAGGTTGAGTTTTGGAATAAATGCAGGAAAAAATCCTTAAACTATAGATATGCTGTCTACCTCGATATAGCTGACTTTTATAATCAAATATATCATCATAATATTGAAAATCAATTAATTGCATCTGGTTTTCCAAGCCAGATCGAAAAATGGATCTTAAATCTATTAGAAAGCATAACAGTTAAAGTATCAAGAGGTATACCAGTAGATCCACATTCGACCCATATATTGGGCGAGATGTCATTAATTCCTATCGATAATAGTCTTTCAATGAAAGGACTAGACTACTGTAGATATGTTGATGGTATTGTCATTTTTTGTGATGACTACAAACAAGCAAGAGTGATTGTTTATCAGATGGCTTACATTCTCGATCGACAGCAAAAACTAATCGTACAAAAGCAAAAAACAAAAATTTATGAAAGCGAAGAATTTGAAGCATATTGTCAAAACATGCTTCAAGATAGACCAATCAATGATTTTGAAGAAGAGATGTTAACGGTTCTTCGCGCCCGCTCAAGCCGAAACCCATACGCGAACATTAGCTTGCAAGCACTATCTTTGGATGAAAATAAAGTATTTGAGCAAAGCCGTATTGAAAAAAATCTATCTGATTACCTTAAAGAAAAAGAACCAAATTTTACACGCATAAGATGGCTCCTTCGCCGCTTATCACAAGTAGGAGTTCCCTCAGCAGTTGATTTTTGTATAACCCATACAGATGAGTTGACTCTGGCTATTAGTGATATTTGTCATTATCTAGTTTCCGTCAATAATAACTATACAGGAGACTGGAAAGGGTTAGGAAATAAGATCTTTAGCCTTCTAAATAGTGATCTTATAAAATCTAATGAGTATTTTCAGATGACGCTGTTAAGTCTGTTTGGGCGAAAGCCAATGTTGAATAATACCAGTAGCTTAATATCTGCATATTACACATCGCCACCAAGCTTGCGGAGGGAAATTTTATTGGGTGCTTATGCCTTGAATATGAGAGATTGGTTAAGAGAATTAAAGGAAAGTTATCAAGGTTTAGATACTTGGAGCAAACGTGCATTTATTATTGCAATCAAGACACTTCCAGTTGAAGAGCGAAAGTTTTTTCTGGATTATATCAAAGATGGAAGCACATTAAATGACCTTTTAATTAAATGGGCAAAGACTTAGCTGTAGGTGTGATTACAGTCACCTAATAAACCCAATGCTCTCAATCACTGAAAAGTCATCTAAAACCGCTCAAAATTATATGCAGTGGGTGATGGGAAACATTATAGACACTCACCGCTAGGCATCCTATCGATCCAGTTCTTCCCACATTAGATTTTGATAAAGTTGCGATCTAAGCTTTTAGTAAATTCATCCTTATCAAGAAGCTCATTCTTCGTTTTTCAACCTGATGAGGTACGATTTCATGGCTTAAGCTTTGACGTGGCAAGGACTATATGTATCTCACTTGCTAGGGAAATGCTGTATCAAGAGGGAAATAGGTATTGCCAGTCAGCGGATGGGTTGAGGAACGTCATATTCCCATGTTGGTCGTCCTCGATCGATCTTTGTCCAGGTAAAATGGAGTGGATACACTGCTCCTCTATCGATCGATCTACGCCTAAAACAAGTAGAATTGCAAAATCTCATTGAGGTGATGCGGTTTAAGTTGAATCTGCACCCAACGGCAGGAGCGATCTTGTTCCCCAAGCCCCAATGAGGTCTGACCCAATTATGAATCAACCGCTGAACGTCTAACGTGCGTTAGCACTAGCTTGCCGCCTCAAGGCAGCGTTCTGGGCTTCATTATGATTGGCATGGACTTCATCAGCGGAACAGCCGTAAATGGATGCTCGGTCTTGACACACTCGACCCGTCGCCGTCCCTAAGATCCCTTGATTTTCATCGCCACCTCCAATCCTTCCCACCAGACTTTCCATCGCCCGAAATGGGGGTGAGCCTCTTTGGCTTTGAGAACGATCCCTCAAAATTAGCCAACGGCAACCGGCGTCAGTCACGATCGCTCCAAACAGCGATATCGATCCAAGAATCCACGCAACTGCTTGACCTGAAACCCTTGCGCGAACGTCAAGATTCGATCGGCAAAGGGAGCGAGTTGTCGATCTTCTTCTTTCATCGCTTCCGCCACGAGGCTCAATCGTTTCAAATTCCCCTGTAGCGCCAACTCGTAGAGTTCTTGCAATCGTCCGTTGTCAGGCGGAACGACTGCCTCGTCCACATCTGGGGTCGAAAAGGGAGTGGATGTTGCATAGATCCACTGACAGCCGAGCAACTGCTGTAGCGTATCCAGCAGGCGTTCTCGGGATAGCGGTTTGGCGAGAAACGCATCGACACCTGCAGCTAGGGCAGTTTCGCGATCTCGATCGAACGCACTGGCCGAACAAATGACGATCTTAAGGGGACTTTCGGGATAGCTGGCTCGGAACTGACGGATCAGATCGAGACCCGTGCCATCTGACAGCATCAAGTCCACAAAGGCAATATCGATCGTTGGCTCGTGCAGTAACTTCACCAACCCCGTTTGTACGTCGGCTGCTTCGATCGTCGGACACCCCAAATTTTGCAACCAAGCCACCAGTATGGCACGACCGTATTCGTTATCGTCGATCGCGGCCACCTCAGGGGGCTTTCCTGCAATACCTATTACAGAAGTCGGAGATGGCGCCCTGGGATGTCTACCATCCGGGAGAGCGTCCAACTCTAATTCAAACGCAAAAACACTCCCTCGCCCCAATTCACTATCAACCCGTAACATCCCTCCCATCATTTGCACGATCGTCTGTCCGATCGCGAGTCCCAATCCCGTCCCGTCCCGTCGTCTCGGATATTCACAAACCTGCTCGAAGGGCAAAAAAATTCTTTCGATCTGTTCGGCTGTCATACCGATTCCCGTATCGGCAACGCGAAACCCGATCCGACGAGTGGACGCGCTCCCGTTCGACACGCCTTGCACTCCGGCTATACGCCGTTCTCCTTCACTCAGTTCTATCTGCGTTACACCAAACGTAACCTTCCCTCGATCGGTAAACTTGATCGCGTTACCGAGTAGGTTCAACAAGACCTGTCTCAGTCGCTTCTCGTCCGTTCGCACGAACGTCGGTAAGTTTGTATCGAGTTCACAATCAAAGGCGATTCCTTTTTGATTGGCCTGGATGACGCACATTTGCGCCACTCCTCGCAAAAACGGCACGAACTCAAAAGCACTGATTTGTAGCTCGAACTTACGCGCCTCGATTTTCGAGAGGTCGAGTACGTCTTCGATGAGCGTCAGCAAGTGCTTTCCACATTGATGAATGGCGTTGAGTCCTTCCTGATATTTAGCCGTCGTGGGTCGATCGTGTTGCAGGATGTCTGCATATCCGAGAATCCCGTTGAGGGGCGTTCGCAGTTCGTGACTCATATTAGCCAGAAACTCGCTTTTAGCTTGGTTAGCTGCATCGGCCTGTTGTTTGGCTGCTTCGAGCTCGTGCGTGCGTTCGCTAACTTTCTGTTCCAAGTGTGCGGAATAGTCCCGCAGTTGGTCATTTGCCTGTTCGAGTTGTTCGTTCGTCATTTTGAGCTTTTTTTGGCTGTAGGCATTGGAAACTGCCAACGCCGACCCCACAACTGCCACCATCGGCGACACGACGGGAACGATCGAGCCGTGAAGAAATCCGAGATATGCGATCGCCGCTAGGGGCAACCAACAGGCAACGATCCCCACCAGCGATCCCCACCATAGAGAGTTAAATCCAATATGGCGACCGGATAAAATCGTCCAAACGATCGACGCGCTGACGAACGACCACCCCCCCAGCCAAAGCCACTCTTGCCCTTGAGTCCACACGCGCAGTAAAGGGCGGCCGTCGAGGGCCGCGCTAAGAATTTGACTGGCGATGTGGGCGTGAATCTCAACACCGCTCATCGATCGAGATCCTGTGCCGTAAGGCGTGGCAAAAAAATCGTTCGTGCTGCTGGCCGTATAGCCGATCGAGACAATTCGATCTCGAAAGAAGTCGGGCGGGACGCGGCCGTTGAGAACGTCGCTGAGAGACACGGATAGAAAACTGTGATTGCCCCCTCGATAGTTCAGAAGAATTTGATAGCCACCGAAGCTTGTTTCGGAGTAACCGCCAACCGCTTCGCGGAGTGGGACAAAAGTTGCTTTCCCCAACCGATAGCAAGAACGGCAACCGGGAATTGGCTCTCGTGTGAGGTTGGCTCGTTCTTCTAAATACTGCAAGCTCAACTCGACCCCTAACCCTAGGCGTACTCGGCCGTCGATTTTGGCGGAAATCAGAGAGCGCCGCACCTTTCCATCTTCGTCGGTGATGATATCGGCGAGACCGACGCGATTGAGTCGATCGAGGGTTGGGGGGGGTGCGATCGTCTCTTCTCCAACGGCTTTTTCAATGCCGAAGAGGTTGGGGGTCGATTCCATTACCGCCACGAGGTGTTCGTAGCCCGGCTCGACGGGTAAATCGCGGTAGATATCCAAACCGATTGAATGGGGATGTTGAGCGCGAACGCGCTCGATGGCTTGGGCAAGCACTGAGTCGGGAACCGGCCAGTCTCCCACTTGCTTAATATCAGACTCTCCAATCTCAATAATGGCGATGCGAAGATCGGGACTTTCGCTGGGGCGGAGTCGAAATAACGTATCGATGGCAGCATTTTCCAACAGTTGAAAGCCACCGAGAGAAACGATGCAGCTTACGACGATCGCCACAGGCAAGGCGACGAGAATTTCCCGACTGTGGTGCAGTCCACGCTGAGTGCGCCACCACAGATCGGAAACGAATCGATGGAAACGGGATCGCGCTAGTGGAATGGAGTTCCGACTGCGATCGCTTCGAGGCCGACTTGAGAGAGGAGGTCTCGCCATTCAGTTGCTAAAACCTGGTTGGTGGGGTGAGTTCGTTGCAACGCAGCGAGAACGGTTAAAGTATCGTACCAAATTCCCCGTTTGCCGTAAGCGATTGCCAAGTCTAAGCTATCGCCTTCGGCCCGAGCTGATTCCAGCTCGGCATCGAGGGCAATTCGACGAACCCAACCCGAAGTGCTTGGACTGTCCGGCCGCAATTGCTCGCCGGCAACGGCCACCACTTGCCATTGGTAATCTGTCTCGATTGCCAATTCGGGGGCGTCTTCTGGCAGCACGATTCGCACGATATTCCCCTCCCTCGGTACGGGAAAAAAGGCTTGGTAGTGGGGTTCGCGGTTTTGCTGTTGCAGGCTGAAGAACACGTGGTGGACAGATGGATCGCTGAGGTAGATAAAGAAAGTCGGATGGGGAGATACGGTCAGACCGTAACGGGTCTCCGGCACGAGTGCCATAACAGATAAGCTAGGAGCTTCGTCCGAGGGGATCGCGACCATCGATTCGGTGGGAGAATTTAGGGGAGCTTGCGAAGGTGTCTCGCCCGGTGGCAAGAACTGCCACCGATCTCTCGAAGCACCACCTGCACTATCTTCTGGCTGGTCTTCATCCGGTGGAACGAATTCGATATCACCCCGCGATCCCCCGCCTTGTGTACCTTCTGCGGGTTCGTCTCGGTCAGGGGGTACGAACAGCACGCTATTGTCCGTTTCACTGCGTCGAGTTGAAGGAGAAGCACCGTCGAATGAGGGATTGTCTCGCGGGGTAACACGAGCCGTATCCACCATAGAATGAGCCGACGAGGCTTCGCTGGTTAGAATACACCCGATCGCGATCGTCGCTATCAACGGCAAACGGAACCCGTTTCGGTTAGCGCGACCGGCGATCTCGCGATGGCTGGTTAACATGAGTCTACGAGGTCGGTTCAGTAATAAAACTTAATTTTAGGGAGGCATTTGTGCCAAACGTTTCCGTTAAGATCTGCTTAAATTAAAGGTCTTGCCTTGTCTCTAGTGTACTCGAATCCCCTAGGGAGGACAAACTAGAGCCAGTTGCCGATCGACACGAAGGAAGACCAGAAAAACGGATGGTTGTATTCGGTATCGTACAACAGGTGTAGTTGGGCGCGGCGTAAGGCTTCAGCTTTGGTCGGGCGGGGGGTTTGGACGAGCTGTCGGTAGAACTCGTCCATCAAGAGCGTCGTCGATCGATCTCGCACCGACCACAAGGTCGCGATCGTACTGCGAGCGCCAGACCGCAAGGCAACACCCGCCATGCCCAAAACGGCTCGATCGTCGCCTAGGGCAGTTTGACAAGCACTGAGAACGAGAAGGTCGATGGTATTGCCGAAGTGATTAGCCTGTAGCCAGGCTTCGAGGTCGCGCACCTCGATCGGCCCGTCCCAGGCGAGGAGAAAGGTTTCCTCGACGTTGGAGCTGAATTGACCGTGGGTCGCGAGGTGGACGATCTCGAAATGGTTCGATCGAATTTGAATATCGAGACTTCCGCGCGTGAAGTCGTCGTCGAGTAGAACCCGTGTTGGCAATCGTTCGGCAATGCGCTCGATCTCGTCGGCGACACCAGGCAGGGGAGCAAAGCCTCGATGGGCTTCAGTCAATCCTGCGCTGAGAACTTGGGGGGTTGCACTGAGAGAGGCTTTCGGGGCAAACAAATACAGACTCGGACTGAGGGCAACAGCATACTGTTCGACGAGGTAGTGCTTGCCGTCGTGAAGGGCTGACATGGGTACGTTTCGCAAAATGCCATCGAGAACGAAGACGAGGGTTTCGATATTGTTGCGCTCGAGGGCAGTTTCTGCTGGACGCAGGAGCCAACCGTAAAGGGTTTGCGCGATCTGCAGTCGATCGACATCTGAATAGGCGAGGTGCAGGGATTGCAACATTTGCTCGGCCGTCGCTTCCACTTCAGCTTGGGAAATGGGTATCCAATAGAAATCTAGCGGTTCGCCGGCTACAGAGAGAATGACGAACAGTCGATCGGGGAGGAGAATGGGGTAGATCGCAGCTGCGTGGGGATCGATTTGGTCGATTGAAACGGATTCGGCATCTAGGCAGGCTTCTCGGAAAAAGTTGTCTAACTCGGCCAGTTGCAACTGCTCGATCGTTTGTCGCGCTTCTGCTAATCGTGCTTGACGCTGTTCGGGGTCGTTGAGGTTTTCGTCCCGCAGTAGCAGACTGACCAGTTCCCGATAAACGGGTTCGACTCGATCTCGGAAGGAAAATCGCAAGCCGGCTTCAAATGCTGCCACGTCACGACGTAATCCTTCTAAACTCGTCACGGCTTCCCGATAGGCAGCGATGGCGCTGTCGTACTGCTGCTGTTGGCTGAGAACGCGCCCTAACTGCCACTGCCACCGTGCGAGTAAATCCGACGCACTGATGGTTTGAGCGAGGGTTAAGGCCTGTTCGGTCAGGGCTTGGGCGTCAGCGAACTGTCCGACCCGTTCGTATAGGTGGCCGAGCTGTCCCAAGCTATAGGATTCGGCCCGAAGATCGTCGATCGATCTCGCTTCAGCAACCGCACGAGCTAAGATGTCGGAGGAGATCGCGAGGTCAGTCGGGAACAGCTCGACGAAACTTTTGGCAAAATTAACGCGGCTGTAGACGAGACGGCGACTTGGGGTCAACGTGTCGAACAACTCGTTAATTTCGGGAAGCAACGATCGAGCGGCTTCGGTTCGTTCCATCATCACGAGCAGACTCAGCTGGTTGAGCCGAACTTCAAGTCGTTCGATCCCCTGACTGTGTTGTGCGACCCATTGGTAAGCGTCTAGTGCAGTGGCCGTATCGCCAAAATCTCGTGCCGTATTGCTCAAACTTAACAGCGCCGAGCGAACTCCCGCTTCGTCACCGATGGTCTGGGCAACCGCTAAACTTTGCTCTAGAACGATCTGCGCTTGGTGGAGAGAACCCATGGCGTGCCTCACCATGCCAAGACTTCGCAATCCCTGGGCCTTGAGGGACGAGTCCGGCCAGTCAGCCAACTGCTGCGTGACCTGTTCGAGCAGGCTCTGCGCTCGCCGGTACAGTCCCAATGTTTGTAACGCCTGGGCTTGGTTGATTTGACTACCGAGCCAACCACTTTCGTCGCCGGATTGCCGATAAGCGCGTTCTGCTGCTTGCCAGGTTTCGAGGGCGGCTTCGATTTGACCTTGGTTGAACTCCCACTGTCCCTGGGCGTTTAGCGTGATTCCCCATACCTGGAATTCAGTGGCAGTGGACGGGTTGGGGACGAGGAGGGTTTGCGCTCGATCGAGGGCGTTACGTGCCGATTCCCAGTGTCCGAGGTGTTGGTAGGCTAGAGAAAGGTAGGTATTACTCAAGGCTGCGTTGAGGCGATCTCCCGCACGATCGTAGTTTTGGGCAGCTGTTTCCCAGACTCGCGCCGCGTCTGCGAACCGCCCCGCATCGTAATGCTCCTGGCCCGAGGCAATGGAATCGAGATGAGGGGAGGAGGCGATGAAAGGAGGAAGCGATGAGATGGGGGGATAGGGAGATCGGGAGAAGGCAGGCTCGAGCAATCCCCATCCAATCCAGAGCGTTATCGATAAATTCACCCAGGCTTTTGACATTTGAGTGGTTTTGTGGTAGACACAGCCAATATCGATCGTGCAAAAATATCCCGACGCTCGATCGAGTGATGCCGAACGCCTTTCCCAATCTCCCTTCAAGTGTAAGCTGCGACGATTCGATCGAGTTCTGTACGCCTTTCCCAATCTAATTCTCAACCCGAGTGCCTCGTGCCTGCCCACCTCTTGTATTGGCTGCGCTCTCCTCCCCTCGAAGAGACGGAGTGGGAAAGCGGGTACATCTCACGTTTGCGCTCGCCACCCCTCCGCCTTCGGCACCTCCCCTTAGCCAGGGGAGGATGGGAGGGGTTTCGAGCGCTCAGTCGAGCCGCAGAGGGGCATTCTACGAAATTACCTCCCCTTAGCCA
>LWRO01000082.1 GCA_001657325.1 Geitlerinema sp. BBD 1991-9 | reverse complement strand
CTCTGGGAGACTCAAGGGGAATCCCAAACGTAAGCCGTCCCCAAAACTCGGCTTGGGTATCAGTCCCGCCGTCAAGGCGAAGGGATGCCAAGGCTAGGGTTAAAACTCAAGGGTTAGGAGCAAGGAGGCGAAAGCCCCCGCGCTTCAGCCGGGGATGAGCTTACATTCCCTCTCGTACTGGATTGCGTTTCTCAATGGCTCGGATTGCCCGCTTGACACTTTCCGGCAAAATCACGATCAAACTTTCGTGAGGTGCTTCGTCGAGGGCGACATCGATCGCTTTTTCCTCACTGAGAATCGACTCGTAGCGACAATCGGGGTTGACTTCTTCAATTCCCTTACAAATCAACTCCGATGCTTCGCCGCGCGGCCGACCTCGGGTATCGTCGTCTTCCTTGACGATGATGGCATCGAAAATTTTGGCCGAAAGCCGTCCGAGTTCGAGAAAATCTTCATCTCGTCGATCTCCCGGGCCACCCACCACACCGATGCGCTTCCCGGGCCAGTTGCGAACGAAGCCCCCCAACGCTTCGTAACTGGCGGCGTTGTGAGCGTAATCGACTAAAGCATGATAGTCTCCCATGTCGAACAGGTTCATCCGTCCGGGCGTTTGGTTGACGGACGCTGTAAACGTTGCGAGTCCGGTGCGAATGGCTTCGAGGTCAATGCCGTGCGCGTAAGTGGCAGCACAAGCAGCTAACGCATTGGCGATGGCAAACGGTGCGAGTCCCTTCAAAGTCAGGGGTACGTCTTCCGCCTTCGCCACGCGCACCATCTGCGTGCCGTCACAAACGGTGAGATACCCATCTTGATAGATGGCAGCGCGTCCACCTCGATTGAGATGTTGGGTGACGATCTCGTTTTCGGGGTTCATGGAGAAGTAAACAACGTTCGCCTTGGTCTTTTGCGCCATTTCAGCCACCAAGGGATCGTCGGCGTTCAGAATGGTATAGCCTTTGGGGTTGACGGCTTCTGCGACCACAGCTTTCAGACTCGCCATTTGTTCGATCGTGTCGATATCGCCGATGCCCAAGTGATCGGCCGCTACGTTCAAGACAACGCCCACATCGGCTTCTTCAAACGCCAGTCCCGATCGAAGAATACCGCCCCGTGCTGTTTCCAACACGGCAATTTCAACCGAGGGATCGCCGAGAATCAAGCGGGCGCTTTGCGGTCCCGTGTTATCTCCCGGTTCGGCCAGATATTCGCCGATATAAGTCCCGTCCGTGGTGGTGTAGCCGACAGTTTTGCCCGTTTGCTTGCAAATATGGGCGATGAGACGAGTGGTCGTCGTTTTGCCGTTCGTCCCCGTAATTGAGAAAAGGGGAACGCTGTAGGGTTGACCCGCTGGAAACAGCATATCCAACACGGGTTTGGCAACGTTACGCGGCTTGCCTTGGCTGGGGCTGACGTGCATTCGGAAGCCTGGTGCAGCGTTGACTTCCACGATCGTGCTATCCGTTTCCCGCAGGGGTTGGGAAATGTCGCGCGTGACGATGTCTAAGCCGATAATATCCAAGCCGACGATCTTGGCCACGCGCTTGGCCAACCAGAGGTTTTCGGGGTGAATTTCATCAGTTCGATCGATCGCGATCCCGCCCGTACTCAGGTTCGCCGTCGCCCGCAGGTAGCAAACTTCTCCTCGATTTGGGATGCTTTCGGCATCGTAACCTTGTCTGGCCAACCATTGCAAACTGGTTCGATCGAGCTTCAAGCGCGTCAAAATGTTATCGTGACCGTCTCCCCGTCGCGGATCGCGGTTGGTTTCTTCGACGAGTTCCGTAATGGTCGATTTGCCATCGCCGATCACGTGGGCGGGGACTCGTTCGGCAACAGCGACAACATCTCCGTTCACGACTAAAACGCGATGGTCTTGACCTTCGTAGTAGCGTTCGACGATGACCGATCTCGTTTTAGACTCCAAACTGGCAGCGTCGTAGGCATCTTCCGCTTCTGCCCACGATTGCACGTTAATGGTAATGCCCCGACCGTGGTTCCCGTCGAGGGGTTTGACGACCACGGGATATCCCCCTACATCTTCGATGGCTTCTTCCAATTCGTCGAGATAGTGAATGAGCGTTCCTTGTGGAACGGGAATTCCGGCATCGGCGAGAATTTGTTTCGTGCCTTCCTTATCACAGGCCAACTCGACCCCTAAGATACCGCTGTTGTCGGTCAGGGTTGCTTGAACGCGCTTTTGATAAACGCCCGTTCCGAAGCGAATCATCGCACGGGCGTTCAGTTGCGTCCAAGGAATGCGGCGGGTTTCAGCCTCCTTCACGAGCGCTTCAGTACTCGGTCCGAGGGCGGCATCTTCCCAGATTTCTTTGAGATCGCCGATATCTTGTTCGAATTCGGAACTGGGATAGTGTCGGTTTTCGACGAGGCTGTTGCACAAACGCACGGCTGCACGGGCAGCGTAACGACCAGCCCGTTCGTCTTTGTACTCGAAAACGACGTTATAAACGCCCGGTGTAGCAGTCGATCGAGCGCGGCCAAAGCCCACTTCCATGCCGGCCAGGGTCTGAAGTTCGAGGGCAACGTGTTCGGCGACATGACCGAGAAGGGTTCCTTCTTTAACTCGTTTGAGGAAGCCACCGTGATGACCGGGAGAACAGAAGTGCTCTTCTAAACTCGGTAATGTTTCGATCAGTGCTTCATAGAAACCTGAAATGGTATCGGTCGTTCGCTCTGCTAGATCCTCGAGATCGAGACGCACGACAATTAATTTATGACGACGAATACTCCAGTAGTTGGGCCCGCGTAAGGTGAGGATTTTCAGGATTTTCATAGAAGTATCGGAGAATCTAGCCGGAGCAGGGCGAGGGAATCGTGAGTGAGACGTTAGGGAATCGTGCGACTCTTACGCCTATCCCCCGACTCTCTCGTGATGGAGACAAAACGAGATGCAGTACGAGAATAATATAGTTTAGTTTCGATCTGCCGATCGCTTGCAAACTGTTCGCTGCGAACAGTCTCAGCAAAACATTTTATGAGATGAGCCAATAACTGGATGGGAAGGTGAGGAGATGGGGAAAAGGGGCAAGAGATCTTTCATCCCCCCATGACCTCTTCGTCACAACGGCCGCGATTCGCCGCCAAGTCTTTGGATTTCTCGCTGGGCAGTGTTGTAGCAATCGACGAGGCCGCGATCGAGACACGATTGTGCTGCACGCTGGTAATCGGCAACGGCTCCAGGCGTATCGTCGAGCTGTTCGCGAACGCTGGCGCGGTTAAAGTAGGCGCTGGCAAAATTGGTATCGAGGCGAAGGGCTTGGGTTTGATCTTCGATCGCTTTACCGTATTGTGCCATGTCAGCATAGGCGACACCACGATTGCTATAAGCAACGGGATTGTTCGGGTTGAGTTGAATCGCTTGGCTATAATCTTCAACGGCTCCCGTTCGATCTCCGATCGAGGATCTCGCCAAACCTCGATTACTGTAAGCTTTGGCGTTGTTCGGGTTGAGTTCGAGAGTGCGGGTACAGTCGCTGATGGCGTTTTGATACTGTTTGAGGTTAAAGTGCGCTACACAGCGGTTGTTGTAAGCTTCCCAATCGTCGTCTTTCAACTCGATGGCTTGTGAACAATCTTCAACGGCGGCTTCGTACTGAAACAGGTTGAGCTGCACGCTACAACGATTGACTAAGGCATCGATGTGTCGATCGTCGAAGTTGAGAACTTGGGTGTAATCTTGCAACGCGCCCTCGTAATCTGCGAGCGCAAACCTCGCTCGTCCTCGGCTGTAATAAGCGTCGGCATTTTCGGGGTCGACGCGGATGGCTTGGGTAAAGTCGGCGGTGGCAGCTTGTTTGTTGCCTGTAGCGGAGTGAGCCAAACCGCGACTGAGATAGGGGTACGGGGAATCCGGGGCGTACAAAATCGCTTGGGTGTAGTCTTGAATTGCCGATTGATAGTCTCCCAATTTGTAGGAGACTAAGCCACGATTGTAGTAAGCGTCGGCATCGTTGGGGGTTAACTGAATCACCTTGGAAAAGTCTTCGATCGCGGTTTGGAATTCCCCAGAATCCATGCGGGCTAAGGCGCGATTGTAATAGGCATCGGTGTTTCCAGGTGCGTATTGTAAGGTCTTGGTGTAATCGGAGATCGCCGCTTCGTACTTTCCGAGGTCGTAGTGAACGTTGCCTCGTTTGTAGTAAGCGTCAGCGTTTTGAGGATTGTTGGCAAGGGCTCGATCGAATTCCGATAAAGCCCCCGATCGATCGCCAATTTCAATTTTCTCCACGCCTCGACGGTAAAATTCCATCGCCCGACTCTGACTCGGCCGCTGCCACAGCCACAGGCAACAGCCGACAATCCCCAGTGAGATCGGAATTCCGAGACTTACCCAACGTCGCGAACTGCGCCACGTTGCCACGAGATCGAGCCAATTCGGCCGGGACGGGGTGTCGTCAGGCTCTTCTGAACTTTCCGCTTCGTCCGTTTCGCTCTCTTCAACGGGTTGGTAGCTTTCCCAAATCGGCTGTAAGTCTTCTAAAACGTCCTCTGCTGATTGATAGCGTTTTGCGGTCGAATACTCGACCATCTTATTGACGATTTGCGAGAGTTCGTCGGAGACTTGCGTGCGTTTTCGCCAATTCATCTGCCCGGAGTCGTCTTGCAGCTTGGGTAGGTTATTTGCAGAAATTCCGGTTAAGGCTTGAATGGCAATCGTTCCTAGCGCATAGAGATCGCTGCTGTATTGGGGATTACCTTGGAATTGTTCGATCGGCATATACACGGGCGTTCCCGCCGCGATCGTCCGCATTCGTTCTTCTTGGGTCAGCTGTTGGCTGAGGGCTTTGACCGAGCCGAAATCGATGAGGACGAGTTCGTTATCGCGGCTACGACGAATGAGGTTTTCGGGCTTGATATCGCGGTGAATGACTTCGCTGGTGTGAACGAACTGGAGAATTTTGAGGACGTCGTACAGGATTTTGACCACAGCCTCTTCCGAAAGCGGTTGCCCTGGAACGATTTCTTCAGAGAGGGGATGGCCGTCTACGTATTCTTTGACTAAGTACCAGCAGCCTTCTTCCTCGAAGTAGGCGAGCAGACGGGGAATTCGATCGTGTCCTCCCAGACTTTCGAGGGTTTCGGCTTCTTGCTCGAACAGTCGTTTGGCAGTTTGTACGGAGTCGAGACTCCCTTTGATCGGAGATAGCTTTTTCACGACGCACTTCGGCAAGCCGGGACGGCGAATGTCGGCCGCGAGGTAGGTTTGCCCAAATGCCCCGGAACCTAAAACTTTAATGACGCGATAACGTCTGTCTAGCAGTTGACCGATCGAGCCCATGACTTTCCTTGCAACGATTGATGGTATGGCACGATCCGCGAAGTGGCAGATGGATTGTGCAACCCTCTAAACCACCCGAACGAACTCGTATCTCGCAACGAGATCGACTTTGTCCGCCCTCAGAAGAAGCGCGTTGGGTACGCGATGGGGTTAACCCGCATAACGATTGGAACGCTATTACTCCGCTACGAACCCTACCATCGATTATATTGCACGACATTCGTGGCGGCCGAACGGTCGTCTTCGTTAGGTGGCTGAAATTCGTCGTCGTCTTTGTTGTCGTCTCTGTTTCCACAACCGAATCGATCGAAGGGTTAGGTAATAACTCGCCACACTACAGACGGTTCCAACGGCCACGCATCCGATAAACAGATCGAGGAGAACGTCGTTGGTTTGGGTGAGAATGTTGTCGATCGAGTTCCACTCTGTCAGTGGAATATCGCGACTCGCCCCCCGCAAAAACCGCCCCACTTCAAAGTTAAACCAGTACATGGGAAGGTACGTGAGGGGGTTGCTAATCCAAGTTCCGGCTGCCGCTGCAAGTTTGTGTCCGCGCACGGGGGCCGCCAAGAATACACCGATGAGAATTTGCAGTCCGAAGAGGGGAAAACATCCAGCAAATACGCCGACGGCAATTCCGCGCGCGACGAACTCGGGGGAATCGTGCAACCGCACGAGCCGCCAATAGTAATATCGCAACCAACGCCAGCTGCGAACGAGTTGATTGAGCATTTTACGAACGATCGATCGGGTCGTCATGACGAGTTAAACCAGAGTCTTCGGGTTGTCGGGAACGGGAGTGGGACGGACGGAAAAACAACGTTTAGCCGCTAAGCTGGAATTGGGAAACCCTGGCAACATCTGTCTTTGCATCTTGTCAATTTTGCCGATCGAGGAGACGTACTATCGATGTCCGAACTGCTTGCGCGAGGCGATACGATCGCGGCCATTGCAACGGCTGTCGTGCCTCAACAGGGAAGCGTGGGAATCGTGCGTGTCTCGGGAGATCGAGCGCAATCGATTGCTCGACGGCTGTTTCGCGCTCCCGGTCGGCAAGTTTGGGAAAGCCATCGCATTCTGTACGGAACGGTTCGCCACCCTGAAACGCAAGCCGTTATCGACGAGGCACTCTTGCTCCTCATGTTAGCGCCTCGATCGTTCACGCGCGAAGACGTGGTGGAATTTCACTGTCACGGCGGCATTATGGCGGTGCAACAGGTGTTGCAGTTGTGTTTGGAAAACGGGGCCCGACTGGCACAACCGGGAGAGTTTACGCTTCGGGCGTTTCTCAACGGACGCATCGATTTAACTCAGGCGGAAAGTATTTCGGATTTGGTGGGGGCGAAGTCGGTGGCAGCGGCGGCTTCGGCGTTGGCGGGATTGCAAGGGAAACTCGCCACACCCATTCGGGCGTTGCGGGCGCAGTGTTTGGATATTTTGGCGGAAATTGAGGCGCGCGTGGATTTTGAGGAAGATTTACCGCCGCTCGATGAAGGCTCGATCGGTTTGGAGATCGAGCAACTGCTCGACGACATCGATCGCCTTGAAGCAACGGCGAGTCGGGGGGAACTGTTGCGAACGGGGTTGAAGGTGGCGATCGTGGGTCGTCCGAACGTGGGCAAATCGAGTTTGCTCAACGCCTGGAGTCAAAGCGATCGAGCGATCGTGACGGATTTACCGGGAACGACGCGAGATGTGGTGGAATCGCAGCTCGTCGTCGGCGGAATTCCGGTACAGGTGTTGGATACGGCGGGCATTCGCGAAACGTTCGATCGAGTCGAACAGCTTGGGGTGGATCGCTCGAAAGCCGCCGCACAACAGGCGGATTTGGTGTTGTTCGTCGTTGACGCACAAACGGGATGGACGGACGACGACGCGGAAATTTACGAACAGGTGCGCCATCGATCGATTATCGCCATTGTTAATAAAGTTGATGTCACGCCGTCGGTTCCTGACATTCCGCTTTCGGAACCGTTGGTCTTGACTGCTGCGGCGAAAAATCAAGGGATTGACGACCTCGAAAAAGCAATCTTAGACCGCGTTCGCGCCCATCACGTGCGAGCGGCGAATTTAGATTTCACCATCAACCAACGTCAAGCCGCTGCCCTCACTCGTGCCAAATTTTCATTACAACAAGTTCGTCAAACCATCGAGGATGATTTACCGTTAGATTTTTGGACGATCGATCTACGAGGAGCGATTCAAGCCTTGGGCGAAATTACGGGGGAAGAAATTACAGAGTCGGTTCTCGATCGAATTTTTAGTCGTTTTTGTATTGGAAAATAGCTCGCATCGAGCCGGTCAATTCCAGGATTCACAAACCTCGATCGCTGAAGATAGTTTTCCATACGAAACGGCAACCCCAAAATACGAAGAAATTGACATGTACCCACGTTTAAAGCTGCGGTTCTAAACGTGGGTACATGTCAATTTCGTAGAATGCCCCCTCCGCCTTCGGCGGAGGGGTTCCGATCGCAAAAGTGAGATGCACCCCTAAACGTGGCAATCTCTCACTAATCGCGAATCTGAACGGGCATCACCAAATGAGTCATTTTCGTTCCACCGAGCGGCGTCAAAATAACAGGTGAAACGGGGGTGTTGAGTTGCATTTGAATTTCCGTAGATTGCAGGTTTTGCAACGATTGCATCACGTATTTCACATTAAAAGCAATATCCATGCTGTCGCCGGAAATCTGCACGGGTAGGATTTCGTTGGCACTGCCGACGTCGGCCGCATCGACACTCAACGTCAACTGTTGCCCTTGGTTATCTAAGCTGAATTTAACGATATTGTTTTTCTTGTCTGCAATAACGGCAATTCGCTCTAGCGCTCCCAATAACTGGCGACGATCGACGTTCACTTGATTCTCAAACTGACGGGGAATCAATTGTCGATACGCTGGATAAGATCCTTCTAACGTCCGACTCGTCAAACGTCGATCGTCTACCTCGAAAATGGCTTGTCCTTCATCGAAGTGCAACGCTACTAATTCAGTTCCCGAACGTTTGCCCATCGTCCGTTCGAGTTCTCGAAAGGCCTGGGCGGGAACGGTCACTTCAAAAACTTCACCCTCTTTTATCTCCGATTTGGGTGCGTCTTCCCCTTCCAGGTTGACCACTTCTACAACGGCTAAACGGTGTCCGTCCGTCGCCGCAAATTCCAAACCGTCAGCACGAACTGCCAGGTGAACCCCGGTCAGCACTTGCTTCGTTTCGTCGGAACTCGTGGCGAACAGCGTCCCGCGCAAACCTTCAACTAGGGCTTCGGTACTCAAATGGACGACCTTTCCACTTTCCACGACGGGCAATTCTGGGAATTCCTCAGCGCTCATCCCTTGAATTTGATATTGTCCCGAAGCACATTTCAGGGTTGTTAGGGTTTGGTCGGCGTCGTGTTCGAGGGTAATTTCTCCTTCGGGTAGACGAGAGACGATGTCGTTGAGGAGTTTGGCGGGCAAGGTGATTTCACCGCCCGACTCGACCTGGGCGGGTAGTGTCACGCGAATTCCCAAACTTAAATCGAACGCCGTTAACTGTAAATATTGGTTTTCTCCATCCGCCGTCAGACGCACGTTGGCTAAAACCGGGTGGGTAGGACGAGACGGTACGGCATGGGCGGCCAGAGATAGGTGGGTGTTGAGATCCCCTTGGGTGCAAACCAGTTTCATGCGTGGGTTGTGACGAGCGATAACTTAAGGGTGGATGCAATGTCAGTCTGTCGTTCCCCAACTTTCTCCAGAAATACGCAAGCGCTCTCCCTCGCGGTGAAGAGAGAACGGCACGATAGTTTGAGATTGGATTTGAAGTGTTGGCCGAAGACTGGCGTTAAAAGCATAAAACCTCTGTTGAATGCCGTCAACATCGACGCATCGATAAGTGGCTGAGGCAATTTCTCCTAACTCCCTTATCGGGGCATCTCCTCGAATTTTGGGGATTACACACTTTGGATTTTATGACGGCGATCGCGATCGCACGCATTTTAAATTTTTTGTGGCATTTTTTTAAAGATTTTCGATTCATATCGACAGGTTTCAGCCGACAATAGCAGAGATTAAAACAAGCATCGAGTTTGGGGATCGCTAGGCTTATAGAGATATAGGTCTAGGGTGGGGATCGCGTTCTCAGCGTTAAAAAATAGATCTCAGACAAATTGACGACCCTAATTTCCTATGAGATAATACTGAGATAAATCTAGCCATCAGCGTGCCGCCAACTTAAGCTGAACTTGTCTTAGCAATCGATCCGTTTTGGATTAACTAAAAATCGGACACAACTGTCGATTTTTAATATTTTTTTAACAATTGTTCGGCTTGCTTTTCCCAATGAGGTTTTTAAGATGATTCCGATCTCTACACCCCATACAGTTCGTTGCCCTAACTGCGGTCGTCTCGGCGAACGTCACTACCTGGCCGAAAGTAAAATCCTACGAACGCAGTGCCACCATTGCGACTATCTCATGGTCACTTGTGCGACGACGGGACGGGTCATAGAAGCCTATTCTCCGGGACTCTACGCCCAAGCGATCGTCCGCTAAGTTTTTTCTCCGCACAACAGCCCAAACAAGCCTCTCTGATTTGGAGAGGCTCTTTTGTAGGAGAAAATGAGGAGTCGTTATCTGAGTTCCGATCCCTCCTGAATTTTTGAGGCTCGTAATTGTCCGCAAGCGGCATCGACATCCAAACCTTTCGAGTAACGCACGCTGATGGCGATATGACGTTCTTTCAAGGCGTTCTCAAACTGCTGAACGCGGTGACGATCGGGGCGCTTGTAATCGACTTCAGAAATGGGATTGTACGGAATGAGGTTGACGTGACTTTGGAAGCCGCGTAGGTGTTGGGCTAATTGTTCGGCGTGTTCGGGGAGATCGTTTAACTCGGCTAACAGTAAATATTCAAAACTCAGCCGTCGTCCTGTCATTTGGACGTATTCTCGGCATTCAGCGAATAAATCTTCGATCGAGTACTGACGTGCGCTCGGAATGAGTTTTTCTCGTAATTTCTGATTGGAGGCGTGGAGACTGACAGCGAGGGTCACTTGCAGTTTGTGCTGGGCGAGGCGGCGAATGTGTCCGGGGATGCCGACGGTGGAAATGGTCATCGATCGCTGTCCGATGCCAATATCTTCGTTGAGACAGCGCACTGCCGCGAGGACGTTGTCAACGTTCAGCAAAGGTTCTCCCATCCCCATAAAGACGATGTTGCTGACGCGACGATCGAACACGTCCCGAACGGTCAAAACCTGATCGACGATTTCGTGAGTTTCTAGATTTCGCAAAAAGCCACTTTTCCCCGTCGCGCAGAAATCACAGGCCATCGGACAGCCGACTTGAGAGGACACGCAAACTGTCAAACGCTTGTCGGTCGGCATTCCGACGGTTTCGATGATGTTGCCGTCGGCCAGTTCGAGTAAAAATTTAATCGTTCCGTCGGAGGCGATCGATTGATGGGCGATGCTCGATCGACCGACGTTCGCTGAGGCAGCCGTTTCGCGCCACGCTTTCGGAAAAACGGTAATCTCGGAAATCGATCGAATCCCTTTTTGATACAACCATTGATGTAACTGCTTGCCGCGATAGGCGGGTTGTCCCTGCTCCTGCACCCATGCTGTCAAATCTTCGAGGGAGGCACCGAGCAGCGGTTGAGAAATGGATTGGGGGGCAAGCTGTACCGACATGGATCGATCGAACGTTGACGCAACACTTTAATCTTGACATGCTCCCGCCACTAAACGCTTCGCGCTCTAGTGGGGGATTCCTGTAGTTCTACAGTTCTCAGTTCCACGAGCCGACTTAGATGGCTGATAGCGATATCAGCCAACCAGCGGTCGTTCTCTCCCTGAGCGTTCGGGCTTTTGACCCCAGTTCCCCAATGCCCTTGGGTACTGTTTAAATATTCTGC
>LWRO01000081.1 GCA_001657325.1 Geitlerinema sp. BBD 1991-9 | reverse complement strand
ATCGAACGGCTACCCGCCACCTTACCGCCGCAATTCATCTCCGCTTCAATCGGAGATTAGAAGCGGAGGATTCTCGCGGTTTCATGCTAAACCAAACTCCCGCGCGACGGCGTTGCCCACATCGCTGAGAACTTCAAAGGTTAACTCGTTCTTTTCGATCGTCGATAGGGAATTATCGGGTGTTTGTGGGGAAACGGCCACCAGTTGTGCGCCATATTTTTGGATTTCGGGGAGCGCTTGCTGGAGGTGTCGTAGTTCCAAGTTACAGTACGGACACCACTGTCCCCGGTAAAAGGAGAGGACAACGGCACCGGATTCAAGCAGTTTGGAGAGGGTAACGTTTTGACCCCTGGCGTTGGGAAGAGCGAAGTCGGGCGATCGATCTCCGACGTTAAGGCTTCGATCGACAATTTGAGACTCGGCGAGTGCTGCGCTAGCCTCGTCCATCGTCGCCTTCACGTCATCAGGTAACTTCGATCGAATTTTCTGGCGGAGCTGGTGCAATTCTTGCGTTAGCGTCATGGAGTCAAATCCCTTTTTGGAACGAACGTTCTATATAAAATCAAAAACCCAAACTTGTCGATCTCGAAATCGACAGTTTGTCGTTCAGCTTAATGCTAGTACGCCGGATTCAAGGTAACGGTTTTAGAACGAACGATACAGTATAATCTAAGGGAGGGTCGATGAAAGTACTAGGGAGTCGTGCAAGTTTCCCCTAATCTGTCAACCTGGTTTAACAGCTCCGTATAAAGATCTGCCAAATCCAGCGTTCCATAATGCTGCTGATAGAGCGAAGCCAAGAGACAGTACACCTCCGCATTGTCCGAACCCGCCCGCACCTGAGCTTCTAGAACCTCGATCGCATCAGCCATCGCGCCCGAATCCGCATAAATCCGCGCTTCTGAGATGGCCCGTTGGCTGTCATCGAGTGCCATCGCGTCCAATAGATCGAGTTGTTGTTGGATTTGCGTCCGCTGCGCCTCGTTCACGGTTGAAAATACCGTCGTCGAAGAAGCCGTTCCGTTATCGGCATCCACCGAAACCAAATACATCTGACCCGGTTGCAATAACGTACCCTCGTAGATTGCAAACGGTTCTGAGACGAGGGTTTCCCAATTTACGCCCGCACCCGCTACGCGAACCCGATAGGTCGTCGCACCTTCGACAGCAAACCAGCGCAGCAGCAGCGAGTTCGAGAACACCAACGTCCTACGGGGTGAAATCACATAGGGCTCGTCTAAACTGCGGGGGGGATTGCGAGCGCAACCTCGATCGCACCTCGGATTTCTATCGGAGGTGCTGCTCGTTTGGGCGAGGGTGCGAGGTGCGTATAGAACAGAAACACCCCAGAAGAGGGCAATACCTACTGTTTGGGTAAGGCGATTCCTGCAGCTCGAAGCTGTCGTTCGGCTTGTCGTTTCCATTGCTCTTCTTCGTAATAGTAATCACTGGCATTTTCATAGCAGGCGAGCCACGGTTCTAGGGCATCCTGCTGGCGTCCTTGCGCCTCCCAAACCCGAGCGAGTAAGCAATCAGCCGCCCCTCCATCCGGCATGAGGCGTATCGCCTGCATCAGATAATCCTCTGCGGCTTCGTAATCTTCCAATTTCAAGTGAGCGTGTCCTCGATTTTTGAGAATGGCATATTGATGATATTGATTGTCCGGCTCGACGATTCGCCAGCATTGCTTGAGGAGCTTGGCTGCTCGATCGACGTGACCGGCCTCGAGGTCGAGACGAGCTTCGTTATTACATCCGGCCGCATTTCCCCGAAGCATAGCTCGATGATAGTACTTGCGAGCGAGATCGAGTTCTTGGGTGTCTTCGTACAGGAACCCTAAATTCGCCAAAGCTGCCGCTGAATAGGGATAGACACGCAGCGACCATTGAAAATAATGCTTGGACTGCTGCCACCGTTCGGACATGAGCGCTTTTTCCCCTAAGTGGTTGAGCCAGTTGGCGAACGGAGGTGCGATGGCAAAATAGAGGGCCACCGAGGCCAGCGAAACCCCTAAAAAGCGGAGGAAGGAAATCTTCCCTCGATCGATCGAAGTCGTTGTCGGGGAGGGGACGTTCGAGAGCGAGTTGGAGAACCGCTCAGAAGTGAATGGCATCATTTCCCCCACAGAAGTCGGCCTCGGAGTCGGATCGACCTCGAACAAATCCGTCCAGCGGGGTGGAACGGCGTGGGGGTTTTGAACGATGGTGGGCAACCAACTGGCACAGGGAAAACGATCTTCGAGGCCTTGTAAGCGTTCCCGAGCCGCACGAACGGCACTGTACAGCGAATCTCCTTGAGAAAAAGCATCGAGAAAATATTTCAGAAACGCTTGGGCGACACGATCGGGAACCAGTTCCCGCATCACGACGATTTGGGGAATTTGGCAGTCGTCCAAGCTGCGGGCGAGTCCGAGACCGTCGCAGGAATTGAAGATTGCCAGTTTTAAGCCTCGATCGACGGCTTTTCGCAATCCATACCAAAGGTCTTCGAGGCTAAGGCTTTCATCGGGGTTGATGTAGATTTTTCCCGTTTCCTCTTCCGTTTCGCTGTGGCCGGCGAAAAACACGATATCCCAAGCTTGTTCCCAGAGTCGATCGTGAATGTCTTGACGCTTCGGCTCGACGAGGAACGTGACGTCTGCCCGATCGAGCTGTTCGAGAAATTCACGATCTCGATCGACATCAATGCCGTCGCTGTGTCCGAGAATGGCGAGAATTTTAACGCGAGCTTTCGGAGGGTGGCAGGTTTCAAAATTCTGAGTTGCGACAGCTAAGGGGCTGAGGGAGACTTCCGCGTTGGGATAACGGCGCACGAAATCCCACAAATGCCAGGGGAGTTTGCGAACCACCGTGCAGTCGCTGCGAACGAGGACGCGAATTTCGTCCTCGCGACTGAGGGCTTCTCGCAACTGTAACTCCACCTCTCGAAACGAAGGGGATTTCAGCCAAGCACGCATATTCGTTTCCACGAGTTTGGCCGATTGCTGACACGCTTGTAAACGCTCGATCGCACCGTTGTAAGTAATTCGTTTCGGGCGAATGCGGCACGGTTCCAACCCGTTAAGGATGCGGTGGTTCCACGGCGATCCGACACTGCGGTAGGCTTCGTGCCAGTGTTGTTGGAGACAATCGGCTAAAGAAGGACTCGGCGGTAAAAACCCCGTCGTTTCTAATGTCGGACGTTGAGATTCCGAGCCAACTTCCAAAGAAACGTGGAAGCCCGATCCCTCCAAATCGCCCGTAAATTTGAGTACGACGAGTTTGGCCATTGTTATCAAAATGCACGAGGTGTGATAAAACGCTCGCACGAACCGAAGCGTTCGCCAAGTGAGTGAAGTAGAACCCTGGAGATCTAAAGTTAAATCGCAAGTTAAATCGCGAACCTTTCCACCATGGTAAAATCTCCAAGTTCTATTTGAACCTTAAAAATTTCCCCTGGTTCGACACTAAAGTCTAGCTGCAACGTTCGCGTCCCTCGAGATCGCGCTTGCATCACGACGGTGTCGTATTCGTCAAGGACTTTTACTTCGAGATCGAGCGGTAAACGAACGTCTTCTCGGGCTGACGCGAATCGAACCCAAATCTCGATTTCGCCGTCAGAAGCCGGACATAGTCCGATAAATAGGAAAACACGCTCTCCTAATCGATCGAGTTCGATCGTTTTGACCCGTTCGACGATCGGTTCGACCGATGGTTTTCGGAACGCCATGGCCGCAGCTTTGGGCGCGACAATGGATTCGACAGCCTCCCACCCCGTATCAAAGAGGTTTTGCAACCATCGATCGAGGCGAACCAAGGGAGATGCAACCGGCTGAGGGACTGGAACATCTTCAAGACAGTCGAGAAAGCTTTCGAGGGACTGCCATGCCGCTATGGGAATCTTTTCTTCACAGACCTCTTCTAAAAAGCCGACTAATACGGCTTTGTCGTAGTGGGGACTGATTTGAACGGCAATATAGCCTATTCGATCGCCAAAGGCTTCTGGAGAGACCTCCACCCATTCTGTATCAGCGTAAACGGGACAACATTCGAGCTTTCCCAGACCCTTGATGGTCAATTCAATACTATCCGATAGAGATCGGATTAGCACGTCCCACGCGCGGCTCTCGGATAACTCAGTTTCAATGCCCATACACTGACAGTAAAAGTTGACAGCATAGAGGGCGAGAAACTGGTGGTAAACACGTGTCGATTTTTCCGGACGTGCGTGTTGCGTTCGGGCGAGATCGGCGATGTGTCGCTCGCGAGCGGTTAGTGGAACCGTAAATGTAAGATGGGCGGTCATGGGTGCCATGGTGAAAGCTATTGTGTTAATACTCTAAATTTTGAACGCAGTCTCTAATCTGTGGGGCAAGTTGGTGAAGACAACGCTGGTAAAAATCACTCAATGTTGACTTCTTAATTCCCAACTCATCTGAGATCTCTTGCCATTGATAACCGTTAAGACGACGCAGTGCAATATACCGAAACGTTGCTTCAGGGTAATTGCGGATGTGTTTTTGGCTGAAGACACGATCGATATCTTCCTCTAAGCACCGTCGAACTAAATCTGACAAAAAGGGGACTGGATTGGCAGAGAGCCGATCGGTATCCGAACGTAAGATTGAGTCTTCCTCCCAGACTTCTTGAAAAAATTGAAAAGTCGGTCGTTTCGGCATTCGGGCGCTCTCCCTAAAAAAACGGCGTTCGAGTAAGACGTTCACCCACCGCATGACTGGCGCTCGCTCGGGATCGTATCGATCGATATTTTGACAGATAAACAAAAAGAGATTTTGAAGGGCTTCGGCTCGGCAATCTCGATATCGTTCGGGAGAAAGTCCTGGAGCTTTCGGATACGCGATCCGGCCGGAGTTGGCAATGCCTGCCACGAGTTGGGTCAAGGCCACTCGCCTCGCTTTGCTGCCTGGGGAAGCTTCTAGTGCGGCGATGGCTAATTCTTTTAACTGCTCGTCGTCCATAACCGTCACATCGATCGATATGCGATTGTCCACGTTTGCTGGAGAATAGGTGAGTATCTATAAGGCTCTCGCCACAGAACTCTAGATTTTACGTCGATCGAAGCTTTTGTTTACAAAAATTTACATTACAGATGAATCGATCGATGATTTGTGTTGATATTCCCTGGCAGCACGAGCTTTCACTGCGATAGACGCACGGATTGGCGATGTGTATCTTAACAGACGTAGAAGATCGATAAAAAGTTTTCAATGGCTTTGAGCTAAATCGATCGATCGAACAACATCACTCAAAACGGATCTGCTTGTCACTGGACACTCAATCGCGTCATCTTTTTAGAGTCGTTCGAGGCATGGCAAAAAGTCTCAAAGATCTTGAAATTTTAATTGCAATTAATTAGCTTTCTATGATTTAATTTTTTAGGTTCGAGATAAAAAAAGGCTCTCTTGGAATTGCGTTGGTATTGGGTTGCTTGCGATACCCAGACCTGTAGGGTCGAACGGCCGTTCGACCCTACAGGTCTGGGTATCGCAACATCATAAACCCTATTTATAGCAGGCCTAACTGATTCGTGAAATCCTATAAGAATCAAACCCTTATGGCGTAAGGATTATAGCCTGCAAATTTGTTCGCAAATCAAATCGCCCTGCTATATCACCCTAACTCCAACAGAACCTAAAAAAAACTATCTTGGTATCTATTCAACAAAAATTAGCACGTCTAAATTGAACGATCGAGGTTTTTAAGTTCTTGAAAATCGTTGCTTTTCTACTTAACTCAAGCAGAAGCAACGGATCGAGATCGATATCTCAATCGAGAATCTATTTACCCATCAACTTCACCAAACCAATACCCGAAAAATACAACGTCACCACCGCACCGCCGAGCAATCCTTGCGTCAGAGGGTCAGTTGAAGGGGTTAACACCGCACCGAGAACAGCTGCACCGAGAACCACATACCGCCATCCCGACCACATCTGCTGTGACGAAACAATGCCCAACGCGCCTAACAATGCCTGAACGACAGGAACCTGAAACGCCAATCCCGTACTGAATAATAACAATAGGATCAACTTAAAATAATTGTCGATCGACCACTGTTGTGCGACGACCCCTTCCCCATAGGAGACAAAAAACTTCAACGCCGCTGGAATCAGGGCAAAATAGGCAAATACCAAACCGCCGAGAAACAGCACGCTCGACCCCAAAACCACCGGTGCTAACAACTGCTGTTCCCGCCGGGTCAAACCGGGAAGGACAAAGCGAACGATTTGATAGAGGATAAACGGCGTGGCAAGCAACAAACCACTATATCCTGCCACTTGCAGCGACACGAAAAAGTATTCGCCAGGTGCGATTTGTACGAACTGAACGCCTTGAGCCGGAGCTTCGAGCAGTTGTACGATCGGTTTGACCGTGACGAAACAAGCAACCATCGCCACGAAAACCGCAATGAGGGCGTAAAAAATACGCCGTCGCAACTCCTCCAAATGATCGAAAAGGGACATTTCGACTTCGTAGGGGGCTTCGTCGAGATAATCGTTCTGTGTCGGTTCCGTATTGTCAGGCGGTTGAATTTTTGGAGTTTCTGGAGGCGCTGTCATCAATCCGTATCAGTGAGCTGGCTTAGTGTTTCTAGTGTAAACGGTTAGCGGTGAGGTTCGGAAAAGGACACTCAAACCGTACCGAGATCGATCGAGCTGAACTTCTGACAATGACCTAAGATAATAAACTGTGGTTCGTATTACCAAGTGAGATTGCCGTGTTCTCTTTCCTCGCTGCCGACTTCCGTATTATTTTCGATCGAGACCCTGCTGCTCGCAACTGGTTAGAAGTGCTGTTTTGCTATCCTGGCTTGCAAGCGCTTCTATTCCATCGCTTTGCTCACTGGCTACATAGCATCGGTATTCCCTTCGTTCCTCGTTTCATATCCCATATCGCTCGCTTCATAACAGGCATTGAAATACACCCTGGCGCAACCATTGGAACGGGCGTGTTTATCGATCACGGTATGGGTGTGGTCATCGGCGAAACAGCAATCGTCGGCGACGGGTGTTTGATTTACCAAGGTGTCACGTTGGGTGGAACCGGGAAAGAAAGCGGTAAACGTCACCCCACCCTCGGTGAAAACGTTGTCGTCGGTGCGGGGGCAAAAGTTCTCGGAAACTTGCTCATCGGTAATAACGTGCGAATTGGTGCGGGTTCGGTCGTTTTGCGCGACGTTCCCTCAGACTGCACGGTCGTTGGCGTTCCCGGTCGTGTGGTTTACCGTTCCGGCGTGCGCGTCAATCCCCTCGCTCACGGACAACTTCCCGATTCTGAAGCGCAGGTGATTCGCAGTTTACTCGATCGAATTCAAGTTCTCGAACAGCAAGTCGAACAACTCCAACAGCAAGCTGTACAAGCGCCACTTGAAGAAGAGAAAGAGTTAGTATGTGTCGGAGCTGCACCGAACTGCCAACTTCAAGATCGCGCCATTCGTGAATTTCTAGACGGTTCGGGAATTTAAAAGCATTCAGTCAGGGCTAAGGATAGGGAGATCCTACCCTACGCCTAGCGTAAATTCTAAAACCCCGGCTTTTTGCAAAAAGCCGGGGTTTTGATTTAAAAGCGATAACTACCGCGCCATTCCAAACACGCTACCGAGCGATCGAACGACATTCGCCGGTTCCATCGAATCCATCGCCGCTGTCGGTTCGTAGCCGCAGTGAACCATGCAATCGGCGCATTTCGGATTACCGCTCTTGCGTCCGTATTGACTCCAATCCGTATTGTCGAGCAATTCTTGGAAGGTTTTGTAATGACCTTCATCGAGTAAATAACAGGGTTTTTGCCAACCTAAAACACTGTAACTCGGACTTCCCCAGGGCGTACATTCGTAGTCTTTGTACCCCATCAAAAAGTCCAAAAAGAGCGGGTTGTGGTTGAACTGCCAGTTCTTTTTGCCAGACTTGAACGGTGCGAGAATTTCGCGGAACAGAGCTTTCGTGCGTTCCCGCTGCAAGAAGTTCTCTTGGTCGGGAGCTTTTTCATAGCTGTACCCCGGCGAAACCATCATACCGTCCACGCCCAAACCGGTCAGAACATCAAAGAAATCTTGCATTTCTTTGGGGTCAGTGCCTTCAAAAACAGTCGTGTTCGTCGTGATGCGGAACCCCTTTTGTTTCGCCACGCGAATGGCATTCATTGCAATATCGAAAACGCCCTCTCGATCGACACATTTATCGTGATGTTCTTTCAGTCCATCCACGTGGATGCTAAACGTCAGGTATGGAGACGGCTCGAACTTATGTAGGCTCTTTTCCAAAAGAATGCCGTTCGTACACAAATAAACGAACTTTTGGCGTTTTACTAATCCGGCAACAATTTCGTCGATTTGCGGATGTAACAGCGGTTCTCCTCCTGGAATTGAAACGACGGGAGCGCCGCACTCTTCAACGGCAGCGAAGCACTCGTCCGGCGTCAGATTTTGCTTGAGAATTTCTTTCGGATGTTGGATTTTTCCACAGCCCGAACACGCTAAATTACACCGAAATAGCGGTTCGAGCATCAGCACGAGGGGAAACTTTTTTCGTCCCTTCAAACGCTGTTCGACTAAATATTTCCCAACGGCAATTGCTTGCTGGATTTGAATAGCCAAAATTTTTCTCCTCTCGCCAATCGTTTGACGTTCCACCCTTCGACAGAACTGGTAAATTTCATTATAGTCCTGCCGTTTCCGCCTCTGCCGAAATCTCGAAATGCTGTTGAAACCAGGTCACGGCCTCTTGAAGCGCACCGTCGATTCCCGATTGCGGTAAACCCAGTTCTCGGACAGCTTTCGAGGCATTGTAATACATCGGTTCGGCAGACATTCGCACGCCGTCGAGGGGGACAGAGGGCGTTTTCCCCAGTCGCGCGAGGATTTTCTCGTCTACCCAAGCCACCGTCAAGGGAAGCCAGAGCGGAACGGTGTGTTTCGGAGCGCTTAACCCCGTGAGGGTTGCGAGTCGATCGAGAAACGCTTTTAGTGTCAAGTTTCGATCGCCTAAGATGTAACGTTCTCCCGTTTTCCCGCGCTCGAGGGCGAGAACGTGTCCTCGAGCGACATCGCGAACGTCGATGAAATTGAGTCCGGTGTTGACGTAGGCGGGCATTCGACCTTGGAGGAAACGTAGAATAATATCGCCGGTGGGCGTGGGTTTGATATCGTTGGCACCGATGGGTGTACTGGGGTTGACGATCACGATGTCTTGCCCGAGGGCGACGGCGTTGTCGGCTTCCCGTTCGGCCCAGTACTTCGATTGTTTGTACGCACCGATGAGTCGATCGACTGAACTTTGATAGGTTTCGTTAGCGAGGGCCCCACCGGGTTTCACGCCGATGGCGGCGACGGAACTCGTATAGACGACTCGATCGATCCCCGCTTCCCGTGCGGCGTTAAAGAGGTTCCGACTGCCCAACACGTTATTCTGATAAAGCAGTTCGCGATCTCGCTGCCATAAAGAATAGTGGGCGGCGACGTGACAGGCCGCTTGACACCCACGCATCAGCGCCGAGAGGTCGGGGTTTTTGAGATCCCCTTTAACGAGTTCGATCGCTAAGCCGCGTAAATTTTCCAAAGGACTGCTCGATCGAACGAGCGCGCGAACGGGATAGCCCGCGTCGAGAAGCGCCCGCACCACGTGAGCGCCGACAAATCCCGTTCCTCCCGTGACGAAAACTGGTTTGACCACAAGCCGTTTTTACTCACAATCGACAACACAATCGACAATCAGTTCGATCGACTATCTTATCGCCGAGCTTCCTCCAAATGATGCTGAGATCCTCGATCGGCGATCTCGTGTCAGAATAGAATCGTTTAATCGTAGTCACTGCGACAGACTCGCCTTGCTGACTCTACTGAGACAGATCGGAAGCACGATCGCTAGCTGGTGGTCGGAGTTTACGCTCCAAACCAAACTCATGGCGGCAGCGACCCTAGCCGTATCGTTAATCGTGAGCGGTTTGACGTTTTGGGCAGTCAATACCATTCAACAAGACGCTCGCCTCAACGATACCCGCTTCGGGCGCGATTTGGGCCTGCTGCTGGCCGCCAACGTCACAGAATTGATCGCCGAAGATAACAAAAGCGAACTGGCACGGTTCACCAATCATTTTTACAGCAGCACCTCGAGCGTTCGCTACATCATCTATGCAGATGAGAACGGACAGATTTTTTTCGGCATCCCCTACTCCGAAGCAACCGTTCAAAATTCCCTGACGATCGAGCGGCGCATTCAACTTCCGGAAGAAGCGCTTCGTTCCCAACGGCCCTTCGTTCGCCAACATATCACCCCTAACGGTCAAGTTACGGACGTTTTCGTTCCACTGCTCGACGGAGATCGATCCTTAGGCATCATGGCGGTGGGAATCAATCCCAATCCAACGGTCGTGACCTCGATGGGATTGACGCGAGATGTCACCATTGCCGTGTTCGTCTCCATCTGGGTGATGGTGATTCTCGGGGCAGTTTTTAACGCACTGACGATCACGCGACCGATTAAAGAATTGTTAGTCGGCGTGAAAAGCATCGCCTCGGGAGACTTCAAGCAACGTGTCGATTTACCCTTCAGCGGCGAACTCGGCGAGTTAATCGAAGGGTTTAACGAAATGGCCGAGCGGCTCGAACGCTACGAAGAACAGAATATCGAAGAGCTGACAGCGGAAAAAGCGAAGCTGGAAACTCTGGTCTCCAGCATTGCAGACGGTGCGGTGTTGCTCGACCCGCAGATGAACGTCATTCTCGTGAATCCGACGGCGAAACGGATTTTCGGCTGGGAAGACCGCGAGATCGCGGGAAATAGTGTCCTCCCGGTGCTACCCGCTACGGTACAAGTGGAGTTAACCCGGCCGCTGTTTCAAATGGCGAAGGGAGAGCGGGACGGGGGCGAGTTCCGGATTACGATTACCGAACCGACACGACGCACGATTCGGATTTTGGTGACGACGGTACGCGATCGAGAACGGGAAAGCGTCAAAGGGATTTCGATCGCCATTCAGGATATCACTCGCGAAGTGGAACTCAACGAAGCGAAAAGTCAGTTCATCAGCAATATTTCTCACGAACTGCGAACGCCGTTGTTTAATATCAAATCGTTTATCGAAACCCTGCACGAATACGGCGAGGATTTGAGCGAAGCCGAACGTCAGGAGTTTTTGGAAACCGCCAACCACGAAACCGATCGACTGACGCGCCTCGTCAACGACGTTCTGGACTTGTCGCGGTTGGAATCGTGCCGGATTTACCACCTCGAACCCCTCGATATCGTACAGCCGATCGAACAAACCCTGCGAACGTACCAACTCAACGCCAAGGACAAAGGAATCGAACTCACTCAGGAAGTCGAACCGGATTTACCGCCGGTTTGGGGCCATTACGATCTGTTGTTACAGGTGTTTGCTAACTTAGTCGGTAACGCGCTGAAGTTTACCCTAGATGAGGGTAAGGTGATCGTTCGCGCTTATCGATCGACGTCTAACCCCAACGGCGAACCGACGGAAGGGAAAACGCAGTACGTGCGGGTGGAAGTGTCCGATACGGGAATCGGCATCGAACCCGACGATCGCGAGGCCATTTTCGATCGATTCTTCCGCGTTGAAAATCGCGTTCACACCTTAGAAGGGACGGGATTAGGATTGTCGATCGTTCGCAATATCGTGCAAAAGCACCATAGCAGCGTTCATTTGGCCAGTGAAGTTGGTGTGGGAACGACGTTTTGGTTCGATTTGATGGTGGCGGAAGACGAGGAGAAAATCCGTAATGCCGTGACGGACGATATCAAGTCCGAGGCGGTGGTTTCACGAGGATAGTCGGGAGATTTTCCTCCCCGAGCGGCTTCAGCCGCCGAGTCTCAATTGTTCTCACCTAGGTGTATAACAACGGCATGGAACAGCAAGTCTTAACGGTGCGATTCGTTCCGCCGAAACGAACTGGCAACGGTTACGGGGATGGCGGGCAAGGTTCCATAAGCTGAA
>LWRO01000080.1 GCA_001657325.1 Geitlerinema sp. BBD 1991-9 | reverse complement strand
CGACGGGTGAGGTTGAGAACGACTATCTGTTTGCTGGGGAGCCGTTTGACGGGGCGTTAGAGCAGTATTATCTGCGTCAGCGGTTCTACGATGCTGAGACGGGACGGTTTACACGGCGGGATACGTATGAGGGGCGGATTGGCGAGCCGATTACGCTGCATAAGTATCTGTATGGCAATGCTAATCCGGTCAACTTTGTCGATTCGAGTGGTTTAAATGCAGGTGGTTTCTTGGGTCTAGCCCCCTCAATGGAACCCATCGTGTATGCTATAAATGCTACAGCTACAGTTGCAGCATTTGCTATAGGCTTAAATGTCTTAGAAGACTTAAGTTATATTCTTGGTTCTCTTCTCGCCGAGAGTAGTCGAGAAGCCATTGAAATACTCAAGCGAGGGACAAGACCTATGAATGACAAGAAGAAGAATTTTGAAAGAGATGGTGATGAGGCAGAAGCAGAGGAAGATTTTGAGGAAATCACAAAAGATCGTGAAGATGAAATACAAGAGAGAGAAGAAGATGTCCAAATTTTATTTAAATTTACCTGATGGCTCAACCGTATTAAAACGCTCAGAAAAAAAATCTGCTTCTGGTTTTCCCACTGTAGATGTACATATACCTTCTCCAACCAAGCCAAGCAAAAAATAAGGTATTTTTATAAATACAAAAAATATTCTCAAAAATAATTCTAGTTGAATCAAAAAATGATTTTGTTTTTTGTAAATATTAATGTTGCCAAAGATAAAATGACATCATGAAATTTGAGCTAATAAAACCTATCGAAAGCAAAACAGAAATAGATCGGATTTATCAGACTGTGTTTAAGGTTGTTAAAGGGCATCTTCAACCAGATAAGATTACTATAATAAAACAAAAAGATTGGGTGTTTGTGCCAGTCGAAAGTGCTGGGCATTTTACAACGGAAGAAATGGAAAGTTTAGCTAGTGTAGTTTCTAAACGTCAATATAAAGAAATTATTGCTGTTCTTTTTGAAAAGCTCAAAATTTTTCCTTCTGTGCTAAAGTTTTCAGTAAATATTGACGAAATCTTTGAATTTGACTTTCAATGTGGATCGCTTTGGTTTGTTTTGTATTCGGGTAAGCCAGATTGGATATTTTTATGCTCTCCAGAAGATTTCTTTATCGTGGGTGCAGATCGACAATTTATAGAAGAATTTTTAAACTCTACAGTTGAAAAATTATTTAATGATTTTATAGAATTTATAGATTCTCGACCGAAAGATGAAGAACAATTCAATCGTTATCTTCGCAGTATTTACAATTTGCTTCTATATCAATATCCAAAATTAAAAAATGGAGAGGAGCTTGTAATTCCTTAGGATGGATTAAAAAACTATTCCAAGCAAATCGTACAAAATTATTCAGGATATATCCTACATATAGGAATATAACTTTGTGGTTTTGTTAAAGACAAACAAAATCGTTTGGAAACCGTCAGCGATTCGTCTCAGGGAACGACGACCCAAATCTGTTGAACTAAGCCGGAAGATCGCTCGCCCGACTTAGTTCAGCAGATCTACTCCTATTAGAGAGGTGGTCTGACTTCTGCCGAAAAATCGGAGAATTGAGGGAGTTGATGCAAGAAGTCTGAGGGAGGATTTAGGAAAAGCAACAATTGACAACAGATTGGGAAAATTTTTGAGATTCCAGTCCTAACACTTAGTTTTGATTCTCCAACGCCTGACCTCTTAATTTTGGGTCTGTTGGAGTTAGTGCGTTCGTGAAGCGTCTCGGAACGAGAATCGCGCAGAGTTTATGAAATTCTGAAACCGTTGGCGTAGGGGCGAACGGCCGTTCGCCCCTACAAGGGTTTTGGTTTGATAGGCAATAAAATTACACCGCAATTCCAACAGACCCTTAATTTTCTCTTTATAGATACCCTCTAAGCCGATCTCAAAGTACCATTTTTGCTGAAAAATCGATTCAATGAGGAGAAAAGGCAGAAAAATCGTAGGTTGAAGTGAAGAAACACGATAAAAAAATCTTTTCATATTCGTTGTCAATTTATCCCGTTGTTAGATGCGAGATAATCTAGACCGAATAGAAAACACACGTTCTGATTTAGCGATCGAACCGATCTCCCAACAATTTCAGGGTTGGGATATGAATTTCCAGTCAATCGCTATCCCGCCAGGCAGTATCCAGGAGGATTCAGTGCCATACAAATTAAAAGATCGACGACTTGAGCGAGAATTCTTGAAGCTCCTCCCACAAATAAAATTGCCAAAAATAGCATTCCCATTTGACTGTTTTGCAACGACTTAAAGCTTGGAAAAAATTCGCTGAAAACGTGAAAACCATCAAGCGGTGGAATAGGGATTAAGTTAAACAGGAATAGAATTAAATTGAGTCTGGCGACTAAATATAAAAACTCAGAGCTAACGATCGAGTCGGTTGCCCAATTGACGTTGATCTTTAAAAAGATAACGAACAATACGCCCAACGCTAAATTCAGCAGCGGCCCGGCGGCAGAGACAATGATGTTACTCCACTTGGGGTGACGAAACTTACGTGGATTTACGGGCATTTGCCCCCAGGCAATTCCCGCCAAACATAAAAATACGATCGAACTCACCCCTAAATGAACGACGGGGTTGAGCGTCATGTGACCCGTACTTTGGGGTGTATCGTCTCCTTGCGAAATAGCAGCAATCCCGTGAGAGAGTTCGTGTAACGTGATTGAAATGATAATAATGACGATAATTCGGGAAAAGAGGATCGGGTCAGCAACCAGCAGTCTTAAAAACATTCTCACACCTCAACGTCTAAGTTTAGGCAACCTTGACTGAGAACATAAACATCAAACACACAACTAATAATATTACAGTAGACTTACAACTTAATATCTTAATATTTTTGAAGAACTCAAAATTCAGTCTTAAGATAACCACTCGATCGAGCGATTTCCTTTCACCTCGGAGCGCTAGAATGCATCCATAGCGTTTCGAGTTGAACTGTTGAGGCGATCGTCGTGATTTACAAACATACACAAATCGGCATCGCAATTTTAGTAGCCTTCGCGGCTGTTGCGATTTTGATGCTGGTTTTGAGGACCATTCAACCGTCGTGGGTTGACCTCGTCGTCGTCGTCACCTTAGCTGTCCTCGCTCTTGTGTTTGGAACCCTCACCGTTGAAGTGGGAGCGTCGAAAGTCTCGTGCTGGTTCGGTTTCGGATTGATTCGCAAAGAATTTAGCCTGATGGAAATCGACGAAGTTTCGATCGTGCGCAATCCCTGGTTCTACGGTTGGGGAATTCGCCTAACACCTGAAGGATGGATGTTTAACGTGTCGGGATTCGATGCGGTGCAGCTTCACTTGGCTTCCGGAAAACGCTTCAGAATTGGAACTGACGAACCCCAGCGACTCGAAGCCGCCATTCGCGAGGGAATCGCCACCTGTAGCGACAATGGAGAGACATGACGATCGAGTGAGGAGAAATCGCAAATCGTTTACGATCGCAAATCGTAAGTCGTCAGTCGCAAATCGTAAATGACTATTAAGCTTCTCGTCCTCGACATCGACGGAACCATCGCTGGAAAATCCAACCAAATTAGCGAAGCTGTTAAAGATGCAATTCGCAAAGTCGCCGCGCAAAGCATCCCCGTCGCCATCGCTACAGGACGAATGTACCGTTCCGCCTTGCGCTTTCACCGAGAAATCGATTCACCGCTTCCGCTAATTTGCTACCAAGGCGCACTCATCAAAGATCCCAAATCCGATCGAGTGTACCGCCATACCCCCCTGTGTCCCGATCTCGCACGGGAACTCCTCGATCGCTTCGAGACTCCCCAATGGCGCGATCGATTGTCCGTCCATTTCTACATCGACGATCGACTTTACGTTCGCGAACTTACCCCCGAAACGCAATCCTACGTCCAGCGCTCCAAGATGGAAGCCATCGCAGTGGGAGATCTTCGATCGACCTTAGACACCGCTCCCACTAAAATTCTCGCCCTCAGTCACGATACGGTTGCCATTGAAGCCCTCCTCGGCGAAATCCGACGACGCTACACCCAGCAACAACTCTACACCACCACCTCCGTCGCCAGCTTCTTTGAAGCCGCACACCCAGAAGTCAACAAAGGCGCAGCCGTGCAATATCTCGCCGAAGCCTGTTTGGGATTGCGCCCAGAACAGGTGATGGCCGTTGGCGACAACTGGAACGATCTCGAAATGCTGAAATACGCGGGAGTGAGCGTTGCGATGGGAGATGCCCCCGAGGCGGTGAAAGCAGCTGCGGACTGGGTTGCGCCCAGTGTTGAAGCGGATGGCGTTGCCGCAGCGATCGAACGCTTTCTCTAAAGAACCGTCTTCGTAAAAACGCTGAGATCAGAAAGGACACCGACGACTGGCCGTGTTTCGTCTCGGTGTCCTTACTGGTTCGCTCCTCACACAATAGGTAATATAGCCGACCTATTCGAGTTTGTCACCCCTTTTAACAAAAATTTCAGAATATTCTTACATCGTATCGAGGGCGGAAACGTTCAAACCGACTTCTAGCAGCCATTTCAGCAAAACTCGCGTCACCGCTAACCATCCCAAACGAACCCGAGCGATCTCGGGGGGTTGTCCCACAATGCGACAGTCTCGATGAAACATCTCGAAGGCTTGCGCCAATTGCAAGGCGTATTTGAGCCAGTTTCCCTCATTTTGGGCGATCGTGTCCGCCACAGTAACGCATCGGGCAATGAGTTGGGATTCGCTGTCGTGGCTGTAGCGGAGGCAGTTTTGCGCGTCGAGCCAAGGAAGAGGATTGAGAATTTCACCGCGAACGCCGTTCTCGTTCCTGGTCTCGTCTGTGTAAAGAGGGCGACGGTGAGACGAGCGTTTTAACCTTACGAAGCCTGCTCGCGCCCCGAGTTGCAAGAGCGAACCACAACGGCTGTACGTATATTGAATGACAAACGGGATTTCTCGATCGAGGGAAGGTTCTGCTACAGCAGGAACGGACGTGTGGACGAGGTTTTGTAGCCAGTTGGCTAGCACGATATCTCGAATTCCAATATCCAGAAAGCCAGGAGGCGTTACAGAAAGTTGAAATTCAGGGGCGTGAATCCGAGATGCAATCTCGTGCGCTTTTTCCATAGCTTCTGACTTCGCCAACTTCAACGCCAACGCCGATCGATAGCGAATCGGAAGTCCACCTCGTCCCGGTTTTAGCGGAATATCTGACGGCGAAACGAGGCCCTCGATCGATTCGTATAGCAAATGACGGACACGATTGCCAACACTGGGAAAATTTACAGTTAACATTTTGTTAAAGACACGGCCTGGGAATCGCTGAAGTCAAATATGGAAACGAGCTTTTTCGAGAAACTCAACAGCACGATCGCCCGAAATCAGAGTTTACTCATTGTCGGACTCGATCCCAACCCGGAAATGATGCCCGGTGGTGACGAATCTGGCGAATCTGTCGATTACCAACTTGCAGATTTGTGCGATTGGCTCATTTCGATCGTCGAGAAAACCGTCGATCGCGTCTGCGCCTACAAACCTACCTTAGGCTTTTACCAAGCACTAGGCGTTTCTGGCTTAGAACTGCTCAGAACCGTTTTACACGCCATCCCCGACGAAATTCCGATCGTCCTCGATGCCAAACACGGCGATCTCAACACGGCGACAGCATTTGCGCGGACAGTTTTTGAAGAATGGCACGTCGATGCAGTGACGCTCAATCCTTACGCGGGACAAGACGAAGCCGCCCCGTTTTTGCTGTATCCCGATAAAGCTGCGTTCGTGCTTTGTCGCACATCCAACCCCGCCGCAAGCCCCTTACAGGATTATCCGTCGCCCAACGCGCCGTTTTACTTGCAAGTGGTGAAAGAGGCGAGGTTGTGGGGAACGGCGGAACAGTTGGGGTTTGAGGTGGGAACGGCGCAACCGGCAATTTTGGCGAAGGTGCGGGCTGCTGCACCGGAACGAATTTTACTGGCACGAAGTTTGTGGGCGGAATCGGAACAACTCGATCGATTTTTGCAGGCGGGACTCGATCGAAATGGAACGGGATTGTTAATTCCAGTTCCGCAAGATTGGCTAAAACGCGACGATCTCGTAGAGAAGTTGGACGAGTTGAACGAGGAGATCGATCGAACGCGCAGCGAGATCGCACGAGATGCTTCGACGTGTGAGCTGTGGATGCCCGATAAAGGCGAACTGGGCGAACATCCTCACCGCGATTTGATTTGGCAATTATACGATCTCGACTGCATTTTATTCGGGGAATACGTTCAAGCTTCGGGGGCAACGTTTCCCTATTACATCGATTTACGAAAAATCATTTCAAACCCGCAATTGTTCCATCAAGTTCTTCACGCCTACGCGGAGATTTTGAAAGATTTGACGTTCGATCGAATTGCTGGAATTCCCTATGGCTCTCTTCCCACGGCGACGGGACTCTCGCTGCGATTGCACCATCCGATGATTTTTCCTCGGAAAGAGGTGAAAGCACACGGAACTCGTCGTGCGATTGAAGGACATTTTCATCCCGGTGAAACGGCTGTGGTGGTTGACGATATTTTAATTACGGGAAATAGTGTCATGGAAGGGGCCGCAAAATTAGAGTCGGCAGGCTTGATCGTGAACGATATTGTCGTGTTGATCGACCACGAAAGCGGTGTCAAAGATCGCTTAAAAGAAAGCGGATATCGTGCGTTTTCGGTGCTGACCCTGACGGAAATCGCAGAAACCCTGTATCGATCGAATCGGATCGATCGAATGCAATTTGAAGCAATTGTACGCGAATCGTGAATTCGATGGCGTTCCCAACCCTGGCGTTCAACCGACTGCGATCGAAATTTTCACGCCGAAAACGACCAAAGAGAGATATTTTGGGGTTCTCTTGGAATTGCGGTGTAATTTGGTTGCTTACGATACCAATATTGTTGTCGGGGCGAACGGCCGCTCGCCCCGACGCCAAGAGTTTTGGAGCCTCATAAACTCTGCTTATCACTCTAATACCATTTCTCGATAATCCGGCTAGAGATCTTCGGCTGAACTTGGGCGAACACCGTTCACCCCGACAGACATCTATGGCATGAATTTTTGAAAATGGTATAAGTCCAACAGATCCTATTTTTTCGACGAGATAGAAAGTAATCGTTCGCCGATCGCTGTGATAAGCGCTCTTAGAAATTGGATCTTACCCCATCGAGCAAACTGCTTCGGGGTCAAATAGCCACTTTTGCAGACTGCTTGACGGGTTGATAAAGCGTGTCTCGTTGCTGGGGAACGCGGGAGATCGATCGAATCGCCTGTTCCAGCGTCTCAGGTTCCATGCAAGTTCCGCCCGTCGCACCGGCCATCGTCGTAATATGTTCTTCCATCAACGTACCCCCGATGTCGTTGCATCCCCACTTTAAGGCTTCCGTCGCTCCAGCTAATCCCAATTTTACCCAACTCGGTTGATGGTTGGGAATCCAAGAATCGAGCGTCAGACGTGCCACAGCCATGAGTAATAACGCATCAGATAAAACAGGTCGATCTCGTCCGACACGACGACGTATTGGTGCGGGGGCTTTTCGTCCGACAAAAGGCAATACAATAAATTCAGTAATACGTGCGGGATAGTTTCGATCGATCGATCGTTGTTGCAAAGTCCGCAATTTCAACAAATGCTCGATTTGCTGTTGCGACGTTTCGATATGTCCTGACAGCATCGTACTCGTGGTCGGAACGCCCAAACGATGAGCCGTTCCCACGATTTCCAACCAAGTTTCCGTATTGATTTTTTCGGGACAGATCGTGCGCCGAACCGAATCGTCGAGGACTTCCGCCGCCGTTCCCGGCATCGAACCCACTCCCGCATCGCGCAAAGTTCCGATAACCGTTTCGTAACTCACACCGTCTTCACGGGAAATAAACTGAATTTCTTGAGGCGAAAAAGCGTGAAGGTGTAAGTCGGGAAACTCGTCTTTAATCGTGCGAACCAGGCGAACGTAATAGTCTAAAGAGGTGTCATTGTATTTAGCTTGAGGGTGAAGTCCCCCTTGCATACAAATCTCTGTTGCCCCTCGCGCGACTGCATCTGTTGTTTTTTCTAAAATCGCGCCGCTATCGAGCCAGTATGCCCCATCTTGGCCTTCATCGCGTCGAAAGGCGCAAAAACTACAGTGCTGTTCGCAAATGTTGGTAAAGTTGATGTTGCGATTGACGACATAGGTGACCGTATCGCCCACCTGTTGCTGTCGTAGTCGATCGGCCGTGTAGCGAATGGCCTCGATCGATCGAGGATCGGTAGCTTGCAAAAGTGTCACGCCGTTTTCGAGCGTTAGCTCTTGTCCTGACAGCACTCGATCGAGGATTGAAGCAACAGTATCGAACATTCTCACTTTGGCGATCTCGCGATGTTAATGAACGGTTACGGTATTGAGATCGATTATGCCAAAAAACTGAAAGGGCGATGAAGCGTCGTCTCTACAACATTCTGCCAGTTTGAAACTCTCGATCGATCGCCGCACGACCTCTATGTTTAACGTTCGCCTGTCTGACTTCAAACCCTATTTACGCTGGGTTATCTTCGGTGCAACGCTGTTTTTCCTCGCCCAAACCCTGAAAACCCATTGGCGCGACGTGGCAGATTTGCGCTTGCAGCCGCAAGGATGGCTGTTATTAAGCGTTGCATTTAGCGTAACATTGGTGGCGCATATTTGGTCGGGGTGGGTGTGGGGTTGGATTTTGCGAGATTTCAACCAACCTGTTTCGATGCTTTGGGCGACGCGGGTTTTCCTAAAAACAAACGTCGCGAAGTATCTCCCCGGTAATATCTGGCATTTTTACGGTCGAATTCGTGCGTCATCTCAAGCCGGTTTGTCCGTTATCGCAGCGACGGCGAGCGTGGTTTTAGAACCCTTATTAATGGCGGCGGCGGCGCTTCCAGTGGCGTTGTTGTGGGTTCCTGGCGATCGAGCCGTTTTACAGGGCGCTGCTTTGGCGGCGGTACTCGTCGGCATTCACCCGCGCTGGCTCAATCCTATTCTCGATCGAGTCGGACGAACCAAATTAAAAGGACAATCTCTTGGAGAGGCTTCGTTTCGGATTCGCCGCTATCCGTTCTTTCCTTTGATGGGTGAATTGGGATTTGTCGCGTTACGAGGTTTGGGGTTTTTAATCGCTTGGCAATCGATCGATTCTTGGTCGATCGAACAGCTTCCCCTATTATTTGGTGTTTTTAGCTTAGCGTGGTTGTTGGGATTAGTGGTTCCCGGCGCACCCGGCGGAATCGGCGTGTTTGAAGCGACAGCGGTGGCGTTACTGGACTCTGAGTTTCCCACGGGAACGGTTCTCGCAGCGGTGGCCCTCTACCGCTTGATTAGCGTGCTGTCAGAAGTGGGTGGTGCTGGCTTGGGGTGGCTGATGGAAAAGTTTGATGGGTGAGGAGATGGAGTTGGAGATAGACAAAAACCATCAGTCGCAAACCGTCAATCGTAAATGGCTTGAATCGTAAATGGCTGTGGTACGATCTTCGGAGCCTTCACCTAGCTCGATCGATGACTCAAATGCCCCTCCAGACAACCGATCTCGCGATTTGGTCGAACTTACTGCAACAACTGCTCGATCGAGCATCTCTCACTCGCGAACAAGCCAGTCAATTGATGCAAGGATGGCTCGACGAAGCGATTCCTCCGGTGTTATCTGGGGCGATTTTAGCAGCAATTCAGGCAAAAGGCGTAACCTCTGAAGAGCTGACGGGGATGGCGCAAGTGTTGCAATCGCTGAGTCATCCCACGTCTAACGCACCCCTTCCCGAAACCCGCATCGATACCTGTGGAACGGGTGGCGATGGGGCTTCGACGTTTAACATTTCAACCTCCGTGGCGTTTGTGGCGGCGGCGGCGGGTGTTGCAGTGGCGAAACACGGCAATCGATCGGCATCGAGTAAAGTGGGATCGGCGGATGTCTTAGAAGTACTGGGCATCAATCTCAAAGCACCGGGAGAATCGATCGAGGCGGCACTTTCAGAAGTCGGGATTACGTTTCTCTTCGCACCGGGTTGGCATCCCGCGATGAAAGCAGTGGTTCCACTGCGAAAAACGTTGAAAGTGCGGACGGTGTTTAATTTACTCGGTCCGTTAGTCAATCCGTTACGCCCCACGGGCCAAGTCATGGGCGTTTACGATCCGGCTTTGTTGAATACTTTAGCAAACACCTTAGGTGAATTAGGCGTTCGGCGAGCGATCGTGTTACACGGGCGAGAGCGCCTAGACGAAGCGGGTTTGGCGGATTTAACCGATGTAGCCGTTTTAGCTGAAAATACTGTTACGACGGCCACGATCGATCCCAAGGAATTTGGACTCGCACCCGCACCCACTTCTGCTTTACGGGGGGGAGACCTACAGGAAAATTCTGATATTCTTCGATCGATCCTTCAAGGAAAAGGAACGCAAGCTCAACAAGATGTGGTCGCGCTCAATGCAGCACTGGCGTTGGAAGTTGCAGGAGCGATTCCCTCTGGAGACTACGAAAAAGGCATTGCATTAGCGCGTGAAATTCTCGCCAGTGGTGTGGCGTGGTCGAAGTTAGAAGCCTTGGTTGACTTTTTAAGCTAACGATCGTTTCTTCATTTCCCCTTTTCAAGGACTGGGTGAAGAATCGTCAAGAAAAAATCCCGCTTTGAAATCCCTTTGTTAGCCTGAAATTATAGGCATTTCTCAGATTTTGGGAGGGATGACAATGAGCTTTCATAAAATTTTAGTTGCGATTGACCTCAACGAACACAGCGATGTCGTCTTCGATCGAGCATTGCATTTAGCCAAAACCGATGGAGCGTCAATGATGGTGATGAATACGGTTGAGATGCCGTTAGAGGACGATTTGCTACCCATGTCAGGGGCGGGAATCGGTGCAGATTTGGTGTTGAGCGAAGATTTTCAAGCGACGTATCACAAAAACTTGCAGACTGAAATCGCGAGGGTTCGGACACAGTTAGGTCGCTATGCCGAGAAAGGTAGAGAAAAGGGCGTTTCCGTAGAATTTGACTGTCAGGTTGGCGATCCCGGCCGCCGCATTTGTCAGTTAGCAAAAATGTGGGATGCCGATCTCGTCATGCTGGGTCGTCGCGGCCGTCGTGGTTTGCAAGAAATGCTGTTGGGTAGTGTGAGTAATTACGTTCTCCATCGTTCTCCCTGTTCGGTCATGGTCGTGCAAGGTGTGGAAGCGTCTTAACTTGAATTTTTTTTAACATTGTTCTGTTTGAAGATCTAGCATTTCAGTGTTTTGAAATAACAAAGGTGCGTTGACTTTATGTCACGCACCTTCTTTCTGGTTAGCTTTAACATTTTAAATTCCTCGATCGAACGATCTCATTTTGAAAAATCGTCGTTGTAAAGCTTTATAAATCTTGGTTTCTCAAGATAATTGTTCGCCAACCTGAATGCGGCCGCGAACCACAGCTCTTAACAGTCGATCGACACAACGGCGATCGGTTTCGTCGAGGGTGTCATCGAGGGTTGCAGCCATTAAGCCATATCGATCGGCGATCGTGAGAAATCCACGTTCGCTAGCAGATGCTAAGATTGCTGGAATTGCCCCTGGAAGCAATTGCACTTGAGGAGTCATGACGATACGTCCAAATCATCTCAGCTTCTATTGTCTCTTGTTTTATCGATTTTTTTTGTGACGATCTGAGAGGTGTCAAGGTGATCTCTGAGCGATATTTTGATGACGTAGCTTACCAACAACCAGCGATCGAAATCACAATTTTCTCAATCTAGAATATTTTTTTAATTGTGGATGATACTCGAGCAAGAATTTTAGTGTTTTCGTGGAATTTCCTCGATCGATCGTCAGATTTAATACGTATAATTGCTAAATTGTCCTAGTTGATTATGCTGAGGATGAGAGACAGAGCGTATAAGACGATTGCTCTTTTCGGTTTTTCGAGATTGGTAATAACGATCGACTGCATAGCAAGCATTTTATAATTCTCTTCTGTCAAATTGGGGCAAGATAGTATTCCCCCGAACCAATAACCTGGCCGTTTTCCTGGCGCTGAGCATAATCGGGTAAGCGATGGGAGTGGCGTTCGATGTAGTTGAGGAAGTTGACCACCTCCGGAGGACGCCACGGGTCAAACTCCGCTTGAGCGGCTTCAACCTCACCCTGCCCTAAATGCTCTCGTACC
>LWRO01000079.1 GCA_001657325.1 Geitlerinema sp. BBD 1991-9 | reverse complement strand
GCTGAAGGCAGCGTCTCGTCCGCCGCGATTTGAGCGACAGCGCTCGACCCGAATCCTCCCAGCGCAATGAGGAGAATTGGGAATCCAAAAACAGAGGCATCAACTCGCATACATTTCATTCCCCCAAATCCCTAAGCATAATTTCTCTGAATAGCTCCTTTATGTTTTGTTGTCTTGTTTTTCATTTTTTTTTCGATAAGATCTTTTTTTAAAAAAACGCAACAAATAAATGTTTTTTGCTCGTTCAGATATCTAAACTCCAAAAAACACAATAGCTCTATTTCTTGCGATTGTAGCATCACAATAAATAAAGAATATCAGAAAACATTAAATCTTTATATTTGTATTTTTACCTTTATAGAAAATACAATTTAATATATCTTGCAACTGCTTGTTATCGAATGGTGATAGCCTTCAATATTTTTCACTCCAAGCTGGAAGCTTGCAGGCGAATCTTCAATCGAGAATCAACGAGCATTCAAGTCAAATTGAATGCTCTCACGGGCAATTGATGAATACCTACCGAGATTTGCTTAGATCCGGATCGTGGATATGACGATCGAAGAATTAAATTATTGTGGCCGTGCGATCTCGTAAAGCATTCATAAAGTAGGCACGGCTTAACAAATTTCAAACGTTTGTGAGCGCGACTATTATCGAATAAAAACTGAACAAAAAACAAAAACAATCAGTTCGATCGATCTCGATCGTTCTGACAGAACAAAAAAATCCTGTTGAACCGTCCACTCCACCCGCCAGACGCTTAAGATCGTCTATAGGCCCCACCAGCCGCGTTTGCCTTTGCCAATTTGCTATGTCCACTCGATCGAAGCCCGAAACCCAATATTTAGAACTGCGCTCGCGCTTGCAAGAAATTCGCGACCTCGAAGCAGCCGCATCAGTGTTGCAATGGGATCGGGCGACGTATATGCCCACAGGAGGGGCGATCGCTCGGGGACGGCAAATTGCAATGTTGCGACAGATCGCTCACGAGAAATTAACCGATCCGGCATTACACGATCTCCTCGAAGATCTCAAAGACTACGAGCGTTTGCTGCCTTACAACTCCATAGAAGCAAGTCTTTTGCGCGTGGCTCGTCGGGATAGTCAACGGGCCGTCCGAATTCCATCAGATTTTGTGGTCAAGCTGTCGCAGCACCAAACGGAATCGTACATGGCATGGGCGAAAGCCAAGCCAGAGGGAGATTTCGAGCGCGTGCGCCCGTTTCTCGAAAAAACCCTCGAACTCTCTCAGCAGTGGGCGAGTTTCTTTCCAGAGTCTGAGTGCATCGCCGATCCGTTAATCGCACGAGAGGACGAAGGCGTCACCACTCGGATGCTGAAACAGTTGTTTGGGGAACTTCGATCGAAACTCGTCCCCATTGTTGACGCGCTCGCCGAACGTCCGCAGCTCGACAATAGCTTGCTTTCTCAAGAATTTGAAGAGGAAATGCAACTGGGCTTTTGTCACAAAACACTCGAGCGCATCGGTTACGACTTCGAGCGTGGACGACTCGATCGAACCCCCCATCCGTTTACAGCTCGTTTCTCGATCGACGACGTACGCCTGACCACTCGCATCGACACGCACGATCTCTCGGAAAGCGTGTTCAGCAGTCTCCACGAAATGGGACACGCGCTTTACGAACAGGGGATCGATCCGGCATTGGAAGCGACCCCCCTAGCGGCGGGAGCCTCGGGGGGGATGCACGAAAGTCAGGCGCGGTTGTGGGAAAACTTCGTCGGACGCAGTCGAGCGTTTTGGGAGTGTTTCTTTCCCTGGTTGCAGGGAACGTTCTTGCGTCAGCTGGGACAAGTTTCGGTGAACGAGTTTTACGCGGCGGTGAATAAGGTCATCCGATCTCCAATCCGTACGTCTGCTGACGAGGTAACGTACAACCTACACGTTATTATTCGCTTCGATCTCGAGCTGGAAATGCTGGAAGGACGACTGGCGGTAAAAGATTTACCCGATGCTTGGAACGAACGCTATCGGCAGGATCTCGGTGTCGTTCCGCCCAATCCTCAATCGGGCGTCTTGCAGGACGTCCACTGGTATATGGGAACCATCGGCGGACAGTTCCAAAGTTATACTCTGGGTAATCTGATCGCAGCGCAGTTGTTTGAAACCGCCTTAAAAATTCATCCAGAAATTCCGGTGGATATCGAACGGGGTAACTTCGAGACGCTACATCGTTGGTTAAAGCGTAACGTCTATCGCCACGGGCGCAAGTTTACGGCGGACGAGTTGGTGTTAAAAGTGTCGGGTAAACCGTTATACGTCGATCCCTTCGTTCGTTATATCCGTAATAAGTTCGGACATCTCTATGAGATGGACTGGATTTAAGAATTGGGACAATTTCAGGTATCGATTTAAAAATCAATTCAACAATCACGGGTGTCGTCAGATCGCCCCGTTTGTAAAAATCTCTGTTTTCCCCTGGATGGCACTTCCCATTAAATCCCTCGAGTTTCCTAGTTTTAATATTGTTTTAAAATTCAATATACTTCCGCATACGACGGACGCTCGATCGACAATCTCTCGATCGACATTTGGCAGACCTGTTATCATGGCTGATGTCTGGGGCTGTGGCTCAGATGGATAGAGCAAGCGCCTCCTAAGCGCTAGGTCGCGGGTTCGAATCCCGCCAGTCCCGCTTTTACAGTGAGCAGTGAGCAGTGAGCAGTGAGCAGTGAGCAGTGAGCAGTGAGCAGTGAGCAGTGGACACGGCTTACTGTAATTGAGGTTTTCCTTTGGGTGCATCTCAGTTTTGCAAAAACATCAGTAATGGTAGGGTGTGTGACGCGGACGAAAAATGGGTGGGAAATCCAGTTCATGAGATTTCCGCGTCACGCACCCAGCACTTTTGTACTCTTGCCGAAGTTAGCGCGGGGCTTGAGACCCATTTTTTCGGGTCATCATCGTCGTGAAGGGGTACGATCGAGGATGTTGAAATCTAGTTGATTGGCGCTCGATCGCTATGAAAGGTTGGCCTTTACGGCGGCAAATGTTAACAGTATTTCTGCCAGTGGTTTCGATTCCGTTGGTCGTAGTCGGGGTGGGGAGTGGGTGGTGGATGTATCGACACGCGATCGCAGACATGGAAGAGAAATTGTTCGATCGTGTGAAAGTGTGCGCTGAATTGACGAACGAGAAAATTGCCCAAAAATTAACGTTACTTGAAAGTATCGCCATCGATCCGATGGTCGAGGAGGCGGTACGGGAAGGAGCAGAACTGGCCCGAGAACCCCGTGAGGACGGCGAAACGCCTTTGGTCGATCGATCGATTTCCGAGTTGGAAGCCGCCTTCGAGATGACGAAATTGTTGCAACCGAGCCAACGCTTGAACGATCGATTGCGAGATTGGGCCAGTGTCGGGGACGTTTCGGAGATCGTCGTCACCGAACGTCACGGGTTCAACGTGGGGTATACACAAACGACATCGGATTTCGTGCAGCAGGACGAGACTTGGTGGCAAGCTTCCCAACAGCAGGAACAGTGGGTGGGCGTGCCGAGTTTCGATCGATCGACGGATATCTTCAGTTGGGAGTTCAGTGGTTCGATCGTCGATCGATCGAACGGTGAATTTCTCGGTGTCATCAAACTCGGGTATCCCGTGGAAAACTACTTAAATGTTCTCATCAATACCCTGCGAAACCTTGGCTTTATGGAATCAGAAGTATTGCAAATACTCGATACCAAAACTGGGGGAACGGTGATGGCAACCTTAACATTTGAAGGTCGAAGCTTGCAAACCGATTTGGTTGGGGAAGAAGCGATCTTACAACGAGCGCTCGTATTGGCGGAATTAGCAGATCCTCGAGAACAGCTCGATGAATTAACCACGAAGACGTTTGTTCACGACCGTCGAACCTATGTCATGGCAAAAATTCCCGCCACGAATTGGGTTGCGATTTCCTCGATCGAACTCGCACAGGTTCACCAAACCGGACGAACCTTAATCGTTCAATTCATCTTACTGTTCGTTATTGTAGAAATTCTAGCGATCGTGATAGTTTTGAAATTTGCCAACCCACTAATTGAATCGTTAAGTGATTTAACCCAAGCTTGTAAAAAATTAACTTCTGGAGATTTACAAACCCGCGTTAAAATTTCGGGGGCGGCAGAAATTGAAAGCTTGGGGGAAACGTTCAACACTATCGTTGAGTGGCTCGAGGAAATTTTAGGCGAACAACAGATTTGGCGTGAGAAAACGGTAGATCTGTTACAAGAATTACAACAGATGGCAGTCTCCATTCAAAGCGTTGCGACAAGCGTTCAAACTGTGCAACAAGAAGTGAATGATGCGAACCGCATCGTGTTAGCAGGAGACGACTTCATGAGTCAGACGGTCGAACGAATCGAGTCGATCGAGGAATCCGTGTCTGAAGCGGCCAACCAACTCCAACGGCTTCAGATGGCTTCTGGACGTATCGCGCAAGGAGTGGGTTTGGTGAAAGCTTTGGCCGAACGCAGCAACTTGCTCGCTCTCAACGCCTCGGTCGAAGCGGCGCGAGCAGGCGAACAGGGTCAAGAGTTCGCCGTCGTGGCGAAAGAGATGCGAGATCTCGCGCAGCAGTCAGCACAGGTGACGCAAGAGATCGATCGACTCGTGGGTGAAATTCACCGCCAAACGGAGTTTGTCAGTACTGCAATTCGAGAAGGGCGGGACGAAGCACTATCTGGCAAAGAGTCCGTACACCGAACTCAACAGGAGCTAACGCGAATCACAACTGCGACAGACTCGATCTCGCAACTCGTGCGGGAAATTGCCCAAGCGACCCAATCTCAGGCCTCAACCTCCAACTTTCTCAGCCACACGATCTCGAAAATGGTGAGGGAATGAGGGGGGAATGCGCTACGTCGATGGAGTGTCAACCCCAAGCGAAATGGTTACTAATTTGGGAGGTGGGGACGAGAAGTCGATCGGGGCGTCCAATTTCAACGATCGAGCCATTTTCGATCGAGATCAATCGATCGGCCAGTTCCAACGCTTCGCTGCGTGAGTGGGTCACGAGTAGCATCGGAATCTGTAGCTGACGGTGCAAGCGTTTGAGCGTTTTCCGCAAATCCGTTCGCAGCGTTTCGTCGAGAGCGCTAAACGGTTCGTCAAACAGTAACACCTTAGGATTGTGCGCGATGGCGCGAGCGATAGCAACTCGTTGCGCTTGTCCCCCGGAAATATGGCGAACCGGTCGATCGAGTAAGTCTTCCAAATGCAGCCACGCCGCCAGCTCTTCGACACGCCGTCGTCGCTGTCGCCGAGATCGATTTTGGATGGCAAAACCGATATTTTGAAAGACGTTGAGATGGGGAAAGAGGGCGTAATGTTGAAACACGTAACCGACCGAGCGACGGTGAGGTGGAAGATCGATCCGCCGCTGTCCGTCAAATAGGGGTATCCCATCGAGGACGATCGCGCCGCAATCAGGACTCGTCAAACCCGCAATGGCATTGAGGATAGACGTTTTTCCACAGCCCGATTGTCCGAACAAGACGACGAGTTCTCGATCGATCGAAAACTGTACGTCTAAGTAAAACGATGTCGCGCTCGGTGTCACACCGACAAAAGTTTTCGAGAGAGCAACGTCAAGTAAAGACAAGGGCAACCGATGGAAGTCTCAACGCCCTTCAGCTTATCGTGCCGAAAAATGGAAAAACTGTCCTTGACGAACGGTTCGATCGCTCCACAGCATTTACGATCTCAACTTAACAATTTACGATGGCCAAAAAGGAAACCCGCCAACCCATCGACAAGTTTGAGGTGCTGAATTTTAAAGATCGGTAAAAACACTGACTTTTGTTCGGTCGCCCGCTTTGTTCTGACTTTTTTAGCGAGATCGAGGCATTTTTTAAATCAAAAGTTCGCTTTTGTGTAGAAGCTCTTAGAAGTCTTCTCAATACTCGATTCTCCGCCTTTAAGAGCCGGCAATCGAATTTTCGAGTATCTCTCCGATTAGAAAACCTGAAGCATTGCTTTCAATTTCTGTATATCGATCTAAGAATTTTTGGCTGTCACCTTCTCGAGCAATTGTTAAAATAAGTAAAGTTTTATCGCGAACTTGCCTATGCTTGGCTATATGTCCAAGGTTGCGACCTCTGACCGGCCTGCCGCCCAGAATACGCGAGCGCTCAAAGCCGTTTTCCGAACGTTAACGTCGGAAAGTTGTCCGAAAGCTTACAACTTTCATATGCACAGCGTTTGTTCTGACGGTCGTCTACAGCCTGAAAACATCATGGAACAGGCCATTGCGCTCGGTCTCAAGGGCTTGGCCATCACCGACCATCACAGTGCCGACGGCTATCGTCGCGCCCAACGTTGGCTTGATGAGTGGCATCAGTCAGTTCCAGATGCACCTGCGCCTTACCTGTGGACGGGGGTTGAAATCAACGCCGATCTCATCGGTACAGAAGTCCACATTCTCGGATATGGCTACAACCCCGATCGAGCTGAAATGCAACCTTACCTTCAGGGTGAAAAAGTGAAAGGAGAAGCATTTCGGGCCGAACAGGTCATCGCCGCAATTCAGGCAGCCGGAGGACTTGCAGTCCTCGCCCATCCTGCTCGCTATCGTCGATCGATTTGTGACTTAATTCCAGCAGCAGCAGCACGGGGAATTGATGGTGCGGAAGCCTACTACGCCTACAACAATCCCGACCCTTGGCATCCCAGCCCCGAACAGACCGTCTGGGTTAAACGACTGAACGCCCAATATGGCTTGTTCGATACCTGTGGCACCGATACCCACGGTCTGAGTTTGTTGCGGCGAATGTGATGACCGGATGGTGTGACGATCGGATGACGAGCCGTAAGCAATGCTCCTCACCACCTCACCACTGCTCACTCCGTCAGTCCGTGTTCCAAAGCGTAACGAACCAATTCAGTGCGACTGTTGGTTCCCGTCTTACTAAACAGGCGGCTGACATATTTCTCGACATTACGAACGCTCGTATCGAGGCGACTGGCGATTTCCTTGTTCATCAACCCTTGTGCGACCAGTTGCAGCACACTTTCCTCTCGAGGGGTGAAATCGATATCGATGGGAGTATTTTTTTGAGGAATGGCGTTTTTATGGGTCAGCAAATCTTTAATTTCTTGAATTTGCCGTGCCAGAGTTGCCAAATCGGGGGGTTCCCCTTCGATCGTGCTTTCCGTAGCCATCGATCGACGTTCTAACAAATTTTCGATCACAGCCACGAGTTCGTCGGGATCGAAGGGTTTCGAGATATAGGCATCGCAGCGAGCCTGATACCCTTGGATTCGATCGACCGTCATGCCCCGTGCTGTGAGAAACACAACTGGCGTTGCCTTAAACCGAGGATCTTCGCGCATCCGCTTGAGGAGTTGGTAGCCGTCCACCTCCGGCATCATGATGTCAGTGACGACCAAATCGGGATCTTCTTGCTGAAGCTTGTCCCAGCCCTCTTGACCGTTAGCTGCTACGACGACCGTAAAACCGCTATCGCTGAGATAGGCTTGTACGGCTTCTCTCAGTCCCGGTTCGTCATCGACTAATAACAATTTCGCGGACATCGCTATTTCCCAAACAACACATCCTACCTTATGTTCAGGATATCGTTTGTCGCTTACAGCAAGGAACGGTAAACCGATCTATTGGGTTCGGTTTACCGACTGTTTGGAGAGCCGACCGATCGAGGAACCGATGCGAATATCCGCCGTTCCTGAAAATCTCCCGAAGCCTGACACTTCAAGTCACAGAAGCACCTTATGATGTTTCCGGTGCTTGTCACGGACGGGACGTTACTGGATCGCCCTGGCACAATGCCACTCCGTGTATTTTGACGACAGGAGAACCAAGAGATGTTTGGATCTGATACGACGATCGAATCGATCGACGCTTGGGAAATCCTCGACTCCCGAGGACGACCCACCGTTGAGGCTGAAGTCTGCCTCGTCAACGGAGCCGTCGGCGTTGCCAAAGTTCCCAGTGGCGCTTCTACGGGAACCTTTGAAGCGCACGAACTGCGCGACGGAGACGCTCAACGCTACGGTGGAAAAGGCGTGCTCAAAGCCGTCGAAAACATCCAAGAAAAAATCGCCCCGGAATTGGTCGGCCAGGTAGATGCCTTCGACCAAATGGGAGTCGATCGAGTAATGCTCGATCTAGACGGGTCTCCCAACAAAGTCAACTTAGGCGCAAACGCGATTCTCGCCGTTTCCCTCGCCACCGCTCGTGCAGCAGCCGATGCTGTGGGTTTACCGCTGTACCGCTACTTAGGCGGGCCGCTCTCGACCCTACTCCCCATCCCCTTGATGAACGTCATTAACGGCGGACAACACGCTGCGAACAACATCGACTTTCAGGAGTATATGATCGTTCCGGTCGGAGCGAGTTCCTTCAAAGAAGCGTTGCGCTGGGGTGCTGAAGTTTTTACATCTCTCAGCCAAGTCCTCAAAGAAAAGGATCTGCTGACAGGTGTTGGCGACGAAGGTGGTTTTGCCCCGAACCTAGAGTCTAATACTGCCGCCGCCGAACTGTTAGTACAAGCCATCGAACGAGCGGGATACAAACCCGGCGAACAGGTTTCGCTGGCGCTCGATGTCGCAGCGAGCGAGTTTTACAAAGACGGTCAGTACACCTATGACGGTGCAACGCGCTCTCCGGCCGAGCTAATCGATTACTTGGATAATTTGGTCAAACAGTATCCGATTATCTCGATCGAGGACGGTCTGCACGAAGAGGATTGGGACAACTGGAAAATCCTTACCGAACGTTTAGGTAACCACTGTCAGCTCGTAGGCGACGATCTCTTCGTGACGAACCCCGTTCGTTTGAAGAAGGGAATCGACCTCGGTGTAAGCAACGCGATTTTGATCAAGGTCAACCAGATCGGATCGCTAACCGAAACTCTAGAAACCATTGCGATGGGGACTCGTAACGGCTACTGTTCGGTGATCAGCCACCGCTCTGGGGAAACCGAAGATACGACAATTGCGGATTTAGCCGTGGCAACGCGAGCCGGACAAATCAAAACCGGGTCGTTGTGTCGCAGCGAACGCATTGCAAAATACAACCGCCTGTTGCGGATTGAAAGCGAACTCGGCGATCGAGCTGTGTACGCCGGTCAACTCGGGTTAAACCCCGGTACGATGTCGTAGACCTCACGTTGAACCTCTCCAGCCTCATCGGTCTGGAGAGGGGATCGCTGGCTGGGACGGAATTTCACGTCCGAAAACCTCGAGCTTTACACATCATTCTAATTCATAAATATTTTCAAGAAAATCATTGTTGTCAATTAAATAATCAAATATAATTTTTTGTAAATTATCAGTATATTTACGGTTGTCATCGGTTAGTACAGAGTTGTAAAGAGATCGGGTGGAGGACAATTCGCCGAAACAGAGTATTGCCTCGATCGATCGTGCTGAGATCGAGCAAAGCCGACAAGTATTGCAATATCGATTTGGCACGTCTTTAGCATAAACCCCAGGCGTTAGTGATTCAAAATTTGTCAAAGCTCAATTGAATTTTCTAGCCTCAGTGTGAGGTGAAGTTTTCGATCGATATCAGTGTAAGCGTTTTCGCGTTCGCATCCAGTTTGTGAAGCGTTTCTCCAGATCGAGGCAGAATTCAGTAAAAAGCAAATAATTCTGTCCGACCTGCCGTTCTGTCTCAATTTACGCAGGTTATCTTCGCTTAGAAGCGAAGACATCGATCGAAGTTTGTCAAATCCCAGAGAATTCACCTCCCATGAGGATATTTGGCTCCTCTATCGAGAAGAGAGGGAGGTTTTTTCGATCGATCGATGTTTTTTTACCTAATTCTTAAACAACGAATCGAGTTATTGACCCAGAGTTCACAAAAAGCTGTGAAGCGAGGTCTCTTCTATCTGAATGGAAGGGAAAAAGCGTTTTGGCTTAAAATCACAGTTTAGAGACTCGATCGAGCGTAAAAAACAACCCTCCCAACGCATCGACACAAGCGCACACTATTTGGGAGAAAAATATGGATTCCACACAAGAAGAACGAGATCGATTTAGTCCGATTTCTACCGATCGATCGTTTCGTCTCTTATCGACAAAAGACGAATCGAAGTTCAAACTCGGATTGGATTTAACTCAACTCTCTGAAGAATACGAAGATTTTGTAGAACAAGGCGGCTCTGACGATTTTGAGCCGAGTAACCCTCTTATCCAAGTTGGCGACAACATTGAGGATACAGTCGATATTCCCGTTGTGGCGATCGAAGCCGTCGCGTCAGGAGAGACCGACGTTCTCCTCAGCGATCTCGAAGCCCTGGGATTGCAAAATTCGGTCTCTTTTGGACGAATTGTCAATGGTTTATTACCACTTGATGCCCTTGAGAGCCTTGAAGAACTCAATACCCTACAGTTTGTCCGCCCTGTTTACCAACCCCTCACCAACATCGGTGCAACCACCAGCCAAGCCGATGTTTCCATGCGATCGGATATCGCCCGCAGCACCTTTGGCGTAGACGGCAGCGGTGTGACCGTTGGCGTTCTTTCAGATAGCTACAACGCTCTCGGCGGTGCTGGCACAGACGTTCTCACTGGGGATCTTCCCGGAGTGGGAAATCCTTTTGGTAATACAACCCCTGTCAACGTCCTGCTCGATGACTTCTTCTTCTTCAACATCGATGAAGGTCGAGGTATGTTGCAACTCGTTCACGACGTTGCACCGGGTGCAGATTTGGCCTTTCACACTGCGAGTTTAGGTCAAGCCAGTTTTGCGCAAGGTATTCTCGATCTGGCTGCGGCGGGATCGGACGTTATTGTAGATGACATTATCTACTTAGCAGAGCCGATGTTCCAAGACGGGATTATCGCTCAAGCTGTAGACCAAGTCGTCAGTAACAGCTCAGCCTATTTTTCCTCAGCCGGTAATCAAGAACGTCGTTCTTACGAAAGTGCGTTTGTCTCCAGTGGCATACCCGATCCCGCTGGTGGTGTGTATCACGACTTCGATCCCAGCGCTGGGATTGATATATTACAAGGTCTAACCATTCCTGTCGGCGAAGACATCGCAATAGCATTCCAATGGGATTCGCCGTTTTTCTCCGTCAGTGGTGGAACGGGGTCTCCGAACGATCTCAACATTTGACTGTTCGATAGTACGGGAAGCATTGAATTAGCCAATTCACTCGATGGGAATATTGGAGGCGATCCAGTTGAAATTTTAGGCTTCTTCAACGACGGCTTCTTTGGGACTGAATTCAACCTTGCCATCTCTAACTTCAGCGGCCCCGATCCGGCATTGATGAAGTATGTAGGATTCGGTAGCTTCTCGATCGACGAGTACGAAAACTTCAGCTCGACAGTTTACGGTCATGCCAACGCCAATGGAGCCGAAGCCGTGGGTGCTGCCTTCTACCAAGACACCCCTGAATTTGGCGTTGCGCCCCCTCTGCTAGAGTCGTTTTCTTCAGCTGGTCTAACTCCGATCCTGTTCGATACAGCTGGAAACCCCACCTTTGAACTGCGAGCCAAACCTGAAATTGTCGCTCCCGATGGAACGAACACGACGTTTTTCGGGGGTAGCGATGTTGAGGGTGACGGGTTCCCTAACTTCTTCGGAACCTCTGCTGCGGCTCCTCACGCCGCCGCCGTGGGTGCTTTAATGCTCGATGCCAACGCTGGACTGAGTCCCTCCGGAATCTACACGGTCTTAGAAAACACAGCCATCGACATGAACGATCCGCTCACAATTGGATTCGATGTCGGATTCGACGATGCCAGTGGATTCGGATTAATTCAGGCTGATGTTGCAGTTGAGGCAGCTATCGAACTACTCGAACCGAACGACACAATTTTTGAGTCCATTGCCACTGGAGTTGTTGGGAGTTCTTTAACTCCGTTCGTTCGATCGAGTGCTGTGGGCAACAACCCCAACGTTCCACCGGAATTAGACGTAGACCTCTACGAATTTCAGCTCCATACCGGAGAACGAGTCACCATTGATATCGACGCAGACGAATTCGGTTCCTCTCTCGATTCTGGGCTACGGCTCTTTGACTCGAGTGGCAACGAAGTCGCAGTAAGCGACGACGACCCTGCTCCCGGCGAACCCGGGACGCTCGACTCCTACATCGACTTCACCGCTTCGGAAACAGATATCTATTACGTAGATGTGAGCGGTTTCTCCAACTTCGGTTACGATCCCTTCGTCGAAGGGAGTGGTTCCCCAGGCAGCACCGGTGACTACGATATCGAAATTAGCATTACCGACGAACCGAACGATTCCCGAAGCGATTGCAACGGGCTTGAGTTCGAGTACTCCGGGTTTGTTCGATCGATCGAGTGCTGTGGGCAACAACCCCAACGTTCTACCTGAATCAGACGTAGACCTCTACGAATTTCAGCTCGATGCTGGGGAACAAGTCATCATCGACATCGACGCGGACGAACTCGGTTCTTCGCTCGATTCGGTTTTACGGGTCTTTGACTCGAGCGGCAACCAAGTCGCTTTTAGCGACGATGACCCCGCACCTGGCGAAGGATCTTCATTGGACTCCTACATTGACTTCACCGCCTCGGCGACAGATACCTATTATGTAGGTGTGAGCAGTT
>LWRO01000078.1 GCA_001657325.1 Geitlerinema sp. BBD 1991-9 | reverse complement strand
GGTCGAATTCGTTCGACACTTCCCGAGGCAATTCCCACTGAAGCTGGAAGCCACTCATCAATCGCCTCGCGATGATGAGTGGTAGTTCACGTCGTGCCGATGCCCCATGCCGACCATTTCTATGTTTCTCGCCGCATTCTCGTCTTGGTCGTGTTCGGCCCCACAGCTTAGGCAAAGAACCGAACGAACAGACAAGTCTAATTTGCCCCATTGAAAACCACACTCCGAGCAAATTTGACTCGTCGGCTCCCATCGGTCAACGACCCGGAAATCCCGTCCAAGCTTTTCTGATTTTGCTTCACAGAGAGTTCGGAACTCACGCCAACCTTATCCCCCCAACCCCCCTTACCAAGGGGGGTTGGGGGGATGTCGATTTTTGACCATTCCCGAAACATTTAAGTCTTCTAGGACGATCGCTTGGTTTTGACTAACGACCTGAGTTGATAGCTTATGCAGAAAATCTGAACGAGTATCAGCGATTGGGTTGTGTAGCTTAGCTATACGGAGTCTAGTTTTGTCTCTCCGCTTTGACCCCTTCTGTTGACGTGCTAACTTACGTTGTCGTTTACGGATTCGACGGACTGGCTTCGAGTAGTCGGAACTTTCAGCCTGGGTTCCGTCACTCATCACGGCAAATGTCTTGAGTCCGAGGTCTATTCCAATACTTGGGTTTTTAGCATCAATATTAGTCGTCTCGATCTCAACAACAAAACTCAAAAAATAGCGATTTGCACAGTCTTTATTCACCGTAACCGAGCTGGGCGAAGCGGGTAATTCCCTAGACCAAATCGGTTTAAGGTTGCCGACCTTGGCTAGATACACCACATCCTCTTTAATCGAAAAGGCAGTCTTCGTAAAAGTTGCGCTCTGACGATTGATTTATCTTTTTCTTGAGTCTAGGCTGGCCGACTTTCTTGCCTTTTCGTTTCCCTTTCAGCGAATTAAAAAAGTTTTTAAAAGCTGTGTCTAACTGCTTTAACGACTGCTGCAACGGAACCGACGAAACATCTTTTAACCAACAGCGTTCCTCTGTCTTTTTAGACTGAGTTAACGCCTTAGACAAAGCCTTATAGCCAGGGGATTTGTCAGACTTACACGAAGCCAAAGCATCGTTCCAGACGACACGGACACAACCGAACCGTTGAGCGAGGCTTACCTGTTGTTGGTCTGTCGGATAAAAACGGTACTTATACCTGGCTTTTATGCGCTATGCTAAAGTGGGTCTGTAAGTAGGCTAACCGATTCTAGAGAAAATGGCAACCCAGCTTCGTCGAGGTAGACATAGCGTCACCGACCTCAAAATCCACTTGGTCTGCGTGACTAAGTCTCGGAGACCTGTATTAACTAGAGAAGGGTTGTTGTTGCTAGAAAAATCCTTCAACGATGTCGCGCAAAAAATGGATTTTGAGATTCTTGAGTTTAGTGGCGAAAGCGACCATGTACACGTACTCATCGAGTACCCGCCCAAATTGTCGGTCTCTCAAATCGTCAACGCCCTTAAAGGGGTGTCGAGTCGCCGATACGGACAAGCTGGGCTACCCAAGCCCTACCAAAAAGATACCTTGTGGAGTCCGAGTTATTTCGCGTTGTCCGTAGGCGGCGCACCTCTTGAGATTCTCAAGCAATACATCGAGAATCCCAAAAAGCCGTCCTAGAAAGACGGGGTTTTAGACCCAAAATTTTTGATAAGGTTCAGATGGCAGTCGATCGATCGTGGCGATCTCACAACGACTTGCCAACTTTTTACATTAGGGTCGAGTGTCCATGTCGGTCGCGGCCGGTTGTGCTTGCGCCACTTGAAAGCGATCGATCAACTCCGTTAACGCCAACTCTAACTGACGACCCGGATCGAGATATACCCAACGATCCTCGGCTAATTGTTTGACCTCAAAGTGCAAGTGCGGCCCGGTTGAATATCCCGTACTGCCAACGCGACCGATGACTTGCCCTTGTTCGACTTGCTCTCCCGGCTGAACCAACAATTCTGATAAGTGGGCGTATAGGGTTTCAGCTGTACCGTCATTGTGTTCGAGAATAACAGCCAACCCGTAACCCCCCAACATTTCGGCAACGGCTACCCGTCCCGTAAACGCTGCTAACACTGGGGTTCCCATGGGTGCAGCGATGTCAGTCCCCGTGTGGAAATGACGTTCTCCAGCAATGGGATGGTATCGCCAACCGAAAAACGAGCTGATCGGGGCAGGAATCGATAAGGGAAAGATTAAGCGCGTGTTTCCGTTGCCAAATTGCCCTGTAAGGGGGCGCACCGCCATATCCCGTAACAGCTGCGCTTCCATTTGGGCGTAGCTGAACTCGACTGACGGTAGTTGATTCGGCTCGACACCCGGCGCGTTAACGGCCATTGGGGCAAATTCCATCGGTTGAACCTCGGCCATGGGCATCGGGGGAGCACTTTGTTGCGCGATTCCCGGTGTCCATTGCACTTCCGGTTGTGGCGCGGGTGGACAAATGCTTGCCGGAACTTGCCCGTTCGCGATGGCGGCTTCGCACCCGCTCGATCGTTCTTCAAAGACCACTACGGGGGCATCGTTCGGGGTCGTGGCGCCCAAGCTATAGTCGGTCGTGTCGATATAACTGTGCTGGGGTTCGGGCGGAAGGACGGGTCGATCGAGCTGTGGTGGATTCAACGGTTCCAAGGGTGCGAACGAGTCTTCGGGAGGTGCGACAAATACGTCGTCCGCTGCAACACCTTGGTAATCCACCGTTTCGGGCGCTGCGGGTTCGGGAACGTAGATCTGAGTTTTGAGGGGGGCTTTGGCGAATGCCACGCCCGAACTCGTCAGGACGCTGAGACTGCCAATCCAGCTCATGCTCCGAACGAGCGGTAAACGATGAGGTTTGGAATGAGTCGAACGTTTGTGCATATCTTCCCGTTGAGTGCGATCCTTCGTTGGCAATGATGAGTTGGAGAGCGTCCTAACTATAAACGTGAATGTATGGTTATATAGTACCGTACATCTTTACACTGTTTAATCTTTCACCGACCCTAAAAGTTTAAAACAAACTGTTAACGGTTCGTCATGGCAGATTCGTTCGATCGAGATTCAGGCGATGCCTCGTAACCCAAACGGACGCGGCCGGGGGGGAGTTGAACCCGCGTTCCCAGCGTCGTGCGAATGATGAGGTTGCCATTTGCCGCCACGCCAACGATCGTTCCCGCCATACCTTCAAATTCGATCGACTGGTTCAGGTTGACGAGCCAGCGTTGGTAGTCGGGCAACAGTGCCTCGATCCCCTGATTTTGCCAACGAGACACCCCTCGATCGAGGCCAACAAGAACGAGGGCGGCCAACATTTCCAACGAAAATGGTGTCATCTCCGGGTGATTTCCCCAAAATTGCTGTAAGTTGACCCCCACCTCGGGTGTCGGGTTGCCCCAATTGATACCGACACCGATGACCACTTGGCTCAGTCGATCGGATTGGACGCGCGTTTCGGTCAGAATTCCGCCGAGTTTGCGTCTCTGTAAGATTAAATCGTTCGGCCATTTCAGCAACACGGGAATCGATCGATCTCGCAGCATCGAAACAATACCCCACGCACTGCACAGCGTCAGTTGAGGACTATTGCGAGCGAGAACCGTCGGGGCAAGGTTTTCTCGTCCGTCTAAGTACAACGACAAGTACAAGCCTCCCGTTTCCGACTGCCATGCGCGGCGACGCTGCCCTCGCCCTGCTGTTTGACGAGCCGAGATCGAAACAGTTCCCGAGGGCGCTCCTGCCTTGGCCCGTTCCCAGAGACATCGATTCGTTGACGAAACTTCGTCGAATACCTCGATCGAAAATGGCGTCTTAACCGCTTGTATTTGCCCTTGCAACACCGTTAATGCGGCTTTGATGCGTTCGACAGAAAGCTGTGGCACAGTTCGATTTCCTAACCCAAACCCGCCTTATGTTAACGTAAGTCCAATACGACCCATCCGCAATTTTGCCAATTCATACCTCTACAGAATTGCACGACTCGATTTAACAAGCAAACGATAAAACGCAAACGACCATGACCACTTGGCAATGGCAGACGTGGCAAGGGAAATCCTACTTAACTTGCCGTTTGCTCGAACCCTTTACCCACGGTTTTTTCACACAACAATTTCGACCGCAAACCCCTCAGGACTTAGTACGAGTTCTCGCCCCAAATACTCCGGCTTACCGCACGCAACAAGTCCACGGGAACGCGATTGCGAAAACTGTCGATCTCGAGCCGATGTCTCCCCATGCGACCCATGCGGGTCGGGTTACCTCGTCCCTACATGAAGCTGACGGTATTTTGACCCATGCCGAATGCGAATCTGTTTGGGTTTGTAGTGCCGATTGTACGCCCGTTCTCGTCGCCGATACGCAAACAGGTCGAGTGGCTGCCATTCATGCAGGATGGCGCGGAACAGCGGCGAAAATTGTTCCCACTGCGATCGAGCAATTTCGATCGAACGGCAGCCAACTCGAGAATTTGCGCGTTGCTCTCGGGCCGGCAATTTCAGGGGAAGTGTATCAAGTTTCGTCTGAGGTGGCAGCAGAAGTTGGGGCTTCGATTTTGTCTGTACGCGATGATACTTCCCCAGATACGATTCTCGAGGAATTGAACGATATTCCCCAGCCTCCTGTTTTACCCGATCTCGAACCGGGAAAAGTTCGTCTCGACGTTCGACGAGCGATTGTCTTGCAGCTCGATCGACTGGGAATTCAACCCGAACAAATTGCTGTTTCTCCTCACTGTACCTATCAAGACCCCGATCGATTTTTCTCTTATCGCCGAACGGGAGAAAAAAACGTTCAATGGTCGGGAATTGTGAGTCACTAAGCAAAAATTGAGTGGCAATTGCCTGACATCCTCCCGATAGCTGAGGCACATTCTAGACTTTGACTCTCGCTTTTTTGGCCAACGGCTCGAAATTTCTTGAGACGGATTAAACAATAAAGCCAAGGTAAACCAACGAAATCGGCACGATACATAGGGCTTACTGAAAAAATCTGACCGAGCGAATTCTGATGCTACACAGCTTGCTCAATGGTCGTTTGAGATTTCAGTATTCCAATTTAATCGGCAATCACTGACGAAAATCTAAGGTTTTTGAGCGTCTCGATCTGAAAACCTGGCACCCATTCTTGGGAAAAAGTCCCAAAACCCTTACCGGGTCTACATTTTACGTTGACTCAGCAAGCCCTAATTACGACCGTAGCCAAAGATGCGGGGGTCACGTTGGCCGAACCACCGCTTGACTTTGACTCGATTAGAGCGTTGGGCAGAGACGGAGATTCCTATTTGAAGAGGATGGTCTCGAATACTGGTTCGATCTCGATTGTCTTGGGGGGACAAAGCGAGCCGTTTACTGCAGCTGAGCAATCGATCGTGTTACAATGATATCCTGACAGACAGCTTCAGGATATCTATTGCGGGCGTAATTCAGTGGTAGAATGTCAGCTTCCCAAGCTGAACGTCGCCGGTTCGAGTCCGGTCGCCCGCTTTCTTCTTTTGCCACTTTGATAACCTCGTTAGAGCGGTAGAAACTTTCATCAACGGGTCGATCGATAGAAGACCTGACAACACAAAAAGCTAGTATTTGCAGGTTTGATTTCAATCAGCGATTTCTCAGGCAAAATTAAGACGATTTCTCTTCAAACGTTCAAAAAATCTACAGTATCTCTGACAAGATATTTTTCAGCGCTTCTCGATAAATTTTAAATGCGCGATCTCCATAACAGACTAAAATCACTTTTGCGATCTGATTATTTTTTTGAAGAAACTGAACGGTTTCTCTGATAGCGATGTTAGTCGCTCGCTCCATTGGAAATCTATAAACGCCCGTGCTAATGGCAGGAAATGCAATGGTTTGAATTCCGTGTTCTTTCGCCAACGCTAATGAATTTCGATAACACGCTGCCAACATTTCTTCTTCGTTCTGAGTCCCATCGTACCAGATGGGGCCAACAGTATGAACGACCCATTGAGCAGGCAAGTTATAACTTCTCGTAATTCGAGCTTCGCCCGTCGGACATCCACCAATTGTTTTACATTCTTCTAACAACTCGGAACCGGCTGCGCGATGTATTGCCCCATCAACGCCACCTCCACCCAACAGCGAGTTATTGGCTGCATTGACAATGGCATCGACTCCCAGCGCAGTAATGTCACCGTTAAGGATTTCTATCCGATTTTGAATCATTTTTTCTTTCTCCAAGCTTGCTTTTTAAAGTCGGAATACAGCGTTTCCCTGTCCAGAGAGGTGGACATAGCCCTTGCTACATAAGGACTTAAGCTATGGATTTGTCCTTCATCAGAGTGAAAAACGCTGTAGAATTGTTTTATAATTTTCAGTCTTATAACTTCAAGAAGTCGATTGATAAATTACTTGCTTGATGGATCGAAATTCAAATCAATCGATTATGGAAATTTGGAAAATCGATTGTTTGTCTTGCAATAATTAAATGATAGAATTGCAACTCTATCATTTTACTTCTTCTAGAATTGCGTGTCTAGAGATCGTTTGTAGGTCTCTGGCGACAATTTGATACAGTGAATAGGAGCTGGGAGAGAAAAAACTCAACCCCTTGTTCGATCGAGGGTAGAGTCTCCCAACGAACCTGCTTTTCACGTAACGAAGCTAAACCCATTCGATCGCTTCTATGAACTTCGATTTCACTGCTGCACTTCCTACTTTCGTCATTACCCTCCGCGAGGGGTTTGAAGCTGCTCTCGTCATCGGTGTCGTCCTTTCCTGCCTGAAAAAAGCGCAACAAACCCAACTTAATTCCTGGGTGTTTAGCGGCGTCGGGGCGGGCATCGTCGCCAGTGCCTTGGTGGGGTGGGCGTTTCACTCGGGGATGCAAGCCCTTCGCGCCTCCAACCAAGCCTACGCCCCCGTTATCGAACCCTTGTTAGCAGGGGCGTTATGCCTCGTCGCAATCGTGATGTTGAGTTGGATGCTGTTGTGGATGACGCAACAGGCTCGATCGCTCAAAGCCGACGTCGAAGGTGCTGTCGAATCAGCGTTACGCAACAGCCAGGCGGCCGGATGGGGCGTGTTTGCCTTAATCTTTATCGCCGTCTTGCGCGAAGGCTTTGAAGCGGTCATTTTCATCGTTGCCAAATTCCAACAGGGACTCGTCCCCGCCTTGGGGGCATTAGGTGGCTTGGTAGGGGCGGCAATGTTGGGGGTATTGCTGTTTCAGTGGGGCGTTAAAATCGACGTGCGGCGATTCTTCCAAGTCATGGGCGTGTTACTGCTGCTAATCGTGTCGGGTTTAGTCGTCGCCGCCCTCAAAGACGTTAACGAAGCGGTTGAGGCGATGTCTCAACTACAACCGCAGTTTGCTCACTGGTGCAATCCTGACGCGGCATCCTGCGTTCTCGGAAGTTTGGTTTGGGATACCCACGAGGTTTTACCGGACAAACAATTTCCCGGTATTCTTTTGAAATCGCTGATGGGATACCGCGATCGAATCTATGCCGCCCAAGCCATCGGTTACACGAGTTTCCTCAGTATTGCTGGTTGGTTGTATTTCCAAAGTCTCGGTGGACGGTTGTGGAATCGTCGATCGACTTTAGAAAGTTAGGGCTTTACTGCAATTACAGTACGGTGACGGGGGCTGTTATCGTCAATGGTGGGCGTGTCGAACCCAGCTTTCACCAATTCTCCCTCCATATCTAACGCGAAGTATTCGTCGAGATAGGGTTCTGTACTTTTCAACAGCGCCATCACGTAAGGGGGAAATTGTGCGAACACCTCGGATTTTGGATTCATCTCCATAATCGCGAGGTGTCCCCCTGAACGCAGCAAGCGATGTGCTTCTCGGAAAATCGCACAACTCGCTGCAATCGGCAGTTCGTGACACACGAGAACCAACGTCACTAAATCAAACGACACTTCCGGTAATCCGGTTGCTTCTCCTGCAGCGTGAACCCAATTCACTTCGATATTGCGTTCCTGGCTGCGACTGGCACCGACAGCGAGGCAGTACGGTGACAAGTCAACTCCGGTTAGTTTGGCTTCAGGATAAAGAGCGTGAAGGTAAAAGGTCGTCAATCCAACACTCGACCCGATATCGACAATGTTTTTTGGGGGAACGGGTAAACGTTCTTTCAGGATGTTGCAGAAATTTTGGCGCAGTTTGGTATCGCCGCGCACCCCTTCTTCTGGCCAAATACTAGCGTGAACTGCTTTTGATGCGACTTCTACTTCTGTTGCCACCTCCCAACTCATGTTTCCTTCCTCGTAAGCGTGAAACGACGTGAGGTAGTATTCGGGATAAACGAGATCGGGATTTTCGAGGGTTTGGTGCAACGTTTCGAGATCGCGACGTCGCAAGGCAGCAGCTTCCTCGCGCCAGGGAACTCCGAGTTTCTCTGCCCGTTCGACCATCATTTGACGGGCTTGGCGTTTTGCCCATTTTGCCAGGGGTTGAATTGCGAGAACGCCGTTAATCAGGCGGGTGGTCAAGGTCGGGGCGGGGTTGAGGGTGTCGGTCATCAATCAATTTGTTATTTTAAATTTATGTAGCGATTTTAGTCGATCGAATCTTCGATCGCTCAAAACCTCGTCGCACAGGCATCTCCGATTATCGAAAATCAATCTCTTCAAGGCAATCGATTTTCGCGTTAGAAAAACGGTAGAAATCCTTGGAGTAAAATGCTCCCGACTCCTGTAATCACGTTGAGAAGGTTGCCACCGAGATCGCCCCGTCGGTTTCGTTCGCGGGCTTCCAAAAACGCTTCTTCTTCTGCCACGATGGCGGCGGCAAAAAATTTTGCCGTTTCGTAACCTTCTTGATTCCCGTCGAGAAAATAAATTTCTGCGGCGCGCTCGGCATCTGCGACGGCGTTATCGGTTTCACCTGTCCGATTGTAGGCTGCTGCTCGCCCCAAATAGGCTAATGCAAAATCGCGATCTAGGTTGATGGCTTCGGTGTAGTAAAAAATTGCGCCCTGGTAGTTGCCCTGCTGAGCTTCGTCACTCGCCCACACCAGTAACTCTTCCGGTGTAATCGTAGCGGCGGGAATTCCGTAAGCGCCACGCAAGTTAATCCCATCGAGAATGGCACCCTCGTATTGAACGCCCGTTAAGTACGAATCTCGCAAGTCTGCGCCGGTCAGATTGGCTCCAGTGAAGTTTGCGCCGGTCAGATTGGCCCCGACGAGGGAAGCTCCGGTGAGGTTCGCCCCGCTTAAGTCGGCACCGCTGAGATCGCTTTGACTGAGATTTGCACGCACCAGGTTCGCCCCGGTTAGATTGGCCCCGACGAGGTCGGCGTGAACGAGTCCAGCTCCACGCAAGTCACAACCGGGACAATCTTGAGTTGAGAGCAGTTGTTGCAGGTGTTCGATATTTTCGGCACGAGTTGGAGTTGCTAGGGTGGTAGCAACGAGGAGCGTTACGGTTGCGAATTTTGGAAGTTTCATAACATCTCTCGATCGAATTCAACCAGGCCGACACTTTTACAGTGAGCAGTGAGCAGTGAGCAGTGAGCAGTGAAGACAGTGTTCAGTCTCTCAAAAACAAGGCAGGTTTTTACAAATCATAGCCTTGTCAGTCTTCCCTTTTCTTCTCCTCCTCATCTCCTTACTTCCATGCTCGGACAACTTGTAGACTTCCACCGGCGTGGAGGGTTCGATCGCAACGTTGAAATCCGACAGCGGAGAGTAAGCCGGTTAAGTCGGTTTGGAGGAGGTTCCAGGCCGTTTCAGTTTCAAATATCCAGAAAAATGCTGCTAAGCCCGGCCAAAACAAGGGATTGGTGGGGGAATGAAAATCGGCGATGGTGAAGGTTCCACCAGGTTTGAGGATGCGAAAGACTTCCCAGATGATGCGGTTGAGGGTGTCTGCATCCATTTCGTGGAGTGCAGCGCTGGTATGAACGAGGTCGAAGGTATTGTCGTCGAAGGGGATATCTTGCGCGAAGGCTTCGATGTAGTCGGCTTGAGGAACGTTGGCTTTGGCTCGATCGATCGATCTCGGAGATGCGTCTAAGCCGGTGACGTGTTGGGAGTACTGGACGAGATATTGAGTTGCCTGTCCGCTACCACAGCATAAGTCGAGAACTCGTGTTTCGGGGGAAATTGATAAGCCTTGGAGGGGAAGTTGCCGAAAGCGCTTTTCTCCGCCAACAGCGAGGGCGGCGACGTTGGAAATACTATCGTAGAGCCACTGGTAGCGATAGCTGAGGTCTCGGAGGATTGTTGCCATTAATTCAATTTACAATTTACGATTTGCGATCGAAGATCTATCAAATTTTCTGAACTATTATTCTTTTTTGAGATTTTTTATTTGTTTTTTTGAATCAACTTGCTAGTATTTTTGGTTGTTTCTAGTAGGGTGTTTTGTCTGTTTTTTGTTGCCACAACTGAAAGGCTTTAAGCCCTCGATCGTTCATTAATTGTATGCCAGGGATTTGGCGCTCGGCAATGGGGCGTTCGATTTCCCGATAAATAAACGAATCGTCAAAATCTATTTTTGCTGCGTCCTCTTGGGTGCAAGCGTAAAACAGTCGATCGATCCTCGCCCAATAAATTGCCCCCAAGCACATGGGACAGGGTTCGCAAGAGGTGTAGAGGGTGCATCCCTTGAGGTGAAACGAATCTAGCGTTTGACAGGCGTTGCGAATCGCAACGATTTCGGCGTGAGCGGTGGGATCGTTGGTTGATGTCACGCGATTGTTTCCCGTTCCGACAACCTCACCATCTTTGACGATGATGGCACCAAACGGCCCGCCTCGATCGAGTTTGACGCCTTCAACGGCTAAATCAATTGCAAGTTGCAGAAATTTCCGATGTTCGCTGTTGCTCATGTCGATCGATTAAACCAACGTCAAACCGAGATCGTCACTGCGATCTCGGTTTTTAGAATACGCCAAGATGGGTGCATCTCACTTTTGCGATCGCAACCCCGCCCCTCCTCCCCTGGCTAAGGGGAGGTGCCGAAGGCGGAGGGGTCTTTCTCCGAAATTGAGATGCACCCGCCAAGATTGGCATTGGGTTAGCCGTTTACAAAAACTGTTGCAAACGCGGCAGCAGTCGATCGAGTGGAAGAACCCCTTCAATTCGATCGGCAGGTTGCCCGTTTTTGAATAATACTAAAGTTGGCAGGGCGTGAATTTGGTACTGACTGGCAATATTGGGGTATTTGTCTGTATCGATTTTGACAACGCGAACCCGGGTTTTTAATTGTTGGTTGACTTGTTCGAGAATCTCGGCCATCATGTGACAGGGGCCGCACCACGTCGCGTAAAAGTCTACCAATACGGGAACGTCCGAGTCGGCGAGGAGGTCTAGGAAACTGCTGAATTGCTTTTTAACAGCCATCGTTGTCAGGTGTTATGCGTCTCAATCCAGATATACCAAAACGACGGGCTGTTTCGGGGGGCGACAAGACGATCGAAGATATCGCAATCGCCGAACTCCGCAACGATCGACTGGTCTCGATCGCCGACTCAATCTCCCAAACAAATCCCCAAGCCTCGCGCCGTCTTGACTAAAGTCCCGTTCGGATCGACCGCACGATAGGTTTTAATGGCTTCTTCGATGGGAACGGTCAGGACTTCCCGATGTTGCCAAGTGACCATTCGATCGAACTCTCCCTGTGCGATGGCTTCTACAGCGGCGACGCCAAAGGAAGATGCTAACAATCGATCGAGGGGGGAGGAAATACCACCCCGTTGGATGTGTCCCAACACCGTCACTCGCGTTTCGGCACCCGTAAACTCGCCAATCCGTTCGGCGAGATATTGGCCGATTCCGCCCAAACGACACTCGCCGAACTGTTGCATTTTCGTGATGTGTTCGCCGTTTTCCGTACAAACCGCCTCAGAGACGATGACGATCGAATAGTGTTGTCCCCGCTGCTGTCGTTGCTTGATGGTGTTGCAAATACTTTCCAGCGTGTAGGAAATTTCGGGGATGAGGATCGCGTGTGCGCCTCCTGCAATACCCGCGTTGAGGGCGATATGTCCGGCATCGCGTCCCATAACCTCCAGCACCATGACGCGGTTGTGACTCGCCGCAGTAAAGTGAAGTCGATCGAGGGCTTCTGTCGCAATGTTAACAGCGGTATCGAAGCCGATCGATCGTTCGGTGATTCCCACATCGTTATCGATCGTTTTGGGAATCCCGATGAAGGGGATATTCCCCTGTTGTGCGATGCGATGGAGAATCGCTAAACTCCCGTCGCCGCCAATACCAATGAGGGCGTTCAGCCCCAACTGGTGATAGCCATCGATAATGTCTTGAGAGCGATCTCGAACTGTACCATCGGGCATTTTAAAGGCAAACGGATCGCCTTTATTGGTCGTTCCCAAGATCGTCCCTCCCATCGTGAGCGTCGAATCGAGTTTATCGACACTCAGCAGCATGGCTTTCGGGGGGCGTTCCATCAGCCCTTGCGTGGCCTGACAGATACCCCAGACCTCCCAATCATAGGTTCTAGCACAGCGAACCACGGCACGAATGGCGGCATTAAGTCCCGCACAGTCACCGCCGCTCGTCAGAATTCCGATCCGTTTGGGTTCTCCCACGTTTCTCGTCCCCAGTCGAGACCACAGACGATATGAGTATCGGGGGCAGATTCTCGATCTCGGTAAAACTTCGGAGAAATTTTAGGATCGCAGACTCGATCGTTTCGTAACGAAGGGAGTCGCGTTCGATCGAATCGCTGAAATCCTCGGTCACAGAGGCCTCTCCACCGGTAAGCGCCCCCAAAAAAACACGAAATTTCTAATACCCATAAGTGGAGTTATCGGTATTAGAGGGGAAGTAAGAAGACAGGGAGATGGAAAAATGGGGAGTGGCCGGAATGTAGTGATACAAGATTCAGGCTACAGCTAAAGTGACTTTAAAACTGCAATTCTCGAAGGCAAATTCAATGATTTGTTGAAATCCATCAAAATACCATATCACGAATAAACTATACAGAAAAAAATCGAAATTATGATAAACTCTTAGAATTTAATTTCTCATTTTTCAGATAAGCTATGTCACCCATAGATTCTAGACCTCCTTGTCCAAGCTGTGGCTCAGAGTACATCGTCAAAAATGGCAGTACCCATCACAAAAAACCTAAATTTAAATGTAAAGACTGTGGCCGCCAATTTGTCGAGTTTTCAACCCAAAAATATATTTAAGATGAAACCAAAGCACTCATCGATCGATGGCTTCTTGAAAAAATATCCTTGGCTGGAATTGCTCGTGTCACTAACGTTTCTCGAGATTTGCTGCAAAAATACGTCAATCAAAAAAATCGTCAAACTCCCCGCCAACTCAAGACGAAACCAAAAAAGAAAGGTAAATTAACCTTGGAATGTGACAAAATATGGTCTTTTGTGAAAAACAAAAATAATAAGATTTGGATCGGGCTGGCTCTCGATCGGGATACCCGAGAAGTGGTCGGTTTTGCTGTGGGAGATCGCAGTCGAAAAATGGCACGAGAACTCTGGAATTCTTTG
>LWRO01000077.1 GCA_001657325.1 Geitlerinema sp. BBD 1991-9 | reverse complement strand
TCGCGCTAAATTGCGATAGGCTCCCGCAAACTTGGGATTGATTGCAATTGCCTTTTGGAAATACCGAATCGCCGCCGGCCAATGTTGCTGCTTCGCCGCCAAACTTCCCAAATTTACATAGGCTTCTACGTAGTTAGGGGCGAATTCGATCGCTCTGGCATAGCAGTTCCTCGCAGCTTGCAAATTGTCTAACCCCTGCCAAGCATTTCCCATTGACTTATACACCTTGGCCGAATGAGGAGATATTTCCAGAACCCTTCGGCACGTGGTGATGGTGTCCTGATATTTCCCTTGGCGTAAAAATTGTTCAGCCTGTTGAAGCAAATTTATGATGGACTGTGGTGGGTTAGATGTAGCAATCGTCGGCATTTGCACGTGCAACCAAACTTCAGTTTCTATTATGCCTTAATAGATGCCTCAATAGATGCCTCAATAGATGCCTCATCGCTTAGACAACCGGGAGCCAGTTAGAAAGAAATCAATAAAATTTCTTCAAGTTCCTTGACTACTTTTTTTAGCAACATCTCTGTTTTTTTGTGGAAACGTGCAGAAGATTAAATGGCTGTAAATCTGTTTTGGTCGTGATGAGGAGTAATGCCACTAGGATTCTTAAATCCTTACCACGAAAGGATTTTGGATGACCGACATTATTAGAGTGCAGTACGACCTCTGTTTTCTTAACGACCGATTCTTGACAACCGAGTTGCAACAATTAGGGGTTTGTCTTGAGTTCATATGCAATTCGGACGACGGCATTCTCAAGATCGTCGATCTAAAGATCCGCACGTCAATCGTTTTCCGAGCAAAGCCTTCTGTTTTTTAGGCAATCGAACACCAAATACTCTGCTATACAGACTGCGCTTCGACCGCAAATCAGCGATTATAATCGATCGGTTCAACTCTTTATTGTATGTTTAGAGTAGACTGTCAGTGATGCAAGTCACAAAATTGGGTTTTATTATCTTGATTGCTTAGTGAAATTTATTTTTGGTTTTGATTCTTATATCAAATTGTCAGTGACACAAGTCACAAAATTAGATTTTTTGACTCTTCTGAGTCAGAAATTACGCACTTATCGGTCAAGAAACCGGGTTTCTGCGTAAGTCCTATGAGTTTGAGGTGATAAGCTGATTTTATACCTAGTAGGGGCGAACGGCCGTTCGCCCCTACCCAAATCTTATATTCCGTTCAATACATTACACCGTAATCTCAGAAGACCCGATGTTTTTATCTTAATTATTTGGTGAAATTTATTTTTAGTTTTACTCAATGTGATTAGACATTCAAGGAATTGAAGGGGAAAGCAACCGCTTGAACTGAGGATTGGGGAACGACTTGATTTTCTCTGCGGTTGTGGACAAAAAGTAGTGATAGCAGAACTAAACTCGTAGACACTGATGATAATTATAAAAAAACAAAAATTGCTCCGATGTGATTTTTTAGTTTTATCAATTGGATTTTCTTTAAAAAATTGCAAGTTCACAGTCAACCTAGCGGTGAACTTAATTTTGTTTCACTACTTTTCGTACTTTATCTAACGAATTTGAAAAATTATGAAAAAATTGGAATTGCTGAAAATTGGATGGTAAACTATCTCAGTTTAGAGAGTTCTCGTTATATCAGTTCCCCCAAGCGACTAGCGATTTCGATATGCCATCGGGTTGAGATTGAGTATCAGGTGCGCCAGTTTCACCAGGGAGATCGAATTGAATCGCCTACTTTTCCTGAGGTAGAGCGAACCACTTTCCAGATTTTTAACAGCAATGCTTAATCCACAAGTCAGTGTCATTATTCCGGCTTACAATGGAGAGGCGTATATCCAGCAGTCGATCGAAAGTGTTTTACATCAGAGTTATCAAAACTGGGAACTCGTGGTCGTCGATGATGGCTCCACTGATAGGACTCAGAAAATTGTGACAGAGTACGGCGATCTCGTTCGTTATGTCTATCAAGAAAATCAAAATGTGGCGGCGGCTCGCAATCGCGGGATACGGGAGGCGAGGGGCGAGTGGTTGGCGTTTCTCGATCAAGACGATTTTTTTGTACCGGAGAAGTTAGCCGTGCAGGTGGCGGCTTTGGCGAAACAGCCTTCGGTGGGTATCGTGCATAGTGGGTGGCAGATCGTCGATCGTGAGGGAAATGTAGTCTCTCGTGTCGAGCCGTGGCACGGTATTCCTGAGTTAGATTCTGTGTCTTGGGTGTTGTGGAAGCCTGTGTTTTTGGGGGCGATGCTGTTTCGTCGCGATTGGTTGGAGTTGGTGGGGGGGTTCAATTGCCGATTTCATCAAGCCCCAGATGTGGATTTGGTGTTGCGGTTGGCGTTGATGGGGTGCGAGGCGGTTTGGGTTCCGCAGACGACGGTGGGTTATCGCCAGCACGATCGCAATGCGTCGCGGAATACGCAGGTGCAAGTGTTGGAGTGTGAGGAAGTTCTCGATCGTCTGTTCGCACAACCAAATTTGTCGGAGGAGATTGGACAGCTCGAACGTCAGGCTCGTTACAATAATATGGTTTGGAGTGCCTGGCGGTTGTACTATACTGGCAAACTAGCGGATATGGCGAACTGCTTGGGTCGATCGTTGCGGTATACGTCGCGTTCTCGGACGGAAACGATTCTCGATTGGATCGGGTGGTTTAGGCAGTATAGTTTGGAGTATGGTTGTCAGTTCGATCCTGCTGTTCTCAGCAATTCTTCGGAGTGGCAGGAATTAGTAACATACTTCCTTTAATGTGATTTAATATTCAGAAAGCATTACTCAAATCGATGGCACAGCTTAGCGCAGACCAGTCTTCTATATTGGTTGTAGTCGGGATGCACCGCTCGGGAACGTCTTTGACGGCTTCGTTGCTTCAGAGAGCAGGATTGCATATCGGTCGGCGGCTGATGGGATCGAACGAGGCAAACGTTAAAGGCTATTTTGAGAATTTAGACTTTTACGACTTTCACCAGGCGGTTCTGAAATCGCAGGGTGTCAGTGAGGACGGTTGGACGCTACAGGAGCGAATTGAGGTTGAGGATCGATTTGTCGATCTGGCGAAGCAAGTGGTGGAACGGTCGGCGGTGAGTCGGCTTTGGGGATGGAAAGACCCGAGAACGACGCTATTTCTGGATTTTTGGTCGCAGCAGTTACCGCAAGTCAAGTTTTTGCTGGTTTATCGTTCGCCCTGGGAAGTTGTGGATTCGCTTTATCGGCGGGGTTCGGATCGGGTGTTGGTGGAACAGCCTGAGTTGGCGGTGAAAATGTGGTTGCACTACAACCGTAAGCTGTTGAATTTCTACAATCAGGCAACGGATCGTTGTTTTTTAGTGAATATTGAAACCTTAGTGTCTGATTTTAATGGTTTCGTTGCGGCGTTGAATCAGAAGTTTGGGTTGGATTTAACGGTTCCGGAATCGACGGGATACGATCCCGCTTTGTTTCAGCGATTAGAGCCGAACGGACATCGAGCGAGTTTGGTGGCGCACTATTTTCCTGAAGCGGTGGAGATGTATCGGGAATTGGAAGTGCGTGCGTGGCAAAGTGGAGATATACTCGATCCTTCTTGGGAAGAACAATTGAGGTCTTCTCCCTATAGGGTTTGGGCGTTTCAAGATTGGCTTGGGGTTAGCAAGCTGAAGGGAGAAAATAAAAAGTTGCAAGAGGAGTTAGGACAAACCCAAGTTCAACTGCACCAAACCGAAGAAGTTTTAGAACAGTCACAAGCTCAACTGCATGAAACTGAGGCAGTTTTAGAAAAATCAGTAGATCGATTACAGCAGAAAAATCAGGACGAGCAGCGGGTTCAGTCTGAGTTAGACCAGACTCGATCGGAACTTGAAGAAGTTCAAACTCGGCTTTATCAAACAGAGGCAATTCTGTCACAATATCAATCTCACCTTCAGCAAACTGAGGAAGTTTTGGAACAATCTCAGTCGCAGTTGAAAGAGACGGAACAGCTTCTAGAGGAAGCTACCGCTCAACTACATCAAACCCGGCAAAAACTAGAAAACTATAAAACTGAATGCGATCGGCTTCAATTTAAAGAATCTCTGTTAACCTCTTTCAAAAATCAGGATAAGAAGCAGGACTACAAACTCTTAGTATTAGATGCCTGGTACGCTTATCAAAGCCATGATACAAAAAAAATGACTGATTGCTTGAAAAGATCGCTACAGATCTCGTCTTTATCTCGAACAGAAACTATCCAAGACTGGCTCAGATTTTTTTCGGAAATTGCCTCAAAGAGCAGTTGCCAGTTGAATCTTCAGGACTTAACAAGTTCGCGAGAATGGCAACAGCTTGTACATTATATAACAGCCGCCAAACCTCTAAAAGTTAGTGACTAAAAATTATCTAATAGACTATAGTGCGAGTGTCTTACCTATTACAGGTCTTACAAGATTAATTAAGCTACGGAAATCGTTTTACTTATATTATCAATTTGGTAATACAAAAGCTCAGATTTTTTCAAAGATTAGGTAATAGTTTTTCAGCTTTTTATTTAAATCCTAAGACTTGAGGGAGACAAAAAAACTGTATTAAACGCTCTTGAAATTTCACGATCGCCAGCATAACATAATTATCTAACTATTTTACCTCCAGTAATGTCAATCATAGAGTGTAACTGGTCGGGAGAATAACCTAGAACCTTTAAATCTTCAACAACTTCTTTCATATACCCAAAACAGAAAACAATAACTTCATCTACTGGTGATTCTTTGAGTTTATCTAATCCAAAAACAGGTATACCCAACTTTGGAGCGTATATGCCAGTTCCTTGAGGGTTTTTATCAATCAGGTACTGAATTTTGTTCCCATTCTTCATTAATTTTAGCGTTAAAACACCTCGCGGCCCAGCACCATAGCCGGCAACTTTTTTTCCTTCCAGAATCAATTTTTCCAAAAAAACTTCTAAGTTATGTATTCCTTGATAAAAATCATCTTTTTGTTGTTTATAGAAATTTACATCTCTAAACTCAGGCATATCTATCGGAGGTAATTTACTAGCAGAAAAAATTGAATTACTTAAAGTAGATACAAAAAGCAAAGAATTAGCTCTTGTAATTGACTCTGGAACGAGATCGAAATCTATCGTATCGTAACCCTCCCTTGCTAGCATTGATTGAGCCGTTGATTTATTTAAGTAAATGGAATGTTCGTGCTGAAATAAACCAGGCTCTTTTCTTGCGAAAATCATTTCTATGTCGTGAACTTCTGTAACCAAAAGCCCGTGTCTGGGATTCAACATTAGCTTGCTTGCCTGTAAAAATTCTATCGGTTCGGGTAGATGGTCGAAAGTGTACGATGTTAAAAGAATATCTATATTGCCTAACAGATCTTTGGGTAGCTCGCTAACCGACTCCTTATTGAAAAATGCTTGAATTGTAGGAATACCACGTTTTATCGCCTGATTTGCTGCATAAAAGGATGCTTCATATCCAAGAACATTATGCCCCATTTCTTTGAATGGCATTAGTTGACTGCCATCGCCAGAACCGACTTCTAAAACCTTTAATTTTTTGGAGTTGGAAAAATACTTACTAATTAAAGACTTTGCCAAACTTTGCATAAAGTGCATTGCGGTTTGAGAATGTCCTACAGAATATTGATAATCCTGGTAGTACGCTTCTAAATCTACATCGTGTTGAGTTTGAACTATGTGACAATCTTGGCAAAGGTAGATATCTAAATCATTTCCAAACTCGTTTCCCATATCCTCAGCCTTGACAAAGCGATCGTGCAGAGGCATATCGGGAAATGACAATATTTTATACAGATTTTTGGATTGACAAGCTCGGCAAGAGTTTCTATAATTAACGTCGATTTTCATGGTTAAATCCTCATTAAATCTGCTATGGTTCTGTTTTACAGAGAAAAAGCTAGATCGTCAAAAGAAGCATTCAAATAATGCTTATAGTTATCGAAATTCACGGTATGAGGACGCGGTAGATTGAATACCAATTTTCCGCCTTTTTCCAAGTAGTTAATCTCATCCTCAATAACTTCGCGGCGAAAATGCCAAATCAAAACGAGAGCATAATCAGGATGTACTTCTCGTAGCTTTTCATGAGTGACAATGGGAATGCGAGTTCCTGGCGTAACTAAGCCATTTTTTTGAGGTTGAAGGTCGCTAATAGCGATTAAATCTTGTGGGGTAATGCCACAATAGTTCAAAATAATATTTCCTTTGGTTGAAGCTCCATACCCATAAACTTTTTTACCAGACGATCGCATGGTCTCAAAAAAAGCTCGTACCTCATGCCGATGTTGAGCGATCCGATTGTGGAATCGCTCAAAAGGAGCCATGGTTGAGAGGGGAGCTTCAGCATCGAGAAGTTTTTCGATCGCCTTATAGTTGGGGGTCATGGGATTATCTTTGCGGGCAGCGGTAATCCGAAAGCTACCACCATTAACAAAATTCAAGCTGACATCGAGTATTTTGAGGTTAGCGCGTTCGGCCATCCATTGAATTTGCTGCAAACCCAGGTAAGTTAAATGCTCGTGGCAAATTTGGTCGTAAGTCAGATTAGTCAACATCAGGGGCATATAGGAAAGCTCAAAAGACCAAACCCCATCGGGTGCTAAAATAGAATGAATTTGATTCATGAAGTCTAGAGGGTCTTCCAAGTCATAAAACATGGCAATGGAAGTAATGATGCGACATTTGCGAGCGCCAATCATTTCCCTGACTCTATCAGCAGAAAAGAAATCATAGAGAACTTGAATATCTGCATCAAAGTTATCAACAAATTTTTTGCTAGATGGATCTATACCTATGCGAGTTAGGTTGCAATCGCGAAAAAAGTTCAGCATAGTACCATCATTGCAACCGATGTCTAAAACCACATCTCCGGGATTGGGTTGTACGAGTTCCAAAAGTTCTGTAACAATGGCTTGTAAGTGAGTGCGCATCGTTCGACTCGTTGCAGAACAATAACCGTAGGTAGTACCGTACATTTCAGACACGTTAGCACTGTGTTTGAGCTGCAGCGTTCTGCAAACAGATTTGTCTCCATCGCAAATTACTAAATCTAACGGAGAAGTAGATGGATCGGGAGAGTCAACCGATGGAAAAACTCCGCTGAGGGGTTGCTTGCCGAGACTTAAAACGGGAGTAAGTTTTTCGTTGCCGCAAACTCGGCATTTGGTAATTTCTTTAAAGGAAGAAGTCGAGCGAGTCATTTGGGTTTTAATATACAGTCTGACAATAGTAATATTTTACCAGCAATGTGGTGGTTTCTTCAAAATATTTATCTCTTCAGCCTGCTGTCTCTTTCAGTTTTTGTTCGCCTTCAATGGTTTGCCTCAAACGTTCCATCAAACTTTTGGACGGATACCAGCCAATTTCTTCAATAGCTTTAGTGTCAGCCTGAGAAAACATGATTTCCCCTGGACGTTGAGGTAAGGCTCCAAATTTTAATTCTGTTTGAACTTGCGTAAGCTCTTTTAGTGTTTCTATAAGTTTTTGTAATGAAATAGCTTTCCCAGTTCCGACTTCATATTCTTGGTAATATCGTGATGGATCGGATTCTTTTTCCAGCAACAAATAATAAGCTGAAACTACATCCTCAACATGAATAAAATCTCGTTGCTGTTCCCCGGAAGTCAATTTCAACTCAGAGGCATTGCTTAAAAACTGCTCGATCGCATAAGGTATTAGTCTGTCACGATCATCTCCTCCACCAAAAACGTATTCTAATCTAATATTAACAAACTCTATCTGATGAGTTAGGGAAATTTGCTCTCCCCACTGCTGAAAATGCTTCTTGGAAAGAGAGTAGCTCCCTAATCCTTGGTAAATAATATTGCTTTTATTGATATAAGTATCGGTGTTGATAAAAGTTTTGACGTGAAAATCTTTAGCTGCCTTTAGCAAATTTAAGGGAAATGCGGTATTCGCCTCAAATATTTCTATAACGCTCTCTTGATGGTATCCAGCAGCTGTTGCTGTATGAACGACTGCATCAATTTTCCCAAAGTCATGAAATGGTTTTTCTATATTGCATCGATCGATGTCATAAGCAGTTATCTGTGATAGGCAATTTTCAATTCTTTTAGTGTCAGAGAAGCTACGCTTAAGAATAATAACTTGATAATTGCGATTCACCAGCTTTTTAACTAACTGACTGCCGATGAAACCTGTTGCACCCGTCAATAAAACCGTTTTTTTCATTCTCTATGCTTAGCCGACTATCGAGAATTTATTGTTCGTAAACAAAGGGACTTTTTAACTCAGAAAAAGACAAAAATTGGCGATCGCGCTCCGAAAGAATCGGGTTAACTCCAGAAATAGGCCACGAAATCCCTACGGAATCCCAGCGTATCCCACGATCGTGGTCGGGAGCATAAACGCTGGAAAGATTATAAACCATAATAGCCTTCTCACTGGTCACATAAAAACCATGAGCGAAACCGGCTGGAATATAAATTACGCGAGCGTTTTCCTGGCTTAACTCGAAGGTTTCGTATTGTCCGTAAGTCGGCGAACCGACCCGCAAATCGACTACGGCATCAATCACTCGACCTAAAATACAATAAACTAGCTTTGTATGCTGATGGGGCGGTATTTGAAAATGCAAACCCCTTAAAACATTTTGATGAGAAATGGAATAGATTTCCTCAACATATTTTGTTTCTAATTGGTTCCAATCGAATATTTTCTGATGAAAAGTTTTGACAAAACTGCCCCTTTCATCTCGAAATACTTTAGGCTGGATAATATAACAACCGGAAAGACTTGTCTCAATCAATTTCATTTTTCTGGTTCTTGTAAGAGACGACGGATTTCTGCTAATCGAAGGCGGGAAGCTGTTAAATTCGATTTGAGTACCTCTAGCCTGAATTGGCTACATTCGAGCATCCTAGAACTATAACGTTTACATTGGGGAATAAGCTCAAGAAGTTTTTGATAAATAACTTGCCAGTCTATGTCATAGTTGTTATTAATAGCATTATTCACATCAAAACTCAACTCAGAAATATCTTGGATATGAGCGCCAGATATATAAGTAGGTAGAATACAATTTTCTCTATGCCAAGATACCCATCTTTCTGTAATTGGCGCTTTTAAGGCTTCTTTGTTACAATGAGCAACTCCTGGCTTATTTGCTATCAAAACAGGTTTTGTTAGACCATTTCCCCAATGAGACAAATATAAGTCAATATTCTTGACCCAAACTAAATTTTCAGAAATTATCCGCCCAATTAAATTGTAAGTTTGAATGGGTTTCTGAATTAAATTTTCAATCCCATGTAAAACCTGTATTTCCGCTTCTAGAGTCGATGAAGAAAAATCCTTGTTTTGTTCTTCTAGTCGAGAAGTGCCATCAAAAACAATTCCTAAATTTGGAAATTTTTTAAACAACTTATTGATAATATTAGCAGTTCCTTCAATTTGAGATATCCACGATCTTGACCCTGTACGAATATTAACCCATAGCAGAGGGAAATGTTGCTTTTTTGCATCTTCGATTTCCTGAATAACTACAGGCGAACACTTTTTAAGTGAAGCTCGATAAACTCTGTTCGCTAAGTCTTGCTTCACAAAATTAAATCCGTAAATAATCGGTAAGTAGTTGTTTTCTATAAATGAATCAACATAATCTTCATTAAATGAGCATACGCTTCTGATTTTATATAGCGGAATTTCCGGAAAGATATCTTCCAACTTGCCCAAAGGTTGATGTACCACGAAAAACTCATCAATATCTTCTAATTGATTCCACTCATGAATTTGATAAATACCTGACAATTTGTTCCACAAATGATGTCCTAAATGTGGCTCCGTTAGTGTAAGAACTCTTTTACTAGCTTTTTTATCTTTGGCAAAAAAGATGTCCAGTTTTTTGGCATTTCGGATCGCATAAGACCTCCAGCAGTTCAAACTATATTCTAAGCCCTTTACAATATGAGGATGTAAATTAGTTATAAGTATTTCTGAACCAGGAAAATACAAAGCTATTTTTTCTCCCGTATAAGAACCTGTTATTAGGTAAAAAGGCTCTCGACTGTTAAATCTAAAAAAAGTTTGAGTAGGAGGAAAAAGATACGGAATACCAGTGTCAGAATAGAGCATTTCACCAGTAAAAGGACAAACACAGTTAATTTTACCATGACTAATGAATTCTTTTTGGAATCCATTTTTATTCATTAAACTCAATACTTCTTTTGGTAAATCTGAGTTTGACTGACCTGGATCTGGCCTGACTTCTGTTTCCCCCTGGTGGAGATTAAGCTGTAAACAATCTAAACGCAATTCATGATTTTCTAGCAATAGAAAATCCTCTTGTTTAAGCTGATTTATGTTTATAGACTTGAAATCAGAATTCTCTTTCATGATTTTTTGGTTACTCCCATGTGTCCCTAATTTGAGCTAAAGAGAGCGATGAATTTTGTCGATGTTTAAACTCTACATCAGCAAACTATAATCTTCTCTGTTTCTTGTCAAGTGAATGCTGTAGTGGGGATCTCTATCAATAACTGCTTTCCATCGAGCTTGCATAAATTGAATTTCTCTCCCTACTCGACTTTGTTTTTCTGGTGTATCGTCTGATCCTCTACTTTTAGATTCGTGATGGTAGAGTACAACGTGAGGTAAGCAAACATTGAAATATCCTTCTTTAAGGATTTTTAAACAGAAATCTACATCGTTGAAGGCTACAGCAAGCTCTTCTTCAAAACCTCTAACTTGTTGGAATAAATCTCGACGGCACATCAAACAAGCTCCTGTTACTGCTGAGTAGTTACTGACTGAACATAGTTTTCCAAAATATCCAAAACTATGATGAGGAAAGTTCTTATGACTATGGTTGGCTAATCCTCTCAAACCTAGCACAACTCCTGCATGCTGAATTGTGTCATCATCTGGGTACAGAAGAAATGCCCCCACTGCTCCGATCGTAGGTCTTTGTGCTTGTTCGACCATCCCTTCAATCCAATCAGGGACTAAGACTTCGGTGTCGTTATTCAAAAAGAGTAAATAATTGCCTTCTGCTTTCTCAACTGCATAGTTGTTGAGCTTAGAATGGTTAAAGGGAATATCTAACCGATAACATTTAAAACGAGATGATTCTTTTTCTTTCCAGCGTTCTATAACATTGAGTGCTTCGCTTTCATCGCTTCCATTATCAATCAAAATAACTTCATAGTTTGGATAAGTTGTTTTTGTAAAGATGGAATTGAGACAGCGATCTAAAACTTGACCCAAGTTTCGGGTGGGAATAATAATACTAACTTTCTTATAGTCACGAATTTTATACCGAACAATGTATGTTCCTTTGCTCTTTAGATGCTGAAAAACTTTTCCTGGTTCTCCTCTTCGTTGTATAGCTTCTTGTATTGCTTTTGTGGCAGCAAGATAAGCATAAGGTTTAACCTCAGCGCTGAAGGATGCAGATGCACTGTGAATTCTCCAGTGATATAGAATTTTGGGGATATGAAATATACTGGAAGTCTGCTCGGTCAGTCTTAAGACTAAATCATAATCCTGACTTCCTTCATAACCAACTCTGAACCGACCAATTCTTTCGATGAGTTCCCGTCGATAGACTCCCAAGTGGCAGGTGTACATCTGAGATAAAAACGAATCCGGTGACCAATCTGGCTTAAAGAAAGGATCGCAAAGCTGATATTTTTCATTTATCTTATCTTCATCCGAATAAATCATATCCGCTTCGGGACGACGATTGAGCAATAATGCAACTTCGTAAAGTGCGTCGGGAGTCAGTAGATCGTCGTGATCGAGTAAAGTAACAAACTCACCTGTGGCAAGTTCTAAGGCTGAGTTAGAAGCTGCTGAAATATGACCGTTTTCCACCCGGAAGCACACTTTGATTCGACTATCCTTAGCAGCATAAAAATTAAGAACCTGACGAACTTCCGAATCGCTTGAGGCATCGTCAGCAATGCAAAGTTTCCAGTGAGGATAGACCTGTGAGATGACTGATTCAATGGCTTCTTGCAGAAAGGAAATGGGCGTGTTGTACGTTGGCATAACAACGCTGATGAGAGGCTGATACTTCAAAGCACAAACGGTATCAGCCATTTGCTGAAGATCGGCGGGTCTAGGAGCATTTTTTTGCCACCAGCGTTGATAGTCTTCTGAAACGAATGAAAACTCTGGTTTAGTCTCAACCGCTAATTTTTTTTTTATTAACTCTTTGCCGATCTTGGCAGAAATATCAGCACGTTCGGGTTCTAAGTCGGCTGCAATCTGATAAAAAACCATTGCCCCATCATCTTGCCCTTGCCAAGCCAACTCGTCCGCCAGCTTCACGTACAACTCCGCATCGTCAGATTTCAAATCCAGCGCTTTATGATAACTCTGCAAATCTTCAGGATGCTCCTCGATCGCCTGACGATACCACTGCACCGCCTCCTTCGCATCCGCCAACGCCCGCAACCGCAACACGTCACCTAACTTCTTCGCCAACCAAGGCGTTTCCGGTTCCAATGCTTCCACCCGACGAAACGCCACAACCGCCTCGTCGTACCGTTCCACCTCCATTAACGCCTCACCTAAATCGAAATAACCCCAGTGGAACTCGGGATTCAGCGGCATTGCCTCTTCCAACCGGTTCGCCGCCTCTTCCCAACGTTCCAACACCATCAATGTCTTCGCCCAAAAATACTGCGACCAGAAAAACTCGCCATCCAACGCCACCGCCCGCTCCAGTGCTGCCTCCGCATCCTCCCACTGCTCCAAGGCCATCTGCGCCCGTCCCGCGAAATAGTGCGCCATTGCCACCTCGGGATTCACGGCGATCGATTTCTGAGCTGCCTCGATCGATTCTTCCCACCGTTCCAACTCCAGCAGCGCCTCAGCCAGCCCAAAATTCAACTCAAACGCATCCGGTGCAAACGCCAACGCCCGACGGTACACCGCGATCGATTCTTCCCGAAGCTCCTGCTCCCACAGCAACCGCGCCAAATCCCGCTGAGCCGAAACCTGTTGTGGGTCGATTTCCGCCAACCTTTCATAACACTCGACGGCCGCATCCCAAGCTTCTAAATTCACCAACACGCGCCCCAAACCCAACCGCGAACTCCCGCAATCGCGCCGTACCAGCGCCATCTCAAACGCCTCTCGCGCCGCCTCCCATTCCCCTCGCCGACTCAGCACTTCCCCGAGATTGTGCCAAGCATCCACCAAACCCCCATCCCGATCGATCGCCCGTCGATAAGCGCGTTCCGCCTTCTCCAAATCTCCCAACTTCACCCAGCGGTTGCCCAACGTCAAATGCTCCGCCGCCGTCGCCCACTCCGGTTCGATGTCTAATGCCCGATGCCAGCACTCCACCGCTCGCACCTCGTCGCCGACTTTCTCCCAAACCTTGGCCAAATTCCGATAGGCCCCGGCCAATTTCGGCTCTAACCGCAACGCCCGACGCAATGCCGCGATCGATCTTTCCCACTGTTGCCGCTGCGCGTACAAACTGCCCAAATTCGCATAGACTTCCGCAAACTTCGGCTGCAAACGCAACG
>LWRO01000076.1 GCA_001657325.1 Geitlerinema sp. BBD 1991-9 | reverse complement strand
CAGGATACTCTTTGAGATCTAGAAATGTCCAGAGATATTCGAGTACATCTTCATCTACCTGGGCGGCAACCGGGGCGACTCGCTCGAAGTGTCGAAAGTCTTTGTAGGAGAGTTTTGAACTGGAACGAATCCCTAATTCAAATCCCTCTTGTTGAACCTTGCGGAGCAGAACACTCTTTTCAGCCTGTAGACGCTCAACCAAATTTTCCTGTTCTGTTGCTTGGATTTTTAATTCTTGATGAAGAATAGCCATTTCCAAGGCCTCCTGGCAAACTGCTGAAATATTAAGGTGTGGCTTAACAGGCTGAAGTCGTTCAAACAGCGCATCTGGCATCGCGATGGTAACTCTTCGACTCATAACTTCCTCCCGTCAACCGTATCTTTTTATACGATAAGCCATTTATTACGTAATGGACGCTAAAGACATAATTTGTTACATATAATACGGTTTTTTACTCAAAAGTATGTAACTACTCGAGCATTTCAATGAGCCGTATTGCTCGGAAAAGCTTTCAGGACAAGCATTTTAGCTATAACGCTCAGTTTTCGGGCTTAGAAAAGTTATGTAATTAGTGCCGAGAAATAGAAGAGATCGATTTCTGTAACCGTAATCCTAGAACGCCCGTACAAAAGTCAAGAGGCTTGATGTTGTGATGGGGTGGGTGCGTTTGCGGAAATTTCACGAACTGGACTTCCACGGAATTCAGTGGCCCGCGAACATACCCGACGCAACTTTTACAGTGAACAGTGAGCAGTGAACAGTGAACAGTGAGCAGTGAGCAGTGAGCAGTGAGCAGTATTTGGGATCTTGTTGCAGATCGTTTGGGTCGATCTCGACTCAGGAGTTAAATCACGGGTTTGACTCGGGGTTCATCAAACGTTGGACTGAAATTTGGACATCGGGAAAGACCAGCGGTGCAATGTTTCCAGCTTTGTAAGTCGCTTCAGTGGTGTAGTCACCGCTGCTCCAGTCTCGAAAGAGTTTCAGTTCTTTATCTTTCAGATTCACAACCCAATATTCCACGATTCCGGCTTCGGCATAGATGGCTCGTTTTTCAGTGAGATCTTTGCTAAGCGTGGCGTTCGAGAATTCAATCAGCCAGAAAATATCGTTGGGGTAGGGATGATGTTCGAGGTAGACAGCTCCCAAGGGTTTCACAATCGCCAAATCGGGAATGGGTTCAGAATCGTTCGGTAGGGTGATGGGGTGTGCCTCGCGGATTTTGGCACGATTTCCCAACAACGCCCGCAGATAGTCCCCCACTTCGCTGTTGTAGTAAGCGTGGGGTTCTCGCTCGGGTGGCATAACAATCAAATCTCCCCGCAACAGTTCGATGGGTTGGTCGTCAAACAATCCAGCCTCGATCGCCTGATGATAGCGATCGAGCGTCCATTTGTAGGTGGTGACAGTCATCGCAATCCAGCCTCCAATCGACATCAGCAGTTACGGCATCGAACTGTTTTCAAGCAAGTCTGAAGCGATCGATCTCAACCCTCGTGCGCGTTTTTCCTATTCTATCTTTCCAGTATTTCGCGACCTCGAACGAGAACAAGACCCTTCTCCCTCAAACATCGACCCCTTCAATCTCCGCATCTGAAAGGTCGTACATCTCCCGCAACTTCTGCAACTTCTCCTCGTCAGGATGCCAGAAACCGCGTCCGTGGGCTTCCAACATCCGCCCGACGATATTGCGAAACGCTTCCGGGTTCGCCTTTCGTAACTTTGCCGCCATTTCCGCATCCAGTGCATAGGTATCCGCCGCTTGGTCGTACACCCAACCTTCGCGGAAATCCGCCGTTCCCGCCCAACCCATCAACGCCGTCATCCGTTGCGACACCTCGTAAGCCCCACCCGAACCTTGGTCGGCCATGGCGTTCGCCCATTTGGGATTGAGAAGTTTCGATCGATACTCCAACCGCAACACCTCATCTAACTTACGCGGTGTAGTATCCTTGGAAAAACTTTCCACAACGTTCGTCGCCACCTTCGTCCCCGACTTCATCTCAGCCGCTTTTTTCAAACCGCCCGTGTTGGCGTAATACTCTTGAATATCCGTCAAGCCGTATTCCACCGAGTCGATTTCCTGAACGACTCGCCCCGTGGACTTTAACAGCGTGTCGAGAACTTCAGGACGGGCTTGACCTTTATCGTTGCGTCCGTAACTGTAACTGTTGCGACTGCGCCAGGTATCGCCGAGTTCCTCACCCGAATCCCAGTTACGATCGACCACTCGATCGTTGACCAACGACCCAAAATCCCCCGCAGGATTAGAAAACAGTCGCGCCGATGTATTTTCCACACCTTGCTCTTGCAATTCCAAAGCGTGCTTGCGGATAAAGTTCTGGGAAATATCCTCGTCCACCTCCGTCGCTCGTCGGAACAAATCGTCTAATAACTCGAGAATATTGGCAAAGCTATCTCGGAAAATTCCCGACAAATTCCCTAAAACATCGATGCGAGGATGTCCGACTTCCTCTAACGGTTTTAACTCGTAGCGAACGATGCGTCCGGTTCCCTCTTTCACCGGTTCCGCTCCCACTAATTCTAAGAGAATTGCGATCGATTCTCCACGAGTTTTAATCGCGTCCAATCCCCACAGCATTACCGCCACCGTTTCAGGATAGTCACCCTGTTCTTCGAGATGCTGCGAAATGAGTTTTCGAGCGATTTCTCGCCCCCGCAACGTCGCCGCAGGTGAGGGCATTCGATAGGGATCGAGAGCATGAATGTTGCGTCCGGTGGGTAACACGCCAATTCCGTCCCGCAACAGATCGCCTCCCGGTGCAGGAGGAACGTATTCGCCGTTCAATCCACGTAGTAAGTTAGAAATTTCTTCGCGATTGCGTAACAGCAGATCGCGAATCTGTTGGGCTTCTTCGATCGCCTCACAATATCCGTTTTCTTCAAGTTGTGGATCTTTTAAGATTCGATCGTTTCGATCGACCACCGCAGAAATTAGTTCCGGTGTTAGCCGATCTTCAAAATAGGCTTTGAGATAAGATTCCAGCTGTTCTGAGTCTGGTTCTGTTCCCAGTGTATGTAAGCCAGATGAAAACAGCCGTTGTTCGACCACTTGAAGATATTCGTAAATCTTGACAAAATAGGGATTTAAAACCTCGTTACTGAACAAACGAGAATTTTCAAGCGTAAACGAAATTCCGAGTTTTTGAGCTTCTTCTAACGGACAATCCGCACTCAGTCCGCTGTCAGCAATTTTCTGACAAATCGATTCTTTCAATGCTGCATTTTTTTGCGGCTCTTCTCGGTATTCTCCAATCAACTCTCGCAGTGATGAAAGTTCTTTGTATAAACCAGCTCGTCCGTAGGGTGGAACGTTGTGAGAAATTAAAACTCCGTAACCGCGACGTTTAGCTAACATCGATTCTGAAGGATTGTTCGCGGCGTAAATATAGAGGTTGGGAATATCTCCGAGTAAAATGTCCGACCAAGAATAGGCAGTATTTCCCAAAGGCGATCCGGGCAACCATTCAACGGTTCCGTGCATTCCAAAATGAACGATCGAATGAGGTTGATAATCGTTCTGCAACCACTTATAAAACGCGGTATATTGCGGGTGGGGCGTGAGATCGCGCTCGAACATCAAGCGCATGGGGTCGCCGGAAAGCCCCAACGGTGGTTGTACGCCAATCCAGACGTTCCCTAGTCGAACGCCACCGATTGAAAATTCGTCGCCATAGGTTTTAATCCCCGTCCCCGTTAAAGATTTCCATTGTTTCTCAATACGATGAGTGAGGAGATACCCCAACCATCGATCGAGCGTTTTTGCATTGACTGTTGTAATCTCTTTTTCCAGGGGACTGGCTTCGTCAGCTTCCTTCACCCAGCGAATCAATTCTTCCCCATCTTCGGGAATTTCGCCAACGTGATATCCCCGGTCTTTCAACGCTTGCAGAACGCGAATTATCGATCGCCCCACGTTCAACAACGCCGCCGTTCCAACTGCTCCATATCCCGGTGGAAAACCGTAGAGAATGATGGCAATTTTGCGTTGTTCTGGGGGCGTATTTCGCAACTCAATCCAGCGTTTTAACCGTCCCATCAATCGTTTGACTCGTTCGGGAATCAGATAAATATCTTCACCCACTAAACCCCCAAGGGGAATCGTATCGATCGCGCCGTCCAATTCTGGTAAAGCATACAATACGACACTTTGCAAACCGCCAATTCCCTGTCGTGTCCACGAGTGAATATCTTGAATGAGTAACGGCGCGGCAACAATATAAGGCACGTTTTTCGCCGACAAAATGCGTTTAGCTACTTCTACCTGTCGCCCCGCTTCCATCGAACCCGCCGGGCCGCCCACTAGGGGAAAACCAATCGTAGACACGATCGAATCGACTTCTACCGCATCTTCTGACAGCGAGAGTGACGCTTTATGTCCCTGTTGGCGCTGCTGCGTTTCGTAGGCCGTGGTCATCCAATCTCGAACCGCTACGTGACCTTCTACACCGTTGATAAAAATCGAAAGTGGGGTCAATCCTGCATCTTCAAAATAGCGAATCAATTGCGGGATGTACGGCTGTTTCGTGACGACATGCTTGCGATATAACAAAATTCCGATAACAGGTTTTTTAGAGTCGGAGGTTTTAGAGTTTTTCCTCGATCGATACCATTGTAAATACGCTTTTGGCGAGGTGAAATAGCCTTCATAATCGGGATGCAACAATCCCATATTGGGCGTTTCGATGGGTTCGGGAATTTCGCCGACGGATAAACCGAGATATTTTTCCCCCAGCGTCCAAAACATCGCCGCGACGTTTTCCGTTCCCCCAGCGTTCCAATAACTGTAAACGATCAGCCAATTGCGGAGGTCTTGAACTTTCTTGACGGGAACGAATTTGAGGAGTTTCGGCCCGACTTTGAGGAAACTCAGATACCCAGCGAGTTTGTCTTCCTCCCGTCCGCTAGAAAACTTGCTGAGGATGAATTGAACGGGTTTCGGCATTCCTTTGGGTTTTTCGCCAATGCTGAACGCCCCGATTTGCGTCAAACTCATTAATTCCAACGCTGACTCGAACACGAGGCGGATGGGAATGTGTCGAACTCGCTCTCGCAGCCAGAGGACGCTATCGTAGTCGAAGATCAAGCTGGCGAAGAAGATATCAGCACCCTCTAACGCCGCAGCGATCGCGTCGGGTTGACTCGTAAGGTCTCGATCGCTAAACGGGAGAATTTCTAACTCGGGACAGTGAGACGTGGCGAGTTGGGCGGCTTTGCGGTACAAGTCGGCGTTGAAGGACTCGAACCCAGCAATGAGAACGATGCGTGCCATAACCCCAGCGTGTTTACGTTTCTTTATACTTCAATTGTAGCGAGGTTGAAGCGTAAGGAAAGCAGCATCGCGAGAATCCCCAGTTCGAGTCATACCGCCTGCAATCTCTGTTCTCACCTATAACTTCCACCAATTTTTTATGAATGCCAGTGACGTGATTCAGTCTCTGTACGACGCGATTAACCGCCGAGATATCGAAGCGGCGATCGAATACGTCGACGAAGCCTGTGTTTACGAAGATTTGAATTTTCCCCAACCGTTCCAAGGGAAAGATGCCGTTCGCGAATTGTTCTCGGAATCTTGTCAAAGCGTTCCCGACGATCTGCAATTTGTCATCGACGAGATAACAACGGGCGATCGAAATTCCGTCGGGGTTTTGTGGCACGTGGAGATCGCTGGAATCCCCTTTCCCAACGGACGCGGAACGAGTTTCTATCGTTTATCTGAAACAACGGGAAAGCTGATTTTCGCACGGGATTTGGTCGAACCGCCGCTGAAACCCGGTAAATTCTCCTTATACATTATTCGGTTCGTCACTCCTCTCGTTCGCTGGCTGTTGAAACCGCCCTCTGAAGGTTCGGCGAAACGATATCCCGGCTATGCAGCGTTGTTGTGGGGGTTGACGGTGGCGTATGTGGGACTGCTGCTGTTGTCGCCTCCCAATGTGTTGCTTCCCGGTTATCCCCTGTGGGCAATTCAACCGGAAACCATTCAGGAATTGCTGGGAGAATCGCTGAATTTCTTTTTCGTTTTACCGATTCTCAATGCGTTGAGCGCTAACGCAATTCCGTCTCCGATCGTTCATCCGGTGACTGAGGCGTTTTTTAATTTCGCAGAAGTTTGGATTTTGATGTTTTTACCGCTGATGTTGGCGGATGCGAGGGGATATCGCGTACCTCGAGTGGGTGTTTGGGGGGCGGCGATGTTTCTGACGAATATCTTTCTAATGCCTTACATGGCAGTTCGATCGATGACGCTTCCCGACAAATGCCAAGCAGTTCGGAAAAGCTTGCTGGCAAGGATTTTCGGTTGGACGGGGTTAGTTGTCGGAACCCTCTCGATCGTTTGGTTTTGCATCGGAAGGCCAGAATTCGGAACTTTGACAGAGCGGTTGCACTATTTCGTTGAAAAAGTGACGCACGATCGAGTTGCGATCGCGTTCAGTACAGATTTAGTGCTGTTCGGCATTTTTCAAGCGATTCTAATCGGATCGATCGAACCCATCGGTAGCAAATTTCGTGGGTTGCGATTTCTGCCGTTCTGGGGATTGGCGATTTGGTTAGTCTTACCTTCAGAGGGTGAGGAGCGTTAAGGCGATCGATCTCCAGATCGGGCAGCCAATTCTATAGTTCTAAATACTGACGCACGCGATCGAGATCGAGATATCGATCGATACAATCCGCCATTCGATCGTAAAGCGTCTGTTGTACAGTCTGCCACGATTGAGGTGACGGGCGATACTCCACAACTCCCGCTAACTGCATCAATTCCTGGCGAACAGCAGACGACTCGAACAAACCGTGAAGGTAAGTTCCCCAGACACGAGGGCAATTCGCACCACGATCGCGCGCGATCTGCATTCCTTCATCTCTTCCCGATGCGTGTAACAACGATCGAACGGACTCGATCGCTTCCGTCTGTCCCATGTGAATTTCGTAAGCGGTCCATCGATCGTCTTGCCATTGTGCCGACACCTGGCGCACCGACTTTGTCCTCGCAAATCGCGTTACCGCAGGCAACAATCCCAAACCTTCCACCGTTCCCGCATCCCCAGCAATGCCATCATCATCGATGAGTTTTCGCCCCAGCATCTGATAGCCGCCACAAATCCCAACAATAGGAATTCCTCGATCGAACGCCGTCACGATCGCTTCTGCTAACCCCGTCTCTCGCAACCACGCCAAATCTCGCAACGTATTCTTACTCCCCGGAAGCACGATCGCTCGTGCCTCAGACAACTCCGACGGAGAGCCTACCCATTTCACCCGTACACCTTCGTCGAGTTGCCAAGGCTGACTGTCTTGAGAATTGGATAGATAAGGAAAGCGAATCCACGCCAAAATCTCCCCCGTTCCCTTTTCTTCCGCCTCACGACACAAACTATCCTCACTTTCCGGTTGTAGATCGCTGCAATAGGGAAGTGTCCCCAAATAGGGCAAGTCGGGAAGATGTTCTTGGAAATACCTTCCCGCATCGGCAAACAAGCTCAGATCGCCGCGAAACTTATTCACCACCAAGCCCAATCCCAAAGATTTCGCTGATGGGGGAACGAGATGGTATGTTCCCACCGCTTGGGCAAAAATTCCACCCCGTTCGATATCGCCCACCAACATCCAACGTCCCTGAAGGTATTCCACTGGACGCAAGTTGACGATATCTCGGTGAATCAGGTTGAGTTCGACGGGACTTCCCGCTCCTTCTAACACCAACACATCACATCGATCGCGCCAATTATCTAACGTGTCGCGTACCACCTGCCAGACAGAATCAACATGGCGGTAGTACTCGCGGGCTGGGATGTGGTCTTTCGGTTGTCCCAACAACACCAATTGAGACGTACTGTTTCCCGACGGTTTGAGGAGAACGGGGTTCATCTCGGCGACGGGACGCAAGCCACAGGCAAAAGCTTGTGCGGCTTGCGCTCGCCCGATTTCGCCACCTTCAAGGGTGACGTAGGAATTATTGGACATATTCTGAGCTTTGAACGGAGCGACGCGAACGCCCTGGCGGTGTAGCCAGGCTCCTAATGCTGTAACGAGCCAACTTTTTCCTGCGTTTGACGAAGTGCCGAGAACCGAGATTGCTTTCATGAAAAATTTTGAGGGTCTCCTGTAACCTCGAACGAGACCTGTGCGCGATCGAGGACAGGAGCTATATATTTATCAGTGCGCGATCGAGATCGCAGGCACGAGATCACAGATAATCGCACATGAGCGTGTCACGAGTGTCACGTCCCGTTTGGGAATTTGTTCCCGATGCGATCTCGCACAGTTGAGCTTGAGTGTCCTCTCGCAAAAATACATCGGTGAAATCTGCACCTTCAACAGACGTGTTTCTAAACTGAGCGTTATAGGCGAACGCCCCTTCGAGGAGTGCGTCGTTCAAGTTACTTTCGAGAAACACTGCTGAATCGAGAGTTGCGTAGCGCAGATCGGCTCCCTCCAGGGTGACTTCCTTAAACTTCGTGCGGAACAATCGAACACCGCTGAGGTTGGTACGGCTGAAGTCGCTACTGCGGATCGTCGCTAACGTAAAGTTAGAATCAGTTAAGTCTTTACCTGAAAAGTCTTCCCCGAATAGCGTTTCTTTGACGTAATCCGCAGCTCGTGCAGGTGTTACGTCAACTGCGACTCCAGCAAGACAGATAAAACCGATGCACAGTAGGCTCAACGCGATCGATCTCGCTCGATCGAACCAATGGAAAGTTTTTTGAGAATTCGTTCCCACACCGTACTTCACGACTACCCCTTATGAAATGCGACAGGAATTCTAGATGCAATCCTAGCAGGAACGAACTGACTAAGACGGGTTTACTTGGAGAAAAACTGGTCGCTCAGTGGTTGAGTGCGGATGGTTGGGAAATCCTACATCGTCGCTGGCGGTGTCGCTGGGGAGAAATTGACATTATCGCCCGCTCTCTAGCAACGGCGGCACGATCGTCACAATTAGCGTTCGTGGAAGTTAAAACCCGCAGCCGTGGAAATTGGGACGCAAACGGCCTACTGTCAGTTACGCTTCAGAAACGCACGAAGTTGTGGAGAACTGCAGAAGTCTTTCTTGGCACTTATCCTGAGTTGGCCGATCTTCCCTGTCGGTTTGACGTGGCGTTAGTCCGGTGCGATCGCCTCAACTGTCCGGGAACTCGCACCTCGGAGAGAGAATGCGATGAAATTCGTCTCGGATCGTCTGTGTATTGGTCGGGTTTTCAGCTCACACTGCTCGACTATATCGTTGACATACTCAATTAATGTCAATTGCGATTTCGATCGATCGCTTGCCGAACTTCTAGGCTAGGGTTTCTGGGCAATACCCCAATCCACGAACGAACTGCCGGCGGAACGCTTCGATTTCCTCTAAATCGGGCTGTCCGTGACAAACGATCGCGACTTGGTAGCGTCGCATGACATCTACGGGAGCCTGTCCGGTTTCTAAGCTCCACAGAGCCATCTGAACGCGGATATTGGGGGGGTAAGGAATACCGAGTTCTTCTAGGTAAGCTTGGAAATCGCCGTCCTGTTGCGGATCGAGAGGATGTTGCATTTTTACGCGAACCACCCAACCGTCGATTTGGTGGATCACAGTCACGAAGCGAACGGGAAAGTTTTCTCGTTGTAAGTGTTCGACGATCCTTAACGTCAAACTTGCGTTTGCGAGATAGTAGAGATAATCCATGGTCCTGCCGTCAATGAAGAGTCTACCTCTATCGTCGCGAACGGCCATTGAAAGTCATAGGGTGAATCCCCTTGACTTCCATGGGGAGAGTTCCCCAAAATCCCGTAACTCACTCACGATTGTTGCTCGAATTGTCCGTAATGTTCCCACCTTCCCCATCGTCCTCTTCTGATTTTTCGATCGACGCCTACGATTACGAATTACCCGAAGAGCGCATCGCTCAGAATCCCGTCGAACCGCGAGATAGCGCTCGTCTTCTCGTATTGGAATCTCCGACTACCCACAGTCATCAAATCTTTCGGGATCTTCCAGCATTCTTAAAACCTGGCGATTTACTGGTTCTCAACGATACCCGCGTACTACCCGCCCGCCTCTATGGTCAAAAACCGAGTGGGGCCGCAGTGGAAGTTTTGTTATTGGAGGAAGTCGGAAATCGTCGATGGTTGGCACTCGTCAAGCCTGGGAAACGCCTCAAGCCAGGCGCTGAAATTATCTTTCTTCCGAACTCACAAGTTGGAAACAGACAGATGGGCGAATTTCGCGCTCGTGTGGTGGCTTCCGATGACGATACGGGAGGGCGCGTGTTGGAGTTTCAGTTGCCAACGAGCGAGAATTTTTCGGACGTGCTGGAGCGATACGGACACGTCCCACTTCCACCCTATGTCACTCAGTCGCAAGCAGACCCGCGTCAATATCAAACTGTATATGCTCGTGAAGCGAGATCGGCAGCTGCTCCGACCGCAGGATTGCATTTTACGGAAGCTTTATTAGAACAGTTAGCCGATCGGGGCATCGATCGAGCTTTTGTAACACTTCACGTCGGGGTTGGAACCTTTCGTCCCGTAGAAGTTTCAGACATCACGCAGCACACCATGCACGAAGAGTGGGTGAGCGTTCCCGAAGCAACCGTTGCCGCAATTCGAGAAACCCGCCAGCGAGGGGGGCGAGTCATTGCTGTGGGGACGACAGCCGTTCGATCTCTAGAATCTGCTGCTTTAGACGGATCGATCGAGCCATTTTGTGGAAAAACCGATCTGTTTATCTATCCCGGCTACCACTGGCGCGTCATTGACGGACTGATTACTAACTTTCACCTCCCGAAATCGAGTTTGTTAATGTTGGTTTCAGCGCTTGTCGGGCGCAAACGGCTCCTCCAACTCTACCAAGAGGCAATTTTGAACGAATACCGCTTTTTCTCCTTTGGTGATGCCATGTTAGTCTTACCTACAGCAAAAGTCGAAGATTTATGAATTTTGGGGTTGACATCTACTTCCATCAATGTAAAGATTATCAGAATTAAATCGTTCATCCCTTTGCGATCGAGATTTTGAATAGGTGAAGGGACGGAAGTAGGGCTTAGACACCGAAGGAACGCAACGCATCCTACAAATCGCTTAGAAAATCGAGGTATCGTTGATGCTGGTTCCCTGCTTGGTAGCGTTAGCCGTTGCTGGTGCTGCAATCTTTCTCAGTCTGAATACGACTGAAGAAATTGTGAAAGTCGCAGCAGTCGGTACAGCAGGCTTGTTTTTGGTTCTCAGCTTGTTTTTCGCCCCTTGGATTGTTAAAGTTGCCGTTCTCGCAGCGCCGCTAACACTCAGTCGAATTCCCGGATTGGGTTTCTTGGCAGCAAGATAACCCAAGCTGGTTTGAGCCGTCTTCGGAAACAATTGAGATTGTAATCAAAAGCTCTTTGGTAAGTCCAAAGAGCTTTTGATTATGCAACTACTGATGTAGTCAAGTCGGGATGACAGGATTTGAACCTGCGGCATCCTGCTCCCAAAGCAGGCGCGCTACCAAGCTGCGCTACATCCCGTTCCTGATAGATTATAGAAGACTCTTTCACCACTTGCCAACAGCCTGCAATAATTTGTAGAGTTCCGAAGTCTGACTCGGATCGGGCTGAACGCGGAAAAGATTCTCGGTAAGCGTGCGAGCGCCTCCCCCGCAAATCTATCTGGATAGAGGATTGGGAATTGTTATGAAGCTACAAGATTTTCTCGACTCCGATCGCAAGTATGACGTTAGGGCGATTGCAGCTGATGCTCAGCTGACTCGTCAGATTCAGGTGCGCTTGATTGACATTGGGGTACTTGCGCCGCCTGCGGACGGCGTGTTCGGTGCTGTCACAACAGCAGCTTTTCAACGCTTCCAAAGGTTAATGAATGTCAGTGAGGTGGGCTATTTGGGGGCGCTCACCGCTAAATTGATTATCCAAACCAAGCGAGAAGATCTTCCCAAACCGCCTCCAAAACTAAAGATCGCGAAAAATACAGTTTTCAAGGCCAAACCCCTTCAGTCTTCTGATTTACCGGACTCAGAAAAACAATCCATTCCCGCAGACACCGAGTTCGAGCTGCTCGACTACGAACCCGTTCGTAACCATATCCGGGTTGTGCTACGAGACAAGGCATTCCCCAAACAGCACGACGATGGTGAGGTTAGGGAGTCTAAGCAGTGGTATGCTTTCAGCGAACACGTTCAAGTTTGGGAAGACGAAGATCGCGAAATTCCGAAAGTCAAACCCGACACGGTTCGCTTAGACGTTCCCTACAAATCTCAACTCGACAACTGGTATAACCCAACGGGGTCGTGTAACGTCACATCCCTCGCAATGTGCTTAGAATATCTCGGCGCTGCCCGACGCAGTAATATCGGACAGCTCGAGGACGAATTATACGAATACGCACTTGAACGGGGATTGAGCCGCCACAACCCCTACGATTTAGCAAAAATCGTCCGCGACTACGGTCGCCAAGATACGTTCCGGACGAATGCGACCATTGAAGAAGTCAAAGACTGGCTCGCTGACGGAAACCCCATTGTCGTTCACGGCTACTTTACATCTTTCGGTCACATTATCGTTCTCGTGGGATACGATCGAGACGCCTTTCTCGTACACGACCCCTATGGTGAGTGGTTTGAGTGGGGCTACGATACCAGTGCCAACGGAGCGTACTTGCGTTACTCCTACAACCTCATCGAGCGCGTTTGTATTCCCGATGGAAGTTTTTGGGTTCACTTCATCAAGTAGCGCTCTCTCGTCTGTTAGACCCGATGGTATGGACGCTACGACACCATCGGGTTGTAAATCTTACGGGCAATTACCGTTCTTTTCCTTCGGGTGAAGTTTCATACTGATGTCCAACCAGCTCGATCGAGTAATGGGAGCGCTCGTCGAAATGTAGTCTACCCCCGTTTCGGCAACGGCTCGTAAGCTGTCGAGTGTGATATTCCCAGATGCTTCAATTTTGACGGGTCGATCGAACTTCCGGATAACTCGCACGGCCTCGCGCATCTGGTCGAGTGTCATGTTATCTAGCATGACAATATCTGCACCAGCATCGAGAGCTTCTCGGACTTGCTCGATCGTTTCCGTTTCCACCTCGATCGTTAGGGGGTAAGGAATTTGTGGGCGAATTCGCTCGATCGCTACTGGAATTCCGCCTGCTGCTGCAATGTGATTGTCTTTTACCATTACAGCATCGTCGAGCCCCATTCGATGATTGATGGCACCGCCCATACGAGTGGCATATTTTTCAAGAACCCGCAAACCCGGAGTTGTTTTACGAGTATCCGTTAGGTGTGTGGGAAGATCGGTGATTTTTTCGACATACTGACGTGTTTCCGTGGCGATACCACTCAGCCGCATCACCAAATTTAACGCCGTACGCTCTCCCAGGAGGAGTGTTTCGAGAGAACCTTCAAATCGCGCGATCGTCGTTCCCGAATTACAGAACGTGCCTTCGGGAACCAGCTGAGTGCTGCAAACCCCTGCATCGAGTAACGCGAACGTTCGTCGAGCTAGAGGAAGACCCGCAACAACCCCATTCGCTTTCGCGATCCATTCTGCCGTTCCCCAAGCGTCTCGATCGAGTCTTAGACTCTGTGTCGTTCGATCTCCACGTCCGATATCTTCATGGAGCCAGTTCTTTAATAAAGGGTCGATCGTGACCCACGGGGGAAGCGCTGCTTTTGAATTCACAAGTTACCTCGTTCCGATCTGCTGGCAGGTTATGGCAACCTGCAAGGACTCTTTCAAGATTAGCGGACGAGATTCTCACGAGATTTCGATCGAGATCTTCCAGAATCGAGATAGTGATTTTCAGGAGGACTCAGCTCGTCAAAGTCTCAGAACGGGTCAAATTGCATCTTTCCCCAAATTTTTTTCAAGCTTCCAAACCTGTACGCCGTGGTAATTCCAAGGATTCTGCCGCAAGATTCCGGCAAAATTTCCCCGCAAG
>LWRO01000002.1:98284-337710 GCA_001657325.1 Geitlerinema sp. BBD 1991-9 | reverse complement strand
GTATCAGTCCCGCCGTCAAGGCGAAGGGATGCCAAAGCTAGGGTTAAAACTCAAGGGTTAGGAGCAAGGAGGCGAAAGCCCCCGCGCTTCAACCGGGGGTGAGCTTACCTCCTCACTACAATTGACTTGACTTGAACGATCGATTCGTCCGATGGTGAGTGGAGAGTCGGATGCCGATGACTCACGACGAGATTCAACCTCAATTTGTAACGATAACCAAAATTATGTTTAAACGGATTGCGGCAATATTACTCTTTACACTCACCGTAACGCTGACCAGTTGCGCGACATCTCCCACCAGTGGCTTAGCGTCCTATATCGATAGTTACGATGGGTATCGCTTCTTATATCCCAACGAATGGATTGAAATGAATGCAGCCAACCTCTCGCCGGATGTGATTTTCCACGATCTCATCGAGCGAAGTGAAAATGCCAGCGTTATTATCAATCCCGTTGACGAAGGACAAACACTTGCCGATCTCGGAACGCCAACAGAGGTGGGTTACGAACTCTCTAAACGAGCAATCGCACCGGAAGGCTCGAATCGCGTCGCCGAACTCGTCAGTGCTCAATTGCGCCAAGACGACGACGGAAAAACTTACTATTTATTTGAATACGCCGTCAAACTCCCCGACCAACTGCGTCATAATGTCGCCAGTATTGCCATTTCGAGGGGTAATCTGTTTACGTTTAACGTTTCGACCACCGAGTCGCGCTGGCAAGAGATCCAAGATAAACTTCGCCTCGTCGCCAAGTCTTTCTCAGTTTACTAATTCCCCTCACGTCCTGACCGCCCCATCTCCTCATCTCCACTTCCCCCTCTCCAAACGTATGAGCCAACCGATTCTCATTCTTGCCTCTGCCTCTCCTGCTCGTCGCCAACTCTTGCTGAATGCAGGAATCGAGCCGATCGTTTGTCCGAGCGATCTCGACGAATCGCAAGTTCAACTGACCAATCCCGTTGCGTTGGTGCAAACACTGGCGCAATTGAAAGCGGAAAGTATTGCCGAGCGAGTGAGACAAGGCGATTTACCCCCGAGATCGATCGATCCCAACGATCCGGAATCCGTGTTAATTCTCGCCTGCGATTCGATGTTGCTCCTCAACGATCGAATCTACGGAAAACCCGAAAATCCGGAAGCGGCCGTCGAACGTTGGAAAGAAATGCGTGGGCAGATCGGCGAACTCTACACCGGACACGCTATCGTTGACTTAGCGCAAAATATTACAGTTGTCAATTGCGAAGTGACGCGAGTTCATTTTGCAAACGTGAGCGATCGACAGATCGAAGCCTACGTGGCCACTGGGGAACCGCTCAATTGTGCTGGGTGCTTTGCTATCGACGGACGAGGCAGCCTGTTTGTCGAAAAACTGGAAGGCTGCCACACCAACGTCATCGGTTTGAGTATGCCCCTACTGCGTCGGATGATGTCTGATTTAGGATACGAACCGACAGCTTTGTGGTGAGATAGTGGTGAAGAGATTAGGAGGTAACGAGCAACTGAAAACCTTCCGGATTGTCCGCGCTTGAGACTTCACGCTTCACGCTTTACTCTTCACTGTAAAAGTTCATGTCTGATGTAGAAGTCGTTGTCATCGGTAGTGGTATTGGTGGACTCGTAACCGCGTCCATGCTGGCACGGTATGGAAAATCAGTCCTCCTTTGTGAAGGCCATTCGATTCCGGGTGGTGCAGCACACGGTGTCTCGCGTCAGGGGTTTTCCTTCGACGTGGGGCCTTCGTTTTTCTGCGGACTCGGCGATCCGAACAGTCTCAATCCCTTACGTCAAGTTCTCGATTTTCTCGAAGAGTCGATCGAAACAGTTGTTTACGATCCTCTCGGACGTTATCACTTTTCCGATGGGACGTTAGACGTTTACACCGACCTCGATCGATACCGAAATTCGATCGCAGAGATTACACCGCAAGGCGCACGGGAATTCGATCGACTCGCACGGCGGTTGATGACGATCTACGAAGGATTGCGGGGTATTCCAGCCCTCGCATTGCGGATCGACTGGCACGCTCTTCCGCTTTTGCTACAACACTATCCTCTGGGTTTACTGAAACTGGTTCCGGCACTGGGGTTATCTCAACGGACCGTCGGCGAGTTGATGGACGAGTGCGTGACCAATTCCTGGATTCGCCGCACCATCGATCTCGAATGCTTCTTACTCTCGGGTTTAAAGTCTTACGGCACGATCGCTCCAGAATTTGCGTTTGTCTTGGGAGAGCGAGATCGATCGAGCGTAGACTATCCCCTTGGGGGAACGGCTTCGATCGTACAAGCACTCGTCCGCGGTTTGAAAAAATGGGGCGGCGAGTTGCGTTTGAAAACTCACGTCGAGAAAATTTGGGTCGAGTCGGGTGAGGTGCGCGGCGTGCGATTGCGAAACGGTGAAACCATTACGGCTCCTGTTGTCGTGTCCAACGCGACGATTTGGGATACTTACCGCAGACTCCTCGAACCGACAGACTTACCCCCGTCCTACCGCCAAGAAAGTCTCGCACTCCCCCCCCTCAACAGTTTTATGCATCTGTATTTGGGGATTCGCGCGGATGGGTTGGAAGACTTGATGGGTCATCACGCTGTCGTCCTCGATGGAATGCTCGATCTGACCGATCCGGGTAATACGTGTATGGTTTCTATTCCCACGGTATGGGACGCGAGCCTAGCCCCTGAGGGCTATCACGTCGTACACGCCTACACCCTCGAACCCTACGGAGATTGGAAACTCAACGCGAACTACGAAGAACGCAAACAGGATCGATCGAAGTCGCTCTACCACGCGCTTGAAAAAATTATTCCCGACGTGCGCGATCGCATTGAGTTCGAGATGGTCGGCACGCCGATTACTCACGAGCGGTTTTTACGGCGTTATCGAGGGACTTACGGCCCCGCTATTCCACCGATTCAGGGGATTTTCCCGAGTACTCACACGCCAATTCAGGGACTCTACCGCGTCGGCGATACCACTCTTCCGGGAATTGGAGTTCCCGCTGTCGCCGCCTCGGGAATTCTGTGTGCGAATACCCTCGTGAATCCCCAACAGACGGTAGAAGCATTAGAAAAGTTGGAGTTGGTTTAATGTATTTTTTATGATATAATTAAGGGTTTAGCCTTTGTTCGACCCGACCCATGCTGTCAAATCCCCGTCAAGTTGCGTTTCTCGCGTTGAAAGATGTCTATCGCAAAGGTGCTTATGCTGATGTCGCCCTCGATCGAGGGTTCGCGAAATCGAAACTTCCGGCGATCGATCGAGGTTTAGCAACTGAGTTAGTGTACGGGTGCGTTCGCCGTCAAAGATCCTTAGACGCAGTACTCGATCGATTCGCCAAAAAACCCGCCGCACAACAGCCGCCCGACTTGAGAATCCTGCTGCATTTGGGTTTGTATCAATTGATGTTTCTCGATCGAATGTCCGACGCGGCAGCGGTGGATACGACGGTGAAACTCGCCAAAGAAAATCGCATGGCGGGATTGTCAGGCGTTGTCAATGGGGTGTTGCGTCAGTATTTGCGATCGACGTCCGATCGCTCGTTTCCCATCGATTTGCCCGACGATCCAATGTCGCAGTTGGGAATCCGCTACAGTTATCCCGACTGGATCGTCAAAATTTGGCTCGATCGACTCGGCTTTGAAGAAGCCGAACAGTTGGGTCAGTGGTTTAATCGATCGCCCCAGTTGCATTTACGGGTCAATCCGTTGAAAACCACGGTTGAAACCGTCGAAACGGCATGGCGTGAGGCGGGGGTGAACGTCGAACGAATGCCCCACGTTCCCCAGGGATTGAACGTGAAAAACGCAGGCAACGTCGAAGCCTTACCGGGCTATGCTGAGGGGTGGTGGACGGTGCAAGACAGTAGCGCCCAATTGGTGACGCATCTCCTCGACCCGCAACCGGGAGAATCGATCGTCGATGCCTGTGCCGCACCCGGCGGAAAAACGACCCACATCGCCGAGTTAATGGGGGATACGGGAAAAATTTGGGCGATCGATCGAACGGCTTCGCGATTGAAAAAAGTCCGCGAAAATCTCGATCGATTGCAATTGAACAGCATCGAAGTTTTAGAAGCTGACAGTCGAAATTTACCGCAGTTTGAAGGCTCGATCGATCGGGTTTTACTCGATGCGCCCTGTTCCGGTTTGGGAACCCTCCACCGACGCGCCGATTTGCGATGGCGACAAACCCCAGAAACGACGAAGGAGTTGGCAACGTTACAGGGAGAACTGTTAGAAGCCTGTGCGAAATGGGTCAAACCGGGGGGCATTTTGGTTTACGCAACCTGTACGGTGAACGAGTTGGAAAACGAAAACGTCGTGCAACCGTTTTTAGAGCGTCATCCCGACTGGCAAATTGAATCCCCAACCTTGGATTCTCCCGTCGCATCCCTGGCCACGCCAAAAGGCTGGATTTGCGTCTGGCCCCACCGCCATCAGATGGATGGCTTTTTTATGGTGCGACTGAAGAGGAGATGAGGAGATGGGGGGAATTTTCGATCGTCCCATCATCCGGTCATCTCCCCATCCCCTACTAACTCCGCAGTTCTACTTTGAACTTCTTCGCAACGGAATCGCGGACTTTTTGATGGGCTTCGTCAACTTCCTTGTCCTTCAAGGTTCGATCGAGCGCCCGATACACCAACCGGAACGCCAGACTCCGCTGTCCGTCCGGTACGTTTTCACCGCGATACTCGTCAAACAGTTCCACCGATTCGAGAAGTTTGCCCCCCGCTTTATTCATCACCTTTTCCAAATCGAACACCGAAACGGAAACCGGGGCGAAGAAGGCCAAATCTCGATCGGACGGTGGGAACGTCGAGAAGGGTTTGAACTTGGGAACTTGCGTTGACGGTAACGCCTCCAGTAACAAACTCAGGTCTAACTGGAATGCGTACACCTCATCCGGTAACTCCCGTTCCTGACGTAATTGCGGGTGAAGCTGTCCGAACAGACCCAACTGGCGGCCGCGCAACCAGAGCGATGCCGTCCGTCCGGGGTGCAATCGTTCGTCACTGCTGTCAGTGCGATATTGAATATCGAGGCTGAGTCGATCGAAAACACTTTGCAAAACGCCTTTGGCCTCAAACCAATCGATCGGTTTTTCCTTACCAGAGTTCGTCCAACGTCCGATCGTGGGATCGCCGCCGAGAATCCCCGCCACGAGGTCTTTTTCCCGGTACTCGTCCCCTTCTTTCCAAAACGCACGTCCGATTTCAAAACCGTTGAGTGCGCCGTTCCCCTGCTTCAAGTTGTACTCGAACGCATCGATGAGGGCTCGAAGGAGTTCGGTACGGAGGGCGGAATATTCAGCAAATAGAGGATTGCCTAGCTCGATTTGATGGGTTTGACTGGGTTTGACGAGGGAGTAGTGGATTAACTCCGTCAAACCAGCTGCCCGGAACGCTTCGCGAAGTTGCCGTGTCAGGGCGAATTCCGGGGACAGTTCCCCGAGTGCGCCTTGTTTGGGCAGGGTTTCACAGAAGTTGTCGTAACCGTAGAGACGGGCGATCTCTTCAATGAGGTCGATTTCCCGTTCGATGTCGCGGGAACGGTACGGGGGAACTTTCACGTTCCAAACCCCCTCGCGGTCAGTTTCGGTGACCTCGAAGCTCAAATCCTCGAGGATACGTTTCATATCCTCGGCGGGAAGATCGCCGATTGCGTCTCCGAGTCGGACGTTTCCGAGAACGTGACGCACGCGATCGACCCGCAGTTCGATCGAACTCGACAAATCCAGCCGCGTATCGGCGATCGCCTGCGTGACAGGCGTTCCACCCGCCAGTTCGCAAATTAGAGAAACTGCCCGCTGACACGCCACCTCCAACTCGGCAAAGTTGACTCCCCGTTCGTAACGAGAAGACGATTCGCTGCGGAGGTTTTGGCTGCGGGACGATCGACGTACCACCACCGGGTCGAACAAAGCCGCTTCGAGGACGAGGTTGGTGGTTCTGTTGTGAACTTCGCTCTCTTCACCCCCCATAACACCGCCGAGGGCAATGGGTGTATCGTTGGCGGTGATGACAAGTGCCGGTTCGCTGAGTTTGCGTTCCTGTCCGTCGAGGGTGAGAAGGGATTCGTTAGATTTGGCAAAGCGCACGCCGATGGTGAGGTCATCGCTTCCGGTGAGGGTTTGCAAGCGATCTCGATCGAAAGCGTGTAGTGGCTGCCCCCATTCCAACATCACGTAATTGGTGATGTCTACGACGTTATTAATTGGGCGAACCCCAGCGGCTTCTAGGCGTTGTTTCAGCCAGTCGGGAGACGGCGCGACTTTGACCCCTTCGATCGCCGTACCGATGTAGGTGGGACAGGCGTTGCTGTCAGCGATGTCCAGTTTTAATCGATCGGCGGTGGGACTGTCACTGACTTCGGCGTGGGGTAAATTCAACTCCGCCCCCGTGAGGGCCGCCAATTCTCGGGCAACGCCCACCATACTCAGAGCATCGGCGCGGTTTGCCGTCGCAGTGAGGTCGAGAACGACATCGTCAAGTCCCAGGAAGGGACGGGCATCGCAACCGATTTGTGCGTCGAGTTCCGTTACGTCGCCTTCGCCAAAAACGTGAATCCCTTCCGATTCTTTGGTCAGTCCGACTTCTTCGAGGGAACAGATCATGCCCTTGGAAGGAACGCCACGCAATTTGGCAGGTTTGATTTTCAAATCGACTTGAGGAAGAACTGTGCCAGCGGTAGCGACGGGGACGTAGAGATCGAGTTTCGCGTTGGGCGCACCGCAGACGATTTGTTGAATTTCGTCGGTGCCGATGTTGACTTGGCACACGCGCAGTTTGTCGGCGTTGGGGTGAGGTTCGATGCCGACGATTTTTCCGAGAACTACGCCGTCCGCCCAGCTACGCCGATCTTCAATGTCTTCGACTTCAAAGCCTGCCATGGTGAGACGGTGGGCGAGGTCTTCGGCGGACAGATCGATATTGACGAGTTCCCGCAACCAGTTAAGTGAGATACGCACGGTTGATGCCTAGTTCGACGGATGTGTTTAGCTCGACTATTTTACCGTGTGGATTGGGGTTAGGGAGGGGAGCGATCGAGTCTAAGACATCAAACGATCTCAAAGGAGCGGGTTCGGAGTTCTTCGGAGACGGCTCTATCACCGGCCTAACTGACTGGTAAAATAATAGCTCTCTCAAAATCCCATAGCACGGGCATCCTGCCTGTAAAGTTCGTTCGCAACTTCAATCGACCGGCTATAGAGAAATCCCAAAAAACAGAAAATATACAATATTTTTAGATTTAATTTGCAAGTAACAATCAAAATAAATCAATCTTAAGATATAAATTCCGATCTTTGAAGATAGCTATTCAAGGAGTCCATATATCGATTTTTAGTCAATTGTAGTTGTTTGCTCAACCCTTCTATAGAGATCGAGTATGACTCGAGCTAGCTGTCAATCTTCCTCTATACCGAGATCGAGCTGTGCGTTTTTGCTAAAAAATTGCACCTCAATCAAAATTCCCGAACAACGATCGCCATTCTTTACAATTTTTGATATTCAAAAAATATTCGATAAAATGCGTAATATTATCTGTTTTTGTATAAACGATCGCTTATGATAGATGGTTAAGAATATTCAAAATACCTCGTTGCCTTAACACGAGTTTTAGAATTCAGCCGCTGGCTTATCGAGACACAATCTTTAATATTGGAAGATCTGATTAAAAGCGCTTAAGGATTATAGACAAAGATAGAGTGCAGCGGAGGGAATTTCACATGAGACAGATTGAGGATGGCGGTTTGACCGTCTGGGGTACCACCGAAATGGCAGACTTTTGGAGCGAGTTGAAAAATAATGCGACGCATTTATACTTATCAACTCTACTTAAAAGTTGCTTCGATCGATTACCGATTGGTATTTTAATTTCCGATGCTACAGGCCGATCGATCGACATGAATGCTGCTGCATCTCGGTTGCTCGATCTCCCGGAGATAGATGGCCAATACAGCCAGATCGACGATCTCGCCCAACGAAGCATTAATCTCGATCGAACCGCACTTCCTCTGAATGAATTTCCCATCACCGTTGCGTTACGGGAACGCCGTACTGTAGAAAACTGTTATATCGGAATCGTCACCTCCGAAGGTACAGTGCATTGGTTGGCGGTCACTGCAACACCTCTTGAGAAAGGCGCAGACTCAGAAAGCACATCTGATGGTATGCCCCCAGCAATTCTCTCGACCTATACGGAAATTCAGCCATCGTGGGTTGTGCCGCCCAACGACCTCCAACTCATTCAAGTCTTAAAGCCGTGCGGTGTTAAAACGCCAAGCCATCCTTCCTCACAACCGTCGATCGAGACTGACGATGAAACAGTTGCTCGCCCCCTCAAGCCTTCTCCGAGATCCGATCCTCGCCTAGAACGTATTCTCGAATGTTTGCTCGGCTTCACGAGTCAACCGCGAGAAAACGTTCGTCGCCTCGTCAGACTCGCCCAAGAATTGATAGGCGGTCAGTGTGCGTGTTATCAAACCTTCGATCGAAATGTCTCGATCGATAATCTCACCAGCCCATCAGACTGCTTCCAATGTTCTATTTGCCACGATCGAGACTGTCGATCGAGTCGCGAGCTGGCCCCGTGCCATTTCTTAAAACAACCAGCACCAACACGCTTGAGCCAGCTTGCCACTTGCGAGTCAACGCGCTACGGCCGCTTGTGCATCGCCTATCCCGACGGTCGAACGACTCGCGGGCAAAACTCAGACGACCTCCACATTCTCCATACGATCGCAACAGCCATTGCCGTTGAAGAAGATCGTTTACGGGTTGCCGAACGATTGCACCAGCAAGCCGAGCGAGAGGTGGTCATCGCGCGTCTGGCCGGTGAAATACGACAGTCGCTCCAACTCTCAGATATTTTACAGAGTGCGACTGACAGCTTGCGCCGCTTTCTGCGTGCCGATCGTACCATCGTCTATCGTTTCAACACGGGTGGTTGTGGTGACATTCTCAGTGAATCTCGCACGGACGATGTGACTTCGATGCTGGAATGGAAACTCAACGATCCGTGGATTATCGATCGAAAGTTATATCAAAAGCATCTCAACGGGCAAGTGATGGCCGTTCGAGATATTTACAAGACCGATCTCGTCTCCGAAGTCATTCAGTTACTGGAGTTTTTCGAGATTCGATCGCAGCTAGTCGTACCGATTTTCATTGCTTGCGAAAGTACCTGTAAGACCAATGTCGAGAATGGTGTTGAATTGTGGGGATTGCTCATCGCCCACCAATGTCGCGAATCTCGTCAGTGGCAATCCGCCGAAATCGAGTTGCTCCCCCAATTAGCCACTCAACTTTCGATCGCCATTCAGCAATCGCTACTCTACGAGCGCCTCGAACTGGCAAACCAGGAACTGAGCGAACTCGCCATCCGCGACGGCTTGACTCAGGTGGCGAACAGACGTTGCTTTGACGAATATCTCGATCGAGAATGGCGGCGACTGACTCGAGAACAGGCTCCGCTGTCGCTCGTTCTGCTCGATATCGATTTCTTCAAGGGCTATAACGATCGTTACGGTCATCAAGCTGGGGACGAGTGTTTGAAACGATTGGCATGGGTGATGCAGAAAGCAACCCGACGGCCTGCCGATTTGGTCGCTCGATATGGGGGCGAAGAGTTTGCCATCGTATTACCGAATACAGATAAAGCCGGAGCTGTGTGTGTTGCTGATATGCTTCGATCGGGAATTTACGCCTTACACGTTCCGCACGAGTCGTCAGGCGTGAGTCGTTACGTGACGGCAAGTCTCGGCGTTGCGACCATGATTCCATTTCCCGAAGCGGATGCCGATCTATTAGTGGCTGCGGCCGATCGAGCGCTTTACAAAGCGAAACAAAAAGGTCGAAACCGATATTGTGTCGCCAAGTCGATCGATGCCTGACAAGAGGAGGTTTGAAGCGATTTGAGGATCGTTTATAAATAAAAAATTAAATCTAGGCAACTATTCGCTCGATTGCGTTCTCAAAGCATCTTTGAACGAGTATCGAGGTCTTTGGCTGAAGACTTGACAAGGCTCGATCGAGCCTTTCTAACACTCAATTTTTCGCTCTTCTAGTGGTCTTTATAAATGATTGCTTACCCTTGAGGTTGGCAAGAATCGTTAAAATCACTTGTCATGCCAATAGAAAAGATCTATCTTAAAATCGCCCAGAAAAAAGTTTCAAAAGAAACAATTTAGAATTCAATCAACTCAAAAACAGCAAATTTCCTGCCTTGTTGTTCTTTGGATTCTTGAGGCTTTTAAAGCTTCGAGATAAATCTTGCATCAATCCAGTGCAATTCCAATACACTCAACACCAAACAACATCACATTCTGATTTAATGAGTTTCAAAAGTTGAGTGGTAAACACCAGAGATTTCTTCCGTCCGATTTGCTTCTTAAGAGATGGTGAATCCGAGAGAGATCTCGAGCAATTTGACTGGTAGAGCAGACTCAAATTTTAGAAGTCTGTATCTTCAAACAATTTCACAGCTTGTAAAGCTTGAGGGTATATCTCGCTCGAGGAAGTTTCCCTGCCAGAAATTTCGACGATCTGTTTTACCTGTTGGATTCGTCGATCGAACCCAAATATAACCCAAAAGACGGTCGAAAAATTCCCAGTAGACTGTTGTGAAGATATCGATCTTGACAGTAATTTAAATTGCTGTTAATCCGTCGGGCTTTTCAAAAAACAGTCTGTTTAGCTCGAGTTAAAATCGTTTGCTTTTCTGGTATTTGAAGTCTTGCCTTACAAACCTTCCCTCATTCTAGTTCTTTCAAGCCAATACATCTTTTGAAAGAAAAAAGGAGAATCGATCGTGTCTGAAATTTTAACCCTTGAAGCTCAACAGGACGCTCACATCCGAAGTGATTTGTCCGCCCGGGAAAACGACAACTACGGTCAACAACAAACACTTCTCGTCGGCACGGGTCGCCAACCCATAGGTGAACCCGATGCAATCAGATCGCTGCTTCAATTCGACCTGTCCACCCTTCCTAACGCACCGATCGGCAGTGCAGTTTTAGAATTAACTGTTTTTGACTTCAACAATGGCTCGCCATCTACACAGTACCAAGTAGACGTTCATCGCATTCTGGGGCCATGGCAAGAAGGCAACGGTTACGAAGGACCAGGGAGTAGTCTCATTGGTGCGCCTCCCGGTGCAGTTTGGGTCGATGATGCATCTGGCGTCGCTTGGACGGGTAGCGATCCCAATAACCAAGACCAACCTGCTTTTGAGGCTACTGTGGTCGATAGCGTCTCGATCGATCGGGGGACAACAGCATCAGGAGACGTGATTCAGTGGGATATCACGTCGTTAGTCAACGATTGGGCCAGTGGTGCGCCCAACTTTGGCATGATGCTCACCGACGAAACCACCGACGGGACTTTCCGCACGATTGGCTTCGGATCTCGCGAAGGCGATTCTTGGGATTTCCCGAATACGTCCCCACCACCCGTCACTGGCCCGAGGTTACTCGTCATTCCCGCATCCCTAACCGTCGATACACTGGTTGATGAAGATGACGGCGATCTCAGTCCCGGTGACGTATCCTTGCGAGAAGCTATTAAGTACGTTGCTGATGGCGGAGTCGTCGATTTCGATCCGAGTATTACGGGAGATAACGTTAAAGACCCCACTATTAAACTGAGCCTGGGGGAACTGGTCGTCGACAAAAATATAACCATAGACGGGCCAGGTGCCAACAAACTAACAGTCAGTGGTGAATATTCTTCCCGTGTTTTCCGAATTGACGATGACGATCCCAACAACTCGATTCACGTTGTTATTGACGGATTGAAGATCGCTAAGGGAAATGGATTGCCCGGTACCTCCGGTAGTCCGAGTCCTGCAGACATTGGTGGCGCTATTTTTAACGTCGAAAACTTGTCAGTGGAGTACAGCACGATTTCCGATAGTTTTGCAGAAACTGGCGGTGGAATTGCCAACCGAGGCACTTTAAGTGTGGCTCACAGCACCATCAAGGACAACATGTCCCTCGATGGCGGTGGGGGACTTTTCAATGATGGAGGCATCGCTGAGATCGATGGTAGCGTCATCTCGCATAACGGAACTAACCTTCAGGGAGGTGGTATTGAAAACACAGGTACGATGACTATCTCCGACAGCACGATCTCGTATAACCACAGTACAGGGAGTAGTTTTCCTTCTCCTCTCAGTGGTGGTGGTGGGATTGGCAATAATGGCGGTCAGTTGACTGTTGTTCTCTCTACCCTTGAAGGCAATACCGCAGCAGACCGTGGCGGTGGAATTTTTAGTCACAGTGGAACGCTTGACGTTATCGATACTACTCTGGCTCACAACAGTGCAGTCGAAGGTGGTGGAATCAGCAATGGCGAACCTACAGGTGGATGGGTAAACGTTATCAATAGCACCCTATTCGGTAATTCCGCCGATAAGTTGGGTGGCGGTATTGAAAACTCATTCAACGCTGGAGCTGTTGTCACGAACAGTACATTATCTGGGAACGAAGCCGAGCAGGGTGGTGGTGTTTATCACGCCGGAACTGGATTTTCTCTGTATAGCAGTACCGTTGCAGATAACACTGCCAGCGTTCAAGGCGGTGGTCTCCGTAACAACGGCCCCAGGTTTTTTGTCGGAAACAGCATTGTTGCGACAAACACAAATGACTCAGACGTATCGGGTGACTTTGTCAGTCAAGGTTACAACCTCATCGGAAGTGGGGATGGAGGCAGTGGCTTCATCAATGGTGTGAACGATGACATCGTCGGTACGTCGGCTAATCCTGTTAATCCACTGATCGAACCCTTAGCAGACAACGGTGGCCCGACAAAAACTCACGCACTTTTGAACCGACAGATCGAGCAACTGTATCGCGGCGGTCGAATGGATAACTTCTCACTCGCCAATGGTGTAGAACGCGCGCGTCCGAGCAGTGGTTTGGTCGATCGCCTCCAAGAGATCGAAGACCTAACTCCTACGGTCGAGAACGTCTTCCCGTTGATGGACTTTGACGAACCGGATGGCAATCCTCCAGGGGAACGAGACATCAATCGATTTTTCGCTCATACGTTCTCTGAGCCACCCCAAGGAACATATCGATCGGCAAGTTTAGAAATTCGGATGAAACCCAACGGCGATCTCTCCTTCAACGATGTTATTGAGTTGAGCTTTACGGATGAAAATGGCAATCTTATCGATCTAGGTTGGTCTGAAGACATCGGGACGTTGGCTGGGACAGGTTGGAATGTGTCCAATATCGGAGGCGGACAAACGTTTAATCTCGATCTGAGTAATTTGCCCTCGGGTGGAACGACGGTCAATCTGCTACCCCAACTCGGACAGTATGGATTCCTCGATGTGGTTGTTGCAGACGATACCAGCGTAGATTATATGAAGTTGGTCGTTCGCGGTGAGTCCCGCAGTCCCGCGATCGATGCGGCAAATCCCAACGACTTCCCAGCAACCGATCAGCGAGGTGTTCCTCGGCCGCAAGGCAGCGGCCCGGATATCGGAGCCTATGAATTCAAAGCTGGCGATGACAATACCGGCCCTGACACTCGCAGTCGGACGCGAGATCCGTTAACTGAGGGTGGAAGCGACATGGCCTACCATCATGAAGCACTCATGTGGGCTTCTCAACCGGTTGGTGTCGAAATTCTCGAACACTTCGATCCGATGATGGGAAGTTCGCCTTTAGACTTGGATTCTGACGTAGCACTCGATAACGTCAATCCACTGGCAGAACCGGCTGGACCGAACTATGCTATGGCGATGTCTGAAGGCGACCCGCTTTCAGCTATGGCGATGTAATCTCATCGTAGACCAGCTGTTTGAGGCTGTTTAGATTCACGCGATCTCGATCGAGTGGATAACTCGCAAAATCGCCCTATGTTTTTCAGCTCGATCGATCTCGATCGAGTTTTTTTGGGTCTGTTGGACTTAAGGTGATAAGCAGAGTTTATGGGACTCCAAAACCCTTGGCGTAGGGGCGAACGGCCGTTCGCCCCTACAAAGATATTGGTATTGTAAGCAACCCAATTACACCAAAATTCCAAGAGAACCGTTTTTTCTATTTTGCCATCTCGAGCCGGTTGGGATAGATCCTTTCAATCACCTAGAACCAACTGTCCCAAGCTTAAACTGCTTTTCTCTGTCGGTGTCGTAATATTTTTTTGATAGACTGCCATAAACCTTTACGCTGCAACTTTTGAAAATATCGATAGACCGTACTATAAGGCGGCAAGTCGTGAGGCATCATCGACCACTGACAGCCTGAGTGTAAAACATAAGAAATACCATTTAGAACTTCTCGCATATTGACCGTTCGAGGTCGCCCGCGAGATGTTTCTTGAGGTAATAAAGGTTCGATTGACTTCCATTCTGCATCGCTTAAATCACTTGGGTATGATTTTCGAGGCATTTTTTTCTACCTCAAATGTCACGACATACCAATAGCTTATCCTGTTTTGTAATCAATACGATCTCCACAATTGGATGGATCGTGTATGTTTTCAATAATAGAAGTCAAACGGGACACCCGAAGAAGAAAATTTTAAATTTTACAAAACCGTTGGACGTTATCTTAAAGAACGATTGCGTCAAGCTTTCTCCCTACTGGAAAATAGGGTCTCCTGAGATTACGGTGTAATTTCTTGAGCCGAATACAAGAGTGGGGTAGGGGCGAACGGCCGTTCGCCCCTACAGCAAGGATTTCGATCGGGTATAAAATCAGCTTCTCACCCCAAAATCAGAAGACCCGGAAAATACCTCATCGCGAGTTCTGATGGTTTGGCTGAGAGCTTCTACGATATCCAGAAGAAGCTCTCTGTCCTGACAACAGGATGCTCGACGTGGGACGTGTGGACTCAATAGGATTATTCAGATGCTCGATCGATCGAGCGTAACGCTTGTCCCCACTTTGCCGCCAACTCTACATCGGTAAACGGCACTTTCATCGAAGGCTTGTCTTCGGAAAACACGAACTCTAACGCACAGGATCGACTCTTTTTCGGGAGATCGTACCCATCCACGACGGTTTCATCGACCAACAAACGAATTTCTTCAACCTCGGACAGTGAAAACCGCTGCAAATCCAAAATGCCCTGGCGCGTGGGTTTGCCCCAAACGATCGAAGTATCTTTTTGACCTAACACGGCTAAAATATCGTACTTCGCGCGATCGAATCCCTGCGCCCAACGGCGATAGGCTTCCACCTTCTGAAACTCGTTCCAACCGGCCCACGCCAACCCGATAAACAACGCCAACAAAGGCAACCACATCAAACCCCGTTCCATCTGCCGCTTTCCCTCACTGTAGAGTCGATCGATCTCAAACTCGCTCTCGCGAACAGTCTATCGCTACGCCCATTTCAGCCAAACCGATGCGCTATCGTTGAGACAACCGAGTTGCGCTCCACACAACAGTTATGAAAAAACTCTTACTCACCGGCCTATTTATCCTCGGCTTGGGGTGGGCGCTGATGACCTTCCAAGGACTCGCCACCCAAGGGACTTACGACTCGATCGTTCTCGACTTCCGCGAAGACATTCCCCCCGCGAAAATCGAGCGACAACTCGAGGAAATGTCCCGCAAGTACGACCTCGAACCTCGGCTCAACAGCGAATTTTCTCGCGCCGATACCCTTTATATCGTAGAAGGCGATCGAGAGACTCTGCGCCGACTCAAAAAAGATTTAGCCGATTTTACCGAATCGATCGAACCCAACTACGTTTACGGATTACCCGAACCGGAATTCTACCGAGGCAATACGTCTTCGGTCAAATCCCCCCAAACGAACACCGACTTCAATTCCCCCAACCGCCCCAACGACCCACTCTATAGCAAACAGTGGAATTTACAATCGATCGATGTTGAAGGGGCGTGGCTCGATACCCAAGGAGAAGGGGTAACCGTCGCCGTCATCGACACGGGAATTACCCGCGTTCCCGATCTCGAAAACACCGAATTCGTTCGAGGCTACGACTTCGTCAACGATCGAGAGCAAGCCGACGACGATAACGGCCACGGCACCCACGTCGCCGGAACCATTGCCGAATCCACGAACAATAACTTCGGCGTGGCGGGAATTGCCTACAGCGCGAAACTCATGCCCCTCAAAGTTCTCAGCGCCCAAGGCGGCGGTACTGTTAGCGATATTGCCGAAGCGATTAAGTTTGCCGCTGACAACGGCGCAGATGTGATTAACCTCAGTTTGGGTGGTAGCGGTGAAAGCAGTTTGATGAAAGAAGCGATCGACTACGCCGATCGAAAAGGGGTCGTTATCGTCGCCGCGGCTGGAAACGCCAACCAAAACTCCGCCGGATATCCCGCTCGCTATCCTCGTGTCATCGGTGTTTCCGCCATCGATGCCTCGGGAGACAAAGCCCCGTATTCCAACTTCGGTGCGGGCGTTGACATCTCTGCTCCTGGCGGCAACACCAAAACGGGGGAATCCGGGGGCATTCTGCAACACACGATCGATCCGCAAAACGGAAATGCCGTCTTCGCAGCATTTCAGGGAACGAGCATGGCCTCGCCTCACGTCGCAGGGGTTGCAGCGTTAATCAAAGCCGCAGGTGTTGAAAATCCCGATGATGTCGTTCGCGTTCTGAAAGAATCGGCGCGTCCCGTGTCCGATGACAGCCTCAACCATTTTGGTGCGGGTTATCTCGACGCGAAATCTGCCGTGCAATTGGCAATGAAAGGCCAACTGAATTTCCGCGACTTCTTCCGCTGGCTTCGCGATAACGGCTATCTGAACCCGCGTTTCTGGATTGACGGTGGAACGATCGCCCTGTTACCGAAAATTGCCATGGTTCTCGGATCGTATTTATTAGCGTGGCTGCTGCGCAACTACTTCCCCTTCCGCTGGAACTGGAATCTAGCGACCGGTTTGGTCATGGGAAGTTCGGGCCTGTTCGTCCTGCGAAGTTTGTATATTTTCGACTTACCACAATGGCCGTTGCGCGTTATGGGCAGTTCGCTGCCGGAATTGGGAACGGCGATTCAAGGAAACCCAGCACTCAATCCCATTTTTGCCAGCGTTCTCGTTCCCGCTGTGCTGGTCGTTCTACTGCTAGGTCACCCGCAGTGGAAATGGTTCGCTATCGGTTCTACACTGGGCGTGGCCAGTTGCTTGGCGGTGAGTGCAGCGATCGATCCAGCATTAGTTTGGCTCGGTAGCGACTGGGTTGCCCGTGGGTTCTTAGTTGCAAACGTGCTGCTGTGCTTGGCACTGGCCCGTTTGGCTGTGAAACCGGAGGGGGCAACGACATGACCGTGACTGGAACGGTGAAACGAGTGGCTATGGGAACGGGAACTTGGTCGATCGAGTCGGATGACGGAACGACTTATGAAATTTACCAAGGTGCGCCGTCAGAACTCTTACAAGATGGATTGAAGGTGAAGGTCGATGGGGTCGTGCGTGACAACGTGATGACTTTTGCTGCCATTGGCCCGGTTTTGGAGGTTCGATCGATGGAGATCTTATAGGTACTACCTCCGTGTTTTTTGCTCGAACTCCCTGACTGACGTGTTAGGGAGTTTTTTTTGGGGATCTGTGCTACCGGACTCGAACAAATTTCAAGCCGAACTGACTTCGATCGATATCAGTTCGGCCGATCCAAGCAATCGGGGCCTTCTGAGTCTGAGGTGATAAGCTGATTTTATACCCAGTCAAAACCCTTGCGGTAGGGGCGAACGGCCGTTCGCCCCTACCCAAATCTTGTATTCAGTTCAACAAATTACACCGTAATTTCAGGAGACCCACAATCGTTTTCTTCACGTGAGTGCTTTTGTCGATCTTGAAGCCCCTCAAAATAAATCGCATTCAATAAAAAACGAAGCTTTCTATCGATCGCTCAAACAAAGTTTTGGGGCTTCTAAAAAAAGAAAGCAGTGATTGACTTTTTTGTTGTTTTACACGCACAACAAAATTAAAAAAAAGATGCAAATTGTTTTTTGTTAGTCTTTGATTCTGACTGACGAAATTTCAAAACTAATTCAATTTTGAGATTTTTTTAATAAAAAAAACGAGCCGTTCTCAAGTTAAAACCTGAGATTCCCAAGGGGAATACTCTCTGTTTTATCGTTGAGTTAACGACCCGTTCCAGAGATCGACCACATCAAATCAGCGACAAACAAATCGGTCATCGTTTGAACGAGTTTTTGCGACTCTCGCTGATAAATTTGATGTGCTGTCAAAACCTTGTCATTTGGGTTTTCTATTTGAGTTTCATCCTTCCAGTCGCGCTGAGGGAAGGCTTTTGAGGTGTTTTTATCGTTCATAGAGCCTGCCATTGCTACGAGTATTCAATCCTACTTACTAGCATGACAAATTTTTTTCAGGATCGTTACGATCGAAGATTGAATGCCCTGCGATCGATGTCACCCAAAAAAGCGATCGAGATCTCTTTAACGAGATGAAGTGTCAAAGGCCGCAATGGCAACACCAAACAACAAAACGATTGCACCAATCAGGACATCGAACGAAGGAACTTCTTTAAATATCCAATATCCTAACAAACTCGAACAAACCGGTTCTAACAGAATCGCCAGCGTCACAAAGGTTGGAGACACCCAGCGAACTGTCCAATTAATACTCGTATGCCCGATTAATTGCGGGAGCAACGCCAGTAACACGATCGACACGTAAACCGGCCGGGGATACCCCAAATAACTCACACCCAACAGACTGGGAAAGGGAATCAGGACGATTGCAGCGACCGTATACGCCACTACAATATAGCCCCCAACACTTAACCCTCGTTGTTGCGCCTCGCGTCCCAATAACAGATAAATGCTAACCGCCCAAGATCCCGCTAACGCTAGTGCGTTTCCCAGCCAAGGATTTGTCGCTACAGACGTTTCACTGCCCCCACTCGTTCCCACGATAACACCGCCGACAAGTGCCACAGCCATTCCGATCGCCGTTTGTCGTGAAATTCGATCGCCGAAACACCACCACGACAACAGCGCCACCCAAAGGGGATTACTCGTCACGATTGCCGTTGAAGCGGCGATCGAAGTGTAGGAAAGCGACATCGTCCACGCGGCAAAGTTCGCCGCTAGAAACACCCCAGCCGCTGCAGCAAACCCGAGAGCTTGGGGGGAAACCTTCCACCAACGAACTCGCGGCCACGTTGGAAGCAGCACCAACGCCGACACGAACAACCGAGACGTGGCGAGGACGAGGCTTAACCCTACGCCTCCACCTCCAGTTGCATCTATAGCAATCCGAATCCAGATCGCCGCCGTCGAAACAGCGAGAATTCCGACCAAGAGAACGATCGAGAGGCGAAGTGTTGAAGGTTGAGTCTCCATGTTGAGTGAAGCGTGAAAAGTAAGAAAGCAATGAGGAGATTTTGTCAGGTTACTTGCAATCTGGGTACAGTCGCTTGGCGTTTGCTGAAAGGGGTGTGGAACCCCTCGAAGCTGATGAAAAACTGACTCGAACGACAGATTCCGTATAAGCTAAGGAAAAATTAGACATCGAGCTGTTTTTGAGCGGTTACACCCATGACTAGCGAAGCGATTACCCCAGCCATCAGCGATCGAATCTGCAAGCACATGAACGACGACCATGCCGATGCGGTATTGCTCTATGCGAAAGCCTTTGGGAACCAAACTGAGGCGACAGCCGCTGAACTGTTAGCGATCGATCCTCTGGGAATGGATATCAGCGCTCGAGTTAACGGTGATGTCGTTTCGGTTCGCGTCGCCTTCGATCGCCCCCTTAAAGATGCAGAAGACGCTCACCATACGTTGATCGATATGCTCAAACAAGCACGAGGGTGATGTTGTGAGGAGATGGGGAGAGGGGGAGATGGGGAGGTCATTTCACTTTGCCTCATCATCTCATCATCCAGCCATCCCATAACGGGCGATCGATCGATGGGTCAGCCAAGCCCAAAGCTGATCGCCGAAGCAAAAATGCCACCACTCGTTCGGATGTTGGGCAAAACCCGCTGAAATCATCGTGTTGAAAAGAATCTGACGGTTTTCGTGAAACTGACGTTCGGGTAATGTCGTGGCTTCAGTGAAGTGGTTTGGGTAAGAGCGGGACGAGAGTTCGTCGATGGGCGATCCCATATTGATGGGTTGGTTCGCTTCGTCAACGAGGGTTACGTCAATAGCGCCTCCGGTACTGTGTGGCGGCGGTTTCGATCGATCGAAACTGGGAACTGCCCAAAATCGATAGACTTCCTCGAAAATGGCTTGACGTTGTTCGTCCGTCAGCGTGTCTGGATTGCAGTTTTTCGATCGAACGACTTCCGCAAACGTGTAATCCACCATAAACTGCTGCACTTCGATCGGGCGATAAGCGTCGAAAATACGAACTCGCCAACCGGGACGAGATCGTTGGAGGATTTGCTGAGCGGCGATCAGTCGATCGAGCATTCCGCGACGGACAAAAAACGGAGATCGATCGCCGTAGGGGGCCCCCAATTTTTCGTAAGGATGGGGAAGTTCCCACGAAAAAACCGCCTCCGGAATGGAAACGAGGGGTTCGCCGCACTCCTGAATCTCGATCGTTTGATAAGGTTTCATTAACGCACTGGATTTGAAACACACTGAGTTTGAAGATTGAGTTTGAAGATTGCGCTTAAAGATCGCACTCGATCGAATCGAACGCAGTACGTCAAAATTTAACGCAAAAGACGCAACTCGAGATGTCAACCAATTCACCCTTGACAACGCTCGCTCGGTTTCTGGCGGGAGAATTTGAAAACGACGAACAAGCCCGCAATCAACCCTCATGGTTCGTTCGCCTTCGCCTTTGGAACCGTCCCCTTCCCCACAATATTGACGGACATCTGGCGTTGTTCGCCGAACAAGCTCCCGCTTTAAAACTGCACCAACCCTATCGCCAACGAATTTTGCTGTTGCAACCGGGTGACGTGTCGCCGTTGCGCGTCGAATATCGTGCGTTTTGCGAACCGGAGAAATTTCGAGGTGCAGGCGTCAACCCGAGTTTGTTAGAAAATGTAACGACGGAAGACTTAGAAAACTTGCCCGGTTGCGTGTTGAACGTCAGAGAATGTCAGGAAACCTTTATCGCCGAACCGCCAGAGGGGGCAAAATGCTGCTTCGACTACGACGGGAAAACCCGGCAAGTCGTGTTGGGATTTGAAGTCGGCGCTCGATGGTTGAAGAGTTTCGATCGAGGGGTCGACCCTGAAACGGGGCGTGGCTTGTGGGGGGCATTGATGGGTGCGTATGAATTTCAAAAATTGCGCGACTTCGAGCTTCCCGAACGTTGAAAGTGCGAATCTTTACAACTGTTTTTCGGTGAGAAATTGAAAACGAGAAAGCGTTAGGTTATCGAGGCCATCGAACTCGATGGGATGAAGAAGAGCGAAGCCAGTGAGCTATTTCGCATCAGCCGTAACACGATGGACTTGTGGTTCAAGCGTCGAGAGAAGACCCGAGATTTCCGAGCGAAGACTTATGTCTCGAACAACTGGTTGAGGCGGCCGGATTTAAAGGCATGGAATCCATCAAGCTCTCAACGATTGAGCGAGATTTTTACGGAAAATCGCTAAAACTGTAATATTTATTTACATATTTCGCCGTCGATACGGCTTCGACTTCACCCTAAGCGCTGTAATACTGTCTACTTTGACCTGTCGTCATATCTCGTCCATCGAAGGAGAGGTTGTCGTTCAAATTCCTTCGTCAAGTGGCAGCTCGATCGATCGAGCAATCCAACCCGATGGGGTAGGCTAAAGAAGAACTGCGCCCTATCGAACATTTGCCGTCGGAGGACAAACTCTTGCTGAATCGTGCGACGTTTGTGAGTTTTGCCCTGTATGCTCTGGTTGGCACTTCAACAGCACGAGCAGCAGAATCAGAAGCCGCGATTCCCCCTGCGGTGACACAGCAATTACCGGCCAACACAGCCAGCGTGTTACTGCTGCGTACCGATGCCACTTGGTCAGCACTGACGCAGTTTTCCGGCATTCCCGAAACCCTCGACAACCCCGGCTTTTTACCTCTCGTTCCCCTTGTCGGAGAGAACTATCGCCAAGAGATCCAACCCTGGGTTGGTGACTGGGCGGCATTAGCGACGATTCCCCTCTCGTCTACGCCGTCTGAAGTGCCAGTCAGTGGCATCGTGATGATTCCCGTCACAGACGAAGCTGCACTAGACACTTATCTCGATCGATTGCAAGAGAGTCGCGACAGTCCTTCAGAAACGCAACTGCACAACGGGGTCGAAATTCTCTTTTTACCCGAAGAAAACCGGCCGGAGTTCCCGACTTTCGAGCCGAATCCAGAAGCCGAACCGTCTTTCGGGCAAACCCTGGAGAAAGGCTGGAAACAAGACGGTTTTGCATCACTACTCAAAGGATATGCTGGTGTTCGAGAGCGCCTCGCCCAGACGGCCAAACCCCCCGTTGCCACGCCTCCTCCGATGCCCGAGCCGAGCGTTTCCCCACCGGAACCGCTACCGCCCGTACTCCCCTATAAACCCAGCCTCGCCGTCGTTCGATTGCCAGGATACGTGGTGTTTTCCACATCGATCGAAGACGTTAAGGGTTTTCTCGACATTCCCAATACTACTCGATCGCTGGCCGATACCCCAGAATTTCAAAACCTCGTTTCCCGTCCCGAATTCGATCGATCGTTATTCGCCATGTACGGGAACGCCAAACAAGCCGCCCAACTCGTCAGCGATTTCCAGACGAGTTTCCCCATGCCGCCGAACGTTGCAATTCCCGATACGCAGACGTTGGCTGACATTGCCCAAACCTACGCTCAAACCTACACGACGATCGAAGGGTTAGCTTGGATTGCAGACACGGGAATTCGGCTACAAGTTCGAGCGCACTACCGAGAGCCACAACCCGAACTCGCAAGCCGTTGGTCGAATCCCAATCGTCTCGTCCAGCGTTTACCCGGAACGACTTATTTTGCAGCAAACGGGCAGAATCTCGCCCAGGGCGTTCGATTCGTCCTCGATATTTACTCCAAAATTCCCCTATTCGCCCAACCGATCGAGCAATTTCGTCAGTCCGTGCAAGAGAACTTGGGTTTAGACTTCGATCGAGAGGTTATCGGTTGGATGGATGGCGAATTTGCATTCTTTGCCTTTCCCACCAATCGCGGTTTGTATCCCAATCTCTTCCCGAACTTCCGTATCGGTGTTGGTGTCACCATCGAAACGAGCGATCGAACGGCAGCCGAACGCTTTCTGACAGCACTTGACAATTATATAGAACAGGTTGCGGAAGGGTTTGTCTTCATCGACACCCTCGATATCGGCGGTCAACCCTTTGTCAGTTGGGACGCGCCCTTGTCCCCAGATGGCAGTTGGAACAGTCAAATGGCTCACGGTTGGATTGACGACAACACGTTGCTCGTCACCACCGGTTCCGGGCCAGCCGAACAGCTCTACCCATCACCCTATACAATTCTCCCGGACAGCTACAACTTTCAGACCGCAATCGCGCCCTTTCCCGAAACCAACGCCGGTTATATCTATTACAACGTCAGTTCGCTGGTTGCCTTTGTCAACAATTTATCCGATCCACCTTTAACCAGTTTTGCTCCACCCGAAGCCCAACCGTTTATCGATGCGATAATGTCAGTCCGAAGTCTGAGCTTGGCGTTTTCATTCACCGAAGATCGCGAACAAGCTGACGTTCACCTCGTTCTCTCCCCGAAGCGCTAGTTAGGAGGACAAGGAGGACATTACAGTGAACCGTGGCAACTGCTCACTGCTCACTGCTCACTGCTCACTGCTCACTGCTCACTGCTCACTGCTCACTGAAAAAGATGCTCGATCGAATTCGAGAAATTGCCCAAAAACTCTTTCCTCGCTTAGTTGAAATTCGTCGCCACATCCACGCTCACCCCGAACTGAGTGGACAGGAATATCAAACCGCCGCTTATGTCGCTGGCGTGTTGTCCTCCTGTGGATTGCACGTTCGCGAAGGGATCGGTAAGACGGGAGTCGTCGGCGATTTAGCCAGACCCGATGGCGACGCTCGTTGTGTTGCCGTGCGAACGGATATGGACGCACTTCCGATTCACGAACGCACGAATCTCGAATTCGCGTCGCGCCAGGAGGGAATCATGCACGCCTGCGGCCACGACGTTCACACGACTTTGGGATTGGGAACGGCGATGGTGCTGTCTCAACTGGTCGAAGAACTACCCGGATCGGTGCGGTTCTTGTTCCAACCTGCTGAAGAAATCGCTCAGGGCGCGGGCTGGATGGTCGAAGAAGGCGCGATGGAGAACGTAAACGCCATTTTTGGAGTTCACGTGTTCCCGAGCATTCCAAACGGTGTGATTGGTATTCGCTACGGTGCGTTGACGGCTTCGGCGGACGACCTTGAAATTACGATTACGGGGGAATCGGGACACGGCGCGCGACCTTACGAAGCCATTGATGCCATTTGGATCGCCGCACAAGTGATTACCTCGTTGCAACAAGCCATTAGCCGAACCCACAACCCCCTGCGGCCAGTGGTTCTGACGATCGGCAAAATTGAAGGTGGGCGGGCCCCGAACGCCATTGCAGACCACGTGCATTTACAGGGAACGGTTCGATCGATCCACCCAGAAACCCATGCAACGCTGCCTCAATGGATTGAAAACATTGTTGCCAACGTCTGTCAGACTTACGGCGCGGGTTACGAAGTCGAGTATCGGCGACTGGTACCTTCAGTTCTCAACGATACAGCGTTAACGCAAATTGTCGAGTCCGCTGTTGCCGAAGCGTGTGGGAAAGACTCGATCGAGATTATTACAGAACCGTCCCTCGGGGCTGAAGATTTCGCCATGTACTTAGATAAAGTTCCCGGAATGATGTTTCGTCTCGGCGTTGGTGTTCCCAACCAACGAAATTATCCCCTCCACCATCCCCAGTTCGACATCGATGAATCGGCAATTTTAACGGGAGTGGTGACAATGGCGTATTCAGTTTGGAAGTATTTTGAGATGACAATGGGAGATGGAGAATAGACAAGGCAATTTACAAGTTATGCTTGAAGAGATTGAAGAGTTGAGGCAAGACAATTCCGGTTAGCTCTCAATTTAGTTCTCAATTGTAAAATGTTCTGCCCTGAGTTCGGCGGCTTGTATACCTTGAAGAGCCACCAATCGATCTCCATTTCGTTCGAGAATCAAAGTGTAATTTATTCCGCGAATCGTCAAATCAGAAATCCACAGTCGATCGAGCGTCCAGTCATTTTGCAATTCCATGAAATCTTTCTGAGTGTTGAAGTCGTAGATAACATCGAAACCTGGCAGATTTCTCAAGAGAAAGGTATCAGAACCCGCATCTCCATACAGTCGATCGAAACCCGCACCACCGCCAATCGAGTCGTCTCCCAATCCACCGTTGACAATATCGTCACCCGCTCCGGCTAAGACGAGATCGTTGTCTAGCGTCCCGATCAGTTCGTCTGCGACGTTCGTTCCCTCGATCGATGTTTGAAGAACGGGAGTCTTGTTTTTCGTATGCTCGTCTGGAGTTCCGGGAAGTTTATCGAGAATTTCAACCGTTCCCCGATTGCTCGAAATTCCGCCTGAATTCGCAATGACAACATTCTGAAGGACCAGGTTTTCCTGATTGAAGAGACCTCCCCCCGCAACGTCGTTTCCTCCTGCAATTGTGAGTCCATCAAGGGTCACATCAATTTGGCTGTTTGGATCGCCATTATCGATCTTGAAAATACGAGATTGCTGATTGCCATCAATCACCAGTCTTTCCGATCCAACTCCTCGAACGGTTACGTTTCGATCGACAACTAACTCTCCCAAATCTAAGGAAATCATTAATTTTCCGATTTCAGTTGACTCACCCGCAAAGAGAGCCGGATCGAACGTAACAATGCCATTGGCGGGAACCACAGATAAAGCTTCTCGTAAAGATAGCTTGTCATTGTTAAAATTGAGTTCATCCTCTAAGGTTGTCACTTCTCGAACGAACACGTTTTGAATGGCTTCAGTCCAGCCCTTTGCCATTTCATCGTAGGCTTCAAAACCATCAAAATGGACGCCATCTGACAAATCGTCAAGGGTGAATTGTCCCTCGCCAAACAATCGATCGTTAAGATCGACAAAATGAACTCGATCGTGTCGCCCTGCAATTTCCTCGATACCATTATTGTATTCATCAATAACAGTCTTTAAAGCAAGTCGATCTCCGTCGCTTAAAACCCTCGAGTTTCCAGACTCATCAATATTTTTGATTCCCTTATAGTTTTTAGTTGTATTTCTTCCGTCGTTGGTAATATTAATATAGGGAATCGAGGCAACAAAAATCTGCGTCTCTGATGGAGTTTGTGGAAGAATTTTAGTTTCAATTAAATTTTGAATTTCATCCAGTGGCGTATTGCGATTGGGATCGGAAGGGTGTGGATCGACAGCTCTTCCATCTGGTGAATCTTTGTAATAGCGAAAGTTGTTCGTCCCCGCCATGAGTAAAATGACGTTCGGATCGTACTCGTAATCTGACCAAGACCAAGGATTATTCCATTTCGAGTCTTGCATTCCTGCAACTCGTTCGATCGAATATCCACCTTTTCCTTGATAAAACGAACGAAACCCCGTGTCATGACGAAATTCAGACTCGTTCGGATCGAAATTCGGATCGCTGAGGTCAACATCTAAAAATGTTTTCGTATCCCGAGTTCCCACAAAAAATTGATACTCCGAACCCGCATCGGGATTGTCCGGATGACGATTATCGAGATCGGGTACAAATCCCGTCCTTAGAAGTTCTCTCGCGGTATATTCTAACCCGCTCGTCCTGACCCAAAGTCTTGTCAACGAATCTCCCAATGGCATGATTCGGAGTTCTGATGAGTTGACTGCCATAACTGTTTCCCGGAAGAACTAACACGATTCAGGCATTTTGAATTGTCGTAAAATGCCCGCCTAAATCCAAAGCGTTAATCGTTTTAGAAAACTTCAGAAACTTTTAAGCATTTGTTGCACCCTGTCATTAATTTATTCGAGTACAGGATACACGGTTTGACTGGATCGGACAAACGATCGATCGTTCATTCTCAGAGTCAGAGACTGGGGACACGAGAGAGTGTCCCCTCATCTCTTTACCCCCATATCACAACCAATTTCCCACCAACACGAAGGGCGACCAAAAGGCAGGATGGTTGTAATCAGAGTTTCGCAGGAGGTCGAGTTGTGCTTGACGTAGAGCTTCTGCTTTAGAAATATTGGGGTTGCGGTTGAGTTGTCTGTAAAATTCCACCATCAAAACAGATGTGGGCTTGTCCTGAACCGACCACAAAGTAGCAATCGTACTACGAGCGCCCGATCGCAACGCAAAGCCAGCCAGTCCTAACGTAGCTCGATCGTCACCGGCTGCACTTTGACACGCACTGAGAACGAGCAAGTCGAGGGGTTTGTAGTTCCGGCGATAGGTACTGGTTTGGAGGACTCGGTCTAAATCTTTGACGTTAATCCGACCGTCCCAAGTGAGCAGAAACGTGTCTTCGGCATTGGAACTAAACTGACCGTGGGTTGCGAGATGGACGATCTCGAAATTGTTTTTCTGGAGTTGCTGAATGAGAGCTTCGCGGGTAAACCCTTCGTTTAACAGTACAGCCGAAGCCGTTTCCTCAGAAATGAGGTTCACCTCCGTTTCCACTTCAGGAATAGCAGGAAAGCCCTGACGTTCTTCGCTCAAGCCGCCCGCAATGACCGTCAGCCGATCGGTTTGCGATCGCGTTTCGAGTAACTGCAAGCTTTGAGTCAGCGCGACATTGTACTTTTCAACAAGATACTGTTGTCCGTCGTACAAGCTGGACATCGGGACGTTCCGCAGCATTCCATCGAGAACGAACACGAGGGTTTCAATATTGTTTTGTTGCAACGCCTCTTCAGCCGGACGAATCACCCAATCGTAAACTCGTTCGGAGTACTGTAGGCGGTATTCGTTGGCGTAAGCTGGGTTGAGCGATTGCAATAAGAGATCTAGGTTCTGTTCGAGTTCGGCTTGGGAAACAAAACTTTGGTAAAGCCGCAACGGTTCGCCCGATATGGAGAGAATCACGTCGAGTCGATCGTCTAGCATTACACTGTAAATAACAGCAGCGCGATCGTCGATCTCGTCGATCGAAACAGGACGAACGTCTAAACAAGCTTCTCGGAAAAAGTTATCTAACTCCGCCAGTTGCAAGGCTTCCAAGGTTTCCCGTGCTTCTCGCAAGAGTAATTGCTCTCGAGATGAGTCTGCATTTTCGGCTTCGCTCAACAAGAGTTGAACGAACTCTCGATAAACGGGTTCGACACTCTTGCGATAGGAAAATTGAACGTCCGGATCGATGGCGACGAGGTCTTTGCGTAGGTCTTGCAAAACGTCGATGGTGTGGCGATAGACGTCGATGGCTTCGGCAGCTTGGTTTTGCTGGACGAGGACGCGGGCGAGTTGCCACTCCCATCGCGCGACGAGATCGAAGCTATCGATGCCTTGGGCGAGGCTGAGTGCCTGTTCGGTGAGCCTTTGTGCGTCGTTCCATTGAGTCTGATTTTCGTAGAGCGCACCGAGTTGTCCGAGTCCGTAGGATTCAGCGCGAACGTCGTTGAGATCTCGCGCTTGTCGCACGGCCTGCGAGAGTAATTCTGCAATCTCGCGGGGGTTAACCTGCGAGTCGAGTACGTGCAGTGCCTGTAGACTTTTGGCGAAGTTGACACGGGCGTAAATCGAAGAGCGATTGACCGATACGTTATCGAGTGCCTCTCGAATGGCAGGCAACAGTGCCGATGCGTCTCGAACTCGCTCGAGTTCGACGAGGAGGCTCAATTGGTTGAGCAAGGCTTCGAGATGAAGTATGCCTTTGCTGGCGTCGGCAACCTGTTGGTAAGCTGATAGAGCCAGGGCAAAATCCCCTCCATCGCGAGCGGTGTTTCCGAAGGCGAATTGGGTTGCGAGGATTTCGTTCGTTGCACCGATCGATCTCGCAACGGCCAAACTTTGTTCTAATGCTGCCTGAGATCGATCGAGATTCCCAATCGCTTGCAGTGTCACGCCCAAATTTCGCAAGGCCTCAGCTTTCAAAGCCGAATCCGGAAGTTCGATAAATTGGGTCGCGAGGTCTTCGAGTAACAGTTGTGCCCGTTGATACTGTCCCAGATTTTCAAGCGCTTGGGTTTGATTGAGCAAGCTGCCGAGCCGTCCGAGTTCGTTATCAGCTCGCTCGTAAGCGGCTTCGGCTTGTTGCCATGCTGCCAGCGCTTCTGTAGCTTGTCCGAGATCGAGCAACAAGCGTCCTTTCGTATTGAGCGCCATGCCCATGACCAGGGAAACTTCAGCCGTTTGCGGCGAAATCTCTTCGAGGACGTTCAAACTGAGATCGATCTCGTCTCTCGCTTCGTCCCACCGGCCTAAATCTTGATAAGCCAGCGAGAGATAGGCCGCACTCAAAGCGTATTGAATTCGATCGCCCCGATCTCGATAGGTTTGAGCGGCGGTTTGCCAGAATTCAGCAGCTCGCGAAAACTCTCCGGCTTCGTAAGCACGCCGACCTCGATCGATGAGATTTGCAGCTGGGCCGTTCTGCTCGATTTCGATGGGAGTTGGGTCGTTGGGGGATGCAGCGAGGCGAGCTACGGCCGGAACGCCTGCTGTGACAAAGAAAAACGTCACAAGCCCCAAAATCAAATAAAAACGTAAGCTTTTCATCGTTGACATTGCCTGGAAAAGTCGTGAACTCAAAACCTCGATCGGAGAGCGCCAGCACCCTTAACCGCCCCTATAAAAGCATTTTAGACCCGTCCAAGAGCCTCACTTAACGAAACAATACCGGACACCTCGAAAAATCGATTCTGGCTCAAAATCCAATAGCTGAAACCCTTGAAATCTCGTTTCTGATTTTCGATAGTAGAGCCTATTTCTCAATAAGCTTGAATTCATTGAGGTTCCCTACCCTTAGTAGCCCATCAATTCATCGATCGATCCTGTTTTTTAACTTTTTTAACGTTCCAAAAGACATTCTGAAGGAAGAAAAGGGGCATTTCGAGGCTGATAACTGACCAGTTCAACGTTCCCATTCGTATCGACACGCCACCCGTTGGCTTCCACTAAATGGGACGTAACGTCTGAACTCGGGGCGTACCTTCGCGATCTCCCTTCATCCGAGCGGCCGGCTTCACGCTCGAGATCGATTTTAGAGCGCTCTTCTGGGTCTGGAGCTGACAGATCGCGCAAATCGATCCAAACTGTTTGACCCCGCAACGTGTCTGTCGGATCGGGGGGAAGCCCGCCGTTTCCCGTCACGATAAAGGTGTTTTCCTCAGAGATCGCACAAGTCGAGACGATCTGAGTCACCGGATCGATGGGATCGTCGCTTAATGAAACCAATGCCGAACTGGTATCGACTTCCGGTTCGGTAACGGTGACAATACCGTCTACTCCGAGTTGGGAACTGGCGGTAATGCGGCTATCTGGGGACAGAAACAGTCCTTGCGTGGCGATCTCGATGTTGCCGCCGCTCCCTTCAAAGGCATTAGCATTGATGGTGCTACCCTCGAGCAATGCCATCGTGTCGGCCGAAATGGTCAAGTTGCCACCGCTGCCACTGCCTCCAGCTTCGGCACTAATTTGGCTGACGTGGCGTAGTTGCAGCGAGTTATCTACGCGAAGCTCGATATTACCGCCTTCACCCGATTGCGTCGAAGCGGTGATACCGCCTCGATCGTCGAGCGCAATCGAGTCAGCATCGACTTGCAGAGAACCAGCATTTCCCGGCCCGTCGTGCCTAACCGTCACTTGCGCTCCATCGCTCACTCGTAACACGGGGGTGCTTATCGTCACACTTCCAGTGTCTCCAGTCGGCAGAGGAGGAAATCCAAAAGCCTGTTGTAGACTTTCATCCACCAGAGTGGCAGAAGAACCGATCGGACTCGGGTTAACCGATCCCGGTACCGTTCCACTGACTTCAATAACCTCCGAAACGTTCACTATCACGCTGCCTGCATTGCCCGATGCCAGAGTAGACGTATCGAGTCTTCCTCCATCTCGAATCACCAACCTGGGCGTGTTGACAGTTAAGTTACCGGCATTCCCAGCACCGAGCGTTGTCGTCCCCAACACGCTGGGCTGAAAAATTAAGGGATCTACTCCAATGAGTTCGATCGATTCGCTGGCATTAACGATTACATCTCCTCCGCCGTTGCCGAAGGGAAAGGCTCCCACCCGTGCTCCATCGAGTACGGTCAATCGCTGGGTTGAAATCGTCAGATCTCCCTGTTCGCCGCGAGCGCCGATGTCCGTAGCGGTCTGGATCGTACTCGCCAAAGTTGGGTTAATGGGCGAAGTCCCTTGCACTTGCACGGAGTCCAAGGCGCTAATCTCAATATTGCCCCCTGCCCCCTCGCTGAAGCTAGTTGTTTTGATCGATCCCCCGCCCTGTAAATCGACAGTCTGACTGGAAATGACGATGTCTCCGCCATTTCCCAACCGGGCTGCACCATTTAACAACTGGCTGCGAATCAGTGCGTTGGGTGTCGTTCCGATTGCCTGCAAAGACTCGGAGAGATTGACTCGAATGTCTCCGGCAGGCTGAACTCCTTCATTTTGAATTAAGATTACCGATCCCTCTTCGAGAGAGAGATTACGCCCTTGCACCCAGATCGAACCTCCCCCATTACCACTTGCATCCACTAGCGCCTGTGAGAGAAGGCGAATATTTCCATAGTCGGATGCGTTTCGATCGTCTAACGTCCAACCTTCCGACGTGGGGGTCAGACTGACCCCAGCAGAGCGAACACTTCCCAGGTTAATCCGTCCGCCTTCAGCAGTTAGCCTACCGCCATCTAAGACAATATCGCCTCCGATTAAGCTAAGAGTCCGACCGGGATTAACCCGTAGCCCAGAATCACTATCACCTCGGTTGAAGGGTAAGAAGAGACCGACTGGAGGCCGTTGCAAAAGAGACAAATGATTTCCCGATCCTTGCACCTGAATGGCTCCAGGATTTTGATTGAATTGCAAGCCGACGGGGACGCTCACGGTGAGCAGCGGTTGAGCTTCAGGAGCCGTTGCACTGAATTCCAAGCCGTTTTCAAACACGATGCTGTTGGCCGTTGTCCCGAAAAACGAGCCGTCAATATCCAACCGCGCGTTCGGCCCGAAAATCAGACCGTTGGGATTGATGAGAAACAGGTTTGCTGTCCCGTTGGCTCGAATTAACCCGTCGATGTTGGAAATGTTTCCTCCTGTCACGCGGGTGAGGATGTTTTCGATGCTTGTGGCATTGTTGAAAAAGGCTTCCGAACCGGTCGGGACGGAAAAATCCTCGAAGGAATGAAATAGATTGCTTCCGGCTTCCGTTCCTCCGTTGAGGGTGTAAGTATTGCCCTCGATCGAGACCTGGGAGGGGTTGGGAAGCGTACTGTCGGGGACGATTTGTCCGAAAACGGGAGTGACATTGAGTAACGTGAGAAGTGCAGAAGTTCTCAACATTACTGACAACACTCGATCGCACAATCGATCGTCCATTGGAATTTCCACCTGGGTTTCTCCTTGCTCGACCTGTCTTCAGTCTTTCTTTTCCTAGATAACCGACAAAGTTCGATCGAGTCTTGTTTTGAAACAGTTTTTAATGCCGATCGAGTGTTTTTTTAACGTTCCCATAGACATTCCGAAGGTATAAAACTAACCTTTCGAGACTGATAACTCACCAATTCAACATCTCCATTCGCATCGATACGCCATCCATTTGCTTCGACTAATTCAGAATTGGTAGCATCTGTCAGGGCTTCTCCTTGAGATTGCCCTTTCTCAGATCGATCTCCATCGCGATTTTCATCGACCTCAAACGAGTTCTCTCCTTCTAAATCGAAAAAATCGCGCAAATCGACCCAAACCGTTTGACCCCGCAGGAAATCATTAATGGGATCGGGTGGAAGTCCGCCGTTTCCCGTGACGACAAAAGAGTTTTCGCGAGCCACCGAACAAGCCGAAACAACTTGAGTCGTCGGGTCGATGGGATCTTCACTCAATGAAACCAACGCCGAACTGGTATCGATCTCCGGTTCCGTAACGGCAACGATACCGTCTACCCCCAGTTGAGAACTGGCGGTGATGCTGCTCTCGGGAGAGACGAACAGACCTCGGGTCGCAATTTCGATGTTGCCCCCCTGACCTTCAAGGGCATTCGCGTTAATACGGCTTCCTTCCAACAGCGCGATGGTGTCCGCCGCGATCGTGATATTGCCACCGTTCCCCGTTCCCCCAGCTTCAGCACCGATCTGGCTCTGGTCGGTCAACTGCAAGCTGCTGGCGGCGAGGACGACATTACCCCCTTCACCCGATAGGGTGGAAGCCGTAATGCCAGCATTGCGATCGAGGCGCACGATTTCACCCGAATTGATGCGAACGGTTCCCCCGAGTCCCGATCCTTCATTGAGGGCGCTAACCCGGCCGCCATTGGCGATCGATAGTTGGGGGGTCGAGATCGTGACATTTCCAGAATCCCCAGAAAGTCCGGTGGTCGTTCCAAAGCTATCGGGAAGAGGAGTTGCTGCCGATTCGACGGCTGAAAAAACATTCTCACCCGGCACTCCACCCTGAACCTCAATCGAGGCCGTTGAATCGATCGCGATCGTTCCAGCATTTCCCCGTCCAAAAGTATTCGTACTCACAGCGCCACCATCCCGCAGCATCAGCCTTGACGTATGAATTGTCACAGTGCCACCGTCACCCGTGCTGAGACCGCTGCTCGTGATGCCAGAGCGGATAAAGGAGTCAAGGGGCGATGCACCGACAGCCTCGATCGACTCGGCCGCATCGAGCGTTACGTTTCCCCCCCTGCCGCTGGCCGTACTGGACGCACTGATCTGCCCGCCATCGGCAAAACGCACATTCCGGGCTGATATCCGGATGTTGCCGCCATCGCCCGAACCCAAGGAGATGCTATTGATGCTGGCCGTTCTCGGGGTGACTGAGAGTGTCGAGGTGAGATCTGGATTGAAAGGTGCTAAACCAAAGAGTTCGAGGGACTCAGCTACCTCAATCGTCACATCTCCCCCCCGACCCTTGTCAAAAGTGCCGGCAGTAATCTGCGCCCCTTCCATCACACGCAAGTTTTGGGTCGATATCGATACGTTCCCACTGTCACCAGAACCTACAGCGAGGCTGTTGATATTCGCGGCGACACTGGCATTGATAGGAGAGATGCCGACAAGATCGATCGACTCGACCACGTTAACTGTCACGTTTCCCCCTCGACCGCTGCCGAGGGTTGGGGTATTGATGCCCGCACCATCGATAACGCGCAAGTTCCGGGCCGATACCTCGACATTGCCACTCGCGCCACCAGCAAAAGAGAAGCTCTCGATACTGGAAGCATCGATCGGGTTGATGGGCGATCCACCCATAATCTCGATCGACTCGGCAACGTCAACTGTTACGTTTCCACCCCGACCGCTACCGAACGTACCTGCTGTTACGCTCGCTCCATCCGTAAAGCTCAGGGTGTGTGCTGATATCTCGATGTTGCCGCCATCACCGGAACCGAGGATATGATTGAAGATCTCGGGAGTCAACAATGGGTTGAGGGGAGAGACATTCCGCAATTCGATCGCATCTGTCACCGTCACGCGCACCGATCCGGCGTTTCCTCCACTGTAGGTTCTCGAACCGACCCGACTGCCGCCGCGCACCACCAGGCGATTGGCAGATACTTCAACGCTCGCCGCCGATCCTTCAGCGATCGTTTGGCTCTCAATTCCACCGATTACCATGCTCAAGGGGTCTGGTGTGGAGCCGAGCGCTTCGAGTAACCCGGATGCCCGAACACTCAGGCGGCCCCCATCTTGGCTACCTGTCGTTTGAATCAACGCTAGGGAGCCATCGGCAAACGTAATATCTCGCCCAGCAATTTGCATAGACCCTGCACCCGTTCCCGATGTGTCCGCCGTCGCCGCCTGGGAAAAACGAATGTCTCGAAAGCCTGCCACGCCCTCGTAATTGAATTGCCAGCCTGCCGAAATGGGACTGAGGGTAACGATGCCATTCTCCACCGCTCCCACCTCAACCCGCCCTCCTTCTGCGGTCAGGATGCCTCCGGGCAGATCCACGCTACCCCCCAGTAGGGCGAGGGTCTGACCCGGCAGGACTTCTAAGCCCACATGGCGATCGGTTCGCACCAAGCTCTGCCCCTGAAACGGGAAACCGTTGGCGAGCAGAATATCCGACAGGGGAGTATCCTGGCTCGTAAACCCGTGACCCGCACCGTTGACCTGGATGTTTCCCGAACGGGGCCCCAGTTGCAGACCCACTGGCACTGTCACCGTTAGCAGGGGAGTCCTGCGGGGCTGGGTGGCACTAAACGCCTCACCGCTATCGAACAAAACGCTCTCAGCAGTAGTACCTAGGAACGAACCGCCGATGTCGAGACGAGCGTTGTTTCCAAAGACAATGCCGTTGGGGTTGATTAGAAACAGATTCGCCGTCCCGTTAGCGCGAATTAAGCCGTCGATGTTGGAGATGTTGCCTCCCGTGACGCGGGTGAGGATGTTTTCAATGCTGGCGGCGTTGTTGAAAAAGGCTTCTGTACCCGTCAGGACGGAAAAACTGTCAAAGGAATGAAAAAGATTGGTTCCGGCTTCGGTTCCACCGTCTAGAGTGTAAGTATTGCCCTCGATCGAAACCTGGGAAGGATTGGGAAGTGTTGCGTCGGGAACGATTTGTCCGAAGACAGGGGTGATATTTAGTAATATGAAGAGCGCAGAAGCGTTTAATGGTACTGACAATCCCCAATCGAACAATCGATCGCTAATTGAAATTTTCATCTGGGTTTTTTCTTGTTAGATCTGTATTCAGCCTGCCTTTTTCTAGATAATCGATCGGGTTCGATCGAGTTCTGTTTTGACACACTTTTTAACCTCGAGTGTGTTTTTTAACGTTCTAAAAGACATTCTGAAGGAAGAAAAGGGGCATTTCGAGGCTGATAACTGACCAGTTGAACATTCCCGTTCGCATCGACTCGCCATCCATTGGCTTCGACTAACTCAGCATGGGTTGGGTCTGTCAAAGCTTCCTCTTGCAACCGGAGGAAGGACGAGCGATCTGTATCGCGATTTCCATCGACCTCAGAAATGGGCTGAGGCTCGAGCGAACTTTCTTCGCTGTTTGCTTCCTCGTTCGATCGATGGGATTCGCGAATTTCCGTCAGTCGCGTATCGACCCAAATGTCTTGACCCCTCAAAACACCCGTGGGATCGGGTGGTAAGCCCCCGTTTCCCGTGACGATAAACGTGTTCTCTACCGCCACCTGACAATCAGAAACCACCTGCGTTGCCGGATCGATGAGTTCACTGCTCAACTGCACCAACGCCGAACTGGTATCGACTTCCGGTTCGGTAATGTCGATTAAGCCATCGATCCCCAGTTGAGAGCTAGCTGTAATCGCGCTGTTGGGTGAAAAGAAGATACCCTCAGCGGTGAGGCGAATGTTACCGCCGCTACCTTCAAAAGCATTGGCATTGATAAGGCTGTTTTCTAACGCAGAGATGGTTTCCACGTTGAGAGTAATGTTGCCGCCGTTTCCACTGCCGCCCGCTTCGGTGGTAATTTGGCTTTCGTTTCGCAGTTTCAGAGTGTCGGCGTTAAGGGTGATGTTGCCCCCTTCACCGGAAGCTGTAGAAGCCGCAATACCCGCATCGCTATCGAGCAGGAGGATCGAATCGGCATTAACGATTAAGTTACCTGCGCGCCCCGTGCCTTCGTTGGCAACAGTCACTTCCGCGCCATCGGAGACGATTAAGCGGGGCGTGTTAATGGTTGTGTTGCCAGCATCGCCACTCGGAATACTGGGAACCCCTAAAAATGCTTGTAATGCCGGATCGGCAAGAAATGCATCGGACCCAATTTGGGCAGGTAGGCTAGCACCATCAGAGCCGGACGCCGCTCCTGTCACTTCAATAGATTCCGTAGCATTGACAAAAACATTGCCGGCTCTTCCATCTGCCAAAGTACTCGTGCTTAGAACCGCACCATCTCGAACTAATAGTCGAGGTGTATTGACAATCAACGTTCCTCCGTTACCGAACCCCACAGAGGCTGCAGCAATGCTGCTAGGGTTAAATACCAGAGGAGTAACTCCAGCCATCTCTATAGATTCAGTTGCATTAACAATAACATCGCCACTATTTCCCGTACTAAAAAAGGCTGGGGATGACAGGCTTCCTCCATCAAGAAGTGTTAATCGTCCAGTTGACAAAGTTATATTTCCCGAATCGCCAGGAGCGAAGGTTGCGGAAGAGAGTATTGAAAAGATATCAGGACGGCTGGAAGCAAACCCCGAAACTTCCGTTGACTCCGGCGCGTTCACACTGACATCTCCACCGTCTCCTTCCCCAAACACTGTTACTAAAACCCATGCGCCATCAGTAATCGAAAGTCGTTGAGTTTCAACCAAAATATCTGCCCCTCGACTGTCCGATAGCGTTTCCGTTCGCAGTGAACTCCGCACCGTCACCTCCGGGTTTACCCCCGCAAGATCGACTGCTTCCGTTGCCTCCAACCGCAACAGGCCGCCCGATTGTACTCCAAAGGTTTGAATCAACGCCACCGAGCCATCAGTCAGGGTCAGTCGCCGCCCCACAATCTGAATCTCACCGCCCCCGGCCCGGCTCCACTGACATCGGCCGCCGCTTGCTGGGACAGGGCAATATCGCCAAACTCCTCTACTGCGGCATAGTTCAGTTCCCATCCGGTTCCGAGCAGGGTTAGCTCGACACGCGCCGGAACCGTTCCCGCCACAGCTCCCAACTCAATGCGTCCGCTTTCCGCCGTCAGCGTACCGCCGATTAAGTTGATATTTCCTCCCACCAATGCCAGCGTAGACTCGGCTGGCACTTGCAACCCCGTTATCTGCTGGGTTCGCTCGATGGGGGCAAACGTCGGGTCTTGAGTCGTGAAGCCGTGACCGTTGCCGCGTACCTCAATGGCTTCTGCCCCCTGTCCGTTCCACTGCAACCCCGTTGGAACGTTGACGCTCAGCAGCGGTGAGGCGTTCGGGTTGGCGGTACTGAATTCCATGCCGTCGCCGAAGGTGACACTGTCCGCCGTCGTTGCCAAAAACGACCCACCGATATCGAGTCGGGCGTTTTCTCCAAAGACAATACCGTTGGGATTGAGGAGAAACAGGTTTGCTGTCCCATTAGCGCGAATCAGCCCGTCGATGTGGGAAATATTGCCCCCCGTCACGCGGGTGAGGATATTTTCAATGCTGGTGGCGTTGTTGAAAAAGGCTTCTGTACCCGTCGGGACGGAAAAGTCTTGAAACGAGTGAAAGAGATTACTTCCGGCTTCCGTTCCTCCGTCAAGAGTGATAGTATTGCCCTCGATCGAAACCTGGGAGGGGTTGGGAAGCGTACTGTCGGGGATGATTTGTCCGAAGACGGGGGTGATATTTAGTAATATGAAGAGCGCAGAAGCGTTTAATGGTCCTGACAATCTCCAATCAAACGATCGAGCAACCACTGAAATTTTCATCTGGGTTTTTCTTTGCTAGACCTGTGTTCATTCTGCTTCTTTATAGATAACCCAGAAGAAATCGATCGGCTACTGTTTTTATGCATTTATTGATATTTAAGACTCGTTTTCCCCCTTTCTAGTCTTGTGCCGCACAACTCGGCGGAACAAACGGTGCGACACGGGGTTGAGATCCCACCAGTTCGATATTCCCGTTTGCATCAATACGCCAACCCTCAGCTTCAACGAGATTTTGATCTTCATCAAATCTCTCGCTGTGTTGTCGTTCCGATCGAGATCGATCGATATTTGCCGTCCGATCTTCCACGACGGAAGGATGTTGGAAGGCATTCGGCGATAAGCCATCGAGTGGGGATAGCGATTCGCTGTCTGATATTTCTTCCGAAGAAATATCAGACAGCACAGGCTCAGTTTCCTCAACCGTGCAAGTATCGATCGATAACACACCGTCGAGAAGACGCTGTCCGAAAGCTGGGTGAACGTTCAGCAACACTGCCGAGATAATGCTGAATCCGCACGCACGACCGGCTACAAACAGCCCGTCTACAAACTGCTGTTTGGAAAGGGAGAAAACCATCATCCAACTCCTTGGCTTGAACGTTAGCTTGAGAAAAGGTCGGGATCTCAAACAGTACCCCGATAAATACTTTCGTTCGACAGTTTTTATATGAAAAAATGTTTCGCCTAAACGATTTCAGACAACAACTCGTATGAATTTGTTTCGTCGTTTTTCTTGCTGTACTTTATAGTCTAAATCGATAGAACTCAAAATGATAATCGTATAAATACGGAATTTCATATCCGTGCATTTGGGGATGAAGTTTTCTAAGGCTTTACAGATCGATTTCCATGGGATCGATGGAGTCCTAGAATCGTAAAAATCAATGGGTCGCCCTTCGATCTCTGACTCCTTTTTCTGGATCGATCGACGGCATCGTTCCACTTAAGACTCCCCGTTCCGATCTTGATACTTCTCTTTTAAACGTAATAAAATTTCGTCGTGAACTTCTCTAGACAACGGATAGAAATACATCAAAACCAAGCCGATCACGAGAAACATCGTCGGAATCGGGCCGACCACTAATCGAATTGCCAAAAGTGCCGACTCAGGTTGTTCTGGTATGGCAGCACCGGGTTCCGGTTCGATAAATCCCGCGAGTTCTAACGCCACCCCCGACAACCAAAGCCCTAAAGCTAAGCCGGTTTTTTGCAGGAACACCATAAAAGCATAAAACACCCCCTCTCGACGCTGGCCGCTATTCAACTCGTCTAAATCTGTTACGTCAGTCAACATCGACCAAGGAATCAAGTAGGCAGTAGCCACCCCCAATCCAGCCAGAGCGCAGAGAACGTAGAGTAAATCCGCTCGATCGTTCGGCAAGAAAAACAAGCCACCCTGTGCGACAATCCAGATTAACATTCCGGTGACGTATACGGCTTTGCGTCCGTAGCGATGGCTGATCGCACTCCAAAACAACAGTGCGATCATCGCAACACCTTGTACAGTCAGCGCGACGAGAAAATACGATTCCAAACCCATCCAACTTACCGCATAGTAAGGAATAATCGCCGCAGTGAGTTGAAAGGCCAACCAAGAACACAGATAAATACCGATCGTGAATAAAAACGGTCGGTTACTAAAAGCAATGCGAAGCTGTTGTATCAGAGATATCGCGTTCTCCGATGACACTCCATCATCAGAATTGCGACGATTGGGATCGAAGGCCGTTCGATCGCTCGTCCCCCACACACACCAATAGGTGGGTAAGACCGACAAGACCGAACAGATTCCCCCAAGCAGCAAGTACTGCTGGTTTCGATCGACGATCGTTTGCGAGATCGCCGCACCCAACGCCAACGCCAACAAACTCCCCCCTATTGAAAACACGAATCGAAAGCTCGTCAAACTGGTTCGTTCGTTGTAATTCTGAGTCAGCTCTGGCGTAAGTGCTGTATAGGGCAAATTCACGGCTGTAAACGCCGTATTAAAGCAAATACTGACGATAACGTAATACCAAAACAGTCCCCATTGGTTGCTCGGGTCGTGAATCGCCCAACCCGGAACGAGCCAGTGTAGAAAAAAAAACACGCCGAACGGAACACCGCCCAAAATCATCCAAGTATGTCGCCGTCCCCACCGAAACCGCGTTCGATCGCTGAGAAACCCGACGATCGGGTCGTTAACCGCATCCCAAACTTTTCCAATCAGAAGAACCGTTCCGGCTAAAGCCGGCCGCAGATGAGCCACGTTCGTCAAAAAAATGAGAAACGAAAACGCCAACAGCGTCGCCGTAATTCCCGCTCCCATATCCCCCGCCCCGAACGCCAACTTCGTTCGCAAACTCAACTTCCGTCCGTTAGAACCCGACGCGGGATTTCTACTCATCTCGGTCACTCCCCTTTCAGCAAACCCATTCTATGCGATCCCCCCTCTCAGCACCTTACCCCAAGGGCTGATTGAGTCTCCCCACTCCACACACTGCTCACTGCTCACTGTTCACTGCTCACTGAAAAATCCCCCTTGCCAAGAAACCCAGACAATCAGACACTGTAGGGGCGTACCCTTGTGGTCGTCCTTGAATATAGGGGCGGTGCCTCATGCCCGCCCGCAGCCGATGGAGGTTTTTCGGTGAAACGAGTTTTAGGCATTATTCTCGGAGGCGGTGCGGGGACACGTCTGTACCCCCTCACGAAGCTCAGAGCGAAACCGGCTGTACCCTTGGCGGGGAAATATCGCCTGATCGATATTCCCGTCAGCAACTGTATTAACTCTGACATTCAAAAAATCTATATCCTGACCCAATACAATTCAGCGTCTCTGAACCGCCATATCTCTCGGACGTACAATTTTGCTGGGTTTAGCGATGGGTTTGTCGAAGTCCTCGCCGCCCAGCAAACGTCTGACAGTCCCGGTTGGTTTCAGGGAACTGCGGATGCGGTGCGTCAGTATATTTGGCTGATGCAGGAATGGGATCTCGATGAATATCTCATCTTGTCTGGCGATCACCTGTATCGTATGGATTACAGCCAATTCGTCCAACGACATCGGGAAACGAATGCTGATATCACATTGTCAGTCGTTCCCATCGACGAACAGCGTGCGTCGGATTTCGGATTGATGAAGATCGACAAGTCGGGACGGGTGGTCGACTTTTCGGAAAAACCCAAAGGCGAAGCTCTACACGCGATGAAAGTCGATACAACGACATTGGGACTCGATGCCAAACAGGCGGTTGAGAAACCCTACATCGCCTCGATGGGAATTTACGTCTTCAAAAAAGAAGTTTTGGAGCATTTACTCCAAAAATCGCCCGACCAAACTGACTTTGGCAAGGAAATCATTCCGGGGGCAGCAGCAGATTACAACGTTCAGGCGTATCTGTTTGATGGCTACTGGGAAGATATCGGAACCATTAAAGCGTTCTACGATGCGAACTTGGCATTAACGCATCAACCGCAACCGCCGTTTAGCTTTTACGACGAAGACGCACCCATCTACACTCGCGCCCGTTACTTACCGCCGAGCAAGTTGCTCGACTGTCAGGTGACAGAATCCATTGTCGGCGAAGGTTGTATTTTGAAAGAGTGTCGTATCGAACATTCAGTACTGGGGATTCGCTCCCGGGTCAGTTCTGGGTGTGTGATACAGGACTCGCTCCTCATGGGATCTGACTTCTATCAGTCTTTTGGCGAGCGGCAAGGAGAAGTCGAAAATAAAAAAATCCCGATCGGAATTGGCGAAAATAGTACAATTCGCGGGGCAATCGTCGATAAAAACGCTCGTATTGGCAAAAACGTTCAAATTCTCAACAAAGAGAAGATTGAGGAAGCCGATCGAGAAAATCTCGGGTTTTACATCCGCAGTGGAGTTGTTGTCGTCCTCAAAAACGCGACGATTCCCGACGGTTTCACCATCTAATCGAGATCGCACAATTCTCCACCGAACAGCGAACAGTCAACACTAAAGGCGGGGTTTCCCCGCCCTTAACCACTGCTCACTGTTCCCCGTTCACTGCTCGCTGTAAAAGGTACGGAAATCGCCAACCCGTCGAGATGCAAGAACCGAACTCGACGGGTCGGGAAAATCCATTACACTAAGAACGCGATCGTGAGATCGAACGTCACGACACGGATTTTAAAGTTCAATGGCTGCAACGGACTTCAAAGACTATTACGCGGTTCTCGGTGTGGGCAAGACGGCCAGCAGCGACGAGATTAAGAAAGCGTTCCGCCGTCTCGCCCGCAAGTATCACCCGGATATGAATCCGGACGATCGAAATGCTGAGGCTCGTTTTAAGGAAGTCAACGAAGCCTACGAAGTTTTGTCGGATACTGACAAACGCCGCAAATACGACCAATACGGTCAATATTGGAAACAAGCGGCGAACGGATCGGCTTGGCCGGGTGGAGCTGCGGGTACTCCCGGTGGGTTCGATTTCGATTTCAGTCAATACGCGGATTTCGACGAGTTTATCGAATCGCTGCTCGGTGGGATGGGTGGACGGACGCGCAATCGTTGGTCTTACACCGATCGAGCTGGGCGATCGACGTCGGGATTTGGCGGGTTTGACGATTTTTCTCGCTACAGCAGCCGCCAGCCGGGAATGTCCCTCGATCGAGAAGCCACCCTATCGCTGACGTTCTCGGAAGCCTTTCACGGGGTTCAAAAGCGCCTCAATATTGGAAGCGAAGTGATTTCGGTTCGCATTCCCCCAGGTGCGAAGTCGGGGAGCCGGGTTCGCGTGAAGGGAAAGGGCAAAAAAGACGGGTTCGGCCGTCAGGGGGATCTCTATTTAAATATTGAATTGCAATCTCATTCGTTTTTTGCGTTCGACGGCGACAATCTGCTGTGTGAAGTTCCCATTTCGCCAGACGAAGCCGTACTCGGCGCGAAAATCGACGTTCCCACGCCCGACGGAACGGTGACGGTGAGCGTCCCGCCTGGCGTGCGCTCCGGTCAGATGCTGCGCTTGCGTGGGAAGGGCTGGCCGCTCCCCAAAACGGGCGGACGCAGCGACCAGTTAGTGAAAGTCGAGATCGTACCGCCCAAGTCGCTCAGCTCGATCGAGCGGGAGTATTATGAAAAATTGCGGGAACACCGCCACAGCGATCCCCGCAAAGATCTACAAGGTCTTAAGCTTTAAGGGTTAAGCTTTAAGGGCCTCCAAATACTGCGTTTTCGATATCTTCGCGACTCAGAGAATATTGGAAGGATCGCTGGATGTCTTCTCCCGTGTCGTCGGCTTGTTTGTACTGCACGACGAGCCGATCGACATCGAGCCATAATTCAGCTTTCCAAGCGTCACGATCGACCCACCAGTGGTTGAGTTCGTCGCGATCTTGATGACAGCCTTGGGATCTCAGCCAGTCCTCGATGTCCGGGAGGGGATGGTTGTATAGGGGGGCGTTAGCTGGGGGGGTCATGGTCGTTAGCGACACTTAAAAAAAATTCACACGTTATTTATTACAGCGGATCTCCCCGGAGTAACGCAATCGCAATGGCGAGAAACAAGCTTCCCAAAAGAGACAAACCCATCAGAAATAGAGCGAACACTTCTCCAGCAGAAAGGGGGCGATCGACAGGGTCGATATAGCCTGGCGGAGCGCTATAACGCGATTGGGAAACCGGTCGATCGAGATCGGGTGGCGGTTGCATGACAGACATCCGGGCGTAGCGAATTTTGACATCGTAAGCCGCACGACGTTCGGGATTCCCCAACGTCGCGTAAGCTTCGTTCAATCGCTGAAATTCTGACTTAGCTTGCGCTTGAGGTAACTCGGTCGTGTCTGGATGATAGCGTTTGCTCAGTTCTCGGTACGCCCGCCGAATTTCAATGGCGGAGGCAGACGGGTGCAATCCTAAGAGAACGTAGTAATTCTCGCGCAGGGCGGAAACGGTTTCGCGCAGGGTTTGCCGGGTGTTGTTACTCGCTCTATCCTGTGTCACGCCGCGTCTCGATCGAGGGTTTTCTTTATTTTAACGAGGGGAGGTAACGAGGGGGCGGTCTGATGCGTCGTCGGTTTCGTCAATGCGATCGATTTCAGTGCATTCGATCGATCGTCCGATATTGAATGGCTTCGGCGACGTGATTCGCACCTACTGTCTCGTCTCCCGCGAGATCGGCGATCGTTCGGGCGACTTTGAGGATTCGATCGGTGGCGCGGGCGGACAGTCCCAATTTCCGAATCGCCCCTTCTAGCAGCCCCTGGGAAGCGTTATCGAGCTGACACCACTGGCGTAAATGCCGACTCTGCATTTCGGCGTTACAACAGATCGCTTCCGCCTCAAACCGAACCGCCGCTCGTTCTCGTGCCATTTGTACCCTCGATCGAACGGGTTGAGATGCTTCACCCATGGCCTGTTGGGTAATTTCCTCCGCTTTCAACCGATTCACGGCGACTTGCAAATCGATACGATCCATCAACGGCCCCGACAACTTCGCCCAATACTGCTCGCGCTGGCGCGGCGAACAGGTACAAGGTTGGACGGGATCGCCGTAATACCCGCACGGACAAGGATTCGTACTGGCGACTAGGGTAAACTGTGCGGGAAAACTCACCGATTGGCGCGTGCGTGAAATGGTCACGCAACCGTCTTCGAGAGGTTGTCGCAGGAATTCCAAGACATCTCGTTTAAATTCTGCCATCTCGTCAAGCAGAAGGACGCCCCTGTGCGCTAAAGAGATTTCGCCCGGTTTGGGATAGCTACCCCCACCCACCAACGAAGGGCCCGAAGCAGAATGGTGGGGACTGCGGAACGGGCGCTGTGTGACGAGCGTTCCCCGATTTCGTAACAAACCCGCGACGGAGTAAATTTTCGTCACGTCTAATGCTTCGTCAAAAGACAAGGGCGGTAGAATTCCCGGTAATCGCCGCGCCAGCATGGTTTTTCCGCTTCCGGGAGGTCCGACAAAAATAAGGTTATGCCCGCCCGCAGCCGCGATTTCTAGCGCCCGTCGCGCGTGAGCTTGGCCTTTGACGTCCTTGAGATCTAAGTGAAACTGTCGATCGTCGGCCAGCAATCGATCGAGATCGATCTCGACAGGTTTCGCTGTGTTGGGAGGGTTGAGAAGCTCGACCACCTCTGCGATGTTGTGACATCCGTAAACCGATAACCCTTTCACCACGGCAGCTTCTCGGGCGTTCGCTTCGGGAACGACCAAGCTCGTCATTCCCATTTGGAGCGCGGCGGCGGCGATGGGGAGTACGCCCGATACCGGCCGCAAACTCCCATCGAGGGAAACTTCACCTAAGAAGAGATAGTCGCCGAGTTGTTGGGGATCGACTTGTTCCGATGCGGCGAGAATGCCGAGACTGATGGGTAAATCGAAGCTCGGCCCTTCCTTGCGTAAGTCGGCGGGCGTGAGGTTGACGACAATTTTTCGCATGGGGAAGGCAAAGCCAGAATTCTTCAAAGCGGCTTTGACCCGTTCGCGGGATTCTTGAACGGCGGTGTCGGGAAGTCCTACGACGACTGTTCCCGGTAAACCCCCTGATACGTCGACTTCGACACCGACGCGTACGGCATCAAGACCGTATAGTGATGCACTCCAAACTCTAGCTAACACGAGCTGACTCCTCGATCGTTCTCTTCAAAGGTTCCGTTGGCTGAGGCTTTCGGAACGAGAATCGAGTTTTTATCTTCCTATTGGCGCGTCCTTGGGATCGTGATTTGCATCACTGACCGATAAGACGAGCGGTAGACGACTCGAACGTTTGAGTTCGAGTCCTCGCTCGAGCTTCCGTACTTCTACTCATTTTGCGCTCAATTCAGAGAAATTGGCTGGAATTTTTTCTTTTTTCGCAAAAAAAGTGAAATATATACTCAAAGGAACTATTTTATCCTTCTTCGCTCTCTAATCTGCATTTAAACTTTCCACGTCCTTCCTATAAAATTTCGGATGTACAGACTTTCCTAGCTACGTTGTTTCACAGATACAATCCGATCGAAATCTTAAGATATTAGCTACTTTAAGTAAAATCACGGAAAAGCATTTCTGTAAAAGTACGGTTTTCTACGGTTGGATTTTTGCTATAGATTGTGTAGGACTCAAAATCAAGCAAACGACAACCTGCTTCAATCGTCTTTTTTGACACAGGACATCCGAAATCCGCTTTTCTAACGTACGATTGCTATTGACTCAAAACCTTTTTTGGAAAAGAGTTTTGATTTTTGAGAACAGTGTCTACCGCTACCGGACTTCGGATCGCACCTCATAGCACGATGACGGCACTATCCCCAGGTATCCCGAGTCTGCGAGGTTTGTCAGAGAAGAAGGATGTAGGAATTTATCAAGCGACTCAGGTGTTCCGACATGAAACGTATTATCAAAACTCCAATCGATCGAATAGCACTGTGCCTCAGTGCAGTATGCTGTTTGACCGTAGCTGAGCCGGCCTGGAGCTGGAATCCGTCGAAGTACTTCCAGCAACTGAACGCAGATGGCATTTCCCAAGAACTACAGCAATACGATTTTTACGAGCTGGCCGATCTTTGCTCGAACGCCCCACCGCTAGAAGCGGTCGAAGCTTGCTCGCTGGCCGTTCAACGACAACACTGTCACGAAAGCATCAGCATCGATCGAGAAGAAAACTGCATCATTTTACTCGACAACCTCGGTGCAGTTTTAGAACAGCTCGGACAGTACCAAGATGCGTTAACGGTACTCAACTACGCTGCTGCAATCCGTCCGGACGATGCGAATATTTGGTACAACCTAGGGGTTGTATTTGTCGAACTCCAGCAATACGAGCAGGCGATCGAAGCCTTCGAGGAAGCTGCCCGACTCGATCCGTCAGACACTCAGGCGAGAAAGCAAGCGGACTTGTTACGAGATCTTTTACGCTAACCGCCGAGATTAACCACCGCTACGCTTTGCGCTGTATCCCTTGTCTTTGAGAAACGCCACAACCCGATCGACAAAATCACCTTGAATCTCGATCGAGCCGTCTTTCACCGCGCCTCCACTGCCACAGTGGCTCTTCAAGGCTTTCGCTAAAGCTTTGAGCGTTTCGGGTTTGGACTGAAAGCCAGTCACAACGGTAACGGTTTTACCCTTACGTCCCTTGCGCGTCGCTTGCACTCGCAGGTTTTGCTGTTGAGGGGACAGTTCCTGCACGGCGTCCGACTCGGATGCTGGAGCGTGGCTGCCGAATTCCGAGTAAACGATACGATTTTGACGGCTTGGATTTTTAGAGGACGACATAGATAGTAACGATACAATAGCGACTGAAGGGCGAAAAACGACCGAGTTCAAGTTGGAGGGCGAAATGCTCTCCACCCTTGTTTGAGTTGCTCGCTCAACTTGCGGACGAGTTCGGCGTTTTCCGGTCGATCGGCGATATTGGTATTCTCCCCCAGATCGGCAACGTGGTCGTACAGCATCGTCGCCCGAATTTCTTCCGGGTCATTGCGCCATTCCGTATAGCGATATCGATCGACCTTAATCGATTCCCCCCGTTGGTAGCGACTGAAGGCTGCTTCCTTCCAGGGCCGTTCCGGATCGTCGAGCAACGGTACGAAACTCGATCCTTCCAAATATTCAGGTAATTCGATCCCGCACAATTCGCACAGCGACGGATAAATATCGACAAATTCGACTAATGCAGCAGTACGCTGTCCTTCCGGGAAACCGGGGGCGCGAACCAACAGCGGAGAATGAAGCGAGGTTTCAAAATTGGCGTGTTTGCACCAAAGCCCGTGTTCGCCGAGTTGCCAACCGTGGTCTCCCCACAACACCACGATCGTATGGTCTCGCAATCCGAATTGGTCGAGGGCATCTAGCACTGTACCGATTTGAGCGTCGATGTAACTCGTGCAAGCGTAGTAGCCGTGAATGAGGGTTCGTGCCATGTCTTCGGAAACCGGCCCCTCTTTAGGAATGCCATCGTAGGCTCGTAATTCCCCCCAATTGTGTAAGGCGGCATTGGGCGCTCCAGCAGGGCGGAAGGGGTTGTCGGCTAAATTGATGTCGTCTCGATCGTAGAGATCCCAATATTTTTTCGGGGCGTTGAAAGGAAGGTGGGGTTTGAAAAATCCGACGGCCAGGAAAAACGGTTTGGGTTTGTCTTTGAGTCGATCGAGGGTTTCAACAGTGCGTTCGGCAATTTTCCCATCGGCGTAGACGTTATCGGCCACGTCTGCCATTTCTACTGGGGGGCCGTAAGCCCCCTCGCGGGTGGCTGCGATGGCTTGATTTTCGGGTTTGACGTAGGCGTTTTGCCCCCACATTCCCCAAGGTCGCCAGGGGCCTTCAATCCAACTGTCTCGATCGTCGTCTAGGGTGTGGTAGACCTTACCGTAGGAAATCGTACGATAGCCGTGTTGCTTGAAAATGCCGGGTAAACTGATGCCCTCGGGAAAGTCTTTATCTTTGCGTGCCTTATAGTTACTGCCAAATCGTTCCCATGTCGGACGCACGCCGGAGAGCGTACTCGCGCGAGACGCACCGCAAATGGGAACTTGACAATACGCTCGCTCAAACAGCATTCCTTCAGCAGCCAGTCGATCGAGATGGGGTGAAATCATCTGTTCGCGGCCGTAACATTTCAGTTGAGGGCGCAAGTCGTCAACAATAATTGCTAAAACGTTAAGCTTTTGTTGAGTCACCCCGCTCCCGGTCAGTTGGGAATCCTCTTCCTGGCGGCCGCAACCCGGCACGAGGTTTGTACTAACCCCCATAGCCGCAGTCGCGAACAGCCCTTGCAAAAGCTGGCGACGAGATACCCAAGCGTTCGATCGAGGATCTGGCATTCTAGAATCTCCCAGGTCTAGTGTTTGAAATTGCTACCCTATTATCCGCAAATCTTCAGCATCGTCGTTCGATCGACCGATCAAGCCGGTCGTGCGACGGCACAGTTGCGACCGCGTGCTTTCGCTTCGTAAAGCGCTCGATCGGATGCCGCAATGAGGAATTCGACCGGCCGAGTGAGGATAGGAATTTGAGTGGTTACGCCCAAACTCACGGTGACGAGATCGCTCACGCGGGAGGCTGTATGAGGAATGGCAAGTTTCCAAATTTCTTCTCGAATTGCCCGTGCCACTTGCATCGCACCGCTCGCGGGGGTATTGGGCAAAATCGCAGCAAACTCTTCGCCACCGTAACGGGCGACTAAGTCCGCCGGACGCTTGAGCGCGCGGCGTATGGCTTGGGCGATCTGATGCAAACACACGTCTCCAGCTTGATGGCCGTAAGTATCGTTGTAGCGCTTGAAATCGTCGACATCGCATAAAATCAGCGATAAAGGCGCTCGTTCTCGAGACATTCGCTGCCATTCTTGATTCAGGTATTCGTCAAACCGCCTGCGATTGGCCACTTGCGTCAGGCTATCCATCGTCGCAATACGATGGAGTTTGTGGTTGGCAGCTTCGAGGGCGGCTTCTGCTCGCTTTCGATCGGTAATATCGTTGAATATCACTAACAAGCAGTTTTGGCCGCGTAGGTTAACGGCTTCAGTCGAAAACAGAGCGGTTCTCTCCTCGCCTTTCTTCGTCCGAAATCTCAGCTCGTGGTTGTTCACCCCTCCCTGGCGGGTAAAGTCATCGATCGATACTGAGGGATGTTGGGCGTTAACCCACAAATCGAGTTCCCCAAAGGGTCGATCGAGGATTTCTTCACTGGTGTAGCCCGTTGCTTTGAGAAAGCTCTGGTTGATATTGATGTACTTGCCTTCGTCTACGGAAACGATGACGATCGGACAGGGTGTCGCACGAAAAACCTTGGCAAATTTTTCTTCTGATAGCCGTAACTGTTCTGCTCGCTCTTCGACTTTCTGTTCGAGGGTTCGCGCGTACTCTTCTAATTGTTGGTGCGATAGTTTGATGTTTTTCCAGAGGATGCAGCTCGTACTGGAAATTGCCGATCCGGCAACGGCCAGCAGGGGGGTAAAGACGGGAATCCACCAACCCGCGATAAACGCTTCGTAGGAAAGGATGACGAGGCAAGCGCCGAGCAGGACGACACTCACGACAGTCCATCGCTTGCGGAGACACATCGCGCTCAAAACGGCACTGCCCCACGACCAACCTAAGATCCACAACCACTCGATCGGATCGGGCAAAACCCGAATCAAGTGACGCTCGTCTAGGGCTGCACTGACGATCTGACTGACGAGGTGGGCGTGAATTTCAAGTCCGTAGAGGGCCGTTAAATCGTCGGTGCTGTAGGGGTTGTAGAAGGCATCTTCCAGGCTCGAGGCAGTGGGCCCGATCAAAACAATTCGATCTTGTAGGAAGTCGGGAGGGATGCGATTTTCGAGAACGTCTGTTATCGATACCGTTTGGAAGCTGCCCGAAGCACCGCGAAAATTTAATAAAATTTGGTATCCCCTGTTATCTGCGCGAACGTAACCGCCATCATTCTGCTGAAAGCGGTTAAAGACCGCTTTTCCCAAACGATACTGCTGGCGATCGACATCGATCGATTCGAGTACGATTCCCTCATCTTCCAAATACATCAACGCGAGCTTTACACCGAAACTCAATCTCGTTCGCTCGTCCTGCGGTCGAACGGAGAGCAGGGCGCGGCGCACTTTGCCATCGGCATCGGAGATCAGATCGGCAACACCCACACGATCGAGTTGACCGAGAATTGTTGGGGCGGGAACGGGATTTCCGTTGACTTTTTCGATCCCGATCAGGTTCGGTGTCGTTTGCATCGTCTGAATCCACTGGTGATGTCCGGGTTCGACGGGCAAGTCTCGATACAGGTCTAAACCGATGGCTCTCGGTTGGTGTTGTCGGATGGCTTCGATCGCATTGGCCAGTTGGGCATCGGACATCGGCCATTGTTTGAAGTAGGCGATGTCTGAGTCGTCAATACTGACGATCGCGATTCGGGGATCGATCGGCTCGAGGGGACGCAGGCGAAAAAAGAGATCGAGGGCCGCCCATTCTAACAGTTGAAACCCTCCAGTTAAGCTGCACCCGATGACGAACGCCGCGACGCTGGGAGCAATGATGAAAATGTCACTCCATTGTCGAACGGCCAGCTTGAACGTTTGCCACATTTGTGTGTTGGTTTAGTTGGATCTGAGGGGCTGTGTGGCGATACCTGCCAATCCGATCGAATCCAGAAGCGTTTCCCACTCTCGAGTGACGGTTGGATTGTTGGGTTGAGATTGCCGAAGTTCAGCCAGGGTTGTTAGGGCATCGAACCACAATCCATCAGCGGCATAGGACGCGGCGAGTTCGAGGGACGGTTCTCGATCGGATCGATCGAGCGCTAAATCGGGTTCGATACGTTCGATCCAACCGGACACTGAGGGATCGTCGTAGCGGGATGCTTCGCGACAGGTGACGGCCATCGTCCACTGATATCGCTGACCGGCTTCGAGGGAAGGAGTGCTGCTGGGAAAGCGAAATGCATAAATCCCAGGCGTTTCAGAGATCGGTAGGTTTTCGTTGTAATAGTAGAGGTTCCCCGCTTCGTCTTCGAGTTTCGCTCTCACCGAACGAGCCGATGTTTGTGGGATGTAAACAAAGACCGTGGGGCGTTCGTCAATCGTGAACCCTTGAAGGGTTTCGGGAATCAGTAACGTTAGAAACGCACGATCGACTGCGTTGTCTGATGTTGTTGCTGAGAAACAGTCTCGGTTGCCGCCGCTGCGATTGCCGGTCGGTTGTCCTTCCCCTGGAGGCGGCTCGAAGTGGATGATGGGATTTAGACGAACGGCTGCGCTGTGAGCTTCGGGTGCGAGTTGAGCTCGGACTGGGGCGCAACAACTAGCGGCGAGAACGATTTCCAGGGACACGGAGATCGTACCGATCGCTGGCAAGTGAAGACGATTGAACCAAGTCATAATGAATTCCTCTTATTTTATCTAAAATTGAAATTCAAGTGAATCGTCTAAATCGCTTGCACGCCTTGAAGCGTTGTGACATCTAACAAGCTTTTTTGAACGTCACGATTGTGATTTTTGGGGAGGATATTTGAAATTTTCATATTTCATTTTCCAGATCGATATTTTTTGAGGATAATCGAAAACTTTAAATGTCTTAAAGTGTCGATATATAAATGCTTAAAACCAGTTTCCGACCATAACAAATGGAGACCAAAAGAACGGATGATCGTATTGAGAGTTTTGCAACAACATCAGTTGTGACTGACGAAGTGCTTCAGCTTTACTCATTCCAGACCGAGCTAATTCTCGATAAAAGTGACCCATCATCAGGGCAGTCGATCGATCGTTAACCGACCAGAGTGTCGCCAATGTGCTGCGAACTCCCGATCGAACAGCTAATCCTGCTAATCCCAAAGCTGCTCGATCGTCACCCGATGCCGTTTGACAAGCACTGAGGACGAGTAATTCAATGGGGAGCGAAACTTCAAACGATCTCGCTCTGAGTAAACGCCCCAATTCTTTAACATCTATTTTATCATCCCAAGTTAGTACGAAAGTTTTTGCGGGATCGGAACTCAACTGACCGTGTGTTGCCAAATGAACGATAGGAAATACGGTAGAACCGATCTGATTTTCGAGGTTATTTTCTGTAAACTGTTCGTTGAGGATGGGAACCGAGGTATCAATGCCTTCCGAGCCAATTTGTTCCAATTCAACGCTAACGCCCGGTAAGGCAGAAAATCCCTGACGGGCCTCGGTCAATCCTCCAATTAAAACCTGTAACCGCTGCGAGTCAATAGGGTCAGATGGAATGAGTTGCAAACCGGGTGCTAACGCAATGCCGTACTGCTCGATCAGGTATCGATCTCCATCGTAGAGGGCTGCCATCGGCAGATTTCGCAGCAGTCCGTCGAGGACAAATACCAACGTTTCGATCTCGTGGCTGGCGAGATCGCCTTCAGCGGGTCGAATTAACCAGTCGTAAACCTGTTCGGACAGTTGCAAGCGCCATTGGTTGGGATAAGAGGGATTGAGAGACGCTTGCATTTCGCGGAGGATGCGCTCGACTTCACTTTGAGGAAGACGGGTGTCGTAATAACGCAACGGTTGTCCGGGAACGGACAGCACGACGGCGAGTCGATCGAGCAAAATAATCGGGTAGATTGCGGCAGCAGTGCTATCGATCTCGTCGATCTGCTGGGGGCGAGCGTCTAAACAAGCCTCTCGAAAGAAGTTTTCCAATTCGGCCAGTTGCAGCGCTTCGATGGTTTGACGCGCTCGCTCGAGATCGCTTTGGCTGGCTTCCGGTGCGAGCAGCAAACCCACAAACTCCCGATACACGGGTTCGACGCGCTCTCGAAATGAAAATTGCAATTCGGGCGTGACGACTAAATCTTTGCGAATGGCGTTTAAGGTGTTGACGGCTTCCCCGTAAGCATCAATAGCACTGGCGCGATCGCCTCGAGCGTTGAAGAGTCGTCCGGTTTGCCATTGCAACTGATAGGCAATATCGGGGGCGTCGGCAGTCTCAGCCAGTACCAACGCTTGCTGCGCTAAGTCCAAAGCCTCTACTTCGCGATTCGTGCGTTCGTACAGGTCAGCTAACTCGCCGACGGCGTAGGCTTCGGCACGTCGATCTTGCAGACTGCGGGCATCTCGAATCGCTGTGGCTAAGAGTTCGGCAACATCTCGGACGTTGGGCATTTCTCCAACCGCAACGGTCTGCCATTTTATCAAGCTGCGAGCGGCGTTCACCCGTAAATCAACCGTGGTGCGATGGGGGGGCAGCTCGAAGAGTTGGGACTGGAGGGATTGCCATAGGGTGCGTGCGTTTTCCCATTGCTCGGTTTCGACGGCGAGACTCAGTCGATCGATTTGGGTGCGAACGCGAGCGAGGGGTGAGGGGGCGATCGTCGCTGCTCGTTCGTAAAAGGCCAACGCTCGATCGAGATTGCCTTGAAACCGCGAAGTTTGGGCTAAGCCGAGCAGTGCGGCGTGAACGTGAAGGGACGAAGGTAAGCGTTCGGCAACCTCTAGACTTTGTTGTAAGACCTGCTGAGATCGATCGAAGTCGCCAACTGCACGCAGCGTATTACCGAGGTTCAGCAGTCCAGTCGCTTTGAGGGGCGAATCGGGGGACGCTTGCAGCGATCGATCGACGTTCTCCAAGGTTTCTCTGGCTCGCTGATACTGTCCCAAGGCTTGTAATGCTTGGGTTCGATCGATCTGACTGCCGATAACACCTTCCTCGTCACCCGCTCGACGGTAGTTCGCTTCAGCTTGCTGCCAGCTTTTCAAAGCTTCGACGGCTCGTCCTCTGGCCAGTTGCAAGTGACCTCGGGTGTTGAATGCTTGCGCTAAGACCAAGTGGTAATGGGTTACTTGCTGGAGATCGCCGTCGATAGCAACGGTCGAAATGAGGGCGAACGCATCTTGCATCGCGCGGTCGGCTGGCGGCCACTGTCCGAGTTGCTGGAAGGCCGAGGCCAGATAGCTAAAAACTAACACGCGATCGAGGACGTTTGGCAAGCTGTCGTTTCCCGAACGTCCTAAGTCCAGAGCCGCCGCTTGCCAAATTTCGATCGCGTCGGCAAACTGCCCGGCTCGATAGAAATCTCGACCCTGTTGCACGAGATCGCCCGCCGATCGAGCGATCGGATCGGTGCCGGTTGCAGGACGAACCGCGAGGGAGTCGGGAGCTGTTGGATTGCCTGTGTCCCCCTGACGAGACTCGATCGCCGTTGCGGGGTTGCGAACCCCCAGAGCGAGCGCGACGACAAGCGCGAGAGGGCAGACCAAACGTCCTCGCCAGTGGGCGATCGGCAAAGACTCGATCGAAGCGTACCCACCCCAAAAGTTTTGGGGTGGCGGAGTTTTAACGAACATAGCAAGATGCTGGAATCGACCAGAAACGCTGAAATAAGGGGCGAGGCGTGTCTGCAACGAGCATGACGGTTCCGTCAGCCATGGTGATGCTTCCCGTTGCTTCGATAAGAGTTGCTGCGCTCTCGATGAGGGGAGGTGTGTTGGGAGGTTGGGGATGGCTCTGTCGAGTCCCCACCTCTGAGGAGCGAGCTGTTTCCTCAGACAACTGACGGCTGAGTTCTTCTAGATTCCGCCAATCTTGCCAACCGAGACCTGAGGGAAGCGGTTCTCGCGGATTGGGTGGTAAACCCCCGCGTCCTGTGATGTAGAATTCGCTATCTCGATCGATCGGACAGCGTTGAGCGATTAAACGCTCGATGTTGATGACGTTTTCGGGTAACGATACGAGTCTCACTGTCGTCTCGACATCGGGCGTGTCGATCTCGACTACACCGCTAAATGCCGGGCCGAGTTCCGAGGTGGCCGTGATGTCGCTGTTGGCGGTTTGAGCGTCTCGAAATTCAATGCCGAAAAGGGAATCCGCATCGATCTCGACGCGACCGCCAAAGCTGGAAATTGAGTTCGCCGTGATGTCGCTGTTGTCTAGCGCGACGAGGGTGTTCGTGTCGATTTCAATATTGCCCCCCGTCGCAGTTCCTCGAGCGTTCGTCGTAATTTGACTGTTCCCGCCCATCCGCAGGTCTTCTGATTGGATGAGAACGTTACCGCGATCTCCAGCATTGACTTCGGCGGAAACGATCGCCCTATCTTCTAAGCGCAGGTCGGGCGCGTCGAGGCGCACGTCTCCCGCTGCGCCTCGTCCTGGGGGAGCGAGATTTTGACTTTGAAAGTTACTGGTGCTAATCGTCGCGCCATTTTCAAGGTGTAGCGAGTTGGCGTTAATGTTAACGTCTCCACCGTTGCCCGTTCCGGCGATGGCACTGGCAAACAAACCACTCCGTCCGAATTCTGAGGTACCGATGATTTCGATTTTGTCTGCTCGAACGGTCAAGGTGCCCGAATTTCCAACATCTTCCGTACTGACAGCGATTTGAGCGCCATCAGTCAATCGCAATCGAGCGGTATCGATCGAAAGATTCCCTGCGTTGCCCGTCGCTCCTCGCTCGACGGCAGCCAAAAAGCTGCTCGGCAATCCATTGGGAGACGCTCCAATCAGTTCGATATCCGTTGCCCGAACCGCGAGTTCTCCAGCATTGCCCGCACCGAACGTCAAACTGGCGATCTGAGCGCCATTTGTGACTTGCACGCGCTCGGCATCCACGAAAAGCCGTCCGCCATTCCCTTCTGCGCCGAGTTCTACGTTCACGAACAAGCCGCTAGAACTCCCACCGGGAGACGTTCCGTCGAGATCGATCGCTTCGGCTCGCACGTTTAACGTCCCTGCATCTCCGAGGCCGAAGGTACTCCCGAGAATCCGCGCGCCGTTGGTTACCTGTAACTGTCCCGCCTCGACGATTAAAACGCCGCCGTTGCCCCGTGCGTCAGGCGCGACGGGGACAAACAAACCGCTCGGGCCGATGCCCGCTGCGCCACCGTTCAGAACGATCTCTCGCGCCACGATCCTTAACGTGCCGGAATTTCCCGTGCTAAAGGTTCCGCTGGAAATTTGCGCGCCATCCGTGACGACTAGGCGATCGGTTTCAATTTCTAAGGTTCCCCCCTTTCCGGTCGAGCCTGGAAAGCGCCCCACATCGGTAGACAAACGGCTTGAAAAGGGGAATTCGGGAAACGTCTCAGTTTCAGTCGGGGGTGGCGTGAAGCTCGATGTGCCGGCCAGTCCGACGAACTCTGAAGCGGTAATCCGTAACGTTCCACCCGTGCCATTGCCTAAGGTATCGGCGAAGAGAGTCGATCCTTCGGTTAGGGTGACGCGGCGACCCTGCACTTCGATCGATCCGCCACTATTACCGCTGGCTTCAACGGAAGCGGCGCGGGACAAGGCAATGTCTTGAAATTGGCTGACATCGCCGTAGTTTAAGCGAAAACCGGGATCGGTAGCGGCGAGCTGGACGAATGCATCCGATCCGACGCTCCCCAATTCGATGCGTCCGTCGAAAGCGGTTAGATTCCCGCCGTCTAGGGCAACGTTACCTCCGATAAGCGCGAGGGTTTGGCCGTCAGCAACGCGAAGTCCGTCCGGTCTGAACACTCGAATCACGAAAGGGCCGTCTAAAAAGACGTTATTACCATTGCCCTGTACGTTGATATCTCCTGGGTTCGTACCGTACTGCAAACCCATGGGGACGCTGATGGTTAGTAAGGACGTTTGCGGTTCGGCTGCGCTAAACTCGCGGGCGTCGTTGAAGCGAAGGCTGTCTGCGGTACTCCCAACAAACGATCCGCCGATGTTCAAGGCGGCATTTGGCCCGAAAAGAATGCCGTTTGGATTGAGTAAGAAAAGATTGGCGCTTCCGTTAGCTCGAATTAAACCATCGATGTTGGAAACCTGACCGCCGGTGACGCGACTGATGATGTTTTCAACGGAGAGGGTGTTGTTAAAGAAGGCTTCTGAGCCAGTTGGAACGGAAAACTGCTCGAAGCTATGAAAGAGGTTGTCGCCGGCTCTCGTCCCGCCTTGAATTTCGATCGAGGTGCCGTCTGGTGTCACGATCGAGCGCTCGGGTAAGGTTCGATCGGGAACAATTTGGGCTAAAACGGGAACAGAGATATTCGTGAGTAGATTGAAGGCTGCGATGGCAAGGATCTGATGTAAGTTTTGCCGGACTGGGAAATTAGTAATCTGGGTTTTCATGTAACCTAACTTCCTCCGAGGAAGTAAGGGGTAAGTTATCCAAACGGATAAAAGACGGCCGTTCCTATCGTTTTGAGTGCGACAGACGATGGGTCGATTGTACTCGGTTGCTTTAGATGTCGTCACCTCCTCTTCGATCGTGTCGTTTCAGGATCGAACCTATTCCAAGCACTCCGAGACTCCACAAGCCAACGATCGAATTCGGCTCGGGGACAGAGGTCGAACGAGTAGAGGCGCGAGAGGTTTGTGTGGATAATTCTCGATCGAGCAATTCTTGCCAAGATCCTCCACTGCCTCCACCTCCCCATTCGTAAACTTCGCTGTCTGTTAGCATTTGCTCGACTCGATCGTCGATGCCGTTGCCATTTGCATCTTCAAAAGTCGTCAGTGTCTCAACGAGTTCGTCGGACAAATCGCCTACAGAGATTCCCAGTCGATCGGCAAGTTGCTGTTCGGCAAGGGCGTACAGGGTTGCCAAATCGGTGCCGCCAGACGTTCGATCCCAACCGATGGCATCGAAAGCAAGCAAATCGATATCTGAGATTTCCCGTCGCTGTCCGGCTTTGAGATACGGGTCCATAATGCCCAGAGGCTTTGTGGGATGGGATTTCCAGTGACTCGCTTGAGCGCCATCTCCCCCTAATTCACTGTTTTTTCCCGTAGAAAAGTAATTTCGATCCTGATTCCCTATGTTCAGTGCGTCGTTGCCTTCTACGGAGAAGAAACTCTTGGAACCAACTGACATATCGATCCAGACATCACTACTTCCACTCTCAATCAGACTCTCGTCGGAGTAGCGGAACATATCTAATGGCGTGGCGTGGTTGAGGTTGCCGATTAAACTATCGTAGTAGTCATTATCATTGTGAGAAGTTGCTTGAGTTAACCATCCGGGTTTGTCAACGCCACTGAGAAAGCCCAAAGCGTGACCGATTTCGTGAATTGCCACACTCACAAAATCGAGCGTCTTTTTGGGAATGATGTCGCCAAAGTAGTCGTAATTCCACTCATACTTCTTCTCGTTGGTTAAGTCGCTCATTAAGATATAGCCATCTAGATCGGTTGCATTACCATCGAGCATTCCCAGTGCTTTGGCGTTGGCACGGGTCATTTTGAGATATTCGTTTTCATCGATTTTGTGACCGTCAATGAAGGCTGTAAATTTATTCCCATCGTTTAGCAGATGACTCAGAGCCAATTGGTCGTCTGCTGTGGTGATATCCTCTTCTAGCTGTTCTCGCCAGGCTTCGTAGCGCTGGTTGGACAGGATTCCCGGTAGCGCTCCCCCAATTACACCTTCTGGTAAGTCATCGACAATATTGACATACAGATTGACGGTCACGTCATCGCTTAAATAATCTGACCAGACCGCCGCAGCCATTTCAAAGCCGAGGACTTGGTCGAGAGTCGTGTTTGGGGCATAGTCGAAATGGAACGAGATCGATCGAGCTGGCTTTTGAATGCAGAAAATTGAAAGGACGGCACAGACGAGTGGTAAGCTCCGTCGTGCGAGTTGTCGATCGAGGGAATCACACTCAACAAAATGAGTTTCATATCGGTGAGGGTCGATTTTGCTGTTCATGGTTCGAGCCAATTATGAGTTCGAGAAAACAAGATTGAGAGTCTTTGAGAGAGTTATCGTCGCAATACTCTAAAATTTGCTCGAATTCAAAAAACTACGAATTTCCATTTAAGCCAGCACTTCAAATTTCGAGCTAAAGCTCGATTTCTGTTGAATTAATGCATACTAAATGCGCCTTTCTAGGGTTTTCTGGAAAGGTGAATTTTCGATTTTATCGATCTTAAGTATTGCCAATCAAATTCTTTAGTTTTTTGAATTACTTACAGATTGCCCCTGATACTACCTTCAACCATATATCGTTCTTAGGTGCTTTTGTTTGAAGTTTTAGTGAATTTTGTGATGCCAGCTTTCTTGAAATTAAAGAACTTGTTAAACCCCTTGTTTTTACGGAAATTTATTCATTATTCACACGTAAAAAATATCCGTGCTATAATTCAAAATTACTTAATTATTAATACTTAATGTAGTATGCGTATTCGTACTTATAAAAAATCAGTAATTTTACGGATAAAACGATAGAACAAAAATTTTTTGTATCTTTCAACTTTGCACAACATCGAACAAATTTTAAATCTTCTAAAATTTTAAATCTTTGCATATCTTGCATTTTTGCAAAATATAATGCGACTACTTAAATTGCATTGTAAAATCTTAAAACTCTAAAATCTTAGAGTTTTGTGTAAATCATATTCACAAATACGATCGAGCTATAAAAAATTATATTCTGAATCTTAATTCAGGATTGAAATTTAGCAAAAATCAAGAAACAGCAATTTTTTTTACATTCAGGCATGGTATATTTTAAGAATCAAAAATCCTATAAAAATAAAAATTGTCTTTCTTAAAATCAAAATTCAAGGTGCATATTACTTTTTTACTTTATTCTTTCGATCTCAACAATAATCTAGTACGCAAGGTAAACAACGCCTTTTGATTGTAATTTCTTGAGGTATTTTTAAATAAAAAAGCATTAAAAATACCATAAAATTTGGTATGGCCATCAGCCAATTTGAAAATTTGCTCGAATCGTTGTTTTAGAGCTTGAGTAAACTAAAGCTTGTACGACATAACTATTGTTCTATGCTTAAAGTTGAGGCTTGACCAACGTGATAAAAAATTTAAATTGTATTTCAGGATGTTCACTATGTGGAAAGCAACTAGACATTTATCTATAAAACTGACTATAAAATCGACTCAACGATCGTCGATCGATATATCCACAAAATCTGATGCGTTCTCGAGCTTCAAGATGAAATTCTCCATCCTCCCTCGACAATCTCTCGCCAATTCACGACTACGCCAGAAGGCAATCCTATCGCGACCTCGTTTCGATCGATCTCGAATCGTTATCTCGTTCTTACAACGGTTCCATCGATGCCAATAGGTGAGTTTGAACCCTGTCTTTCTCCATCGATGGTACTATCGTTCGGATCGATCGAGATTTTCTCAAAACAGCCGAACGATCCTCTGCATCGCAGATAGCATCTCACCAGCAGTGCGATCGCGTTTCGTCCCTCTCCAACAGTGCATCGCACGTCTGACACTTTCTAACCTTCACTCTGAAGCTCCGAGTGTATTGGCTAGTGTCCGTTACAGTTGCCAAGGTCAAGTACAATCAAGTCTGTACGATCGAGTGTAAGTTGACATTGTTCGACTTCAGCCGAACAGTTATGAAAAATTACCGACACCTGTTTGTCCCGCTTGTGATGAGTCTCCTACTCCTCACAGCCTGCGGTGGTGGTACAGATACGGAACCTTCAGAAAACGGCGAAGCACCAACCCCTGCGGAAACAACACCTCCCACAACACCGAGTCCGTCTCCTACTCCAGAGGCTTCAACAGAGGACGACGAGGCAACAGCGGGAAACACCTACAAAGCTCCCGATGATGCGTTTGAAATTTCGTTTCCAGAGGGTTATGCCAAACAACCTCGTGCAAACGGACTGACTTTTGTTTCCTCTGATAGCGGGTTTGGTGGCGAGGTTATTTATTTTGAAGCTGAAGAAGAGCTGAGCGAGAACGAGCTAGAAGAACTTTTTAAAGATCGATACAACAGCGCTCTCGATGAGGTCACCTGGCAGAATTCTGAGTTGCAACCGGACGGTAGCGTTCGTATTGATTGGCGCGGACGCAACGTTGAGGGAGAAGATCTCGATGCCGTTAGCTACATCGAGCAACACGGCCAAACAATTTATATCCTCAATATTTACGGTATTAACGAAGCTTACGATGTCTATCTCGAGGATGCCAATATTATCGTAGGGAGCTATAAGGTCAAGACCAATTAGCTGGGAACTCGAGCTGACGCTGACAGCGTGACGTTTTTTTGTACAACGAGATCGATTTCGGGATGGGGAGAGCGAGAGATAGGGAGACCGAGAGCGTAGAGTTTTCAACCCCTAGCCTTCTCTTCGCCTCCCCGCCTCCCGATTTGTCTCACCCGGCTGCGACGAGATCGTTGGAAATCGAAACGTTGGCTTCGGAAGCCGACATCGCTAAAACGTCTTGTGCGTCAGCCATGGCCGCTGCTTGCAGTTGTTCGCGCAAGTCTGGCATGACCGCCAAAGCTCGCGTCCAATCGGGAATTTGCGCGCCGGCGGGATTGATAAAGTACTGCTCTCCGGCTTCGAGGATAACCTGCTCGAACACTTCGACGATGACTTCTTCTTGATGTCGATCGTAGGGGAGTTGGTTGAAAACGGCATCGACGAAGTACTGACGGGTAAAGTCTTGTGCTTCGCGACGGAATTTTACCCGCAAAGCGTGGATGTGATCCATCGAGATCGCAACTTGTTCGGTTTCAGTGAGGGTTCGCAACACAGAGTGCAGGATATCGCGACACATTTTTTGCAAGCCGTGTTGGCTCGATTGACCCAAGTCTTGATGTTTGTGGTCGAAAATTCCCAGATCGACTTGTGCGATGCGTTTTTGGGCGACACTGCGATAAACTTCAGCTAACATACCGATTTCGAGTCCCCAATTTCCGGGGATGCGTGTCGTTAAGGCCAAATCGCTGTTGAGTGCGAATTCGCCGGAAAGGGGGTAGCGGAATGCGTTGAGGTAGCGTAGGTAATCGCGATAGCCGAATAGTTCGGTGAGTGCAGTTAACAAGGGGGTGACAAACAGCCGCGCCACTCGTCCGTTCAGGTTGCGGGTTTCATTTCCGAGACGCGCGTAATAGGCTTTGTTGAAGGCTAAGCCAAATTCTTTTTCGAGGAGTGGGAACAGGAGCTTGAGGGGATAGGATCGATCGTAGGTGAGAATGTCGGCGTCGTGGAGCGCGATGGCTTCAGCTTCGAGGGTGGCGACACCGAGTCCGAGCCACACGGCTTGACCTTTGCCTCTGAATCGCAGTAAATCGAGTCCTCGATCTCGCAGTCGTTCGAGAATTCCCGTTACCCGCGATCCGTTTTCCCAAATGACAAAGGTTTTTTGGGGTAAGACACTAAAGAATTCGATGGCTTTAGCGTATTGCTCGATCGTTTGAGCGTATAGGGAGACAACCACTGTTTTGACGAAGCGACACTGGCTGAGGTGGTCTCGAATTCCACTTAAGGCAGGTCTTTCGAGTTCGTCGTATAAGGCAGGAATCAGAATCGCGGTGCGGAATTGCTCGCTGAGTTGAATCGTTCGCGTTTCGAGAAAGTTCAGGTCACAGCCAAAATCGTGAATCGTCGTGATGATCTCTTGTTTGTAATCCATCTTGGGGACTCTGCTAACGGCCGAATCTATGCTATTTTATAAACCTAATATAAAATAAACGTAAAATATCTACTGTCAGCGTTTATACCGATGCCGATCGAGTTTTTTGAGAGGTTCGATCGACAATTTTAAATCTTTAAAGGATTGACAAATTCAACAAAACAAGATACCCAATAGATGAAACATCAGAATCACGTCTCTACCCATCGATCGAATATTGTTCGACGTTAGATGAAGTTCGATGAAATCCGATATCCGAGTTTGCTTTGTTGGAGATTCTTTTACTCAAGGTACTGGCGATGAAACGAGTTTGGGATGGGTGGGAAGTGTTTGTTCTCACGCACGCCAGGAGGGATACGATGTAACGGGATACAATCTTGGAATTCGTCGTGAAACGAGTCTCGATATTCTTCACCGTTGGAACGCGGAATGCGATCGAAGGTTTCCTTCAGGTTGTGACGCACGGATTGTCTTTTCTTTTGGTGCGAACGACACCTCGATCGAAAACGGACAACAGCGAGTTTCGATCTCGGAATCGATCGAGAATGCAACCTCAATTTTAACAGATGCAACAACTCGGTATCCCGTCCTTTTCGTTAGTTCGCCACCGGTTGAAGATCCCGAACAAAACTACCGTATTCTCGAGTTATCCGATCGCATTTCAAGTGTCTGTTCGACGTTAAACGTTCCGTTTATCGATCTATACAATCCACTGGTACTCGATCGAGACTATTACCGAGAAGTTGCCGAGAACGATGGAAGCCACCCTCGTCAAAAGGGGTATCGTAAAATAGCAAGAATTATTTTAAGTTCACCAAACTGGTGGTTTAATCCGTTGTCGTTTAATCCATTGCAAATTTAAAGTGTTCCATCTCTCGATCGAGTAACGGTGTCGAAAAACGAGCCGACAACACCAACAGTAAAGCTGCAATAGTTCCCGCTACACAAATCTCTCCCGATCGAAGCTTACCGGGAACCTCTGAAATCGGTACGAGTACCACTTCAATTTCTTCCGTACGATCGAGTTGGCGCTCCCCCGAATACGTCACGTCTTCCGCGAGAAACAAGTGAACCCGATTGGTATCTTTCACCGGATTGTCGTACAGCGTGGCGATTTTATTCAATCGATCGACACAATATCCGGTTTCTTCCTCAAACTCCCGCTTCGCCGCTGCTTCTGCTTCTTCGACTTCCGGCTCGAACGCACCTGCGGGTAACTCTAACAGAATTTCACCAACCCCGTGGCGGTACTGACGGACGAAGATAATTTCTCCGTCTGGGGTGATCGCTAAAACCAGTGCAATATCCGGCCGGACGTTCAAGAAAAAATCGTCAACCACCTCACCGCTGGGTAACTCGACGCGATCTCGGCGAACGCGACACCAGCGATGGTTAACGACAAATTCGGAGTCGAGCAGTTTCCACTTTTGCATCAGCATCGTAATTTAGAGGCTCGATCCTCAAAATACCACGCCATGCAAGTTACGATTGGAAATCAGGGGATTTACGATTGGCGATGGGTGAGTGCGTTTAAACCCCAATCGTAATCGAGATACTTAAGGCGATACTCGACTTGCTTTAAATAGCTGAGATCGTCATCATTGACGTACTGACTGACAAAGTTCAAAACCGCACGCGCTTTATCGTTGTGTCCCTCAAATTTGTCCGAAGTTCCGTAAGTCGCTTCAAAATCTTCTCCAAACCATTGAAAAATTGACGACAGTAAAACTTCGTTTCGATCGAGATCGATTTGAAAGTTTCGATCGAATCCTAAAAACACGCGGGTTTGCTCGTCGAGTTGTTCGTCTAATCGATCTCCGGTGAAAGGTTCTGTTCGTAGCAACGGACAGCCGATCGACGCACAAACTAACGCCATATGAATGCGGGGTTCGTTAAATTCTCGGCGTAAAATTCCATGTTCGATCGTATCGAGCGTCATTCCTTCTCCCATCACGGTAAATTGTAACCGTTTCCAAACCCCCGGAATATCCCGAATACTATCTACAGGATAGTTGTCGATGATGGCTTGTAGGGTAAGCGAGTTATAAATATTGACCCAAAATGCAATTTTTTCGGACTCCGTCCAACCCTCGTAAACCTCTTTCGGAAGTGCCGCGAGATCGGCATGAAACCGGTCTAAAATTTCTCGATTAGCTTTCAAACTGGCGTAATCGACCAATCCATCTTCTGTGACGTAAGCCGACAAGACAGTTTCATAGTCCTCGTAGGTAAACGGTTCGCCTCGTGCGACTTTAGATACTTCCTCAATCGAAACGTCTTCACCATAGGGAACTTGCGCCTCGATCGCACATCCAGATGCGAATAGTAATGTCGATGCCAGTAAAATTGAGTAGTATTCTCGTCTCATTTTTGTTTCTCCAAGAATTTAAAAGTTTGCGGCTTCAATTTTGTCCAGAAAAACCCTAAAACAAACGGAATCCACATCAAACTCCGTTCGGAAGCAGACAAATTCCAAGCATCATAAAAATTTCCCAAAGCATAGGCGTAGAGAATCGAAAAGTAGACAAAGACTGAAACGCTGACGAGATGAGTTCCCAAATTCCGACTTGCAACGGAAAACGGAACGATCCAGGTTAAGTACCAGGCGTGAATTATGGGAGAAAAAACGAGCAAACCCAATAAATAAGATTCAGAAAAATCCAAGAATTTGTGAGTGCTTTTCGATTGTCTAGAAGCCGCGAGAAGCCCTAACACCACAAAAGCGAGAGGAATACCAAAATACCAGTTTCGATGCAGCGATTCGGGAACGATCTGTCCGACCCAATACGGAATGAAATCAGCAGTTCGGTGATAAACCACAAAACTCGAATTCACGGGAATTAACGGACAAGAATTGAGGTTGCAAAATGGAATTGCAGCTAAGACAAACGGCGTAATCCCCAACAGGACAACAGCGATCGACTGACGCAGACGAACCGATAGCATCAGAAACGCCAAAATGGGTAGCGAAATCCACTTCACTGCAATACTGATCCCCAAACTCAGCGCACTCCAAACCCAGCGCACTCGAGGTGTGTTTCGAGACGTTTCACGATCGAACAGCAACCACGACACCACCAACGGCAAAATAAACCAACTGTCGTAATGTGCGCCCCCAGCAAAGGCATAGAGAATCAAAGGATTCCAGGCATAGCTGAGGGCTTTACGATTGCCGAACCGCCGCGCCAACAACCAGCAAACTGCTAAATCAGCGGCGATAAACGCCAGTTTGAACAGTAAAACCGAAGGTTCGATCGCCGCCAAAACTCGAAATCCCATCTGTGTAATGGGTGGATAAATCGCTGAAGTATCGGCTCGATTAATCAGTTCCCACCATTCCGTTCGATAGGGGATTAAAACTTCAGCATTCGGTGGAAAATGATAGGGACTAAACCCCAAATTTTGAATGTATCCTTCCCAGAGATAGCGCCAAACATCGTTGCCGGGGTACATGGGAAGTAACAAAAACCGCGCGAGAACGGCAACTCCCCAAAACCAAAGTCCTTTGACGTGCGGCAGCGCTAAACTGAGGAAAAATCCCGCACTCATCACGGCAATTCCCCACCCAAAACCCACCACCGCCTCGGCTTGTCGGAAGTCGCCGTTGGGTGCGATTGCCGCACAACCGATTAGCACCAATGCCGCACTGACGATTGAGAGCGCTAAATTGGGTTGCGATCGAAATGAGTGCCACAAACGGCGCAGGAACAACCCTCCCAAGGTGCTGAGGATGACACTTCCCGCCTGCAAACTCCCCGCGATCGTTCCCGAAATTTTCGATCGACCTCCTTGACGGCGACGATATCCCACCGGAATCTCCACGACTCGCAACCCACACTCGACGGCTTTGACTTGCATTTCCACCGTCCAACCGAAGCCTCGATCGTGCATTTGTAACTGTTCCAGGCTCGATCGACGAATCAGGCGCAGCGGCCCCAAATCGCGGTAACGATGTCCCCATCCCCACGCAATTAACGTCGTGGCGAGGGCGTTTCCGAAATTCTGAACCGCTGTCATCGCCTGTCGTCCCGATGAAGTGGCGCGACGGTTGCCTAAAACCAGATCGGCTCGATCGTCGATCCACTCAAAAAACATGGGCAATTCCGTCAGATCGTCGCTCCCGTCGCCATCGCAAAACAGCACCCACTCGACATTCGATTCAAGGCCTTCAATGAGGTCTTCAATGCCACGCCAACAGGCGCGTCCGTAACCGGGAACGGGTTCGCGCAGCACTTGCGCTCCTGCCGCCCGTGCTACGGCAACGCTGTTATCCGTACTCCCGTTATCCACCACTCGAACCCGTTTCAATCCCATGGCATTCAGGGTTTCGACGACGGAAGCAATGGTGTTTTCCTCGTTGAGAACGGGAACGACGACGAGTACTCGATCGAGAGAAACCATCACCCGCTAAAACCTCGGTGCTTTGGCGACGTGTCCCTCAACGGGTTGAGAAGACTGTGGTTCGGGACACACGCGATTTTGCCAATCGCACTGATATAAAAAAGGTGCTTGCCAACTGAGGGGAATTTCCAATAAATCTCGCGCTCCAGTCATCGCCTGTCCGAGAAACAGTAACGCTGCTAAGGTATTGAGAACCGTGTGGGTGACGCGCCAACGTTGGTGTTTGTAGATTTCGGGAACGATGGTCAGCGAAACTACCATTAGAATCGAGACGACAATACCGAAGTAGTAATGGGAAAGGTACCATTCGCTCGTGCGACGAAACACGCCGTCTTGGCAACCTAGCACGATTAATCCTGCACTCGAAAGCGTGGCAAAAACCGCCCGCCACAGAGGTTGATTCGGCCGCGTTCGATACAGCAGCACTAACGCTGCAATGGTGAAAACGAACATGGCAATGATAAAACCCATTTGAAACGGCGGTTTTCCCGTAAAAAACGGTTGTTTGATAAAAATTGAATACGCTAGGGCGATTAACGTCACGCCGACGACAGAACCCGTCAGCCAACGTCCGTATTTGAGATGTTCGCGTCCCACCACGGGTGGAATTTTTTTACTTTCATTCGGATGTAATCGCCGTTGGCGCGTTTGCAGTGCGAAGTTCACCACGATTCCCACGATGGGGAAGACGAATGCAACGGCGATGGCTGGATGAATTAAGCTGAGAATGTCTTTGGCATTCATGAAACGTTCTACCCACAATCTATTGATGTTTACGATTGTGGAGGCATTTGGGTTTTTTAGGGAATCAGTGGCAGCAAATTTACAATCGTGGCGCTCAGATGCCAGGACACCCAGATCGGGACGCTTCGATCGACTATCCTTGCGCTGTGAACGGACGCAAGAGTCCTTATTTTTGGCACGATCTCGCACCTAATTTCACTATTTCACTTTATACGAGTTTAGTTGTATATTTATTTTTTAATTTATCAATATTCCAAATTAAAAAAAGATATTGTATAGCAGGTCTAACTGATTCGTAAAATTCTATAAGAATTAAAACCTTACTTCAATTTGTAGCATATCAAGTAGCACGACGTGGCGATGACATTAGTCTGGAATCGGTTAGGGATTAAGACAGAGAAAAAAGAGAAATTTGTGTAAAAATGACATCCCAGAAAAAAACATCTTGGCTCGTCCAAAGTTAAAATTTACCGGCTTTGAATTCGTCAATAAACTCGATTTCTTTTCGGTCGGGAGATAAACGCCATCCTGTCTTTTTGTATTCAACCGAACGGTTAAATTTTTGATCTTTGGGATAACCTTTCTTGCCTTTGACGTTCTGTTTACAGTTGGTATAAAACCGAGAAATTGCAGCCCACGCACGGTCAGCAGAACTCTTTCGAGCTTGGGAGTTGAGCTTTTTTGCCCAAGGGGTTTCGGGATTTTTAGCCAGTTGGGAACAGAGCTTTTGGAGGTCATTGCGCGTGACCCCTTTTATTGTCCATCCAGTGACGAAGACACTTGTTCCGAACGAACTGCGCTGTTCGGATAGCTTTGTCTAATTTGGCGTACTGGGATGCCGTTCCCTTCAGTTTGGCTTCGATGACTAACATCATGCCATCTTAACCGACTTTACCCATCGTTGGGGACTCTATAAGGATTCGCGGCGCTCAGTTTCCTTTTTGGGTCGAAATTCATCTCCCCGCTAACCATCCCGGTCTAGCGGCAGCCTTCTTTCGACATTTAAGGTAACGTCCACCGTTCCTCCAAAACTCTCGCGTCTATACAGTTGCAACTTCGGATTTAAGGCAGTCGAGCAAGCATTCTAAAAAGGCATCTGTTTCGTCGAACGATCGACTGCCGACACAAAGTCGCAGAAATGGCTTGTCGGTTTTAGAACCGCCTATGTGAATTCGGGGGATTGAAAATCCGTAGCTATCGCCTTTACAAAAAGGGATGCGACGAGATTGACATCGATCGATTAATCTGTTAATAAGGCGATCTAGTTTTTCTCGATCGTAAAATTCTTGACTGGTGAAGGACAACGTCACGACTCCACCCAGCTGAGCGGAGAAATATTTACGGGCTGTTGTGAAATCTGGATGTGAAGGATCGAGTGGATAGTTGACCGTACAAAAATTCTGTAGATCCACGTCGTTGTTTACCCGATTGCCGATCGTCAAAGCATTACGAGCAAAACGTCCCATCTTGAGCTTTAGCTCTTCAATCGAAATTGACTGCGGTAGGCAGCAAGCTGCCCAATCGTACAAGATCGTCCCGATTTCTCGCCGAATGGAAGTAAATTCCTGTTTCAAAGCTTGGGGAACAATGATAATTCCTTTCATTGCCGTATCTTCAAACTGTTGATACTTGTTCCCACTTTCAAAATAGAGGAGTTTTACGTGGCTGTTAAGATCGACAAACTGTTCGGGTCGGATTAACCCACCACTCATCGTACCGTCAAAAACAACCAAAATCTCCCGATCGATCGAGTTGAGTTTCTCCATCAAAGCATTGACATCTATGAATCGGAGAGACTCATCGTTGGTTATCGGAGTGAGACAGATGACTTTCGTTGTCGAACGAATCGACGTCAAAATCTCCTCAACATTAACGGTGCCTGGGGTAACGATCTGAATTCCTGAAACCGCCGCCAAAAGAGATTCAGCTTCATGATAGATAGGGACTGGAATCAGAACCTCATCGCCGTAAGATAAATATCGAGTGAGGTAATTATGAATGGTTGCATAGGCCGCCATTCCCGATGACGTCAAGATGAGACTCCACCGCTCGTTCAGTTGGTATAGTTCTGATAATTCCTCTTCGAGATTTGCAATGGCAAAACTCTCCCAGCGATCGTAATTGACGATACTTCCTTCCTGCTTCCTCACATCAAAAAAGTGAGGAACGACCGACTGACTGTAGGAAGCAGAAGACCACTCTAGGTGATTCCAAAACTGCCTCAGGAGAAGTAATAAATTGCGAATGCGAAAATTTTGACGAGTAATATATTCGCTGTAAGAAGTTATATCTGAAGAGTCGGGAATGTCCGACTCCAACTCTGCGAGTATCTTGACTGCAATTGCTTTGACAGCAAGCGAGACCTCTTCCCCAACAAGGTCAGGCGTAGAACGATCTGTCTCACAAAATAGAAGATACTCTCGATGCATCAACTCTAGAGAGTTCATGCGCTTTTTTATATCTTTTACCCTGAATTCAAGAAGTAGACGATCGTCTAGGACATCTTGCTCTTGATTGTCCTCATATACCCTTCGATTGTCCGCACTAATTAAATTCACCATGTAGACGTCTGACCCCCATCAATCACAATTGTATTTCCGGTCATGAAACTTGACTGTTCGGAAGCTAGATAGGAAACCAAGCTGGCAACCTCTTCCGGTTTGCCCATTCTCTCCATCGGCAGATTGCCTACCAGAACAGTTTGAGCTTGTTCGAAAGTAATACCTCGAGATTGAGCTATGTCTTGGGTAAATTGTAAGACCCGATCGGTGCCGATCGGACCCGGACATACTGTATGCACCAAAATATTTTGGGCGGCTAATCGCTGTGAAATTCCTTTATTAAAGGCCGCAACGGCAGCACGGAGTGTAGAAGATAAGAGGATGCCTTCCCTTGGTTCCTTGGCCGTATTGGAAGCAATCGCGATAATTCGTCCCCATTTTTGCCTTTGCATTTCCGGTATGACAGCTTTCGTGAGTCGTACGACACTCATCAAGCTTTGCTCGAATCCAGCTTGCCATTGCTCGTCACTCAGCTCCATCAGTCCGCCAGGAGCTGGCCCCGCGACATTATTCACCAAAATATCGATCGAGCCAAGCTGTTCGTTAACTGACTCAATTAGCCGTTGAATATCATCCTTAGAGCGCAGATCGGCGATAACACCAATCACCTCCGATCCCGTTTCAGACTGTAGCGATACTTGAGCTTCTCTTAGTTTTTTCTCGCTTCGAGCGCAGATTGCAACTTTTGCACCTTCCCTAGCCAGAGAATGAGCGATGGCACGACCGATTCCGCTACTGGAAGCACACACAAGTGCTGTACGTTTCTCAATTGCTAAATCCATAAAACTAAAGCTTTTGGAAGTGTAAGATGCCCCAATTCAAGTAATCTAGTTTGCCGATTTCAATCCAGTTAGTGAGTCTTCGTCGTTGATACTCTAGGAAGTCTCGCTTGCAACACTGCAAAAGCTTATCAAAATTCGACTCTAGCGAGTCGAGAGTCTTCTGATATTGACGAGTAACCTGCTGTGGCATCTCGACGATCTGGAGAGTGTTAAAACCAACTTCCCGAGCGACTTCCCGATAGCTCTCAACCGAAGCGAGCTTTAACCCTACGATTTCTTGAGTCTTTGCTTGAAGCTTGAGAGGGCAGTCATTTTTGAGCATCACGTCAGTCAAGAGAAATTGACCGCTTGGCTGTAATACTCTGAAGACTTCCTGGAATACTCGAACTCGATCGTCGCTGTAAAGCAGAGCATCTTGAGATAGGGCTATGTCGTAGGTTCGATCGGGAAACGGAATGTTTTGAAAGCTTCCATCAAAAACTTGGATAAATGTATCCAAGCCTTGCGCTTGGTTGAGCTGGCGGTTGATTTTGTTCTGGGCTGTACTTAGATTCAAGCAATCAACATGACAGCCCGCCCTTTTCACGATGTAGCGTGCTGCTCCTCCATAACCAGAACCCAGATCTACCAGCTTATGTTCGGGGTGTAATTTGAGTAACCCTTCGATCGTCTCAAGCGTCTGAAGGTTCGCTTCGGAAATTGATTCGCATCCAGTTTGATAGATACCGATATGGATGTGTTCACCGTAAATCAGATCGTGAAAATTGAGCATGTTTTCACTGTCGTAGTATTCACGGGCGCGATCGACAGTCTCCGAACGTTGTGACATAGATTAGACTCGTGATAACTCAGATGAAAGCGGGGTGTACGAAGCTTCCATATACTGCTCGCGATCGTACACCCTAGTTGACGGACAAAAGTGAGGTTGTAGCCCACATTCCGCACTCCAAGTGTAGCATTTAAGTAGTGTAGCTGGGCGATTGAAGAGATTAAGTATTTCGACTCAGCCAACTGACTCTTTGACTTGGAAATAACATTCAAAAGAAAAAACTTGACAAAAAAGCTTGAGCGTGAAGTAAGCTCTCGAAGAGATTTTCTGTCATCATCCCAAAATGTGGGCATCAGTAAAAGGAAGAAAAATGTCAGCAGAGATCAAAAATTTAGACCACTTGGGGTTAGTGGCTGGAATCATTGATGACCTCGGAATCGTCGGAATCATCAACGACTTGCTCGGTGAAAAAAAGACGGAGAAAGTTAGCGCGGGCATCGTCGTTAAAGCCATGAGTTTAAACGGGATGGGATTAGTTTCATCGGGTGCATCTCAAAACTGTAAATTGAATGCGCCATCAACGCTCGAATTCAGAAGTGTTGATTGATAGAAAACAAAAAAATCGCCAAAAAAATGTATATTTTTTTGGCAGGCCAAATTAAAATATCTAAGACTAATAATCGTATCAAACTTTACTAAAATTGTTAAGCAGTATCTCGGCGATCTCCCGCAAAATGCTGACCCAGCTCTAGACACCTTTACGTTTGTCTCTGGCTGGTTGAGCTTTAGTCTTGACCAGAGCTTACGTACAATGCGAGAACTATTTTTTTGTTCAATATTTCTGCCTAAAACGGATTGTATCGAATCAAAAAATAAATTCCGTCTCCCTGTAGAGAATCTCCACGATCGTCGATCGAAACTAACGGAATTCCCCAAGTCACTGCGGCTGAAAAGTCCTCAGACAATTCCCATCTCAGCCCGAGTCCCGTTCCCACGAGCGTACTGGGACTCGGAATCTCTCGATCTCCCAAACTCCAGACTGTTCCGACATCGAAAAAGGGGGTCAGTTGAATCGTTCCCCATCCCCCCGGATCGCGAACGACAGGAAAACGCAACTCCAGAGATCCCACAATTCCACTATCGCCGACCCGTTGGTTTTGAAGATAACCCCGAACCGTATCGATTCCACCGATGCTAAATTGCTCGATCGGCAATAATTCATCCGTCGAAAGTTGTGTGGCGATACGGGCGATTAACAGCGTCTCGGGAGAGAGCGCTCTCACCCATTGAAACTGTCCCAGCCAGGTTAAAAACGCCCCATCGGGTGCGTCGTCATTTGAGGTTGCATTGAAAAGATCTAACCCGAAAGATACCTGCGATCGAGCCGCCAAAACATCCCGTTGCGATCGCCTCGTCCATTCCTGCATCAACCGCAGTGCCGTCACGCTCGATCGACCGTCTTCCGGGCCTTCTGAAAACGAAAACGGCTCGTCGTCAAAAATAAATGTTCTCGATCTCAACAAATCCAACGATGCGCCTAACGTGAATTCTTCCTGGGACGTTTCCACCACCGGATGCAAAATACCGAAAGAAATGTGTTCTTCCGTCGATCGAATATCTAGTCGATCGAAGGGTTCCTCGACAATGCGACTTCCCGCCCGTTCGTAAAATGCCCGCAGTTTCGTATTGTTGGCATTTAGGGGAACCGTGTAATCGAAAAATACTTCTGTCACCCCCGATGTAATTCCCAACTCTCCCAAGAGTCGATCTCCGATTCCCAGGGGACTGTTAACCTGTACCCCCACAGAACCCCGAATCGATCCCACACTGGGTGCGTCTCGATTTTCCACCCACAGGGAAACGTTGACCGGAAATACTTCTTCGAGGGACAACCGCAAAACACTCAGTCCTGGCGCACTTCCCGCCGTCAGTTCCGCGCGAATGGTTTCGATCGCCGGATCGTTTTGGAGCAGTTGTAACGCGGCTTCCAACTCCGCTAAATTCAACGGCGGATCGCTGACGCGGAGAATGCGATTTCGCACGTAGCCTTCGGAGAGCCGTTTTAAGCCCTCTAGTTCGATCGATTCTAACTGACCTTCTACCACTTGTACGAGGATGATTCCATCCGTCACGTCTTGCGGTGGTAGAAACGCGCCCGAGGTAATGTAACCGTTGCTGACGTAGAGATCGGTAATTGCCGTTCTCAAGGCGATCAGTTCCTCAAATGTCACGGAACGGCCGAGATAAGGTGCAACAATTGCCGCAATATCCGCGTCGGAGAATACAGTATTACCCAAAACGCGAACGTCCCGCACCTCGATCGATCCCGTCGAACTCGGTTGTGAGCGTTCGGGTAACTCCAACGACGGCGGATCTAACACGGGTTCGTCCTGGGGCAATCGATCGGGGAGTGGTGAAAGATCGGGAGACACTGGCGGAACAGATTGGGCAAGCGTCTGTGGAAACAGATGTATCGACGGTAGGGGCTTTGCCCCCCATAACATACCCATACACGCCCACACCACCACCGAAGCTTTCATTCGCGTCGTCGCTCACCGAAGAAACTGAGTCTATACAATCTCTAACGTTCGGTGTACCAACAGACAAGCCGGAAAAGTTAGTTTTTAAGATTTTATGCGAGATTTCCCAACTCTCTTGCTTCTCACTGTCACCAGTTATCTGTCACCCGTCACCCGTCACTCGTCACGCGTTAAGACCAGTGTACGGTACGGGACACTCAAGTGTAGCGTTTGAGTATTAGGAGCCGGATGTGGCGAATACCACGACCCAGACCTCACCCCTTCATCCCCTCACCTCGGTCTCGATCGGCCGTAAAATGTAAAGGATTGTATCAAAGGTCGATATGGCAAGGCGATCGAAAACCACCGAACCTCTGAACAACTTGGCTCGAAACGGACAGTCTCCCAACCTCCACAATGCGATTCGCATTCGGGGTGCGCGCCAACATAACCTCAAAAATATCGATGTCGATTTACCTCGAGATCGACTGATCGTTTTTACAGGGGTTTCCGGTTCCGGCAAATCCTCTCTCGCCTTCGATACCATTTTTGCCGAGGGGCAACGCCGTTACGTCGAATCGCTCAGCGCGTACGCCCGTCAATTTCTCGGACAACTCGACAAACCAGATGTCGAATCGATCGAGGGGCTGAGTCCGGCAATTTCGATCGATCAAAAATCTACCTCCCACAACCCGAGATCGACGGTGGGAACGGTTACAGAGATTTACGACTATCTACGTTTGCTATTCGGACGCGCTGGAGAACCTCACTGTCCCCACTGCGATCGATCCATTACACCTCAGACGATCGATCGAATGTGCGACATCGTCCTCGAACTACCCGAACGCACCAAATTTCAAATCCTCGCCCCTGTGGTTCGGGGCAAAAAAGGAACCCATAAAAAATTACTGTCGAGCTTAGTATCTCAAGGCTTCGTGCGCGTGCGCGTTGATGGAGAAATTCGGGACTTATCCGACAACATCGAACTCGACAAAAACTACAACCACTCGATCGAGATCGTCGTCGATCGACTCGTTCGCAAAGACGGAGTCGAAGAACGCCTCGCTGACTCCCTATCAACCGCTCTCCAACACGCTGAAGGCGTCGCCATCATTTCAGCCCAACTTTCTGACGAAGATCGCCCCCGAGAAATCGTCTTTTCCGAAAACTTCGCCTGTCCCGAACACGGGGCGGTGATGGAAGAACTCTCACCGCGCCTGTTTTCGTTCAACTCCCCTTACGGTGCTTGTCCCGACTGTCACGGCTTAGGAAGTTCTCGCACCTTTTCCCCCGATCGCGTCGTTCCCGACCTCAACGCCCCCGTTTACAGTGCCATTGCCCCTTGGTCGGAAGAAGACAACACCTACTACCTCTCCGTGTTATACAGCGTTGCCCAGGCCTTCGACTTCGAGATCGGTACGCCCTGGAAGCAACTGACCGACGAACAGCAAAACGTCTTGCTTTACGGCGCACCCGAGCCGATTTGGATCGAAGCCGACTCCCGCTATCGAAAAGGGCGCGGCTACTACCGCCATTTTCCCGGCGTCTTAGCCATGTTGCAACGCCAGTACGAAGAAACCGCTTCCGATCGAATCAAAGACAAGCTCGAACAATATCTCGTCGATAAAAGGTGCGAGACCTGCGGCGGACAGCGACTCAAACCCGAATCCCTGGCCGTGCGAGTCGGACAGTACAACATTACTGATTTGACAGGGGTTTCGATCGATCGATGCTTGCACCGTCTCAACGAATTACAACTGAGTCCCCGACAGGCGCAAATCGGCGAATTAGTCCTACGAGAAATCCGCGCCCGCTTGCAGTTTCTGCTCGACGTCGGGCTAGATTATCTAACGCTCGATCGATCGGCCACCAGCCTATCTGGTGGAGAAGCCCAACGTATTCGCCTCGCCACCCAAATCGGCTCTGGCTTGACGGGGGTTCTCTACGTCCTCGACGAACCCAGCATCGGACTCCACCAACGCGATAACGGTCGCCTGTTGCGAACGCTGACGAAATTGCGCGATCTCGGTAATACCCTCATTGTTGTCGAACACGACGAAGAAACAATTCGCAGCGCCGATCACCTCATTGATATCGGCCCGGGAGCCGGAGTACACGGTGGCGAAATTATCGCCCAAGGGACTTTACAAGACCTGCTCGATGCAAGCAGTTCCATGACGGGGGCGTATCTGTCCCGACAGCGCGTTATCGAAACCCCAGCCGAACGGCGGCCGGGAAACAGTCGATCGATCGTCCTCAAAAACGCCCACCGCAACAACCTCAAACACATCGACGTTGAAATTCCCCTTGGCAAACTCGTCTGTGTTACGGGGGTTTCTGGTTCGGGGAAATCGACCCTCGTTAACGAACTGTTTTATCCGTTCCTACAGCACCACCTCACCCGTCGGATTCCGCAACCTAAAGGCGTAGAAGCCCTAGAAGTCAAAGCCGGCAAAAAACAACCCCTCAAAGAAGTTATCGATAAAGTCATCGTCATCGACCAATCTCCCATCGGACGCACCCCTCGTTCCAACCCCGCCACCTACACCGGAATTTTCGACAGCATCCGCCAAGTCTTCGCCGAAACCGTCGAGGCGAAAGCACGGGGGTACAAACCGGGGCGTTTTTCCTTCAACGTCAAAGGAGGACGCTGCGAAGCCTGTAGCGGACAGGGCGTCAACGTCATTTCAATGAACTTCCTCCCCGACGTTTACGTACAGTGCGACGTGTGCAAAGGGGCGCGTTACAACCGAGAAACCTTACAAGTGAAATACAAAGGTCACTCGATTGCCGATGTCTTGAATATGACAGTTGAGGAAGCGTTAGGCGTTTTTGAGAACATCCCTCGCGCTGCCAGTCGCTTACAAACCCTCGTCGATGTTGGGTTGGGGTACATCCACCTCGGACAACCCGCCCCCACCCTATCTGGCGGCGAAGCACAACGGGTAAAACTCGCTTCTGAGTTATCTCGCCGTGCCACCGGGAAAACCTTATATTTAATTGACGAACCGACGACGGGACTATCGTTTTACGACGTTCACCAATTATTGAACGTGATGCAGCGCTTGGTCGATAAAGGGAACTCGATTCTCGTCATCGAACATAATTTAGATGTCATTCGCTGTGCAGACTGGGTCATCGATCTCGGGCCGGAAGGCGGTGACAAAGGGGGTGAAATTGTCGCCAGGGGAACGCCTGAAGAAGTCGCACAAGTGAAAGAATCGTACACAGGACAGTATTTGCGAGAGGTGTTGCAACAATATCCTCCCGTTTTGAAGTAAGGGAATGATGGGGTGAGGAGTGAGGAGATCGTGCAAAAATTGGACGTGTGGGTTTCGGCTTCGCTCAACCCACACAATCTTAAGATCTTCTGTTTTTTGAGAAGCAAAACTCGATTGTGAGTCAACGCTATTCTTCAATTTTAAACATCGAATTCCGCCGATTCAAAAATCGAAAATACCGATTTTTAAACCGACATAAACCTCAAAAAAACGATCGATCTTTTCAGAATACGTCTCGATCGAAAAACAGAAAAATTATCCCCCATAAACCTTGGCATAATACGCCTGATATTCGTCAGACAAGAGCGGCTTCCACCAATCTTGATGGGTTAAATACCATTCCACAGTTTTTCGCAATCCTTCTTCCACCGTAACCGAAGGCTGCCAACCTAGCTCCGTTTTGATTTTCGTTGCATCGATCGCATACCGTCGATCGTGACCGGGACGATCTTTAACAAAAGTAATTAAACTTTCACTCGGACGCACGGGCAGATCGGATGCCATTTCGTCCATCAACCCACACAACATCCGAACGAGATCGATATTTTTGACCTCGTTATTTCCGCCGACGTTGTAAGTTTCTCCCGGTTTGCCGCGATGAATCACGGTGTCGAGGGCGCTACAGTGATCCACGACGTACAGCCAATCGCGCACGTTTTGCCCGTCACCGTACACGGGAAGAGGTTTCCCCAACAAAATGTTGATACACATCAGGGGAATCAACTTTTCAGGAAAGTGGTAGGCACCGTAATTATTAGAACAGTTAGTGATGAGAGTCGGTAGTTGGTACGTATGGTAGTACGCCCGTGCTAGGTGATCGCTTCCAGCTTTCGAGGCGGAATAGGGACTGTTGGGGGCGTAGGGTGTCGTTTCGCTGAAAGCGGGATCGTTCGGTTCGAGACTGCCGTAAACTTCATCCGTGGAAACGTGAAGAAACCGTCCAGTTTCGAGCGTGTTGTAGTGGTGGCGAAACGCTTCGAGGAGGGTAAACGTACCGACTACGTTGGTTTGAATGAAAGCACCGGGGCCGAGGATCGATCGATCGACGTGAGACTCGGCGGCGAAGTGAGCAACCGTATCGATTTGTTCTTCAGCGAGGAGAGAGTCGACTAAAGCGCGATCGCAAATATCACCTCGAACGAAGCGGAAATTCGATCGATCTTCCAAACCGCTGAGATTGTCACGGTTTCCAGCATAGGTCAGCGCATCCAGAACGACGACGCGATCTTCAGGATATCGATCGCACCAATAGCGCGTAAAGTTCGAACCGATAAATCCCGCTCCACCCGTGACGAGTAAGCGATGGGGGCGGCGCTCTTCGTTCGTCATCGTCCTTGACTGTCTCCCGTAATTCAAACCTTATCCACGATAGCTCGAAATGGCTGAACCCATGCAATTCTCGCACCTCGATCGAGCAAAGCAATCGTCGTCCGATCGGGTCAGCGCTCGATGAGGTGCGATTCAGGCGCACAGGCGATCTCACCGGAACTATCGGGAGGCGGAACGGGCATTTCAGGGGCAACGATCGAGGGGGTGTCGCTGCGACAGACCGCCACCATCGAAATTTCAAACCCGCGTTCGTTGGGAACCATAAACACGCCGCTGCTAAAACTGTGGAGATCGTCACGCTTGGGCGTTGCGATAATGCGAACGCTATCCGTTGGATCGATCGGAAAATCGATCTCGAAGGAATAGTCGTCTGTTTCTAACGGAACGTCAGAGTTGAGCGGTTCGGCGGAACTGGCAAAAGTCCGAAATTCGAGGTAATAGGTGCGTTGAGCGCGGCTGAGGTCTAATAAGATATCGATCGCGTTGGCTTCGACGAGTGCTGCGGGTAAAGTCGTGTCCTCAGAAACCCGATCGAACAGCACTGCCGTGTCGCTAAACGCCGTTGGGCGAGGTTCTCCAGGGTTCGTTCCTTCGAGTTGAACCCGCAGCTTTCCATCGGGAGTCAATTCAGCAATAGTGGCGACGACTGAACCATCTGGGAGGATCACATCTAAGGCGAGGGGAGAACCGGCCGTTACGCGATAGCCGAATTCTTCAGCTGCCATCCGGCCGCGCGGTAAGGTAACGATGAAGTATAGAGTATTCTCAGGCGTAAAGACAAACGTCAGAGGCTCGCCCCCAAGTGCATCGGGAGACGACCACTGGCCGAGAAGACGAGTTTCAAAGGGCGCTTGTACGAGAGGCGATCGCTGAGGAACGCTCGATCGGGGATACGATCGAGCCGGATATCCCCAAAGCGATACGCCGAACAGACTGACAACGGCAGCGAAGCGAGCGATATCGCGCACGGGGTTCCAGAGTTGCAGGAGAGTTCGATTCATTCGGAAAGGTTTTCTGGAGGGACTTTCGTTGCCGGAGGATCTTGGATAACGCGGGTTTTTCCCGGTAAAGGCAAGTCGTTGGTGGTTTCTTCGTCCTCGATCGTCGGTTTGTCGAGAAGCTTGTGGAGAAGTTGTTGAGCCGGAGAAAGGGGAGGCGGCGTCGTCACGTGAAGCTGAATTTGCGGCCCGGTGCGGGCCAACCGAACGATCGCACCGTCTACGATCGAAGCAGCTGTAATGGGTTTGTCGTCCGAATAAGTGCCGTTCGTGCCGAGGTTCACCATCGTCCATTGCTGGTTATCGTATCGCAGCTCGAGATGGTGACGCGAAACCACAGCACTGTAGAGGATGACATCGTTGTCGGGGGCGCGACCGACACGCACGAGAGTTTCATGCTCGAACGTCCAGCGTTTAAGCGCGATCGATTGATGAGGATGAAGTAGAGTTAAGGTAATCACGCGGCTCTTGAAAGATAAAGTGATAGATGCAACCTGAGAAGAGAGCAAATGCAACGGCTCAAACCACTTGAAACACGAACGTGACTAAATCGCCTTTGCCAAACGCGATGCGATCTCCAGCTTGCAAGCAGTGACGCTGGCCTCGAGCTAAGGGATTATGGTTGATATAAGTGCCGTTCGCACTCCCGACATCTTCAATATAGTAGGTTATGCCTTGGACGCGAATCTGGGCGTGGATTCGGGAGACGAATTGAGAATGGGGAAAACCCGATAAGTCGAGATCGGGAGGAACGCGATCGTTGGGCTTGCCGAGGTTGACAACACTCAGGTTCGCGGGGATTTCGAGGATCGCCTGGGTGTCGCTATGGACGAGCCGGGCAACGGGAGCTTGGAGTTGTGTCTCGGCGCAGATAACCGTTTGAGGCGATTCTGAAGTGGGTGTTGTCGCACGATCTCCATTCGTGACGGGTGCTGGAGGTTCAGAAGGGGAAGAGAGCGCTGAGGGCAGTGCGAAACCACACTGGCCGCAGAAACTCGCCCCGACGGGAACAGACGCACCACATTGGGGACAAGCGGCCGACGGCGGGAGCGGTGTAAAACAGGCTTCACACTGAGTCGCGTTTTCGGGGTTTTGATAGTTGCAGTTCGGGCAGACAACCATGATGGATCGGGCATGGCAGTTCGGACAAACGATCGAGGTGCGTCGGCCGTCGAGATGGCTGACCGAAATTACACGCGATCGACAAGATTTCCGCCGGCTGCTGTATCGAGCAGCCACCACAGTTCTCCGTTAACGGGACAGACTGTGCGAGCGGGATAAGCATTATTGTTCCCTTCGGGAGCAAAAATCTCAGAAAGTGCCGCTTGTTTGTTCGCACCAACTACCATAAAGATAACGCAGCGGGCGACGTTCAAAACGGGAATCGTCAGGGTGAGGCGCGGCTGTCCGTCTTTGTTGCCAACGGTGACCGCTCGATCGCAAACTTTTAGGGCATCGGTATGGGGAAATAGGGACGCGGTATGTCCGTCTGCGCCCATGCCCAACAGCACGAGATCGAAGACGGGAAAGTTTTCGGGTTCGAGTTGAAAAAATTCTTGCAATTGGCTGTTGTAACGCCGAGCATCGTCTTCGGGACTCGAACCGTCAGTGTTCATGGGACGAACGTTGTCGGGAGGGATGGGAACGCGATCGAGCCAAGCTTCCCGTGCCATACGCTGGTTGCTGTCGGGGTGGTCGGCACTGACGTATCGCTCGTCTCCCCAAAAGATATGGAGGCGCTCCCAAGGAAGGTCTTCAGTTGCCAGGTATTCGTAAAGTGGTTTGGGAGTGTTGCCTCCAGCTAAGACTAGGGTACAACGACCCCGCTGTTCGATCGCCGCTCGGATTGCCTCGAGAACGAGTTCGCGACTTCGATCGACCACCGCAGCGAGGTCGGGACAAATTTCAACGTGCTTCGCCATAGCCGTTCTCGCCTCTTTGAAGATCGTCACCCACTGACCTATCTTAAAGGAATCGAGATCGATCGTGAAACCGATAAGGAATCATCGTCCGAGATCCTGTAGCTGCTCGAGGCGATCGACACATTGTTGCGTTAACGCCTGTAAATCTGCTCGATCGGTACTCGCTGGAGGGGCTATAGGTTCGCCAATTCTCACGGAGACGGGAACGGGTTTTGGCAACGAAGAGCTGTTTTCAAAAATTCGATGGGTTCCCCACAAGGAAACGGGTAACACGGGGGCCTGAGCTTTCGCTGCGATCAGAGCTGCCCCCAATTTCGGGTTGCGAATGCGTCCGTCTTCCGTGCGCGTCCCGGACAGAAATACCCCAGTTGCCCAACCGTCTTCGAGATATTGTAAAGCGGCGCGAATGGCACTTCGATCGACGGCTTGTCGTTTGACTGGATAGGCACCGTATAACTCGATCGCCCGGTTAAACACCGGGATGCGAAAAAGTTCTTCTTTCGCCATAAAGGCTACGGGACGACGCACGGCACAGGCCACGATCGGCGGGTCGAAGAAACTTCCGTGGTTACTCGCTACCACCACTGGCCCGCTTTGCGGAACGTTTTCGACACCGTACACGCGCCCTCGCAGGTAGCCGTGCAACATCGGACTGACCACCGACCACTTAAACAGGTGGTAGAGTGCTAGGCTGATTTTTGGTTCGCGGCTTTGACCCATCTCGACGTTATCTTGCTGATATTGCAGTCGCGATATTGTTTAAATCGTCCAGCGTCCCGACGTTCGTTAGGCTTACACGGTCGCTCGTCCGTCCGATCAAACCGGAGAGAACTTTACCCGGCCCGACTTCCACTACGCGCTCGATCCCAATTTCGGGTAACGTCAAGGAAATTTCTCGCCAGCGTACCGATCCGGTAATTTGCCGTTCTAACCGTTTTTTCAGGGCCTCAGCCTGGGTTTCCGGGGTGGGATCGACGTTCGACAGCACCGGAACGCGGGCTGAGGCAAAGGTTACAGGGTCGAGGACGCTTTGAAACGACTGCGCGGCTTCGTTCATGAACGGAGAGTGGAAAGCACCCGATACGTCGAGGGTGACGGTGCGACGCACTTTGACTTTCCCGAGGAGGGTTTGAATGCCCTCTTCGGTTCCAGAAACGACCACTTGCGCGGGGCTGTTATCGTTGGCAAGGACAACCCCTTCGGTTTCAGCCACGGCTGCTTCGAGTTGGGATCGATCGAATTTCATCAAAGCCGCCATTTGTCCCCCAGCCGCTGCGTCCATCAGTTCGGAACGGCGTTTGACCAGTTTCAAGCCCGTGTCGAAGTCGAAAACGCCCGCCGCGTAAAGTGCGACGTATTCCCCCAAACTGTGGCCGGCGACCGCGTCGGGCTGTTGTCCGCGCGCTTGCAACAAATCGACCAAAATACATTCGACAACGTACAGACACGGTTGCGTGTACAACGTGCGCGAAAGATTGTCGCCCGTGCGACAGTTTTCGAGAACTGACCAACCTAAAATAGATTCGGCTCGATCGAATTTCTCAGCCGCAACGGTAAGTTCGGCTAAATCGACACCCATGCCGGCCGTTTGCGAACCTTGTCCTGGAAATACCCAAGCTGTTTTCATACGCCTAACTCTTGACTTTCTTCCTGTTGTATGCTAGATAGCGTTCGTGTGAAGAACTGAAAACTCTTTTCAATCTGCACTTTTCACGCTTCACGCTTCACGGTAAAAATCGCCCCACTTAAAAATTGCCGCGCCCCAAGTCAAACCCGCGCCGAACCCCGAAGCGGCGATCGTATCGCCAGGGCGAATTCGATTCGATCGAACGGCTTCGTCGAGGGCTAAAGGAATCGAAGCAGCTGAAGTATTACCGTAACGGGCGAGGTTACTAATCACTTTTTCACCGGGAACGTTCAGCCGCTTGGCAACTGCATCTAAAATCCGTTGGTTTGCCTGGTGTAGAACCAACCAATCGATATCGTCAGTGCTTAAGTTCGCACGAAACAAAGCCTTCTCGATCGCTTCGGGAACTTTCTTCACGGCAAACTTATAGACCTCTTGTCCGTTCATCGCGATGCGGCCGTACCGGCCCTGACTGACCGTCACCCCCTCAACCAGAGATTGGGCTTCAGGTTGATAGTTCAACATCAGACAATCGTTTTGAGCGCCGTTGCTGCGAAGCTCGAAACCCAACAATCCGTCAGCCTCTTCAACGCGCTGCAAGACCACTGCACCCGCACCGTCTCCAAAGAGAACACAAGTGCGGCGATCGGACCAATCAACCCAACGCGACAAAATATCAGCACCGACGAGCAAGGCGTTGCGATAGACGCCCGTTCGCAAAAATTGTGCGGCCGTCACGAGACCGAAAACGAAACCCGAACAAGCCGCCGTTAAATCAAAGGCAACAGCCTGAGAAGCACCGAGGCGATGCTGAACGTTACTCGCACTGCCAAACAGATCTTCGGCCGTCGAAGTTGCGAGAATCACTAAATCCAACTCGGACGGTGCGAGGCCGGCCATCTCCAGCGCTTGTTGCGATGCAGCGACAGCGAGATCGCAAAGCTGGGTTTCCGGCCGTGCGAGGCGGCGTTCTCGAATCCCCGTGCGCGAGGAAATCCACTCGTCTGAGGTTTCTACGATTTGACTGAGCGTGTCGTTGTCTAAAGCCGTGTCCGGGGTTGCCCCACCACTGCCCGTAATTGCAATACCCAATGTCGTCATGTGTTCCTTGCCGTTGAGGTTGTCCGTCGCGAGATAGCAACGGAGATGCAACTCGCGATCTTACTGTTCGACGAGATGCTTTTCCTGGATGCGTTCGATGACACGATTGTCGACAGCATCCCGAGCAAGGCGAACAGCGTTAAAAATGGTCATTGCATGGGAACTGCCATGTCCGATCACGCAAATTCCATCAACGCCTAATAGTAATCCTCCTCCGTGTTCGACGTAATCGATACGTTGTTTGAGTTGTTTGAGGTTCGGTTTAATATGGGCGAGATCGCTCGAGTCGAGACCTCGCAAAATTTCTTCTTGGCACAGTTTCAACATTACTTCACCGATGGCTTCGGCAAACTTTAACAGCACGTTGCCCACAAAGCCGTCGCAGACGATTACATCGAAATCTCCCGACAACACGTCGCGACCTTCGGCGTTTCCGACAAAGGGGATACGAGGGTTGTCCTGTAGCATTTGATAGGTTCGGATCGTGAGGTCGTTGCCTTTGCAGGCTTCTTCCCCGATATTGAGCAATCCAACTTTCGGTTCGGAACGTCCGAGAACGTATTGGCTGTAGATAGTGCCGAGTAGGGCAAACTGTTCGAGATATTTGGGGCGACAGTCGACAATCGCACCGACATCGAGAATGAGGACGGATTTATTGGGGTCCATGGTGGGGAAAACGGCCCCAATTGCGGGACGATCGATCCCACTGAGTCGTCCGAGGCGCAGGAGTGCAGCAGCCATGGACGCACCGGAATGACCGGCAGAAACGACAGCATCGGCTTGGCCTTCTTTAACCAGTCCCATCGCAACGTTAATCGAGGCTTTTGGCTTGCGTTTGATACCTGTAAGAGCCTCTTCGTGCATTTCGACAACCCCTTCTGAGGGGATAATCTGAATATCGGAGGTCAGCCCCTGTTTTTTCAGAGACGCTTCGATCGCTGCTGGGTCGCCGACGAGTAAGACATCTACGTCGAGTTCGTCGTGCGCTCTCAACGCACCTGCAACGATTTCGTCTGGGGCATAGTCGCCACCCATCGCATCTACTGCAATCCTTGCCCTTTTCAATGCCATCGATCGAATGTTGTATAAGCCTCCCAAATTTTACCAGACGACTTCGACGGCCATGAGAAACTGCTTTGAAAATGCTGAAAGACATCCGTTCGATCGCTCGAACGGTTCGATCGGGAGGATGCGACGATCGTGCTGAATTTAATCAGTTCGGGAGCGCTGGCGCTATGGTTGGAGGTGACGGGAACGACACTTCCGCCCCCGCCAGAATTTTGGCCGCTGTCGGAGGTGTCGGGTCTGGCCTTCGACAGCGGGATCGATCGGGCTACAGAAACGCTCGTCGATACCTATCTCCAAGGTTTGGCCGCCGGCGGAATCGAGCCTGCCGACCAAGGAATTTGGCTACAAGCCGGGACGCAAATCCTGGTGTCTCGTCGCGGAACCGTTCCCCGTTCGGCCGCCTCGATTACGAAAGTGGCGACCTCGTTAGTGGCGCTTCAAACTTGGGCGCTCGATCGCCAGTTTGAAACGATGCTCAGTGCGACGGGGTCGATTCGCAACGGGGTTCTCGAAGGCGATTTAATCGTGACGGGTGGGGGAGATCCACTGTTCGTGTGGGAAGAAGCGATCGGACTGGCCGTGACTCTCGATCGAATGGGCGTTCGTCGCGTAACGGGCGATTTAATTGTCGAAGGTCGGTTTGCGATGAATTTTGAAACCGATCTCGCGTTGGCCGGCCGCTTTCTCAAGCAGGCCTTCGACGCGCGACAGTGGACACCTGAAATCGAAGCGGCGTACACTCGGCTTCCGACCCGATCGCCGAAACCACAAGTGGACGTTCTCGGTGAAGTTCGCAATGGCAACGCCAATCCGCCAACGACGGGGCGGTGGGGGTTGGTGCGACATCGATCGCTGCCGTTAGTCTCGCTACTCAAGCAGATGAACGTTCACAGTAATAACGTCATGGCGCAACAATTGGCGGACGAGATGGGCGGTGGCGTGGTGGTGGCCGAACGGGCGGCACGTTTGGCAGGGGTTCCTCCGGAAGAAATTCAACTCGTCGATGGGTCGGGGTTGAATCCCAACAATCGTATTTCTCCTCGTGCAGTCTGTGCCTTGTTTGCTGCGATTCAACGTCACTTAACGGCCCGTCACCTCAACGTCGCTGACGTGTTTCCCATCTTCGGACGGGACGGTGGAACCCTCGAAGATCGCACGATGCCGAAAGGTGCAACGGTGAAAACCGGTACGCTGTGGAACGTCAGCGCTTTGGCCGGGGCCATTCCCACGCGAGATCGAGGGATCGTGTGGTTTGCAATTCTCAATGGCGGTGGGGATTACGTGTTACCGTTCCGTCGAGGGCAGGATGCGTTCTTGGAGAAGATCGTGCAGCAGTGGGGGACGATCGACCCGCCACCTTCGCTGAGTCCGTCTTTTCCCGAGGGCCGACTCGGGGAACTCGACCGTAACGACATTTTGATGGAGAGTTGAGAAGTCTGATGCGTCTGAAATCCCAATTACTGACGATCGATGTTCGTTGGCCCGCCACCGCACTCCTGGGAATTCTCTGGATGAGTTGGATTTGGTGTCTGTGGACGCCAATGGCAACGGCGGGAACTCTCGGCGATCGGGCGGCTCGTTTTCCGAACTGGCAGGCAAAACCCCCGGTGCGCGTGGCGCGTGGCGATCTGGCATATCCTCAGTGGATGGCGGGACATTGGGAGGTCACGAGTACGCTGGTGGAAGCCATCGCCCCTTTAGCGCCCACCTTGGTAACGCCAGGGTTTGAAAGCAACCGTCGCTATCTCGATCGAGCGCTGCATTTTCGGGTTCGGTTTGACGCACCCGTCGAGGCTCCGTCTGAGGTGGTTGCCGATCGCGTGTATAACGGTTTGGAAATCGCGAAAGCGTATTTGGGAGAAAACAAGGGGATTTCGGTGTCGATCGATCCGACAAATCCCAACCGTCAAGTCACGACACTCCCACCTAACCGTCAGCTAGTGTCGGTGGTGAAAGGACGCGGTAGCGAACGTCCCAACGTCGATCGATTCGTGGCGACGGAAATCGCCTATCAAATCTTTCGCACGCGACCGCAGATCTATTTCAACGAGGTCGAAACGACAACGGCTTACGAACGTCGATCGCCGATGCGGGTCGAGGCGGAACAAATGACGGCCGTTTATTTGTCGCCCCAAGATCCGAACTATTTTCAGGCCAACGGCCGCCCGGTGGCGTTGTATCGCTATCACTTGCAACTCGATCGAGATCCGATGTCGTTGCAACCTTCAACATGAGTATTTTGAAAACCCTCGCGGCTGTTTTGACGATCGGCGGTCTCGTCGCTGTCGGATGGGTAATTGGGCGAACGCCAACCCCAACACCCGAGGGAACGGAACCGATTGCGCAGCCCGATCTCAGCAAGCAGTGGGTCGTCACGCCCGCTCGAGCCAAGTTTCTCGTCGAAAATGGGGCGACATGGCTCGATGCTCGACCGTCCCGACTGCTTCGTTACCGCCGCCTGCGAGGCGCGGTTGCGATCCGTTGGCAGGATTTTTCACAATTGAGGGCGCTCGATCGCGGAAAACTGCTCGACGACGACGCGCAGCTGCAAGCCAAGCTCCGTCAATTGGGGATTTTCAACGATCGAGCGGTGGTCGTGATGGGCGATCCGATTGACGGTTGGGGCGAAGAGGGCCGCATCGTGTGGATGTTGCGCGTGTTGGGACACGATCTCGCTGTGATGGTCGATGGTGGCGCTCGCGCGCTTGAAGCTTTGGACGTAACCGTTCCGTCTCCCGTTTCGGCAGTGGGGGATTTTGAGGTACGCAGAACGGAGCGATGGTCGATCGATCGAGAAACGTTGCAAGCGCGTTTGAGATCGATCGAGCCTTCGATCGTTGTCGTGGATGCGCGGGAACGTCGGGAGTACTTTGGCGAAACGCCTTACGGAGAGGTACGGGGCGGACACGTGCCTGGCGCTAAGCATTTACACTATCGCACGCTGTTAAACGGCCAGGGAAGTTTGCGCGATCGAACGGAAATTCGGTCGATTTTAACCGAGATGGGCGTGACCTCTGAGACAGAGGTGGTCGCATACTGTACGGGTGGTGTACGGTCGGGGTGGTTAACTGCCGTTTGGGTCGATTTGGGGTATAACGTCCGTAATTATGCGGGGTCGATGTGGGAGTGGTCGGCCTTGCCGAATGGGGAATATCCCCTCGTTTCCGACAAGGTTAAGCAGCCTTGAAAAGCTCTAGACAAGATAGATTGTGTTGAATCTGAGGGTTGAAATTTGAAAGGATTTACCGTCGAGTGCCGCGATCGCGATCGCAACACTCTTGTGACTTCAGTCTCGTAGATCTTCGATCGAGGTCACATCGAGCGCTCGCGAGAAATCACTGAGGTTCTCGGTTTCAGTGATGACAATATAAAGTGTTACGTCCGGGGGAACGGTTTGATAATGTATACGACCACGTTCGATCGAATGATGCTCATCCCCGGAGCGATCGGTGAAATGCTCGTTTCAGCTCGCACGACTGGACATATTGCCATCGCCGATCGATATGGCTTGCATGCTGCAGTTTTGGACGATTCACTCAGTGAAGACGAACGACGGGCTGTCGATCGACTATTACGGGCGATCGTGAAAGGAAAAGTGGAAGTCCGGGATGAGATTTCTATCTTGCGATAATCGAAGTGGCGATCGATATCGATCGCCACTTCGGTGCGAGATGGAGTTTTGTACGGAGTTCGGTCTGACCGCTACGGCACGATCGAAAGCGTGTAACTCCACTGTACGCCTGGCTCGATCGCACCCACCCAAATGTCGTAAGTTCCCGGTTCCCAATCTGAAGCGACGAGAACGGCATCTGTTCCGTCTTCCGAGTCGTCAGCACAGCGAACGATCGCGTCCCGAGGTCCTCGCACGACGAGCGTTGTATCCCGTCCGCCACTATCGACGACGAGCGACAAATTCGCAAACGATCGATCGAGGACGAGTTGGTAGTCAGGAAGCGGATCGCCAAATCCCAAACACAAGTTTCCCTCGCGGTCTCGGTTGGCGATGGCTAACGGTAACGATAGCGATCCCCCCGTATATCCTGCTGCAATCGCAGGCTCGTCAGCCGTCACGCGCAGCGTCCCAAAGTGGGAGGTTTCGTTGGCCGATGTCACGAGTGGTGCAATCGAGATCGACAAAACCGCGATCGAAATGCGTTGGAGAAATTTCGGAAGCCCCAGTGACATGATTGAGTATTGCGACACTCGACAAACCGTCGGCCGGTCTGGAAAGCGAACTTTCAACGGTTTGCCTTCAGCATATTTGAAAAAATCGCACGATCGAAGGGAGGCGGTGACGATTTCCAAGCCGCCACATACAATGAATAGCAGCATTTTGTGGGGAGGACGATCGATGCCGCTCGTTTTGGTAATGGTTTTTACCCTCATCGGCTGGGTGTTGACCGAAATCTTCGTCGATCTGCCAATTGCCATTTTAGATAGTGCGAGCGTCCCACAATGGTTAACCCTCAGCGCGATCGTCGCTATCTTGTCGTGGTGCTTTGGAGAATGAAGGGTCTATACTAACGGTTCGCGCTCGTAATACTTGAGAATCGACAAACAGTTTCGATCGCTGTCGAGACGCTCGTAAGTCAGTCGATCGGCAATACATTGCATGAGCTTCAGTCCCCGTCCGCTCGTAGCGTGCAGATCGTCGGCTTCGTGAAGGGTAGTGAGTTTATCGTCGAGATCGAACGGCGATCCACAATCGATAATTCTCAGTTTTAAGTAAGTCGGAGTTTGCTCGAACTCGATCTCGATTTCAGGTGCGTCTTTGCGATCTCCGTGAGCGTGTAGAACCGCATTCATAAATCCTTCAGCAAGGGCTGTTTTAAACTGTAACCAGACCAGTTGAGGAACGATGTCCGATTCCAAGCAGTCGAACCATTCCAAAACTCGAATTAAGGAATTCCGATCCGTAGAGACCCGAAGTGATGAGTACTGAGGTGGGGGAAACTTGCTCGACTCTTCCAACGCAATGACATCCTCGTTCGCGATATGACTTGTGCTATGTTTTTAGGCTATGACTCCAATTCTACTCATTGATGACGATCCGACAACGCGATTGGTGCTCAAGCGCGCCCTTCAGCGTCAAGGGTATGAAGTGACAGCAGCCGACAATGGGGAAGACGGCGTTCGGCTGGCACGGGAACTTCAACCCGGCTTGATCGTCTGCGATTGGATGATGCCCGTGATGGACGGCTTGGAGGTTTGCCGTCAAGTCAAAGCGAACCCGACCCTTTCAACGACGTTTTTTATTTTACTGACGGCACGGGGTGCCGTCGAGGATCGGGTAACAGGTCTCGATACGGGAGCAGACGAGTTTTTAGCCAAACCGATCGAGATTGATGAGTTGCAAGCTCGCGTTCGTGCGGGGCTAAGGATTCACCAGCTCAGTCAAGACTTACAAAAACAAAAGCAGATGCTCGAAACGGAGTTGCTCGAGGCCGCAGGATACGTTCGATCGCTCCTCCCCTCTTCAACCTTTGACGCTCCGGTTCGCATCGACGCGCGATTTATCCCCTCGCAACAACTCGGGGGCGACTGCTACGATTTTCAGTGGCTCGACGAAAGCCATTTGGCAATTTATTTAGTCGATGTGTCCGGTCACGGCGTCGGTGCGGCACTGCTATCCGTGTCGGTTCTCAACGTCTTGCGATCTCGATCGTTGCCTCATACCAATTTCTACCATCCGAAGGAAGTTCTCGGCGCCCTCAACCAAGCATTTCAGACGATTCCGTCCAGTCATTTCTACGAAGAGAAGTATTTCACGATTTGGTATGGGGTTTACGATACGAAAAACCGCGAACTCGTCTACGCAAGCGCCGGTCATCCTCCTGCCTTACTCATTTCCGGAACTCCGAATACAATCCCGAACGTACAACAACTCAACACCCCGAGTTTGCCGATCGGAATGTTTCCCGATATAGAGTACGAAAGCAAGCGCTGTTTTATCGAACCATCGAGCCAGCTTTACGTCTTTAGCGATGGGGTTTACGAAATTCCGCAACCCAACGATACCGTCTGGGGGCTTGATGCCTTTGCCAATTGGCTGGCTTGCGCTCGCGAACGCAACTCAAGCCATCTCGATTCGATCCTCGAACATATCAAGCAACTGGCCCCCAATCGCATTCTCGATGACGATTTATCGCTGCTACAGCTGACGTTTAACTAAGACGGTTAATTCAGACGGCGAACGAATATTGACACCCTGGAAGGACTAGAGGATGTGGCGCTCGAACTCCTCTCGATCGGCAAATACTTTAAAGACTCGGTTCATGCTCGTGAGTTCGAAGAGAATTTTGACTTGATCGCTAATCGAGCAAACGAACATCTTCGCGTCCGCCGCTCGCACCGTCTTGAGTGCCGATACGAGCGCGCCTAGCCCCGAACTGTCGATGAACGTCACGTCCTTTAAGTCTAGTAAAACGATTTTTGCGCCAGCTTCCAGGCACTCGCTAATCTCGCGACGTACTTGACTTGCCTTGACACCGTCAAGCAGACCGTCAGGTCGAACGATTTTGATCTCATCAGGGTTCATAGGACTTCATCGATTGGCACAGTAGAGGATATATCAGAAACGGTCGATCGTCGATCTCAGGTTTGAGGGCATACGGGTGAGTTTGGACGAAACCCCCGTCTCGACAATTCTCTCGATTTCGATAGTAGGTCAAATCAGACGCTATCAGCAAAGCCCGTGAGGGACAAACTTGTTAAAACCTTTCTAAAGCTGACTCATTCTAGAATATCTTGCCGGGGTGGTCGATCTCTCTATCTATCAGTGCTTCTACGCTTCCGACTCCGTGCGATCCTGACGGTATACTAACTTCAGCTTCGCAACTGCCGCTTGTCGCCAACGACACAGCCAGAGCAATTACAAGGAGGACGATTTATGGGAACCCTGAAAGTCGGCATTAACGGATTCGGTCGCATCGGGCGACTGGTGTTCCGCGCTGGACTCGACAATCCCAATATTGAATTTTGCGGCATTAACGACCTCGTACCCCCGAAATCTCTTGCCTATTTGCTGAAATACGACTCTACACACGGACGTTTTTCGGGAACTGTCGAAGCAACAGACGACAGTATTATCGTAAACGGGCGGACGATTCCTTGTTTTGCAAACACCGATCCCGCTCAGCTGCCTTGGGGAGATCTCGGCATCGAGTACGTCGTTGAATCGACGGGCCGCTTCACGAACTACGATGGCGCATCCAAACACCTCGCCGGGGGCGCGAAACGAGTGGTCATTTCAGCTCCGACAAAAGACCCCGATAAAGTTCCAACACTCCTCGTTGGGGTGAACCACGACTCTTACGATCCGACCCAGCACTCGATCGTCTCGAACGCCAGTTGTACGACGAACTGTTTGGCGCCGATCGCGAAGGTAATTCACGAAAACTTCGGCTTGGCGGAAGGGCTGATGACGACGGTTCACGCGATGACAGCGACGCAACCGACGGTTGACGGTCCGAGTAAGAAAGACTTGCGAGCCGGACGCAGTGCGGCACAGAACATCATTCCGGCGTCGACGGGAGCTGCTAAAGCGGTAACGTTGGTGCTTCCCGAACTCAAAGGACGCTTGACGGGGATGGCGTTCCGCGTACCCACTCCGGACGTGTCGGTGGTCGATTTGACGTTCCGCACGGAAAAAGCGACGAGTTACACGGCAATCTGTGCGGCGATGAAGGCGGCGTCGGAGGGTGAAATGCAGGGTGTTTTGGGCTATACCGAAGACGCGGTCGTTTCGACGGACTTCACCACCGATCCCCGTTCGAGCATTTTTGACGCGACAGCCGGCATCGAGTTGAACGAGAATTTCTTTAAGGTTGTCTCTTGGTATGACAACGAGTGGGGATACTCGAACCGCACGATCGATCTGATGTTGTCGATGGCTCAGAAAGGTTAGAGAACTTTACAGTGAGCAGTGGTAACTGCTCACTGCTCACTGCTCACTGCTCACTGTTCACTGTAAAAGGGGACAAGGAGGAAGTACTCGATCGAAAACTCCGATCGTATTGGTAAATTTTCCTCCCCAGTCTCCCCGGTCTCTCCAGTCTCCCGGCTACTCTTCAGTCACTAACAAGCTGTAAGTGTCGAGCAGTCGCAGGAATTCGGCACGATAGCCTTCTCGATCTCGTCCGAGGGCGTTTTCGGCGAGATCCCGGACTGTTACAGCTGTCGCGTTGCCCTTGTGTTCGGAATCGCGCAACAACATTCCGAATGTAGCGACTGCCGATGCAAACCGGAAATCATCTGATGTGGCGTTGAGGGCGATCGATCGATCGACGACCGGACGCTCGATAAGCTGTGATTCGTCCGCTGTCGGTTCTTTATAGCGCAGTTTGACTAACATTAATTCGTCGCTGCGTTCGGCGAAATCCGTCGTTTCTGTCGGCTGTTGGTAGCGCAACTCGTCAACCTCTGGCAGTTCGACATCGACTTCTGCCCCGACGGGTAAAACTTCGTACAGAGCTGTTACGGAATGTCCCGCCCCTAATTCCCCCGCATCGCGCGTGTCGTCGTTAAATTCTTCTGCTTGCAGCAGGCGGTTTTCGTACCCGACGAGTCGGTAAGCTCGCACTCGCGCTGGATTGAATTCCACTTGAATTTTTACGTCTTTAGCAATCGTAAGCAACGTCGCGCCCAACTCGTTAACGAGGACTTTTTTCGCTTCCAAAATGTTATCGATGTAGGCGTATTGACCGTTTCCATGATTTGCCAACTGCTCCATTTTGGCATCTTGCAAATTGCCAGTGCCAAAACCCAAAACGGTCAAGAAAATATCGTCGTCCCGTCGGTTTTCGATCAGTCGAATTAACTCGGCTTCGCTGGAAATTCCCACGTTGAAATCGCCATCGGTGGCGAGGATAACGCGATTATTTCCGTTTCGGACCAAGTTCTCCCGAGCCAATTCGTAAGCGAGTTGAATCCCTTCACCCCCAGCAGTCGATCCGCCTGCTTGAAGTTGCTCGATCGCGTCGAGAATCGCATCCTTTTGGTCTCCCGGTGTCGGTTCGAGAACGATTCCTGCCGCCCCGGCATACACGACTATACTGACCGTGTCGTCTTCATCGAGTTCGTTGACTAGCAGCCGAAACGCCGATTTGAGTAACGGTAGTTTATCAGGTGCGTTCATGGAACCGGACACGTCGAGGAGAAAGACGAGGTTACTCGGCGGGAGGTTCTCCGTGGGAATGGATTTCCCCTTCAAACCGATGCGAACGAGTTGATGGTTGCGATTCCAAGGAGCTTCCGAGAGTTCGGTGGTGAGAGAGAAGGGCAAATCGCCCTCGGGTTCGGGATCGTCGTAGTTGAAATAATTAATCAGTTCTTCGATTCGTACAGCATCGATAGGAGGTAGTTGTCCGCTATTGAGAAAGCGGCGCACGTTGCTGTAGGAGGCTCCGTCTACGTCGATCGAAAACGTTGAAAGCGGATGAGTCCTCGCTTGTAGAAAGCGATTTTCGTCGATGGGATTGTATTCTTCGCGGTTATATTCCCCGGTTTCGCCATTGAGAACCAGAGCGCCACCTGGATAAGGCGCAGGAGCTGAGAATCTCGTGGTTCCTCGACTCGCGCCTACAGCTGTCGTCTGTGGCATACCAGACTGAGGGCTTTCAATTCGCTGGAGGGTACTGATATCTTCGGCATCGATCGAATCTGAACCAATGATAGTAAATACTTGAAATTCGCGATCGAGGCGTTGGAGTAACGCGATTTCGTCGTCAGTTAACAATCGATCGAGGTTGAGGCGAAAGATGCGATCGCCACAGCGCGCGAAAGCGTCGATAAACTCTTGTTGTTGAAAGGGACGGCCGCTGCGAACGACGAGCGATCCGTCGCTGTAACGAGCGGCGCAACCATATCGATTTGCGAGTTCGACAAACGCCCAAACATCGGGATGGGTGAGGGGCAATTCTGACATTTGGGATAGCGGCGGATCGTTCTGAGCGATCGAGGGCATCGATCTCGTGAAAATTGTAGTGCCAACGATAACCGCCGAGCTAGCCAGTGCAATTACGAAAAGTCGTTTGAACGATGTCATATGCATGATTTCTCCCCTCACAATCGATTGCAAATTTAATCGGGTGCATCTCAATTTCGTAGAATGACCCCTCCGCCTTCGGCACCTCCCCTTAGCCAGGGGAGGAGGGGTGGGGTTGCGATCGCCAAAGTGAGATGCACCCAATCTTCGGCACCTCCCCTTAGCCAGGGGAGGAGGGGTGGGGTTGCGATCGCCAAAGTGAGATGCACCCAATTTAATCGCAAACTTATAGAAGTTCGTGGCTCGATAGGAGTTCCCCTATCCTTCAGTGTTAGCATCAGTTTACGGAGCAAGGCTGGGTTCTCCCGACATCTTCAAAAACGTTGACACTTCCCATATCTGAATCTGTGAAACAACGCCCCCATACCACCGTTGTCCTCGCCATGAGTGCAGACGGTAAAATTTCCGATGTCCTGCGATCGAGTGAAAAATTCGGTTCTGCGGCAGATTTCGCACACCTGGAAAAGCAGGTGGCATTGGCGGATGGTGTTATCGTCGGTGGGGGAACCCTGCGTCACGGCGAATCGGCGATGCGGGTGATATCGGACGAGTGGCTTGCAGATCGCCAGCAGAATGGAAAACCCCCGCAACCCGTGCAGATCGTCTGTACGAGATCGGGACAGTTCGATCGAACGGCTAAATTCTTCAAACAAGCGATCCCTCGGTGGTTGTTGACGACGACGGAAGGCGGAAAATCTTGGCAAAACGATCCGGGGTTCGATCGCGTTTTAACGTTCGACGCACCGGATGGAACGGTCGATTTGTCCGCTGCATTTCAAGCACTTTTCGATCGAGGCATTCACCGCCTCGCCGTTCTTGGAGGGGGAAATTTCATCGCGTCGCTATTCCAACAGCAGGCCGTTGACGAACTCTCGCTGACGGTTTGTCCGTATGTATTCGGCGGGAAAAACGCCCCGACACCCGTGGATGGCGACGGCTTTCATCCCGGTGAATTTCCCCAACTCGAATTGCTCGACGTGAATCCCGTCGGCGAAGAAGTATTTCTCCACTACCGCGTTAAACGCCGTTAATCTTCTCGATCGTTTGACGGCCAGGTTTCCGACTCTCTAGGCTCCGTCTGAACCGTTAACACCTGCGGTGGGGTCGAATCGGGCGGGTAGATAAAATCGACGCGAACCAACCGTCGATCTCTCGGTGCGATATCGAGCGTTACGAGGGAATTTCCCACTTGACCGCGACGCTGAACGAGATGAACGTAACGAGTTTGCGGAACGTTCGCGTCGTCGTTGTACTGAAGACGCACGAGTCCCCGAAAGAAAACGCGGTTTTCTGGGGGGTCGAAAAAGGTCAAACCGCCATCGATGCGATCTTGTTTGACAGGAGTTTGAAACAACAACGAGACTTTTCGCGAGTTGTTACTGGGATTGAACAGAGGAAGCGTGAGGTTGTATTCGATGCCGTAGTTTCCATGCGCGTAATACGCCGTATCGGGATAGCGACGCACCAGTTGAGCGCTTTGAATTTGCTCGGTTCCCAAGCGGCCGCGATGAAGAGTACTCAAACCGTAGGAGAACGATCGACCGGGTTCGGGAACGGTTAATTGTGGGGGGTCTTCTTCTTCAATTTTGCCGCGATCGACCAGTTGTGCTTCCCATCGCGATCCGATAGCAACTCCCGCCACGCGACTGTAAATCGCGCGCTCGACGTCGTAAATTCGATCGAGAGGCGTTGGCTCTAAATCCCTCGGCCCGGCGCGATCTGCGGTTTGGAGCAATTGTTGCCATTCTTCCTCGGTGGGAATGCGTTCGGTGTTGTCGCTGTTTTGAGGGGAAAACATAGCCAGACAAGCGACGTAAACCGGGCCGTCGCTAAACAGACGCATGAGGGTCGATCGACCGTTCGAGGAAGGAATCACGCGACCGACGGGAATCGGTAAGTTCATCAACATTCGGGATTCTCCTGGCTTGAGTTCGAGAACCGCCGGCCAGTTTCCCTGGCGTTTTCCTCGCAATACATCGTTGGTCGCGCGGCTACCGGGGCCCGAGTACACCGTTCCGATTCGATCGTCGACGTAATCGGGTAGTTCGACAAAGAGCGCATCGGGGCGAGTCAAATAACTCGCCCCGTGCAAGACTTCGACACGCACGGTTCGAGCGGTGGAATTGTGCAGTAAGATGCCCTGAAACAGCGTTCTCGTTTGCTCTCGGGTGCGGGCCCGGGCGATGTGATGGGTAAAAATATCGAAACGCCCCTCGAAGGCGTAGTCGAGATGTGCCTCGGGATGTGCTTTATCTGCTGGGGGAAACGTCGATAGCAAAATGCCTTCTTCGAGGACGACTTCCGGGCTGTTGCTGTTAAACACGGGAACGTCGTCTAGCCGACCGGGAAGCGGGCGCATTTCGGTCGGGTAAAAAATTTCGTTTAACGGTACGTCTTCCGCCTCTTCTTCCGATGCAGATTCCCCTTCCGATTCAGACTCTCCTGCGGACGAACCCGATGACGGTGCGTCTTCAGGCTCGCTTTCAGTTGGAGAATCGTTTTTGGAAGATTGCAACGTTTCTAAAACCGGACGGTTCTCGGATAGCTGGGGGTCGGGCAGTACTATCCAAAACGCACTGGCATAACTCGCAGCAAACAGAGACAGTGGGAGCATTCAGTCTTACAGCGACACTGAGAGACTACTATACCGGAAGCGTGTTGCCAGAAATTTGCAAATTCTGCGATCGAGGGCGTTCGATCGTCGGTATGGCTGTTTTCTACAGGTTTTCGACGACTGAGGCGTTGGGCTAAAATCGAGATGGCCCGTCAAGTTTGCCTCGTTGCAACGAGAGATCGTCTATGGTCGCCATCACAACGAGTTTTCCTACCATTCAGTCTCTCGACGATTGGATGCAACATCCCCCCGATCGAACGGAATGGATCGCGGGGCAATTAGTCGAAAAAAATGGTATGACGCTCAAACACAGTCGAATTCAAGCAAAGCTCGCAACGTACTGGCGTAATTTTCTCAGCACCCAACAAGTTGCTGGGGAAGTTTATACGGAAGTCCCCTGTTGCACGGAAGGACGAGGCCGATCTCCAGATGTGGCGTATTTAACACCGGAGTTGGTCGATCGATACGGAAACGAAACGGTTCTTCCTCAAAGTTTTCCGCTAACGGCTGAAATTATCTCGCCGACAGACTATGCGGAAGACGTTATTGCGAAAGGTCTAGAATATTTGCGGACGGGAGCGCTCGAGGTTTGGTTGGTTTATCCTGAAGTGGGTTGGGTCGTCGTGATGACGGAGGAGACTCGTCAAATTTTCGTGTCGGGCGACACGGTTGCAACGAAAATGGTTCTTTCAGGGTTTCAATTGGCCGTTGACGAGTTCTTGAAATAAGGTTTGTTACAAAATCTAATTTTGTTCGATTGAAAAAACTATTTTACGTTTTATTTAAATCGAGCCAGATAGTTCCAAAAACACAAAATAATATCGAATCATAGCTCGAGATCTCCTTAAATTTATTTTTTCGGTCGTTCGAGTAAAGTAGAATTTCTCCAATCAATTTTCATTTCGATCGATTTTTAAAAACCACAAAAAGCTAGAATAAAGAACTCCGATCGAAAAGGGATCGACCCCAACGGTTTGTTTTCACATTTTTTTCGCAATAGCGATATTCAAGTTCAGATGCCCAACTCGATCGACCCATTGGGAATTGACCGCGTTCCACCTCAGCAACCGCTGACTCCCGAACCCACGGCTGACGGCTCCTATACCTTTTACTCTGACGAATTTGGCGAGCTGTTTCACTCTCATCACGGTGCGAAACAAGAAGCTGAATGTAAATTTATCGAGCCGACCCAACTCGCGCAACAAGCGAGAAAACCCGTTCTTTATCTCCTCGATGTTTGTTACGGATTGGGATATAACACCGCCGCCGCACTCGATACGATTTGGCGTGTCAATCCCTCCTGTCGAGTCGTTTGGATGGGTTTAGAATCCGACGCGACCGTTCCTCACGCAGCAATGACGCACCAACTCCTCGATGAATGGTCGAACGAGGTTCAGTGGCGCTTGGCAGAATTGGCACGATACCAAGAGTTTGAGGACGCTCGCCTCACGGCGAAATTGTTGCTGGGAGACGCAAGACAAACGATCGATCGAATTCGCCGTACCGAGTTTTGTGCGGATGCAATCTTTCTCGATCCCTTTTCACCTCCCACCTGTCCGCAACTGTGGACGGTAGAGTTTTTAGGGGCTGTAGCTGACTGTCTTGCAGAAACGGGATATCTCGCAACATATTCCTGTGCGGCTCCCGTTCGATCGGCATTGTTGGAAGTGGGTTTGCCGATCGGTTCGACCGAACCCGTGGGGCGAAAAGCCCCCGGAACGGTAGCCAGATGGATCGATCGAGACTTACCCGCACTTTCGTCGCGAGAACGGGAACACCTCCAAACGCGGGCGGCTGTTCCTTACCGCGATCCGACGAGATCGGATTCAGCCGAGGTGATTCGACAACGCCGCCAAGCCGAGCAGCAAGCCAGCGATCTCGAACCGACCTCTCAATGGAAAAAGCGTTGGATGTCCGTTGGCTCGCCCAAGGCATCAACTTAAAACGCCAACTTAAAACTGACGCAAGAATCGCAGATCGCTGGCGTAAAGGCGGCGAATGTCGTCCATTTGGTGCAAGACCATGGCAAACCGCTCGACCCCGAGTCCAGCGGCAAAACCCGTGTACACTTCCGGATCGTATCCCACAGCTTTCAACACGTTCGGATCGACCGTGCCACAACCGAGGACTTCCAACCAATTTCCTTTCCACTTCACATCTACTTCCGCACTCGGTTCCGTGAAGGGGAAATAACTGGGACGGAAGCGAACTTCAACATCGCCGAAAATTTGGCGGACGAACTGCCGAACCGTTCCCTTCAAATCAGTGAAGGTCAATCCTTTATCGATCGCCAACAGTTCGATTTGATGGAAGACCGCCGAGTGCGTCGAATCTACGGTATCGCGACGGTACACCTGGCCGGGTGCGACGATCCGGATTGGCGGTTCGTGCTGTTCCATGTAGCGGATTTGCACTGAGGACGTGTGAGTCCGCAGCAGTCGATCTCCGGGGAGATAGAACGTGTCCTGCATATCTCGCGCGGGATGATCGGGTGGGGTGTTGAGGGCCTCGAAGTTGTAATAGTCAGTTTCGATTTCCGGGCCCGTCGCAACCGTGTATCCCAAGCCAACGAAGATATCGAGAATTCGATCGATCGTGCTGTTGAGGGGATGGCGGCGACCCTGGGAACGCACGACCGCAGGCATTGTCACGTCTAGGGTTTCTGCCTCCAATTGCGCCTGAATGGCAGCCGATTGCAAGTCGTTTCGCTTGTTATCTAAATCCGTCTGCACGGCTTCTTTGACCTCATTGGCCAGTTTGCCAATCCGAGGTCGATCGCTCGCGTCGAGTTTTCCCATCCCGCCGAGAATTTTCGACAGTTGCCCCTTTTTGCCGAGATAGCCCACTCGAATCTCTTCGATTCGATCGAGACGATCGGCGGCTGCGATCTCTTGTTGAACCGTTTGTTGAAGTTCAGTCAGTTGCGTTTCGAGATTGCTCGACGTTACAGTCATGGTGTTGCGTTCCAAGGTTATCGATAATCGATATACGAGAGCGGTCGATCGATGTGGGGTTGACCTTCAATTGTGCCGTGTTCCATCGGGAACGATCGCGCCGTGTAAATTGGCAGCGGTTAAATGAGCGCCCCACAAATCCGCCCCCGTCAAATTGGCAAAACTCAAATCCGCACGGGTCAAGTCCGCCATCTTTAAATCAGCTTGCGTCAAATCGGCACCGCTCAAATTCGCTCCGAACAGGTTCGCTCCATCTAGTTTAGTCCCTTTTAGCGAAGCACCACTTAAGTCAGCCTCGTTTAAATTAGCTTGACTTAAAATCGAGGAATTCAAGCTCGCTTTCTGCAAGTTTGCCTCGTTTAACATCACGTGGGGTAAGTTCGTATAGCTGAGGTTCGCCCCCTCGAAGCAGGCGCGAACTAACTCGACCCCCTGCCAACTCGCACCCCGTAAGTCCGCCTCACGCAAATCGGCATCGTGAAGTTTGACGCCATCGAGTTTCGCCTGACGCAGATTGGCCCCCCGCAAGCTCACCTCACACAAGTTGGCACCGCTTAAATTCGTTTCGCGCAAGTCCGCCTCAAATAAATCTGCACCCTTGAGTGAGACTTCTTGTAAATCGGCCCGATACAAATCGACATAGCGCATTTCCACTTGCGTTAAATCTGCCGCATACAGGCTCGCACCGACGAGGGACGAACCGTTAAGACAGGCCCCAACGAGATCGGTGCGGGCGAGATCGGCACCTCGCAAATCAGCATCTCTCAGCGATGCACCCGACAATAACGCATCTTTCAAACAAATTTGATAGAGGTCGGCCCGACTCAAACGAATGCGTCGGACATCGACCCCGCTAAAATCCCGTTCGCCTGCGGCGTAGCGATGTAAGAGTTCAGCCGCTTCCATAGACTTTCGATCGTATACCTTCAAGCAAATTCATCTTACAGGGTATTGGCATTTAGGATTCGGAAAGTCGATCGAACGATCGCTCGATCGTTCGAGGGGACAACCGCCGGAGACGCACCCAGAGGCGCTCGCTTACAAATCGTCCATCATCGGTTCGATGTCGTGGAAGCGGTCGTAATCGACATATCGATCGCCGTTGGGCTGTATCGAAATAATATCGACGAAGCGTGTGTTCCAACACACATCACCCGCCGTGTAAAACTTACTAGCGTGAATGGTTTGCGATACTGTTTCGTCCAATCCCGTCATCATTACGACAATTTGCGTATCGACTTCTGACAGGAACGAAGCGGACTTTCCAAATAGCGGACTCGACTCGTCGATCGGGTGCATGAGCGTCATCGACAGAGAGAAAAATGGCGTTTCCGAGCGAACCAACTCTAAATCGTGTAATCGTCGCATGACGTGTCCTTCTGACGTTTGCTCGGGAAGTAACACGCTCACTCGAAACTGTGCCTCGACGATAAAATTTCCCCGACGGTTCGCTGCACGAAACATTAACGTTGGCGTACCGTTATAAGGACAAACGACGGCAAATTGACCGAACAACACCCGAGCGCTCGGGAGGGTAAATCGGGCGAACATTAACCCCGTGGCCATCGCCACACCTAATAACCCGACCAACACTTCAAACGAGACGATTAAGTGCGTGGCAAGACTTTGGGGATACATCGCCCCGTAGCCGATCGTCGCCATCGTCTGCACGCTAAAGAAAAACGCATCGAGAAACGAACCCGGCTCGGCATTGGCGATTCCGTTTCCGTCGATCGACACGTAAGCCGCTGCAAAGAGTAAATTGACCAACAAATACGTCAAAGCGACGAGACCTAAAAAGCCGCCCCACGACAAACTCAGCAGCCAGTGATACAAATCGCTCCAATCAAATCCTGGAATCCCCATTTCGATGAGGCGATATTTCCCGATCCGACTCACGAGAATGCGTGTTTTGCGTTTCTGGAGGCGGAGTGTCGCGCTTTGACGGGATTCTTGGCGTTTCGGTTTGCGAAACAGTTTTTTCATGGAGTCTTACAGGATCGATCTTTTTTCGTTCTCCTCAAGTTCTACCGCGTTTTCCAAATTCCGTCAGAATCAATCTCAACCCCACTCTTGACTCTTCTACTTCTCACGCTTTACTGAAAAAGGGGGCGCACTCAAAGGCACCCCCTTTATGGGCTAAGCTTTGTCGAGTTGTGAATCGATCGAACTTAAAGCTCGCCACCAGACGCTTGGAACCGCGCCCGCGCTCGCTTCAATGTTTGCTTAGCTTGAATTTGTTCTTGCTTCGAGGCGGTGACGGATTTTTCCAACCGCTCCTGAGCCTTTTGGTAGTCAGCACGAGCCGTTTCCAGATCGATATCTTCGCCTCGCTCTGCCCCGTTGACGAGGATCGTCACCAAATCGTTATCGACTTCGACGAAGCCACCCATCAGTGCGATGGGTACCCAGTCTTTTTGAGGGCGAACGCGCATGACACCCGTATCGAGGGCACTCAACAGCGGTGCGTGGCCGCTGAGAATTCCCATTTGTCCGGTCGTACTCGGTAAAATTACTTCTTGGGCTTCTGAATCCCAGACCGTTTTGTCTGGTGCGACAACGCGAACTTGTAAAGTCATATATTTTTTCGGCGAGGTACACAATGAACCGCCCTAGACCCCCCTCCCTCTGGGAGAGGAGTTAGGGAGAGGAGGGCGAACTTACTTCGCTTCGGCTTTCAGTTTTTCGGCTTTTGCTTTCGCTTCGTTGATGTCGCCGACTAGGTAGAACGCTTGTTCGGGCAGATCGTCGAGTTCGCCGTTGAGGATCATTTGGAAGCCTTTGATGGTATCTTCCAGTTTGACGTACTTCCCAGGCGCACCCGTGAACACTTCTGCCACGAAGAACGGTTGAGACAGGAAACGCTCGATCTTACGGGCGCGAGCCACGGTCTGGCGGTCGTCTTCCGACAACTCGTCGAGACCCAAAATGGCGATGATGTCTTGAAGTTCTTTGTAGCGTTGCAGCGTCGCTTGCACTGCACGAGCCGTGCTGTAGTGTTCTTCGCCAACGATATTCGGTTGCAACATCGTCGAGGTCGAGTTGAGGGGATCGACCGCCGGGTAAATCCCTTTCGAGGCTAAGGCACGGGACAATACGGTGGTGGCGTCCAAGTGTGCGAAGGTCGTGGCCGGTGCGGGGTCGGTCAAGTCGTCCGCCGGAACATAAACGGCTTGAATCGAGGTGATCGAACCTTCGGTGGTAGACGTAATGCGCTCTTGCAGTTCGCCCATTTCCGTCCCCAGGGTAGGCTGGTATCCCACCGCAGAGGGCATCCGACCGAGTAGTGCGGATACTTCGGAACCGGCTTGCACGAAGCGGAAGATGTTGTCGATGAACAACAAAACGTCCTGTTTGGACACGTCGCGGAAGTATTCCGCCATCGTCAGTGCCGACAGACCAACACGCATCCGCGCACCGGGGGGTTCGTTCATCTGACCGTAAACGAGGGCGACTTTGGAGTTCTCCAGGTTCCCCGCATCGATCACCCCGGATTCCACCATTTCACTGTAGAGGTCGTTCCCTTCGCGGGTCCGCTCGCCCACACCGCCGAACACGGATACACCACCGTGGGCTTTCGCGATGTTGTTAATCAGTTCCATGATGATGACGGTTTTACCCACGCCAGCACCACCGAACAGACCCACCTTACCGCCGCGACGGTAGGGAGCCAGCAGGTCAACCACTTTAATTCCCGTTTCTTGAATGGAGGGTTTGGTCTCCAGTTCAGTCAGTTTGGGGGCTTCCCGGTGGATGGGAGAAGTTTCGTTGCTGGTAACGTCGCCTTTTTCGTCGACCGGCTCGCCGAGGACGTTGAAGATGCGGCCGAGCGTCACTTTACCGACGGGAACGCTGATCGCTGCACCCGTGTCGATCGCTTGCATTCCACGCACTAAGCCGTCGGTGGAACTCATCGCAACGGCGCGAACTTGGTTGTCTCCGAGAAGTTGTTGAACTTCGCAGGTAACGGAAACGTCTTGTCCGGCTTCGTTTTTCCCTTCGATTTTCAAGGCGTTGTAAATTTCCGGCATTTTACCGCCGGAAAATTTGACGTCAACGACGGGACCGATGATTTGAGTAATGTAGCCAGTATTGGTTTTTTCTGCCGTGGTGACCATGCTTGTATATGTGAGTCGTCTGTCAATAAGTTCGGGTGGCAGTATTACATACTGTTAAAGCCATCTTTAAGACTACCACCTGCGGGGAGCTTGGGCGAAACGAACTCGATCGACCTCGATCGAACTCGGCTCGAACGCGATAAGGAGTCCTAGGGAATAGAATAGGGGCAGGTGAGTTACTGAGGAAGACCGGGCTTGAACGAGGCGATAAGGCGACGACCGTTGACGGTTCGGCGGGTTAACCCGGAAGCTTTTCGACCCTACGGCCAGGTAATTTTTGCTGGTGAGGATGGGAAGCTGTTTGACGAGACAGATGCACAGTTAAATCTGTGTGGGGGAACGCCTCGGTTTTATATCATGCGACTGTTCGATCGCGGCCGCTGTTTTCACGAAATTACGCGCCACGTAAAATGTACGCAGTGTTTGGGATCTCTGGACGGTCGAGGTTGGGCGATTGCGGTTGCGCCTCCGAGCCAGGACGATCGACCGAATCTCGATAAGCTGGCTGCATTTTGGGTTCCGGGCAACTGTTTTATTAAGTTAGAGGTGGGAACGTGGCACGCCGGCCCCTATTTTGAAGCGGATTCGATCGATTTCTACAATCTCGAACTCAGCGATACGAACCTTGTCGATCGCTTCACCTACGATTTCCATCGCGACGGTCTGGAGTTTGAAATTGTAGTGAGGTGATAGGGGTTTGAGAGCTGGGGACGAGGGAAAACCGCTATATCTTACTGCCAAAATCTTACAGCCAAACTTTTCGCTTGTGTGTCGCGACCTTTCGCACAGACGGCCGCCAGTGAATCGGGGCTTGCGTCCCCGGCGGTAGCGATGCGGTTTGGGCTTGCGCGACTTTCAGGGTGTCTAAGGCTGCATCCCGCACGACTGTTTCCAGCTCTCGCGACAGCAAAACGCGGCAGCAATCCGAGATGGTTTGGCGTTCTACATCATCCACGCTGCCGGACATCGTCCATCGTTGAATTTGACGCAGGGCGACGACTTGTTTGAGCGTGTCGTTTTCGGTGAGCTGCTTCAGTGCGGCATCTAAGTTAACGGCTTCTCGCCCTAACAGACGATCGAGGGTTTGCCAGACCAGCAATAGTAAAATTCCCAAGGTTGCAAAACCCTGTAAAATCAGCCCGCTGGCCATCCAACGATTTTCTGCACTCGCCCAAATCGAGGTGGCCATGTAGGTGCAAAACGTCGCGAGTCCTCCACTGACGACGGCAAACGTCACCGGGCGGTGTGTGTCAGACAACCAACGTCGCAGGTCTATCCAGCGAATCGTCCAAGGTGACAGCGAGAGCGAGTACGCGCCGACCGTTACGCCCATGCCAAAGCTCGTGGCGAGAAACAGCTTCCAATTCCACAGCAACATCGTTGCCGCTAAAACCGCTGCTAACAGCCAACCTCCCCGTTGCCGCAGAAAGGGCGCGACGTTCGATCGAGGCGAACGGCGTTTGGGCGGTGGCGGGAAAACGTCCCGCAGTTGTCGCGAATCGGACGCTTGGGTCACGGTGATTTCGGTGGGCGAGGTCGATCGAGTTGTAAAGATTCGAGAGTCAGACGCTTTGAGGTTACGTCTATAGTCCATTAATCTATCATATTGTTCGATCGAACGTCGATCGAAGCCATGGGGTCAACTGGGCAAACGCAGGGAAACGCGATCTCTGCACCTCTCGAACGTTGAACCCTTCGGCGATCGATCGAAAACTGGCGACATCGAGACGCACGATAGAAGGCACTGCGTTCCGTCTGAGGTTAGCAGACTTCTTCTCACAATGCGGGGAACAATCTAGGACGCGGTACCGTTCGGGGTCTTTTGAGGACGCGATGTTTCAACTAAATTTCGATCGAATTTCAACCAAAACTGATATCGTCCACGGTCAGTTGTGCGTCGATGGCATAGAAGGTAACGCGGTAAATGTTGGGTGCTTTGACGATGAGTTGATAGTTTGGGGGGATTGCTGAGTCAGAGCCGGCCAAGTTGGCCGACGGTAACTCAGCCCGCGTTAGGGTTTGCCCGAGGTCGTTATAGGCTGACATAGCGACAATGCGGCAACTGGTGACGAAGGCAGAGACGAACTCCACGGCACGAGTGAATTTCATTTCGAGAAACCCCCCTTGAGGCGCTCCCATAAGCAGGATTTCACCTGAATGGGTCGGATAAGCGGGATTTGACGGGCAAACGGCAATGGCATTATCGAATTCGATTCCCCAGCGTAGAAATTGATCTCGTACCACTTCAAAGCGTTCTAAGTCTTCAAAGTCGAGACGCACGCAGTCGGGAAACTCCGGCAACGTTGTTTGTGTATCATAGGGAGCGCGATCTCGATCGACGCGGGCAACCACCCCCTCAACCCAATTGTTCGTGCGATCGAGGCTGGGCGATCTCGGTGAGTCTTTGAAACTCTCCCACGGATAAACCAACGAGTTAACCATAACTGTATCCGATGCAGTGAATCCGCGCTGGGTAGAGCGCGAGATCCTTGACGATCTCAAGTCTTATTAGGATTGCAGTCTAAGGGGTGAGACCCCTCGTGCCATTATTTTATCAAACGATTCTGAGGCGGTTTGCGTACAATCGATACCATTCAATCGTTTTATGACACGCTTATGCCTCTAAAATGGCCTGGAAAACCCGACCCTAAAGACCCAGCGTACCGGCGTTTGGGCGATCGAGTTAACTTCGCGCTGCACGTGGCGATTTTTGCAGCAAGCAATTCGTTTGCGTGGTTTCTGTATGTCCTCTATCACATTGAAGAGTCTTGGACGCTTTGGGCGAGCGTCGCGTGGGCGGTCGCCTTGTTCGTGCATGGTGTATACGTGTTCGGACTGGCAAAGTACTCGGAATCTTGAGCGCTCTCTGGGGAAGAAACCCTGATACACTATGGGGTGGTTTTGTCGAAAACACACGTTAGTCGAGCTGTAATGGAAGTAGGTCAAAAGGTTAGAGTTCGTCGGATTCGCGATCGCGTACCGAGCGAAATCGTCGATCGGATCAAACAAAATCCCGTCGGGACGATTTCCGACTACAAAATGGTTGATGGCAGTGGCATCGGTGTTGTGGTGGAGTTCCAACAAGGTTTGGCGACTTGGTTCTTCGAGGACGAAATCGAACCTGCCTAAGCTCTCTCAAATCTGGCGATGGGGGTGACGGATTTCTATGGATATCCGTCACCCCCTTTGCAGTGAAGCGTGAATCGTGAAGAGTGTTCGGGGGACTAGGAGGGCGAAGGAGAGATGAAAAATCGTAAATTGTAAGTTGTAAATGGGTTGAATCGTAAATCGAGCTATGGCACAGATTCTGACGTTTCTCGGAAAAGGTGGAACGGGCCGCACCACGATTTCGATCGCGACGGCGAAATATTATGCGAGTTTTGGTAAGCGCGTCCTATTGGCAAGTCAAGGCTCGGGGCCGGAGTTCGGCTTGTTACTCGGAACCTCAGTTACGTCTGAGCCGACGGAAATCGAGCCGAATTTACACGCGATACAGTTCGATACTCCAACGATGTTGGAGCAAGGGTGGGAACAGGTTAAAAGCTTAGAGGCAAAATACCTGCGAACGCCGTTTTTTAAAGAGGTTTACGGACAAGAACTCGCCGTCCTTCCGGCAATGGACGGCGCGTTTGCCATCAATGCCATTCGGGAGTACGACGCCAGCAACGAGTACGACGTTATCGTATTCGACGGTACCAGCGATCGAGAAACACTACGAATGCTCGGCATCGCTGAAATCGCTGGGTGGTATCTGCGTCGCTTTCGTCAAGTTCTCGATGGATCGGATATCGTTCGTGCGTTGTCGCCGTTCGTACAACCGGTGAGTGCTGCTGTGCTGAATGTCGATTGGTCGCAGACGGAGTTTACACCGGACAAACTGGACGATTTGTTTGGGGAAGGAAAACGCACGCTGTTCGATCCGAAACGCATGGCGGCTTATTTGGTGACGACGAACGATCCGGTTTCGATCGCTGTGGCGAAATACCGTTGGGGTGAGGCGCAGCAAATTGGGTTAACGGTGGGTGGTGTTGTCCTCAATCGCGCAACTTCTAACGAAGGTGTGGCCGCAGAGTTCGCACCGCTAACGGTGAGCGCCGTTCCGACGAGGTTGGGAGACGATTGGCAATCCTCGATCGAGAATTTACCGGATTTTTCGCAGGTCGCGAACGCACCGAAGCCCATGGAAATCGATCTGGCGGCGCAAACGGTACGGTTATTTTTACCGGGCTTCGAGAAAAAACAGGTCAAACTGATTCAGTCTGGCCCGGAAGTGACGGTGGAAGCCGGCGAACAGCGCCACAATATTTTCCTCCCGCCTGAATTGAGCGGTAAATCGGTGAAAGGCGCTAAATTTCAGGATCGATACCTGACGATTTCGTTTTAATCGGCAAGCTGGGGGCGGAACACCGACGCCCTCGCCGATCTGACGAACGAGATCGAGGGGTTCCGAGGGGATGGGGCGCGAACGGGTTTGACGAACAGCTTCGATCTCGATCGAGCGCGCGGACGATAATCTGGATTTAAAGTTCGCTCTGGCAATGTTAAAACGGTAGGCAGTATTGAGTTTTGCCCGAGGAAGGACAAAACCCAGCGATTTCACGGAATCTGTTCTCATCGCGAGGGAACGAACCGCCGATTCAAAAACCCAATTGCTTTTTTCGCTTTTCCTTCCGAATTGCAATCGAGAACGAACGATCGACGATCGGCGACTTCGAGAGAGTTCTCTGAGATCGTCGATCGATTTGTCAAAACCCGATACTCGATTGACATTGAGCAAGACGGCCGACTGACCGTTTTAAGAATTTCTGTTAACCCCCTCGATCGAATCTTTCTCCTATGAAAATTGTTTTGATGCTCGCGGTTTTGGGATTAGCCTTAATTGCGTTCGTGGCGGAATGGTTGCCCGTCGATTTAACAGCTCTGCTTGTTGCGATCGTCCTCGTACTTCTGGGCTTAGTCACCCCGGAAGAAGGTATTTCGGGGTTTGGTAATTCAGCTACCATTACCGTGATGGCAATGTTTATTCTCAGTGCGGGAATTACGCGAACAGGAGTCCTTCAAATCGTTCGAGATGGGTTGTTGAGGTGGGGTGGAAAACATATTTCGCGGCAAATCTTTGTCATGGGCGGTATTGTCGGCCCGATTACTGCGTTTATCAATAATACGGCAGTGGTCGCGATCTTTTTACCCATCGTTGAGGCTTGGTGCAAACAACGCCAAATTTCGGTTTCTAAACTGCTCATTCCCCTGTCTTACAGTACGATTCTCGGTGGAATGTTAACGGTTATTGGCACTTCGACGAATATTTTAGCCAGCGGATTGTCGGAGCAGTTGGGCTATGGAGAATTTAGCTTATTTGCGTTTACGCCGGTGGGCTTGACGACGTTTTCGATCGGGTTGTTGTATTTGTCGATCGTGGCACCTCATTTTTTGCCAGAACGAAAACTCTCCAATAGTAACTCGATCGAGCAAAACTACGGATTACAAGACTACATCAGCGAAATGGTTATCGCACCGGGATCTAGTGCAATCGGTCAAACTTTGCGTGAAAGTGAAATTCAAAGAAAGTTCGATTTGTCGGTGTTAGAAATTATTCACAACGGCATTCATTTTTCTCAGCCACTCGCCGATAAAACGCTATCTGCAGGAGATATTTTAATCGTTCGGGGGAGTCGCGAAAATTTACTCAATATCAAAGACGAACGCGGTATCGAAATTTTAGCAGATATTAAATTCAATCAGCAATCAGTTGAAGATGAGATTAGCTCTGGAGAGGAAAAAGTAGCGGAAATTCTCATTCTTTCCAATTCTCGCCTTATCGGATCGACCTTAAAAGATTTGCGATTTCGACAGCGATATAATGCCACAATTCTCGCCATTCGTCGCGGGCAAGAACTCATTCGAGATAGATTGGGGAAAGTTCCACTACGCTTTGGAGATTTACTTTTAGTTCAAGGACCAAAAGATAGTTTTATTGGGTTGCAAACAACTCGGGAACTTTTAGTTTTAGAGGAACGAAACGTCGAGAACATCCGACAAAATAAAGCACGAATTGCTTTGGCGATTGTTTTGGGTGTGGTGATCTTGGCAGCTTTTAAGATTCAGCCGATCTTGGTGAGTAGTTTGTTGGGGGTTGTTTTAATGGTTTTAACCGGCTGTCTCAAGCCGGGCGAAATTTACGGTGCAATTCGCTGGGATATTATTTTTCTGTTGGCGGGTTTAATTCCCCTCGGCATTGCGATGAATAACTCGGGAACGACGCAATGGCTGGCCGATCGATTAGTGGAAGCGTGCGGCAATTTATCGGGTTATTGGATTTTGACACTTTTTTATATTGCCACCAATCTCCTCACTGAAATTTTGTCAAATAATGCCTCGGTCGTCTTGATGATTCCGGTCGCGGTTGGTGTCGCTCAATCCTTGAATCTCAATCCAATCGCCTTTATGTTTGCGGTAACGTTTGCGGCCTCGAACAGCTATTTAACGCCGATTGGATATCAAACAAACACGATGGTTTACGGGCCGGGGGGCTACAAATTTATAGATTTTGCGAGGGCTGGTATTCTGTTGAACTTGATTTTAACGTTTCTCGCCCCTTGGACGATCGTTCAGATTTATGGTTTGTAAAGCTTTAGTGCCGATCCTCGATCGAGACTGAACCGTTCAAACGAACGCCTTCGATTTCCTGGCTCGCTTTCCCCTACCGCCTGAATTTTGACAGCCTCCTCGAACTGCTGAGAAATTCCGAACGATCGAGGGCTGTTTGGCTGTTGCAATTGCATGGCTGTCCTTTTTGTGATAAGAACACTGCTCAAAGCCGTTAAAATGACAGCTCGAACTCACACGATCTACAAACGGATTCTCTCACGTTACTTATGAACCCCAATCGCTCCTCTATTTGGCCGCGATGCGTTCGCTTTTTCGAGCGCCTTCGCCTTCGACCCCAACGATTGCTCTGGGTTGGCTTGTCGATCGCTGCGCTCTTACTCACCCAGGTTTACGCCTACGCACGATCGCCCCAAGTGAGCCACGTCGCCACCGCACCCATGAACTTCCAAGATCGCGAATTTCGCGGCGTTTGGGTGGCTTCTGTCGTCAATATCGACTGGCCGTCTCGTCCTGGTTTGTCTACGAACCAGCAACAAAGTGAGTTGATCCGCATTCTCGATCGAATGCAGGAACTCAACCTCAACGTTTTGGTTTTACAGGTTCGTCCAGCCGGAGACGCACTGTACAACTCCAGTATCGAACCTTGGAGTTACTGGCTCACCGGTCGTCAGGGTCAACCCCCTTCGCCGTTCTACGATCCCTTGCAGTTTGCGATCGACGAAGCTCACGCCCGTAACATCGAACTGCACGCCTGGTTCAATCCCTATCGTGCCAAACTCGGCGGCAATTACGACTTAGCCCCCCACAACATGGCGCGACAGTTTCCACAATACGCCTACCACTACGGCAATCTGTTGTGGATGGACCCCGGTGCGCCCGAGGTGCAAGACCGTACTTACGAGGTCATTACAGATGTCGCACGACGCTACGATGTCGATGGCATTCACCTCGACGATTATTTCTATCCTTATCCTGAGGCGGGGGTTGAATTCCCCGACGATGCCACCTACGGACTTTATCGCAAAAATGGGGGAACCCTCGGCCGCGACGACTGGCGACGGCAAAACGTCAACACCCTCGTTCGACGGTTATACGAAGGGATTAAAGCGATTAAACCCCAGGTGAAGTTCGGGATCAGTCCCTTCGGCATCTACCGTCCCGGTCAACCGTCGGGAATTACGGGAATGGATCAGTACGATGCGATTTTCGCCGATCCGAAGCTGTGGCTAGAACAGGGATGGGTGGATTATATGGCACCTCAACTGTATTGGCGCATCGACCAGCGGGCGCAAAGTTATCCGGTGCTGTTGGACTGGTGGCTGTCTCACAACCCCCACGGCCGCCACATTTATGCGGGAAACTACCTCAGCCAGCTCGACAATCAAGACTGGCGGGTCGACGAGTATTTGCGTCAAGTCGATATTTCCCGTCGATCGGCGTTGCGCGGCTCGTTGGGAAATGTCTTCTTTAGTATGAAGGTGTTTATGGAAAACCGATTTGGGGTCAACCAAGCGTTCCGCAATCGGTTGTACCCGACTCCCGCCCTCGTTCCGTCGATGCCGTGGTTAGACGCGCAAAACCCCGACGCACCCCGTGACGTGGAAACCAGCTCCGAGACGATTCGCTGGCAGGGGGATTATTCGGAGGATGTCGAGTCGGTGGCTTTGTACGTGCAGAAGGGCGATCGATGGGAGTTGCAGCAAGTCCTCCCACGGGAGAAAACGAACGTTACGGTGAAGCCGGGACGTTACGCACTCCGCACGGTGGATGCGACGGCCAACGAAAGCGAACCCGTTTGGGTCGAGGTCAGGAACTCCATAGGAACTAAACCCCGGACTAAAGTCGCGGGGCTTGACTGTCCCGACACCTGACCAGCCTAAGCCCTTCGAGGGCTACGTTCGGAAAGCCATCTCACCCTAGAATGCGTCGCTAGTTCTAGGCTCTGAGGTTCAAAGTTAAACAGCCCTATCGGAGTTAAGGCAGTGCTTTGGGCGCGACCAACTTTCCGAACCTTGGCGAAGCGAACGTTACTGAACAGTTAGGGACAAACACCATGTCCAATTACGTCCTAGTTATCGACACGAACCAAAAGCCGCTAACGCCATGCTCCCCAGGAACCGCACGACGGTTGCTAAATGCAGGCAAAGCCGCCGTATTCCGTCAATACCCGTTTACGATCGTTCTGAAGAAAGCAGTCGAGAGCGACCTCGAATCGTGCGAACTGAAGATCGATCCGGGATCTAAAACGACCGGGCTTGCTTTGCTGAAGGGAAATGCCGTCGTCTGGGCGGGTGAACTCTCCCACAGAGGACAAGCTATCAAGAATGACCTGGCAACCCGTCGCGCCTGCCGTCGGAGTCGTCGGAGCCGCAAAACGCGATACCGCGAACCTCGGTTCCTCAACCGCACCCGTCCGAAAGGTTGGCTGCCACCGTCTTTAAGTCATCGCGTCGAAACCACGATGACCTGGGTAAACCGTTTGCGAAAACTTTGCCCGATTTTCTCGATTTCTCAAGAACTCGTGCGGTTCGACACCCAGAAACTCCAGAACCCAGAAGTGAGTGGGGTTGAGTACCAACAGGGCGAACGGTTTGGCTACGAAGTGCGGCAATATTTGTTGGAAAAGTGGGGGCGCAAGTGCGCCTATTGCGGTGCTGAGAACGTGCCGCTAGAAGTCGAACACATCCACCCCAAATCGAAGGGAGGGAGCGATCGCGTCTCCAATCTTACCCTAGCTTGCCATCCGTGCAACCTTACCAAAAACACCCAGGACGTGCAGGACTTCCTTTCCGGTAGTCCCGATTTGCTGGCGCGTATTCTCAAGCAATCCAAGCGACCACTAAAGGATGCGGCAGCCGTCAATGCTACTCGCTGGCGATTGTTCGAGGAGCTGAAGGCGACAAGGCTTCCCGTCAAAGTAGGGACTGGAGGCCAGACGAAGTATAACCGATGTCGGTTTGGACTACCCAAGACTCACTGGCTAGACGCTGCTTGCGTCGGCGAGACAGACTCGATCGACGTTCAAACCTTGCAACCGTTGTCGATTAAGGCAACGGGGCATGGCACTCGCCAGATGTGCGGGATCGACCGAGACGGCTTCCCTATTCGTCATCGTTCTAAGTCTCGCTTTGTTCGAGGCTTTCAAACTGGCGACATCGTTCGGGCTGAAGTCCCCAAGGGGAAGAAAGCCGGAATCCATGTCGGGCGAGTAGCGGTTCGCTCGACAGGTTCGTTCAACATTTCAACCGCCAAGGGATTGGTGCAAGGCATTAATGCCAAGTATTGCAAACACATTCATCAGAAAGATGGCTATAGCTACAGTTACGGCGACTAAAGTCGCGCGTTCGTATTTCATCCCCCGCGTTTTAACCGGGGGATGAAATACTCTCGGGAGGGCATCGTGAGGTAACCGAATTGTGAGTGAAAGGGTAGAGGCGGAGAAGCGATGAGTCGATCGTCTCCTCCTCTGCTCTTCCTCAAACTATATCTTGTAGTGTCAAGGCGGCTTCGTTGAGATTTTGGCTGCCGATGCGGGTTTGTGTAATGCTATTGGCGGTTTCTCTGGCACTTCGATCGAGGGCGGTCATGGCTTGGACGACTTGTTCGATCGCCAGTGCTTGCTGTTGGGCGGTTTTGGCGATCTGTTGGGAACCGATGGTAATCGTTTGAATGGACTCTTGGACTTGTGCGAATCGATCGACGGTTTCTCGGGCAATATTGGCATTTTCACGCATATTCTGAGTGCCTTCTTGGGCAAGCGTTACCGTTGTGTCGAGCTTCGTTTGAATCCTATTGACGAGAGTATCGATTTTTTGGGCGGAATGTCGGCTTTGGTCGGCGAGCTTGCGAATTTCTGACGCAACGACGGAAAAGCCTTTTCCAAATTCTCCGGCACGAACGGCTTCAACTGAGGCATTCAGCGCCAGCATATTGGTTTGGTTGGCTAAATCGCTGACTAAGGCAGAAATCGATCCGATTTGTCGAGCTTGTTCGTTAAGCTGGGTAATTTGTTGGGCAAGGATATTGACGATATCTTGCTGGTTGGCAATGCCGTCGAGGGCTTCTCGCCCAGCTTTCATTCCACCTTCTGTGAGTTGTAACACTTGTTGGGCGTGGGATTCGGCGACTTGGGCGCGCTCGGCTGACTGTTGAGAGGAAGCGTTGAGTTCGTCCATGCTCGTGGTGGACTGGCTAATTGAGGAGGCTTGCTGGTTGAGCGTTCGTTCTTGCTGTTCGATGGTTGCTGCGATTTCACTCGAGGTACTGACGAGGGTTTGTACGACCTGTGTAATGCGCCGAATCAGAGGTTCGGTAACTAGCACACTGACGATAATGGCGAGGACGGTGATAATGAGGAGCGTCGCTACGATGCCGAACGCGATCGTTTGTAGCAGTTTGTCCGCTGGGGCAAAGACAACCTCGGGATCGGTATTGACGATAACCATCCAGTCCAAAGGAGGCATTCGATCGGATTGGCGTAGGGGGGTCGCTGACACGAGCCGTTGGGGATAGCCTTCGATATTAGACAGGAGATCGCTGTTAGTTTGGTTGGTTTCGTAAGCTTCTTTAACTAATGGAAAAAGTTGGAAAAGGTTTTCGCCAAGAGACTTACTATTGATGTTGATAAAGCTACGTCCAGTGCTATCGGTAACGTGGAGATGAACCCGATCGGCGACGGCGATACTCAATAAATTCTCGAGAACGCTCACCGGAAGTCTGGCTCTTAAAATAGAGGTGATTTGTCCGGTGCTTCGATCTCGAATGGGTGCCGTGACGTAAATAGAAAGTTGATTGGTTGCCGGTGCAAGTTCGGGTAGACTAATGCGAGGTACGTTGGATTGTTGTGCGCTTTTAAAATACGCTCGATCGGACTGTCGATCGCTTACCACTTCACCCGATTTTAGGATAACGCGACCGTTGAGATCGAAAATGGCTAGGCTGTCGTAAACTTTATAGGCTTCGACAACGTTGTTGAGTAAGGCTTCTCGATCTTGTTGCGAGGTGGCTTTGAAAGCTTCAGGATTGCTGAATAGGGAAATTTTAGAAACTGCCCAAACATCACCATATCGCTCCAATAGAAATCGGTAGAGTTTATCTGCGGCTTCGTTCGTTTGGTTTTGTTGGTTTTGGATAATTTGCTGAACGAGTTGTTGTCGGAGAATGGTGTTCGTCATGAAATAGGCTAAGCCACCAACCAGGATAATAGGAATTGTGCCAATCGCAACTGTAAGGAAGGCAACTTTTGCCCTTAAGGTTCTACTTTTTAGCGAATTCTTCATTGTTATATTTAACATTTTTGATTTTTTGTTCGAGTTTTCAAGCTTTTCAAATACAGATAAGTAGTACGGGGCTGGCTCGCATCTAACTTCTGTATACTGAGTAACAGAGCAAAAAACTGCATGATAGAAATCTATCTAATTCTTCATACCTTAATTGATTCAGTCGAACAAAAATTTATCACAAGTATTATGCGTTCTTTAACTCAATCTCGAATTTGGTTGTCTTGACTTGAGATATTATGTTACGCTTGACGTTGGAATAACCTCAATCAAGAGAGGCATCAATTGTTGTAAATAAAAATGAAAATTAAAATTGAGAGTTTCGACCGAATTGAGGTATAAACCATGAAAAATGCTTCTTTAGATTCTTGAAATTGAATTGCCGTACAAAATCTAGGCAACATTATTGATGAAGCTTAGGCATGGATCGATCTAAAAAAGTCGAAAGTTTGAAACGCCTCTGTATCACACAAAGCCAAGAATTGCTGTAATAGTCTTTCTGGCTTTATGGCTAACACCCTTGCAATATGGTACGCGCTCTTAATGGGCTAATCGGGATTTGGAAAAGCTTTCTTTTCTTCTCTCAATCTAACCACAAATCCGCAATTTTTTCTGTTTTTTTACAAAAACTCAACACTACTTTGGCATTTCTTAACTTGCGACGGTGGAGTTATCCCATAATAAGAAGGTTAAAGAGAGGATCGAACTCCCCTAAACGATGACCGTTCGTATTTTCGGCATTCGCCATCACGGCCCTGGCTCAGCTCGCAGTCTCCTGAAAGCTCTAGAAACTTGGCAACCGGATGCCATTCTCATTGAAGGCCCCCCGGAAGCAGAAAGCGTCTTACCTTTAGTCACCAGTCCGGAGATGAAACCTCCAGTTGCGTTGCTGTTGTACGTGCGCGATCGACCCCAACAGGCGGTTTACTATCCGTTTGCCGTCTATTCTCCCGAGTGGCAAGCCTTGCGTTACGGCTTGACGCACGATATCTCAGTGCAGTGGATGGACTTACCTCAAGGTCATCGATTCCCGTTGCGAGAGATGGGAGAAAACGGCCGTTCTCCTCTACCAGACGTTCGCCGCGATCCGCTTGGAGAACTCGCACGAGCTGCGGGTTTTGCGGATGGCGAGCAGTGGTGGGAGGTCATGGTGGAACAGCGGCGAGATGCTACGGATTTGTTCGAGGCGATTTTAGAGGCGATGGCGGCTCTGCGGGAAGAGACCGATTTGATGGAGGATCTCGACGTAACGCGGGAAGCGTATATGCGAAAAACGATTCGCAATGCGGAGAAAAAGGGGTTCGATCGAATGGCAGTCGTGTGTGGGGCTTGGCACGCTCCCGCTTTAGCCGATAAGCCTCCGGCCAAGGTCGATAATGCAATTTTGAAGGGATTGCCGAAAACTCAGGTCTGCGCCACCTGGATACCTTGGACTTACGGTCGGTTAGCCGATCGAAGTGGTTATGGTGCGGGGGTTCCGTCGCCGGGATGGTATCACCATTTGTGGGAAATGGACGATCGACCGGCTTCGGAAGTGGCCGTGCATTGGATGGTTCGTGTGGCGCGGTTGTTGCGGGAACAGGGGTTAGAGACTTCTTCGGCCAGGACGATCGAGGCGGTGCGACTGGCTCAAACCCTGGCGGCGTTGCGAGATCGACCGATTCCGGGGTTGACGGAACTCAACGATGCGACAGAAGCGGTCATGGGGAACGGTTCGGAGTTGCCGATGCGGTTGGTGTGGGAACAGTCGATCGTCAGCGATCGAATGGGTGAAGTTCCGGAAGAAACGCCCACAACTCCGCTCCAACAGAACTTACGGGATTTACAGAAACGATTGCGTCTGAAGCCGGAGGCGACTCCGAAAACCTTGACGTTGGATTTGCGAAAGGCGTTGGATTTGGCTCGATCGAACCTGTTACATCAGTTGAGGCTGTTGGACATTCCCTGGGGACACCGGCAGCGAACGAACGGTTTGGGTACGTTTAAGGAAGTTTGGGAATTGGCGTGGCAGCCTGAATTTGCCGTGATGTCGGTGGATGCTTCGATTTGGGGCAACACGGTGCGCGATGCGGCGGCGGCTTGTGGAATTCATCAGGCGCGGGAGGCGGCAACGCTGCGACAGTTGACGGAATTGCTCGATCTCGTGTTGCTGGCGGCACTGCCGGAGTCGATCGAAACGATTCTCGATCGCGTACAGGCGATTTCGGCAACGACGCGCGATTCTTCGCAGTTGATGGACGCACTGCCTGCCCTCGCTCGGATTTGGCGATACGGGAACGTGCGTCAAACGGATGTCGCCACGATCGAGCGCGTGATTGACGGCTTGGTGGTTCGTAGTTGTCTCGGTTTGCCCGACGCTTGCGTGTCGTTGAATGACGAGGTCGCTAAATCGATGCGATTGCGAATGTTGGCGTTTAATGGGGCAATTTCGCTGTTGCAACAGGAGATGTACCGGAGGCAGTGGTTCCGGGTGTTGGGACACCTGGCACAGCGGGAGAAAATCCACGGTTCGATTGGGGGGGTTAGTTGTCGGTTGTTGTTGGACGCTGGCGAGATCGAGGTTGAGGAGGTGGAACGATTGATGGGATTGGCGCTTTCAACGGTCGTCGCTCCCCCTCACGCTGCGGCTTGGATTGAGGGGTTTCTCGACGGGAGCGGTTTGTTGTTGTTGCACGACGATCGATTGTTTGCGGTACTCGATCGTTGGCTTCGATCGTTACCGGAAAAGGCGTTTGTGGCAGTGTTGCCCTTGCTGCGCCGGACGTTTTCGACGTTTGAACCTGCCGAACGACGGCAAATTGGCGAAAAAGTTCGACGCGATGGCAAGAGGACGGTGAGTTCGATGGGAGATCTCGACCTCGATCGAGCGGCAATGGCACTTTCCAGTCTCGAGCAGCTCCTCGGTTAGTCGTTGCTATCTCCGTGAAATTGCGGGTAATTTCGAGCGGGTCTCGTTTTTTTATCCTCAAGAATATCTAGCTAAAATCACGGACTCAATTGTTTTTAAACCGTGTTTTTTTCACGCTTTATCAAAAGTTTGAATAAGACTTTAAGCGAACTTTATACCCATCTAAATCGAGCGTGCTAACTTCAGTAATAGGAGGTTAGCACTGCTAGTTCTGTGACGAGCGGCAACTGACCGAAGATCCCGTCAAGCCTTGGATTCGCTTGTGAATTGCACTCGTCAACTCGTGAGTTCGGTCACAAATTTTCGGAATCGGGGTGCGAAAGTTCTCATCACCTATCGACTTTCTTCAGTCAAGTTTGAAGAGCCTACCACAAGAGACACAATCCCATGAAACTGCAAACACTAACATCGATTTCGACCACAGTTGTCGCGGGTCTCCTAGTTGCTACAACTCCCGCATTTGCCTTTGAAATTCAGTCGCGAGATAAAGCACCCGACCATTTCCAAGAACTTCTTCCCGAGTTATCGGATTTCGTTGGGAAGGAAGCTCGCGATCTCGACCTGGAAACGATTGGCGCTCACGAAATCGATTTATCCTTCTTTACGCTCAAGTACGCTCACGAAGCTAAGGTCTACTTTCTCGGCGAAACGGCGGGTGGATATCGCAACCAACTCGACTTCAGAGCCTGGAAGGGCGATACAGTCATTCAAGAGCAAACCAAAGTTTTTGGCGATACGTCTTGCAGCCAAAGCGAGCAAGGCAGCTTAGACAACTTCAGCGCCTTTTGTGCTAACCCCGGAAGTGCCATTTCCGGAAGTTCAGAACAGGATAGCCCCCTCAACGTCGGCGATTTTGTCAGTTTGGGACATTTTGAAGCTGGAACCGTCCTCGATTTACTCCTCGTTGCTGACGGACGTAACGGCGGGATTACGCAAACGGTGGACGGCCAAAGCGTTCCGGCAGTTTACAGCGTGGAAACGGATTCTAATCTGGACAACAAACAGCACGCGATGGGTTATTTCTACAAAGACCTCCTTATTGTCGGCTATGAAGATCTCTGGGGTGGTGGTGACGGCGACTACAACGATGTCGTTGTTGCGATCGACTTTGGAAAAGCCAACAACCGCGATATTGCTAACTCTGTTCCCGAACCCTCTACAATTTTCGGGCTGTCAGTGATTGCTGGTGCGGCGTTCCTACGACGGAAATCTTCTAAACGCTGATCGTCAACACGTCTCGATCGAAAACGACCCCGGTTGCTTTTGGAAGCTGGGGTCTTTTTTTGTCGATTTTGGCTGTAATTGGGGGGTTTCAGTCGGTGAGGCTGAGGAAATTACGTACTACTGCGATTCGTACCGCTGACAGGTGGCTTGAAGTTCTTGATAAAAGCGTTGGCGGACGGCTGGGGGCAACACGATTTCACTGTCTCCGCCGTGACGGCGCATCTCGCGATGAAACCAGTAGGTGTTGTAGATCGATCGAACGACGCGACAAACATTTGGGTCGTCAGGTAGCCAGTGGCTTTCGATATCGCTGACATCGTGTTTGGAATTCATGTAACTGGCAGCTAAACGTCCGTATAAATAAAATTCGACGTTGATTCGATCGAAGTCCTTGCGCCAGCGCTCTCTGACGGGAATTAACGCCGAACCCTGAATTCGATCGAGTCGGAAACACCAGTTATGTTGAAGTTCTGGTAAGTCTGAGTTGCCCTCGGTTTCCGTACACCAACAGTCTAAATATTCCCGTTCTTCGTGGGAAACGATGGCAGCGTGGGTAATGGTAAAGTTCCACGAACGTTCCATTGCATCCTGATACGACAGACGAAAGGGTTGGCGACGGTGGATGAAGCTGTCTACTTCAAGCCGCCAGGGTGACAGGGATGAGTTGACGAAAACTTCAACTTCTTGATGCATAGGTGCGGACAATTCGCCTCGATCGAGCAGTAATCTCGAGATTTCGATGGCGTTTGGGATGTCGCCTCGATCGATGAGGGTGGTTCTCACTTGGTTGAGTGCGTCGATTCGATCGTTCGTCCAGTCGTGACTGGGGGCGATTGCCAGCTCTCGACAGGCGATCGCTTGAATTAATTTCGAGATATTCGGCTTGTCTCCCCAGGTTTTGCCGAATTCTAAGGCGAGTTTCTCCAATTCGGCTTTATCCCAATCTCGCAGGGAGAGCGTGATAGCTTGTCCTTTTCGAGTCACAGTAGTTTCGCGTTTTGCAGTACGGGCTTGTTTTCACACTTTTCAAAAGGCTTTTTAAAAAGTGTACGGACACTTTGTCCGTATTTTACTTGCCTATCTCTATTTTCGGTGCCAAGATAGAGACAAGCAACGATTTACGGACAGTTTTTCGATGACGGACTATCGCATCACACTCAAGCCGATTTTCTCGGCACCTGCTGATGTCATTCCCGAAGGGGTAAAACTTCCCAAGCCTTGGTCTTGGATGTGGCATCAAGCGGAAACTTATCAAGCTTTAAAAGACCCGAATATCGATGTTATTATTAATACTGCCATGACAGGAGACGGGAAAAGTTTTGCCGGATATTCAACGGTTTTACTCGATGGTAACGTGGCTTTGGGGATGTATCCCACCAACGAACTAGCACGAGATCAAGAGCGACAAATTGGCGATTATGTGGCAACGTTTCAACCGCCAAACGAACCACGTTTCAATCGGTTAAGCGGTGCAGAATTAGAGTTATTTTCAGAACGAGAAAACTTATCAAAAGCCGATGCGATCGCTCGTCGAGGTAAAAATTCAGAAATCTTGCTATCCAACCCCGATATCATTCATTATCTTCACCGAGGTGCGTATTTAACTCGTTACGACAACCCCGATAAACTTTGGAATCGCATCGATAAAAATTTCGACCTCTTTATTTTTGACGAATTTCACGTCTTCGCACCGCCACAAGTCGCAAGCGTTATCAATACAATGTTGTTGATTCGCAATACGAACCGTCGTAAGAAGTTTTTGTTTTTGTCAGCAACACCCGATCCACAACTTCTCGAAAAGCTCGAATTAGCTAAATTTCGCTATCGCGTCATTAATCCAGAAATCGAAAGAAAATATGAATTTCCAGACAGCGATCGAGAACTTGAAACCCTTCAAAGTCAAGGATATCGACAAATTGCTGGAGAAATCGAGTTCAACTTTATTTCTTTAGAATCGACGGCTCAGGCTTCGGAAATTTGGCTCAAGGAGAATATCGATCGAATCTTACAGCACTTCCTCGAACAGCCGGGGAGCAAAGGTGCAATTATTCTCAATTCGATCGCTTCCGTCAAACGCCTCGTCCCTCGATTTCGAGAATATTTTGAACCTCACGGCTTAACCGTTGGCGAAAACACGGGATTGTCGGGAAAGCAAACCAAACTCAACTCTCTCGATGCCGATCTCGTTATCGGAACCAGTACGATCGATGTGGGAGTCGATTTCAAAATTAACTTACTCTTTTTCGAGTCGTCCGATGCGGGAAATTTCGTTCAACGGTTGGGACGATTGGGACGACACGAGGGATACGATCGAGATGGAAAATTGGTCAAATTTAATCAGTTTACCGCCTATGCGTTAGTTCCAAAGTTTCTCGTCGAACGGTTATTTGAAAAAGAGAATGCTGCTTTAGAACCGGGAGGACAGTTCGATCGAACGCCATTTAACGCTGCAATTCGGGATGAATATCGTCAAATCAACGATTTTTGCGGCTATTACCAAAAATGGGGTGCCGTTCAATCGATAAAACTTTATTTCGATCTCAACGCTCCCAAAATTCGAGAACAGTATACGGACAGTCGCCAGGAATTTCGTCGAGATTGCGAAGCGGCGTTTAAGGCGAATTGGAATCGCTCGATGGCGTTAATCAAGCAGGGAAAGGAACAATGGAACGCGATTTCGGGGAAGTCGAACAATCCGATCGCGGAAGAAGCTTGGAGTTTTCGCGGTTCGAGTCCGTTGCAATGCGGACTTTACGACGAAACAGAACCTTACGAACTCGATCGATTCAAAACCTACGATTTACCGGGGATTCTCAGCAACTTAGAGATTGAGATGTGGACGGAAGCCGGATTTTTGCGTCGGTTACAGGAAACCAGCGATCGACTTGGCGAACCCATCGCCAAAGGACGGTTTAAGCATTGCCTCGGCTTCATGCGGTTGAAGGGGTATCGCGAGGAACGGTTGAATTGGCAGTTTACCTATCCTGGCAAGTTGGAATCGATCGCCAATGCGTGGAAAGTGCAGGTTTTGGCGGGGGTGCAAATCTGGCAACCGGACAATCCCTGGATTTGGCAGATTAACCAGCGACTCAAGAAGCAGGCGTTGGTGTGTTACGTTCTGCCGCTTCCCGCAACGGAGGTTCGCCAGCGTCTCCGCTTACCGATGCACTTCGCCATTTATCCGATTTCCGACGAAACCAGCGTTCACGCAACAATACCACCTTATTCGATTTCGATCGGTCAGGCGGCGTTGATGGTGGATGTGTTGGCAGCGTATCTCAAGAGCCGAGGAGGTGAGACATGGATCGCCTGATAGCAATCCCTAAAAGGGATTTCGGTGAAATGTACGGAGAAAAGCCAACAGCAATAAGTTCAGACTTATTCGTTTCAATCCCTAGAAGGGATTTATTCAGCTGCTCACTTTCCAGAAACAGTGTACAGCACGATGGTTATAGCTGTCGAATACGTCAGGACTCATTAATAGCGTTGAATAAGTCGTGAACATTATGCTTAAAATAATTGACAGGAGCTATCGCATTCCACACACTGGAATTGTCAACCTCACATGGAGCATGAAAATGAACCGTAAAACCAACCTGCAACGTCTACTAGCACTCCTGAAGGATGGAAAGTGGCACTCTGCTGATGAACTAGCGTCACAAGTTAGCTTTCGCTTTGGTCACACTGTCTTTGAAGCTCGTCAGAAAGGCTATCTGATTGAAAAACGGCGTGTTGCTCACAATCACTTTGAATATCGTTTGGCTGCTATGAAAGCAGCATAACCAATCCGATATCTAAGTGGGAGGGGTACTCAACCTCTCCTTACCACAGGAAGAGGAAAGAAAACGAACAGCTTTCAGTACTAAGTTCAGGCGTAGGTAGTCTCGAACCCCCGTCATGGCTGGTTCAGTCACCATAAAGAAAGCTTCAAGAGTTTTAGTACGAACTGCATACTTCTTTCCTCTTCCCCAAGTTCCTTCAAAACAGAGATTTCGTAAAATGGCAATTTCTCAACTGACGCAACTTCGATCGAACGTCGATCGCCTTCTTCAAGAAATCCCCTATCTCAAAATGCTGGTTCTCTTCGGTTCCCAATCCAGGGGAGACACCCACACCAAAAGTGACTGGGATTTCGCGGCACTTTACGACGAAGAACTTCGCAAAAAAACTATCGAAGGGTTTGGCTGGTTTCGAGATGTTGGAATCATCGCCGACTGTTTCAATATCTCCAGCGATAATCTCGACTTGGTGGAGATCGATCGATGTTCCGATTTAATCGCGCACTATATCGCTCGCTCAGCAACGCGTAAAAAAATTACAGTCTGAGTTTCCGAGGATTAGTGAATTCTACGCCGCAAACCTTTGGAGAATGAAGCTTTTTTATGAAAGCTACGCTTCAAATGAAAAACTCGCACCATTAGCGCGAGAAATTGGTTGGAAGCACAATATCGTTATTCAGCAAGATTCAGTAGAACAAGATTGCAAGTTTTATGTCTCCTCAACATTCTGAAAATTCCCAACAACTCAACTTATTTGAAACGATGAACGATTTTGAAAAATTTGAAGAATTTGATTTCGAGTCCCTGAGTTCTGAAGACATCGGTTCGACAGAGGAAGAAGGCGATCGAACCATCGAAATCTCCAGCGAACTTCTCACGCTCAAACTCTTACGAGAAGCCATCCAAAAGACAAATGCTGATGATTCTGTAATGGCGGACTTTGCCGAGTTTGTTTTACCCAACTTACTCAAATACGCCATCGGCATTACCGCAAAAGGGGGATGGTTTTTTGAAGAACTCGATCGACGAGTCGCCAGAGGAGAACGTAAAGCCGTTCATCGCGATAATGCGGCCGATCAATCGCTAAACACCCATATTCTCAACGGACTATTTCCAGCTAACGCGATCGAACGTAGGTTGCAAACCCTTAATACCACGGTTCGCCGAGTCATCGACGACTCTAGCCGCAAATTCGGACTCGCAGGATTTGTTCTCCACGACTTTGAAAAATTCGACTACCATCGCATTCCTGGAATTCCCGAAGTGTATCGAGAAATGAGTCGAGATATCGATCGAGATACTCGCAAACTTTCCCTCGACGAACATCGCGAAATCTTTGACGTTCTCGTTCCCGCCTTGGGAATCGATCGCTTCCTGTTTCCCGACAATCCCCAGGAATGGCGAACCTACCGCGACGATTTACTTTACATCGCCTACAACGTCCAAGAGAAAACTGACACAAATCTCAATTTCTCAGAGACAGGTTTAAATTGTAAGCTTAACAGTCGAACTATTGACTGTCTCACCGACTTAGGTTGTCTAGCCGATCTGCTATCTTCCATTGTTAAACATCCCCAAGATGCCGAGAAATATAAACTTTTCACAGTGATCGATCGACTCAGCGACGGCGAACTCAAATTCACCTATCACGCCATCTCTGAAAACCGAGGCGTTCTCACCAACATCGTCAATAACGCCGTGATGGACGCACATCGCGAACTCGGCTATACACCTCTTCTTTATCTTCCTACAGGTGTCATTTATCTGACTCCCAAAAATGCACCGCAAGTTTCGTTAGACGACTTACCCGATCGCGTGGTTTCCAGCATTAAAACCCTCTGTTCCGGGGAACTTCGCCGCAAACAAACCGGATTCGGACGGGATGGAAAGGGGATGAAATACGCCGATTACTACAGTCAGTTTTTCGACGATCGCGGTTTAATGCAAGTCGCACTCGATGCAACTCTTCGCATTCTGAATCCCAAGAAAAAATCGGTTGCTAAGAGTCGCAGTGACAACCTAAAAAAGTTTCAAGCGAAAGGTGTTCTCTCTACGGACTACGATTTTAACTTTGAGGACGAGATTCGGATCGATTGCATTGCTGAATTTGGCGATGTTGCAACTCGTAAAATTTGGGGCGATCGACGTGCAAAAATTGAAGCACATTTGAAAGAAACCCACAAAGGGAAAAAAGCTAAAGAAGCGATCGCCAAACTTCCCGATCCTAATTTAATCGTCGAAATTGCCAAAGCGTGGCAACTCGATCGATATATTCCCAAAATCCGCGAAATCCAACAAATCAACGAAACGCTCAAAAGTCTCAAACTCAAAGGAAATACTGGCGGCGTTCCCTATGAATGGTATTTCCTCGCGGCGAAGTATCTCGAAGCCAACCCAGGAAAAAGTATAGAAACAGGAGATATCCATCAAATCGGCGAACAAATTATCGGCTTTGTTCTCCAGTTAACTGCTCCCATTGTCGCTGAATACGATCTCGCCGACGGTTGGGACGACTTGCGCGACTGGACGCGGCGAGTCGTGGCGTTACCCGGTCAAACTCGCGACGAAAATACCGATGATCGAGCTAATATTTTCCTGCAAGAACTCGACCACTACCAAACCGCAAAAAAACCCGGTCGCGGTCGTCAACTTCTCTGTTCTCTGTCTCACTCCCCTTACAGCGTCAGCGAACAGATGGAATCGGCAGTTTTATTCACGCCGCAAGTGTACACCAACAAACAAATGTTGGGAGGATCTAACGCCAAACGCAACATCTCTAGCATTGCGGGAACGGAAATGATGTTACGACAAATTTTGATGAATCAAACGCAAACCGTTGGCAAACGATTTGAAGATGGCAAATACCGCTATCTCTATTTTTACCCAACTTATTATTTTACACCAGAAACCAACCATTTCATCGCTCGTGCTTACACCAACATCGCACAAACGCGCTTCAATGCCGAAGTTCGCAATCACTTTGTCAATCCCGAACAACTCAAAGCCAATTTGAGTTTGGAACGCTATCAAACTGTCGATACCTTTATTATTGACGAAGACTTACAACAGAAAACACAACTACCAGAGGACGATAAAAATCGGAAGATCGATCGAACCTTCAAACTGTCTTATCCACCTGATAAACCCCTCACCTTTTACTTTATTGCCTTACCCCCTGGACGCGACCCCACCGATACCGAATCTTGGGTGATGCCAGCGTGGTTAGCTTTAGCTTTTCCCAATATCCTCGATGTCAAAACAGTAGTTTCTGAATCTCCAATTCCGCCGTTTCGCGACGGTGCAGAATTTGAAGAAACCGTTTTTCTAGACAGCGCACCCCAGGCGTTCCGACTTTTGCTGAAACGCGATCGATTCCGACTCAACCACCTTCTCGAAGGCTGGTCGGAATTAGTCCGAAATCGAGAAACTTCAGAACTCGAAAACTTCTTCCATTTGTCTCCTCTCAATACCCTCACCGCTGCTTACACCATCCATCTCGATGTCAATATTAAACGGGGGAAAAAAGGCTACGATGCCAACTGGGGAAAACTTGCCGAACTTGCCAACAATTTAGAAACCAGTCCGCTTTATGTCTTTTCCTATCTTGCCAAGTGGTCGCGTGCGCGGGAAGCCGACGCACCGAGTTCCAAACGAATTCAACTGTACGTCTATGACTTGTACCCCTGTTTTGACCCCTATGTTGAGGTCGATCGGACTTTGGAGAAACTAATTGTGGGAAAAGAATCACCTCTCAACCATCCGAAAAAACTCGTTGAGTTGTATCGCGAATTTTACCGAGCAAATAAACGCTACAACGCCAAATCAAACGCTGTTCTCAAGCCGCTGGACATTGCATCCGAAACTCTTTTAAAAGCAGAAACAAGTGTATTTCAAGGAGAAATGCTTGTAGCTGTTGTTGCGGCAGAAGTGTTTAAACTCATGGATCGTGTTCGTGCATCAACGGCTGAAGGTCACTGGAAAATTCAAGACCGAGAAACTGAACGTCAGAAGGTTTTAGACTTTTCTCGTTACTTCGTTGAAGAAGTTTTTGAGAAAGCCTTTAAAGGCGATCGAGCGCGTCTGGCAGGAAAACAAATCAATCTCCTGCGAGATACCTGTGAATTCCTCTATCGCCTCGAACAAGACAAGGAAAACGAAATCTACAAGGCTCAAAAACAGTCTTCAGAAGCAAAAAATGAGGAAGAATAATATTTTTTGAAACCCAAAAGCTTTTCGTAGATTGGATTTCATGCTATTTTTCCAGCCTAGCATTTTGCATTGTAAAACCTCAAAGACACAAAGGAAACCCAACTCATGACACTTCTCAAAACGCTCGACTCCAAATTCTTCCACAGTGAAATTCCCTATAAACCTATGGGAAAATATGCCCACTTTCTAACGATTCGCATCACTGAATCTTACCCCCTATTTCAAACCGACGGCGAACTCAATAAAGCTCGCGTTCGTGCCGGAATTGAAAACAGCCAAACCATTAGCCGACTGGCAATGTTCAAACGCAAACAATCGACTCCAGAGCGTTTAGTCGGACGGGAACTGTTGCGGAAATACGAATTGATGACCCCAGAAGAGTGCGAGTACAACGTTAAGTTTGGCATGGACAATCCCGACTGTATTATTTATGGATTTGCCATTGGCGACTCGGGTTCGGAAAAGTCGAAAGTGGTCGTCGATACAGCTTTTTCAATTACGCCGTTTGACGAATCCCACGAAAGTTTTACACTTAATGCCCCCTACGAAAGCGGCACGATGGCTTCCAAAGGAGAAGCCGATTCTAAACCTGGTGAAGTAACGAGTCGGATTAACCAACAAGATCACATCCGTCCTCAAGTGTTTTTCCCCAGTATTGTCACCTTGCGCGACCCCACGGAAGCCAGTTTCTTGTATGTTTTTAACAACATCCTGCGGACGCGACATTACGGCGCACAAACCACCCGAACGGGACGGGTTCGCAATGAGTTGTTAGGCGTGATTTTCGCAGATGGCGAAATTGTCAGCAATTTACGTTGGACTCAAGCAATTTTCGATCGACTACCTCAAGATGTTCTCGATTCGATCGATCCTCTCGATGAAGATCTAGTTCTCGAAAAGGCAACAGAAGCGATTCAAAACTTGATGCCAGAAGAGTTTATCGTTCATACCGATTTTATCGGTGAAGACTTTCGATCGTTGTTGACTGAAGTGAAGTCGCTAACCTCCCAAGAAGACGGAATTCGGTCTATTTTGTCGCAAGCTGATGCAGAAGCGAAGGCTTACGAAAAAGCGCATATCAAGAGCAAAAAGCAACCAGGAAATTAGAATTTCCTTAAAAAATAGTGCGTTACGGTGAAATTCGTTTTCGCCGAACGCACTCACCTAGAAGGAAGAACTTCACCTAATGACTTGGGGATGTAAATCGTGACTCACATTTATCGCTGTCACATCGAACTTCACGACAGCTTGTATTTTGCAACGCGGGAAATCGGACGACTGTACGAAACCGAATCGATCTTGCATAATTACGCTTTGTGTTATGCTTTGAGATTAGTCGATAGCGATCGATACGGAACTCGTGTCGAAACAGACGACGAATATCGCTATTTTTGCCGCCATCAAGTACCTCAGTACGAGGCACATTTGAGCAAACTCAACGATCGAGGAATTTACGTGACTCCCGCTCGATCGATAAACCATACCGCTGTTCTGAATACGTGGAAATATGCTGACAATCGCTACCACGTAGAAATGCAAAAAACTCAAAAAAATATTCCCAGCTTCGGACGCGCGAAAGAAATCGCACCTGAAAGTGAATTTGAGTGTTTCGTGATTTCTAAATCTGAATTGCAGTTTTCTCCATGGATTCGTCTCGGAAAATGGATGAGCAAAGCCTTGTTTCAAGCTATACCTCTCCCAAAACCCACACTCCGAGAAAATCGAAACGCTATGATTTCTTATCCCCTCAATCCCCTCGACGTGATGTTTAGTCATCGCGTGATGAGTTTTGACACCATCAATATGCCACCAGTGAGCTTAATTCGTAACGTCAAAATTGAAGGTGATGTTTACGAAATTAAACTCGAAAAAGAAACGATTCTTCTTCCCGCTAACATGACCTATCGATTCAACTAAAAAATGCCTCACAGTCTTGTTTTCAACTTCGTCCCCGAAACCCCAATCTATCCCGAATACGCAACTGGAAGACATCTTCACGCCCTCTTTCTTACTGCTGTCAACGCCGTAGATCCCCAACTAGCGAGTCATCTTCACGAAGCCAAAACCGACAAAGCATTCACCCTCTCACCGCTACAAGCCGTCCGCCATTCTCACCGCGATCGACGTTCCCCCGTTCCGTCTATCCTGCAATTTCAACATCGCTATCCCATCCAACCCGAAACTTCTTGCTGGTGGCGCGTTTCTCTTCTCGACGATAGTCTTTTCGGAAAACTTTCTCACCTTTGGCTGAATTTGAATTCAGGACAACCTTGGCACTTAGGTGCGGCAAATTTACATATCACCAGCATCCTCGGAACGCCACAATCGACGCAACCTTGGGCAAATGCTGCATCTTACGCCGAACTTTACGAAAATGCATCGGATAGCAACCGTCGGATTTCATTTCAGTTAGCCACCCCTGTAGCATTTCGACAGCAAAAATACGATACGGCTTTACCCACCCAAGACTCCGTGTTTAAAAGTTTACTGAACTCTTGGAACAAATATAGCGACATCGAACTACCTGAATTTTCGACTGAATCGGTATTTCCCTGCTATTTCAACGTACACACAGAAATCGTCGATTTTGATTTTCGGAAAAAGGGAAAATCTGGCAAGTTTATCGGTGCTGTGGGAACGATCGACTATCGCATTTTAGGAGATGTTTCGCCTGCAACGATTCAAACGTTGAATGCTCTCGCGGACTACGCTGTGTATTCGGGAATCGGACGAAAAACTACGATGGGAATGGGGGTAGCACGGAAAAATGCCCGATAAATTTTTAAAGAGATGGTGATAAATTATGACTGAACCTCTAGTTGACACTTTGACTGAAGTTGCGATCGCCTCGCTGAATCATTTCGCCTATTGTCCTCACCGTTGCTGGCGGATGTTTTGTGCGGGAGAATTTGTTGATAACGCCTACACCATCGAAGGGACGACATTACACGATCGAGTCCATACCCTCGGTGAAGGATTTCGCGATGAAACGTGGCAAGTTCGATCGATCTGGTTGAAATCCGAACGTTACGGACTCGTCGGAAAAGCCGATCTCGTGGAGTCGCAAGCGGGAGAAATTTACCCAGTGGAATACAAGCGAGGGCGGCGCAATCCTTGGGACAACGACGCTTTGCAGGTGTGCGCCCAGGGGTTGTGTTTGGAAGAAATGACGGGAAGTTCGATCGCGAAGGGTTACGTTTATTCATTGCAATCGCACCAGCGACAGGAAATCTTATTCGATGAAACATTGCGTCGGAAAACCGTCGAAATCCTCGAAGCCGTTCGCCAGATGTTGCAAACCGGAGAAATGCCCCCAGCCGTTTACGAAAAACGCTGTCGCGGCTGTAGTTTGTACGACGGTTGCTTACCGCAAGCAGTGGCGAAAGTGGCGCGATACCGAGAAGCATGAAACGAGAAAAGTAGATGAGGTAGGGTGTGCGACGCGGCCAGAAAATCTGGCTGAAATCCGGTTCGTGTTGGGTTACCGCGTCACGCACCGACTCTCTCACGATTTCATTATTCGATCGTCACAATATATATAAGGAGAAACGATCGTGGGAACGGTGTATGTCACCCAAGAAGATGCGTTTTTGGGTAAAGTAGACGAACGGTTGAGTGTGAAGTACCAGCGCGATCGATTGCTGGATGTACCGTTGATTAAAATTGACGGCGTGGTAATCTTCGGACGGGCGACGGTGTCTCCGGCGGTGGTCGAGGAATTGCTAGAACGCAACATTCCCCTGAGTTTCATCACTCGCTACGGACGCTATCGAGGCCGCTTAGAACCCGAAGTCACGCGCAATATTTTCGTCCGTCGGGCCCAGTGGGGGGCGGCGGGAGAAACCCAAACATCGATCGATGCTGTTCGGGGATTCGTTCGCGGAAAGTTGAAAAATTACCGCAGCTTGTTGCAACGCAAACAACGAGAAAACGACGATTTGACTTTAACGGAATCGATCGAACAACTCAATCGATCGATCGCTGCATTACCAAAAGTTCGAGAGATCGATCGATTGCGAGGCTATGAAGGGGCGGGAAGTGCCACGTATTTCGGCTGTTTCGGTCAATTGGTGCGCGGTAACGATTTTCGCTTTACCCATCGCAATCGCCGTCCGCCTCTCGACCCCATCAATTCCCTACTCAGCCTCGGTTACGCCCTTTTGCGCCACGACATTCAAAGTGCGTTGAACATCGTCGGATTCGATCCCTACTTAGGTTATCTTCACACCGAACAATACGGTCGGCCGTCCCTGGCGTTGGATGTCATGGAGGAATTTCGTCCGTTGGTTGTGGATGCGGTGGCGTTGGCGATGGCGAACAAACGCCTGTTAACTCCTGGAGACTTCGAGACAGAACCTGTCAGTGGGGCGGTTTCGTTGACTTCGGACGGATTGAAAGTGTTTTTGCGGGCTTACGAAGAGAAGAAACAATCGGAGTTTAAGCATCCCGTCATGGGGCGCAAGTGTACGTATCGAAAGGCGTTTGAAATTCAGGCGCGACTGTTGGCGAAGTTTTTGATGGGCGAAACGGATAAATATCCACCGTTGGTGTTGCGTTAGTTGCGTGGGGGTGAGGTTACTTCGCCCCCAGGGAAGGATCGTTTTAGCCGTAGAGTAGGATCGCGAACCCCTCCCCTACAGCCGTGAGGTTACTTCGCCCCCAGGGAAGGATCGTTTTAGGGGAAGTCGAGCGATGATGCACGTCGTGGTTTGTTACGATGTCTCTGAAGACAAACGCCGCACGAAGATTCATAAGGTGTTGAAGTCTTACGGTCAGTGGATGCAGTACAGTGTGTTCGAGTGCGATCTGACGGATACACAATACGCCCGTTTGCGGCGGCGGTTGCAGAAGTTGATTCAACCCGAGACGGACAACATTCTGTTTTACTTTTTGCGCGGGAAGAATCACGGAACGGTTGAGCGAATTGGCTGTCCGCCACCGATAGATACGACGGTGTTTTTCTGTTGAGTTTCGTTGGATTTTGCGCGGTGGGGTGGGTGTTGGGACGGGAAACGGCGCAAAATGGGCTGGATGGCTGATGGAGTCTGGGTTTCGGTCGATCGATCTGAGAAGGCGATCCGCGCAACTTCTGAAATGCTTTGGTGATAAGGGTTTTCGAGATTTGCAGTGGGTTTGAAGGTTGTGTTTTCAGATCGATCGATGTTATTGTTGGGGAGATACGCGCAACTGCACCTTGAAAACTGTATAGGAACAAGGTTTCAAGTGGGAGGACTCTAAATCCGATAAAATCCCTTCTAGGGATTGAAACGTAATTTTTATTTTATAGTTTTATATGGCTACTATTCTCTAAATCCGATAAAATCCCTTCTAGGGATTGAAACCTTCTAGCTACTTTTGTACTACCTAATCCAATAACTCTAAATCCGATAAAATCCCTTCTAGGGATTGAAACAAAAGTGCTTCTATTAGAGAATTAGTAGAATTGGGCTATCCTCTAAATCCGATAAAATCCCTTCTAGGGATTGAAACGGGCAAGAGTAGACCGTGGAGGGGGAACCTGATATCTCTAAATCCGATAAAATCCCTTCTAGGGATTGAAACAAAAGTGCTTCTATTAGAGAATTAGTAGAATTGGGCTCTAAATCCGATAAAATCCCTTCTAGGGATTGAAACTCATCAGGTACACCAGGCTGGATGTCCGGCTCATAGCCTCTAAATCCGATAAAATCCCTTCTAGGGATTGAAACCTAACTCAAAAGTAAAGTGTCGATATTTAAAATATATGCTCTAAATCCGATAAAATCCCTTCTAGGGATTGAAACGTCAAAAGTCGTCAATCACAATTATCTGAAGGTACGACAACTCTAAATCCGATAAAATCCCTTCTAGGGATTGAAACCTCGATAGGGTGAAAGATCCACCCGAAAATCACCACCTCTAAATCCGATAAAATCCCTTCTAGGGATTGAAACCTAAGGAACCTAAAGTAAAAACTAAAGAATTTTTCTTCCTCTAAATCCGATAAAATCCCTTCTAGGGATTGAAACGGAAGCCATAGTAAGTGGATCCTAACCCTACTATCTCTAAATCCGATAAAATCCCTTCTAGGGATTGAAACTCAGTACTTTTGTAGCTGGCCTACCGGGATCTAATCTCTAAATCCGATAAAATCCCTTCTAGGGATTGAAACCCTTACTGGACGGAGTACGCCAAAGGCATGGGCGGAACCCTCTAAATCCGATAAAATCCCTTCTAGGGATTGAAACTTGAAATCGAATTAGACGATCTAAAGCCTAAATTAAATCAGCCTCTAAATCCGATAAAATCCCTTCTAGGGATTGAAACGAGGACTAAGACAGGAAGGCACTCTTGCAAAAATCTCTAAATCCGATAAAATCCCTTCTAGGGATTGAAACTTAGACCAACGGGGTTACTAACACCACCAAAGCCTTTTAAACTCTAAATCCGATAAAATCCCTTCTAGGGATTGAAACTTAGTTTATACTTATCCGGGTGGAACACTGACAACTCTAAATCCGATAAAATCCCTTCTAGGGATTGAAACTCAACACTCAAGAGGCGCGGGATGCCTTTGCCAAACTCTAAATCCGATAAAATCCCTTCTAGGGATTGAAACATGTCGAAGCGCGATCGGGCTAACTTGACGGAGCCGACTCTAAATCCGATAAAATCCCTTCTAGGGATTGAAACCTGAGTGACGACAACTCCCGAGGATGCTAGCCAAGCCCCTCTAAATCCGATAAAATCCCTTCTAGGGATTGAAACCATTGAGGCCTCATGTTCTTTAATCTGTGTCCGACTCTAAATCCGATAAAATCCCTTCTAGGGATTGAAACGTTCAATCCACAGACACTGGTACATATGCCTGACGCCGCTCTAAATCCGATAAAATCCCTTCTAGGGATTGAAACAGCGGCTAAAACTAGTTTACGTCCTTGGCGTAAACTCTAAATCCGATAAAATCCCTTCTAGGGATTGAAACTCCTTCATGCCACATTCAAAACCGAAAAATTTAACCTCTAAATCCGATAAAATCCCTTCTAGGGATTGAAACCTTTTTCTTTCTGTACCCAATATAGATCCTCTTTACTCTAAATCCGATAAAATCCCTTCTAGGGATTGAAACCAAAAATTAGATCCAATCTGTATCGTCCCAATAATCTCTAAATCCGATAAAATCCCTTCTAGGGATTGAAACTGAACCCAATTGATGGAGAACCTTGCAACGAATGCCACAACTCTAAATCCGATAAAATCCCTTCTAGGGATTGAAACACTTATAATCGGCACACAAATTCAATTACGGCAACTCAGCTCTAAATCCGATAAAATCCCTTCTAGGGATTGAAACACCAATTATCAGATTACCTCTTAAGTAAAGGAGTCTCTAAATCCGATAAAATCCCTTCTAGGGATTGAAACATTTTCTATAGGTATTACGATTTAATTAAATGAATCTCTAAATCCGATAAAATCCCTTCTAGGGATTGAAACTGAACCCAATTGATGGAGAACCTTGCAACGAATGCCTCTAAATCCGATAAAATCCCTTCTAGGGATTGAAACTCGATGCAACGACGATCGCCTTCGATCGGAACGCCGCTCTAAATCCGATAAAATCCCTTCTAGGGATTGAAACACAGCGCGAGGATTTGTGATTTCGGGCATCTTATCTTACCTCTAAATCCGATAAAATCCCTTCTAGGGATTGAAACAGATTTCTTTGCCCCGATTCTAATTTTGATAATAAGCTCTAAATCCGATAAAATCCCTTCTAGGGATTGAAACAGGTTCTGCTGTGTCTGTTTGTATCCATTATACACTCTAAATCCGATAAAATCCCTTCTAGGGATTGAAACCGCGCCTACTTCCTCCGAGTATCGCCCAAAATCTGGACTCTAAATCCGATAAAATCCCTTCTAGGGATTGAAACGAGTTGTGGCTCGAAGACGGCGAGGACGAGTAGCCTCTAAATCCGATAAAATCCCTTCTAGGGATTGAAACTAACACAACCGGGGAGGTACTACCACCTCCCCTCCACTCTAAATCCGATAAAATCCCTTCTAGGGATTGAAACATCGACGAGGCGCTCAGCGTGACTCTCCACACCCTCCTCTAAATCCGATAAAATCCCTTCTAGGGATTGAAACCGCCGAACAGACGCCGAACGCTTTGGGCAATGCTCTAAATCCGATAAAATCCCTTCTAGGGATTGAAACGTGCAGTAGCAATGCCTATGTCAATCCGCCAGAATCTCTAAATCCGATAAAATCCCTTCTAGGGATTGAAACCGGAACCAATTTTGGCACAACTGGGTTTACACTCTAAATCCGATAAAATCCCTTCTAGGGATTGAAACTATCTGACAAGTTGTGTAACCAATCCCCGCGCTAAAGCGACGGGGCTTCCAACTCTAAATCCGATAAAATCCCTTCTAGGGATTGAAACAGAGAATAAAAGCAGAAATAGAAGAATCTTTAAACTCTAAATCCGATAAAATCCCTTCTAGGGATTGAAACTTGAAGCTTTAGGGAAGCGATTAGATTTCGCGACTGCGGGAGAGGGTGAAGCTCTAAATCCGATAAAATCCCTTCTAGGGATTGAAACTTCTGGGGTCATCATATTGTCGTTTCCCCAAGGTAAACTCTAAATCCGATAAAATCCCTTCTAGGGATTGAAACAAATATACCCCATCAGTGTGGTAACGAAGAAGAAGTCACACTACTCTAAATCCGATAAAATCCCTTCTAGGGATTGAAACTTGTACCTCTAACACCGAACCCCGATGGCTACTGGGCTCTAAATCCGATAAAATCCCTTCTAGGGATTGAAACGAAAACTACTGCATTATAGAATATTGGCGGACTAGTCTCTAAATCCGATAAAATCCCTTCTAGGGATTGAAACTTCTATAAGCTTTGGATTATCGGTTAATTTTGAGCTCTAAATCCGATAAAATCCCTTCTAGGGATTGAAACGATTAAAAATCAAACCTATGATGATTTTGAATGTCTCTAAATCCGATAAAATCCCTTCTAGGGATTGAAACCTTGAGTTCATATGAGGAACCCTCCTCATAATGGTCTCTAAATCCGATAAAATCCCTTCTAGGGATTGAAACCAGAGTCTAAATAGGAGACATAAACACCATGGTAGCTCTACTCTAAATCCGATAAAATCCCTTCTAGGGATTGAAACTGTGAAGGAGATCCTCATGCAAATTTACCTTGCACAGCTCTAAATCCGATAAAATCCCTTCTAGGGATTGAAACTTCCACGAGTAGGATTCTGCCCCCCTGGTAACTACTCTAAATCCGATAAAATCCCTTCTAGGGATTGAAACATATTTATTCTAATCGATGGGAGAAAGAAAAATGCTCTAAATCCGATAAAATCCCTTCTAGGGATTGAAACTTCAGCCCTCTCCTTATTACGATTTAGATCTAAACTCTAAATCCGATAAAATCCCTTCTAGGGATTGAAACTGAGAATTTAGAGTATAAGAATTCTAATTGTGTCTCAGTAGGCTCTAAATCCGATAAAATCCCTTCTAGGGATTGAAACATCCCATTCCTCATCAGAGAGTGGAGGGATTCCTATTCTCTAAATCCGATAAAATCCCTTCTAGGGATTGAAACCATGACACGGGAGATATGGTCGAGCTGACCATATTCTCTAAATCCGATAAAATCCCTTCTAGGGATTGAAACGCGAATACTCACGCCAATATACGGACATCGCGATTAATCTCTAAATCCGATAAAATCCCTTCTAGGGATTGAAACCGAGGGTTGACTTGCGCCCAGGTCGCGAGAAAGCTCTCTAAATCCGATAAAATCCCTTCTAGGGATTGAAACAGACTTTTTGTTAGACTTTTTTTTGGAAGTCTAACTCTAAATCCGATAAAATCCCTTCTAGGGATTGAAACGAATTCCTCGCGCGCCTGTTGGTACGCTTTCGTTCCCTCTAAATCCGATAAAATCCCTTCTAGGGATTGAAACTCATTGCTAGATGTGCCACCGCCAAAAACCTTTCCGGCCTCTAAATCCGATAAAATCCCTTCTAGGGATTGAAACAATATTCATGATTTTCGATGGCGACTCGAACCCCTGGGCTCTAAATCCGATAAAATCCCTTCTAGGGATTGAAACCTATTCAACCGTTAACTAAAAATTAAAAATAGAGAAACTCTAAATCCGATAAAATCCCTTCTAGGGATTGAAACCTTGCTGTTCGCCGACGATCCGGGGTTGGTGTACCTCTAAATCCGATAAAATCCCTTCTAGGGATTGAAACGTGAATTAGTCGCCCCAGCGTTTCGACTTCTTCCTCTCTAAATCCGATAAAATCCCTTCTAGGGATTGAAACCTATGTTGTTTGATTATGACTCGGATAACAAAACATCTCTAAATCCGATAAAATCCCTTCTAGGGATTGAAACCGATCGCTTCGGCACCATCCGACGCGAAAGCTACTCTCTAAATCCGATAAAATCCCTTCTAGGGATTGAAACGTGCGGGATCTTGTGGACAGAGGGATATTTCCCCTCTAAATCCGATAAAATCCCTTCTAGGGATTGAAACCTATCTTTAAAAACGGAGAGGAGATCCTCTCCTGGCACTCTAAATCCGATAAAATCCCTTCTAGGGATTGAAACTCAGCCATTTGTGGGAAATAGTTACACATTTTTCCCTCTAAATCCGATAAAATCCCTTCTAGGGATTGAAACTTCTCTTAACTCTTTGTAATCAGCTTCGGTAAATTCTAAACTCTAAATCCGATAAAATCCCTTCTAGGGATTGAAACCTTCGAGGATCTCCAGTTCGGCATCGAGGGCGGCAGAAACTCTAAATCCGATAAAATCCCTTCTAGGGATTGAAACACTACCTGATCCATAGTTAAGTTTTTGGGTATAGATTTTAACTCTAAATCCGATAAAATCCCTTCTAGGGATTGAAACACGAGCGCGGGTAGAGGGGCGGACAATCCGGCAACTCTAAATCCGATAAAATCCCTTCTAGGGATTGAAACCACCCTACAGCCTTACAGGGATGGGAAGGACGCCACCCTCTAAATCCGATAAAATCCCTTCTAGGGATTGAAACTCTGCTAACAGGTTTCCATGATGGCTAGGATGCTTCACAGCTCTAAATCCGATAAAATCCCTTCTAGGGATTGAAACGGTTCCCCCGGTAGCCGCCGCCAAGTTTGTCACCGTATCCTCTAAATCCGATAAAATCCCTTCTAGGGATTGAAACTTTGTCTGACTAATATTATCTAATTTGTCTTCAGCTCTAAATCCGATAAAATCCCTTCTAGGGATTGAAACTTAGTCCTCAATTGGCTAAAGGACGCATGAGTCCTATTCTCCTCTAAATCCGATAAAATCCCTTCTAGGGATTGAAACTGATCTCCACTGACCCCGGTACTTGCTTTTCCACCTCTAAATCCGATAAAATCCCTTCTAGGGATTGAAACTCGTTCCACTTGTCTATGGCATTATAAATATCTTCCTCAGCTCTAAATCCGATAAAATCCCTTCTAGGGATTGAAACGATTTACCTGTAGCAACGGCCGTAATATTTTCAGGCTCTAAATCCGATAAAATCCCTTCTAGGGATTGAAACATATTGAATCTAGTCAATGGAAGAAAAAAAATGAAAATTTACCTACTCTAAATCCGATAAAATCCCTTCTAGGGATTGAAACTTTTTCAACTTTTACGACTTCTGACTTAGATACAGAGAAAACTCTAAATCCGATAAAATCCCTTCTAGGGATTGAAACCCCCAAATCCTTGCTTTTTTCGATTAATTCAATCCTCTAAATCCGATAAAATCCCTTCTAGGGATTGAAACAATTTTTTGGCATTGGCTAACAAATCTCTATAGAATTAAGACTCTAAATCCGATAAAATCCCTTCTAGGGATTGAAACACAAGGTGGAAATGTAACTGAGGAAATGAAAGATTCTGTTAATCTCTAAATCCGATAAAATCCCTTCTAGGGATTGAAACTTTCAATACCTTTTTTACTACCTGTTGGTGTTAAACTTCTCTAAATCCGATAAAATCCCTTCTAGGGATTGAAACCCCAAAACGACCTCACCATGTAGAGGATCTAGTCCCTCCTCTAAATCCGATAAAATCCCTTCTAGGGATTGAAACGCCATAGAAGTCAACGACACCAACGATACCGCATACTCTAAATCCGATAAAATCCCTTCTAGGGATTGAAACCGAGAAGAACGGCATCCCTCCGGCGCTGTTGGCGACTCTAAATCCGATAAAATCCCTTCTAGGGATTGAAACAATGAGTGCGTGATTGCAATTACACTAATATTGAGCTCTAAATCCGATAAAATCCCTTCTAGGGATTGAAACTTAGAAGCGTCTAATTTGGCTAATGCTACGACATCTCTAAATCCGATAAAATCCCTTCTAGGGATTGAAACTTAGATCAAGTAGTTTTATAAGATAGAAAACAATAACTCTAAATCCGATAAAATCCCTTCTAGGGATTGAAACAATAAAGGAGGTTCGGACGAACCTCCTTTATAGCCGCCTCTAAATCCGATAAAATCCCTTCTAGGGATTGAAACCCCCTGGTAACTTTACCGTGCATAGGATCGGTGCTTCTCTAAATCCGATAAAATCCCTTCTAGGGATTGAAACTGTGTGGTCTAGCAATTTTGAAGATCTAGATTCAGGTCCTCTAAATCCGATAAAATCCCTTCTAGGGATTGAAACCCAAAGTCATATCGTGGAATCTGCCATTGATTCTTCCTCTAAATCCGATAAAATCCCTTCTAGGGATTGAAACCTGAGGCTATAACATACCCCCTCAACTGATCTAAGCTCTAAATCCGATAAAATCCCTTCTAGGGATTGAAACCCAGGAGGAATCAATCCATTTCATCTATTTTCCACTCTAAATCCGATAAAATCCCTTCTAGGGATTGAAACGAGAATATGTTCGAGTGGATGTGATGTAAAAATATCTCTAAATCCGATAAAATCCCTTCTAGGGATTGAAACTGAATCTAAACGAGCTGAGACACTAAGATTGGCTGAGCTCTAAATCCGATAAAATCCCTTCTAGGGATTGAAACAAAACCTCCCTCAGTGTAGATTCATTTAACCTTAAGAGCTCTAAATCCGATAAAATCCCTTCTAGGGATTGAAACACCTAACCTTCTAGCCTTCTTTTTACCCTCTTCTATATCTCTAAATCCGATAAAATCCCTTCTAGGGATTGAAACCTGATGTGTGGTTTAGATGATTTACCGACTAGCTCCTCTAAATCCGATAAAATCCCTTCTAGGGATTGAAACAGACTTGAAAACCCCAATATTTCTAAGGGGCGTCAATATCTCTAAATCCGATAAAATCCCTTCTAGGGATTGAAACTCTATAAGTAGCTAATGGTCGTATAGAACCCTCTATTCTCTAAATCCGATAAAATCCCTTCTAGGGATTGAAACCCCGACGACTACGAATACGAACCGAAGTCGTACCCGCTCTAAATCCGATAAAATCCCTTCTAGGGATTGAAACGATCGTCCCCCCCGCCTCCCAATCGCTGGCGTGAGCTCTAAATCCGATAAAATCCCTTCTAGGGATTGAAACAGCCAAGACGAATACGATCGCTACTTTGACGAAATCGATCGCCACTCTAAATCCGATAAAATCCCTTCTAGGGATTGAAACACAATCCATCTCCTCAATAGCGTTGTCGTAACAGCTCTCTAAATCCGATAAAATCCCTTCTAGGGATTGAAACAACTAGTTTTTATCGCATATTCTACATTGCCTCGCGTCTAACTCTAAATCCGATAAAATCCCTTCTAGGGATTGAAACTATTTTTAAGTTTGGGCTATAAGATTCTCTACATCTACTCTAAATCCGATAAAATCCCTTCTAGGGATTGAAACCCCTGCGAACGATGCAGAGTAAATTTCTTCTCCATCCTCTAAATCCGATAAAATCCCTTCTAGGGATTGAAACTGACATCACCTAGATTAACGAGATCTAGGGATACCTCTAAATCCGATAAAATCCCTTCTAGGGATTGAAACACAATCCATCTCCTCAATAGCATTGAGGTAAAAACGACTCTAAATCCGATAAAATCCCTTCTAGGGATTGAAACTTTTCTAGCTAATATGGACTATCTAGTGGCTCATCCTCTAAATCCGATAAAATCCCTTCTAGGGATTGAAACAGAAGTGCGTGCAATACGGGCTGTCCATCCAGGCATACTCTAAATCCGATAAAATCCCTTCTAGGGATTGAAACACGCACTTGAACTTTTCGAGGATGGGTCTTACCGACTCTAAATCCGATAAAATCCCTTCTAGGGATTGAAACATAATTTCCTGTGAACCTATAAGATTCAGTTTCAACTCTAAATCCGATAAAATCCCTTCTAGGGATTGAAACTTAGATAACTACGACCTATCTATAGTCGGAACAGCCATCAATCTCTAAATCCGATAAAATCCCTTCTAGGGATTGAAACTCTTACAAAGACACTACTAACTTAGATGGCTTTGTTAAGCCTCTAAATCCGATAAAATCCCTTCTAGGGATTGAAACATCATATTAATCATCCTCTTTTAAATAGGTTACTCTAAATCCGATAAAATCCCTTCTAGGGATTGAAACAGTGTTGTCTGCTGGTTCCCCGAAGCCAATTTCCCTCTAAATCCGATAAAATCCCTTCTAGGGATTGAAACAAAAGGCTCCCCTCTCTCAGATAAAACTTTTGAGCTCTAAATCCGATAAAATCCCTTCTAGGGATTGAAACGAATTTGGCGTAGTTTTCCGACGACGGGGTGGAGGCGTAGAACTCTAAATCCGATAAAATCCCTTCTAGGGATTGAAACTGGATTCTCTAAAAGATACCCCTCCAGATCGGGGCAGACTCTAAATCCGATAAAATCCCTTCTAGGGATTGAAACTATCTACCATGAAACCCGTAGTCTCATTCGCAAACTCTAAATCCGATAAAATCCCTTCTAGGGATTGAAACGATGTGGGCGTGGATTAAATCACTCCACATATCTCCCTCTAAATCCGATAAAATCCCTTCTAGGGATTGAAACCATCTGAATTTAGCGATGTATGAACTAATCGAAAATATCTCTAAATCCGATAAAATCCCTTCTAGGGATTGAAACTAAGAAAATATCTCCATTATAAAATTTAATGAAAATCTCGTCTCTAAATCCGATAAAATCCCTTCTAGGGATTGAAACGGTAGCAGACTTGAGAATGTACTCTAAAGCTTGAACCCCTCTAAATCCGATAAAATCCCTTCTAGGGATTGAAACCTTTGATACTACCGTAAATGATTCTTTGAATCAACTCTAAATCCGATAAAATCCCTTCTAGGGATTGAAACACGGGACAGGAAGGCTTGACGAGTATCATTCCGACTCTAAATCCGATAAAATCCCTTCTAGGGATTGAAACAAATACTCCGTACCTAACATAATAAGGTGCATAACCTTCAGCTCTAAATCCGATAAAATCCCTTCTAGGGATTGAAACCTGAGCAACTTGCGCCCTTAAATTGGGTATTTGTTTCTCCTCTAAATCCGATAAAATCCCTTCTAGGGATTGAAACCTTAATTTCCAGTTCTAGGATGGGGGACTTTAACTCTAAATCCGATAAAATCCCTTCTAGGGATTGAAACTTACCTAATCCAATGATTTCTAGTCCCCAAGTTGTTCCAACTCTAAATCCGATAAAATCCCTTCTAGGGATTGAAACAGATCCTAGATCTGATTGAGGAGTGTGTTTACCTACAACTCTAAATCCGATAAAATCCCTTCTAGGGATTGAAACCGAGCCAAAACAATCGCCCCGGCCGAGCGTTACCTTCCTCTAAATCCGATAAAATCCCTTCTAGGGATTGAAACCGTATCCTTTGCTTGCTCTACAGCGATAGCAAAGCTCTAAATCCGATAAAATCCCTTCTAGGGATTGAAACTAACGGACACGGGGGCAAGCGCCACGGCGCTGGCTCTAAATCCGATAAAATCCCTTCTAGGGATTGAAACTTGATTTCGGTCACTGGTGGGATGTATTTTTAGACTCTAAATCCGATAAAATCCCTTCTAGGGATTGAAACAAGAAAGTTATCGATATTCATCTGTCCTTTATCCCTCTAAATCCGATAAAATCCCTTCTAGGGATTGAAACTCCGTCTGGGGTGTCTGGCGTGGCTCCGTCTGTTGGTCTCTAAATCCGATAAAATCCCTTCTAGGGATTGAAACAGTCTCGCCAACTGCGCCGCCCGTGACGAACTTCTTCTCCTCTAAATCCGATAAAATCCCTTCTAGGGATTGAAACGAAGACGTTGAGGGGGCTGCCTTGCCCGTGTTCGACTCTAAATCCGATAAAATCCCTTCTAGGGATTGAAACCCATCAGTTTGGCGGCGATCGCCTTCAACTCGGCCTCTAAATCCGATAAAATCCCTTCTAGGGATTGAAACGAGTTTTGCCTCGATCGCGCTATCTCTATGGTACGGCTCTAAATCCGATAAAATCCCTTCTAGGGATTGAAACGAGATCGTCCTCGATCCCGCTCCAAATTGGGTAACAGACTCTAAATCCGATAAAATCCCTTCTAGGGATTGAAACCAAATCAGTGAGAGCCAACCTAGCTCGCTGATACCAATAAGCTCTAAATCCGATAAAATCCCTTCTAGGGATTGAAACTTGAATTGCCTCCCACAGCCAATCGCACTTTGCACTCTAAATCCGATAAAATCCCTTCTAGGGATTGAAACTTCCAGTCCTCGGATAAGTCGTCGTCCCTATAACCTCTAAATCCGATAAAATCCCTTCTAGGGATTGAAACTCAAAGGGATAGAAAATTTCGCACTCAAGCATCAACTCTAAATCCGATAAAATCCCTTCTAGGGATTGAAACGGATTTACAGCCACCGTGGGGAGCTGGACGGCGTGGACTCTAAATCCGATAAAATCCCTTCTAGGGATTGAAACCCGTTGCCCGTTGGAGAGGATCTGATAGTCCTCTTTCCTCTAAATCCGATAAAATCCCTTCTAGGGATTGAAACATGCAACTGGGGGAACCCGCGATCGTCGAGAACCGCTCTAAATCCGATAAAATCCCTTCTAGGGATTGAAACTAGGGATGATTGCATTTTTCCTTTTTCCCGTTGCCTCTAAATCCGATAAAATCCCTTCTAGGGATTGAAACTTGTCTCGATAGCAAAGGAAGCTTCCTTTGCTACCTCTAAATCCGATAAAATCCCTTCTAGGGATTGAAACTTCTTATCGCGGCTGCTTCAAAAACAGACAGAACCTCTAAATCCGATAAAATCCCTTCTAGGGATTGAAACCGGTCTAGGTGGCAAAGCTGCCAGCGGATATAAAGATGCTCTAAATCCGATAAAATCCCTTCTAGGGATTGAAACAAATATTCATCTAGAATTCTATCATAAGTTACGACCTCCTCTAAATCCGATAAAATCCCTTCTAGGGATTGAAACAACCCTTAGTACTAATGTAATTTATGAACAAATAAACTCTAAATCCGATAAAATCCCTTCTAGGGATTGAAACTCTGGACTTAAGTGTCCAGATTGCAGTTCTCTTAAGGCTCTAAATCCGATAAAATCCCTTCTAGGGATTGAAACGAGACTTTAATTCAACATTGTGGAGTAGAAAAGGACTCTAAATCCGATAAAATCCCTTCTAGGGATTGAAACAATGGCAAATCACTCTGGTCAATCATGCCTGGCTATGAACTCTAAATCCGATAAAATCCCTTCTAGGGATTGAAACCCAGGTTCTAATAATCAATCTGTACCAAACAAACTCTAAATCCGATAAAATCCCTTCTAGGGATTGAAACTCACAAATGGATATACCTTGCGTGACGGAGATCGACTCTAAATCCGATAAAATCCCTTCTAGGGATTGAAACTCGCAGACGCCTTTAGCGATTTCAACCCTTCCGTCAACTCTAAATCCGATAAAATCCCTTCTAGGGATTGAAACGAGGCGATTGAAGTAAGTAAGAAGCCACAATCGGAAGCACAACTCTAAATCCGATAAAATCCCTTCTAGGGATTGAAACGGTGTCGGTTTCGGCTTGGCGATCGGAGGAATTTTCTCTAAATCCGATAAAATCCCTTCTAGGGATTGAAACAGTCGATCGGGAGGCAAAAGAGTCTCTCGATCGAATCGGACAAAACTCTAAATCCGATAAAATCCCTTCTAGGGATTGAAACCATCTATTGGAGGTAATTGGGAGGGATTGATTAAAGTAACTCTAAATCCGATAAAATCCCTTCTAGGGATTGAAACTTCTATTTTCTAATTCTTCCCGTTGATTTTGTACAATCCTCTAAATCCGATAAAATCCCTTCTAGGGATTGAAACCAGTTAGTAAATAACCCTGAGTGCATCTTTGCAGACCTCTAAATCCGATAAAATCCCTTCTAGGGATTGAAACCTGGCACTCCAACGCAAGCTGGAGGAATTGGAGCGGCAAACTCTAAATCCGATAAAATCCCTTCTAGGGATTGAAACCCAAAATCCCGTCACCCAGCGCGATACTTCTTCGTCTCTAAATCCGATAAAATCCCTTCTAGGGATTGAAACCGGTAAGGGGTAGCCGTGAACCCAATCTTAAAAGCTCTAAATCCGATAAAATCCCTTCTAGGGATTGAAACCAGGATTACTGCTAGAGGAGTACAGCCCCGAATTCTCTAAATCCGATAAAATCCCTTCTAGGGATTGAAACTGACGAACCGATTGCCAACCCTCTGCCGCTGGAGCTCTAAATCCGATAAAATCCCTTCTAGGGATTGAAACAGATTTAAGGCATTGTGCGATCGCTTCGCGATAGATATTAACTCTAAATCCGATAAAATCCCTTCTAGGGATTGAAACCAAGCGAAAGGCACCAAGGGAGCCAAACGGCTTCTGACTCTAAATCCGATAAAATCCCTTCTAGGGATTGAAACTTTCTGGTGAACCTTGGGGATTTGGTGCGGCACTCTCTAAATCCGATAAAATCCCTTCTAGGGATTGAAACAAAAATTATTATTCTAAAGAACTCAAAAATTATAGAAACTCTAAATCCGATAAAATCCCTTCTAGGGATTGAAACAGATTTGTTGTAAACTACCCGAGTGGTGGAATCTACTCTAAATCCGATAAAATCCCTTCTAGGGATTGAAACTGAGATTAAGGTGTCAATACCAAAAATGCTTATACTTCTCTAAATCCGATAAAATCCCTTCTAGGGATTGAAACAACAAACAAGACTGATTTAGGGGCAAAAGAGCCTTTCCTCTAAATCCGATAAAATCCCTTCTAGGGATTGAAACCTGATGTGTGGATTGGATGATTTACCAACTAGCTCTAATCTCTAAATCCGATAAAATCCCTTCTAGGGATTGAAACAAATTTTACTACGTCGAGAACGATTCTAACCAAATCTCTAAATCCGATAAAATCCCTTCTAGGGATTGAAACTCTAAGACTTACAGGGTATTAGCTCAAAATCTTACCTCTAAATCCGATAAAATCCCTTCTAGGGATTGAAACTGGTTTATTTTAGGTGCTGAAGTTATAGGTTGACTTAACTCTAAATCCGATAAAATCCCTTCTAGGGATTGAAACATATATTAACTATTTTAACACAAAAAAATTTAAGGCTCTAAATCCGATAAAATCCCTTCTAGGGATTGAAACAAAGTAAATGACGCTGACGGATTACCAATATATATCTCTAAATCCGATAAAATCCCTTCTAGGGATTGAAACAAACTACCACCAGCAAAGTCTTTCAACGATTTTGACTCTAAATCCGATAAAATCCCTTCTAGGGATTGAAACGAGACTTTCAATGCTTATAATAGTGATGGCTTTAATCCTCTAAATCCGATAAAATCCCTTCTAGGGATTGAAACAGGGTGGAAAGGTACACTATAATAGCTCACCTTTACTCTAAATCCGATAAAATCCCTTCTAGGGATTGAAACCCATTTCAACCCAACACCCTCGTCACAGATCGCGACTCTAAATCCGATAAAATCCCTTCTAGGGATTGAAACGATTTCCCCGAACCAGGCGGGCCATATATGAGGGTGGCTCTAAATCCGATAAAATCCCTTCTAGGGATTGAAACAAGTAGGATACTAATGAGCCGGACATAAAAACTAAACTCTAAATCCGATAAAATCCCTTCTAGGGATTGAAACCTGTACCTAACCGCACAATCTGACTATGTAGATGCTCTCTAAATCCGATAAAATCCCTTCTAGGGATTGAAACGGCTCGTACCCGGCGTATCGCCAGTTAGTTCCCCTCTAAATCCGATAAAATCCCTTCTAGGGATTGAAACAGTTTTTTCCAACGGTGGAAGCTTCAAATATTCACTCTCTAAATCCGATAAAATCCCTTCTAGGGATTGAAACACCAAGAACAACTTCGACAGGGGCGTTGCCGAAACTCCCCTCTAAATCCGATAAAATCCCTTCTAGGGATTGAAACAAATTTCCATAATCTGGTAACTTTACCTGCTTACTCGCCTCTAAATCCGATAAAATCCCTTCTAGGGATTGAAACATATTAGATTTCTCTGGAAATGTAAAGACTTTTGCTCTAAATCCGATAAAATCCCTTCTAGGGATTGAAACCTCTGTAAGATTGCAATACCCCTTCGTATAAGCTCTAAATCCGATAAAATCCCTTCTAGGGATTGAAACTAGGGGCATCTTCTAAAGTCTTAAGGAAAGCTTGTTCTCTAAATCCGATAAAATCCCTTCTAGGGATTGAAACATCGACTTCGGTGATTCCCAAGCTTGGGCGAATGCACTCTAAATCCGATAAAATCCCTTCTAGGGATTGAAACTAAAACGTATCTAGTCATCTCAGTTAGCCTCCCCTAAGCTCTAAATCCGATAAAATCCCTTCTAGGGATTGAAACCATATGCCTGATGCCGGGGATGTAAGTAATAAATCCTCTAAATCCGATAAAATCCCTTCTAGGGATTGAAACAAAAACTTTAGCCATTATTTCTTAACCAGTTTTCCTCTAAATCCGATAAAATCCCTTCTAGGGATTGAAACCAAGGCTATTTAGCCTTTCAAGTATTTAATGCCTCTCTAAATCCGATAAAATCCCTTCTAGGGATTGAAACGGAATAGCGCTTAACGTAACATTTGAAACTATAGGATTAAGCTCTAAATCCGATAAAATCCCTTCTAGGGATTGAAACAATAGCTTTTAAAATCTCCTCTCTCTCTTCTATCTCTAAATCCGATAAAATCCCTTCTAGGGATTGAAACAGAAAAGATTACCTTAATACAAAAATCATGCATTACTCTAAATCCGATAAAATCCCTTCTAGGGATTGAAACGGATCTTTACATTATTGATCCGGCTGTTCTTCCCTGTTACACTCTAAATCCGATAAAATCCCTTCTAGGGATTGAAACTTGATTCTTTGAATCTCTAGAGCATAAGAAGTAGTACTCTAAATCCGATAAAATTCCTTCTAGGGATTGAAACTTGCTATACCCGCACTCTTTCCCGATGACCATTATACTCTAAATCCGATAAAATCCCTTCTAGGGATTGAAACGCCAAAGGATCTAATAGAGCTTTAGAACTAATTAGACTCTAAATCCGATAAAATCCCTTCTAGGGATTGAAACTTAATCTGTTCATAGACTATATTTGTGTATTGACTCTCTAAATCCGATAAAATCCCTTCTAGGGATTGAAACCTGAAGCTTGGCGACTCCTCAGACCCGCTTCCGTGTGAAGCTCTAAATCCGATAAAATCCCTTCTAGGGATTGAAACGGTACCCGTCCGGTCCAGTGCCAAGGCTTGCAACTCTAAATCCGATAAAATCCCTTCTAGGGATTGAAACGTCGATCGCTGGCGTAATAGCCATGTGAAAGACTGCTCTAAATCCGATAAAATCCCTTCTAGGGATTGAAACCTCCAGGTGGTCAAAGCCTGCCCCTTTGGCAAGGGCTTCGACTCTAAATCCGATAAAATCCCTTCTAGGGATTGAAACTGGAGATCGACTTGGAAAATCTTATCTTCCTCGAAGCTCTAAATCCGATAAAATCCCTTCTAGGGATTGAAACGTGGTGAAATCTGCGGATGGAGCCGTAACGCTAACCGACTCTAAATCCGATAAAATCCCTTCTAGGGATTGAAACAAATTTGAGGTGAAAGCAAACCTCAATCCTGGCCGACCCCTCTAAATCCGATAAAATCCCTTCTAGGGATTGAAACGAATCGCCATCGGTCAGTACAACGATCGCCATGCCTCCTCTAAATCCGATAAAATCCCTTCTAGGGATTGAAACGGTGAACATCGTCACTTATCCATGCGTGATAAAGACTCTAAATCCGATAAAATCCCTTCTAGGGATTGAAACCGTGATGCCGTGACAGGTGGCGAATTTGGCGAATCTCTAAATCCGATAAAATCCCTTCTAGGGATTGAAACAAAGCAGTAATCCCGAACCCGCTCTTTGTCCCCCTCTAAATCCGATAAAATCCCTTCTAGGGATTGAAACTGGATGGTGGCAGAGCGGTGGTAGGAGGCGAAATAAGGGCACTCTAAATCCGATAAAATCCCTTCTAGGGATTGAAACGGGCGGCTTACATCGCGCCCGACTTCAGCAACGGGCTCTAAATCCGATAAAATCCCTTCTAGGGATTGAAACATCTGTTGCAAACTGCGATAGGCTGGAAACAACGCCTCTAAATCCGATAAAATCCCTTCTAGGGATTGAAACGAGGAGGGCGAGACTACTGGCTTGTCCGTCCGACCCTCTAAATCCGATAAAATCCCTTCTAGGGATTGAAACTTTCATGATGACGAGCATCATATCGAAGGTCTCTAAATCCGATAAAATCCCTTCTAGGGATTGAAACTTGGATTTGGCGCGATGGTATGAGACTCGATTAGAGCCCTCTAAATCCGATAAAATCCCTTCTAGGGATTGAAACCATCGCATGAATTTCGGCCTGAAGTTCAGCATCAGACTCTAAATCCGATAAAATCCCTTCTAGGGATTGAAACGTGTTCGGTGTAGTGTTGCTGCACCGAACACAACCTCTAAATCCGATAAAATCCCTTCTAGGGATTGAAACGACAGATCGATTGACTCGGTGTCGAAGCTCAACTGTTCTCTAAATCCGATAAAATCCCTTCTAGGGATTGAAACGAAAATCTGCCTCGACTGGAAATTGCCGATTGTTGTCTGCTCTAAATCCGATAAAATCCCTTCTAGGGATTGAAACGTTTGAGATATTTTTCGCCGTCACGTGCCGATGTCTCTAAATCCGATAAAATCCCTTCTAGGGATTGAAACCTCCTTACCCCCCTGATACGGAAGATATCAGGGGGCTCTAAATCCGATAAAATCCCTTCTAGGGATTGAAACCGGGATTCGCGATCGTTTACCTTTCGCCGACCTCAAGCTCTAAATCCGATAAAATCCCTTCTAGGGATTGAAACGTTAGTTCCCATAGGTTTCGAGGTTTTTTTCTTTACTCTAAATCCGATAAAATCCCTTCTAGGGATTGAAACTTGTTTTGCGGGTTTCCGCCCCCGATTATCCCAGCTCTAAATCCGATAAAATCCCTTCTAGGGATTGAAACGGGTGGGGATTTGGGGTAGAAGTCGATAAGGACTCTAAATCCGATAAAATCCCTTCTAGGGATTGAAACCAGAACATATTGGAACAATGCGAGGCACTCGGCTCTAAATCCGATAAACTCTAAATCCGATAAAATCCCTTCTAGGGATTGAAACCCTGAATGCGCCGATCTGGGAGTTCTGACGTAACCTCTAAATCCGATAAAATCCCTTCTAGGGATTGAAACTACTAATTTATCATCAAAACTGAATTCGGAGATTTTCGACTCTAAATCCGATAAAATCCCTTCTAGGGATTGAAACTCCTCCTCCGTGCATTCAACAACAATGGGCTCGACTTCTCTAAATCCGATAAAATCCCTTCTAGGGATTGAAACCGGTTTTGCAGAGCCAATACGGCGAGCATCTCCGCTCTAAATCCGATAAAATCCCTTCTAGGGATTGAAACCGGGTGATGGCGTTTGAGTCCCCCATCAAGGCAGCTCTAAATCCGATAAAATCCCTTCTAGGGATTGAAACTCGTGGAAGCTGAGGGGGGGGGACGTAACGATTGAAGCTCTAAATCCGATAAAATCCCTTCTAGGGATTGAAACCGTCCGATCGCAACTTCTCGGGAACGAAGAAGCGCCGCAGCTCTAAATCCGATAAAATCCCTTCTAGGGATTGAAACCTACCTCTGGCACTCTTCTCAGAACGACGAAGACCTCTAAATCCGATAAAATCCCTTATCGGATTTAGAGTTGGAGTAAAGCTCTTCAGCATTTCTCAACCTGATGAGGTACAGATTTAGGGCTGAAGTCCTTATGTAGCAAGGGCTAGGTGTACTTCAATTTTCAGAGAAACGCTGTAACACGAAATTGGATTTAGAACACTCTCTTTTATATCTCCCACAATCGAGTTCGTTCACAACTCAAATAATCCTGCTATGGCTCAAACCAACGAGCATAGTTTTCCATTTCATCAATTCCTTTGGGGAATTGAAGCCTAAAAAGTTCAAAACCTCTATAACTGAATACTTTTTACCGACGAACCTAATAAATTAGAAGTGCCAAGAGGAACGATCGAAGTTTGACAGTCAATATATTCGTTGCCACTATCATAGGTTCTAAGAATATCGAATGGTGGCGTGACATCTCTTAATAACGTCCCGTTTCTTCGGAAGAGTTCGTCATCCTTATTTTGCTTCATTGTGTCTGCCACAATACTCGCTAACTCCCCGACAACAGTCGTCGCTAATCCCAGCGAAAGATTAATAGAAAGCATGGTTTTGAGTCCTAACCGAGTCGCCGCAGATTTAAAAATTCGTTCAACGGACGAACCCAATTCTCGAATATCACTGTCACACTCCATAAATAAAATCGAATACGCTACAAATTCTCCTGGATTTTTCGGCCCGTAAATTAGATGTCCTTGTCCGTCAAAACTCACAGTGTCTTTTGCTCGAACGTTGGGAAACGGAAGTGCGTTAAAATGAATTGCAGGACGATCGACACTTTCAGAATCGATAGCTACAGAAATGATATAAGGCTCAGCCCGACCCGGATCGAAAAAGTTTTCCGAAACTTTCTTGAGCCTAAACTGTTTCAGCACTACCGCAATTTTATCGTAGTATTTATCGAACGGTACAGTGTTCATACTCTTCAAAAAATCATGAATGTGGGCAACCAGGCTTACGCCTGAGTTCTAAATAATCTTCAATAATTCGATGCAATCGGTGCTTCCCAAAAATTGTATAATGTCCTGGATATACCGTCTCGATCGACAGTTTTTTTAATCGATCGTAGGTTTGTAGATACTCCGGAATCGAGCTGCCCGGTAGATCGTCGAGCAGATCGCCATCGTAAACTACATCGCCAGAAAATAAGACTCGATCTTTTCGATCGAACAGCGCGATGCAACCTGGAGAATGTCCTGGCAAATGCAACACTTCAAACGCACGATTTCCTAAATCTAAAACATCTCCACCCTGCAAAATCATCGTCGGTTCCGTGGCTTGAAGCCTGTACTGTGTGACTGTAAAGCCTGGAAACGGCAGTTCCTCAAAATGCTCTTCCTTCACCCACCCTGACTCGGGATTACACAACGCTGTGACGTTATTACCTGTCCTTAACGCCTTTGCCTCCGCTTCGTGAATTGCCCGTCGATCGAACTCATAAAGTCCACCCGCATGATCGAAATGAACGTGTGTTGCAATTGCCAATAAAGGCTTATCGATTAACGATGCAATATGATGTCTCAAACTCGAAACTCCCAAGCCCGTATCGATGAGAAGATCTTGTGTTTGACCTTTAATCAACCAAATATTCGATCGATTCCATTCCCAATACCGATTTTCAGTAATTTGATACAGATTTTCATGGATTTTTTTGGTAAAAAACCATTGTTTGCAAACAGGTTTGGATTTAAGCATATTTGGCTTTTGAGTGTCTAAATTTCATTCGTTTTTAAGACATTAATTTATGTTATTTGATTGGGAATCATCATAAAAAAATATTAGACCGTGTTTCTTAATGAAAGAATTACCTTACGCTTTAACTCAAAAAACTCAGGTGTAAGTTTGATGTCGAGAACTCGTTTCGGAGGTAACGTTACGTCTAACTGGTCTCGAATCGTTCCCGGTCGATGTCCCATAATATAAATTCGCTGAGACAAAAATACCGCTTCTTCGACATCGTGCGTAATACTTAGCACCGTAATATGTGTTTTCTCCCACAAATCGTGAAAAAATTCTTGTAGCTGTTCCTTGGTTTGCGAGTCCAACGCTCCAAACGGCTCGTCCATCAACAAAACCTCGGGTTCGTTGGCCAGCGCACGAGCAATCGCGACACGCTGTTTCATCCCACCTGAAAGTTGTTTGGGATAGACATTTGCAAATCGGGTCAAGCCGATAATATCCAAATAATATGCCACTCGTGCCTGACGCTCCACTTTGGGAATTTGTTTGAGCTTTAAACCAAAAGCAATGTTTTCAGCAACCGTCAGCCAAGGATACAGTGTATAGCTCTGGAACACCATCCCTCGATCGGGTCCCGGCCCCGGCGCGACTTCGCCATCGATAAGAATATTACCTGAAGTCGGCTTCACCAAACCAGCAATAATGTTGAGCAAGGTTGATTTTCCACACCCCGACGGCCCGACAATACACGCAAATTCGTCCGGATACAGGTTTAAGTTGACATCTTTTAACACAGTCAGGGACTGACCCCGGTGGCGAAAGCTATGGGTGATATTTTGAACGACGAGCTTCGGCTCAGTCACGATCGAGATTCGTTGAAGGATAAGTTTTATATCTTAAAGACAATCTTACGGTAATCTGAAAATAGTTTCAATCGATTGTTTTTTTTAGATCGAAATATTTTTATGTCAACTATTAAAAAATCACTCAAAAAGCAATCCAGAAATCAATTCAATTTCCTGCTTTAACGGAATATTTCAAGAGGATTGTCAAAAATCGCTAAATTTCTTATCGATTTGTGCTTTCAAGTCAAACGAACATAAGCAGAGTTGAAATTGTTAAAGTGACGCTCAAATCAAAATCACCGAGATTCCACTTACACTCCAGGCTCAAACCAATCTCTTGTTGGCAACTTCCCTATTTCCTGAAATCGCAGTTTCTTCTAATTGACGTTTTCTAGAACTCTCTCAACCCGGAAGAAGATAGAGGTAGCACCTACCAAATTCGATCGAGTGTCAAACTAAATCCCGGCAAAACATCTTCACCAGACAAGCTTTCCGGCTGTTGCAAAAGTTTGAATTCACCTCGCAAACGGTAAATTTCAACCCTTTGCGAAACGGGATCGATCAGCCACCCCAAACGAGTTCCGTTTTCGCGATATTCCTGCATTTTGTATCGTAAAGTGTCCAGTCGATCGCTTTGGGAACGCAACTCGATAACAAAATCGGGACACAGGGGCAAGAATCGCTGTTTTTGCTCGGCAGTTAGAGCATTCCATCGCTCGATCGAAATCCAAGCAACATCGGGGGATCGATCGGCCCCGTTGGGAAGTTTAAAACCTGTTGAAGAATCAAAGGCAACGCCAAGCTTTGTTTGACGGTTCCAAATGCCCAAATCGATGTAAAGTTCAAAGTTTCGCTGTCCAGTTTCGCCACCCGTAGGGGCCATAATCACGAGATCTCCATTGGCGTTGCGCTCGAATCGTAAGTTTTCATTATCCTGACACAATTGAAAAAACTGGTCGTCAGTTAGGGGAAATGCTGATGTATTGAGGGTGAAAGCATTCATTCGCATTGACCAAATTCGATCGAGCTTTACCGAAATTCTAACAATTGCGTCACTCGAGCGCGTTTGTGGCCGCTTCAGCTTCTGTTTCCCTCTCCCATCCCAACCGCGTTGGCTGTTCGTACACGCGCCGCAACGTGTTGACGTCCCTTGTCGAAATCGAAGCCGGACGACGGACTTGTGAAAAAAACATCACGTCAGTTTCTCGATCGCTGTGGCCCCAAATTCCCAGTGCGTGACCCAGTTCGTGGCGAACCGCCGATTTCACATAATCCCCAACTTGTGTAGGACTCACCGCAATGGTGAAGCGATGGCGTAGCACTCGCTCGTCCCAATACAATTCATAGGTCGTCCGAGCGGAGGCAGCCCGTAACTCACCATTTTCGCGTCGGGGTGGTGGATTGCGCCGCCAAACGGCAATATCCGCAGCTTCAGCGTCCGCAACAACCGCTAGAGGAAGGTAAGCTCCCCATTCAGCAACGATCGATTGCACCGCAGCTTGCCAAATCGCAGGTGCGTCGGTATCGATATAAACGCGGACGGGAAACGACGACCACACCAAAGCCCCAACAGGTGTGAGATGGAGTCGATCGAAATAATCGCTGACCTCCCAGTCGAACGGTGGTAACGTACTCGGCAACGGATGCGTTTGCAGCGGAACGCCACCGATCTCGTCCTCTGCGACTGAGAACGGGTGCGCGGGAAGCGATCCCCACACCCAACAAACAAGGGCGACCGCCACCGCAGTCAACCCCATGCGTTGCCATCGACTCTGAAAACACTTCCTCATCGTCTCTCTCCATCCGGAAAACTGAGGAAAATATTGTCGCTTGAGTCGAGACCGATTGCGAATTAAATAATGACGAATCAAATGGCGAGTTAAACCCATCCCGCACTCAGGACGAGCGTGCAACCCATAAAGATCAGCGTCAACGTCCAAGTGATGCGGTTGAGTGTCGTTTCCGCACTTTTCGCACTGGTGAACAGTTGGGCTTGCCCGCCGATGCCGCCGATACCGTCTCCCTTGGGAGAGTGCAGAAGCACCAACACGATCAGGCTGACCGCAGAAACGACCCAAGCAATTTGAACGAGTGTAGCAGTGGTCATTCTCGAAATTTCGTTGTAAGTGTGTTGTGAGTTGAACGGCGCTAAACGCGCACGGCGACGGGGGTACGATTCTGGCGAACGTCGTATTCAGCCGGAACGATCGTCGATCGACCCGTCATTTCCTTCGGTTGCGGTAAACCGAGCAGTTGCAAGATCGTCGGTGCGATATCGGCCAAACGACCGTCTTCGCGCAGTACGACTTCAGCACCGTGACCGGGGACTTTCACCCCTTCCCCTTCTACCAGAATAAACGGAACGGGGTTTGTCGTGTGTGCCGTCCAAGGATTGCCGTTTTCGTCTTTCATGTATTCGGCGTTCCCGTGATCGGCCGTGATGAGGGTCGTTCCGCCGGCTTGGCTAATCGCTTCGAGCAGTCGCCCCAAGCATCGATCGACCGTTTCGATCGCTTCTACCGAAGCCTCAATCATGCCGGTATGTCCCACCATATCGGGATTGGCGTAGTTGATGACCACCAGAGAATAAACGCGCTGACCGATGGCTTCGATCGCGACGTTTGTGACTTCCTCCGCCGACATCGCCGGGGCCCGGTCGTAAGTCGAAACCATGGGGCTGTTGACCAGATGGCGATCTTCGCCGTCAAAGGGGGTTTCTTTCCCGCCGTTGAAGAAATAGGTCACGTGGGCGTATTTCTCCGTTTCAGCGGTGCGGAACTGTTTCAAACCGTTCTGAGCGACCACTTCTCCCAAAATATTGGTGAGGTTTTGCGGCTCGAACGCTACCAACACCGAAAGTGTCGGATCGTACTGGGTAAAGGTGAGAAAATGCAACGGCTCGATGAGAGCTCGATCGAATCCGTCAAAGTCGGGTTTGACAAATGCTTGGGTTAACTGACGGGCGCGATCGGGACGGAAGTTAAAGAAAATCACACCGTCATCCGGTTCGACAGCACCCGGTGCGATGCGTGTCGGGACGACAAACTCGTCGGTTACGCCTTCATCGTAGGAATCCTGCATCACCTCAACAGCTGACTTTTCGGTGATGGATTCGTTGTGCGTCATCACCTGGTAAGCCTTGCTGACGCGATCCCAACGGCGATCTCGATCCATGGCGTAGTAGCGACCGCTAATCGTCACGATCTCGCCAATTCCGACCCGATCGAGGTAGTTCTGAATTTTAGCGATCGAATCGATGCCCGACTTCGGGTTCGTGTCGCGACCGTCGGTAATCGCGTGAATGCAAATCCGCTCGATGCCTTTAGATTTGGCTAAATCGATCAGCCCCAACAAGTGGTCGAGGTGGGAGTGAACCCCGCCTTCAGAACACAATCCCATCAGATGGAGTTTTCCGCCCGACGCTTCGATCGATTGACAGAGTTGCCCGATCGCGGGATTCTCTCGGATCGTTCCGTCTTCCAGCGCGTCTGAAATTCGCACCAGTTCTTGAGGCACCACCCGTCCCGAACCGATGTTGAGGTGACCGACTTCGGAGTTCCCCATTTGCCCGTTTGGAAGCCCGACATCCTTACCCGACGTGCGAATCGTCGTTCTAGGATAGGCCGCCCAGAGACTATCCATGACGGGAGTTTGTGCTATAGCAATGGAGTTATTGTTGGTTTCTTCTCGATATCCCCAGCCGTCTAGAATCACCAGCACCACCGGAGACACAGGTGCTTGACTCATAACTCAGTTGCCCTTTCGCGATAAAAATTTCACCGCTATCATACCACTGACTTTTCATTTGTGTGGTACGTCAAACCGCATTTCAAGAATTTTTGGTCGGATGTTAAGTCAAAATACTTATTTTTAAAGGAAATCTTGGTGCGATCGAACCCTCATTCGAGCGCATTTTTTCGATCGAAGATTGCGAATTCAATTTCACGTCTCAATGATCACGCGATCGAAACGCTAAATCGAACGATCCAAGCTAAACCTTAAAACTAAAGAGTAGAGATGTTTTCCAGAACACCTCTACTCTTCAAAGATTGAGTTCGAGTTCAGTCAAACAGCACAGGGCCCGTAGGTTAAGGCGCGCTCGTTTCACCAAACGTTATAGCTCGACGCTAATCTAATTCGTCTTCACCCACATCAGCCAACGCGGGAGACGGATGTACAGGTAAGCGCAACTGCTCGACCATTTCCTGCACCTCCTCCGGTGGTGGCGGTGTCAGACGAGACACAACGAGCGTCACGATGAAGTTGACAATCATCCCCACCGTTCCAATGCCTTGCGGCGAAATCCCGAACAGCCAAGGTTCAGCCCCGTAGAAGCTCACGGTGACGATGTACGTGCAGGTGAACACCAACCCGACCAACATCCCCGCAATCGCCCCTTCTCGGTTCGTTCGGGCGTCAAAAATCCCTAACACGATCGCTGGAAAGAAACTCGCCGCCGCTAACCCAAAGGCAAAGGCAACCACTTCCCCCACGAAGCCCGGAGGATTCACGCCGAAATACCCCGCCACAACCAGGGCGAAACCGACCATCACGCGCCCTACGAACACCCGTTGAGACTCTGACGCATCGGGTCTGAGGAGCGTGTAATAGACATCGTGAGCGATCGAACTCGAAATCACCAGCAGCAACCCCGACGCCGTGGACAGCGCAGCAGCCAAGCCACCCGCAGCCACCAACGCAACGGCCCACGGTGCGAGTTTGGTCATTTCCGGGGTCGCCAACACGATAATGTCTCGATCGACCGTCACCTCTGACGTTTCCGGATCGGGGGTTAATTGAAGGCGACCGTCGCCATTTTTATCCTCGAACGCCAACAGTCCCGTCTGTTCCCATTTCGTTGCCCAATCCAGTTGTTGGACTTCTTCAACAGGCTTGTCGTGCAGCGTGTCGATGAGATTGTAGCGAGCGAAGGAAGCCAACGCTGGTGCAGTGGTATAGAGCAGTGCGATGAACAACAACGCCCAACCCGCCGAATACCGAGCTGCCCGCACGTCGGGAACCGTGTAAAACCGAACGATCACGTGGGGGAGACCCGCTGTTCCAACCATAAGGGCAACGGTAATCGCCAACACGTCCAACATGGATTTATGGGCGAACGGTTGCGTGTATTCTGTAAAGCCCAAATCGACCTGAACGGCGTTGAGTTTTTCGACGACATCGCTAAAGCTGAACGCCAATTGAGGAAAGGGATTTCCGGTCATCGCCCAGGCGATCGCCGCTGCGGGAAGGATGTAGGCAACGATCGAAACGCCGTACTGTGCCACCTGCGTCCAGGTAATGCCCTTCATACCGCCTAAAACAGCGAAGAAGCCGACAATGACCATCCCGATGAGGACGCCGGTGGAAATATCGACTTGCAGGAAACGACTGAAAACGATTCCGACCCCGCGCATTTGTCCGGCGACGTAGGTTAGGGAGACGAAAATGGCGGCGACGACGGCAACGAGGCGGCCGAATTTCGAGTAATATCGATCTCCGACGAAGTCGGGGACGGTGTATTTACCGAATTTCCGTAGATAGGGGGCGAGCAATAACGCTAAAAGAACGTATCCTCCCGTCCATCCCATTAGATAAATCGAGCCGTCGTAGCCGAGAAAGGCAATCAGCCCGGCCATCGAGATAAACGAAGCGGCAGACATCCAGTCAGCAGCCGTTGCAGCTCCGTTGGCAATCGCCGGAACTCCTCGATCGGCGACGAAAAATCCTTTACTGTCCTTCACGCGGGATTGCCAGCCGATATAGATATATAGCATGAAGGAGATGATGACGAAAACGCTCGTCCAAACTTCTACTGGCATGATTGCTGGTTACATTCAAACGTCAAAAAATCACGAGAAATAATCGGAGTATTAAAACAATACTCCGATACCGATCGAAAATCTCGATCGAAGCGATCGTGTTGTTCAGTCCAAAACTGAAATTGCGACCTTGAGAAATCCGATCTTTCTCAATCGCGTAAGCCGTATTTTTTATCGACCTTATCCATTAAAACGGCATACACGAAAATCAAAATGACAAATACTAAGACCGATCCCTGCTGGGCGATCCAAAATCCCAAAGGAATCTTGCCAAAAGAAAGGGCGTTTAACGGCTCGACCAACAAAATTCCGAAGACGATCGAAACCACACCCCAAACGATTAGTAAATTCCGAACTAGCGAAATGTTCGCTTTCCAATAACCGCGATAACGTTCGGGTTCCATTGCAATTTACAAAAGTTCACTAAATAACTACTCAGTTGAGCAACGAAATTATCCGTTAAAGTGTTGCAAGTGTCAACACTTGAGGTGGCGTTCCATCGATTGGATAAATGAATTTCACCGACACCCGACGAGATGAATTGGGGGGAATTCGCAATAAAGCTAACGGCGATCCTTGTTGTCCTCGATATTGAGTGAGGTGGACAAAACGGGTTAAAAAGGTTTGGGTGAAATCTTCGTAGGTGACGCAAACCGTACCGCAAAAGGTTTGTTCGTCCGTATCTTCTGTAAATTCAACGGGTTCGCGAATTATCTCGGAACCCGAATCGTCGGAGATCGAAAGGGGAGACGACAGAGATACCGAGACGGTCTGTGCGTCGGGAAGATCGTTATAGATCGGGAGTGTGATGTCGTACTCGATGCCGCTGTAGGTTCGATCGAATCCTCGATCGGTTAACCCATCAGTCTCAGGGGGATCGGTCGTGTCGGTGAGACCGATTTGATGAAGCAGTATCGATCGATCGAGCAGCTCTCGATGTAAGTTAAAGCATACCTTCGACCCCGGCGTGGGAACGGTCAAAATGGGGCTGTTGGCATTATCCGTCACCAGGGTACGCCATCGCGTTCCCCGCAAAACGGCCGATTCTCCATCGAGCTTTTCGTCTGACTGGAGCTGTTCCATCCACTGCGCGAGCGTTGGCGGTTCGTCGATCGATCGAACTAAACTCGCCACGTACAAGGGTTCGGAACTCTGCAGGCGCAGGAGCGTCGTGCGGGTGTTGGCAGCTTCGTCCACCGAAATCGGCTCGTTCGACAATAAATAGGCTTCGCCCGGCTCCAAAACCACCGGTTGCGGAAAGATTTCTGGTCGGTTTCCCCGTAATACAGCATCAGTGACGCGACTCGACGCACCCGAATAAGCAGTTCCGTCTGGGTTTTCGACCGTTTCGGGAAATCCTTGGAGAGGTGCATCGGGAACCGTGGCATAACTGGCGCCCGATCGAATCTCGAGCGTTGCCGTTCGATCGCTGGCATTTTGTACCACGATCGACTGATAGACCGCTTCACCTTCAGCAGCGATCTCGAAATCGGTCAAAATCTCGAAATCGTCTTTGAGGGGTTGCTTGAAATGGGCGCTTCCCTCAAACGGGAACGTCGACACGAGAATTCCGTCAGTACGGTCTGCTTGCGCTCCTCGATAGTAAATCTGTGGTGTAACGTTGAGAAAACCCGGAAGAACTCGTAATTGAGGTGGTGCTTCAACACCGACAACATACGCCAGCGGGACGTTTTCGATCTGCAAGACACGGCAAAGTAACGCCGCAACTTCCCCCCGCATCAGAGGGCGATGGGGATCGAACCGCTTGGGATTGGGGTGACTGACGACGATCGATGCTTTCGCCGCCGCCGCGATGGCTTCGATCGCGTAATCGGGAATATCTTCGGCATCGTCGAACCAACGTTCTAAAGCGGAGTTTTCACCGGGATTAACGCGCAGTTGCAAGTGCGACGCGAGGGCGACAATCGCTTCGATGCGCGGAATCAAGCGATTGGGCTGAAAGCTGCCGTCGGGATAGCCCGAAAAAAAGCCTCGTTCGGCCGCGTGGTGAATATCGGCTGCTGCCCAATACGCTTCGGGAATATCGGTAAAGCGCACGCCGGGTTTGACGGTTTCGGCTTCGGGAAACGCCCGACAAACTAAAACGGCAAACTCAGCTCGGGTCAGGGGTTTTTCGGGGCGGAATCTCAGATCGGGATAGCCGCGCACGAGATTTCGTCGGGCGAGTTCTTCGATACAGGGTTGCGCCCAATGGCTCGCAATGTCGGTGAACGTCATGAGTAATGCGTAACGATCGACGATAGGTATTTGGATTGTCGTTGGAGAGTCGATCGATCTTCAAGGGGGAACGCAGAATTCCAACCCACAAACAGGCGGTGACGTGGCGAGACATCGATTTCGACTCGATCGTTCTCCTCCGCCCACAGGCCCCACGATTCAACACCCTTCACGTCACTGCCGTTCGCGGGTGTGGTGCAGCAGGTCAGCAACGCTTCTCTAAATCGCAAAAAGTGACGAATCTAACGCGAACAGCACGTTGACTACTCTACACTTAATACGTGCCATTTTTTTTTATTTATAGCATGGCATTATTTTTAATTCATAGCACGAAACACGGATTGGTACGCTCGAGCCGCAGGTGCATATCAAACTGGCTAAAATATGCATTTCTTATTCATTCAAAAAAATAGACAAAGTATAGAAAAAAAACAAAGTCGCTCAGGGCTGTTTTCACACAACGATCGGTCGTTTAGAGTTGTTTTCTGGCAAACAGGTCTAGGTTGCGCACCCAAAAAATCTGTTCCAATATAGTAATAGCGACTCAGGACTATAAAAGCGACAATCTATCCTAGCTTGGGCGCTTAGTCAAATAAAATCACAATAAAATCACAACTGTGAATTAAGGGTGCTTAATTGCGGAAAGTCTTCCACATGGCAAGGTGGTAATTGAAAAACTCAGCTATACAATTCTAGAACCCCATAATATAGTCATCCACGATAGCTTTAATATTTTTGGCAAACAGATGTCTCGTTCGCCGTTTTTTCAGCAACGAAAAATGAAGACTCTTATAGCACACTCCAAATCTAGCGAGATTCACCAGCAAGGGATTAGCTGCCATCAACAAACAACACGGGATATTAGTACTAGCAAGGAGTGCTCAGACACGAACCTGGCAGGAGCCGATCTCGCAGGGGGCGATCTTCGCAGAGCTTACCTTCAGAATGCTAACCTTGCAAAAGCCGATCTTCGGGGAGTTAACTTTTGGAGAGCTTACCTTCAAGCAGCTAACCTGTCGAGGGCGAATCTCTGGGGAGCCGATCTGCGAGAAGCTGACCTTCAAAGAGCCAACCTTCGAGGTGCAAATCTTCAGGGGGCTGACCTTCAAAGAGCCAACCTTCAGGGGGCTGACCTCCAAGGTGCCAACCTTCAGGGGGCTGACCTCCGAGAAGCCGATCTCGAAAGCGCGAATCTTTCAGTCGCCGATCTCCGAGGTGCGAACTTGGCAAGGGCTGACTTGGGAAAGACGAATCTTCCAAGTGCAGATTTAGAAGGTGCAAATCTTTGCAAGGCAGACCTTCGCCAATCAAACGTATACGGCGCTAATTTTCGTAAAGCAAACCTTCAAACCGCCAACCTAGAGGAAACGAATCTCTGGGCGGCTTACCTAGAAGAAACTAACCTAGAAAAAGAATTTTGTATGACGCTCTTTCCGAAGTTTCAAAGATTTACTCATCGGACGATCTATGGAGCGACCGAACTGTTCGATCGAGTCCAACAGCTTCCTACTCGTATCGAGGGTGAAGAGACGGCAATCAATTCCACGACTCCGTTCTCGTGACGCTGCCAACCCGTCGCTTCCACAAGAGGCGGAGGATCGATCGATACACTGCTTCCGCGAACGAGCTTCCTTCTTCTGCTCTGAGGTTGGTTTCGTCCAGCGGACTCAATTTAAGATCGTCAGAAAGTCGTGTGTCTACCCAAACATCTTGACCTCTTAAAACGTTGGTGGGATCGGGCGGGAAACCCCCGTTTCCCCTTACTACAAAGGAGTTGTCGCGAGCGACTCCACAAGCAGAAACGATTTGCGTCGTCGGATCGATAGGTTCGCTGCTTAACGAAACCAATGCCGAACTCGTGTCGATTTCCGGTTGTGTGATTTCTACCAAGCCGTCAACACCGAGTTGAGAACTAGCTGTAATTTGGCTGTCGGGAGAGCTGAAAATGCCCTGCGCCGTTAACTGAATATTACCCCCCAATCCTGCAAACGCATTCGCACTGATAGCACTGTTTTCGAGCAACACTAGCGTTCGGGTATCGATGCGAAGGTTGCCGCCATCTCCTGTACCTCCCGCTGCGGCCGTAATTTGACTTCGATCTTGCAGTTGCAGCGTATCGGCTTGGAGGTCGATGTTACCTCCATTGCCGACTTCCGTTGCGGCACTGAGACTACCCTCTCGATCGAGCAAAATCGAATCGGCTTCGACGCTGAGCGTCCCTGCGTTGCCAGTTCCCTCGTTACGGACGTTGACCAATCCTCGATCGTCGACGATTAAAAGCGGCGTGTCGATCTCCAGATTGCCGGCATTGCCAGACGGAACGGTGGGGAGTCCTAGAGCCTCTTGAAGGGCTTCAGCGACTAAGTCAGCCCCCGCAATAATTTGACTGGGATTCACTGCATTGGGAACTGTTCCCGATACTTCGATGAATTCACTCGCGTTAACGATAACGTTTCCAGCATTACCTGAAGCCACTGTCGAGGCATCGACGCGACCGCTATCGCGAATCGTCAGTCGATCGACATTGACAGTCAAGTTTCCCCCTGCTCCCGGCCCGAGCGTTACCGCACTCAGACTACTTTGTGACTGGCCGATCGATGTCAACCCACTCAGTTCGATGTCGGATGCGTTCACCAAAACGTCACCGCCCGAAGCGGGACTAAACGTCGTTGACAGAATAGCCGAACCATCTCGAAGGCTCAAATTTTCGGTCGAAACCGAAACGTCACCCGCTCGACCCGTCCCAGCCGTTTGCGCGATGATGAGGCTCACAAGTTCTTGCCCCGGCCCGAACATCTCGATCGACTCGGAAACGTCCACGACGATATCACCGCCGACACCGTCACCAAACGTTCGAGCGACAATCCGCCCCCCGTTTTGCAACACGAGTCGGCCAGTCGATATCGAAATCGCGCCCCCTTCGCCCGGGCCCACCGTTTCGTTATGAAAGCCCGTCAACATCGGGGTGGCTAACAAAGTATCGGGTACGACGCTCTCTCGCATCTCCAAGGTCTCAGACGCTGTAATGCGAATCTCACCAGCTGGTCGCACCCCCCGATTTTGAATCCACACTTGGGAGTTATCAGTTAACGCGATACGACGACCGACCATTTGAATGCTCCCGTCCCCCAAACCACTTGCATCGATCGCCGCTCGATCTCGGAGTTGGATATCGTTGAAATCTGAAACGCTTTCGTAGTCGAGTTGCCAACCGCTTGCTGCCGGTTGTATCATCACGCGACCAGAACGCACGCTACCGATTTCCGTGCGCCCTTCCGGCGTTCTCAATCGGCCTCCATCGAGAACAATGCCATTTCCTACCAAAGCCAGAGTCTGTCCCGATGGTACTTGCAAACCCGTCTCAAATCCATCGGGGACGAGGGGCGAAAAAATGCTAGTGGGTATCAAAAAAGTTAAATCGTGGCCGACACCGGAAACTTGGATATCAGCTGAGTTGCCGTTGAATTGTACGCCAATGGGTGTGCTGACGGTCAGGAGGGTATTTTCGGGGGTAACAGCACTGAAGGTGGCTTCGTCTTCAAACACGACTCGATCGGCTGTCGAGCCAAAAAACGATCCCCCGATATCTAAGCGAGCGTTGGGGCCGAAAATCAAACCGTTGGGATTGAGGAGAAACAGGTTGGCGCTTCCGTTCGATCGTATTAGACCATCGATGTTAGATAGGTTACCCCCCGTGACACGGGTGAGAATGTTTTCGACGGTAGTTGCGTTATTGAAAAAGGCTTCGGTTCCGGTGGGGACGGAAAAGTCTTGAAACGAGTGAAAAAGGTTATTTCCTGCCGCCGTTCCTCCCTCGATGGTATAGGTGTTTTCTTCGACAGTTACCTGTGACGGGATAGAGAGGGTATTGTCGGGAATAATTTGTGAAAAAGTGGGTTTTAAGGATAGAAAGCCGAACGATAATACTTGAGTACTTGAAACCACTGCAACAGCGAGGAACTGCTGGGAAATGCTCTGCCAGTTCTCAAGAGTCATGGGTATTACATTTTTAGGGGTGTCAGTATAGTTTCTTGCGAGAAAACAAAGGGTTGTCTACCTCTTTTGTGTTGTTTCTCTCCAATATGGCATGGCTTCCTCATGATGTCGAGATTCGATCGAACACTAAATCTGAGTAAAAGAGATAAAAATATACGTGTGAATTCCTTAAAATGCACGTGTAAATCGATATGAGTTAAAAATTGTGACAAATCGAAAATATTCGTGACAATTTGCTCGAATCTAACCACTTCAAATGACACCTGTATAACAATATACAGGTGTGACAAGTAACGATAGCATTTCGTCCCTGTGATGTTTTGCTAGCCCGTGTCTTCTATGAAAAGCTTAAAATTGATAGTTCTAAGCATCGCTTCTTCGATCGAGCTTTCTGATTTCACGTTGAAGTCGCTTTTGGCGAGCGAACTCGACTCGAGAATTTCCGACCGTCGCAGATCGACCCAAATTGTTCCGATCCCTTAAGATATCTTCTGGATCGGGCAGTCAAGCTTTATTTTTCGCTACGATCGAATGATTCTTCGATGTCACCTCATGTCACTTCATATCCGAAAACACCCTGAATTACCGGATCGAGGAGATCGCTCCTTCACAAAAAAATAGTGAACTCGCATCACTCTCTCGTTGGATATTTGTAACAATATTGTCTACCCCAAGTTGAGACCTGGCGGCCATGTAGCAGTCGAGAACAACAAACAGATCTTGAGGGAAAATATCGATATAGCGGTTTCCGAAACTATGCGATACCTTTTCATTGATGTGTAGCAATGCTTTTAGAATTTTGTACGTCAATCGTGATTGCAGAAACCGCTATATTGCTTCCTTGAACTTATGTTTCTCAGATACCATCGCAATTACAGACAGCAACTTGACTTCCGCTCAAACTCGATTTTTTGTGAGTTGCTTAACGGCGAACTAGCCCTATCTTCCGGATTCATATAGGAGATCTCAGCTAATTCCTTTATCCTCAATGGTCTGGACAGCAATAGTAATGACAAGTTTTGAAAATTCTAGCACTCTCTAACGCTGATCCTGTCCACAACTTGGTCGATTTAAAAACTCGAGACAAGATGAAAGATATACTTTTATATATTTTATTTTACAATACAATTAAGCAATAAAAAAATCAACTTCTCATGAGATCTTTGTTTCCCATTGCTGCAATTCTTCTTGGTTCTATTTTTGATGTCGCGCATCAATATTCTGGTGCAATTCGTTTTTTATTAATGTTGATGTTGTTTGCTGCATTTATCGAGCTTCGCTTCGATCGACTTTACAACTCTTTCTACAATCATGTGTTTTTTATTGTAGCAGCAAATTTTATTTTGAGTTTTTTGTGGTATTTGTTGCTGGCACCCTTCGATATCATGTCAGCACAAATTGCCTTTCTTACAGCTATCTCTCCAACCGCCACTGCTGCACCGGCAATGGTCGGTTTTTGGCGAGGAAACGTCGAGTATACAACAATCTCAGTCATTTTAACAAACAGTGCAGTTGCCTTGGCAATTCCATTTCTGAGTGTGACGTTATTTCAAGTTGAAGAGAGCGTTTCAAGCCTTGAAATTCTCCGATCGGTGTTTATATTAATCGCAATTCCTTTGGTTTTATCTCAATTATGGAATCAAATCAATCGATCGATCCAATGGAGCGTACCCTGGAAAGCACTATCTTTCTGGGCTTGGATTGTTCTGTTATTTTTAGCAAGTGCAAAAACGAGTCATTTCATCCATTATGACACCGAAGTCGACTTCAGATCGATCGTTAAAATCGCTCTATTTGTCATTTTGATTTGCACGACAAATTTCTCGATCGGCAAACAACTTGGAAGATCGGGATTTCCTCGTGAAACAAGTCAGTCGCTGGGGCATAAAAATACGATGTTTACCGTTTGGTTTTCCTTATCTTTTCTCAGCCCAGATTTAGCTTTAGGCCCGATGTTGTATGTCGTCGTGCAAAATATTTACAATGCCTACCAACTCTCTCAAATCGATCGTCTTTCCATTGATTGAGCGATACTGGAAGCTACCCAGATTGAGGTACAGCACGAGAGGTGAGATACAATGAGATCGGCGCTAAAACCGTCTATCGCGATCTCCCCAGGGCATCTACAACACATTTAGGCAACTTTCCGCCAAAATAGTGAAAGCCTTTGACCTTGTCCGTCGCCACAGAGGCGATGGCGTCCTTTCGTCCGGGGTTCAACCGTGATTACGCTGTCCCTCATTCATCCGACACAATCCGATCCCATCCAAAGTTGGACGTTTGAAGACCAAGCCGTCGTTCGCGTCGGTCGAGCTAAAGATAACGATGCGATCGTTCACGGCTCTCTCGTGTCCCGGCATCACCTCGAACTGTGGAACCGTCAAACCCACTGGGAAATTGTCAACTTTGGGACGAACGGGACGTTTCTCAACGACAAGCCCATTCAGCAAATGCCAGTTCTAGACGGAATGGTTATTCGCCTCGGAGCGACCGGACCACAACTCCAAATCTACCTCAGTCCGAGCGATCTGCCAAAAACTGCACCGCCTCGATCGAAACCCTATTATTCCTCCTAATTCCGACCTGAGCCATTCAAGAAAACAGAGAATGGGTTGCACTGCTTCTGTGCAATTCTTTTGTCTCCCTTACCGTTGAGGTGGTGAGATGGGCGACATTTGTTGTACGACCTCATCGATATGGATTTGAAAATAGGCCTCGCGAGCGCCGATTTGTCGTGCGAGCGCCAATCCCTGACGAAACGCTTCTAGTGCCGCACCGTAGTTTTGCTGGCGTTGATAGACTCGAGCGATGCGATCGTAAGTCGTCATCAAGCCGTAGAGATTGCGAGCGAGCTGGTGAACGTCGATTTGCGTGCGATAGACCTGGAGTGCCGCGTCGAGTTCGTTATAGCGCTCATAGAGCGACGCCAGTCGCTCGAGGGCTTCCTGAGCGCGATAAAACTGCAACGCCTCCCATGCCAACCGATAGGCTTCCTGAAATTCCTCAATGGCCGTGTTGAGTTGCCCCAGTGCTGCATAATCTTCGCCAATCGCAATTTTAAGCGCTGTCACTTGGGCAATATCGTTGAGTCCCCAGTAATACAGTTCCAAATCTCGTTTGACGGCAATTGCCTCCTCGTACCAGCGCAACTGGTCGTAGATGTAAGCCAATTGCGTCACGTAATAAATTTCGGAGACTCGATCGCCCCGCTCGATCGCCATATCCCGCAATTCCCGATGCGCAGCAGCAGCTTCCTCGTAATCTAGATCTCGCAGGGCGATCGAGGCAATTTGCCGCAGAATTGCCTCCTCCGAGATGGGATCGTTTTGCGCGCGGGCCACCCCTAACAGCCGTTCGTACAACGCCAACGCCGCTTGACGGGCTCCCACTGCTTCGTAAGACTCCGCCAAGGTCTGCAAAACCGCTAAATCGGCGGTACGATCGTCCTCAGTCAGCTGTTCCGTCTGAATCTCGCGCAATCGTTCCCGAATCACCTGAGCTTGATAGAAATTCTCCTGTTCCCAGGCAAGGCGTCCCACCTGAAGCAATCCCAGCAATTCAGCCCGCACCCCGACGAACCGTCGCAAGCGCAAGGCGCGGTTCCACAATGCAAAGGCTTCGTTCGGATTTCCTAAGTCGAGGGCAGTTCGGGCCCGTTCCTCAAGGCTTGCCACAGCACGAATCAGCGTTTGTCGCTCCTGGGCAGTCAGCTCTGCTTCTCCCTCCCAAACCGCTTCAGGAATTAGGGGATCGGGTTCCGCCAGTTCGAGGGGAGTCGGGGGAAGTCCTTCCTCTTGTTCCGCGAGCGCTGGCATCGGCAGAACAGCACTGCCGAGGATCGCTACGACAGCTAGAGCGTTCGCTGATACAGTAAGAAACCGAAATCGCAAATCCAAAAAGGCCATATCAAGGGGGTCGATCGTGCGTTTGAATCGTATTCGTATATTGACCGAAATTCTCGGCAGACACCTACGGAAGATGATTCTAGGGGGGTTACTCTCCATCTCGATCGTGGGCTTGCTCGTCGGATGTGGGTTGCCCCAAGTGAGCGCCGAAACGCGGCTGTTTCTCGATTTGACAGTCGATTATCTTGACGAATACCAACTCGAGACGATCGAGGTGGGAGGAACCCCTGTCGGTGGATTGTCGGCGTTGGCATACGATCGACAGCAGGGCAAATTTTACGCCCTTTCCGACGATCGCGGCTTTGAATCTCCCGCTCGATTCTATACCCTATCGATCGAACTCGACCCAGACCGGGTGCAAATCGATCGTGTCACCGTCGAAAACGTCACCCTTCTCACGGACGAAGCCGGACAGCCGTTTGCTCCCGGTTCGATCGATCCCGAAGGCTTGGCTCTGTCCCCCGACGGTACCCTGTTCGTCTCCAGCGAGGGCGTCGCGAGTGAAGGGATTGCTCCCTTTATCGGAGAGTTCGATCGAGCCACCGGCCAGTTAATTCGCCGGTTACCCCTCCCCGACTACTTCCGCCCCGACGCAGCAGCCGAGGCACAAACCCTCGGCGTTCGGGATAACCTGGGGTTTGAAGCGCTCACGGTTGGCGGAACGGGAAGCGGCGAACCCTATCGCGTATTTGCCGCGACCGAAAGTAGCCTGTTGCAAGATACCGACCCCGACCATCGCGAGTCCCCCGACAGTCGCCTGCTGCACTACATTGTTGTCGGCGATCGCTCGCAACTCATAGCCGAACACTTGTATCAGCTCGATCCGCCCCCTTCAGTCTTGACCGTGAGTAACGGCTTAGTCGAACTGTTATCGCTCGATCGAGCCAGTCCGTTCGCCAGTCGTGGCGGCTACTTTCTCAGTTTAGAGCGAACCTTCGGCGCGTCGGGGTTCGGAGCGAAACTCTTTCAAGTCTCGATCGCCCGCGCGACCGACGTTTCGACCCTCACCCGCGCGAGCGGCCAACTCGACGGGATCGAGTCCTTACCGAAGCAATTGTTACTCGATTTGAGCGAACTCGAGCTATCCCTCGACAACCTCGAAGGAATGACCTTCGGACCGCAACTCCAAGACGGAACGCAGAGCTTAATTTTAGTCAGCGACAACAACTTTCGCGACGAACAAATCACGCAGTTTTTACTGTGTCGATTGTATGAGAGTCGTTAGAAACATGGGAGGATAGGAAGATCGGCTGAGATCTCAACCGTCGAGATCGATCGTGAACGAATTTTTGAATATGACACACGCGACAGATATCAAAACCCTGGCACGTTGGATGGCATCAGATTTCACCAATCGCCAACAAGCTTTTGACAATCCACCCTTGTTCGCCCACGTTCGCGCTTGTATGCGTCCACTCTCAGCCGATCTCCTGCCAGGCGTGAGCTTATATTTAGAACAGGCCTACGAATACGCCCTCAACCGTCCCTATCGAACGCGCGTGTTGCATCTCGAGAGCGTCGGTGAGGGAAGCGATGCTCAGATCGTCGTGGCCAACTACGCCATCGACAACGGCGAGGAATTTTTCGGTGCATCTCGGGAACCCCAGCGACTGCAAACCCTCAGTTGCGATCGATTGAAACGACTCTCCGGTTGTAACTTTCTCGTGGACTGGACGGGTCACAGTTTTAAAGGAACCGTCGAACCGGGGAAAGGATGTCTTGTCGAGCGCAACGGTAAAACCACTTATCTCGACAGTACCTTTGAAATCTCGGAGAATTCCTTTACAACGCTCGATCGAGGACTCGATCTCGAAACGGGAGAGCGCGTGTGGGGATCGATCGCAGGCACGTTTGAATTCGAGCGAATTGCTAGTTTCGCTGACGAACTGTCGTTTTGACTTTTTCGTTGTCAGCGTATTTCAGTCCGGATCGAGGCTGTGTGCTAATATCGGTTTTTTCCCATCGATCGAGGTGTCACAAGGTACACCAAACCTGGTAGATTTAGCGAGTATTGGTAAGCAATCCTATAACAAGATGAAAGTACTGGTCATTGGCGGTGATGGATATTGCGGTTGGGCGACCGCGTTGTACTTGTCCAATCGCGGACACGAAGTCGGCATTCTAGATAGTTTGGTGCGGCGTCACTGGGACAATCAGCTACAAGTGGAAACCCTAACGCCCATCGCACCAATTCAGACGCGAATTCAGCGGTGGTACGAGTTAACAGGAAAGTCGATCGAACTGTTCGTTGGAGATATCAACGACTACGACTTCCTGATTAAGAGTATGCGCCAGTTCGAGCCGGAAAGCATCGTTCATTTCGGCGAACAGCGTTCGGCGCCGTTCTCGATGATCGATCGCGAACACGCTGTGATGACGCAATCCAATAACGTCATCGGCAACCTGAACTTGTTGTACGCCATGAAAGAAGAGTTCCCCGACAGCCATTTGGTGAAGTTGGGGACGATGGGCGAATACGGAACGCCCAACATCGACATCGAAGAAGGTTACATCACCATCGAACACAACGGGCGTAAAGATACCCTGCCCTATCCCAAACAACCGGGAAGTTTCTACCATCTCAGCAAAGTTCACGACAGCCACAACATCCACTTTGCTTGTAAAATCTGGGGCTTGCGTGCCACCGATTTGAACCAAGGCGTGGTCTATGGCGTACTGACAGAAGAAACGGGTATGGACGAAATGCTCGTCAACCGTCTCGATTACGACGGCGTTTTCGGTACCGCTCTCAACCGCTTCTGCATTCAAGCTGCCATCGGACATCCGCTGACGGTTTACGGGAAAGGCGGTCAAACGCGCGGATTCTTGGACATTCGCGATACAGTTCGCTGTATCGAAATCGCCGTGAACAATCCCGCAGAATCTGGAGAGTTCCGCGTGTTCAACCAGTTCACGGAAATGTTCAGCGTGGCGGACTTGGCGATGAAAGTCAAACAGGCTGGAATTGCCATGGGTTTAAACGTGGAAATCCAAAATATGGAGAACCCTCGCGTCGAACTCGAAGAACATTATTTCAACGCCAAAAACACCAAACTGATCGATCTGGGATTGCAGCCGCACCACCTGTCTGACTCGCTGTTAGATTCGCTGCTCAACTTTGCCGTGAAGTATAAAGAGCGCGTTGATAAAAATCATATTCTGCCCAAAGTTTCTTGGCGGCGATAACACCAAGCGACCGGGAATAGAGAATGGAGAATCGGGAATCAAAGGCTTCCCAATTTCCAATTCCCAACGCCCGAATTTCTCGCTGAGGCATACAATAGCCCGTCATTTGTTCTGTTTCAGAACAACAGGGCAAATGACCGTGTAATTTTGTCAAACGACCGGATTTTATGCGTATTGCCCTCTTTACCGAAACGTTTCTGCCAAAAGTCGATGGCATCGTCACGCGATTGCGCCATACCGTCGAACAACTCCAGCGATTGGGAGACGAAGTACTGGTCGTCTGTCCTGAAGGGGGGTTGACGGAGTACAAAGGTGCGAAAATTTTCGGCGTACCGGGATTTCCCCTGCCGATGTACCCCGAATTGAAACTGGCGATTCCAAATCCCTCGATTCGTCCCGAGTTGGAAGCGTTTCAACCGGATTTGATTCACATCGTCAATCCTGCGGTGTTGGGATTGGGGGGACTGTACTACGCGAAGTCCCTAAAAGTGCCGTTGGTCGCGTCTTACCACACGCACCTCCCGCAATATCTCCAGCACTACGGATTTGGAATGTTCGAGGAGTTGCTTTGGGGTTTGTTGCGTTCGGCACACAACCAGGCGGATTTGAATCTCTGTACCTCGACGGCGATGGTGAACGAGTTAACCGCCCACGGCATCGAACGGGTCGATTTGTGGCAGCGTGGGGTCGATACGGAGATGTTTCAGCCCCATTTGGCGAGTCGAAAAATGCGAGATCGATTGAGTCAGGGGTATCCCGACGCGCCGCTGTTGCTGTACGTGGGTCGTTTGTCACCTGAGAAGGAAATCGAACAAATTCGTCCGGTGTTGGAGGCAATTCCCGATGCGCGTCTGGCGCTGGTGGGAGACGGACCGCACCGTGAGGCGTTGGAAGAGCATTTTGCCGGGACTTCAACCCATTTTGTCGGGTATTTGCGCGGGCTGGAGTTGGGTTCGGCTTACGCTTCGGCGGATGCGTTCGTGTTTCCCTCACGCACGGAAACCCTCGGGTTAGTGCTGTTGGAAGCGATGGCCGCCGGATGTCCGGTCGTCGCTGCGGGAACGGGCGGAATTACGGATATCGTGACGGACGGTGCGAACGGTTATTTGTTCGATCCTAGCGATGATGCGGGTGCGGTACGGGCAACACAACGTTTGTTGGAGAACCGCGTCGAACGCGAAACGCTTCGATCGAACGCTCGCATCGAAGCCGAGCGTTGGGGTTGGGAAGCGGCGACGCGACACCTACAGCAGTATTACCGCCAGGTGCTTACCTCGCAAACGATGCCATCGGCTGCTTAATCCGGTCGTCTTTAGATCTGCAAAACCCGGTCTCGCTAGAAACCGGGTTTTGCAGATCGGTTGTAAATATCGAAACTTTATTTCAAACGGAATTTCACGTCGGCTTCTGGAGCATCGACTTTACTCCCCACCTCGATCGCGTCCGAAAGTCTGTTAAAGCTCGTTCCCAGCGGTGAAAATCGATCGACCACCTGCTGCAGTGCATCTCGTAACGTGGACACTTGACGATCGAGGGGAACTCGATCGAGTACGTCAAACCGCTTCAACCGCTTGGCTACTTTGCCGGAACTCCCAACAACGTAAACTTCGAGATGTTTGCTCAACGCTTCGTCAACCATTTTTTCGATGGCCAGAGTTGCCGTCACACCCAACAGCGGCACGTCCCGCAAGTCTAAAATCAGAACTTTATAGTTTTCGACGATGGCGTGACGTTGAGAAATGGCTTTAGCTGCACCGAAACTCATCGGACCGCCCAAGTGCAGTAACAACACGAGGCCTTGAACCTTTTGTAAGAGAATCTGTTCCTCGCGTTCGAGAATTTCGTGTTCTGTCGGATCGGTAATCGCCTTGACTCGATCGGCTTGGAGATCGGACAAGCGTTGAATCGTCAGCACGTTGGCCACGAACACACCCACTCCAACCGCAACGATTAAATCTACGAACACCGTCAGCAGCATCACACCATACATAATCAGTGCGGCTCGCAACGAAAGGCGATGGGCGCGCTTGAGGAAGTTCCAGTCGATGATATCGATACCGACTTTAATCGCGATCGCAGCTAAAACCGTTTGAGGGACGATCTCCGTAAACCCGGCTGCAAAGAACACGAACACTAAAAGAGCAACGGCGTGGAACATTCCCGAAAGTGCCGTTCGCCCTCCGGCTTGGATGTTGACCACGGTTCCCATGGTCGCCCCCGCACCGGGTAAACCCCCGCAAATCCCACAGATGAGGTTGCCAATCCCTTGACCGATCAGTTCTTTATCGGAATCGTGTTGGGTTTGGGTAATACTGTCGGCGATGACGGACGTGAGGAGAGAATCGATACAGCCGAGCATTCCCAACATCACGCCGTCAATCACCATGATTTTGAGTTTGTCCGGGGCGAAGGTGGGAATGTTAAAGTCCGGTAGGCCGATGGGAATTTCACCGATGCGGCGAATGTCAGCGTCCCCGAACAGCGTCAGCGAAACGACGGTTCCGACAATCAGCGCGAGCAGTTGTGCGGGAATCCAACGACTGAGCTTGCGGGGAGTCAGGATGATTAAAGCGAGAGTCACAACGCCGATAGTCGTTTCGGCAGGATTGAGATTGGCGATGAAGTTGGGAATCGCCAAAACAGAATTGACAACGCCTCTGACGCCTTCTAGACCGAGAAAGGGTGCAATTTGCAGGATGACGACGATGGCCCCGATACCGGACATAAAGCCGGAGATGACGGTGTAGGGCATGAGCGTGACGTATTTGCCCAGGCGGAGCGCTCCGAAGAGAATTTGGAACACGCCTCCTAGCATCACGACCGTAAAGGCCATGACGAGGCCGTCTTCTGGGCTATCTGCAGCGAGGTTGGTGATGACAGCCGCCATGACGACGGTCATCGGCCCGGTGGGACCGGAAATGAGGGTAGGCGTTCCGCCGAAAAGAGAGGCGAAAAAGCCAATGAGAGCGGCACTGTAGAGACCGGCGACAGCACCGGCACCGGAGGCGACACCAAAAGCGAGCGCCATGGGAAGGACAACGATGGCAGCGGTGACACCGCCGAAGATGTCGCCGCGCAAATTTCGCAAGTGAATGGTATTCGTGATTTTCATGGACGGCAACAGGTTGATTTCGCACGAGTCGACAGAACGCCACGTCTCGTCGATCGAGACGTGGAAATTTTATTGATTTTTTTCAATGCTTTATGTAAGTAGCATTGACTTAAGACTATGGGTAGAATAGCATTGACACCGATGGTTAACCGACTAAGGATCTTAATCGCCTTTTCGAGTGCGGCTTATAGGATCTCGCGAAAACCGCCGTTGTCTGAGTTTATCGTTTCGTCGGGTTCGAGTTATGATTCAAGCGACTCTCCACCAACTGCACGTTTTTGAAACTGTCGCCCGTCACGGGAGCTTTACCCGAGCAGCGGAAGAACTTTCGATCGCGCAACCGACGGTTTCGACTCAAATCAAACAACTGACGAAATCGATCGGCTTGCCCCTATTCGAGCAAATTGGCAAGCAACTCTATCTTACCGATGTCGGGCGCGAACTTCTCACCACCTGCCAAACTCTGTTCGAGAGTCTGGAAAACTTCGAGATGACGGTGGCCGATTTGCAGGGAAAAAAACGGGGAAAACTCCGCCTGGCGACGGTTACAACGGCAAAATACTTCGTTCCGCGTCTTTTAGGTTCGTTTTGCAAGCAATATCCCGATGTCGAGATTTCCCTACAGGTGACGAACCATCAAAAACTCGTCCGTCGGATGCTCGCAAACCAGGACGATCTCTACATTCTCAGCCGACCGCCTGAAGACGTCAAACTCGTGTCTCAACCGTTTCTCGATAATCCCCTCGTCGCGATCGCTGCTTCCAATCATCCCCTCGCCCAGCGTCAGCACGTTCCCCTCAAAGCGTTACAAGGAGAATCGTTCATCATGCGGGAGCCGGGTTCGGGAACGCGCAATGCCGTTAAGCAGTTGTTCGATCGAAACGGGATTTCAGTTAACGTGCGGTTGGAACTCGGAAGTAACGAAGCGATCAAGCAGTCGGTTTTGGGGGGATTGGGCATTTCAGTGTTGTCCGCTCACTGTTTGCTTCCGGAGTTGACGATGGGAGAATTGGTGGTGTTAGATGTGGCAGAGTTGCCGATTCCCTGTCGCTGGTATGTCGTTCACCTGTCTGGCAAACAGCTTTCAGTGGTGGCTCAGTCTTTTTTACAACACTTGTTAACAGAGAGTCAAAAGATATCGATATCGAATTCAATTTCAGGTATGCCTGAATCTTCTTGTGCTTAGTCACTCGGACAATATTCGCCCTCAAGGATATCCGAATGATGGTATAGCTTCTCGATCTCCCCGACCCGTTCGTTGGCCCGAAAAGTCAATCGCCGCGAGACTGAATTCCCATCACGGAGAGATCGCAGACTTACGATCGATCTCGCTCGACCTCTTTGCATAGCTCTCTCACGTCTGGGGGCGCGTCGGGATTGTATCGGAAATAGTCCGTCAGCCAATCGCACCCTCGTTCAATTAAGGTATCGAGATTTGAATTTAACTCTCGCCACAACTGGACGCGACCGAGACTGTCCGAAGAGACGAGGATGTCTCCTGTGGGGTCGAACTGCGCGTCCGTCATCCAGGACGAATAGTCCTGAGACCCGATTGGATCTCGACGCTCCAAGGTTTTCAAGACTTCTCCGTCCAAATTCCACACCTTCACCATCTTGTCGGAACTCGACGAGACCAGCATCTCCCCGTCGGGATGCCAATCGAGACCCGTTACGTCAGCCACGTGTCCCCACAAGTGATTCAGCAGTTCTGCGGGTTGGCTGAGTTGTTCGCCATTTGGGGTCAGGAAGACCGACCACAAGGCAATCGCGCGATCTCGACCCGCTACAGCCAGAATCGTACCGTCATCGTTCCAAGCGATCTGGGTAATATCGTGGTCTCGATCGGGAAACACATACACTTGCTCCCCTTTTAGGTTCCAAAGGCGTACCGTTCGATCGTAGCTGGCGGTGGCCATTAATTGGCCGTCGGGATGGAAACTGATATCGGTGACCGTATCCTCGTGACCGGTCAACGTTTGCAATCGCTCGCCCTGTAAATTCCATAAAATGACCGTTCGTTCGTCTCCCGTCGTCGCGATCGATCGATCGTCAGGCGAAAACGCCACTTGCATCGTCTCTGTATTACCCTCTTCCAGAGTTGCCACAACGCTATTCGTCGGGATGTTCCACAACAGCGTTGCTTCGTTCTCGCGGGCAACGGCCAAGATGTCTCCGCCAGAATTGAACGCAAGATCGGTGACGTTGCGTTCTCCTTCGCCAAAACGCGCCAGCAATCGGCCGTTTAAATCCCAAATCTTCACCGTTCCATCTTGACTCGCCGTTGCAAATCGATCGCCTCGGGGATGCCAGCGCACCCGATTAACTCCATCTGAGTGTGCTTGGAGAGCCTGCAAATGGCGATCTTCCATATTCCAGAGTTTGACCTCGTACAAGCGAGTGGCCGTGGCGAGGGTGTCACCGTCGGGACTCCACTGCAAGCTCGAAATGCCGTCGATGTGGCTCCATAGGGTTTCGATTTCCCGACCCTCAACATCCCAAATTTGAATCGTTCGATCCCAACTTCCCGAGGCGAGACGGCTTCCGTCAGGGTGCCAACTGAGACTCGTCACCCAATCACCGTGTCGCTCTAAGGTGATGGTGGTATTGTCAATCTCGCGCCAAATCTTCACGATGCCGTCAGCACTGGCAATTGCCAGTCGATCGCCTCGGGGATGCCAGCGCACACTCGAAATTTTGCCCGTGTGTCTGTCGAGCGTTTTGAGGACTCGACCGCGATCGTCCCAAATCTTGACGGTTCGATCCCAACTTCCCGATACGAGACGGGTTCCATCGGGGTGCCACTCGAGGGTACTCACAACCTCGTCGTGTCCGCGCCACCCGAGAAGTCGATCGATTTCTCCTTCTTCTGAGATCGATAGCACTTCCACCGTCCCTCGTTCGGTACCGATCGCGAGTCGATCGCCTCGGGGATGCCAACTGAGACTCGTGGCACTTTCCGCCTCGATGCTCGTTCCGAACTGCTGTGCGAACGAGAACGTCGCCATTTCCTCACCCTTAGAGTTCCACAGTTTCACGGTTCCATCCGTTCCCCCCGTTGCGATGCGTTGCCCGTCTGGACTGAACCGCACGCGATCGATCGGACTGTCGTGCGCCGCAATGGCACGCTGGAGATGCCCCGATCTCGTCCACAGACGAAGCGTTCCCAGATCGTCCACTGACGCGAGGTACGTTCCGTCTGGACTCCAACTGATATCGGAGATCGGCGAATCGTGACCGGATAATCGATTCTGTTCGCGAATCCAGTAAACCGCTTGTTGGAGGGCGAAGATCGATCGATTGTGCGTTGCCGGATCGCATTGATGAACTTTGAGGAGTTGTCCCAAACGCAGGCTTTCCAGGAGGGCATCGAATTCAAACTGCTCGAAAGACAGTTCCAACGAGTACCGACTGAGGGAATCGATCGCACGTTCTTGAGCTTCTTCAGCCCGTTGTTTTTCAAAGCTCGCCCTGCGGGCGAATTGGCTGGCTGTCAACGCGAGAGCCGTGGTTAACACAGCGGCGATCGAAGCGCCCAGAAAAGCCCGCTTGAGGACGCGGTTGAGCTTCTGTTCTTGCTCGCGTCGTTGGGCTTCGAGACGTTCGAGCTTTTCGATAAGTTGCGCCCCTTCCTGGTGTCGGATGTAGCGCACCAAATAGTCGTGAACCAGTTGGTAGCGCTCGATCGGCGCTTCTGGAAATAAAAAGACTAATCCGGATTCAACGAACACTTGGAAAACGAGCGCGAGGGTTTCGTCAGAAATGTCGAGTTCAGCCGATCGAGAGCGAAGCTCTTTTTCCACCTCGATGCGCGTTTTAATCGGACGAGTATTGTTTTCGTTGGTCAGCAAGTACAGCACCAGTTGGGCGATCTGTTGGTTTTCAGGGCCGCAGTTGGTGAGCGTATCGGCTAAATATCGTTGAACGAGCGTTTCTTTCGGGTCGAACGCACCCTCTGGCGATCCACCCAGGTTACCGAGTTCGAGGTACTGTTGGAGGGTGGTCACGCGCTCGGTTTGGAGTTGTGCGCCAACGATTTGTAGTTCGATGGGGCGCACGGTGTTCGCACAACGGACAGCACGATGGGAAATCAGATCTTCCACCAATCGATCGATTAAAGCGGGTTCGAGCGATTGGCGGCTCTGTTCGGTTAAGCTCGCAACGACGGATTTTGCGTTTTCGGCAGATAAATCACCGAGGTAGTACAGGACGTTTTTATCGAGGATGTCGTGATTGACAACGGCTAAATCGATGCAGCGACCGATCTCGAGGAGATAGTGCAAACAATCTTCGCGTAGTGCGAGTACGACTTTAATGTAGGGAAGGTTGAGACACTCGTGTAGGAATTGATAAAACGGCAGCCGATCTTCAGCGCTGGTATAGGTAAAGAAAAATTCCTCAAACTGATCGAAAATTAAAACCGTCAAGAGGTTACGTTCGACATTTTCCTGGAGCTGCTGTGATAAGGCATCGAGATCGGCCGCGCTCGACACCTTTTCGTGGCCCACGACCGAAAGACGAGCGGCCACGAGATCGGCTAGGCGTGCAACCCAATCGGTGTAAACTTGCAACAGAACGGGAACCACGTCCCGACTGCCGATCGATCGATCGCACAAAGACGGCACCAGTCCCGCCTGCAAAAGAGAACTTTTACCCACACCGGATTGACCGTATAACACAGTCAGCTTGGAATCGACGCGCCCGATCCGTTCGACGAGGCGATTCACATCTTCAATACGACCTGAAGCTTCAATCGCACGGGCGACCGTTTCAATTTGTCGTCCGGTTTCGAGATCGACAGCGTTCGCACTTTTACTCGGTTGCAACCGTCCCGCACCGATAAACGCCCGAAAGCCGTATTGGTGTTCGAGTGCGTACTGTTGTTGTCTGAGGCGAAAGGCATTGAGGTAATCGCCATGCTGGAAATACGCAGTGCGCAACGCTTTCAGGATTTGGGCGTACAGTTGGGGTTCGTAATCCGGCTTGGTTTTCGTCAGCGCGATTTCTAGGCTTTTCAAGCGTTCGTCGAGCTGACCGGAACCTGCCTGTGCGCGAGCGAGGGTGAAGTAATACGCCCCTTGGTTGAACGATCGAACCCACTCTAGAAAAATTTTGCTTTGGGAAGCATCGGTAATCCGCTCGTCTGGTGTGGCGTGTCGGGAAATCGATAGGGCTTGTTGGGCGTTATCGAGGGCAGTTTTCCAATCCTCGCGGGCGATAGCTGCTTCAGCGAGGAAATTGTAGGCGCGTGCGAGGCGAAAGGCGTTGGGATAGCTGCGATGGAGAACCGTTGCCGTTACGCCGACGGTTTGGAGTTCGTCCCATCGTCGTTGTCGTTGAAGAATGTCTCCGAGAGCGTTGATAAACTTCGCCACGAGGTCAAAACGGCGTTCTTGCTCGAATAAATCGACACAGTGTTGGAAGTACGCGCGTGCTTTTTCGCAATTCGCGTCGTATGCCCGTCGATCGAATTCCGCACGAGTGCGCCACAGCGCCCCCAAACAATACAACACGCATCCCTGTTTTTCGATCGATCTCACTGCGGTCGGTTCGCTATCGTCTTGACTGGGCGCTCGTCGAACCGCTTGCCGACCCTCTTGCAAACAGGTCAAACTGCGTTCGTAGTGTTGCTCTTTCGGTGTCGTGAGTTCCCCCGCATTGCCCAGTAAAAATTCTAAATTAGCTTGAGTTTCCGTACTTAAGGGCATACCCTCATCTTGCAGCGTTTGGCGGGCTGTGTTGAGTTCCCAGAACAACTTGGAGCTTCGATCGAGTTTTAAATCGGCGTTGTCGAGGAAGCGTCCCGCTCCCGAATCGAGGACGCGATCGAAAATTTCGTCGGCGGTTCGATCGATAAACGCGAGCGTATCTTCGATCGATTGCTCGAATTCTTCCACCGTCGCTCGACTGTAAATATCCGGTGCGAGACGAATTAAACGTTGGAGTACGTCGTCAGTGACGTGCCACAGAAACGGGAAAGGGAAGGTTTTCGCGAGTTCTTCAATGATGAGTTTGGCATTGGCCAAGAGCGCATCGATTTCGCAAACTTCGGACAAGCCTGACACGACGATCGCGTGGGGGATGCGGCCGCCGCTACTCTGAATTTTGGCTTCGATCGAGGCTGACAGCGTGCTGTAAAGCGTCGTGACTGACGGCGATAGTTGAATTTCTACAATGTCGAGGGTTTCGCGAACTCGCAAGTGCTCGACGACGTTCTGCCACAAGCGGTGCGAGTTACACAGACACAGGACGATCGCGAATTTCTCCGCCAATTCCCCTTCCTGATAGTTTTCGATCGCCCAGATCGTGCCGTCGAGGACATCTTGATTGAGATCGGATAGAGGTTGAAGTTGCGAATCAGTCACGCTTTTTACCGCAAACAACGAACAGTCAACAGTCAATCGCGAACCGTGAAAACAGTTGGAAAACGGTATTGCCCCTACACCTCATGTTTCACAGTAAACGCAGCTGCCGTTTCTAAAATGGGGTTGATATCAAACCAAGACCCTTCTTCGTCTCGATATTCATAGACGAACATACTGCGAATTAATACGTCATAGCCGTCGTCCCCCGTTACGTTTTTCCGCTCGCGCACTTGCCGCAAGAGTTCCCACTCGTCATCTGTAATTGCCCGTATCATTTGATCTCGCCGTTGCCGGACTACGGCGTCGAGACCGTCTCGCGTCAAGGGGAGTTTTCGTGCTTTTTTAATCCAGTCGTTAAGCAACCGTAAAAATTCGCGAACGTGTCCGCCACTAATCCGACACAGATCGTCAAAGAGCGCCTCACTTTCAAATAATTCGGAAACTCGTTGCCGGCGGACTTCGAGTTCGAGATCGGAAAACGCCCGCGCCAAGGCCATTTGACGCATGAGTGTTAATCCCTGTTGGTGTTCGCTGCCGTCGCGCCGTCGAACGGGTACCATGGGGAGAACTTTCGGATCGGTTCCAAAGCGACTGGTGAGTTGGTTGAAGTCGTTGGAGTACATCAACGACAAAGGTACGGTGTAGAGAACGTGACAGTTGAGCTGTCGTAGCTGCTCGCCTCGATCGACGAACAGATAAGCCGGTTGCGGGCGACCCCAAGGTTTCGGCTTGCGTTCGACGCGATCGAGGTTGTCCACAATGACGACTAACCCCTGCTTCCCAAGTTGTTTGAGTTTCTCGATCGCCGGTTCGATCAGTTCGTGATTGATCGAGTCGAGTACGCTGGTGGTTCGAACTTCGAGATACTCGCGTAACTTACTCCGCAGTTCGGGGCTGTTTTTCGCCTTCGCCGTAATTTTTCCGAGACCCAACGCTAGGACGGATACCCCCTCTTGACCGACGTTGACTTGTCCGACGCCGGGAATGCCCACTTCAGCTTGAAATTGACCTTCCGTACTGGCCGTAACCTGTCCGACACCGGGAATGCCCACTTGTGCCGACAGGTCGATTTCCGTTTGAAGCAGTTTTGCTGCACCACTGAGCAAACCTTGCAGACCTTTTGGGGTTTCGAGGCGAATCTTTTCGAGTTCTTCGAGGCTTTCGCTGACGCGCCGTGCGATGGCGAGAAGAATATCGCTCACGTCGATATCGCCCATTTCTAAGTCTTGGGAAGACTCAAAGTACACGACGTGAAACCCTTCTTCTTGAAGTTCGGCCGCCAGACGCAACAACTCCGTGGACTTGCCACAACCGATGTGTCCCGTAAACAGTTGTACCGTCGGCTCGTCGGGGGAAAAGAAACTGATATTGTCCCGCATCTCTTCGATAATGGGCGCCCCCCGAACTTCGGAAAAGTCAATATAGAGCTTTCGATCTTCGGGATCGGCAACGTTGAGCGTGCGGGCAGGGTTTGTCGCCCGGAAAAATTCTCGGACATCCAAGGTCATAAGCTTTGTTTTTTAAGGTAGAACCGATGAAAAATAGTAACGATCGATAAGACAACGAGATCGATCGTCGCTTCCAATTGCCTTTTCTTCGCTTCTATTGTAAGAGGGGATTTCGCTCTTGCGGGTGATGAGGCGTTCCCCCTGGGTTTGTCGCGAGGTCAGGCAGAGAACGGGACAAAAGAGCGCTGACGGCGCTAAGCTCGTTGCAATCTTGAAATTTGAGAACCGAAAAAACCCCGGTTGTTTAGAACTGGCCGGGGTTTTCAAGACTATGCGGCTTCCCCCTCGCCTTTTGCGCCGTGCCGATGTCCCCTCAACTGAGTCGTTCGTGTAACCGGTCGCGATGCGTCAAGGCTCGATCGGCTAAGGCCTGCACTCGCACGGGGTTCACTGGCTCGCCATTGGCGTAAAAATCGATCCAAGCGCGACCGATCGGGTTGGCATCGTCGGGGAGTGCTTCGAGCTTCCAACCCGGCAGATCGAGTTCAGCCATGAGTTGGCTGACTTTAGGGTCGTAGTCGAGGGCCCAGCAGCGACAGCCTTCAGCCGCAGCGGCGATGAGTCCGTGCAACCTCATGCCAATGGCAAATTCGACACGGCGAAAGACCCCTTTGAGCTGCCGGGGATCGTCGCTGTGCCAGATGTAGGTTTCTCGTCCGAGGCGATCGCGCAGTGTTTCCGCGAGTTTGAGGTCTTGGCAGGGTTGGAACGGCACGAGGAGTAAAGTGGTTTCGGTGGCCGTTTGGAAGTCGCTGAGGGCTCGAGTGAGGGTCTCGAGACGAGCGGGGGTGAGGTGTCGGTGCGGGCGCAGGGTAACGGCAACCCGGGGCGACCGAAGGTCTTCGATTCCTTCGGGTGGCTTAGAATCGAGTGCCCATACGGGATCGGGGGCGAGAGTACAGGGAACGTTCCACTCACGGAGCAAGACCGCAGAGTTTCGATCTCGCACGGTCGCGAGATCGCAGCCGCAGAAGCATTCTCGGGCAATCCAACGGGAGATCGATCGATGGAGGGGGCCGATCCCTTGCGCCCAGGCAATGGTCGTCAATCCCAATTGTTGGGCAATTCCCATCAACCCACCGTAGTACAGGGGATTGAGCGCACTCGTCGCGTCTTGCATCAAGCTTCCCCCGCCCCAGATAAAGACCTCGGACTGGCGTAACACTCTCAAGACAGCAGTGGGTGATTTTCTGGGAACAGCCGCTACACCGTATTGTTGTTGCGTGCGTTCGGGATCGCCAGAGAGGACGACGGGTTCGACAGAAGGGGGAAGCATTTCGAGCAGTGTGGCGAGTAACGCCTCGTCGCCGCCGTTTCCCATCCCGTAGTAACCACACAAAACTGCGCGTCGTTGAGTCATCGTTATCATCTGTTGGGGTTTCGACTCGATCGAAATCCGTGAAACGTTGCAAGCTTGAGGAATTTTAAGGTTCCTCGATCGAAGATCGCCACCTGCACCCTATACAATAAGCGATAAGTTCGCGAACGAACGTCATCCTTCGTTCGCCCTCGGGAAGAAACGATCGATATCAATGCACGCTCTTTCAATTCCAACTTGGATTATTCACGTTTCCAGCGTCATCGAGTGGATTGCCGCAATTTGGTTTGTTTGGCGCTACGGTGAAGTCACGGGCAACCGGGCCTGGTTCTGGCTTTCGGCGGCCATGCTCCCGGCTTTGGTGAGCGCGATGTGTGCTTGTACGTGGCACTTTTTCGACAACGTTGAGGCGCTAGAATGGCTGGTAATGTTGCAGGCAACGATGACCGTCGTTGGAAACTGCACGCTTTGCCTCGCCGCTTGGTGGATTTGGCATCGCGCCCGCGCGACGTCGTCGTGAGGCTGTTAGAGCGAAAATCTCCTCGTGGTGTTGGCGTAGGCTGAAGATGGGATGCGAGGCGCGAGGTGTCAAATGGAACAGTGGGAATTCTCGATTCAGCGCGATGGCGATCGAGTTTGGATACCCGTTCGCGGTGAGGGTGAGTCGCTAGACGCGGGAAGGTATCGTATCGTCGCCCGTACGACGCTCGCCAATGCGATGGCGGAGGTGGGTGTTCTCTACACACCAGGGAACGGTGCGGGTGCGTCCAAACAGTTTTACAAGCGAGCGAGACAAACGGACGAAGACGGTTCGCTTGTTGTTTTGCCACCCACGGACTTATTACCGGGACAGTGGGAATTCAGTTGTGCTGCGCCAATTTCCCCCGATCGACCGACACCGATTCAACGCGCGACGGTGCGATTGCAGGTGTTGTCTCGGGAAGAGCCGGACGGCGAACCCGAAGCACTTGCGTCAGCGTCGGTTTTGCCAACGTTCCCAGAGGTCTTGGGTTTGCGCCTCGATCGAGAGAATTACGCGGTGAAGTCACAGGAACCTCTGGTGCTGTCAGGGCGCATCGAACTCCCGGCAGATTGCGAGCGCGAGGTCTTGCTACAAGGATTACACGTTCGGCTTCGGCTGCGAGAACCTCAGAGTTTGCGGATTGTTGTTGCCCGACAGCGGTTGCTTCCGGCAGGTCGAACGCCGTTTGAGTTTTCTTTCTCGATTCCCATTCCCGACACCTGCAACAGTCGTTTGATTTTAGGGGAAGTGCTTCTGTGCGATGCCGTTCCGAACGTGCTGTCCAAGCAATCGTTTACGGTCGCGGTGCGATTGGAGACCTTGCTCGATGCGATGGCAGAGGGACAGATTAATGAATCGCTCGTCGATCGATCGCCCGTTGCCCCAGCACCCTATCGATCTCCCAAGCGCCCGGAACCGCCGCAACCGAAACCGCCAGACCCGGCTGTGGCTGAAGTTCTGCCCCCCCAACTCGGCGGGCAATCTTCTAAGCCGACGAAGGCAATCGATCTGCCGACGTTTGGCAAGCCGATCCCACCCGCACCGTCCGATCTCGACGAACCGCCAACGCCGGGAGAGAGTATCGAAGGCGATGCCCCAGCACCTCTCGCAACGCCGGAACCGACGAGCCTACAAGCGTCCTCCGTCGATCGAGCTTTTCAGTCTCTCGATTTACAAAACCGTTTTGCCTCTCGCCTCAACGATTTGGCGAAAGACGAGGATTTGTCGGCTTGGCTGGCATCTGGGGCTGAACGTCGCGAGAATCCTTTCCAGCTGAGCGAGAGCGAACCGCCTCTGTCAGAATGGGAATCCCGTGAAATTGTGGTTGACGACGAGTCGATCGTGCCAGTGGAACCGAAATCGAGTGTCGTGTCAAATTTTTCGACGAATCGATCGCGTCAATCCACGATATCCGAAGAGCAGCCGCTTCCTACGCCCGAACTCGTCGTACCAACGGGCAATCTAACTGTGGAACGGCCGATTGTGGTCAAGGCTCGCTTACCTCAAATGCCGACGCGAGTGTTCGTCAAGCTCTGGATTTACGATCGCCAAAACCAAGCGCTGCTGGACGGTCCGCGCTGGTTGACTGATTTCTTTGCGATCGAAGGGGGACAGATGGAAACGGCAATTCAGCTATCGATTCCCCGAGGCGGCCTGGAAATTCAATTCGAGGCGGTATCTGTGGAAATGGAGACCGAGCGGGAAAGTTACAAGGTGACCGTGTCTCGGCGTGCGTTCCCAGCGGTCACGCCAACGCTACCATCGCTACAACCTTCGGCGGAGTTCGGCAACGGGAACGGATAGCAACGGTAAACTGCCCAACGCCATCCGAGTCCCTGACGACAACACCCGACTTTCTACCAGTGGAGAAAGCCGGGTGCGTTTTTGAACAATTGTTTGAGAACGGTCGATCGACGACTTACATCGACGAACCCATACCGACGTAAGATCCGTAGAAAAAGAGTCCAACGATGACTAAAACCCCAGTTCCCGCAACTGTTGCGACAACCCAAAGGGGAATTCTCGTGTCTCCAGACATGGGCGTAATCTCCTTGCTTTGCTATCCACTCAACGACAAACGAAACGAAAACACTGGATTCGAGATCGATTTAACGAAAACCGACTTAGTTGAAGAAGTAACTCGAAAATAGGATTCCCAACACGAAGATTAATAACAGTCCCAAGTATAGAGACGTGCGATTTAACTCGACGGGTTGTCGGTTGGGATTAGGTTGGCGCGTGGGCATGACGGACTCCTAACGTTGAATGAACTGCATGGCGGCGATAGCGCCCAAGAAGAAAATCGTCGGGACTGCCAGGGTATGAACGGCAAGCCAGCGAACGGTAAAAATTGGATAGGAAACGGGTTCTGTCGTTCGGTTGGTCATGATTTAAACTCTCACGTTAAACGGCGTTCTTAGCGGATTATTTGATAAACTGCTCGATCTGTTTGCTGCTTTCAGTGCGATCGGAAACAATGGGCAATTCCAATCGATCTTTCGTGTAGTATTGGTCGGGACGGGGTGTGCCGAACACGTCGTAAGCTAAGCCAGTACTGACGAACAACCAGCCCGAAATAAAGAGCATGGGGATCGTCAACGCATGGATGAGCCAGTAGCGAACACTGGTAATAATATCCGAAAACGGACGCTCTCCTGTGGTACCTGCCATGTTCTTAAAAGCCTCCCTTCTACAAAATTCTAAAACTCACAGTCCATCATACAAAAACAGCGATACACCTACAAGCAAATGCAACGCTTTCATCGCGTTTGAAAGCGAAATTCACGCCGAGTCTGACGGGCGCTCGTATCGCAAGAGCGTCCCGCGCTGACCTAAGATAAATCCTAAATCTGGAGTGATAAATTTCACACGGTTGAAGTTAGAGGGAACACCTTCAACTGCACGATCTTTCATCCAGGTTTCTCCGTCGTCAAAACTCACGAGTACGTTACCGCTTCCCCCAACGATCCAGAGTTCTTTGGCGTCGCGATAGGCTAAGTCTAACAGCCCCCAACTGGTGGAAAACTCGGGAAACTGAGGTTCGAGCCAGGTCTCGACATCGTCGCCATCGCTCAACTGAAGCTGTCCTCCTCGGGCGAGAACCCACAAACCGCCATCTGGTTTGAATCCCATATTTTGCAAGCGGCGCGAGCTTTGTCGGTTAAACGGTTGCCAGGTTTCGCCGTCCGGCTCCCAGATGGAGAAAAAGTTGCCTCGGGAAGAGACAGCAACGTAGCGACCGTCGTTCGATCGAGCGATGTTCCGAAAAAGGCCTAAGGCTTCTTGAACCATCGCCGTCCAGTTCTGACCGTCGTTTTCGGTACGGTAGATCGCTCCGACGTTGGTTGTCATTTCGGCAGCGTGAGGACTGAGGGCGGCAATCGTACTCGGCGTTCCCGGCAACTTCGCACTTAAGGGGACGCGATACCAAGTTTCACCGCCATCGAGCGTGTGCAGCAGCACTGAAGGCTCGCCGACAATCCAACCTTCGCGACCGTAGAAACTGACGGAGCTCAGTCTTACCTTTTCGTCGCCAAAGTCGAGGGGACGAGGTTTCCAGGTTTGACCGCCATCGTCGGTTTCAAACAGGGTGGCGTTGCTTCCCACGAGCCAGCCTCGCGAGAGATCGTCGGTAAACGCAATATCGGAAAACGTCGAGTCGGTCGGCAACGATTGAGCTTGCCAGAGGTGGTTTTCTAAGGATGCAATCGAGCTGCATCCTGTCAACAGCAGCAGGGCGGCAAAAACGATCGCGATCGATTTAAAACGTTGCAGGATAGCTTTCATCGAAATTTTTCAATCGTGGTCGGTTGTTGGCACACCAAGCAAACGGGCAGTCCGCTCAGCTGCCCTTTCTAGTTCAAACCGTAAAGGCTGAGCATGAGTAAAAATGCAAGCGCTAACCCACCAAAAATGAGAAGGTTCTTTTGATTGGGTGTCAGCTGGTTAACCCCGAGACCGTAACCGAGGTTTTCTTTAAATCCGGAGGCTGTGCCCTTTGGTCCGATGTTGGCAAAGGCGCTCGAACGAGCGCCGCACACGGGACAGCGCCAGGTGGCGGGAAGGTCTTCAAACAACGTTCCGGAAGCAATGTTTCGGGTGTTGTCCCCAAGTTCGGGTTCGTAGACGTAACCGCAGGCGCGGCACTCGTAACAATCGAAGGCGGGTGGCTCGTTCTGCGGGGCGCGATCGGATTGCAGGTCGTTGGCATCTCGGGCATCCATAACAAGCGCTTTCCCTGTGGGAGTTTGTCAGCTAACCTTAAAAAATCTGTTAAATATTATGACATACAAGCGCCGTTCGCTCGATCGAGTTTCAGGGGATACGAACGGCAAGTTCCGCAGGGGGTGGGAAGCAAGCGCCCGTCCGCTACAATCGAACTACCCGGAGCCTACTGCTACTTTTTTCTCATTTACCGAACGACATGACTTACTGTCTTGGCATCGTCAACTCCGCTGGACTCGTCTTCGGAGCAGACTCGCGCACGAATGCAGGGGTCGATTACATTTCGACATATCACAAGCTATTCGATTTCACGCTTCCTGGCGAACGGGCGATCGTGTTGTGTACGAGCGGCAATCTTTCCGTCACTCAAGCCGTGATGCATCAAGTCCGGCGCGACCTGAAACAGCCAGAAGATGAGAACCTCTACACGCTTCCGAGTCTCTACGATACGGCTCGCTACATCGGCAAAAAAATCCGCACCATCCAAGAGATCGATCGACCTTGGTTCGAGCGAGATCGGATCGATTTTCAATGCAATTTTCTCGTCGGCGGTCAAATTCGCGGTGAAGAACCGAAATTATTTCTCGTCTACCCGCAAGGCAACTGCATCCAAGCAACGCCGGAAACGCCGTTTTTGCAGATCGGCGAAACCAAATACGGCAAACCGATTCTCGATCGACTGCTCCAGTACGACACGCCACTCGAAATCGCCGTTAAAAGTGCGGTGTTGTCCATCGATTCGACGATGAAATCTAACATTTCCGTCGGCCCCCCTATCAACGTCATCATGTACCAACGCGATACGTTTGAGATTCGGCATCGGCTGCGGCTGCGCCTGGGAAGTCCCTATCTCGCGAAAATTCGCCAGTATTGGGAAGACGCTGTTCTCAAAACGTTTGAAGCGATGCCCGATATCGAATGGCAAGACGATGTCGGGGTCGATCGCCGCGAAGTCTTAATCGATTAGATCGATTAGTTCGATCGAGGGGGAGGAGACGGCCGCAGGGAAAGAATAATGAGATAAAACTGTCTGCTTCATCTCCTCATGGGTCGATGGCGCTTTTCAAGCGATAAACAATCTCTTGTTGCTGTTCGAGGGTCAGCTCCGGAAACATCGGCAGCGACAACACCTCTTGACAAGCCCGTTCGGCATGGGGAAACGCCCCCACCGAATAACCCAACTGGCGATAGACCGGTTGGTGGTGAAGGGGTAACGGATAGTACACCATCGTACTCACACCGAGCGCCTGTAAGTTCTGCCGGACCCGATCTCGATCGAGTGGCGGACGAACGCGGATCGTGTATTGATTCCACACCGAAACGCCATCCGTCGTTTCAGGGGGTAACTCAATGTGAGGAATCGGTGTCAGCAATTCTCCATATCGACGGGCAACATCGCGACGAGCTTCGTTCCATTCGTCGAGATATTTCAACTTCACCTGTAAAACCGCCGCTTGCACGGCATCGAGACGGCTGTTAACGCCCACTTCTTCGTGAACGTAACGCTGCGTCGCACCGTGTTCCTTCAACGCGCGAACCCGACGTGCGAATTCTGGGTCGTCTGTGGTCACGGCGCCACCGTCCCCAAACGCCCCTAGGTTTTTCGTCGGAAAAAAGCTAAAACACCCCGCACGCCCGAAACTTCCCACCTGGCGACCCTGCCAACTCGCACCAGTCGCTTGCGCGCAGTCTTCGACGATCGCTAAATTCCGCGATGCAGCCAGGTCTGATAACGCGGTCATATCCAGGGGACGGCCGAACAAGTGAACGGGAAGAATCGCTTTCGTTCGCGCGCCAATCGCGGCATCGACAGCGCTCGTATCCAAATTAAACGTCTTCGGGTCGATATCCACGAAAACCGGGGTCGCGCCTACGGCACTAATCGTTTCCACCGTCGCGAAAAACGTAAAAGGCGGCGCAATCACCTCGTCTCCCTCACCGATATCTAACGCCTTCAGGGTCAAATACAGCGCATCGGTTCCCGAGTTACAGGAGACACACTCGTTCGTCCCCACATATTGAGCGAACTGTCGCTCGAACTGTGCCACACGGTCGCCGCCGATATAGCGCCCCGAGGCCATCACGTCCAAAACGGCACGTTCGACCTCAGCTGCAATGGTCTGATACTGTCGTGTTAAGTCGAGCAGGGGAATTTGAGTCACACACACACCCAACGCAATCCATCTCATCCTTTACTAGGATAATCGGAATTCGAGAGCGGAAAAAACGACTCGGTTCGCGCACGGCTTCCGGGAACGATCGCGCTCGGCATGAAATACGGTATCGTACCTCTGGAGTCGTGGTGTGAGGTCGCGGACGGGCAAACGATGCCAGATTGGGAAAACTCGAAAATCGCACTCGTTCATGAATGGCTGACACCAGCGGCAACGGGAGGTTCCGAACTGGTCGTTCGCGAAATTCTCCAACACGTGCCAGCTGACCTCTACGCGCTGATCGATTTCGAGTCGTCCAATCCCAACAGTTACTTATATCGACGGCGCATTGGCACGACGTTTTTACAACACTTGCCCTTGGCCCGTCGTGGGGTTCAGAAGTACCTGCCCCTTCTCCCGCTGGCGATCGAGCAACTCAACCTCCAAGATTACGATATCGTTCTTTCGTCCTCCCATGCCGTGGCGAAAGGCGTTCTGACTCGCCCCCACCAACTGCACGTTTGTTACTGTCACACGCCCATGCGCTACGCCTGGGACTTGACGTTTGACTACTTACGAGAATCGGCGGCGGGGCGGGGCGTTGCGGGTGGGCTGACGCGCTACCTCCTCCATCAATTGCGTCAGTGGGATGTGATTTCCTCGAACCGCGTCGATTACTTTATCGCCAACTCCCAGTACACGGCTCGCCGCATCTGGCGGTGTTACCGACGACGGGCGGAAGTGATTTATCCCCCCGTCGAGATCGATCGATTTCCGTTCGTCACTCAGAAACAAGATTTTTATCTCATCGTATCTAGACTCGTCAGCTACAAAAAAGTCGGTCTCATCGTGCGAGCCTTTAATCAGCTCGGTTATCCCCTCGTCGTCATCGGTACGGGGCCCGAGCGCGAGCGATTGCAGTCGATCGCCCAGCCGAACGTCCAAATTTTGGGCGCTCAGCCCGATAAGGTGGTCGAACAGTATATGTCCCAGGCGAAAGCCTTCGTGTACGCAGCTTGTGAAGATTTCGGCATGGCACCTGTCGAAGCTCAGGCGTGCGGGACTCCGGTTATCGCCTACGGGGCGGGTGGAGCGCTCGAAACCGTTCGAGATTGGCACCGTTTTGGAGATGGGGGAACGGGATTACTATTTCCCGAACAGACGGAAACTTCTCTGGTGGAAGCCGTCAAAACGTTTGAGGCGGTTCGATCGTGCTTCGATCCGGAAGTCGCTCGATCGCATTCTGCTCGGTTTACCCCTACAATTTTTGAACAGCGTTACTTATCCTTTTTAAAACGCTGTTATTGCGACTTTCGCTCTGGGAAACCAGACGAAGCCCGTGTCCTGTCGTCCTATCCTTCGGAAATCGATTGACTGAGGCCGATCGACCTTCCTCGACGCTCGGGACTGTGTGTGTGTGGTGTGAATGAAAGGAGTAAGATGACTGCCAACAGCCAACTGATTTCTGGCAAAGGACTGTCAGGTTGCGTCAAACGCGGCTTTACGGTCTGCCTTTCGGATTCGCTCTTGCGATTCCTGGCCGTCGATCGAGCGAACGGCAACCTGGGAAAACGCATTTTCGATATCGTATTTTCTACCTTCGTTCTCGTTTTCTTTTCCCCTGTATATTTGGTATTGGGATTGCTCGTTTTTATCAGCTCTCCCGGTCCGATTTTTTACTTTCAAGAGCGCGTTGGTAAAAATCGAAAACTCTTCAAGTGTATCAAATTCAGGACAATGGTTCCCAATGCCGACCGCGTTCTCGAGGAAATGATGGCGGCATCTCCACAACTTCGGGAAGAATTTGAAGACAATTTCAAGCTCAAACACGATCCTCGAATTACTTGGATCGGTCGTTTTTTACGGTTGACGAGTCTCGATGAATTCCCGCAGTTTTGGAACGTCCTTAAAGGGGACATGAGCGTTGTCGGTCCGCGGCCGTTAGTGGTGGAGGAATTGCCCAAATACGGTCGTTATATGGATAAAGTCCTGACTATTCGTCCGGGCATTACCGGATTGTGGCAGGTCTCCGGCCGCAACGACATTCCTTACGAAAAACGAGTCAAAATTGACGTTTACTACGTCAATGCCCACAACATCTGGATGGATCTCTGGATTGCGATCGAAACCATTGGGGTGATCGTCTTTCCCAAGAACAACGGTGCCTATTAAAGTCGGTATTGAGAACCTGACGGGATGGGGACGAGCACACTTCGCGTGGGTCGAAAATGTCCGTAATGAGGCGCGCGCGGGCTGTAAACGGTCAGAAGTTCGGATGACTTAAACGAAAACGACTGAGATAGGTTACAACTGACTTGGGATTGACCTTGTTGTAAGCAAATAAGGATTCAGATATCATGACCCAATCGAAGCGAGCGCTGATTACGGGGATTACCGGACAGGACGGTTCTTACTTAAGCGAACTGCTATTGGAGAAAGGTTACGAGGTTCACGGTATCATGCGACGGACCTCGACCTTTAACACCGATCGCATCGATCACATCTATGTCGATCCCCATAGTGAAGACGCTCATTTATTTCTTCACTACGGCGATCTGACGGATGGAACGACGCTCCGCCGTCTGCTCGAAGAAGTCCAACCGCACGAGATCTATAACCTCGGGGCTCAGTCGCACGTTCGGGTCAGTTTTGACGCTCCGGAATACACGGTCGATACCGTTGCCATGGGAGCTTTGCGCTTGCTCGAAGCGATTCGCGACTACCAACAACGAACGGGCAACGAGGTTCGTTTCTATCAAGCCGGCTCGTCAGAAATGTTCGGCAAGGTCCAAGAAATCCCTCAAAAGGAAACGACTCCGTTTTATCCCCGCAGTCCCTATTCTTGCGCGAAAGTGTTTGCCCACTGGCAAACGATTAACTACCGCGAGTCTTATAATCTGTTCGCTTGTAACGGGATTCTGTTCAACCACGAGTCTCCGCGACGAGGCGAAACTTTTGTGACGCGCAAGATCACGCGAGCCGTCGCCCGTATCGTTGCCAAAACCCAGAAAAAGCTCTTTTTGGGAAATTTGGACTCGAAGCGAGACTGGGGCTACGCCAAGGATTACGTGCGGGCAATGTGGATGATGCTCCAACAGGATAAAGCCGACGATTACGTGATCGCCACGAACGAAACGCACTCGATTCGCGAGTTCCTCGATTTGGCATTTAGTTACGTGGGGTTAGACTGGCACGACTATGTCGAGTTCGACCCTCGCTATCTCCGTCCGGCTGAGGTAGACTTGCTCATCGGCGATCCCTCGAAAGCCAAGCAACAACTCGGTTGGGAGCCATCGGTTACGTTTAAGGAATTAGTTCACTTGATGGTGGATGCCGATCTGGCCGCGTTAGGTTTGCCATCACCGAAGACTGGGGACGGTTCGATCGACGATCGAGCCTTTATTCGCCAAGAGGCCGTTAATACAGTCGATTAGGGTAAATTTACGAGAATTGGGAGGGAAGTCGTTTCGCTCCCATTTTTTCGGCAACCTGCAACACACCTGCAACTCTCGTATAAGACAATAACGGGGAAACCTAGACATGGCTGGTTTAACGTTAGAGGACAAACGAATTCTGGTGACGGGGGGTGCGGGATTCCTCGGCCGTCAGGTGGTTTCGCAACTCGTCGAAGCCGGTGCCAATCCCGATAAAATTTCGATTCCTCGATCGGCAGATTGCGATCTACGCAAGCTTTCGGACTGTCAAAAAGCGTCTGAAAATCAGGATATTATCGTTCACTTAGCAGCACACGTTGGTGGGATCGGTCTCAATCGCGAGAAGCCCGCCGAATTGTTTTACGATAACTTGATGATGGGGGCGCAGCTGATTCACACGGCTTACGAGGCCGGTGTTGAGAAGTTCGTCTGTGTGGGTACGATTTGTGCGTACCCGAAGTTTACCCCCGTTCCGTTTAAGGAGGACGACCTCTGGAACGGTTATCCGGAGGAGACAAACGCACCTTACGGGATTGCGAAAAAAGCGCTGTTGGTTCAGCTGCAAGCCTATCGCCAGCAATACGGGTTTGACGGGATTTATCTGCTTCCGGTCAATCTATACGGGCCGGAAGACAATTTTAATCCACAAAGTTCTCACGTGATTCCGGCGTTGATTCGCAAGGTTCACGAAGCGCAGCAGAAGGGCGAAAAGAAAATTCCGGTTTGGGGTGATGGTTCGCCGACACGAGAGTTTTTATATTCGACGGATGCAGCGCTTGGCATTGTCATGGCGACGCAGTTGTATAACGATCCCGACCCGGTTAATTTGGGTACGAATTCCGAAATTTCAATTCGAGATTTGATCGAGTTGATTTGTAAGTTAATGGAATTCGACGGCGAAATTGTTTGGGAAACAGACAAACCGAACGGACAGCCTCGACGGTGTTTAGACACGCAACGAGCCAAGGAACGGTTTGGTTTTGAGGCGCAGGTTAGTTTTGAAGAAGGTTTAAAAAATACGATCGAGTGGTATCGTGCCAATGCCGATAAGGTGGCTTGAGACTCGATCGTGACTTCAGATTAAAGAATCTCCCGAGATCGTCTCCGATCGTTTTCGGGAGATTCTTTTTCAAAAAACGGTTTTAAAATGACGTTCTTTTAAACCCATCTCAACGGGAATTCTCGTTGAGGGACTAAAAGGGTTTGTCGATTGTATTTAAGCTGTTCGTCATCATTTAGGCTCCAAAAACCAGTGGCGATCGGTGTTTTATAACTCGGGTTATCAAGGGGTTATAAAAATGGATTGACGAGATCGCACAGTCGCCGGTAAGGCACCAGTCCGACGATACTCTCAACGGTTTTTCCTTCTCGAACGACTAAGACGGAAGGAATACTGCGAATGGCCAGTTGGGTCACAGCGGTTGGATTGAGGTCGGTGTCGAGTTTGACGACCCGAATTCGTCCGGCGTACTCGCGGGCGAGTCGATCGAGGTACGGCTCGAAGGTCAAACAAGGGCCGCACCAGTGCGCCGTACAATAAACGACTAGGAGGGGCGCACTGGCGAAGAGTCGATCGAGATCGTTCTCGTCGAGATAAGGAGCAGTCGTGGAAATGGTGGAAGTCGAAGAAGTCAACGAAAAGGTTTGCGCTACCATACGTTTACAAGGTTCACTCGATGAACGAGAACAATGACGGCGAACAAAGAACCGGACGAAATTTGGCAACGGTTGGAACGAGGCCGACAAGCGAAAGCCGCTCGTGGTGGATATGCGGGATACGGATCTCCGCCGTTCGGGCAGAAATCCGAGAACGGCGAACTCGTTGACGATCCCCTCGAACAAGAAACGATCGAACTGATTCGTCGCCACCACAAATCGGGAAAATCACTTCAGCAAATTGCCGATTGGCTTAACGAACACGGCTACCGCACTAAGCGAGGACAGCTGTGGCGGCGCATTTCCGTTAAGCGCGTCCTCGATCGACTGTACGGGCAAACTCCCCGGTTGTCGAGCGAGTTTACAACCCATTCTCCCCATTCTCTCACCCAACGGCGATCGCTCGATGGCGACGCGATTGCTGACCAAAATAACACTGTAATTTCGACTGAGTCGTTATTACACGTCGATCGTCTGTAACATTCCTCTATGCTACACCGAAAATCAACGAACGTAAAGACTGTTAATTAATTCTACGGTTTTGCCGTAACATCCCTCGGAATCGATACAATAGCATCGATATTCGTTGCGAACGTCAAGCGCTTCGCTGTCCCTAAATGCCATTTGAAGACCCAAACGCGAACGTTCCAACAATAGAAGAAGCGATCGATCGAGAGCCACTCGCCATCCATCCCGAAACGCCAATTCCCGAAGTCGTCGCGTTGATGAGCCGAGGACGGGAGGTCGGTTCTCTCCAAAACGCCACTTCCACACCCAAGCGTTACAGTTGCGCCCTCGTGACCGCTACCGATCGAACTGTTTTGGGAATCTTCACCGAACGAGATATCGTGCGCCTGACGGCGAGCGGGCATTCCTTAGCCGACTTGCCGATCTCGTCAGTGATGAGTTGCCCGGTCATTACCCTATCTGAGACCGATCTCCAAGACATTTTTGCAGCACTGTTTCTCTTTCGTCGATATCGCATCCGACACCTGACGATCGTAGACGAATTCGATCGATGGGTGGGCATTGTCACCCCCGATAGCATTCGCCGTTCCATGCGTCCGAGTAACTTACTCAAACTGCGGCGGGTATCTGAGGTGATGACCTCCCCTGTCGTCTGTGCCTCTCTCAGCACGCCCATTATCGATGTGGCGCGACGCATGGCCGAACGCCACGTGAGCTGTGTTGTTGCGACGACTGCGGAAATTGACGGTCGTTTCTTGCCGGTGGGCATTATCACCGAACGGGATATCGTCCAGTTTCAAGCGCTGGAACTAAACTTCGATAACACTCCGCTGGAAACGGTCATGAGTGCCCCGCTCTTTCTCCTCAAACCCGAGGATTCGTTGTGGGTCGCCCATCAGGAAATGCAAAAACGACACGTTCGGCGCATGGTGGTGTCTTGGGATTGGGGATATCAACTCGGTATCATCACGCAAACGAGTTTGTTACGTATTTTCGATCCTTTGGAAATGTATGGGGTTGTCGAAACCTTACAACGAACGGTGTTGCAACTCCAGCACAACCGATCGATGCCGTCAGGTGCAACCTTGCCCTGCCCCTCGCCTTCGACTCGACCGCGCGCGACACTCTCGACACTCCATCTGTGTTTAGAACAGTTAGCGGGTTATCCCGAACTGAATACACCGGAATGTCGCCGGTCGATCGAGCGCGTTTTAAAGGAGCTACAAGTTCTCGAGCGCGAAATTGAAAAATATGCTGACTTACCCGATTGTTCCTCACAATCCTCGGTTTAACGCCAGCATATCGCACTGGCTGACTCGAACTACGAGATCGGCGAGTTCGGGACTCGCCCCGATGGGATCGGCCAATGCGAACTGAACGGTTGGAAATCGATCGGCAAGATGTTTAACCCGTTCGCCAATGGCATCCGTTAATCCACCACAACAGAGGAAATAGGGCAGGATTGCGATCGACTGCACGCCACTTTCGATTAACTGAACAATCTGATGCTCTAAATTGGGTTCGACTGCCCAATATGCCGCTCGGACGGGTCGATCGAGGTGCTGTTGCAATCGCTCGGCCAGGGATTCGACGGGAGCGTTGCCCCCTGGACGGCGACTGCCGTGAGATACCATCACCCAAGCTCGCACCGATGGAAAATCAGCCGCTCGACCGGCTAGAAAATTGACGATTTGAGGAGAACTCCCCAGATAGGGTAAAACCGTCGCTGATACTGCTTCCGGTAACTGACTCCGAGCTAATGCTAATTCCTCGGGAATATCTTCTTTGACGTGAACGCCGGGAAGGAGAAATAGCGGCACGATCGACAAGACCCCTTGAAAATCGGGCAGTCGATCGACGAACGACAACAGTTGTCGGTGTAACGGTTGCGGGTGACATTCCAAAACAGCAGTTCCCACGGCTGCCTCGGGGATGCGTTCGGCGACCCATTGTGCGAGTCGCTTCATTTCCACCAGAGGACGAGGATCGCGACTGCCATGGGAAACGAGAAGATAGGCGCGAGACAGACCCATAAACTGTTTGTTGAGAGCTTTTGTAAAGATTAATTACAGATCTTAATAACACAGCCATTGGCTCTCATGCCACTCCCCAAACAAAAGAGCGCGCCAGACAGACGGACTGACGCGAGATTCGATGAGAATTCGTTGTAAGCAATGGTGTTGATAAGTCTAAGACACCCTCCAACTTAACTCATGGCAGCATTGCTACGGTCGTAGGAAATCGAGCTGTTATAGGTGGGTTTTCCTTGAATGTGCGTCCAATGCTCTGAAGTTTCACCGGGCATTCCCACTTCAGCTGCTGCACGGGTTAGTAAAGATTGTTGGCGGTTGCGAATGTTGCGGTGGTGACGGCTCATTAAAGCGCGAGTGCGATCGTTCAGAGACATAGGATATTCCTCCAGTAATCTTTTAAAACTTACGGTGCGATTTGAACCTTGCAACTATAAATATAACGCATTTCTGTATAAAATTTTACATTTTAACTATTTTTTACAAAAAATTTAGGAATGCTGGTGTGGAATGTCGGCAGCGGGCGAGAGCGACATTCGGCTCGATCGAAATTGAGTCAACTGGAGTCAATCGCTAGATATCGCGATTCAAGCGAAGTCACGACGTGAAAACCTTCTTTCCTCGGAATTTTTGGAAAAAGTGGGATACGACGATTCGAGGCGAGTCTCAATGTTCGTCGATTCATTGAAAGCCACATCTGAGATTTGAGATCGGGAAATCTTTCAATTTGTATGCGATCGAGATCGCCCTCAACAGCGATCGAAACCCACGCCAATGCCCTTATCGCTTGATTACCATGGACTAAAAAGACTATCGATCGTATCCAAAATGGAGAGATCGAGTCAGTCAATTGATGTGCTGTACTGCCAGGATAGGCTACATCGTTGGGGTATAACGACTGGTTTTCAACCCCTTCAAATGCACCACGATCGATAACTCCACCCTCATCATGAGTTATAACTTCTATCTCGTTGCACTTTCCGTCGCAATTGCTGTTTTAGCATCCTATACTGCGCTCGACATGGCGGAGCGAGTTCGAGGAACGGAAGGTCGCCGTCAACTGCTCTGGTGGTCGGGTGGAGCGCTGGCCATGGGAATCGGCATTTGGGCCGCTCATTTTCTCGGAATGCTGGCCTGTGAAATGCCCGATTCCGTCGGATACGATGCCATCGTGGTTTCGATCTCGATCGTTCCAGCCATTCTCGCCTCGGGGATTACCTCGTTCTTCGTCACCCGTCCGATCCTCACCCTCCAATTCTTTGTCGGGAGTGGACTCGTGATGGGTAGCGGCATTGCAACGATGCACTATATCGGCATGGCCGCTCTGCACGTCCCCGCCGAGATCGTTTACGATCCCACACTCGTCGCTATTTCGATCGTTATTGCCGTTGTCGCCTCTCTCGTGGCTCTATATTTAGCCTTTCAATTTCGAGACGACACCCAACACAATCCCCAGTGGAAAAGACTCAGCAGTGCTATCGCCATGGGGCTTGCCATTGCCAGCTTGCACTATACGGGAATGGCAGCAGTCACCTTCGTCCCCATCGAGAGTCCGGGTTATTTCTTACCCGATCGACGGTTCGATCCCCTCGCAATAGCCGTGGCAACGAGTCTCGGTACGCTCGCGATCTTGAGTTTAGCCCTCGTGACGGTCTTTGTCGATCGACGCTTAAGCGCTCAAGCAAGCCACACCCAGACCTTACAGGAAAATCAACAATTTCTCGAAACCCTATTGCAGGGCGTACAGGTGGGGATTCTGCTGGTCGAGAGGGGTGATGACGGTTACTCGTCTGAAATTCGCACGTACAACCCGGCTTTACTCGACTTTCTCAGTTTAACCGATCGAGAATTAGAACGATGTTGGGCAGCCGCGATCGACAAAAGTTGTGTTCTTCAAACGGAAACAGACGTTCAAAGCGTCGATACCCTAGAGGCTCTATTGTGCCGGATCGCCTGGGGACAAACCATCCAAAACGCAACAGTTCGCCTCGAAAACACTTCATCCCACTCGTGCGAACGAATCGATCGATCCGAAACAACCTGGCTGCTCGTCAATACCGTTTCTCTACACGACTGCGAACCATCCAATCTAGTGGTTTGTACCTTCAGCGACATTACCGACTGCAAGCAGGCCGAAGCATTGCTCAAACAGTCCGAAGTGCGATTTAAAACCTTGGCACAACGGGAAGAACTCCTCAATTCTCTTTCCAGCCAAATTCGGAACTCTCTCGATTTACCCACGATCCTGCAAACAGTCGTCCGAGAAGTTCGCCAGCTCTTGGATATCGATCGCGTCGTTGTTTACCAATTTAATCTCAATTTTCAAGGTCGCGTGGCTGTCGAAGATGTTATCGATCTGAAATATTCTCTAGTCGATGAAGAAATTTCAGATACTTGCTTTCCCGTCCAATACGCTGAGCTGTACCAACAGGGGCGAGTTCGAGCGTTCGACGATGTGACGACAGCCGGTTTAGACGGGTGTCACGTTGACTTTTTACGGGGATTGCGGGTTCGATCTCAGGCCATCGTCCCGATTTTAAGTCGAGATCGCTTGTGGGGATTGTTAATCGCCCACGAGTGCCAGCGGACTCGCACCTGGGATACCACCGAAGTCGAATTACTCAAACGTCTAGCCGTTCAAGCAGGTGTTGCCATTCAGCAAGCCGAACTCTACGCCGCAGCTACCGAAAACGCCCAAATCGCCCAGGCGCAGACTCGCCAGTTGAGCCAAACCCTCAACGAACTACAACGGACGCAAACGCAACTCGTCCAAACTGAAAAAATGTCGGCGTTGGGGCAACTCGTCGCGGGAATCGCCCACGAAATTAACAACCCCGTGAATTTCATCTACGGTAATCTCGCTCACGCCGATGAGTATATTCAAGATTTAATCGAACTGGTGGAAGTCTTTCAGGCGCAATATCCGCAAGCGAACGAGATCGTGCGAGATAAAATCGACGCTGTGGAGTGGGATTTCTTGAAAGAAGATCTCCCTAAAATGCTCTCGTCGATGAAAGTCGGTGCCGATCGAATTCGCCACATCGTTTTATCTCTGCGAAGCTTCTCGCGGCTCGACGAATCTGAGATTAAAGCCGTTGACATTCGAGATGGGATTCAAAGCACGCTGACGATTCTGCAACATCGATTGAAGGCAAAAGCCGATCGATCGGAAATCCGCGTGTATCAGGAGTACGGTGATTTACCTTCGATCGAATGTTATTCGGGCCCGCTCAATCAAGTCTTTATGAATCTCTTGGGGAATGCTATTGATGCGTTAGATGATAAAATTGAAAACGTCCGTACTCGCTGTGCTAAAAGCTCGATCGAGCCACTGCATTCAAACTCAACATCTGGTGTCCCATCCCCCGACGAGCCGCCGACAATTTGGATTCGTGCCAAACGGGTCGATCGAGATCGAATTTGCCTACACATTGCTGACAACGGCTTAGGTATGTCCGAGGACTTGCGAGGGCGAATTTTCGATCCATTTTTCACCACAAAGCCTGTAGGTAAGGGAACGGGTTTGGGATTATCGATTAGTTATCAGATCGTCACCGAAAAACACGGCGGCTCGATCGTGTGTCGTTCGGAAATCGGTTTGGGAACGGAATTTATCATCGAACTTCCCGTGCGACTCCCACAGCCTTCAATGTTACAGAAGGCAAGCTGAAGGCTAAACCGTTCCCTCGATACTTAATTTCGGATAAACGACACCGCCACTTCAAGTCCGCTCGAACGAATAGGATTGCCAACTATGTCCCTGAATCATGATTTTTTTGTTGTTGATAACAATTTTGACTTTACTAACTACAGAGATTACTTTTCAATATCATCAGATGTTTTTCTACATGATGATTTTATGCGCTATATAAATGACACTCTAAATTGGATTCCAACCTTAACGACATCTTCGTCAGAACTAAGACAGATTAAAGGATTGAATTTGTATGGAATAACAGTCATTGATTTTAATGGTGCAGGCAAGTTATATAAAATTATTGACGCTTGGAATAACTTGCTTAGTGAGTCACCCAAAAAAGTCATATTAACAGGTGATTGGACACAAGAATATGATGGTGAGGGAAACGTAATTGGGAATGGTTACTACGAGCGACTAGAGTTCGATCGAGATGATTTGCTGAAACATATGAACGGATTAAAAAACTATTCAAAGCAGATCGTACAAAATCATTCAGGATATATTCTGCATCTAGGAATATAATTGGGGCGGTTGGAGTTAGTGCGATCGACCGAGTTGATGAAGTTCCTAAACCGTTGGTGTTGGGGCAGGGGCGCATTGCCATGATGCCCCGACAAGGATTTGGGTATCATATACAATCAAATGCCACTGCAATTCCAATAGACCCATGTAAATTGAATCGCCAATTCAAAAATGAAACGCAACACTGAGGGGTTTCACAAGAAAGGCTCATCAGGTAGAATTCAGCAGAAGTCTAGTCAATAAAATTCCTGCGTAACGTACCACCCCCATAACTCCACTGTACCCAAGTAGCGTCCGAGGTCGTCTTCGCAGTAAATGGCATAAACTCGAGGAGAAGTTTGGAGCTGTCGCAGAAACTAAGGAGCGCTTTCACCGTTGGCTAAGTCCAACTCAACTTTCGTTGAACGCAACAGTACTGGGGTTGTTGATAGGGTGGGAAACATTGAGATAGCCTCGGAGTTCGCGCTCGATCGCATCGAGCAATTTCTGACGAACCTGTGTTGCCAAACCGCTGTTCGCGATTTGGCCGTTGCGAAACGACAGATAGCCGACTAAGCCTGCTGCACCTAAAATTTGAACCTAAAATTTGAACCGTGAAGGGCATCATCAAAACGGTTCGCAGGGGAACCCGATTCAAGATTGTAGAATTGGAAATTTCGATCGTCAAGGATCCAGCATTGGGGTACGGGAGATGTCGGGACGGGACAAGCGGTAGATGCCCCAAGATACAGTTGCCGCAATCGTCGCTTGCTCTGTCTCTGCTGCGTCGATCGAGAAGATTACGCAAATATGACAGTGCTTTGCCCTATCTTATGCGATTCTTTTCGGATGTCAGGGTTGCTCTGTTGGTAAATTCGCACGCTGCTGGTTGTATTGCCACAACGGATATGGCACTATAGCGCCAACTCGGACTGCCGGAAACCGACTCGATCGAGCTAAAATGCAAATCTCACTCGTCAAATTCAAACCGGTTCTATCTGTGGCACGGCTGAAATGCAGGTAGAGAGGGTTGAGAACCTGTTGACTTTGACTCGAGACAATCGATCGAACGATCGTTTGTCGTTTGAGATCCCTGGTTTAAATGTTTTTGACCCAAAGCCAAAATGTAGACTTCCCGAATCTAATGTTTTGAATCCTATTCAATTCAAAAATACTCGATCGAACGCTAGACTTCACGTCGTCAATCATTTATTTAACATTTTTTAAGCAAAAAAACGTCAAAACTCTTCGAGCCTAGATTACTAAAATGACTTTTGTTTCGATCTTATACGGGCTATTTCTTTTCGGCACAGTCGTTTTGTATTGGAGTCTTGCCAATCGAAACATTCGATTGGTCTTAATTTTGGTGGCGAGTTTAGTTTTCTATGCCTCCATCCAATTACAATCCATTCCATTGCTGTTGCTCGCCATGGTCGCGAACTTCGTCATCGGACTGTACTTAGGAGAAAATACCGTTCCCAAACCCCACGGGAAATCCTGGGAGCTGTCTAACACAGAGTGGAAATCGCAAGAGCGAGAATGGCAAAAACGTCGTCAGTGGATTCTCCTCGGCGGAATCGTACTGAATATCTTACTGTTATTGGGGTTTAAATACAGTCCATTTGCCCTTCCTGCCGCTGAAACCGCAGGAAATTCTCGCTCTTTTTTGGGGTGGCTCGATCCCTATTTTATCGCTCCGTTGGGATTGAGTTTCTTTGCATTTGAGTGTATTGCGTATCTGATCGACGTCTATCGCGGTGCGCCCGCAACTCGTAACTTTCTCGAATTTTCATCCTATAAATTATTCTTTCCCAAACTGATTTCCGGACCGATTACGCGCTTTCACGAGTGGAACGAACAGTGGAAAACTCAGAATCCGCTTCGCGTCGAACAGGTGACAGATGGCTTGTGGCTGATTGCCAGTGGCGCGATCAAAAAAGGACTCCTCGCCGATAACATCGCCATTTTCGTGAATTTGTGTTTTGAAAACGTCCAACGAGCGGGGAGTACCGATTTACAGTTGGCGACGATCGCTTACGGTTTGCAACTGTATCTCGATTTTAGCGGCTACGTCGATATCGCTCGGGGAAGCGCACTGTTACTGGGGTGGAACCTGCCGGAAAACTTCAATTTTCCCTATTTAACAGCCAGTATCGCGGAATTTTGGCGGCGTTGGCACATGACGTTAGGCAGTTGGCTGCGAAACTACCTGTATTTTCCCTTGGGCGGTTCTCGTCGGGGGTTGGTGCGAACCTGTTTGAACCTGATGGTAGTTATGCTAATTGCGGGGATTTGGCACGGTGGCGCAACGGCGGGGACGAATCCAGCGGGGTTTCTCGTGTGGGGGGCCATTCATGGTGGGGGCTTAGTGGTGCATCGTCTGACAGATACCCTATCGCAACGAACGAACTGGCTGGCGGCGATGTGGCGCAGCTTTCCCGGTGTGGTGTTGGGTTGGCTGTTGACTCAGGGAATGGTCTTTTTCTCGTGGATTTTCTTCCGCTTACCAGATTTAAAGGAATCGGGTTGGGTGGTGAGTCACCTGTGGAATCACGATCGAGATGCACAATTCGTGCAAAAAGTATATGTCGAGACGATCGGCTTGATGCCCGAACAGCTAAGCTGGATTTTCGGAGCGATCTTCGTAGCAATGGGGGTTGCGTATGTGTTCGATCGAGGGTTAAAAGTTCAACTCAACTGGCCGGTGAAAATGATGCTCGTTCCGATATGTCTGTATGCGGTGTGGCTGTTCGCACCGGAAAATAGCTTACCCTACATCTATTTCGATTTTTAAGGCGATTTTCGAGCAATATGCCACAGAACCCCCGAATCGACTGTTGCCTGCTAGTCTTGAAATAGGGAATTCCCCAGCAACACAGGTCATTAACATCAGGCAGCTACATTCGGGTTCACGCTATGCGATTCCACGGTGAGGGAAACCAGCCATGAGTACGATTTTGGTCGTTGAGGACAGCACGCCCCAACGAGAAATGATGGCCAACCTCCTCAAAAATCAGGGCATGAATGTCGTTCAGGCGAAGAACGGTATGGAAGCCTTGAAGTATTTGAAAAGTCACCAGCCGGACTTGGTGGTGCTGGATATTATTATGCCGAGTCCGAACGGGTACGATGTGTGTCGAAAAATCAAGAGCCACCCGCGCACGAAGAGTATTCCCGTGATTATGTGTTCGTGTAAAGGGGAAGAGTTCGATCGATATTGGGGTATGAAAGTCGGTGCAGATGCGTACATCGCGAAACCGTTCCATCCCAACGAGTTGGTCGATGCCGTACAGCAGCTGTTATAAGCTAGGGGCGAACGTTCGACTGTTCCTTACAGGGATTTGGGGAAATAAACCACCTTATTGTTGAGGGTGTCTCCCATGGGAGGACGGTTCGATCGAGATTCCGAGAGGTGAGTTTCACCAGCGCGATCGGAGATTGAGAATAACTTCGGGGTTTGCGTGACAGTCTGTTTGATAGGAAGTTCGATCGAAAACACCGTTCCGCTTCCCGGTTCCGACACGCAGGTCAAGCGGCCGCCATGTTTCTCAGTCACAATTTTATAGCCGATCGACAGTCCCAGTCCCGTTCCTTTTCCGACAGGTTTCGTCGTAAAGAAGGGATCGAAGATCTTCGCCTTGTTCGCTTCATCGATTCCCAATCCGTTGTCCTCAATGACGATGCGAATCCAATCGGGCGATACGGCTTGCGTGCGAATCGAGATCGAACTGGGGGTTCGATCGACCGAGTTAGACAATGCAGAGTTTGAAGACTGCCAATCTTCTTTTTCCTGAAGTGCGTCGATCGCGTTGTTGATGATATTCATCAAAACTTGGTTCAACTGACCGGCGTAACATTCGATGTTGGGTAAGTTGCCATAATCCTTGAAAACCTCGATCGGCAATTTGCCCGCTCTCGCTTTCAAGCGATGTTGCAAAATCAACAAGGTACTGTCGATACCGTCGTGAATGTTGACGGGTTTCATGATGGCTTCGTCGAGTCGAGAGAAGTTCCGCAAACTTTTCACAATTTGACGGATGCGATCGACCCCCAATTTCATGGAAGACAGTGTCTTGGGAACGTCGTCAACGACAAACTCTAAATCTAACTCTTCGAGGAACTCTTGAATCTCCGGATCGTTACTGGGACATCGTTGTTGATACAGGCAAATCAATTCTAGGAGATTTTGTGCGTAGTCGCTGATATGCTCGAGGTTGCCATGAATAAAGTTTACGGGGTTATTGATTTCGTGGGCAACTCCCGCCACCAGCTGGCCGAGGCTGGACATCTTTTCGGTTTGAACCAACTGAGTTTGAGCTTCTCTCAAATCGTCGAGTGCCTTAGAGAGTTTAGCTGTCCGTTCTTGCACTTTTTGCTCGAGCTTCTCATTCTGACGAGCCAGTTCTAATCTCATTTTACGAAGTTGCAAATGAACGTCGATTCGCGCGACAACTTCATCTTGTTGGAAAGGCTTTGTAATATAATCAACGGCACCGAGTTTCAGCCCTTTTACTTTGTCTACCGCATCGGAAAGAGCTGTCATAAAAATAACGGGAATTTCGCGAAGTGATGGATCGGCTTTTAACAAACGGCAGGTTTCAAAGCCATCAATCCCGGGCATCATGACATCTAATAAAATCAAGTCGGGTGGGTTTTTCTGAGCTTGTGTCAGTCCACTCCGACCGTCCATTTCGACGAGAATGTCATGACCCGTGCTGCTTAAAGCACCGTACAAAACTCCGAGGTTTGTCGGATTGTCGTCAATCACCAAAATGGTTGTATTGTCACTTTCAATAGCCACGATCGATCGCCCTCCTGTTTTGCATCCTGAACGTTAGTTTCTCTTCTGTTTACCTCGAATTACACTTGATAGTTGTGATGAGTCGCTTCAAGTTAAATTTCTTTAAAGCAAACCTTTTGTACTGCTGTTGAAATTTCGATATTCCAACGTATTTTAGCAATTTTAACTCGCTATTTCTTGAAGAATTTGGCGAATTTTTTGGATGTTGAATTGCTGCAAAGGTTGATTGAGTCGATCGACAAATGGCTGATACTTCTTATCTGCCGTCGCGAGTTTTTCCAATTCTTCTTGAATTCCTTTGATATGTCCATCACTTGCATATTTATGCAATTTTGTCAACTCAGAAGCGGGTGGTACGATCTCCAGGCTTTCCGATTTGGTCGCAGTAGGCTGTTTTTCCGGCTCTCGATCGTAAATCCACTTCAAATGTAAATATTTCTCCAGCATCCGATAAAGCTCGTTGGAATGCACCGGCTTGGCGAGAAAATCGTCACCGCCTGAATCCAAGCTTTTCTGCCGGTCTTCACTAAACACACTGGCAGAAGAAACAACGACCAGTGCGTCTTTCAGCGTCTCTGAATGTCGAATTCGATCGAGCATTTCCCAGCCGTCCATCACGGGCATTTGTAAGTCCGTGATAATTAAATCGGGCTGATAGTCTTCCGCTTTTTCGAGTCCTTCCCGGCCGTTACTCGCTTCAAGTGTCGTAAAACCAAGGGGGTCGAGAAGATTGACCACCACCGATCGATTTTCCCAGCGATCGTCCACGATGAGGATTTGCCGTCGATCTCCCGTGTAACCGCGAATGGCTCCGTTGTTCGTCACGCTGTTCGTATCCGCCCACTCCGTCGCAATGGGACACGAGATCTCGAACTCGAACGTACTCCCAACACCCAGTTCGCTTTGAACTCGAATGGAAGACCCCATCATTTCAACAATTTTCTGGGTGATCGCGAGTCCGAGTCCCGTTCCTTCTGATTTCTTACGACTTTCTCCCACCTGCTCGAAGGGGTGAAAAATCGACTCAATATGCTCGGGACTAATACCAACGCCCGTATCTCGCACGGAAAAATGAAGGCAAGTCATGCAAGCGTCGGACGCATCGGGCCGGACTTCGACTTCCAGCGTCACGTTCCCAGTGTCGGTAAATTTAATGGCATTTCCCAGCAAGTTAATCAGAACTTGGCGCAAGCGCTTCTCGTCAGCGACGATCGCGCTGGGGAGGTTTTCGGGCGGCTCGTAAATAAATTGCAGGTCTTTCTGTTCGGCTTTAATCTGACAAATTTCCACGACACCTTGCAGACACGAGGGCAGATAAAACGCTTCCATATGCAATTCTAAGCGCCGAGCCTCGATTTTCGAGATATCTAAAACGTCGTCGATCAACGTCAGCAGGTGCGAACCGCATTGATGGATGACTTGCAAACCGTGGCGGACTTGTTCGGGTAAACCGCTCGATCGACGCAAGATTTGCGTGTATCCCAACACGCCGTTGAGGGGCGTTCTCAACTCGTGGCTCATGTTGGCTAAAAATTCGCTCTTGGCGTGGTTGGCTGCATCGGCAACTTCCTTCGCCTCTTTCAATTCCGCCGTCCGTTCTTCAACGCGGGTTTCGAGTTCCTGATTGGTTTTCGCCAGTGCAGCAAAGGATTCGCGCAGTTGTTGCGCCATATTATTGAATAAATACGCCAAACGCCCTAACTCGTCTTTGCGCGTTGCGTCGAGTTCGATATCCAAATTTCCCGCCGCAATATTTTCGGTCGCTTCCATTAACTTCGTCAGTGGTGCGGCGATCTGTCGGCGCAGAATCACGAACACCACGAGAATTTCCACCAGGAGCAAGACCATCCCCATTAATAGGATGAGTCGGGCGGTACTCAACGCCTGCTGTTCGACGATCGATTTAGGTAAGACGGTTACGAGATACCAATCGGGTTCGTCGATCTTCGTGACAGCGAGGTACTCGTCATGCTCGCGATTGTCTAAAATGACCTTGTTGTTGCCCTCTTGCGTTGCCAATTCAAAGATACGGAGTAGTTTGGGATCGCCTGATTCCCGAATGTTGAAATTTCCGTTTTGCCCTTGAATTCGATCCATGAGATCGGGATGCACGACTAAGCGCCCGTCTCCCCGGAAAATCATGTTGTACGTGCCTTCGATCGTGTGGCTAATCGTTCGATCGAGCAACTCATCGACCAAAATATCGTGGCCGATGGTGGCGATGTGTCGGCCGTCTACATCTACGGGTGTGACGCAAGAAGCCATCCACGCATCGGCGACTTGGTCGTAATAAATCCCCGTCCAAACCGTTTCGCGTTCTGGATCGTGAATTTTGCGCGTAATTTGGAACGATTCGTCGTCAGTGACCCGGAACGATTTCCGCGAGGGAGCTTGCATCGCCCAAGGGTACTCGTGCATGTACATCACCATTCCATTTTCTGGAATTTGCGTGTACGTGTTAGCAAAACGGTTGCGCCAAGCCGGACTAAACGCACTGAGTGTCTCGTAATAAGCGACCACTCGACGGCGCATATCGGCATCGATTTCGACGTTGTGGCCGATAAATACGCCGGGGGTTTTTTCCATGTCGAAAATTTCAGAACGGTTGCGAACGGAACCGTCCTCGAGTCTGACGAAGAATCGATCGAATTCTTCTTGAGGATCTCGATCTCCGTCGGCTTCAAGGCGTTCTAACAGAGCCGCTTTGAAGATCTCGTGATTGTCTTCAGCGAGGGTAAAAATTGCCCGCTCCCGCTGTAAGCGCATTTTGACGTACTGTTCGACTTGAGTGAGAGTCTGCGACGTGATGCGCGACACGAGATGAAAGTAGCCGATACCCGTCGAAGCGAGAATCACGACACCGATGCTGGTTGCGGTCTTGAACAGGGTTTGTCGAGTCAACGAGCCTTTGGGCTTGTTTGATGTATCCCCGTCCCCATCTGTTGGCGGCTTAGAAGTCTCGGTTTTAAAGGCTTTGAACACATGGAACCACTTTCTGTTCATCTTAAAAATCCCGAAACGGACTGGGTTTTCGTGGGTGGATTCATCTGGGTCTCTCGAACTGGCGAATGGCTTAACCCGCAAGCCGAGGGTGTTGTCGTAACGTGTCCGTCCCGGACGATGTCGAGGACGATGCCATTGCCTCACAATCAGAGGGCGGACGATCGAAGAACTGACGTTGTGTGAAGTCGTGGAAGTAGGTATCGAGGAGGTCGTCGTTGATGGGGGGACACTCGATCGAGGTGGTGGCTAAGCCATCGAGAACGTTCTCGCACTGGAAGTCAAACGCGCCCAAGGATTTTTGAATGAAATCGGGATTGGCAAACACGGTCACTAGGGGAACGAGGGGATTGTCGGACGTGTAATCCGAAGCTTGCTGTAGCAATTGGGCATACCATGCTTCGTAAGACACCGATTTGAGGGGATAGCCGAGCTTACCCATCCAGCGCACGAGTTTGTCCCAGGTTATCGAGTGGAGATTGACGATATGGAAGGCCTGACCGCAAGGATCTTGCGTGCGCGAAAGATGGACGATCGATCGAGACGCATAGTCCACTGGCACCAAGTTCAACACGGCTTTTAATTTGGGAACGTACCCCATCTGAATGCAACCTTTGAGCATTTTGGCGATAAAGCCACTCGTTTGGTTGATGCCGGTTTTGCTACTTCCCATCACGTTGCTGGGTCGGTAAATTGAAACGGGCAATCCTCGCGAACTCGCTTCCATCACTAAACGTTCTGCGGCGCATTTGCTTTGGGCGTAACCGCGATAGAGACGATCGATCGGCCCGATGGCATCTCGTTCTCCCACCGTCCGAATTTCCATGCTGTCCGCTGTCGCAAAAACATCGACGGTTGAAATGAAATGCACGGGTTTGATTTTCGTCTGGCTGGCTAAGCGCAAAACCTCCTCGGTTCCCTTCACGTTGATGGCTTCGAGGGCAGAGTAGGGATAAACCACGTTGACCCAGGCTCCGCAGTGATAGACCGCATCGATCTTTTCGGCGAACCGAGAAAACTGTTCCGCATCGAGTCCCAAGCGCGGCCGGCTCAAATCTCCCAACACGGGAACGATCCGAACGGCTAGGCTGTCTTCCCAAAGTTGATAGCGTTTTAGGTTGCGTTGGATTTTCTCCCAAGCTTCTTCACGACTCGCCGCTCGTACCAGACAGTACACGTCGGCGCGAGTTTGTTGGAGGAGTTCGTACAGTAAAAACGTGCCGAGAAATCCAGTTGCCCCTGTTAGGAAAATTTCGGGAACGGGTTCGGTGAGAGTATTTTCTGGGTAAATTGTCGGATCGAGTCTAATTTGCACGAAATCGAGATCGGCTCGTTCAGTCGCAGCCGTTGCGGATTCGTGGAGGGTGTCGAGGGTTTGGGCTAATCCCGCAATCGTGGGTGCTTCTAGAAAACAGTGAAGGGGAAGTTCGAGGTCAAATGTCTCGCTGACCCGACCGACGAGCTGAATGGCCAGCAACGAATGTCCGCCTAATTCGCTGAAGTTATCGTGAATGCCGATATTTTCGAGCGCGAGGACTTCTTGCCAAATGTCAGCTAGTTCGTGCTCGACAGCGGTTTGAGGTGCTACTCGACCGTCTTGCCAATCGCCCCCGAGTTTGTCCGGTGTGGGTAATGCTTTTCGATCGACTTTTCCGTTCGGCGTCAGGGGAAAGTCGTTGAGGATGACGAAATTCGAGGGAATCATGTAGTCGGGTAGCTGGGTCTTCAGGTAGTCCCGCAAATTACTGACGAGCGATCGCCGCAGCATTTTCAGCAATCCCTGAGTGTCGAGGAGATCGTCAACGGCTTGCTGAAGTGCAACTTGCTGAGTGGGGGAGAGTACGAACTGAATTCCGGCTTGCTCTCCGTGACGCCAGGCCACCTTTCCGTCTAGGATCTGTGCCTGTGACGTGCCGGGCAATGTCAGTTCTACGGAAACCGGTTGACTCGCCGTCCAAGTGGTGGGAACGCCCACGAGACCGATACCGTTTTTAGAGATATCCGTGGTTAATTTCATCGACCAGTTCCCGTGGGCGTTGACTTTTACCGCGCTTTGATAGGGGATACGCTCGGGAACGAGATCGGACTTGATGTAGGCTGCTAAACGCTTGTCACCGGGGATATCTTCTCGTGCGACGACGACGGCGGAGTGGATGTCGGGGTATTTCCACAGCAGCGCTTCGATTTCGCCCAACTCGATGCGGAAACCGCGAATTTTGACCTGATGGTCGACGCGACCGAGACATTCGAGATTCCCGTCGTTTCTGAAACGAGCGAGATCGCCAGTTCTGTACAGTCGTTCGCCGTCCCGATCGGAGAAGGGATGGGGGATAAACCGCTCTGCGGTAAGTTTCGGACGGTTGAGATACCCTCGGGCTAAGCCAGCACCGCCGATGTAGAGTTCGCCGATTTCTCCGTGGGGTACGAGTTGCAATCGATCGTCGAGGAGATAGAGTTCTGTGTTGTCGATGGGACGACCGACGGGGACGAAACCTTCACCGGGAAAGACTTCGCAGACGGTAGACCAAATGGTTGTTTCGGTGGGGCCGTAGACGTTCCAGAGAGACCCACACTGTTCGAGAATTCGATCGGCCAGTTCTCGGGGTAAGGATTCGCCACCGCAGAGAATCTTGAGCTGTTGGTTTCCTTTCCATCCCGACTGGAGGAGCAGTTGCCACGTGGCGGGTGTGGCTTGCATGACGGTTGCATTGTAGCGGAGCAACGCCTCGGACAACTGTACGCCGTCAGCGGCAATTTCGCGGGTGGCGATGGCGACGCGGGCCCCGACGACAAGCGGTAAAAACAGTTCGAGGACGGAAATATCAAAGGTAATGGTCGTGACGGCGAGGAGTACGTCTTGCTGAACTAACCCCGGACAACGGCGCATGGAGTTTAAAAAGTTTGCGACCGAGCCGTGTTGGATTTGTACGCCTTTGGGTTTTCCGGTGGAACCGGAGGTGTACATGACATATGCGAGGTTGTTCGATGTCACGTCGACGTTGGGATTGTCAGCGCTTTGTCGATCGATCTCGAGTCGATCGACATCTAAGCAAACGACGCGAGCTTGGTGTTCGGGGAGTGAAGGGAGTAGGTGTTTCTGGGTCAGTAAAATCGGCATCCGAGCGTCTTCTATGACTAATCCCAGACGTTCTTTCGGGTGTGATGCATCGAGGGGAACGTAAGCGCCGCCTGCTTTGAGGATTGCCAGTAGTGCCACCACCATCTCGATCGATCGATCGACGCAAACCCCAACTAGCACTTCGGGTTTCACGCCCAGCGTTCTCAGGTAATTCGCCAGTTGGTTGGCTTTTCGATCGAGTTCTCGGTAAGTCAGTCGATCGTCTTGAAAGAGAACTGCGGTGGTGTCAGGTGTTCGAGATGACTGTAGTTCTACGAGTTGGTGGATGGGGCTGCTATTAAAATCGCAAAGCATGGACTTTTCTGGGTTTATAGTGACAACAAATGACAGAATACTGAGCAATGCAGAAACTCAAAAACATGAGATTTTATTTTTGAATGCTTTCCGAATAATAAAATCCAGGCACCCGCCTCAAACTTTAGACATTGAGAGATTTTGACAACAAAAAAATGAAATCGAGGTTAACTCATGTCTTTTATGGTTTCTGGGTTTAGATGCACTTACCTGAAAAGCCAAGACTTGGGAATTGGAAATACAGAGTCAAGCGAAAATACTTATATTAAAATTTTAAGAATTACGATCGGCAATGGCATCAGTTTCATTTCGGAAAAAATATTGCGTGATTATACGCACAAAATTGTGCGTTAACGACTGAAATCATATGATTTTACGGGGGCTACCAGCAGTCATTCTACGCAAGCGCACAACTATGCAGGTCTACGAGATTTAACGGAGAACGACTGGATCGATTGGACTTAGGACGTTTTGCGAAATTAAACGGAGATAGGAGTTTCGATCGAAATGGGGGTAAGGGACTCTAAGTCTGGTCTCTCAATCCGTAGAAGCAAGACTCAAGAGCGTGGAAGCTGCTGGTGTGGAGTCTTAGAAGCGCTCAAAAATCTTGGAGTCAACCTGTGGTAGGAGTTGACAAAAAAAACAATATTTGATTGTGGGGTGGGGGGATGTGTTTCTCGCTATTCCGCAAGCGATGCGGGACATTGCGACAACCACGTCAGTAAATCCGCTTCCGTCTCGAAATCCAGTAAGGCTTCCCTCAAGGCTTCAATGTCGTCGATGGGAAGTGGACGGATTCGATCGAGCAATCGATCTTCAACCCCTCCCAACCGTCGATCGAGCAAATGCAGAACTAACGCTTTTTCTCGATCTCGTCCTTGTTCGATACCGCGTTCCATCCAACTGGTGACAATTTCTATCGTTCGTTCCTACTCTAATAGATCGAACTGTTCCAACTCCGCTTCAAACCGGGATTCCTCCACTGCGTTTAACCGCAGATAAGCATCCACAAAACCCGAAATCAACGCCGTTTTCGCCGGGTCTAACCGCAAGGTTACCAACAACCGCAAGCATTCGGCTTTGACTTTGAGTCGATCGATCTGGGCAATTTGCATTTTCGACATCAACGCCGCTGCGATGGGGTTCGGTTGTCGCAGAAAGTCTCGCCAGTTGAGACGGTTGAGTTGTACGACCCGATATCGAAATTTTAAGACTTCTCCATCGGGAAATTCTACTTGGTAAATGTCCAGTTCGGGGCGTTTGGGGATGTCGTAGGATAGTAGAGCGATGGGTCTGTTGGAGTTAGGGTGATAAGCAGAGTTGATGAAATTCTGAAACCGTTGGCGTCGGGGCGAACGGCCGTTCGCCCCGACAAGGGTTTTGGTATCATAGGCAATCAAATTACACCGCAATTCCAACAGACCCGTTTCTCGAAGAAACCTGGTTTTGAAAAACCTTACGATTCTGAATTGGGATATTGCGACAACCAAGCGATTAAGTCAGCTTCGGTTTCAAAATCTAACAAGGCTTCTCCTAACGCTTCGATGTCGTCGATGGGAAGCGGACGGATTCGATCGAGCAATCGATCTTCAACCCCTCCCAACCGTCGATCGAGCTGACGCAGGATTAACGAGATTTCCCGTTCGCGTCCTTGTTCTAAACCTTGTTCGATACCGCGTTCCATCCAACTGGTGACAATTTCCATCGCTCGTTCCTCCTCTAACAAATCAAACTGTTCCAACTCCGCTTCAAACCGAGATTCCTCCACTGCGTTTAACCGCAGATAAGTATCCACAAAACCCGAAATCAACGCCGTTTTCGCCGGGTCTAACCGCAAGGTTACCAACAACCGCAAGCATTCGGCTTTGACTTTGGGTCGATCGATCTGGGCAATTTGCATTTTCGACATCAACGCCGCCGCGACGGGGTTCGGTTGTCGCAGAAAGTCTCGCCAGTTGAGACGGTTGAGTTGTACGACCCGATATCGAAATTTTAAGACTTCTCCATCGGAAAATTCCACTTTGTAAATGTCCGGTTCGGGGCGTTTGGGGATGTCAAACGAGAGTAACGCGATAGGATAGACGGGTAAAGCGTATTTTTCGTCTAACCGGGCGAAATAACGGAACATCCGACGAGCAAAGTCGGTTTGCGCCGAGGCTTGTGCTTCGGTGTGGATGAGGAAAAAGCTGTCCTGTTGGCGGAATTTAGCTCGAACTAATACGTCGATTTCGCGGCGTTCCCCGGAGGTGATGTCGGTGAAGACTTCTTGGGGAAGGAAGGAAATCGAGTCTCTGTCCATGGCTTCGGCGATGGTGGAAAAGAACAGATCGAGGAATTCCCAGAAGAAGGTGGATAAGAGAGTTTTGAAGAGTCGATCGTGGTCGATATCCACAATGAGGCTGTCTCCTTATTACGATAATTTCGGTTTTTATCGGCGTAAAACAAGGAGATTTAGATAAGATATATTGTGTTTGTTTCTGGCTTTATTTTATCACAAAAAATTATTAGGTTTTATTCGTTTTTGTGATAAAATATTAAATTATTATTGATGTGGAGTTCGTGACATGGATCGGGAACAAGACAAAATATCTTATGTTTCTTTATCTTTAGATGACCACAACGTAAAAACAGTCGCTATTTTACTTTTTGAGTCTGCTCCATCGCTGTTTGAGCTAATGTTTGGCAGACAGAATTTCGATGCCTTGAGTCAGTTGGTTGCGAGAGCGCGCAACTGTTTTAGCTATCGATATATTACCGTGGCGGAATCTCAAGGCGAGGTAGTGGGAATGGTGGTGTTGATTCCAGGCGATCGCCTTCAGGAGAATGCAGACGAACGAGAGGTTTTTCCATTGCAACAACGGCTCTGGCTAAAACTGATACGACGTTGGTTTTTGAGGTATGTGTTAAAACAGGACTTCCCGGCGGATTCCCTTTATATTGGCAATTTGGCGGTTTCTCCAGAGTATCGAAATCGGGGGATCGGTCGTCAGTTGCTTTTACGGTGTATGGCGGAAGCGGAAAGAACGGGGAAATCGCTGTTTATTAGCGTCGACGTTGAGAATTTGAGAGCGCAGAAACTCTACGAATCTTTGGGGTTTCAGGTGGTGGAAGTCAAGGCGATTCGTGGGTTTGGCTTGAGGATTGGCTCTCGGGTTTTGCAGCTTCGCGATGGGAGTTGAGTCGGTGGGGATGCGGGGGAAACCACCGCGCCAGTCGGAGGGGTTTAGCATGGCGTTTGGGTTTTCTCTGCTGCCATAATTGAGCATATAACGGTAGATTTTTCCAAACTCGACGATGTGACATTGGGTGCGGCGTTGGCTGAAACGGCTGTGGGCGTGGGTTCGTGGCGGGTTCCGACGGACTTTTTCTCCGCCGAGGGGAGTTCAACGCGACATCGTGGGGGTTGGGTGCAGTTTTGATGTTGGAGGGGTTTGAGGTGTCTGGGGAGGAGAAGAAGAATTACGGGGAGTCGGGAGAGGAAAGGCCGAGTGAAGGGGAGAAGAACGCTGAATTTTGGTTGAACTTGGGCGAACACCGTTCGCCCCTACAGACATCTATGGCATGAATTTTTAAAAATGGCATCACACACCCTACCATTACTTGGTGCGTTACGCGGAAATCTCATACACTGGATTTCAAACCCATTTTGTGTCCGCATCACACACCCTACCATTACTACTTTTTCAGCAAGCTCTACTTAATCGCTTGATTGTCGCAATATCCCGATTCGGAAGCGTAGGCGTTCTAAAACCAGGTTTCTCGAAAAAAACGGTTTGGAACTCCAACCCCAAAACAACTCAATTCGCCTCCGATTCCGAACCAACAATGTCAGACAAACACGACAGCATTTCGGTTTCAGAAAACGGCTTCGTGAGATACGCCGTCGCCCCGAGTTCACTGGCGATCTGGCGATATTTCTGGCTGCTGTGCGAGGTGAGCATTACGATGGGAACCTCCGAGAACGCCGCATCCTGACGACAGTAACTGAGGAATTCAAACCCGTTCATCCGTGGCATTTCGATATCGCAAACGACGAGAGCGATGTGAGGATGTTGTTGGAGTTGCTCGATCGCTTCGTTTCCGTCGCGAGCTTGTACGACTTGATATCCAGCTTTCATTAACGTCGAGGTCAACGTGTGGCGTAGATTGATGGAATCATCGACAACGAGCAGTGTGGTTAGATGGGTTTCAGGGAAACTGGGTTGCGTCGGATGTGAGGAGATGGATTGCGTCTCGGCATCCAGCGCCTTCTGCGGTGTCGGCTGGGATAATACGGGCGTGCTACGATCGATCGGCGCGGCTGAAAAGGCCACGGGAGCCGTCGACGATCGATCGACGATCGAACCGCCATCGATGACGAGGGCGAGGCGACTGTCGCTGAGAATGCTACAACCGTAAATGTAAGGCGGCGGTGCGATCGATCGACCGAGGGGACGAATGACGAGTTCTTGTTCGCCGATAATTCGATCGACCTCCAACCCCAACTGTTTGCGATCCTGACGCAACAGCAAAATCGGGGCGCTGATATCCCGGGAAATGGACATTTTCGTCTGGCGCGGTTCCTCAACCTGTTTGGCCAAGGACGAACTGTAATGCAATAAATCCGCCAGTTGTCGCACGGAAACCATGCTGCTGGTGTCACCTTCGCTATCGAGATGGAGGACTTTGTGATTCTCGAAATGTTTGAGGCGATCGGGGGGTGGCATAACGATTTTCTCGATCGAATCGAGTAACAACGCATAAGCCGAACCCCCGGCTTGCACGACCAACAGTTTGGCAATCGTCAGAGATAACGGAATTTGTAAAGCGAAAACCGTCCCCCGTCCCGGTTGAGATTCGACAGCGATCTTCCCTTTCAAACTCTGGATTTGCGATCGAACCACATCCAAACCCACCCCTCGTCCTGACAGCTCGCTGACGCGATCGGCGGTGGAAAACCCCGGCTCGAACAGCACTTCCAATCGATCGGTCGAAACGATTTGGTTCGCTTCAGCTTCGCTGAGAAACTTTCCTTCAACGGCTTTTCGGCGAATCCACTCCAAATTCAACCCCCGTCCGTCGTCGCGAACTTCGATCGTCGTTTGTACCCCTTGGTTGTAGGCGCGAATTTCGATGGTTCCCACTTCCGACTTACCCAGTTTGAGGCGTTCTTCTGGGGATTCGATGCCGTGGTCGAACGCATTGCGCACCAAATGCAACAAGGGATCGTAAAGTTTCTGAGCGATACTCTGTTCGATCAGCAAGTCGCTACCGCTCAATTTTAACTCAACCCGCTTGTTTTGCATACGAGAAAGCTGCTGCACCATCAGCGGGAAGCGTTGGAGGATTTCGCCCAGGGGCAACATTCGCACGTCTACTAAATCGTCCTGCATCACAGAAAGAAGTTGTTGTTGTTTTTCCATTAATTGACCCAATTCGCGGGTATGGTTGTAAATCGCCTCGGTGATGTCTTCAAACAGTCGCGCTTCACCGACAGCAGTTTTCAACAGCAAGTGCAAATCGGCATAGTCGTCGAACTCCCCTTCAATCGCTGAAAGAGATAACGGTTGAGGAAGCGGTGGGGTTTGACCTTGGAAGTCTTCAGCGGCGTGACCCAACAATCCCACCATGCGTTCGGACCATGCGAGCAGTTGACTCATGGTCTTTTGATGCCGTTGGAGTTGCAAGCGCATTTCACCAGCGCGGGTGCGTAGGTGTTCTTCTTCGAGCGCTTGACGGTTTCGATCGACCAGTAATTCTCCGAGACGGTGGTTGAGTCGTTCTAAGCCTTTGATATCGACGCTCACCAGTTGTCGCGCTTCACCGCTCGGCGGACTGGGTTGTGGCGGCTCCGGATTGGGGGGTTCGTCGTCGAGAATTTCGCCTTCGCTAACTTGCTCTTCAATGGGATCGGGGGCAGAAACTTGCAGGCCTTCGATCGAGTCAGAGTCGGCGGCGGATTCAGTAGCGGGTTCAGTAGCGGGTTCGATTTCTTGGGGTAAGGTTGCTTCTCCTAAACTCGCATTCTCGATCGACGGATCGATCGAATTCTCGACAACGTTCGGTTCGCTGTCCGATTCGCTGTCATCTTCGTCGTTACCCCAAACTTCCGCTAAAAGATCTTCATCTGGATCTCGATCGAGGGGAGCGTCGAGTTTGGCTAAGTGAGGTGAGTCGAGCCAATTGCGCTCTCGAGCGGGAACGGGAGGGAGTTGGCGGTATTGCTCTCCCAGATGATTGACAATGCGACGTAACGCTTTGACTAACAGAATATCGTCGAAGCTTTTCGGCTGTCGGGTGTTGCTGGCGTATTGGAATTTGGCTGCGGCGATAATCACAGACATCAGCGTCCACTGACGGTACAGACGCAAGCTTTCGCTATCGCCGTCCTCGCCGATGAAATCGAGAAATCGATCGATCTGTTTCTTAATTGTCGAAGCCGTGCGAACGATCGTTTTTTTATCTTTGAGGCGTGACGGAGGCAGTTTGGGAACGAGTAACTCGAAACAAACGTTGGCGAGGGGAATGGTTTCAGCACGAGCAAACCAGCGACCCCACGCGCGGATAGCTTTGTCGAAAAACGCTTGTAGAGTCGGTTTAATCGGTTTTCCGTAGCGTTTGTCGTTGAGGAACGTGCCAAACTGCTCGAGTTCTACATCCAGCACCGTTTCCGCCAAGCTGGAGGGTGCGATCTCGCTCGTCCCTAAATCAGTTTTTTCAACCGAGCTTTCGAGCAGACGTTTGAGTTCCGTCGGCGCACCCCCCAACGATCGATCTCCATCGAACACCTGTTGCTGGCCAGTTCGGTAGTCCGTGAGGGCGGCGCGTCCAATGTCCGTTATCCCTCTACCCCCTTCGTCGAGGGCAGCGATCGCCGTCTTGGCAATATCACTCCAGCCAGGTAGCGAGAGGGATTCCCCGAGACCGACGAAGACTTCCGCACTCGATCGAAGGCTTTCTTTGACACGATCGCCGTCTCCACTTTGCAACGCGGCGTCCAGTTCGTCGAGTCGCTGCTGAACCCCCAACTCGAAAATCGATTGCGCGATATCGAATCCCAGTTCGGCGGAAGTCGGAATGTAATCCTGTTGTCCGAATTTGTCGCCGAGTTTTTCACGCATTCGGGCAAACACCTCGGCCGCTCGATCGAGTAATCTACCTTCATCGATCTGCGTTTGCGACAATTCCGCCGTCAAACACACCCGCAAACACTCGTATCCTTCAAACAACAGCCGCTCGAGATCGGCATCGATTTCGATACTTTCGTCGTACAAGGCTTTAAAGGCATCTTCCATCGAATGAGCGATGGTTTTGAGGCTTTCGAGTCCCACGTTCGCAGCCGCCCCCTTGAGGGTGTGTGTCGCTCGCATCATGCTGTGAACGTTTTGCACCCGCGTTCCCTCGTGAATTTTTAACAAACCGTCTTCGACAGCCTGTAGTAATTCGGGGGCTTCACTGAGGAAGTAGACGTAACCTTGGTCTCGGATAGCTTTTTCCATTGACGATTGACGTTTGACGATTGACGGTTCAGGAAATTGACGATTGGCGGTTTACGGTCTACGTTTGGGAGATTTACAATTTACGATTCAAGAAATCAAAAATTGATGTTTTTGTTGGTATTTTATATTTTTTGTATTTACTAAATTTTGAATCTTAATTGATGATTAATAGCCTAAATTTGACGTTTTTTGCGTGCGAAATTTCATGGATTTGCAATTTATATTTTCGATTTTTCAGTCAAAAACAGTCGCGTTGGGTGTGTTCGCGGGCCACCGAATTCGGCGGAAGTCCAGTTCGTAAAATTCCCACGAACGCACCCACCCCATTACAACATCAAGCCTCCTGACTTCTGTACCGACACTCTAGCAACTGGTGACTGATAGCTGGTGACTGGTGACTGGTAGCTGGTGACTGTTCCACCCTTTCATTATCAGCTCACCTTAAAGCGGCCAGCACTGGTTTGCAGGTCTTGGGCAGTGTTCAGTGCTTCTTTGAAACGTTCGGAAATTTCGATCGAGTTTTCCGACGTTTGGTTGGCGATCGCCGCAATACCGCGCATCACCTCAGTAACCGACTTCGCCTGCTCCGTTTGAACTTGGGTGGCGTGGGTAATCCCCTGCACCAGTTCGCTAATTTGCGCCGTCGCCGCCACGATATCGTTGAGGGTTTGACGGGTTTCGCCAACGAGGTTCGTTCCCTTAGTGACTTGCTCGGAGGCCATTTCCATCGCCAACGTCACATCTTTCGTTTCTTCCTGAATCTCCTGCACGAGTTTTTCAATTTCAGTGGTTGCGTCGGCGGACTGACGCGCCAACGATCGAACCTCGTCCGCAACAACAGCAAACCCCCGTCCGTACTCACCAGCCCGCGTGGCTTCGATGGCCGCGTTGAGTGCGAGTAAGTTGGTTTGCGTGGCGAAGTTGTTAATCAAACTCACCACTTTAGCGATGTTTTGCGAGGATTGCGTCAAGCGCTCGATGCCTTTCGCCGCCGCCGCCACCGTTTTGCGAATGTCCGCAATCCCTTCCACCGTGCGGTTCATCGCATCGTCACCCGCCCCGAGGGTTTGGTTGGCTTGTCCGAGGGCGATTTCCACTTGTTGAGCGTTGTCGGCGGTGGTTTGCGTGAACCGCACCATCTCTTGAATTCGATCGAGCGCCTTGGTAATCTCTTCAAACTGTTTCTGCGCCTGGGCCGACAGTTCGATGAGAGATTCGTCACTCGTCGAAGAGGTTCGCACCACTTTCTCCGCCGCCGCTTGCACTTGCACGACGATTTTCCGCAAGCTTTGCAGGGTATTGTTGAAGGAGTCGGCCAGGGTTCCCATCTCGTCTTCCGTGACGGGGATACGCACGGTTAGATCTCCATCGAGAGCCGGACGCACCGCCATCAGCAGTTCGACGGCTCGGGTTTGCAACTGCTCTTTCGCCGCTTTATCCCGTTGAGCAGCGGCTTCGAGTTGCTTCGACTGATCTTCGAGCTGTTGTAGGTACTCGCTCTGTTGAATTGCCACGCCGAGTTGAATGCCGATTTGTGTCAGGAGTCTGACTTCTTCGTCTTCCCACTGGCGGGGGCCGTCGTTCTGATAGGCAGCCAGAAGTCCCCACAATTTCGCCCCTTGGAAAATTGGCACGATCGCATAGGCGCGACATTGATATTGTTCGAGGACTTCCAGATAACAGGAGGTAAACCCAGCTTGGTAAATATCGGCGATGGAAAAGGATTCCGCCCGCTGGAACCGGCCGCCTTTTGTCTCTTGGAGATAGGTGTCGGGAACGTCGGACTGGTTCTGTAGCAAGCTACCCATTCCTTCGCAATCGCTGATGTTTTGCTGCAAGGCAGAGACTTCAAGTTGGCGTTTGACTAAGGGAATCCAACCGCCGCCAACCGATTCAGCCACGAAGGAACCGCTCCAGTCGGGATTGAAATGGTAAACGCCGACGCGATCGCATTGAATCAGTTGTCGAACTTCAGTCGTGGTGGTGTCGAAAATACTTTCGAGGTCGAGGGATTGACGGATTCGATCGATCACTTGAGCGACGGCGCGATCTCGCTCGGCGGCTTTGGCCACTTTTTCGGACTGATACCGTAGTTCGTCCAGGGTTTCAGCCTGTTGGAGCGCAACGCCGAGTTGGTCGGCGAGGCGGACGAGCAGGTTCACTTCGTCTTCTTCCCAATGGCGCGGCCCGTCGTTTTGATAGGCGGCCAGAATGCCCCAGAGTTTTTCCCCTTGGAAAATCGGCACTAAGGTATAGGCTCGACACTCGAATTCTTCGAGCAATTCCACGTGACAGGGATCGTGTCCGGCTTCGTAGATGTCATCGACGGAGTAGGTTTCGCGGTAGGCGTAGCGCCCCCCTTGGTTTTCTTCTAGATAAGTATCTTTCCAAACCCGCTCGACCTCGGGGCCGACGAGTTTCACCCAACCGGGGGTGACGGATTCAGCGACGAAACTGCCGCTAAAGTCGGGATTGAATTGGTAGACCGCCACGCGATCGCATTGCAGCAGCAACCGCACTTCTTTGGTGGTGACGTTGAAAATACTTTCGATGTCGAGGGATTGACGGATTCGATCGATCGCTCGCGCAACCGTTCGATCGCGCTCGGACGCTTTGGCCAGCTTATCGGATTGTAAGCGCAGTTTCTTGACGGTTTCGGCTTGCAACAGCGCGACGCCGAGTTGGTCGGCAATGCGTTGTAACAAATCGACTTCAGTCGGTTGCCAATCCCGAGGCTTGTCGTTTTGATAAGCGGCCAGAATGCCCCAAAGTTTTTCCCCTTGGAAAATCGGCACGAGGGTATACGCTCGACACTCGAACTGTTCGAGGAGTTCGACGTGACAGGGATCGTGTCCGGCGGTGTAGATATCGCTAACGGCGTAGGTTTCGTGGTTGGCGTAGCGACCGCCTTGGTTTTCTTCAAGATAGGTATCTTTCCAAACCGGTTGAACCTCGGGACCGACGAGTTTCACCCAGCCAGAGGTGACGGACTCGGCAACGAAGCTACCGCTAAAGTCGGGGTTGAATTGATACACCGCCACGCGATCGCATTTGAGCAGCAGTCGGACTTCTTTGGTTGTCGTCCGGAAGATGATGTCGATGTCGAGGGATTGACGGATGCGTTCGATGACTCGGGCCACACTGCGATCGCGCTCTTGACCCTTCTCGAAAGACTCGCGCAGGATGTCGAGGGAATCGGCAAGAATTCGATTGCTGTCGCTTTGGTGTTGCTGTTCGACGTGGGTGTCAAACGCTTGGAGGGCGAGGGTCAGTTCTCCCGCAACCTGCTTGAGAACGGCGATTTCACGTTCGGACCAATTGTTGGGGCGACTGCACTGGTGAACGGCCAGAACGCCCCACAGTCGTTTGCCGATTTTCAAGGGGACGTTGAGGCTGGCTTGGGTTTGATAGCGTCCGAGGAGTTGTTTTTGGTGGGGGCTGAGGTTGGTTCGATCGACGTCGGGGATCGAGATAAACGGATGCGTGAGATATTCGTCGAGATCTTCAAACCCAAAGGCCGCGACGTGAAGCGTTTCGCCGATAGCGGGCGTCCATCCCCGTTCTACGGATTCGGCCACGACGACCCCGGTGAGGTTGCGACCGTCATTTGTGGCCGTTGGAAGGCTGCGACGGTCTGGCAGATCGCCGTTGCGGAACGCCAGGTAGCTGGAAACGGCATGACCGTCTCGTTGGGGTGGATTGCCGCCGTTCGGACTGCCGTTTTCGCTTTCCCGAGTCCGGTGGGGGGCAAAGGCATCGAGACCGCGGGAGAACAGCCGATATACCAACACGCGATCGCTTTCGATCGCCTGTCGGATTTGGGTCACGCCAGCGACGAGGGCTTCTTCGATCGACTGCGCTTGATGGAGTCGATCGGCAATTGCAGAGACTTGCTGGCGGATGCTTCGCAGCTGTTGTTCGGTAGAGGTGGACTCGCTATAGGGGGCATCAGTACGGGTCATGGGTGGATTTACCTCGATCGCGATTTCTAGAAGAGGAGGTCTGGGTGGTCGGGGTGGGGAGACCCTCTCCGTAACGTGAAGCGTGAAGTCTGTAACGTGAAATGTGAAGGCAGCTTTCAGTTTTTCGATCGCCTCATCATCTCGTCACTTCATCACTTCATCCCCGACTTTGGAGGACACGAAAGATTTCTTCCATGTCGAGAACGACGACGATATCTCCGGTGGGGTCGATAAAAAATCCTTTGAGATAGGGGATGACACTGGGCGGAAACAGTTGCGGGTCTGGGTTTTGTTGGTGAGCGAGATTGTAGGTTTCGAGGTCTAAAACCTGTGGAACGACAAAACCGATCGCTCGATCGTCCCACTCGATGGCGATGGCGGTGGCGGTTACTTGGGGTTGTCCGGGCCGGAACAGGGGCGCGTATCCGACGAGTTCGCCGAGATCGACCACCCATAACATTTCGCCACGCCAGTTGTACACGCCCAAAATGCAGGAACGCATCTGGGGAACGGGCAAAATTTCGGGGACGCGAACGGTGACGATCTCCGCGACGTTCTCGACATCGAGGAGGGCGCGATCTCGATCGCCGAGACGGAACTGGAGAAATTTACGGGAAACGGGTTCTGCTGGAGGGGTCAGCGGTGACGGCGAGTCGAGGGAACGAGGGCGATCGATCGAGGCAGACATCGGCTTCGTTGTGGATTTAAGGGATGGGCGAGACAGATGTGAAACGTTTGGCGAGGGCGGTTGGCTGAGCGCTCGACGTCGAAGCTTCAGTCGAACTGGAGACGTCGCAATTAGCGCGAAACGAGTTTGCGAACGGTTTGAATTAACAGGGTTTCGTCCACGGGTTTCGTCAAATACGCATCGGCACCGAGCATATTTCCCCAGGTTTTATCGACATCTGTATTTTTGCTCGAACAGACAATTGCCGGGATGCTTTTTGTCTCGGGATCGGTTTTGATCTCTCGACAGAGTTCAAACCCACTCTGTCCCGGTAAAATGACGTCGAGGACGATTAAATCGGGTTTGTTACTTTGAAGTTTTTGCAGGGCTTCTTCGGCACTTTCGGCATTCAAAACGATAAACCCGTCTTGTTTGAGGTATCGGTTGATCGCTTCGCGATCGGTAATGCTATCTTCAACAACTAAAATAGTACTCATACTCGATTGACCCAGTCTCCATAATCGTTGTGCTGACAATATGCTGACGAAAACGCGAGGCAGCGGAACGGATGCCGCGCGGAGGTATTTTAGCTCGATCGAAGCGCTCGATGTCACGGTCAGTTTGGCAAACGCTACAGCATTGTTCGATCGAGTCCGCAGATTGTCAACGATTTCGTCCGAGTAGGGGCGGGGTTACCCTGCCCTTACCGTCCCATTTCGGTGCTGCGGTAGAGCTTGGGAAATCCGAACTTCACGAATCCCCCAGTGGAATAAGCTCGTTTTCTATCTTAATGTGCTTGACGCGCGAAGCAGACTCCCCGTTATCCGTCAAACGCCGGCCGGAATTCGAGTCTTTGAGGTCGAAGGATCGATCGACCCTCCGAATTTCCGACTTGTTAGGTAGATACCTCAACAAAACGCTTGACAGTGTCGATGACTTTGTCAGCGTCGATGGGTTTTGAGAGAAATTCAGAGGCTTTGACCATTTTCGCCCGAACGCGATCGATGACACCATCGTTGCCCGTCAAAATGACGATCGGGGTCTTTTGAAACTGTGACATACGCCGAAGCTGAGTACACACTTCGTATCCGTTCGCCACAGGCATCACTAAGTCTAAGAAAATGAGTTTTGGCTGTTTTTCAAGCAGAACGGGCAGGGCTTGCACGGAGTCTGTAATGCCGACGAATCGGTAGCCGGCTTGTTTGATAATGCGCTCGAGTTGTTGGCAAATTTGTGGGCTGTCGTCAACACAGGCAATGAGGGGAATGCGACGGTCTTCAGCTCGATCGGGAGACGGCGGTTGCTTCCGAGCGTTCGGACGGGGAAATTCGGGGGCTTCGCTGAATCCGACCCAACCTTTTTGAAAGTAGGGCAGGAGCGATTTCGTCAGGCGTAAGCAGTCAATACGAGCGGCATCGGCTAATTCTTGTAGCGTTCGATGTCCGTTGACTTTTTTGACGAGTTGTTGGTACACCTTCGGTGACGTGTGTGCTTCCAACTGGTCTAAATTCTTTAAAATCGGCATCGCATTGGGCGAAATGTTTTTCAATCCCGCTGCGTTCCACTGTTGCAGGGCTTGCTTGGCTTTTTTGAGAACCGTTTTAAGGTTGAGGGCAGCAATTTGCATCCGCAACATCGCGAGCGCTTCGTGATGGATGACATCGAAGGTGAAGGCTCCGTCGCGCTCCTGTTGCAAAATATCGAACAACGTGTCCGTCACGGTATTCTCAATAATCGCAACAGCAGCGTCTTTGGAAATCGTGCTGCGTTTGTACAACAGCCACACCACTTGGTAGTTCCAACAGAAAAATCGATCGGACTCGCGAATGGCGAGACGATCGAAGTCTACTTTCGGACAATATCGCGTGATTTGTCTCCGCAGGCAGCGCACGGGATGGGAGTGATTGGTCGCCCAAATCAAACGACCTACGCAAAAATACAAACTCCACTGTTCGCCGTTCGGAGATCGCACGTTTAATTGCCCAGTTAGCTGTTTTTGATACTGGAGTGCAAGCTGCCGTACGAATTGAGTCGCTGTTGGTTGTTGTGCCACCGTTGTAGTCATGCCTTACTGCCGGGTTGGGTTAGTAAAATATTGCAAAATCCAGCCTGGAGATGTATTCGATCCTTCTCCATATTTGTATTGAACGAGCTTGCTACTCAATTCGGGGAACCCTCAAATTCACTGAATTTCAAAATGAGTTTAAACAATTTTTTTTATTAGACTTTCCTCTTTATTATACTCCCGATCTTTTCTTTTTCTTAAGAAAAGGATCGCCAAACCTAACGTGAGTTCTTTATAAAATTAAACATACTTACGCACGCGACTTCTAAGGCAGACCCGAGAAAATACCTGTCAAAATACCGCAATTTCGCTCAAGATCGCGCGAGCTGACGTTTGGTCAAACTCGCGCTGAGTCCGTAATTTTTCGCAACTTTTCGTAAGTAAAGTTATCGATTTTAGAAATAAAAATCCATACAAACAATCTTTTTTTTACAAACTATACGAAAGTTAATGCTTTGCCGCGAACACTCGTATTGAAGACACCTCGATCGAGAGCGACCTGTCCGCCGACGATTGTATATTGCGGCCAACCCGTCAACTCCCAACCTTCAAAGGGACTCCAAGCGCATTTCGTGGCCAAGTTTTCTGCCAATACCGGCTGGTAATCGTTCAAATCCACCAACACCAAATCGGCATCGTATCCCTTGACAATCTTTCCCTTATTGGGAATGCCATACCCCTTAGCTGGATTGGCGGACATCCACCGCGATACTTGTGCCACCGTGCAACGTCCTTGCATCGCCTGCGTCAACATCACGGGCAGCGAAGTTTCTACTCCCGGCATCCCCGACGGCGTATCGGGATACTGTCGCGACTTCTCTTCTAAGGTATGAGGCGCGTGATCGGTGGCAATAAAATCGATGACTCCATCGCGTAACGCTTGCCACAAAATCTCGTTGTCCCGTTCTGACTTTAACGGCGGGTTCATTTGTGCCTTCGCCCCAATTTTCGCGTAAGCACTCGTATTCAACACGAGATGTTGTGGCGTGACTTCTGCCGTGACCCATTCCGGTTTGTCTTGACGTAGTAATTCCGCCTCTTCCCCCGTTGACATATGAAGGATATGCAGCCGCCGTCGGTATTGCTTCGACAAGCGCAACGCCCGTTTGGTGGCAATTAAGGCAGCTTCGTTATCTTGAATTTGGGTGTGAACGGCTGGGTCGCGAACGCCTGCAAACTGTTGGCAACGTTCTTCGATCCGAGTGCGATCTTCCGCATGAACGGCAATCAATCGATCGCCTTGACTGAAAATGGCATTTAACGCAGCTTCGTCATCCACCAACAAGGGCCCTTTCATCGATCCCATAAAAATTTTGATGCCACAGGTGGGATTGGCTTCTCGCAAATCGGGCAAGTTTTCCGTCGTTGCCCCGATGAAAAAGCCGTAGTTGACTAAAGACTTGTTCGCCGCCCGTTGTAGTTTGTCGTCGAGTGCTGCTTGGGTCGTCGTTAGCGGCGTCGTATTGGGCATCTCCAAAAACGAAGTGACCCCTCCTTTGGCACAGGCGCAGGTTGCGGTAAAGAAATCTTCTTTATATTCCAAACCCGGTTCGCGAAAATGAACTTGTGGATCGATGACGCCCGGTAATAACGTCAATCCTGTGGCGTTAATCACGCGAATTCCTGCAGTATCGATCGAAATTTCCGAGGCAACCAGAGCAATACGTCCGTTTTCGAGATATACGTCACCGAGGAGAAAGCTGTCGTCCGGCATTAAAATCCGGGCGTGACGGATGAGGATCGGGGAAAGTTCAGACATGGGTTCGATCGAAGCAACACTCGTATGGGTCAGAGTATACTGGAGGGTAGACTCACGTCTAGCTCTTTAGTTTTTCTTTACTGCGATACGATATCTATGACTCGTCATGGAGAAAACCCCTGGACAGAAGCGTTAAAAACCTTCGGCATCAGCGCGGTTCTGGCTTTGGGAATCCGAACGTTTGTGGCTGAAGCGCGGTATATTCCCTCGGGTTCGATGTTGCCGACGTTGCAAATCAACGATCGACTCATTGTTGATAAGATCGGCTACCACTTTCGGGAAATCCATCGAGGTGACATTGTGGTGTTCAACCCGACAGATGCACTGAAAGATAAGTATAAAGACGCTTTCATTAAGCGAGTAATTGGCTTGCCGGGTGAAAAAGTTGAGGTATACGACGGCCGCGTTTATATTGATGACGAACCGTTGGCAGAAGACTATATCGCCACCGCTCCCGATTACGTTTACGGCCCGGTCTATGTTCCACAAGATCAATATTTGGTGTTAGGAGACAACCGCAACGAGAGCTACGATAGCCATTATTGGGGATTTGTCCCGGAAGAGTTGATAATCGGGCGAGCTGTCGTTCGCTTTTGGCCGCCTCAACGTCTGGGACAACTTGGGGCCCCCGATTATCAAGGGGAGGAATCGATCGATCTCCTCGATCGATCTCAATAGCCATTGCGTTTCATGGGCTTTGCCTAACGTTTTGAGTTACGGTATCTGTCACAGTATCTGCACGTGACGGAGATCGTGTCGTTCTTCGGTTCTTGGTGTGAGGATGTTATCCTCGGCTTTTTTGGAAGCAGCCCGACGGTTCCCGAATTTCGCGTCAAGTCTCGTGTCAAGTGTTTTCGATCTTCAAAAATTACGCCAAAAACAGCTCGAGACACAATTTGCTCGGACAGTTCTTTAAGCAAAAAAGCATATAAACAGGAAAAAACGTGCTTTTACCGCACGTCAGTTGCGTTTTGGGAAGTTGGCATCGATCGAGGGTTTGTAGAGAAACGCGATCGATGGGGGTCGTGTTTAGTCGAGAATTTTCAGCCAGCCGCGACGAACCGCGTGAAAAATCCGATCGAGGACTTCTTTTTCTTCTGCACTGAGGGTGCTGCTCAGAACGACAGACATGAGTGTTTTCCGTTCGTCGCGAGTTAGATGACCGGCAGTCCAAACATGAGCGAACATTTCGTCGAGTGCCGGAGGAGAGGATAAAACTTGAGTGGTCATGATGCTCGAAGAACTCCGTGCAGCAAAGTGAGATCGAATAAAAACGATATCAATTTAAGTATCGCCTCGCTTCTCCATTTAGGGTGCGATCGAAACATATCTTTGAATGCGATCGCGATCGCAAGTTAGCTGCGATCGCGATCGCAGGTCTTTAAAACCATACGATTTCTCGTTGCGGCGATCGTCGAAGGAGTGCGTGCTGCACCTGCTCGAGAACGGTGTCCCACTCACCTCGTCGGGATTGTCGGAACAGTTGCATCGTCGGATACCAGGAACTTCGATCGTCGTGCAGTCCCCATCGCCAATCAGGAATCTTTGACAATAACACCCAAACGGGTTTTCCCATTGCTCCAGCCAAATGTGCGACCGAAGTATCGACCGCAATGACGAGATCGAGACGATCGATAATTGCTGCTGTATGGCCAAAATCCTTGAGATCTCGGCTGAGATCGCAAATTCGGCGATCTTCAGCTAAGGCCTTCGCCTCTTCGGACTTGGGATCTTTTTGCAAACTGTAGAAGCGAAACCCTGGAATATCGAGTAATGGTCGAACGAGATCGAACGAGATCGATCGATCTCTATCTTTGCGATGGGTGGGACTTCCCGACCAGACCAAGCCGACGCGAGCGAGATCGATCGTACCGTTCAAAGACGCATCGAGTTCGCAATCAAGTGGCAGGCGAGACAAATACGGAACGTTTCGGGGAATCGTGTCAGCACGAGTTCCCAGGAGAAATGGCAAACTCATCAAGAGGGCGTGAGCGTCCCAATTCGGAAGCGCTTCGTCGATCGAAAGCACTCGATCGATCCCCGGGATCGTCTCGAACAACCGCACCAACGGCCACCGGCAGCGCACGAGAACCCTCGCCCCCCGTGCCTTCAAAATTGGAACGTAGCGCACGAACTGAATCGCATCGCCGAAACCCTGTTCGCACAGCAGCAAGAGGGTTTTACCCGCCTCGTTGGAACCGTCCCAAATGCGTTCGGGATGGGGAAAAGTTTCGGAAAGCCGAAGTCGAGCGGGTCGCCCTTCATAATCGGCAAATCCTTGCTGAAAGTTGCCTTTGAGCAGCCGATTGAGTGCCAGATGTCCCCGCACTTCAGGAAAATCTCGATCGAGGTGCAACGTCTTCTCGAAATGCTCGATCGCGATATCGATATCTCCGAGATCCCAATAAGCGTTACCCAAATTGAAATGCCAATCCGCTCGGTTTTCCTCCAGGTGCAAAGCCTCGCCATATAGCAACACCGCTTCCTCCAGTCGATCGATCTCCTGTAACGTCCGAGCGAAGTTTGCATATCCCACCGCACAACGGGGATAGATCCGCACGATCGTTTGATAGTACTGAAGTGCCAAATGCCAATCCCGCTGTCGGTATGCAATCCCGCCCAGAAGATTTAAAGCATCCAGGCGGCTCGGTTCCCGTTGCAGCAAAGCTTGACAGAGTTCTGCCGCTCGATCGAGATCTCCGGCTTCGTATCGATCGAGGGCATTGGCAAAATCTGGAGAGATAGAAGACATTCACGATACCGAACGAATTTTTAAGCAAGCCTGAGGGTGGGATGGGCGTTTCCCTGAGTTCGCAAGCCGAGCGAAAGAGAGTTTGGGTAACATTCCAGCGTCTCGCGCCAAAAATTTAGCATTCTTCATAAAAAACGCGATCTACGAGATTCGATCGATCCTTGCCCCAAATCCCCCAAACCGGCGTAACCTTTACAACTTCGATCGGCTGTCAATTTTATTTTTGTATTTTAAAACCTTTTTTATATAAAAAATATACAAAAATGTTTAAGTAAGCTTTTAGAACGACTGAGGAGACTCTTGAATTCATTTAAGCCGCTTAAAAATTTCATAATCGCTTAAAGTCCGTTTTAAAGTCCGATCTACTTCCAAAACACCTTCATTTTCTTCAAAGGACTCGCCATAATGCAGACAACGGAAATCCAAAACCGTCTCAACGAGACATTGGCAGCGGAAACGATAACAAGCGATCGAAATTAAGGAGAAACACGGGTGAAACTTGCAGTATATGGAAAAGGTGGTATCGGTAAATCCACCACGAGTTGTAACATTTCAGTCGCATTAGCCCGTCGCGGCAAAAAAGTCCTACAAATCGGCTGCGATCCCAAGCACGATAGCACCTTCACACTCACGGGCTATCTCATCCCCACCATCATCGACACCCTTCAGGAAAAAGACTTCCACTACGAAGACATTTGGCCAGAAGACGTCATCTACAAAGGCTACGGTGGTGTAGACTGCGTCGAAGCTGGCGGTCCGCCAGCCGGTGCGGGATGCGGCGGCTACGTCGTTGGTGAAACCGTCAAACTCCTCAAAGAACTCAACGCCTTCGACGAATACGACGTCATTCTCTTCGACGTACTCGGTGACGTCGTCTGCGGCGGATTTGCTGCCCCTCTCAACTACGCCGACTACTGCCTCATCGTCACCGATAACGGCTTCGATGCCCTGTTCGCTGCCAATCGCATCGCCGCCTCCGTTCGTGAAAAAGCCCGGACGCATCCCCTACGACTCGCGGGACTCATCGGCAATCGCACCTCCAAGCGCGACTTAATCGAAAAATATATTGAAGCCGTCCCGATGCCGATTCTCGAAGTCTTACCCCTCATCGAAGACATCCGCGTGTCCCGCGTCAAAGGAAAAACCCTCTTCGAGATGGCAGATGGCGATCCGTCTCTGAGCTTCGTCTGCGATTACTACCTCAACATTGCCGATCAAATCCTCGGCCAGCCTGAAGGCGTCGTTCCCAACGACGCTCCCGATCGAGATCTGTTCGCGCTCCTGTCCGATTTTTACCTCAACCCACAGAGTGCGCCGGCCTCAGCCGAAGAAGAACTCGACCTGATGATGGTTTAAAAAACGTAGCGAGTGACTCAGGGGAAGAACGCGCGAGTTGCTATGTTCGCCTAGTATGATTCAGTACAGGCCAAGTTCTACGCCGTTTGCACCGTTAGACGGATAGACTGGAAGCGAAATCAGCAGCAACTTCGGGAAATAGATAATCATGGCTTTTTTCGACAGCTTCACCAGCGCCCTGAAAGAAAAGTGGTTGCAGTACTACCAAGCCAACCACGAGTGGCTGAACTTGCACATGCAAGTTGCCGCCGTTAAAACGCCTGATGGCGGCCGCCGTCCGCCTTCCTACTTCATCCTGGGATCGCTCAACGGACTCGAACCGAAACTCGCGCAGTTAATGCTGCCGTTCTCTCGACTCAATCCCGACCCCGACACCCTGATCGAAGTGTTGGGTTTGAATTTCGACCCCGACATCGCACTCGGCTTGGAACCTGAAAGTCTCGGTGCAACCTCTGAAGCAGATGCTGGTGACTTAGAAGCCGCAGCCGATCTGGCCGCGACTGCCGCAGTCGCCGCAGCCGCCACTGAATCTGACGAGTTCACAGCGGAGTCTGACGAAAGCCCTTTTGGGGATGAGGAGGTCGAAGTCTCTGAAGAAGCAGACATCGCCTCCGAAATTTTGGTGTCCGACGAAGCTGAGGAAGCCATTTCCTTAGAAGAAAGTCCAGAACCCGAGATCGCAGATCTTTCCGAACTGGAAGAAGAAGAATCGATACTGGAAGAAGAATCGATCGAAGATCTCGGCGAACTGGCTGAGGAGGAACCGTCTGAAGACTTCTCTCTCGGCGAACTGGCTGAAGAGGAACCGTCTGAAGCCGATGACGAGGAAGCTATTCTCGCCGGTGTTGCCGGTGTTGGTTTAGAAGTTGAAGCAGCAGAACCCGAGATGGAAGACGAATCAGACTTCGCAGCCCTAGACGCAGAAATCTCTGAAGACGAAGACATGGACTTGTCAGCCTTTGGCGGCGAAGACGAAGCTTCTGAAGACGAGGACATGGACTTAGGAGCCTTTGGCGGCGATGAGGAAACCTCGGAAGACGAGGACATGGACTTAG
>LWRO01000002.1:0-98267 GCA_001657325.1 Geitlerinema sp. BBD 1991-9 | reverse complement strand
ACGAGGACATGGACTTAGGAGCCTTTGGCGGCGATGAGGAAACCTCGGAAGACGAGGACATGGACTTAGGAGCCTTTGGCGAAGACGAAGCGTCCGAAGATGAAGACATGGACTTGTCAGCCTTTGGCGGAGGAAACCTCGGAAGACGAGGACATGGACTTAGGAGCCTTTGGCGAAGACGAAGCTTCTGAAGACGAGGACATGGACTTAGGAGCCTTTGGCGAAGACGAAGCGTCCGAAGACGAAGACATGGATTTGTCAGCCTTTGGTGAAGGCGACGACACAGGGTTCGGGGATCTCGGTGGCGACGACGAGGACGACGAGTTAGACGAAGACGCTTTTGGTGCGTTGATGGACGACGACGAGGAAGATCCAGAAATTTCCAACTTGTTGTCAGATCTCGAATAACGATTTTGACACCACCACGTTTGAAAGGAGATTTCCTTCATGACTGTTGCTGCTCAACCGGACGCTCTTAACTTTGAGTGCGAAACGGGCAACTACCACACCTTCTGTCCCATTAGCTGTGTGGCTTGGCTGTACCAGAAGATCGAAGACAGTTTCTTTCTGGTCATCGGCACGAAAACCTGTGGGTATTTCCTACAAAACGCCATGGGCGTGATGATTTTTGCCGAACCCCGCTACGCCATGGCCGAGCTAGAAGAAGGTGATATCTCCGCCCAACTGAACGATTACGAAGAGTTGAAGCGTCTGTGCTTGCAAATCAAGCGAGATCGCAATCCGAGTGTCATCGTTTGGATCGGCACTTGCACCACCGAGATTATTAAGATGGACTTGGAAGGTCTCGCGCCGAAGTTAGAAGCCGAAATTGGGATTCCGATCGTGGTCGCTCGGGCAAACGGTCTCGATTACGCCTTCACTCAGGGCGAAGACACCGTGTTGGCAGCAATGGCTCAGCGTTGTCCCAAGCAGATCGAAGAAACTGAAAAAGAAGAGCGAAATGCAATTCAACGCTTGCTCGCTTTCGGCAGTAAGAAAGAAGAAGCAACGACACAGGAGAGCGAATATGTCGAACATCCTCCCCTCGTGATGTTCGGTTCGCTTCCCGATCCGGTAGTTACACAGTTGACCTTGGAATTGAAAAAACAAGGGATTGCGGTTTCGGGTTGGTTACCGGCTAAGCGCTATACCGAACTACCTGTGATTGAAGAAGGTTACTATGTTTGCGGCGTCAATCCGTTTTTGAGTCGGACGGCCACGACGTTAATGCGTCGTCGCAAGTGCAAGCTCATCGGTGCGCCGTTTCCCATCGGCCCGGATGGAACTCGTGCTTGGATCGAGAAAATCTGCTCGGTGTTTTCGATCGAACCGAAGGGTTTGGAAGAGCGGGAACGGCAGATTTGGGAAACCTTAGAAGACTACGTGAAGTTGCTGCGTGGCAAATCGGTTTTCTTTATGGGCGATAACCTGTTAGAAATTTCTCTGGCTCGCTTTTTGGTGCGTTGTGGCGCGATCGTCCACGAAATTGGCATTCCGTATATGGATAAGCGCTATCAGAAAGCCGAGTTGGATTTCTTGGCGAAAACTTGTGCGGAAATGGGAGTTCCCACGCCCAAGATCGTCGAGAAACCCGATAATTACAATCAGATTCAGCGCATTTACGAACTGCAACCCGATCTCGTGATTACGGGCATGGCTCACGCAAATCCGTTAGAAGCTCGGGGTATCGATACAAAATGGTCGGTTGAATTTACGTTCGCTCAAATCCACGGTTTTAGTAATACCCGCGATTTGTTGGAACTGGCGACTCGTCCTCTGCGCCGCAATAACAACCTGAAAAATTTGGGTTGGGATAAGTTGGTGAAGGAAGACACGCGAGTTTGATGGTTCTTTGAGGTACTTTCAACGATCGGGTGATTTCACGATGAAATCACCCGATTTTCTAAGATCGTACCCTAAATAACTTGAAAATAATTTGACAAGCAAAGCACCAGCCAGAGAGGACAGTGGCTGGAGAGAATCAGAACGATTTTGAGAGGAAAAAAGTAAGGTGGATATTTACAAACCCGTCAAAGTTGTGGTGAGGCGGGTAGAAATACCGGACTATCGAGCTGAATTGGTGAGTCTGGCCGTTTTCTAGAGATGTCTAGAGATTTTTCAATCCTAATCGAGAATTCGATCGATTGGGGTTGTGCTGGCTAACCCGTGAATGGTTCGTTATCTTTGCCGAAAGAACAGCCGATTACCGTTGCGCTGCGAACGTTGGAGGCTGAAAGCAAGTGACGGCAAAATTGAAGGATTTAGGGATCGATCGTGAGACAGCAGAGGGTTGACTTTTTTGCTAAAACGTGCATTGATAAAGGCACTTCGATCGAGTGTCGCCCCTCGAATTAGCGTTCGGAAGACGAGTAGAACATTCGTTTCGATCGAGCTTTACAAACCCGTTCCCACTGAGGGTGAAACAACAAGTTCCAAAAGAGTTCGTTAATGAAATATCCCAACTCAACGGCCTGACTGTTATTTTGGGGAGTGACGGGAAAGACTTTTCGCGCAGACATGGCATTCAAGCTCCACTAGAGGCATTATATTAAACAACAGGACTCAATCTCAGCGTTCCCGAAATTTGGAACGTTCTTTAACATTTCGCGTTGAGATGGACTACAACAGCACTAAACCGAATTCGTCGATCGAGCCAGACTGGTGAGGCGGACAATGCTCGGTTGGAATACGATTGGCGACGTGTAAGGCAGCGAGTTTTGATTCGACGTTCCGGATTTTGGTGTTGGGTTTGTGAAGTGTGGTTAGGAAGGGACACGTGAGAGTTTCCATGGCGTTCTGTACCCTGAATCGTTGACATCTTCAGTAAACGGCATCTTTCTCGCCAAGCGTCGATCGATCTCGACGCTCTTTCAACTGTCACTCCTCGATCGACACTCACGCTACAAAATTTCGTCAGCATTGAGGGACGATCGGACAACTGGCTTCTCGATCGATCTCCTGCCGCCTCGACCAACGTAAAAGCTCCCAAAACGCACGAGGCGGAAAATTTCAAAAATTCCCCGCCTTGACAGTCAAGCGTAAAGTATGACGTAAAGTATGAAGTGTAAAAACAGTTTTCAGTGTTTCTTCATCACCTCATCCCCTCATCCCCCCATCGTCAACCATCCGACTCCGAATCGGGAAACGTGCGCTTGAACTCTTCAACCAACTCGTCCATCTCCTCCAACGCCTGATTGACGTCGATGCGTAGCGTTCCGAGATCCGGACGTTCGAGCAATTCGATCAGAACGTCTCGCTTGCTTTCGATGAGATCGATTTGCGCGCGGATTGCAGTCGTATCCATCCTCAATCGTGCCTTTCGCAATGGGTGTTCGGCGTTATTCTAGCAGTTCCGTTTCGATCGAGTTCCCCATCCCAGTGCAACATCAGTTGAAAGACAGCGACCTTTTCAGCGACAATCGCAAGCGCAGCACTCGATCGAAGTTCACTCCAAGTTTTTCCGACATCATGCCATCTTTTCTCCGTCAAACCTCCCTCGGTGCCATTGCCCTCGTTGCCGGTGCCGCGATTACCGTCATCGGCTTTGGTGCGTACTTCTCTGGAAACGCCACGCTCAACCTGGCGGGATTTTTTTACGGCATTCCCATTCTCTTAATTGGCTTAGCTCTTAAATCCGCCGAACTCAAACCTACCCCCGTCACCCAAGAAACGCCCCCCGACGTTCTCCAACTCCGGGAACAGCAAGCCACGCCGACACAGAACCAAATTCGCAACGATGTAACGCGCTATCGCTACGCCCAACGCGCCCATCTCCTCGAAGCTCTAGAACACCTGCGACTCAGTCCGAACGACACGGAACGCCCCGTACTCGACGGAATCCGTGAAGAAAATGTCGGCGGGGCGTATGCGTTGATTTTAGAGTTCGATTCTCCCCGTATTTCCCTAGAAACGTGGCAATCGAAGTGTGACGACATGACGACGTTTTTCGGGCCCGGCGTTCGCGTCGAAGTCCAGCAACCCGACGAAGATTTTATCGATGTCGCGTTAATTTCTGAACCCCAGTCGTAACGCGGGCCGCTCGCTCTCCTAGAAACGTCCCGTCCGAATTACGATCGCGTTCGATTACTTTTCGAGTCGAATCGCATACCATTGCAGGAATTCACCGGGATTCATATCGAGATCGCAAGCCGTGTCGATGAGATGGCGAACGCGATCGTCGAGATCGGGAATGTTCTGGAGATCGCGAGGTAGTCCCTCGATCGATCGCTGTGCCAAAATCGCTTTGAGTTTCTCGAACAACTCTTCCGCCGTCAGAATTTGTTCGGGCTGGTTGGTTTCGAGAACGACGTAGTGATCCTCTGAATACATTGACGCAGCGCCCATCGCCGACTCCTAAAATTCGTCCTTCATTAAGGTAGCGAAATTTAAGGTCGCATCCATCAATTGCTGTTCGTGGAGGGGGGCAGGATACGATCGAGGAATTGACCTCGCCCATCTCACCATCATTCAAGCCCATACAACTCCAATGCGCGTAACTGTTCGAGAGGAGATCCTCTACATTCATCGAGACGACGTTCCCACCTATAAAAAATCGGGCGCGGTCACTCGAAACACTTATTTCTGGGCGCTACGATCGATTGCCGATCGAGCGCTGAGAGGGAAAGATTGGGAATTCGATCGATCGGTTTGGATTGCTTTGTGTCGGATGTTGCTTTCGTTTGCCGAAAGTGGCTATCTAGGATTTTACGAAACGACACTCGAGTTCGACGAAGCCATTGCAATTCCTGAAGAGCTTCGGGCTTGTTCGACATCGATCGTCCGAGAGTCTAGCGACGCTGAACGATCGTGAAACCGAAAGAACTGAACTTTGGACAAATGTGAGTTCGAGGGAGCTAGAGCGCCAGTACAGAAGTCAGGAGACTTGATGTTGTGATTGGGTGGGTGCGTTCGCGGGAATTTCACAAACTGGACTTCCACCGAATTCGGTGGCCCGCGAACACACCCTACGCAACTTTGGACTGAGATCGTCCGTCACCGTCTCCCGCAATCCCGTCGGCGTTTTAAAAGCATGAAATCAAGCGATAGTCGGGATTGTCGTGAAGACTATCAAACCTTTGAAGTCGCTTCGGATCTCGAGCGGCTAGTAAAGAAATACCCAGATCGGATAAATCTCGACCAACCCCATAAAACCATTGAGTAGCTCTTAGAATATCCTGAAGATATATCAAGTCAGAATAGTGCTTACGATCTTCAGTTTTGCTCAAAAATTTTTCTAATTCTTTAAGGTTGGCAGTTTCAGGAACAAAAATCAAGGTGTTGGGTTGCTGAGTCTCCAACATACACATTGACACGAGTGAACTTTTATTAGAAATGCGATAAACTTGCAAAAAACTGGGGTATTCTATCGTCAATTTCAAAGGTTTAATCCATGTAATTCCTGAGGGATTCCACCAAGTATAAATTGAGTAATCTTTATCCAACCAAAGCTCGGTAATCGCCAATAAAGTATTGTTTTTGCAATCAAATAATTCCCAGATTGGATGTGCTTGCTCGGCATAATCTCCTAGGATTATCGATCGAATAGAATCGGTTATACTAGAAATGCGCTCGTAAGTCGATATTATATATTTACGATCGTACAAACCTGAGAAAAGATCGATAAATTGGTTGTGAAACGATCGATTCTTAGACAAAAAACCAAAAGAAGAAAAAGGAGGTATCGGATAACCCCAAGAAAAAAATATCCACGTGTATTGACTTGAGATATTTTGAAATTCAATTTCAACTTCTTCAAGAGAAGATTTAAAGAAAACATCTTTTTTGATAAAAATTTTCGGAAAATACGATAATGTATCTTCTAAGATTTGTCCGTGAATATACCAGCACTTAGAATCAAAATATGCTGAAGCTTCAGATAAGTCTTTCTGAGAATTAATCTTTTTTCTGTCCTGTATTCCACAAAGCCAAACCTCAGAAAATAGATTTACCAAAGAAAGCACAATGCTTTCTCGGGAGATTGTTTGATGGTTTAGAAAAAAAGCGATACTATACATGGATTTTATCAATTTTTGCTCGACGGCCAACCCTATCTCGTACTGAACCTCGATCTAAGCTTAAAATCACCAGAGATAAAGTATCGATCTAATACCATTTCTCGATAATCCTGCTAGAGATCTTCGGCTGAACTGGGGCGAACACCGTTCGCCCCTACAGACATCCATAGCATGAATTTTTAAAAATGGTCTAAAATCAAACTCGAGAACCCTCAAACTCAAACAATCGAGATTATATCGATCGAAAAAAAAGCCTACACTGAAAACCGTGTAGGCACATCGTTCGAGAGGACAGACGTCAAACGTCCAGCAGGTGGAAACACTCAACTGGAAAACTTAAGATTGAGATAGCAAATGTTCGGGGTCGAAATCCAATTCGTGAGACGTAATCGCCTTCATGTACTGCGCCCGTTCGTAAGCAGATTTATCAGGACAGTGCAACTGGCTCATGCTGCCCTGCATCTGCTGTATCGACTCGTACTCATGTTCGTCCATCCAATGCTGTACTTCGCGCTCGATCGTGCGGATGTACTCAATGCCGTGGCGCAATAACACCGAGCAAATTTGCGTGATTTTCGCCCCCGCCATCATCATTTTAATCACGTCGGTTCCCCGTTGAATGCCGCTGGTAGCTGCCAAGTCTGCATTGATTTGACCGTACAGCAAAGCAATCCAGCGCATGGGAAGCCGCGTTTCGTGGGGCGTACTCAGCAACACGTGGGGATACACTTCCAAATTATCGAGGTCGATGTCCGGTTGATAGAAGCGGTTGAACAAAACCAACCCGTTCGCCCCGGCATCGTCGAGGCGTTTCGCCATGTTCGCGAAGTTGCTGAAAAACGGGCTGAGTTTCATCGCCACGGGGATCGATACTTCAGCCTCGACATCGCGCAGGGTGTCAATATAGTTGCGTTCGACCTGTTCCCCAGTCATGTCCATGTCTGTGGGAACGTAATAAATATTGAGTTCGATCGCATCCGCCCCGGCTTCCTGCATCAGTTGGGCGTATTCGACCCAACCACCCGAGGAAAACCCGTTCAAACTGGCAATGATGGGAATATCGACGCTGGCTTTCGCTTGGCGGATGTGTTCGAGGTATAACTCCGGTCCCACGTGATATTGGTCGGGTTCGGGAAAGTACGTCAGGGCTTCGGCGAAACTGTCGGTTCCGTATTGCAGGTGATGGTGCAACTCGAATTTTTCCCGCAGCAATTGCTCTTCAAACAGCGAGTGCAACACGACCGCCGCTGCGCCTGCGTCTTCCATGCGTTTGATGTTGTCGATGTCTTCCGTCAGGGGTGCGGCGGCTGACGGAACTAAGGGGGATTTCAGTTGTAATCCGAGGTAAGTCGTAGTTAAGTCCATGTTCGTTCTCTCTTTTGCTCGATCGCCGGAATGGAGGGGATTTGAGGAGGTGAGGTGTTTACAGTGAAGCGTGAAGAGTGGGGAAGTTGAGAGTTGGCGCTTTCTCCTCATTTCCCCATCTCATCATCTCCCCATGGGAAGGTTTTCGGGGATGAAACCGTTACCTAGACCGGGAATTTAGGCTTTCACTGACGGGGGTTGCGCTTCGCCGGGGGAGGTACTGTCCGGTTTGCTTTGGCCGTTGTGACCGTTACCGTTTTGGGTTTTCGGGTGTGGTTCTTCCACCGGACGAGCAGCGAGGTACTGGTACATCCGCCAGCGTGCGTCCACGTCTGCTTGGGCTTCTTGCAACAACCGCTTCGCATCTTGGGGTTTGGTTTTGGTGAGCATTTTGAAGCGGTTTTCGGCGTACATGGAATCGCGCACCCCTTTCTTCGGCGATCGAGAATCCAAATGCAACGGATTCTTCCCTTCAACTTTCAATTCAGGGTTGTAGCGGTACAGTAACCAACGTCCGCTTTCGACCAAGGCTTTTTGATGACTCATGGCGGTGGTCATGTTGATGCCGTGGGCGATGCAGTGACTGTAGGCAATGATGATGGACGGCCCGTCGTAGGCTTCGGCTTCGAGGAACGCTTTCAGAGTATGTTCGTCTCGCGCCCCCATCGCAACGGACGCGACGTAGACGTTGCCGTAGGTCATGGCAATCAAACCGAGGTCTTTCTTGGGTGCGGGTTTGCCCCCAGCGGCGAATTTGGCGACTGCACCGCGCGGCGTAGCTTTAGAAGATTGTCCGCCTGTGTTGGAGTACACTTCGGTGTCCATCACCAGGATGTTGACGTTGCGGCCGCTGGCGATGACGTGGTCGAGTCCGCCGAAGCCGATGTCGTAAGCCCAACCGTCACCACCGACAATCCACACGTCTTTCTTAACGAGGTAGTCAGCGAGAGAGTGCAGTTGTTTGGCGTCGGGACTGTCGAGGTTGGCGAGGGCTTGTTTGAGTTGTTGAACTCGTTCCCGTTGTTCCCAAATGTCAGCTTCGGATTTTTGGGGGTTTTCGAGGATCTCGCGCACGAGATTATCGCCGATTTGTCCGGCCAGCTTTTGCACCAGTTCGGAGGCGAAGGACATATGTTTGTCGAGGGACATCCGGAAGCCCAAGCCAAACTCGGCGTTGTCTTCAAACAGGCTGTTCGACCAAGTCGGGCCGCGACCGTCTGCGTTTTGCGCCCAAGGGGTGGTGGGAAGGTTGCCACCGTAGATGGAGGAGCATCCGGTGGCGTTGGCGATGATGGTTCGATCGCCGAACAGTTGCGAGATGAGTTTGAGATAGGGGGTTTCGCCGCATCCCGCACAAGCACCGGAGAATTCAAACAGGGGTTCTTGCCATTGTTGCTGGCGAATTCGATCGAGGTGCAAGTGACGGCGATCGGGATTGGGCAGTTGCATGAAGAAGTCCCAGTTTTCCCGTTCGGGTTCCCGCAATGGAAGCTGAGATTCCATGTTAATCGCCTTCTTCGACGGCATGGATTTGTTTTTCGCGGGGCAAACGTCCACGCACACGCCGCATCCGGTGCAGTCTTCGGGGGCGACTTGAATGGTGAATTTCTGGCCGCCGAAGTGGGGGTCTTTGTCTTTCAGGTCGGTAAACTTAAAGGTACTCGGCGCGTTGGCTAACTGGCTTTCGTCGTAGGCTTTCCCGCGAATGACGGCGTGGGGGCAAACCATGACGCACTTGCCGCACTGCACGCAAACGTCGGGGTCCCAAACGGGGATTTCTTGGGCGACGTTGCGTTTTTCCCATTGAGAGGTGGCTGTGGGATAGGTTCCGTCGCAGGGCAGGGCACTCACGGGCAGATCGTCGCCTTCGCGAGCCATCATTTTACCTTCGATGAGGCGCACGAAGTCGGGGGCAGCGTCGGGAACGGGCGATTGCATCCGAACGGTGGAATTCGCCTGGCCGACGTTAACTTCATAGAGGTGGTCGAGGGTTGCGTCTACGGCGTTGAGGTTCATTTGGACGATTTCCCGTCCTTTTTTACCGTAGGTTTTTTCGATCGCGTGTTTGATTTGGGTGATAGCTTCGTCGCGGGGGAGAACACCGGACAGGGCGAAGAAGCAGGTTTGCATGACGGTGTTAATCCGTCCGCCCATACCGTTTTCTCGCGCCACTTGATAGGCGTTGATGATGTAGAACTTGAGGTTCTTGCGAACGATTTCTTCTTGGATTTCAAGAGGAAGGCGATCCCAAACTTCCTCGGCACTGTAGGGGCTGTTGAGGAGGAAGGTGGCTTCGGGTTTGGCCACTTTGAGGACGTTGAGTTTTTCGAGGAACGTCCACTGGTGGCAACCGACGAAGTTGGCTCGATCGATCAGGTAAGTCGATCGAATGCGATCGGGCCCGAAACGCAAGTGCGACACGGTCACCGCCCCGGATTTTTTGGAGTCGTAAACGAAGTAGCCTTGAGCGTAGTTGTCGGTTCCGCCGCCGATAATTTTAATCGAGTTCTTGTTCGCGCCAACGGTTCCATCCGACCCCAAGCCGTAGAAGACCGATCGCACGACGCTGTCGGGTTCGGTGCTGAAGTTGGGATCGTATTCGATCGAGGTGTGGGTGAGATCGTCGTTGATACCGACGGTGAAGTGGTTTTTGGGCTTGTCTTGTGCCAGGTTGTCGAACACGCCTTTGACCATGGCGGGACTGAATTCTTTAGAAGACAAGCCGTAACGGCCGCCGACGATCTTCGGCATTGCGCCGTCCCAAGCTTCGCTAAAGGCGGAGACGATATCGAGATATAGGGGTTCGCCACCGGCACCGGGTTCTTTGGTTCGATCGAGAACTGCGATTTTTTTGACGGTTTTCGGGAAGGCGGCGAGGAGTTTTTCGACATCCCAGGGACGATACAACCGCACTTTCAACACGCCGACTTTTTCACCTTGGCTGTTGAGGTAGGCGACGGTTTCGTGGGCGGTTTCGCAACCGGAACCCATCAACACGACGACGCGCTCTGCATCTGGTGCGCCGTGGTATTCGTAGATGTGGTAACGGCGGCCGGTGAGTTCGGCCAGCTTGTCCATGGCCGCTTCCACCATGGCCGGACAAGCATTGTAGAAGGGATTGACGCTTTCGCGGGCTTGGAAGAAAACGTCGGGATTTTGGGCAGTGCCTCGCAAAACGGGTCGATCGGGGGTCATGCCGCGACTGCGATGGGCGTAAACCCATTCGTCGTCAATTAACGCCCGCAACACGGACTCGTCGAGTTCTTCGATTTTTTGAATTTCGTGGGAGGTGCGGAATCCGTCGAAGAAGTGGATGAAGGGAACCCGCGATTCCATCGTGGCGGCTTGGGCGACGAGGGCGAAATCGTGGGCTTCTTGGACGGACGCGGAACACAGCAGGGCGAATCCGGTGCCGCGGGCAGCCATGACGTCGCTGTGGTCGCCAAAAATGGAGAGGGCTTGGGCGGCTAAAGAACGCGCTGCCACGTGAATGACAGCGCTCGTGAGTTCCCCGGCAATTTTGTAGAGGTTGGGAACCATCAGTAGCAAGCCCTGGGATGCTGTGAAGGTGGTGGTTAGCGATCCCGTTTGCAACGCCCCGTGTACGGCACCGGCTGCGCCGCCTTCGCTTTGCATTTCGACGACGGAGGGAACGGTTCCCCACAGGTTCGGCCGTTCTTCAGACATCCACGCATCTGCCCATTCACCCATTGGAGAAGCGGGAGTAATGGGATAAATGGCGATGACTTCGTTGAGTTTGTAAGCCACGCGGGCGACAGCTTCGTTTCCATCGACGGTGGCGTAGGTTTTGGCGTTCATCCTCTGTAAATCCTTTGCGAGCTGCTGGGCGGTTTGCGATCGGGAGGGAAATTGTGAAAGAACTCCTCTTGACACAAACTCAGGTTCGACACCGTGGGAATAGTGCTACGCACCGCTTCCGCGAACGGGCGATCCGTCGGACATCGAAATGTTTCGAGTACGGGAAAAGTTTGATGGGTCAGTTCGACCGATGGAACTTTGATGATTTCAACGCAACCTTTTTCGATCGATATTTTTGGGAGTCGATCGAGTTAATAACGAGCGATCTTTATGGTTCAGTCTCTCAATGTTGTTTGAAGTTATATCGCTCGAGAGTTACAAGAGTTGCAGTTGTTGATGCATTCTCTTCTGATTATGGAATAACTTTTGAATGAAAGGAAATAGGATTTACGTTTTTTAACTCAAGTTTGCCATCTGTTGTAAATCCGCCAACGTTTCGCGAGCTGCATCTTCGTCAATTTTACTGAGCGCAAAGCCGACGTGAACGACGACGTAATCTCCCGCCTGCACGTCGGGAACGTAAGCAAGACTGACGGTTTTGACGACTCCCCCAAAACTGACTCTACCTGTTTTGGTCAGCGGATCTTCACCGTCGATCGAAATAATTTTTCCGGGGATAGCAAGACACATCGTTACAACTCGATCGTAAAGAATTACAAAAATCAACAAATTAAGAGACCAATAAAATTATAGGCTGACTTTTGCGATCGATTGCTTAATTTAAGGACTTTTTTAACAATGCTGCCATCACTTGCCCGATGGCAATTCCACCGTCGTTGGGGGGGATTTTTTGAGGCCAGACGGACTGAAATTTTGAGGGTTGCAAGCGCTCGATCGACTGCTCGAGTAAAAGGCAATTCTGAAAGCATCCACCTGTTAAAACAACGGGCATATTGCTAAAAGAATTGGCAATTGCGAGAACGATCTCGACAAGGGTGTGGTGAAACTTCGCGGAAATCTCGGAAATCGGGCGTTTGTTGCGCCAATCATTGGCGAGAGCGAGTAACAGAGGTTCCCAATCGACGATCGAACATCCGCTCTGCGTTGAGATCGAAGGTTCGATCGAAAACGGATAAGTAGCGGTCGTGTCGGCGCAGGAAGCAGCGAACTCCAGCGCCATCGCGCCTTGTCCCTCAAAAGATAGAGTTTGACGGATTCCCAACAACGACGCGATCCCATCGAACAATCGCCCGACACTAGAGGTTTGCGGGGCGTTCACCCCACGGCGTAACATCGAGGCCAGCAGTTGCAACTCTGGTTTTGAAAAGGCTTGCAACGTCGGAAGTTCGGTTAAGGAAAACGCCCCTTCCCCGAACAGTTCGTACAACAGTCCCAAGGCGGCGCGGCGGGGTTCTTTAACGGCTCGATCGCCCCCCGGAAGGGGAAACGATCGAAAATGCGCCACGCGCTCGAACCCGGTTTCCGTCACCACCAAAAACTCGCCGCCCCAGATGGTTCCGTCGAGTCCGTATCCAGTACCATCCCACGCCACGCCCAACACGGGCGGTTTTAACTGATGTTCCGCCATGCAAGATAAAACGTGGGCGTAGTGATGTTGAACCCGAACTAACGGGAGGTTTTGCGCCTGGGCGAACTGCGTCGAAGCGTAGTCTGGATGCAAATCGCAGGCGACGATCTGCGGTTTGAAATCGTAAATGCTGCACAGTCGATCGATCGTATATTCAAACGCATGGCGAGTCTGCGGAGCGTTTAAATCTCCCACGTGTTGACTCGGAAAAATCTTGTCGTCGAAGGCGATCGCGATCGTGTTTTTGAGATGTCCGCCGACAGCGAGGATGGAGCGGTGGGGAGATGATGCGGTGGGGAGATAATGCGGTGAGGAGATGGGGAGGGGAGCGTAACCTCGGGCGCGTCGGAGGATAACGGGGGTTTGCGCCATCACTCGCACGATCGAATCGTCTACGGGGCGGGCGATGGGGCGGTTGTGAACGAGGAGTACGTCGGCGATCTGTCCCAATCGTTCTAAGGCTTCTAAATTGTCGATGCAAATCGGTTCGTCGGATACATTCCCACTGGTGGCGACGAGAGGAAATCCCAAATCCGCCAGTAATAAATGATGGAGTGGCGTGTAAGGAAGCATGACTCCCAAGTTGGGATTGTCCGGTGCGACGCTTCTTCCGAGGCTTTTCGGGTTCGCAGAAACACGCGATAAAATAACGATTGGCGATGGTGGCGATTGCAAAATTTGGGCTTCTAATTCGCGAACCTTGCAATCGAGGGTGACGGCTTCGAGGTTGGGGTACATCACCGCAAAGGGTTTGTCGGGGCGGTGTTTTCGATCGCGCAGGCGCTTCACCGCTGCGTCGTTTCGTGCGTCTACCAGCAGTTGAAAACCGCCCAACCCTTTGAGGGCGACGATTTGGCCTTGGCGAATGGCGGTTTCAGCTTGTTTTAAAGCATCGTCGTGGGTGGCGAGAACGTCGCCGCGAGGGTTCCAGAGTTCGAGATGGGGCCCGCAGCGAGGACAGGCGTTCGGTTGGGCGTGAAACCGTCGATCGAGGGGATTGTCGTATTCTTGCTGACAGGGGGAACACATGGGAAAATCCCGCATGGTGGTCAGCGATCGATCGTAGGGAAGGGTTTCGATGATGCTGTAGCGAGGGCCACAGTTCGTACAATTGGTAAATGGATAGCGATATCGAGGGTTCGATCGATCGAAAAGATCTTGCAAACAATCGGGACAAGTGGCGAGATCGGGTAAAACTAAAGCAGTTTTGTGGTGGGGATTGCGTTCGGAGGTGCGAATTTCAAACTGGGTGTAACCCACGGACTCGAGCCATTGTGTTTCGAGTCGATCGATCTGGGCGTGAGGCGGTTTGTCTCGATCGAGGCGATCTTGAAATTCAAGCAGTTGGTTTCGATCGCCTTCGACTTCGATAAATACACCTTCAGCGGTATTGTTCACCCAACCCACCAGTTGCAGTTTCGTCGCCAATCGATACACGAACGGACGAAAACCAACACCTTGAACGAGACCTTGAATTTGAACGTGTAATCGACTGAGCAATTTACGATGTACGATTTGAGAATTGTGAATTTTAGAGAAATCGGGGCGACGATTGGATTGTTGAATCGTTTGCGCCCCTGATGAAAATTTGAGCCGATCGAAACACTCAATTTTACAGACTGAAGATCTCTTCAAACGAAGTCTCGGACACCTCCGCGATGAAATCTGTCACCAACGATACCTCGATCGTTTCGGGACTTGAAACCGAGGGAATTGGAGGAGTGGTGTTAAAGATTTCAATGATGTCTTCCATCTCTGCAAACACGGGGACTTCCTCATCTGCAACGATCGACTCTCCCGTTAGCGAGTCGCGTTCACCCTCGTCTTCACCCTCATCGTTCCAATTGTCAGGAGATTCCCCCTCTCCATCAACGGATACCAACTCGCCGAGATCGTCGAGAACTTCTTCCAGCAAAATGTCTGTAACCGCTTCTGTTGGGTGAACGTTGTCCCAAAAGACATATCGATTAGGATTTTCAACCAACTCCAAGGTTTCCTGATTCAACGCTGGATCGGTTGAATTTACAAACCCGAACGACAGCGGATCGTCTAAAATTTCTCCGAAGATCTCCGCGATATCGACTTCGATGATTTCAACGTTCAGCGTCTCTTCTAACTCGTCGAGGCGAATGTCGAGCAGGGCGTTAAAGTTATCGATCGATTCTGTGATTTCTTCAGTGCGTCCGATCGATCGAACGAAAGGTGTCGCCCCCACATCCCCTGAATTGGGGACAATGAAAGTTTCTGCACCAGCAGCGGCTAACGTACCAATATGAATCGCAATATCTTCAACGACGATAGCGGGATCGAGTGGCGTAGGACTTTGCAAAAAGTTATTTCCACCAGCATACAAGAAAACTAAATCCGTTTCATCTGGACTGTTCTCACTGAGATAGAGGTTAATCTGTTCGCCGACGTTAGGCGTTAACCGATCGGACAGTCCAAAACCCGTTCTAGCCCCACCAAAAGCGAAATTTGTCCCTCCGGCTAATCCGGGTGTCGAAGCATCTAACTCCAAAACTTCACCGAGGCGTTCGACTAATACTTCACCGTTGGAGAAGCGTCCTTCAAAATAGGGTGGAGAAGGGGGGATGGTTCCTTGAGTTCTAATGAAAACGTTTCCCACCTCCGATAAGCTATCGCCGAATACGAGCAGACTGTCGAAGTTACTCCCTTCAGCGTCACCGTTGTCCTCATCACAGTCGAAGTAACATTCTGGAGTTTCAGACTCCTCTACATCTTCCCATGCTTCAGTTTCGCGGCGGTAACGATTGAAAAAGCTGGATTGACTCATGGCGTTTTCACCCGACGAATGCAAATTTTAATGTATATCTAAGTTTTACTATCGATCGCCCCAAAAGACCAATCTTCCTCAATGTAACCTTTTATTCCTCGATCTCGTCCAGGATCGAAGATTTGTCGATCGATCGTTTTTTAAAAATGAAGCCCCCGTGTTCCGAGTAACTTCAGCCCTGAAGCTAGGGAGGCGAAGGACAAAAAGAAATACCACAAACTCGTCGGTTTCAAGATAATACGTCCGCTAAGAAAGACGGAAACGAGTCCGACTGCAATGAGGATTCCACCGAGGTTTCCCGTCTCTCGCCGAAAGAACAGGAGAGCGATCGCCCCCAGCATCAAAGACAGAATCGACACGGTTGCTAACAAGTCACCCTGCGACGATGTAATAAAGCCAGTTGTAACTACAATATTTTGCCCCAAGAGGTAAATTCCCACGACCAGTAAAGCAACGCCGACTAACTTTTCAAACACGAATTTTCTTTTTTCTCCTTGTAATATCAAAAAATAGATATAGATTGGGTTATGTTTAATTTAGCATATTTTTTGGTTTTCTTTATTTTTGATGAGAAGATGCCGTCTTTATCGACTATTTTGAGCATAAAGCATAAGATTAAACGACCAAACTACTCGATACAATTTTCAAAAAATCATCGATTTTAAAAGTATAAATATCTTTTAAAATGCGTATAAAAATATTTTTTGAATTGAATTTCAAATTGTACGTCACTGTTCGCGCTTCATCGAAAATCGCCATCCTATAACAAAAGGAGCGATCGACTCAGCCAACAAAACCAACATCCACAAATGACCGTTCCAAATCTGGTATGCTTCGAGTAAACTCTCCCAAGAATTTCCCATAATGTAGTGTCCGAAAACAAACTCGAACAAAACAGTGAGAAAAACCCAAGTTATGGAAGCAACCATTGCCGCTTTAGCCCAAGGAGTTTCACGACGTTGGCGGATATAAAACCACGACGCGAGAAAAATTGCAGTGACGATGACTGCGACTTTGTACGGTTCCACCCAAGTTTCACCAAATTGAAATAAAACCCAAGTGTTGCCGATATAGCCGTTGGTGACAGCAACAACGGCTAAAGCCAACCAAAGCAAAATTGCAAGCAGCATAAAAACTTTGCCTTCACCCTTTCCCTTGGGAAGATGAAATGTCTAGCACTCAGTTTTTAACTGGGAACGATCGACGGGACTTAGAAACAAGAATTTGTCCCAACTCATGCTTTACACTTCACGTTTCACCGCTATAAATGACAGTTATAAAACTGCCAACTCTCGACGCTGGCTGACCAGAGTTTCCACGTATCGATACCACGCATCTATTCCTTCCCCCGTTCGGGCGGAAACCTCTAAAATCTGGGCTTGTGGGGCGACGCGACGGATATTTTCGAGGGCAAGATCGCGATCGAATCCCACCACTTCCGCAATGTCAATTTTATTCACCAGCACCACATCAACTGATTTAAATAACGTCGGATACTTGAGTGGCTTGTCTTCTCCTTCCGTCGTTGACAGTAACGCCACACGCCGAGTTTCACCGAGGTCGTAAGCCGCCGGACAAACAAGATTTCCAACATTTTCGATCGCGAGAACTTCGACTTCATCTAAATCTAATTTCTTCGCGGCGTTGGCGACCATTTCTGCTTCGAGATGGCAAACATTTTCTGTAACGATTTGCACCACTTGCGCCCCACTTTTACGGAGTCGCTGTGCGTCGTTATCGGTTTCGAGATCGCCAACAATGACGGCTGTGGACAGTCGCGATCCCAATTCCGTTAAGGTGCGCTCGAGAAGAGCTGTTTTTCCAGAGCCTGGCGAGGACAAGACATTCAAAACAACTAAGTTTTTCGCCATAAAAAATCCGCGATTGCGTTCGGCGAGTCGATCGTTTTTGGACAGAATCGCTTCGTGAATCTCAAGCGTGTGGGTGTGCGAGCCTCCGTTTTCATGGCGGTGATTGTTGTGGTGTTCGTGATGGTGAGGATGTTCGTGAGGATGTTCGTGGGTGTGAGAATGGGGTTTCTCAAGATCGAGAATTCGCACGTTTCCCGGTGTCACCGCACAGCCGCAATTTTCACACATAGTCTTAAGAGATCTCCAGAGATGTCAGTTCTAATTCTTTTCCGCTGATGACGTTCGCACTCACTCGGTGACACGTCGGACATTCAAAAATAATGTCTTTTGGCTCAAATTCTGCCTGACATTGAGAACAGTAACATCGTGCGGGGACAGATTCGATTTCAAATTGCGCGTTTTGGGCGATCGTCCCTTCTGTTACCACGTCAAAGGCAAAATTTAAGGCTTCGGGAACGACACCAGACAAAGCACCTACGCGCATTTTTAAGTGATGTATTTGCGATGCACCACTATTTTGGGCGCGATCGAGCGCAATTTCTAAGGTGCGCTCCATGATACCAACTTCATGCATGAGAATTTGAGCTAAAATGGGATATTCAGAATTTCAGTTAACCCCAACCTCATCACTCAAATGGGTTGCGTACTCCTGGCCTCATCTTTAACTATAAAAACATCTCGTCAGGTTTGTAAGAAATTTTATAAAAACTATATGTTTCGCTGCAAATCCGTTGAGTATCATAACAATAGAGAAGAAATAGCAAAGTAAGCGCTCGATCGAACGGTAATGCAATTGACAACCTGCATCGATCCTCTGCATTTACAACCTCAACGACTATGAAGTTTGTTAGCGAATATCGCGATCCGAAGCTCGCTCGACATTACGCCGACGCCATTGCCGAGGTGGTGACGCAACCCTGGACGATCGAGGAAATTTGTGGCGGACAAACCCACACGATCGTCAAATACGGTATCGATCGAATGCTGCCCGATCTCGTCACACTGGTTCACGGGCCGGGTTGTCCGGTGTGCGTCACGCCAATTGAAATTATCGATCGAGCCATTTCGATCGCCCGCCATTCTAACGCCATTCTCTGTTCCTTTGGCGATATGCTGCGGGTTCCCGGGACTCAAACCGATCTCCTCAGCGTCAAAGCAACGGGAGGACAGGTGCAAATTGTCTATTCCCCCCTCGATGCTTTAGAAATCGCCCGCAACAATCGAGAGCGAGAAGTCGTTTTCTTTGCGGTTGGCTTTGAAACCACCGCTCCCGCTACGGCGATGTCGGTTTATCAAGCCGCCCAACAAAATCTGACGAATTTTTCACTACTGGTTTCTCACGTTTTAGTTCCTCCTGCCATGGAGGCGATTTTATCCGCTCCGCAATGTCGCGTTCAGGGATTTTTAGCAGCGGGTCACGTTTGTACCGTCATGGGTTATACGGAATACGAACCCATCGTGGAGAAATACCAAATCCCAATCGTCGTAACGGGTTTTGAACCCGTAGACATTTTGCAAGGGATTTATTTGTGTTTGCAGCAATTAGAAAATGGCGAGTCGAAATTAGAAAACCAGTATGCTCGATCGGTCTCGCGAATGGGAAATCAAACCGCACGAGACTTAATGTCTCAGGTTTTTGAAGTGATTCCTCGTCGCTGGCGGGGTTTGGGAGAAATTTCTCAAAGCGGTTTGGGTTTGCGATCGAAATATGCAGCGTTTGATGCCGATCGAAAGTTTGGCTTCGATATCGATGCTGAGACGGCTGTCGACGAAACAGAATGTATTAGCGGTGAAATTTTACAAGGGTTGAAAAAGCCTCACGAATGTCCGGCGTTTGGAACTCGCTGCACTCCCGAACATCCCCTCGGTGCGCCAATGGTATCGTCAGAGGGAGCTTGCGCCGCCTATTATCGCTGGCGTAGGGGAGTGGAAGCGGTTGCGTCAGTTTAATCGTTGGGAGAACGTAATCGTTGGGAGAAAGCGGACAAGGGGGACTAGAAAGACATTTAACCGGCAATCCCGGGTTGGGAATCGTCGCTCGGACTCATGACGTCAGCTCGCCAATTGACCGTTCTCCGCTCCCCTTGTCTCCTCACCGTCAATACCCAATTTCTAATGTCACTGAGGCACGAATTTGTTGCTCTCCACCTTCGATGGGACTTGGGGCAGCTTCAGCCGCAACAAACCCCCGATCGAATGGCATGGGGGAAGGCATACTCGCGTTGACTGAAATATTGACGATCGATCTTCTCGAGAGATTCAGGGCAGCCAGTACGACATCCGCTTGACGTTGGGCGTCGAGGGTGGCTTCTCGGAGTGCCTGTTGGCGAGCGGCCTCGATGGTTTCGTCCGTCGCGACAAAACTCAATCCGTCGATGCGCGTCGCACCAGATTCAACCGCCGCATCGAGAATTGCTCCCGCTCGATCGGTCGTTACGCGGAAGCTCACGGTATTGGTGGCAGAATAGCCCGTAATGCGGGTGACGTTACCCTGACGCGAGTAGACGGGATGGAGGCGAACACCTGTCGTTTTAAGCTGTTCGACATTGCTCGATCGAAGGAGTTGGACGACGGCATTCGATCGAGCTCGCACTTCAGCTTGAACTTCTTCGGCGGTTCGCCCGCGGACTTCGACCCCTAAATTGACTTGGGCGATCGTGGCGGGAACCGAAACAATTCCCTGTCCGGTTACTGTAAGCGTGTTCGAGCGCTGTTCCTGGGCTGCGACGGGAGCGCTCGTCACCATCGAAACGGTTCCAGTTGCCAGCATGAGGGCGGCGAGAGGACTCACAAACCAATTCATGGCAATTTTTACGATCTACGGTTTACAATCTACGATTTTGGACGATCGAGCGAGAAAAATTGGCGTGACGATGCCAGAATTTGAGGTGACCCTAACCGTCGCTCAGGCGTTCTCCGACTTCTAAGCGCGTTCCGTTCGCGAAATCCCAGCCGCACTGAGTTTTTTTGCCGGAGATCTGTACCTCTCTCAACAAGAGTTTGCCCTCTCCCGTCTCGACGATCGGCCCGAGGTGCTTGGCAATATGAACGACTTCACCCGGAGCGCCGGATTTTCCCGCAATATCCTCCCACTCCGTCTTTAACTGAGCGAATTCCTCGGGAAGTTGCGCCCAATAGGTATCACCGAGGGGGGCAGTCGCTTTAATTTTGATAGATTTGTCGCGAAAGTGCGCCGTGCAGTTGGGATAAAACCCGCGAATTTGATTGTGAAGCTCGATCGAACGGCGCTGCCAGTCGAGATGGTAGTCTTCCTTGTGAATGAGTGAGGCATAGGTGGCCGCATCGTTGTCTTGAAGAATTGCTTCAATGTCACCTCGATCGAGTCTCAACAGCGTTTCGACGAGCAAATCGGCACATTGTTCGGACAGTCGTGCCGCGAGTTCCCAAGCATTTTCGAGTAGCCCGATTTCAACTTCAGATTTCAGCAACATCGCCCCGGTATCCATCCCTTCGTCCATAAACATCGAAGTCATCCCCGTGCGTGTTTTGCCATCGTACAAACACCATTGAATCGGCGCAGCACCGCGATACTCCGGTAAAAGCGAACCGTGGCCGTTCAGACATCCCAAACGAGGCATTTGCAGGATTTCTGTCGATAAAAGCTGACCGTAAGCGACGACGACAAACGCATCCGCTTCAGATGCGCTCAGTTTTTCCAGGGTTTCCGCATCTTTTTTGACTCGTCGGGGTTGCCAGACGGGAATCTGGCTGTTGACTGCCACCTCTTTCACGGGAGATGGACTTGGATATTTGTCACGTCCTCGCCGCTTATCCGGTTGTGTGACGACGGCCAAAATATCGAATTCCGATCGATCGATCAGTCGTTGCAACGTCGGAACGGCAAATTGAGGCGTGCCGAAGAAGATAATTTTCATAGATAGCGATCTGCTGAAGTCATATAGATTTTAATGTGGCTGTATCTCAAGATTGTAAAAATCGTTTTCGGTGCGTTACGCGAACCTCTAACTCGTCTCGACTTCAGCCGAATTTTATAGCCCGCTAACACACCCTACACCTCATGTTTTAGAAAAATTGAGATGTACCCTTTTTCTGTTTTTTAATGTTTTCTCTAACCCATCTTTTGTTACTTTAAAAGACACCGCAGCTTCGTCAGAATTTCCATTTTGTAAGTCCGATATTACCTCGATCGAAGCGCAAGTCTATCTCAGATTAAATGGCAGATGAACCGGAGCGTCTCGAGTCAAAATCGAGCCTCCGCGATCGAGGTGAGTTTAGCTGGCAATTTAGTCGATGCGGATAAAACCCATCAACACAATTGTAATTCCTTCTCGTAAACTCGATAGGTTTTAAAGATCGTACCGCCTGACGCTTCCGTGATTTTTCGAGAGGGATAATTATCTTCCCAAATCCAAGACAACTCCGCCCGTTTGTAGCCCCTTTGTTGTCCTCCCTTCATCGTCAAATACACCAATGCCAAAGGCACCATCTTGCGGCGAAACTCGGGCAGCGCACAGAGCGTAATCATCCGCGCTCGATCGATCGTCCGACGATACCACAAAAACTTCAAAACCCCCCAAATATTCAACGTTCCATTGACGTGTTTTAAGGCGATATTGTAGTCGGGCAAGCCCATAAAAAAGCCCACCATTTTCCCCTCGTATTCCGCAATGGGAAAGATTGCCGGATCGACGAGTGTTTTGAGTTGTTGGGCTTCCTCAAAAAATTCTTCCTCGCTACGGGGAGACGAACTCCAGTTATTGGAAAACGCTTGCGTAAAGAGCTGATAAATATTGCGAACGTCTCGATCGAACGCATCTCCCTTCAAATTGACCGAACGGAACGTCACTCCCGCCTTCAACGCCACCCGATACGCTTTTTCAAACTTATTTGAAAGGGGTTCCATCGGAAAGTCGTAAGCGTAAGCGTCTTTCGCCTGCGTCCATCCCTCCCGTTCCATCAACTTCGGATAGTGAGGGGGATTGTAGGGCATCATGATCGCCGGCTGCGAATCGAAACCGTCTACCAAAAACAGACAACTGTTGTGGGTTGAAAGATCTATCGGGCCTCTGGCCAGCGTCATCCCTCGATCGCGCAACCAAGATAACGCTGTTTCCAATAACGCCCGACCGACCTCAGCGTCGTCGATACACTCGAAATAGCCGAACAGTCCGATCGACCGGCCGTCCCGTTCGTTCAAACGGCGGTTAACCGCCGCCACGATCCGGCCGGTCGATCGACCGGCCTCGTCTGTTGCCACAAACGCCTGAAATTCCCCGTACTCCAGAAACGGATTGTCCCCAGACGGCCAGAGTTGTGTGGAAATCGACGATCGAATCGGTTCGACCCAATTTCGATCGCCGACATACACCACGCGAGGCACGTCGAGAAACCGCTCTCGATCGATCTCCGTCGTGACCGGCCGGATCGTGACTCGTCCCATGAGATCCTACGCGCTCACCGTTGCCGTCGAAGATAACATCGCCTCGCGAGTTTCCACCATCGCTTCGACTAAGCGATCCATCTCTTCTTTCGTATGAAGAGCGTTGGCGGTAATCCGCAGACGAGGTTTCGCGATAAACCAAATCGGGGAAACCCAAATGCCGTGACAGTCCATCATGTGACGGGCAAAGTATTTGGGATTGATATCGGGCGGTAAAATGACCGGAATCACGTTGGTTTCTCCGATCGGCTCGAACTCGTGTTCGACGAGGCGCGAGCGCAAATACCGCGTGTTGGCTTGCAGCGTCTGCACCAACATCGGATTTTGCCGCACTTGGCGAAGACTTTCTAGGGCCGCCGCCGTCGTCGGAGCGGGTAGTGAAATCGTCCCGATCGACGTCGGAGATACCGTCAGCAGGTCGTTGAGTTCCGGACTCGGACTGCTCAAAGCGGCCCCAGCCGAGGCTGCAAATTTCGAGAACGTCGTCATAATGACAGGTACCATCCCTCGATCGATAACGTCCTGGGGATAAATACCGTAATACTCGTAAATCCCACGTCCCGTCTCGCCGATCGCGCCACTCGCATGAGCTTCGTCCATCACCACCACGCTACCGGGGTAATTTTCCATCACGTCGAGATACTCCGGTAGCGGTGCGAGGTCGCCGTCCATCGAAAACACTGCATCGGAAATTAGCATGATGCGATCGTCTGGCTTGGCATAGCGCCGCAGCTTCCGCGCTAAGTCGTTCGCATCGTTGTGACGGTAAGCTTTCACGCGCACGTTGGGGCTGTGACTGAAAACTTTCCCCGAGCGGTTATTTGCGTTCGCAATGGCAGAAATAATACAACCGTGATTGAGAACGTCGCTGAGAACCAAGGTTTCCCGCGTGTGTCGAAAACCGGGAACCGCAATCGCGAGGTGACAGAACGCATCCATCAACGCTTGCAACGCCATCCACGCATTCAAAAACAGGTGCGTGTGGGGCAAGTGTTTGAACTCTGAAATTTCCCGTTCGAGCTGGCGGTGTAGATCGATACGACCGCTCAACGCCTCACAAGAGCTGTTGGAGGTTCCGTACTGCTCGATGGCATCGATCGCTGCTTGCTTGACCTTGGGGTTTTGAACTAAGCCGAGTACGTCGTTCGTGCAAAAGGTTAAAACCGTCAACCGCCGTCCGCTGACTGGCTCTTCAATGTCAACAAGATTCCCGCGCTTGCCATGACAGATATACTCATCGGGATACAACCCGTGTGCGTGTACCTTTGGCACATATTCTTGGATAACTTGCACTAGTTTTCTCCCCTCACCGTTTGTCTAGATAGTTGATGGGCTGCAGTTTCAACATCTCAGTTTAATTTCCTAGATAAGATACCTGGTCTCTAGGTTGACAGGCAAGATGGCTGTCACGCTGAGTCGATTTCCAGATCGGTCTGACCGTTAGAATGTAAAGTTTGCATCCATCGAACCCGTTAACGACAGCAGGAACGAGAATCCTACGCGCGATCGAAAGCGAGTATCGATGTACGTCCTAGCCCGCACCGTGTTTGCCGTTCGCCTCTTGTTCCGAGCCATCCAGAAATCGATCGTACTGCCGCACGATCGTCCGTTGCAGGGCGATAATGGCGGGGTTGACCTCCACGTAGCGCCGTTGCGGGTTGGCCGAATAGTTGCGTTGTTCGCTTTCCATCATACCGATATCTTGGTTGAGGAAACGTTGAAACAAAACCTTTTCGATAAACAACGCCAACGGTGTTTTCACCGTTGTGAGAATCCAATCGGGAAGACGGACTTTTAAAAAGAACAGAGCAAACGATCGAGTTTCCGAAGGTCCCACCGGAAGACGCATCAAGTGAATCGACGAAACCCCTTCGAGCGTGCTGTAATAGTGAGGATAACGATAGCGCACGGAAATCGTTCGAGTTGTCACTTCGTTCGCGCTGTCTGTCAATCCCAAAAACTTCGCCATCTGCCCCTTATAGGACACGCGATAACTGGCACAAACCGACGAGTCGTCCTGCTTGAGATCGAGTAAAACCGGATCGAACCAGCCTTGCAGGTCTTCGTGAAGAAAGCCGTGGAACACGTCCATAGCATTTTCGTTCGCGATCGAGAAATGCGCTTGAAAGTGTCCCGTAATCGGAACCATCAACCACTCGTCGTCGCCGTACTCTGGCACGTCTGGCGGATTACAACGATGGGCGAGATCGGGATCGCCGGGAAATACCCAAGCAATGCCGTACTGTTCGCGAACCGGATAACTCCGCGCTGTCGCACAGGGAAGTTTGCTATTGGGCGGAAAATAGGGAATGTTGACGCACTCGCCGTTCCCATCGAATTCCCAACCGTGATAGGGACACAGCAGGTGACGACCGGACACCTTACCCTTGTGCAGTTCGACCCCTTTGTGAGGACAAGCATCGTCGAGGGCGTAAAGTTGTCCGGAGTCGTCTCGGAAAACAGCCATCGGCTGCTGCCATACCGTAACGGCTTGCACCTGACCCGTTTTAAAGTATTTCGACCAACCGATGGGATACCAATGGTTGGGATTAATTCCGACTTCGCGCACCCGGTTTTGCACCGTTTGACCGCTTAAGGTCGTCGCCAGTTTCATCCGTGACTCCTCCTTGAGGTGGGACGCAGACACCACGCTGGCAATCATACCAGAGCGATCGAGTATGTCATCATACTTGAGTTCCAGAAGTTTTCAAATCGGAAATGGCGCTTATGCTCGCAAAGTTAAGCCCAGAGTGGTTTCGGTTGCCCGTGGTTTTGGTGGCGGGATCTCTCACGACGATGGGAGGTGGGGTCATCGCCCCCGTTCTCCCAGATGTGATGACGCAACTGGACATCGATCTCGCGCTGGGTGGCGTGCTAGGAAGCTTTCACTGTCTGACACTGGCACTCTTCAGTCCTCCCTTGGGATTGCTCGCTGACAAAATCGGCCCGTCCCGAGTTCTCGTTCCCTCTCTCGTTTTCTACGGTATCTTCGGCGTTGTCGGGGCTTGGATGCCGGGGTTTGAGTCGTTGCTCGTCGTGCGGGGATTGCTCGGTGTCGCTTGTGGTGGTTTGGCGGCGTCCTGTCTGGGGGTAATGGGACGGATGTACGAAGGAGAGGCTCGCACCCGTATTCTCGGTTTTGCGACAGCTGTGTTGACGATTACAGGCATTATTTACCCCCTCTTAGGAGGAGTGGTGGGGAATCAACATTGGCAATACGCCTTTTACCTCAACGGTGTGGCGTTACCGCTGGCGTTCTTGGGAATTTATGCGTTCGGAACGCACCCAATGGCGGTAAAGCCAACCCGTTCGGTAAGTCTGCGCGGCCAGTTGAAACAAGTGCTTGCCAATCTGACGACGATGCGCTTGCTACTGACGATGGGGTTGTCTTCAGTCGCCATGTACGCTGTGGTGATTTACGCACCGATTTATCTCGATCGAGCGTTAGGATTGAGTCCGAGTCTGAACGGTTTGGTTTTGGCTTCCCGAGCGATCGGCGCTGCTGCTATTGCTGCTTTCGGCGCTAAACCCCTTGCGAAAACCATCGGTCTCGATCGATCGACTGCGTTAGGATTCGGCTTAATGGCCGCCACGTTAGCCCCGATTCCTTTCGTTGAAGCGTTTTGGGGAATGCTCGTCGCTGCTGCTATCTTTGGTTTGGGTTTTGGCTTAGTTTTGCCGAACCTCTACAACGCCCTCGCGAATATCGCCCCTTTCGAGTTGAAATCGAGCGTTCTGGCCATCGGAACGGGTGTGAGTTTCCTCGGACAGTTTGCTTCCCCCGTTATCCTGGGCGTTGTTTTAGAACTGTTCGGTTTAGAGTCCGTCTTCTATGCTGCTGCTATCCTGACTATCTTTGCAGGGTTCCTCCTCTTCACACCTGTAGGAATTCGGCGGTAAGGTGATGGTGAGACGATCGAAGGCAAGCAAAGCAGAAACGCCTCGAGTGCGTGACAGTACGAACCTCCCGATACGATTTCAACCCCATTCTCGATCGTCGCATATCCGAGATCGTACTCACCGCTGACGGGTGAATGACAACGGGTGACTGTAAATTTGCGTTGGCTGAGTTGGCTGGTTTTGGGATTGGGGTTAACGCTCTGTTTCTACCTCAGTCCGTCCTATTTCGTTACGGCCGAACCTGTAACGGTAGATCTCGACGCTCGAAAAACGCTCGTTGCACGTTTGTATACCCCTCGATCGATCGCCCCTCCCTACCCCGTTGCCATTCTCACCCACGGCATTCACAACAACAAAGCCATGATGGCCCCCCTCGCGGTGGAACTCGCTCGCCAGGGAATTGCTGCCATTGCGCTCGATTTCGGTGGATTTGGCGAATCTTACAATCTTTCCCCATCTCAACGTTCGATTGAAGCGTTGGAGTCGAGTACGCTCGCCGATACCCGCGCGATCTTGAAGTTCGTGAGATCGAACCCCGATCGATTCGACCTCGATTACATCATGGTGGGCGGCCATTCTCTCGGCGGTGCGACGGCTTTAAACCTCGCGATACAAGAACCTGACATCCGTGCCACCGCCATTTTGAGTATTCACGGCAACGCAACCCCGAACTTACCCCCCAACCTATTTGTTGGGGTTGGTCTCTACGAACAGCTCAATCCCGTCTCTGGCGCCCGATCGATGCTACAACAAGCCACGGACAACCCCAACCCCCCTTGCACGAGCGTCGATCTCGTTTGTGGCGAGTTCGGCGACGGCACTGCTCGTCAACTCGTCGTTTCCCCCACGGCCGACCACGTTATCGCCCCTTACGATCCGGCTTTAATCGATGCTGTGGTTCGTTGGATGCTACGAAGCTCGAACCGCTCGCCCGTTTCGTTACCGCTTTCACGGGTTTCGCCAGGATTCTTGCTGGGATTGCTCCTGACCTTTTTCGGTGGCATTGCCACGGGAACGGGTATTTTCCTTCGATCGAGCCGTCCGCTCTCCCCACTGGCCAAGGGACTGTGGCGATACTGCGTGACGGGGTTGATGGCCGTCCTCATGCTGTGGATTTGGGGAATAGCGGCACGAGAAGGCTCGGAGGTTCGGAGCGCCAGCAACACGCTCATCTTTTGCTACGGCCTGCAACTTTGCAGCAACGCCGTTCTAGCACAACCGACCCAGGTTCGATCGAAGTTGCAGGTTTTTGCCCTCTACATCATTTCTATCTTTATCGCCTTTCTGTTACCCGCCTTGCTGTGCGGACTCGGCGAACTCTTGCCACATCCCGCCAACCTGCGATTTCTACCCCAATTTATCGCCCAGTGGGTTGCCTTCATCACCTACAATTACGCCGCAGCCCTCAAAGCGATCTTGTTCGTTTCCTATTCGATCGACCTACAACCGAGCGCTGCGTTCGTTCTCTTGGTGTTTCTAGAATCAATCTTTCCCTCAGCCTTACTGCACTCGATCGAATCGGCGTTTCAATGGAGTCTTTCAAAACTGCGCCGTCCTTGGCGACTGACTGGAATCGGTCGGCTTTCGCGTCGGACAGCTGTTGTCGTTATCAGCCTAATCGGTGTTTTCGGGATCGTTCTGTACTGGCGTTCGATCGACGGACTTCTCCCCCTCGCCCTCTCCCAACTCGGCAGAACACTCCAAACCATCACACTATGGCTCGTGTTACCTCTAGGATTTCTCGTCTTTCTCTGGAGATCGAACGGGTTTCGTCAACTCGAACGCCGTGCCTTCAATCACCTTTAAGCCGTAACGATCGCACCGTGTTGTAGTAACTCCTGCTGAACCTCGGGGGTGAGTCCGATCGCGTGAACGAACTCAGCAGCCGTCACGAGCGCCTGATTTAACAGCGTATCGTTCAGGTTCGTCTCGCGCAGGTTTGCCCCTTTCAGGTTCGTCTGATTCAACTGTACGTCCACCAGATTCGCCCGAAACAGGTTCGCATTGCTCAGATCGGCAAAACTCAAGTTCGCGTGGCTGAGATCGACACCGCCTAAATCAACACCGCTTAAATCCGCGCCGCTGAGGTTCGCGCCGCTGAGGTTCGCGCCGCTGAGGTTCGCGCCACTGAGGTTCGCGCCGCTGAGGTTCGCGCAGTACAGGTTCGCTCCAATGAGCGTGGCATTATACAGCGTGACACCGACGAGATTCGCCCGAAAGAGATTTGCCCCAAACAGGTTCGAACGGAAGAAACTCGCCCCGCTAAGATCGGTACCGTTGAGATCGGCACGGAACAGGTCGAGATCGCGAAAGTTCCGTTGTCCAGCGTCATACTGCTCTAGCAGTTCTTTAGCATCCGTCATAGTTTCTGTTAAAAGCCTTCTGACTGCTTCAATTTCTATTGTCGCTGTCAGAAGCTCAAGTGAGGGGATGCCGTTATCTTTTTTCAAGATCGAGGGCTGGGAACGGTTTTTTTGGGCGTTCTCGGAGATCCGAACTCGTTTTTCGCTACTTAGCGCCGACTAAAGGTCGAGCCTCGATCGGCGCACTCAGCGCTTCGTCGAGTTCCGCACGCCCTAAGCGTTCTTCGAGGATGTCCATCACTTCACGTCCGAAATCGTTGGCGTTGCGCTGCCATGCTTCCAAACAAACTTCGCCGAAAAACGATCCTAACGGTTCCGGGTTCCACAAGAGTTTTCGAGCCGTCCAAGGCATCATGCTCATGGGATCGTAACCGGGTTTGAGAATTTGCCGATCGATGGCGTAATCTTCGAGGTGAGTGTGGGGTTGCAGCCCAATGAAGAAAATGGCAGGTTCGACTTTGTCTTTCCCAAAAATTGCCTCGAGTTCGCGGTGGTAGGCAAGGGTTTGACGAATGGTTTCGTAGGTTTCGTCGATAACGTTGAAGGAGTAGTTGACGGAAACGAGGTCGTTGAAGCCCGCAGCCTTGAGATCGCGGCAGTTTTGCAGGACGACGCGCAGGTTGTATCCCATCCGCATCTTCCGAACTAATTCCTGGGAACCGCTCGTAATGCCAATCTCGAAGTAGTTCATCCCCGTTTTGACCATCAAATCGCACAGTTCGGGGTTGAGATTGTCGGCCCGAATATAGGCTGCCCAGTGAATATCGTCCATACCCGAATCGAGGATCTTTCGTAGCAGTTCGATGGCATCGTCAATGTAGCGTCGGGCGGGGATAAACTGTGCGTCGGTAAACCAAAAATTGCGAACGCCTCGATCGTATAACTGACGCATTTCGGCGACGACTTCATCGGCGGGGTTGATGCGAACTTGTTTTCCTTCGATGACGGTGTAAACGCAATAGCAACAATTGTGAGGACAGCCGCGTTTGGTTTGAACGCCAATGTAAAAATCGCAATCTTGTAAGTAATAGTTGAATTCCGGCCAGATCGTTTCGATGTAATCGTAGTTGCAGGCCGTTTTTTCGATTGGGGTAGGCTGTTCGTGAATCAAACGTTCGCGAGGCTTGGTTTGACCGACGACATAACAGCGCTCGTCTTCAAAATTTTGCCCGGATACGAGCTTTTCGAGCAGTGTTTCGCCTTCGCCAACGGAGACGATCGAACCTTTGGGAAGACTGCGTCCGAGTTGTTCGTAAAACACGCTTACAGCACCGCCTCCGACGACCACTCGCGCCTCGGGCGAATAACGACGCGCCCGTTGGAGGCCTCGACGAATCAGCCCCAGGTTGCGCCACAGTTCGCCGTAGTACGATCCAGCTAAACGCAAGCCTCCGAAAGCGCCACGCAGCTTGATGAGGGGATTGTTCGCGTAGTAGAACTCGAAGGCGTTTTGCAGGGGATTTCCGCCTCGACCGCCGACGGGGGCGTAAATCTGAATGTCCCGCCAGGAAAATACAAGCAACTGGGGCTTGAATTCGTCAATACAATTTTCTAAGGCGTGGTTGAAATCGAGAGGGGGGATCGCACCGAGATCGAAAATTCGCTGTTCGAGACTTGGGAAAAGCTTGTGAAGACAGTCGGCAAGATAGACGACCCCGATCGGGAAAATCGGATTGCAGGGGAGGCGAACGTATAGAATGCGATCGATCGCGCTAGCATAGCTCGGCACTCTCTTCGTACTCATATTGAAAACGTTTTTTACATATCTTTACTTTTTAAGATAACATCAAGCCAAGAGGGGGCAATGGTGAAGATAACCCGAGAGTGCGTCCTTCGAGCTTCTCACGACCGCATGGTGCGGAGGTGAGAGGCTCCTTCAAAAAATCTTTAAAAAAACAAAATTTCAAACAAACACGTGCATAACACTAAGCGGGCGTGTGTCGAACTTTCAGACAGCAAGCTTGAGAGAGAGCGCGCCTAGCATTTTCCGGATTTCCGCCAAACCGCTTTCATTTTACGGCAAAACGATCTCCGACTAGAGAGTCCCGCCAACTTTTTAGGACTTGGTATTCGCTTTTACAACCATCTGGGATCGCGAAGTGTTAGGCTTCTTCTATAACAATCGATCGACTTTGACGAAATCAAATTTCTCAAAAAACCATGGCTCAAATTCTCGATCCCTTACCCAAGGATAGCTCCAATCCAGTTCTTTGCTGCTACGTCAACGCGACGAGCCAGATTCAGGTCGCCCGAATCACCAACATCTCAAATTGGTACTTCGAGCGTGTCGTTTTTCCAGGACAACGCCTTGTTTTCGAGACGATGCCTCAAGCTCAGCTCGAAATCCATACGGGGATGATGGCAAGTGCCATCTTGTCGGACACGATTCCCTGCGAACGGCTAAAAGTGACGACGGACTTTGACGGTATGAAGGATTCTACCGCAAAAGAAGAATCGGATAGTGTAAAGAATCGTGAAGTTGCCGCCGCATCGTCGCACGATACAAAAAAACCTGTTTTAGCATCGGTTGAGTAGTTGGCATCGATATAACCTTGTGGTGTGGGAGTGGAATCGTTAACCGACTGAGAAAGCAATGGCGAGAGAACGCTGTTTCACTTCGCAAACGACTCTCAAGGCAGAGCGATTCCTTAAAAACTGGTGAACCTCAAAAGCGTTCGTCAAGGTGCTGTCTGACAATCTCAACTGAGTTTCTAGCTTTGCAACTGAATAAAAGGGTAAGATCCAAGGGCAGTCACATCAGAATGGGACGAGTTCCTTGGATCTTCCTTCATTTATATGGTTGTGGCGTATTGCTGCCTGGTCGATGGGATTGTCGATCTCGGCGTACTGTCTCCTCGGCATTACGGGAGGCTGGATGTTGACTGCACGAGTACAGAGTCTGTCTCGTCCGCGTTGGCTTCGTAACGCACATCTCATCGTCGGAGGTTTTTTGGTGGCCTTGGTGTTACTGCTCCTATCGATCGGGATCGTCGGTACGCTCGGGCATTATGGGAACTTGGGTCATTCGGCACACCTACCAGCCGGATTGACCGTTGTTGCGCTCGCGATCGTTTCAGCGGTGAGTGGTTTGCGAATTCACCCCAAACGCCCTCAAATGCGGCGCTTTCACGTCGTCACGAATGCTGTGCTGTTTTTCGGCTTTCTCGCCGTTTCGTGGACGGGATGGAGCGTCGTACAAAAATATTTGCCCCGATCTTAGATTGTCGTTTAAAAGGTTCGCTCGTGTAAGCGGTGCGTAACACTATCGTCGTGTCTGAAACGCCTCAATCTTCTGTTTTCCGAATTTCTCCCTTAATTCGATTCACACTTTTCGGGTTGTACGTCGCGCTGACCGTACCGCTACCGTTTTTAGCTGAAGTCACTCGATCGAGCGTTCCGCCCTCACTGCTGTGGGTGGGTTTAGTTCTGGGGTTCGTCGCCCTCTACGGCGCGCTGAGCGATCGAGTTGTTCTCGACGACACCGGAATTCGCGTCGCGTATCCCGGATGGATGCCTCCTGTTTTCCGAAAAGGCTGGTTTCTGCCTTGGAAAGATGTATGCGCCCTCAAACCCCGCACGACCGGACAAGGCGGACTCGTATACTACTTCCTCAGTGAATCGGGAGAAGCCTATCTCCTCCCGATGCGGGTTGCGGGATTCTCCAAATTGGTGCAGCGGGTAGAAGCGAAAACCGGTATCGATACCCGAGACGTTCGGCCGCTGGCGCAACCGTGGATGTACGGCATTTTACTGGGGTTGACGTTGTTGTTGCTGGGGATCGATGCTTGGACGATTGCCAATGCTCGATCGATCGTCTCAACATTCTAGACCGTGGGAATTTCGATCGTGAATTCCGTCCCCTCGCCAGGGGTCGAAGTACAATCTAGCTCTCCCCCGTGCTTCTCGACGACAATTTGATAGGAAATCGAGAGTCCTAAACCCGTCCCTTTTCCCACCGCTTTCGTCGTAAATAAATGGTCGAAAATGTGTTGGCGTACCGCTTCCGTCATACCGAGACCGTTATCGCGAATACAGATTCTCGCACGATCTTCCGCTTCGTTAAGTTCCGTGCGAATGATAATGCGGTTGGGATCTCCTTCGATCTCCTCAAACGATCGATCGGCACTTTTATCATCGAGGGCATCGATGGCATTCGCGATGATATTCATAAACACCTGATTGAGTTGTCCGGCGTAACATTCGATTTGGGGAAGATCGCCGTACTCCTTGACAACCTCAATCGCCGGTCGCTTGTCTGTAAATTTCAAGCGCGGCTTGAGGATCATCAACGTGCTGTCGATTCCCTCATGGATATCGACGGCTACTTTAGCCGATGTATCGGCCCGCGAGAAAGTGCGCAACGATCGACTAATTTGACGAATGCGCTCCGTTCCTACCTTCATCGAATCGAGAATTTGCGGTAAATCCTTCAAAATGAAATCGAGATCGATATCTTCCACTTCGTCTTCGATCTCCTCACCCGGTTCGGGGAACGTCTCTTGATAGAGTTCCAACAACCCGATCAAATCCTCAATATACCCCTGTGCGTGACTGAGATTGGCATCGACAAATCCCACGGGATTGTTAATCTCGTGGGCAACCCCTGCCACCAATTGACCCAACGTCGCCATTTTCTCACTTTGAACCAATTGTAACTGCGCTTTCTGCAACTCTTGCAGGGATTCCCGCAGCTGCGTCGCCCGTTCCCGCTCTCGCAGTTCCGACTGTTTTAGGTTCTCGTACAAACGAGCGTTTTCCAACGCGATCGCTGCTTGGGCGCACAACAACATCAGCACGTCGAGGCGGTCTTTCGTAAACGCCCCTGCGGTCAGATCGTTTTCCAAATACAGAATCCCGATGAGTTTCCCCTGCCCTTGAATCGGAGCGCACAAGAGCGATTTGGGTTGTTGGTGTTGGATGTAGGGATCGTTGACAAAGGCCGATTCTGCCGTCGCATCGTTGAGGACGACACTTTCGTTCGTGCGGGCGACATAGTGAACCGTCGATTTCGGAATGCAATTGCATTCGTCCACGGGCTGAGAGTGAATGGGGAGTGAAGACGGAGATGAGAGAGAATCGATCGAACTCGCGGTCTCCTCATCTTCCCATTGGCTTTCCGCCGTCGTACTCCCTTGAGGAACGGCCGTTTGCACGATTTCGATCGTCAGTTGCTCGTTCCGTTCCAAGATAATCACTCCCCGTGTCGCCCCCGCATTGGCGAGCGCGAGTTGCATGAGTTTGTCCAACAGTCGATCGAGAACGATTTCCCCGGACAGCGCTTGAGCCGCTTGCATCACCGTCGTTACGTCCAAAACAGCGGCACGAGAGCGCGTATAGTTAATACTGGTGTTCGTGCGAGGATCGTTCCCTCTTCCTAAAGCCATATCGTCACTCGACACGAACGCGGCTACCGCTAACAGCGAACCATATCGATCGTCGAGTTGTTGGACTTTACTCGCCGCCCCCCATCGTTGGTAGGCCACGTAAGCTTCTCCGAAATACACCTTCGCAATTTTCAGCTTGCCTCGATCGAGCCAGAACTTAGCGGCCAGTTCGTTTCCCATCGCAGCGTACTGCACGACATCGGCCTCCGCTGCCAGCTCGATCGCGCGATCGAACTGATCGACGGCCTGAGATCGTTTTTCCTGAAGTCGATAACACTCCCCGCGCACGAGTGCCGCAAGAATTTGGAACAAAACCGGCCCCGTTGCTTCCCAACGGTCAAACTGATATTGAATCGATTCCAATTCCTGAAGGACGAGCGCACTTCGGTCTCGATCGACCGGAGAATACGATGCCGCCAAACACAGCGCGAGGATAAAACGGTTGAGGGCGACCGCCATAAATCCCTGGGAAGCGGAGGGCGCTTGAATTTCCCCATCCCCCCATCGGAGCATTTGTGTATCGGCCAACCGGGCGAATTCCAGTGCTTGGCCATAGCGCTCGTCGAGATAGAGCGCCCAAGCCTTGTGGACGTAGAAGAGTGCGCGACAGTCAGCTCGAGCCAACGATGTCAGTCGATCGAGAAACTCAGTTTCCGTCAACCGCTTCCAGCTAAAGGTCATCTCCTCCTCGTTTTGGGAAGGGCGCGTTGACAGACTGCGCTCGCGCAAATGTGAAACCGGGAGCATGACGCTGGCAATCGTATCGAGTGCCCTTTGGTGTTGGTACTTGCAACACCAACGAGTCCATCGTTCCGCGTCCTCAACTAAGGTATTGAGGGGTTCGCCACCATAGAACGACAGCAACAATCGATCGGCGAGGGCGAGTCCGGCACCGAAGACTTCCCCCGCTTCGACGCCGAGGCGATAGGCTTCTTCGAGGAGCGATAGGGCCGTAGGAATGGGTTTCGACCAGGGGTAAACGAAACGGCCGAGAAACTCGTAGACCCAACAGCGAACGGACGGCAGCAAGGCAAAACTTCGTCCCCGTGACGTCTCGATCGATCTTTCCACGAATCGCTCCGCCAGAGAAGCCCAAGCTAAGGCGGTGGTGAGGTCACCGCCCCGACACAACCACCGCACGCTGTAGGCAGCACAAGCCAAGGCCGTTGCTGGCGTCGGTTGGGTTTGTATCCCCCGTTCGAGTAAATCGATCGCGACTCGATCGAACTGCGTGCGATCGCAGAAGGTATACAGGGGAACGAGCAGTCCGAGGTAGAGAGAGCGCAATTCTACAGCTTGTCCGAGCTGCCGAACGTCCCCGACATCCCGCGCCGAGTTCGGATCGACCTCGATGTCATCGAGATCGCTGAGGCGATTGCGAAGGGCGATAGCGCCGTCGCAGTCGAGATTGGAGAGTGTCAGCACGTCCGACCGATGGGTTGGCACTTCACGGCTTAACCGAGCGTCGCTTGGCGAACCTCCCACGCGATCGAGGGCTTCGTCGTAGCAACCGCGAAGCTCAAAAGCCATAACCACCAGACGATCGACCTCAGCACGAGCCAAATCGTCAGGGGCGTGTCGATCGAGAATTTCGACCAGGTCTTCCATACGATCGAAATTCCCCTGTAAGAGATTCGATCGGGTTCGCTCGAGGTACAGATCGAAGGCCAAGTCCGGACAAACGTCCCACATCGGCGTCGGTAGTGCCTCAATTCCCTCGAGATCGTAAACGAGGGCACTCGTATAGTCTTCCCGATCTCGGCTGAGTCGTCCCGCCTCGAGGTTGATTCGCCCCCGTTCTAAGCGCTCGGCATCCGTTTTGACGGCCGTTTTACCCAAATTCCAATGGCGGGCGAGTTCGACAATCCCATCGGGTCGTTGCGCGATCCTCTGGCGTTGCGACAGAGACTGACCGATTTTTAAATGAATTTCAGCTTTGCGCTGAGACGGAACTCGATCGTAGGCGGTTTGGCGAACTTGCTCGTGTAAGAACTGATACCCCAGCAACAGTACCCCTCGTTCGCCCGAGCGCTGATTCGGCAAGGGTGAAGCGACATGAGAAATCGGGGCGATCTCCTCGTCTCCCCATCGCTCCCACCGATGCAGGGGCTGCACGAGGCCTTCCACCAAAGCGGGAACGAGGTCTTGAAACAAGTCGCGCGTGGTGCGACCGGTGAGTTCGGCGATGGTGTCGAGGTCGAACTCTTGACCCACGCAAGCCCCGATCGAGAGGATGTCGCGGACATTTTCGGGCAGTTGGCGCAGTTGAGTCAGCAGGACTTCCAGAACGTTATCCGTAATTTCCTGCGCGCTGACGAGATCGATATCCCACTGCCAACTCATCGATTCGTCGTCGAAAACCAGCAAGCGTTCTCGATGAAGCGTCTTGAGAAATTCCCGCACGAAAAAGGGATTGCCGTTGGTTTTCTGAGCGATGAGCGCGGCCAGGGACATCACGGCTTTAATTTCACTTTGCAGGGTGTCGGCCACCAGTTGAGCGATCGCGTTGAGGGGAAGAGGACTCAACACTTGATGCTGCATCCGAATGCCACGCTCAGCACACCGACGCTTAAACTGTTGTATGACCTCGATCTCTTCATCGTTACGGTACGCACCTACCACCAGCAGAGATCGAGAGTGGGGAGCGCTGAGGATGGTTTCGACGACCTGCAAGCTGTCTCGATCGGCCCACTGCAAGTTATCCAGAAAGAGAACCAGAGGACAGCGCTCGTAACAAAACACGCGCAAGAGGCGCTCGATCGACGATTTGAAGCGCTTTTGCGCCAAGGCGTCTTTCCCTAAATCGCGAAGGTTTTCAACAGACGGATTCGACGGGACTGTCCCGAGAACGAGCCTCAGTTCGGGGATCGCATCGACTAAAACGAGATCGTCGAGATCGAGAGCATCGAGCAATTTCTCGCGCCACTGGGCGAGTTGGGTTTCGGTTTCTGCCAACAGGAGCCGGAACAGTTCTCGCAACGCTTCAATAACGGCGCTACAGGGAATCTCGCGAGCGTTCGTCGGGCGCTCAGTCAAGGTGCGGTCGGTCTCGAACTGTCCGGAAATCAAATATCCCGCCGGGCGCGAAATCGACTTGTAACTTTCCGCGACGAGTGCCGTTTTTCCAATTCCGGAATCGCCAGCGAGGAACAGGATTTCGGGTGGGCTACTCTCGGAGGACAGCGTTGAAGATTTGACGATCGAACTCTGCTCCACTGATGCGAACGTACCGACACGCTCGAACGCCTCGTGAATTTGGGCGAGTTCGGCTTCACGACCGTAGATGCGCTGAGGAATACGAAACTGATGGACGACATCGTTCTCACCGGGGATGACGTCTTCGATCGTCCCCGTGGCCTCGAGCTGCATCAAACACAAGACTAAATCGGCTTGTAGACCCCAAGCACTTTGATAGCGTTCTTCAGCAGTTTTGGCCAGCAGCTTCATCACAATGTCGGAAATGGCTGGGGGAATGTCGGGATCGACGCGATGGGGAGACGTTGGGGTTTGAGCGATATGGCAGTGAACCCAAGCCATCGTATCGGCAGCATCGAACGGTAGGCACCCTAGCAGCATTTCATAGAAGGTCACGCCGAGGGAGTAAAAATCCGTGCGATAGTCGAGAGAACAGTTCATGCGCCCGGTTTGTTCGGGAGACATATAAGGTAGCGTTCCCTCGAGAACTGAGGAGTTGCGAAGCGATGGGACGTTCGGCAGTCGATCGGATGAAACGCTGTCTGGAATAACTTGGGCGGAAATTCCAAAGTCGATGAGTTTGACTCGATCGAGTTCGCGGTTGTAGAGAATGTTGGCCGGGTTAATGTCTTTGTGAACGATGTTCGCCGCGTGAATTCGATCGAGAATTTCGGCAATTTGGACGACGATGGAGAGAAATTCGGGAAGGGGAAATTTGCCGATTTCCTCGAGATAGTCTTTTAACGATCGTCCGCCAAAGTCTTCGAGAACGATCGCAACCGTATTTTGATAGCGCTCCAGCGCATAAGCCCTTACGACACCGTCGAGGTCGAGCTGTTGGTTAATGTAATATTCCTGCTGGTAACGCGCCAGTTCGGTGGGCGTGACGCGATCGCTTTTGAGAACTTTCAGGATGACGGGCAGTCCGTCCCGTTCGCGAGTTCCCCGATAGACGAGGGAGTTAACGCTTTCGTAGAGAAGCGTACTGACTTGATATCCGGGCAGCACGATGTCAGGGGGATAGTGGGTTTGGGATTGCCGCTTGGGGGCGAATGCTTGGGAGAGCGCACCCATCTTGAGAAGGTGTTAGGAGCTTGCAATTGGGAGTTAGAAACCCCAAACACCTGTACGAACATCATAAACTGGCTCCCCGGCATTTATTGTAGCGGAGGTTTTTTTTCAGCGAACAGCAGGTGAGTAGGAAGGGAGACGAGGTGAAACGGTTCGCGAAAACCGGTCTCCACTGGCAACGGGCAACTGGCAACTTGTCCCCACTGTTCACTGTTCACTGTTCACTGTTCACTGCAAAAGGGGTAAGACGATGGTGAATTCTGTTCCGACTCCCGCTGCAGTGGTGCATTCGATCGAGCCACCGTGTTTTTCAACGACGATCGCGTGAGAAATCGAGAGTCCCAAGCCCGTTCCCTTACCCACTGGTTTCGTCGTAAACTGGCGGTCGAACATTCGCGTGCGAACGGATTCGGGCATTCCCGTGCCGTTGTCGGTGATGCGGACGATGACAGCTTCGCCCTCGGTGGACGAGTCCGTCGAGATGGTGATGCGAGGGGGACGATCGCTCCAATCGCGATAACTGCGATCTCGACCGGCTTCTTCGATGGCATCGATGGCGTTGGCGATGAGATTGGTAAAGACCTGGTTGAGCTGTCCGGCATAACATTCGATCGAAGGGAGTTCTCCGTAGCGTTTAACCACCTCGATTTCCGGGCGTATGTCGTTCGCTTTCAGGCGGTGTTTGAGGATGAGTAACGTACTGTCGATGTTGTCGTGGAGATCGGTCGAAACGGGGACGTCGGTGTCCGTGCGCGAGAACGTTCGTAAGGCTTTGCTAATGTCGCGAATTCGATCGACCCCGACTTTCATCGACGAAAGTAACTTGGGCGCGTCTTCAAACAGGTAGTCTAGATCGATTTCTTCAGCGTGAAGGCAAAATTCTTCTCCTGGTTCGGGAAAGCGCTCGCGGTACAGTTGCAAATGTTCGATCAAGTCTTCGATATAGTTTTCAGCGAGGGTCAAGTTACCCAAAATGAAGCCGACAGGATTGTTAATCTCGTGAGCGATCCCCGCAACTAGCTGTCCGAGCGCCGACATTTTTTCACTCTGAATCAGTTGCAGGTGCAAGCTTTCCATGTCGTGCAGGGACTGCTCGAGTTGTCGAGAGCGTTCTCGTTCTCGCCGTTCGGAGTCTCGGAGTTGTTGGTAGAGCGTGGCGTTTTCAATCGAAATTGCAGCCTGAGCGCACAACAAACCGAGTAATTCGAGTCGGTTGTGAGTAAACGCCCCAGGGGTGAGGTTGTTTTCGAGATATAGCAGGCCGATGAGTTTTTGTTGGCGTTCGATGGGCAGGCAGAGTAAAGAGCGAGGGCGATATTGTTGGATGTAGGGATCGTAGGTGAAGGGTGTGGACGTGGTCGCGGCATCGTTGAGGACGAGACTTTCATGTCGTCGAGCAACGTAGTAAACGATCGATTTCGGGAGTAACTCGCAGGCTTCGAGGGGAATCGACTGACGCACGGCGATCTGTTGAGTCGTCACCGTACCGGCCGCTTCGACAAACAAACGTGGAATTTCCGTATCTCGAACGAGAGTGGCGTCCTCCGCAGCGGCCATGCCATCGTGACTGGCGAGGATGAGAAAACCCGTTTGCGCCCCCGCGTTTTCCAACACGATACTCATCAGTCGTTTCAACAACGACTCTAAAACAATTTCGCTAGAGAGAGCGTGTGTGGCTTTGATGGCGGTGGCCCGATCGAGTCGATCGGCGGGTTGGGCGATGGCTGTTTCAGTCGGCGCGTAATTCTGGGATTGACCGCTCGAGGGGCGAGAGAAGTCGTAATCTCGAAGATCTTGAGTGCGTTCGAGATCGATCGCGTTAGATGTCGGCGCGTACCCTTGGGGTGGCCCGGCGACGCGATCTCGGAACGCCGTTCCTTGGAGGAGTTGGGGATAGCGGTCGGTTAAATCGCGGACTTTCGAGATCGCGCCGTAGGCTCGGTAGGTTCGATAAGCTTCGTACAGGTACAAAGCAGCAATGGGCTCCCGTCCCCACTCGAAGTAAAAGCAAGCGGCGCGTTCGTTCGCCAGGGCGGCTTCTCGTGCGTGTCCGTATTGATGAGCCGTCGCCACGGCACAATCGTAAGCCTCCATTGCGTTGAGAAAATCACCAGCAATGCGATAGGTTTCGGCATCGACGAGGTCGAGCAGGTGTTGGAAGTTTTCCGGCGCCCGTCTAGCCCAGCGGAACAGATGGGCGCGAGCTGTTTTGGCCGGGCCGTCGAGGGACTGATTCGTCCCCAATCGTGCCAAGAGTCCGTAGGCCACCTGATACGCTCGATCGACGGTACCGAGGGCAATATCGGCATATTCTTCAGCTCGTTCGGCGGCGAGGAGGGCCCGATCGAACGCACCGAACAGAACGGCAACCACGGTCCGGGCGAGATAGGTCGCGTACAGGACTGCTTTCGACGGCGCGCCGCCTCCCGAGACGGGGGAGGGCTGAGGATCGTCGGGAGGTGACGGTTCAGCGCTGTTTTGCACGCCGACCCGTTCTAGGGGGTGAGGAACTTTCTCTTGCAGTGCTGCCGACACTTCTCGCCACAGACTCGCGCATTTCGTCGCCGCGTTTCGATCGATTTTCTTCAACAGGGCGATCGCCGTATCTTGTCGAGCAACGACGAGGGGAAGTGCGGCTTCAGCCCAAAACGTCATCGAGCTATCTGCCATGGCTCCGTGACAGCTTCCGGTCAGGTCTCCCGCTTCCCAAGCTTGCTGCCATCCGTTCCGCAGGTCGGCAAGAGTTTCGTTCAGGGGACGAAACCAAGGATCGATACGAGAAGCCGTGACGATCGAAATAATGCCTTTCAAGGGCTTGCCGCGCTCTCGAGAGAACGCCGTCGAGTGATGGAGATCGAGCAACTGGCGGGCGACGAGGGCAGCTTCGCGGCCGGATTCAGCATCGCCAGCCCCACAGAGTAAGGCACCGTACCAAGCATAGGCAACAGCGGCATGGCTGCAGTGTCCCTGCTGCCAGCTCAGTTTGAGTTGGGTCAACACGGCTCGCCTCACGACGGCGACATCGGTAAACGCAGCCGTTGTGGCCAGGGCACTCAACAACTCCACGGCTAAACGGCTGTAGGTGTTTTCGAGGTCGGGAAGTCGAGCGATTTCGTCGCGTTTTGGCAAGAGCGATCTCGGGTTCTGGGTTGGTAGAGGCGGATCGTCCCAAGGAATACCGAGCATTTGGATCGCTTGAACGCCGCTTTCGAGGGCGAGATCGATCTGGTTTTGGATGCCGTACACGGTGGCTCGAAGTTGGTAAGCTTTCGCTTTATGGAGACGGTTGTTCGCACGCTGCTGAACCGTTTGGGCGAGGGTTAAGGCTCGATCGAAGTGGGTGTTGACCGCTTCGAGTTCGATCGCTTCGAGATGTAAGGTCACCGTGAGTTCGTATTCTCGCTCCCACCCCTCATCCCCCAGTGCGTTCAGCCCCACGTTCAGATATTCGAGAGCGGTTTGGATCGCCGCTGCCGCTTTAGCCTTACGCGCAGCGATCAGATTCAACTGCGCGAGCTGCTGTTTCTCGTCGGGACGCACCATTAAATCCGCCCCCGCATCGAACTGGTTGACGATCTCGAAAATCCGATCTTCGAGTCGATCGGGGGGGGTGCTTTTGAGGAGTAATTTGCCGATTTGAACGCGAACGTCTTGTCGGATGTCGGGAGAAATCAGGGAATAGGCCGCTTGTTGAACGCGATCGTGGAGGAACTTAAAAACGATGGAGGTTCGATCGAGGGCCGCATCGACACTCGCTGAGGGCGCTTCGATCGAACTCGCGGTCGATGTTTCAGTGGACGCAAGATTGTCGTCGGGGTCGAGGGCGAGGGGAATTTTGTAAGCGTCACCGAGGGGGACGATCGTCCCTTCGCGTACGGCCGCCCATAGGTCGGCCGCCGTGCGACGCTGGGAGCGTTCGTTGACGACAGACAGTACCCTCAAGTCAAAGCGGTTGCCGATACAAGAGGCCAGCATCAGCAAATTTTGTGTTTCCAGAGGTAGCGTTCGCAGCTTGCGAACGGTGAGGTCGATGACGTTTTCAGAAATGTCGATTTGCTCGAGTCGATCGTTGTCCCACGTCCAACGTCCGGTTTCTGTATCGAGAACTAAGAGGTCTTCGCGAGCTAAGGATAGTAGCAGTTGGGTTAAGAAAAAGGGATTGCCTTCAGTTTTGCGGTACAGCAGAGTGGCGAGAGGCCGGACTTCGATGCAAGACAGGTGCAAGGTATCTGCGACGAGTTGTTCGACACAGCTATGGTTGAGGTTGTCGAGTGCAATCGTGTGGGTCGACGAAATCCCGCGATGATGCCATTCGTTCAGGGCAAGTGATAGAGGGTGTGTGGGGGTTACTTCGTTTTCTCGGTAGGCACCGATGAGGAGCAACGAGCTGAGGGAGCGCTTGTCGAGTAGCGTTTGCAGGAGTTGTAAAGAGGCTGAATCCGCCCATTGCAAGTCGTCGAAAAACAAAACGAGGGGGTGTTCGGGATTGGCGAAGACGCTGAGGAGTTGTTGAAATACGTCGTTGAATCGGTTGTGCGTATCTCCGAGTTCGGGAGCGATCGATCGATCTCGACGCTGCGGCGAAGGAGAATCGCCGTCGTTGTTGCGCGTGAGGGGTCGCGACTCGCCGAACGCCCGAACGTCCAAAATCGGTTTTAAGGCGGGAACGATTTCTCGGGCGAGGTTTTGGTTCGCTCCGAGAGCCCGGACGAGCTGTTGCTTCCACCTGGCTAAGCGCGTGCTACTTTCGGCGAGCAACTGTTCGCTCAATTCCGATAGGGCTTGTACGAAGGCGAAGTAGGGAACGTTTCGTTTGAGGCGCTCGAATTTCCCGCCGGCGAAATACCCCGATCGACGTGCGACGGGCTTGTGCATTTCTCGCACGAGGGCTGATTTACCGACCCCCGAATAACCCGCGACGAGGACGAGCTCGATCGAGCCGGACGGGGTACTGTTGGCTCGATCGAACGCTTGCATTAACTCTAACAATTCGGCTTCCCGCCCGTAGAGTTTGTAAGGAATTTGCAGCTGTACCGAAACGTCGTGTCGTCCGATCGCAAACGGTTCGATCGAGCCGCGTTCGCGCCACTGGCGGAGACACTCCTGTAAATCGGCGATCAAACCAAAGGCGCTTTGATAGCGGTCTTCTGCTGTTTTGGCCAGCAGCTTCATCACCAAGTCGGACAGGGGACGGGGAATTTCAGCAACGACCAACTCGGGGGGCGTTGGCACTTTCGCAATGTGATAGTGAACGAGTTCGAGAGCATCGTTGCTGTTGAAGGGCAACTGACCCGTTAGGATTTCGTAGAGGGTGACCCCGAAGGAATAGAAATCGGTTCGGTAGTCTAGGGGGCGGTTCGTGCGCCCGGTTTGTTCCGGGGAAAGGTAAGCGAGCGTTCCCTCCAGGGTATTGAGGGGATCGAGGGTCGGTTGTTCTTGGGACAACCGAGACGCAATTCCGAAATCGATCAGTTGTACGCGGCCGGTGTCGGCGTTGTAAATGACGTTGTGGGGCTTGAGGTCTTTGTGGACGATTTTGGCTTGGTGGAGATCCCGTAGTGCTTCGGCCAATTTAAGGGCAATGTCGAGGCTTTCCTCAATGGAAAAACGGCGAACTCGCATCACGGCGTCGAGCGACGTTCCGCCAATATCTTCGTATACAGCCGCTACGCGGTGGTTGGGGTACGTTTCTAGGCTGTAGGCGCGGATGAGATAGGGACTGTCAAGAGACGCAGCGATTTCGTACTCGTGGCGAATACGGGCAATATCTGCGAGATCGGGGTAGTCGAGCCTTGTCGTTTTCACGATTGCCGGCCGTCGGTCGTGCTGCTGATAGCCACGATAAACGACGGTTTTGTCACTGCGATCGAGTTCTTCAACGACCTGGTAGCCAGACAGGAAAATCATCGCTTCATCGATCCGGGGAAGAGGCAACAGGTAACGGGCAACAGGTCAACCGTAAATCCACTCACTTGAACGACCGTCGCAAGTTAGGGCGTACCCTTACGACCGCCTGTACTCTTGTGGTCGCTTTGGGCAACTGCAAGTGGTACGCTCCTTGAGAACCCCATGTCTTAAGGGGTTGTGGTATATTCTATCAATCTCGGTGAGGGAGAGGCGGCCGTGAGACGATCCTAGCCTCATCTCGCTATCTCGCTGGTGATTGCGTACCCCCACCGATAGCGGATCGTCAACCGCAATGGACAGTGAGGAGCAACACACGGGTTATGACTGCATTGAAAGGACGTGATTTGTTGAGTCTAGCAGACCTCAGCCCTAACGAGGTGTCAGAGGTGTTGAACTTGGCCGCTCAGATGAAAGCGGGAACCGTTGCGCCTCAATGTCGTAAGGTGTTGGGATTGTTGTTTTACAAGGCTTCGACTCGCACTCGCGTCAGTTTTTCAGTGGCGATGTACCAACTCGGCGGTCAAGTCATCGACCTCAATCCGAACGTGACGCAGGTCAGTCGTGGCGAGCCGTTAGAGGATACGGCGCGAGTACTCGATCGATATCTCGATGTGGTTGCGATTCGCACGTTCGACCCAAAAGATTTGCAAACGTTTGCTCGCTACGCTGAAATTCCCGTTATTAACGCACTGACAGATTTGGCTCATCCCTGTCAGGCTTTGGCGGATTTGCTGACGGTACAGGAGTGTTTCGGCCGCGTCGACGGGACGACGCTGGCTTACGTCGGCGATGGTAATAACGTGGCTCATTCGCTTTTACTCGGTTGTGCGATGCTCGGTGCGAACGTGCGCGTGGCGACTCCGAAAGGATTCGAGCCGAACCCGGACATTGTCGCGCAAGCCAAAGCGCTCGCGGGAGAACGTTGTGACGTGACGGTCACACACGATCCGATCGAGGCGGTTCGAGAGGTAGACGCGATCTATACGGATGTTTGGGCGAGTATGGGTCAGGAAGCGGAAGCTGACGATCGAATGCCGCTGTTTCAGCCCTATCAGGTGAACGAGGCCTTACTCGATCGAGCGTCAGATAAGGCGATCGTTCTCCACTGTCTCCCCGCACATCGCGGCGAGGAAATTACAGCGTCGGTCATTGAAGGATCGCATTCTCGCGTTTGGGATCAAGCGGAAAATCGGATGCACGTTCAGAAGGCGTTATTGGCAAGTTTGTTAGGTGCTGTCTGATGGGATCGGAAGACGATCGGATGAGGGGACGAGCTGAAATCTCTCCATCTCGCCATCTCCTGATACGATGGGTTCCGAATCGGTTGGCATGAGGGAACGGTGCTATGTCTCAAACTCCACCTCCATCGGACGAGCGGTCTGACGTATCTCAGGCTCCTGGAGTCGTTCGATCGATACTCATTCGGGTTTTGCGGGCGACGATTTCGGTTCTGGAAGGATGGATCGATCGATTGGAAGCGACAGAATCGGCTGCAACGACTCGATCTCCCCTCTCTTCTCCACTGCTGTGGGTGGGCGCGCTCGTTGTCGCCATCGGGGTTGGAGTGGTGGCGGTTCCGTTACTGCTCCCGTCTACCGAACCCACGCCGCCGGAAGTGGTCTTGAAACCGCTTCCCGTCGAACCGCAACCCCCTGTCCGAGAGTCGCCGACACCAACCCCGATAGAATTGCCTCCGCTACCCCCTTCGGAGACCGAATCAGAACCCGAACTGGACGTGCGGGAACCGGAAACTCTAAAACCCTCAGCGGAATCAGAACTTCCCTCGGAACTCTCTTCACCCGATTTTGCTCGACCGGTCGAACTCGCACCGCCGTCTCTGACTCCTGAACAGCGTCTCGTCGCAGCGGTGCAAGCGCAGATCGTGCAAGTCGCACAACCTTACGAAGATAACGAGTTCGTCCGATCGGTCAGTGCGGATTTTGAAGCCGATCGATTGCGTGTCAGTCTGAAATCGCAGTGGTACGATCTCGATCCGATTCAACAAGATCGATTGGCAAACGAGTTATGGGGAAAAGCGAAGTCTCTCGATTTTACTCATGTTGAAATTACTGACGAGGGCGGAACTTTACTCGCGCGAAATCCCATTGTCGGCGATCGAGCGATCGTGTTACAACGATCGAGTACGAGCCTCAATTTGTAGCGTCCGTGATGGTATGACCGCTCGGGACGATCGAACGCTACACGCTAAATCGCCAATTCTAGAAAGTTCGATATTTTATGGGGTGCATCTCACTTTGGCAATCGGAACCCCTCCGCCGAAGGCGGAGGGGTCATTCTAAGAACTTGAGATGTACCCATTTTATGGGCGATCTTTATCTCGGATTGGTGCTGCGAAACGATCGAGAAATTTCAGTAACAATATCGTCGAATTCTGGCTGTAGTGCGGCATTGTATTCGATCGTTAGGGTTTGAATGATATTGCCCTCTAAAATCGTACGTTGGTAAAATACGAGATCGTTTGAATATCCAGAGATAACAAACCAATTATCGTGTTGTATTTGGTAAGTTATAATTTTGGAGTGTTCTGGATTGTTAAAATTTATTAGCGCGTTTTGATATAAAGCTTCAATATTAAGATTGTCACGATTGTGCTGCCCAAAAACAACCATCGCAATGCTTCTGTCAGGTGCTAAAAAAGATTGTCCGTCACCGTTAATCGATTCTCCTTGAGCTAAAAGCAATCCGCTAGGATAGTCTACAGAAAAGTTAAATCGCCTGTTGTAATAGGTGTCGTAAACGATATTTTCAAAAGAGTCGATCGATTGACTGAGCTTGAAAAGATCGTTCGAGCAGTTATCGAATGTTGAGATCGATCTCTCGACGAGGATCGGATCGATCGAAATCTCGCTCGCTAAAAGCCATGATATTGATACAATCTCGAACAGCATTTTGAAGGTTCAACCGTCATCAAAACTATTTTTTCTCGAAGTCGTGATGGAATCCCTTATGCTCTGAGTCTGTCAACCCAAAGTTTTACAAAGTTGTCGGTCTACAATTGGGCTGACAGATCGTACAAAAAAGGATGTAGTCGAAGCTACATCCCGATTACCTAACTGAGGAGCGATTACCATAGAGTCGTGATTTACGACTTTGCACCTGTCACTTTATCCGAAAAGTCGGAAACCTTGTTTTGCAATTCCTTACGGGCATCAGCGGTGAGCAAGTAGCGGAAAATAAACCAACCCGAGTAGCCAATTCCCACCAACTCGAAGAGCGGCGACAGAAGGGGGATGTCGTTGATGGCATCGACGATCGAGGCGGTCAGATAAATGGCGATGAGCGCGCCCACGACCAATCCGACGTTGACGAGCGGTTTTTGATATTCTGAGAAGAACTGACCGACGTAGCTGAACAGATCGGAAAGGATCGAGAGAACTTGGGTTTTGACCTCCTGGAACTGATCGCCGGTTGAGTCGGAAGCAGATGCTTGGACGATCTGACCCCCTTCCGACGGTACAGTAACTGGAGCGCTAGTTTCTGGAGTCATGGTTTGTTCTCCGTTAGGATTCGTTTCTGGACTCATGGCGAGAACCGTGTAAATGACAACGTCGATTATATTAGAGCTTTCCGAGCCGTCGAAAACATCTCGGAATACTTCTACGATCGGTCTGACGTGTGTGGGAGTTTAAACTTTTCTGAGACTAAGGCAGAGATTGAAAAATTGCAAGAGAACGACTCGCCACTTCTCGCAACCAAATCACTTTTCTGGGCTAATGTCCCCATTCCTCATGTCGTCTGTTTTTGACTCCGATCGCACGATTCAACCGTTGCCCTCTGACGTGGTGCGAGCGATTGCGGCGGGGGAAGTCATCGACTCTCTGGCGGCGGTGGTGCGAGAGTTGGCTGAAAATGCGATCGATGCGGGAGCGACGCGCCTCGTGGTTTCGATCGATCTCGATCGATGGCTCGTTCGCGTTGCCGATAACGGTTGTGGGATGACCCCCGACAACTTGCGCCAAGCCGCTATCGCCCACAGCACTAGCAAAATTCACCGCTTCGACGATCTTCACCGCATTACCAGTTTGGGCTTTCGCGGCGAAGCGCTGCACAGCTTGGCAAACCTGGCTCGCTTGGAAATCCACAGTCGCACCGTCGACGGCGACGGTTGGTGCGTTCGCTACGATCGAACGGGAAAACTGACGTCGATCGCCCCGGTTGCCATGGCCCCAGGCACGATCGTCTCCGTTCGCGATCTGTTTTGCGACTGGCCGGGTCGTCGCGAGGCACTCCCCAGTCCCGCACAGCAATGGCGAGCTGTTCAGTGGACCGTTCAGCACCTCGCTCTGTGCCATCCTCACGTCACTTGGCAAGTTTGGAAGCCGGGCAAACGGTGGTTTGCCATCAGTCCCGGTCAAACGCCGCGACAGATTCTCGTACAATTGCTTCGAGGGGTGTTACTGTCAGATTTGCGATACGTGCGGTCGCGCAGTGGCGCGGAAGTTCCGTCGGAAGAAGGCGAAACCGCCGATTTAGAATTAGTCCTCGGAGCGCCCCATCGATGTCACCGCCACCGGCTCGATTGGCTGAAATTTGCGATTAACGGCCGTGTGGTGAACTTACCAGACTTAGAACAAACCGTTCTGTCTGCGACGTCGCGGACGCTTCCCCGTCACCGCTATCCCCTGTGTTTCGTTCACCTGCACGTTGCCCCGGACGAGATCGACTGGAACCGCCATCCAGCCAAAACGGATGTTTATTTGCGTCACGTCGAGGTCTGGCAACAACGCCTCGCCGCAGCCATCGATCGAGCGTTGCGTCTCGATCGTAACGAACTCGCCCCGACGGATTCTCCTCAAGTCCGACAACTGTTGAACGTTGCAGAAACCAAAGGTCAATACCGTCTCGATCGGGCGGAATTGCCATCGGAAGATCGATCGAGCGCTCCCCTCGTTCCCCTCAGAGCGATCGGGCAGGTGAACAACACGTACATCGTGGCCGAACATCCTGGGGGGCTTTGGTTGGTCGAACAGCACATCGCCCACGAGCGGGTAATTTACGAACAGTTGCAGGCACAATGGGAACTCCTAGAACTCGAACCGCCCATCGTCCTCGAACACTTAACACCACTGCAAATCGAACAACTACAACGGCTCGGCATCGAAGTCGATCCCTTTGGAGAGGGGTTGTGGGCAATTCGTCAAGCTCCGACTCCCCTCGCGCGTCGGGACGATTGTGCTGACGCGCTCCTCGAACTCAGTGGTGGAGCCGATCTCGAAGCGGCTCAGGTGGCCACTGCCTGCCGCAGCGCTATCCGGAACGGTACGATTCTGACCCTGCGCGAGATGCAAACGTTGCTCGATCGATGGCAACAAACTCGCAATCCTCGCACCTGCCCTCACGGGCGCCCGATTTATCTCGCTCTCGACGAATCTTCGCTCGCCCGCTATTTCCGCCGTCACTGGGTTATCGGCAAAAGTCACGGCATCTAGACAATGATAAGGATTGCGAAGTTTGACGAGCTGTGTATTGACAGACGTTGCAAAAACTATACATAATACTCGATTGTGTAAACTCGAATTTTATAAAGACCCTTGGCTAACGTAGTTGTAATAGGTGCCCAGTGGGGCGACGAAGGAAAAGGAAAGATCACGGATTTGCTCAGTCGGTCGGCCGATGTCGTTGTACGTTACCAAGGAGGAGTAAACGCTGGGCATACCGTCGTCGTCCAAGATAAAACGTTTAAGCTTCACTTGATTCCATCGGGGATTCTGTATCCGAACACTGAGTGCATCATCGGTTCGGGAACGGTCATCGACCCACAGGTGTTGATCGAAGAACTCGATCGACTCAAAGAGCTTAATATTCCCACCCATAACTTAAAAATCGCCCAAACTGCCCATGTGACGATGCCCTATCACCGGACGATCGACCAGGCATCGGAAGAACGACGGGGAACCCATAAAATAGGAACGACCAAACGCGGGATCGGGCCGACGTATGCTGATAAATCCGAACGAATTGGCATTCGGATGTTGGATTTGATGGATCGCGATGGTTTGTACGATCTTTTAGAGTGGACGATCCCCTACAAAAACGATTTGCTAGAACGACTGTACGGTCTACCGCCGCTTCAGATCGACGAAGTTCTCGATCGATACTTGCAATATGCCGAACGGTTGCGTCCCCACATTGTCGATGCGTCGCTTCGCATTAACGATGCCGTTCGCGCTCGTCGCAACATTCTGTTTGAAGGCGCTCAAGGTACTTTGCTCGACCTGGATCACGGCACCTATCCCTACGTAACGTCTTCTAACCCCGTTGCGGGAGGCGCTTGTGTCGGTGCGGGAGTCGGCCCGACGATTATCGATCGCGTGATCGGGGTGGCGAAAGCGTACACGACTCGCGTAGGTGAAGGGCCGTTCCCCACAGAAATGACGGAAGGGGTGGGTGAAATCCTCGGCCAACGGGGAGCGGAATTCGGAACCACAACGGGCCGCGCTCGCCGCTGCGGTTGGTTCGATGCGGTCATCGGACGTTACGCGGTTCGTATTAACGGGATGGACTGTCTCGCCATTACAAAACTCGACGTACTCGACACCCTCGAAAAAATTAAGGTGTGTGTCGCCTACGAAATCGACGGTGTTCGATCGACCGACTTCCCCAGTAGCGCCCGTCAGTTTGCTCGGTGCAAGCCGATTTACGAAACGCTTCCCGGTTGGAAAACGTCCACAGAAGAATGTCGCCAGTTGGAAGACTTGCCCCAGGAAGCCCTCGACTACCTGAAATTTTTGGCCGAACTGATGGAAGTGCCGATCGCGATCGTGTCTCTCGGTGCCGGACGGGATCAAACGATTATTGTTGAAGATCCGATCCACGGCCCCAAACGCGCTCTCCTACACGCCAACGGATCGCCGGTCGAAACGAGTGCGTCTTAACGACTTCGTCTTCACAGCTGAGAGATCGATCCTCTCTCCCGTCGTCGGGTCGGAGCATTGATGACTGTGATAAGATGGAATGCTTGGACTTTGATAACGAAACCCCAAAAAGATCGTGGAACTGACCTTAGAGTGTAAATCGAGACCTGAAGGCAGCAAGCCCAACGCCCTACGCCGCAACGGGTGGATTCCGGCAGTGCTGTACGGCCATGACGGTACGAATTCTGTTTCGATCGTGGTCGATGAAAAATCCGTTCAAAAGCTGCTCAAAGATCCGTCAGCCAGCAGCAGTTTAATTGAATTGAATATTCCTGAGATATCCTGGAGCGGGAAAACGCTTCTTCGGGAAATTCAAATGCATCCTTGGAAAGGCTTTCCCTTTCATTTGAGCTTTTTCTCGATCGCGTCTCAGGACAGCGTGCAAGTCGATCTTCCGTTGCACTTCGTCGGCGAGCCGATCGGGGTCAAGCAAGGCGGACTTTTCGATACTCAGGTGACGCAACTGACCCTGAAATGTCCTCCCAATAAAATTCCCGACAGTTTAGATATCGACGTGTCTCAACTGAGAATGGGTCAAAGTTTGCACCTCAGCGACATTCAATTACCCGAAGAAGTTGAAGCGGTGATGGAAGCTGATGTGTTAATTGCCTCTGTCTCTGCACCTCGTGGGATGAAGGCTGAAGATTTGGAAGCCGCAGTGGGTGAAGCGGAAGCGTAAGAGATTGAGACACGCTTTCTTCCCAAACCAGGGTGTTACCCTGGTTTTTTTGTGATGATACAATCGAGGCGACTTCGACCGCAGTATTGAAATATGAATCGATATCACGTTTACGCTATTGGTAACGCGCTCGTCGATATGGAATTCGAGGTGTCGGCAGATCTCTTATCGAATTTTAAAATCGACAAAGGCGTGATGACTTTAATCGACGAAGATCGCCACCACGAACTCGTTGACGCTTTTGTGAAATACGAGGTCAAAAAAGCATCGGGGGGATCGTCGGCGAATACCGCGATCGCAGTCAGTCAGTTTGGTGGAAAAAGCTTTTATTCCTGTCGCGTGGCAGATGACGAGACGGGCTTGTTTTATCTGGACGATTTGCAGCGTTGCGGCGTCGATACGAACGTCCGAGCTGAAAACCGTCTCGATGGGGTAACCGGGAAATGTCTGGTTTTCGTCACGCCCGATGCCGATCGAACCATGAACACGCATTTGGGAATTTCGGCGGATTTCTCGACGAGCGATCTCGTTCCCGAATCGATCGCAGCGTCGGACTATCTTTATATTGAAGGCTATTTGGTGGCTTCGTCGCCGGGGAAAGCGGCGGCGATCGAAGCGCGTGAAATCGCTCGCCAGGCCGGTGTTCAAACCTCACTGTCTTTGTCTGACCCGAACATGGTCGAGTTTTTCAAACCGGGTTTGTTAGAGATGATTGGTTCGGGGTTGGATTTTATTTTTGCCAACGAAAGTGAGGCGTTAAAACTGGCGGGGACTGAGGATATCGATGGCGCGATCGAGTATTTGAAAACCCTCGCCGGACAGTTTGCCATCACGCGCGGCGCGCAGGGTTCTGTGATTTTTGACGGTCGCTCGATCGTAGAAATTCCGGGGGTTTCAGTGACGGCAATCGATACTGTGGGTGCGGGGGATATGTATGCCGGCGCTCTGTTGTACGGGATGACGCACGGTATGAGTTTTAAAGCAGCGGGAAATCTCGCCTCTCGTGCTGCGGCTCGCGTCGTTTCGAGTTTCGGTCCTCGGTTGGAACCGGATGAAACGCAATCGCTGTTAGCGGCTTAACCCGTTCAAGCGATGTTCGATCGAACATCGCTTGAAGCGCGAAAAAAATGCCCCTTTCCGGCTGGGAATCGGCTATCCAACCCGAACCCGAGGAAGTCGGTGCTTGAACCCACAGAGAATTTCCCAAGAAATGGTATTGAGGGTTTGCGCCCAGTTGTCCGCTGAAATTCGCTCGCGTCCCTGCTGTCCTAAAACAGTCACCACATCACCCACGCTTAAATGGGGAACGTCCGTCACGTCGAGCATGATTTGATCCATCGTAATCGCACCGGCTTGGGGAACGCGCCACACTCGCCCACTCCGAGACACCAAAACGTCCATCTGATTCGAGAGATTGCGCGGGACACCATCGGCGTAACCGATCCCGACCACTGCGAGGCGCGTATCCCGTTGCGTGACGAAATGGTGTCCGTAACTGATTCCCGTTCCGACTGGAACCGTTTTGAGTTGAGCGATTCGAGCTTTAACTTGCATCACCGGACGTAAATCGACAGTCGATCGAAGGTGAGGGGCGGGATAAAGCCCGTAAAGTGCCAACCCAACCCGTACCATATCGTAATGAAGCGTCGTTGAAGACAGGGTGGCTGCTGAATTACTAACGTGCAAACAAGGAAGTGCTATACCCGCTTGGCGAATTCGATCGATCGCCGTTTGAAACCGTCGGTGTTGCTGTTCCATGACGGTCGCATCGGGATCGTCCGCCGTGGCAAAGTGAGAATAGACGCTGGCAATTTCTAAATTTGGGAGACGTTGCACCCATTGCGCGAAGTCTACCGCGTCTTCCCAGAGAACCCCCAACCGCGACATTCCCGTGTCGAGTTTCAGGTGAACGGGTAACGGTGGATCGTCTGGAGTTAAGGCTTCGGAAAAAACGAGGGCTTGTTGGTGGCTGCACAGAGTCGGTTGCAGGTTCCAACGTACTAACGCCCGCAGTTGTTCGGTTGTTGTCGTGGCACCGAGAATGAGAATAGGGGCGGAAATTCCCGCTTGGCGCAGTTCGATTCCTTCAGGAATGGTGGCGACGCCCAACCAACTCGCGCCCGCTTTGAGAACGCATTGCGCCACGGGAATTGCACCGTGTCCGTAAGCATCCGCTTTGACAACTGCCATTAAAGCTGTGTTTTGCGACAACAGGCTCTTGATATTTTGCACGTTTTGTGCTAAAGCAGATAGGTCGATCTCGACCCAGGCTCTTTCGCGAATGGTTTCTTCGAGACCTCGATCGTCACTAATTTTAACGATGCGCTCCCAACTGAGCATATCGATGACACTCCTCACTCACTCTTGCTTGCCTAGTTTACGGTACGCGCCGTGTGAGGGAGCATCAGCGATAGGAGGTAGGATTTACAACAGGTTATCAATAACGGTTCGTCGGACAAATCCGACAGGCTCTTGCGGCGGCTTCGGGTGCGATTTCTGTGCGTTGAGCGTTGAAACCCGGCGAGCCGTCGTAGTTGATATCGGTGTACAGTACGCCCAGTACGCATCGCCGGATTTCCGAGGCTTGCGATCGAGTGCGAACGCCTTCACAGGCTAAAGCTGCCGAGGACTGACTGACGACGGTGTACTCGGCGTTAAAACCCGGATCGCCGTTGTAGTCGATGTCGGTGTATAACAGTCCGTTGAGACAGCGTCGCACCACGTCTTCGCGGTTCGCCGCCTCTGTGGGAGAGGTGAAGAGAACGATCGAGACCAGCAGACAACTTGTCAGTTTACTGGTGGTCAATAGACAACTGACTAATTTGCTTTTCACGATGCTCGATCGAACTCATCTAGAATTCTCGACGGACGGTTCGATCGAAAGTTTCAGATCGATCGAGATTTAACAATTTCAAAGATTCCCGTAAGATCGAGAGGTTATAGAAAAGTTCGGAGATAGCAAACTGTGTCTGTTCGAGTTCGTCTCGCCCCATCACCTACGGGGAACCTACACATTGGAACCGCAAGAACGGCGGTTTTTAACTGGCTCTTTGCTCGACATCACGGGGGTCAGTTCGTTCTGCGAATCGAAGACACGGATTTAGAACGATCGAAGCCGGAATTTACGGACAACATCCTCGAGGGTTTGCGTTGGCTGGGACTCGATTGGGACGAAGGCCCGATTTACCAATCCCAACGCATTGAGTTGTACGAGCGAGCGGTGCAAACGTTGTTAGACAAAGGACTCGCCTACCGCTGCTACTGCACCCAAGAAGAACTCACGGCCATGCGGGAAGCCCAGAAAGCCGCGAAACAAGCGCCTCGTTACGACAACCGCCACCGCAACCTGACCCCAGAACAGCGTCAAGCCTTTGAAGATGAAGGACGCACAGCGGTGATTCGCTTTAAAATCGACGACGATCGAACCATCGTCTGGGACGATCGGGTACGGGGGAGATTGACTTGGAAAGGAAGCGATCTCGGGGGAGACCTGGCCGTCGCACGGGCGGCGAAACCGGGCGAAATCGGTCAACCGCTGTACAACCTCGCCGTGGTGGTGGACGATCTCGATATGAGTATCACCCACGTCGTTCGCGGTGAAGACCATATCGCGAACACGGCGAAACAGATTTTGCTGTACGAAGCGTTGGGGAAAGCTGCGCCGGAATTCGCGCACACGCCGCTGATTTTGAATCAAAAAGGTCAGAAACTCTCGAAACGGGACGGGGCGACTTCGGTGTCTGAGTTCCGCGAAATGGGGTATACCTCCGAGGCGTTGGCGAATTATATGGCATTGTTGGGATGGTCGCCGCCGGATGGGGAGGAACGGTTTACGTTGCAGGATGCGGCGGAAAAATTCGGATTCGATCGCGTGAACAAAGCCGGTGCGCGATTCGACTGGGATAAGTTGAACTGGCTGAACGGTCAGGTTTTACACGATCTTCCGGCGGAAACGCTGTTGGAAAAGCTCGTTCCCTATTGGAAGGATGCGGGATTCGAGTTCGACGCGGACAAAGATCGATCGTGGTTGTTGCAAATTGTCAATGTTATCGGCCCGAGTTTGACCGTATTACCGGATGCGGTTTCAATGAGTCGTGCGTTGTTCGTCGCGTCGGTTGAATACGACGAGAAAGCACAGCAGCAGTTGGGAATGGAAGGTGTTCCGGAAGTGCTGAAAGCGATCGGTGAGAAGTTGGCGGCGGTTTCGGTGTTGACGGAAGACGAGGCGAAAGACATCATCAAGCAGGTGACGAAAGACCTGAAAGTGAAGAAAGGTCTGGTGATGAAATCACTGCGGGCGGCGCTGACGGGTGCGGTACAAGGGCCGGATTTGATTCAGTCTTGGCTGGTGTTGAACGCACGGGGTTTGGATAAGGAGCGCTTGGATCGAGCCGTTTCTTAGCTTGTAATTTTGGGCTGAGAGGGTGACAAGCAGAGTTTATGGGACTCCAAAACGCTTGGCGTAGGGGCGAACGGCCGTTTGCCCCTACAACGATATGGATATCGTAAGCAACCCAATACCACCGCAATTCCAAGAGAACCGTAATTTTTCGATCTCTGAAAGGTCGGTTGGGTTGACACAAGGAAACCCAGAATTCCACTTTGAAGCTTGCTGCTGTTGGGTTTCGCAAGCTCAACCCAATCAATCGATCTGGCGTTCGATCGCGATGAGTTTCCCACCTATCGTAATCTCGTCAGCGATCGCGAAGTTGAGGAGAGCTTTTTGGTCAGTTCTGCCTTCAACTCGATCGGGTGCATCTCACTTTTGCGATCGAAACCCCACCCATCCTTCCCGTGCTAAGGGGAGGTGCCGAAGGCAGAGGGGTCATTTTACGTCGAAGGTGTCGATGAACGTTCGACTCGGAAGCACCGTCAAAAACAAAGTTGGAAAGATACTGTCAGTTTTGAGATCGCATCACTTTCCTATCGAGTCGAAAAATTCGGAAAACGCCTTTACTACAGGTTAACGGCGTAACCATTCCTGCGACAGATCGAATTCGATCGATACCCAGTGTTTGTCAAAGCTGGCTATTTTGCTGCTCCCCGTTTAGCCAATAAAAAATCGCCCTTTAGCAAATACTTTAGGGCGATAGTATCTTAGCGTTCGTTACTTTTTTTAGCTCTGGCTTGCTTTATATCGCACTTCATTAGCCTCGTCGATCGCGTGAAACAGAGCAGTTTTATCTGAGTTTGATATCGACATCTGCGAAGAAAACCAGTCGTGGAGCAGTCGATCTTCTTCTGCCTCATCTCCAAAATCCATGTGCATGAAGCGATAGAAGTAAGGAACGTCCCACTCGATATAGTGAATAAAGACATCGTAAGGAGCAACCGTCCAGTCAATTCCCCACACTTGTTGGAGAAGGCGGAGAAATATTTGAGCTTCTGGCGGACGATCTTGGGCAATTAGAGCATTGAGGTCTTGCATTAAGACTTCTTTATTCATTTTGCAATCCCTGTAAATTTAATGTTACAGATTGTCACTTGCAAGACTGTTATATCATGCTTTTTTTTACCCCTGTCAAACTTTAATTTTTCGTAACTATTCAGAGAGTTAGCGTATAAGCTAGAGGGCATAGAAGAGAAAATCACGATAGCCAGAGTCGGGATTTCCAGCGACGACTGGGAGAAGACCCCAGTGAGTAAGAAAAAACGGGTCAAACACCTGGAACAAAGACTGGCAGTCAAAAGAAAAGTCGGTTAGATTGACGTAAGAAAACTCAAAATACCACTTTAAAGCTTGCTGCGGTTGGGTTTTGCAAGCTCAATCTAACCGACTAATCGATCTTTCTTGTAAAAATTCGTTCGCGAGATTTACGAAACACGCGACAATGGAAGAACGGGCAGAAATTCGGATTGAATTGACGCTCGATCGGCATTATTACTCAAGTATTATTACTCAAGGAAGATCGAAATGCAGTTTCAATCATCAATACAAGAAGCGTGTTACGACCGTATCGCGCAATGGATGCACGAGTTATTTGGTAAATTTCCCTGTGCGCGTCCCGACGTTCCGGGTTTGGGAATCTTCAAAGGTTCGGCTTTGGTCGAAGTTCTCGTTTTTCCGTGGGGAGATGACGAAGCCGTCATTCATACTCGTTCCCGTGTCGTGCAAGATGTAGAGCTGACTTCGGAGTTAATGCGTTTTCTCCTCGAAGAAAATGCCAAAATGCTGTTTGGTGCGTTTGGTATCGATTCCAACGGCAATATTGTATTCGAGCATACTATCGTCGGCTCGACCTGCGATCGAAAAGAACTCGAAGCTTCGGTGAATGCAGTTTTAGAAGTTTCAGACGAGTACGACGATTTGATTTGCAATAAGTGGGGCGGACAGCGAGCGCTCGATCGACTGCAAGTTTACTCGCCAAATTCTGAAGCACCTGTATCGTAAGTGCGGTTAAACGATCGATCGACTTTTGGCTTTAGCAACTCTTACGGTTTTCCCCGTTGTCTCGGCGAATCCCGTCACTAAACCGCCTGCATTGAGAATGTTTTGGAGGTACGCTAACGCCGCAGAGGTGATGCGTTCTCCGGGGATTAATATTGGAATTCCTGGGGGATAGGGACACAGAAGTTCCGTGCAAATTCGATCGAGACTGCCCTCGATCGCCACCGCTTCGCTCGCTGTAAAATAAGCGTCTCGAGGGGTCATTGGGGCTGAGGGAATCGGTGGTAACGAGACGTTTGGAATCGATCGAGTGATTTGTTGGAGATTTTGGAGCTGTTCAAAGCCTTCAACCAGTCGATCGATATCGGCTACGGTATTTCCCAACGTTACGGCAAAGGTTAAATGTTGAAGTTCGGGAAGTTCGCAGGTTACGCCGAATTGTTCGTGTAAAATTTCGTCGGCTTCATATCCCGTCAATCCCCATTTTGTTGCATCGATAGTAATGCGCGTTCTGTCGAAGTTTTCAAACTGCTCGAATAGCTTTAAATTGGGAAGTTGAGACAGTTTCGATCGTGCGCTTTCTGCATTGTCTAATGTTTGTTGGAGTCGCTCGAATCCTTCTGTTGCCATTTGATAGCGAGCTGCATCGAGACTGGCGAGGAGCAGTGCATTGGGACTGGTGGATTGAACGAGAGATAACGCTCGATCGATCTGCGTTCGATCGATTCGATCTCCCTTAACGTGCAACATCGAGGCTTGGGAGAGCGCACTGAGGGTTTTATGGGTGGATTGAACGACGAGATCTGCCCCACATTCGAGTGCAGATTTTGGGAAGTCGGGGTGAAATTTGAAATGTGCGCCGTGGGCTTCGTCTACGATGAGAATGACGTTTCGATCGTGACATCGATCGGCAATTGTCTCGAGATCGCTGCAAACGCCGTGATAGGTCGGCGAAACGAGGAAAATGACTTTGATGTCAGGATGTTGGCTTAATGCAGCTTCTAAAGCTTCTAAGTCAACGCTAAGCGCAATATTCCAGTGGGTATGGTATTCGGGATTAATGAAAACGGGCTTCGCACCCGAAAGAATTAAGCCAGAAATCGCCGATTTGTGAACGTTGCGAGGAAGGAGAATTTTGTCACCTATGAGACAGGTGGCGAGAATCGCGGCGACAACTCCAGCGGTAGAACCGTTGGCGAGAAACCAGGTTTGTGAAGCACCGAAAGCCTCAGCGGCGAGGCGTTGTGCGTCTCGAATAACACCTTCAGGGTTGAAGAGATTATCGAGTTCGGGAAGTTCGGGTAAATCAGCTTCAAACACTGCATTTCCCAACCAGGTTTTAAAGGGTTGAGAAACCCCCTTTCCTTGCTTGTGTCCTGGGAGGTAAAAGGGGGCATGACAATGTTTGGATTGCTGTTTTAAAGCCTCGAGAAAAGGGGTTCGATCTTGCACGCTTTCTGGATTCTCAGTTGCTTTCTTATTTCGATGGCTTAAACCAACGTTCGGACAGCCAATTCCAGAATTGACCGATCCACAATTCAACTTTTAACATCACGCGATCGAGCCATTCTAAAACAACTTCTAACGGATGTTTCACGTAACCGGAATCCATCACCCGTGCATCGAACCAATCGGGATTGAATTCGGGGGCTGAACTCTGTTGTTGAGTTTGCTGATTTGTCACGGCGACAGTCGCCGTTTCCAGGGGATCGATCGAGGTGACGTCTTGGGTTTTTACATTCGATCTTACCGTCGGTTTTGCAGAAACTTCAGTTTCTCCAACGGCGGGTTTTTCGGATTTGGGTTGCGACGGACAAACGATCGAGCTTCCTGCAACCCCGGCTGTCAAATTTTGAATGACGTTTTCAATCGGTGGGGTAACTGTTTCAGCTTGGGATAAGGCTGATGTCGTATTTTGAGAACTGTCTCCATCAGCTTCTTTTAATTCCGATGGGGCTGGCGACGAACGGACGATCGAACCACTCGCAACCCATCTTTTTAAAGGACGAGTCAATTTGAGAAACGGATTGGAAACCGTTTCACCCTGGGGTAAGGCTGATGTCGTATTTTGAGAACTGTCTCCATCAGCTTCTTTTAATTCTGCAACGGGTAACGTTTTCGGGTCGAAAATTTGAGGATTGGAAACTCGATCGACGGTCGTGGTGTCGAATTGTGGCGATGACGACTGAGGCGGAACGTTGAAGGGATCGTCGAATCCGAAAAAGTAGACGATGGCGGCTTCGATTAACGCTTTGACTCGTTCGTAAACGGTAGATTTTGGCGGTTTGATTTGCGCGTTGCACGGTTCGATCGATCCCGTCTCGGGAAGAGATGCGGCTTCGGGAGAACCGGAAACCCACGCATTCGCTTCAGTTGATGTAAACCGGTAAGATTGGGGAACGGTGTAATCCTCGTCCAATCCAAAGAAATAATCGATCGCCGCTTTAATAATGTGGTGCAGTTTTTCAAAAACCGTTTCGGGGGATTCGGCGATGGGGATAAAGTATTCAGTTTCTAGGGTGGCGACGCGACGATCGATCTCGTGCAGTTGTTCGGAAGAGACGATCGAGGAATTTTGAGATGGCGAAGGCGAGGAAACGGGAGGTAGAGACGCTTCGTTAAAGAAGTTGAGTTTTTTGGCGATACCACTGTTTTGAACCCATCCCATCAATCGATCGAACCCATTTCGATACACTGGGGAGAAGTGGTCTTCAACTTCGGCGAGAATCGTTCGGTTGAGGTGGGTTTGTTTCGCGGGAGGGAGTACGTCGAAGATTTGATTTTGGGTTCCGACGAGAACCAGGTTTTGAGACTCGCAAGAACACGCGATCCCACAAACAGAGTTTTCGGTAACGTCGAGTCGATCGATCTCTTCCAAAACTGTCCGAATCGACGCATCGGATTCAGGGAGAGAACCTTTCGCCTTCGCTGCTGCCGAACGAACTTGTCGATCGACCCGTCGAGCCGTTTGAAAAATGGCGTAAATCGGATAGAGTATGGCTTGGGCTGCTGTCTGGGCGGCGAACTTAGCGTGACGAAAGGCTTTCGCCGCTGCATCGCCGAACTGAATCGATCGATCGGCGATAAAGTTGAACAATCGGCTTTGATAGCGACCTGTTGTATAAGCAGCCACGATTCCAACTCCCCAGCGTTCGGTTATCCCTCTATTTTAGGGGAATTTGCAACGGCTCAACACGGGCATTGGTGAGAAATACGATCGGGGGCCTAACATCCAGGGGGACAATGCAGTGGAACGGATTACTCAGACGATCGAGCGACTCCAGCATCTCTGTCGCACCAATATCTTGACGAATTGGCGCTTTTCTGAAGCCGATTTATCGATCGATCGCGCTGTTCGTCCCGAAACTTGGCAAAATTGGCAATCCGTCACCTTAAATTCGAGAAAACATATTCCTTGGACTCGTGGAAAACAGGTGTTGTGGTTGAGTCAAACCCTCGTCGTTCCTCCAAGATTAAATCGTTACAATATTACCGGTTTTGCGCTGCGATTGTCATTGCGATGGTGGGCAGAAGACGCACAGCTTTACGTCAACGGAATACTCGTCCGTGAAGGGGATTTGTTCGATTGCTTCGGACGAGTGTTGTTGAGTTCTTCTGTTCGTCCTGGTGATGTTTTTCACTTCGCCTTGCGATTGGTGAGTCCCGGTCATGACGACGGTGCGTTGGTGACTTCTGAATGTGTGTACGAATCAGATGCGATCGATCCGGGTTTTATCGCCGATGAAATTGGCGTTTGTGGAATTTTTTCTAATCCGAAAAACTTACAAACTTTAGCCGATTGCCTCAAATCGATCGATTGGGACGCTTTACCAGAACGTCAGGAAGATTTCGATCGATCTTTAGGACGATTGCGCCAAATTCTCAAAACTGAATGTCCCAAACCGCCGATTTCTGTTTCTCTACTCGGACACGCCCATTTAGATATGGCGTGGTTGTGGCCGGTTTCGGAAACTTGGGACGCCGCACAGCGCACGTTTGAATCGGTGTTAAACCTGCAAAACGAGTTTCCTGAATTAATTTTCAGTCATTCTTCCCCCGCGTTGTACGATTGGATCGAAATCAACCGTCCCAATTTATTTTCAAAAATTCAAGATCGCGTCCGATCGGGCGTTTGGGAAGTTGCAGCAGGATTGTGGGTCGAACCAGAATTTAACTTAGTTTCGGGAGAATCGATCGCTCGTCAAATTCTCTACGGACAGCGCTATACCGAAGCAAAATTTGGAACGATTTCTCGAGTGGCTTGGCTTCCCGACAGTTTCGGGTTTTGTTGGCAACTTCCCCAACTGTTAAAATTGGGGGGAATCGATTATTTCGTCACGCAAAAGTTGCAGTGGAACGATACGACAAAGTTTCCCGAAGATTGGTTTCTTTGGGAATCTCCCGATGGAACACAAATTCACAGTTGGATGTGTTCGCCGATCGGACAGTCGATCGAGCCGAAGCAAATTGCCGAGTACGCGGCGAATTGGCTCGAAAAAACAGCAATTTCCGAACTTTTATGGTTGCCAGGAGTCGGCGACCATGGCGGCGGCCCGACACGAGATATGTTACAAGTGGCGAGACGTTGGCAAAAATCGCCGATTCTACCGCCATTGCAGTTCTCGACTGCTATCGATTATCTCGATCGAATGGCTTCTCGATCTCGCAAACTTCCGGTTTGGCGAGACGAACTCTATCTCGAATACCATCGTGGATGTTATACCACCCACGCCGATCGAAAACTCGCTAACCGTCACGGCGAACGGCTATTGTATCGAGCGGAGTTGTTCGCCTCGATCGCCTCGATCGTTGCGGGTGTTCCCTACCCGAAAACCGATCTCGAAACGGCCTGGAAGTTACTCTTGTTCGATCAGTTCCACGACATTCTCCCCGGTTCTGCGATTCCCGAAGTGTTTGTCGATGCCGATCGATCGTCCCAGGAGATCGATCGACTCGCAACGGGTATTCTCGAAGCCTCCCTCGCCACGCTGACAGAACGTGTCGCCTTACCCCAACCGCCACATCCTGAAGCTATTCCCCTATTTTGTGTTAACGCGACGAACCTCGATCGATCTGAAGTGGTTTCGATCGAAGTTCCCGATCCGTCTAAAACTTGGCAAGTCTGCGATATGGAAGGTAATCCCGTGAAAACACGGCAAAATCGGGAAACCTTACTCGTTTACGCTAAAAAAATTCCAGAAATTGGTCTTTCGACATTCTGGGTTTATTCAAGCTTACTTCCGGTGCGGAATTATGAATACCCAGATTGTAGAACATTTATTTATAATTGTCAACTCCGGGTAGAAATCGATAAAACGACGGGAAATTTAACTTCAATCTTTCACGTTCCCACACAACGAGAACTTCTCGATAAAACTGGAGGAAATCGTTTAGAATTCTATGAAGACAAAGGACAGTATTGGGATGCGTGGAATATCGATCCCAACTATTCTGAAAAACGCCTCGAATCTGCAACGCTAGAGAAAATTGAATGGATTGAATATGGAGAGCTTCGCCAACATTTGCGAGTTGTCCGTCGGTTCAGACAGTCTCGTTTCGTTCAAGATTACGTTCTCGACATCGATACTCCCGTTTTGAAGATCGCCACACACGTCGATTGGCAAGAACGCCACGTTCTCGTAAAAGCTGCTTTTGGGTTCAACCTCGAGACAGACACGGCGACTTACGAAATGCCATTTGGATCGATCGATCGTCCCACCCGTCCCCAAACAGATGCCGAAAAAGCGAAATGGGAAGTTCCCGCTTTACAGTGGGCAGATTTATCGACTTCCGAATTTGGCGTGAGTCTGCTGAACGACTGCAAACACGGCTACGATGCTAAGCCGAACCAACTGCGTTTGACTTTATTGCGGGGTTCTGTGTGGCCCGATCCCGATGCCGATCTCGGCGAACATGAATTTACATATGGTATTTATCCCCACTCCGGTGACTGGCGAGAGGGGGAAACTGTTCGACAGGGTTATGAATTCAACCAACCGTTATCGGTGAAGTTGGGAACTCACCGTGAATCTCGCGGAGAACTTTCTCCTCAAACGTCCTGGGTGACGGGAATTCCCAAAAACTTCATCGTCACGACATTGAAACAAGCCGAAGATTCGAGTCGGGGATGGATTTTAAGAGGGTACGAATGTCACGGTCGATCGAGCCAATTTCAAATCGGCGGATCGCTGGGATTCAAAGATGGTGTTCGAGTCGATATTTTAGAGCGAGATATGGGGGGAAACGCAGAAATTCACCCTTGGCAAGTTGCCAGTTTCCGATATAAATAAGAGAGCTTTTTTCCCATTCACTCGATCGGGTGCATCTCACTTTTGCGATCGAAGCCCCACCCATCCTCCCCTAGCTAAGGGGAGGTGCCGAAGGCGGAGGGGTCGGTCATTCTACGAAATTGAGATGCACCCCACTCGATCTCCTCACCACCGTCTCACGCCACGACCGTAAATGCGGGTATAAAACAACAGTCGATCGCGCAATTCATCAGTCAGAACTTCAGCCGAATAACGCCATTCCCAATTCCCTTCCGGCTTACTGGGTTCGTTCATCCGAGCGTCTTCTCCCAATCCCAACAAATCTTGTAGCGGAAACACCGCTTGGTTGGCGTTCGTACTCAGAGCCAAACGAATTAAATCCCAATTCAACCCTTCCCCGCGACTGCACCCGAGGTAATCCCAAACCCGCTGGTTTTCCTCGTTCGATCGAGCGTCGTACCATCCCATCGTCGTATTGTTATCGTGGGTTCCGGTATACACGACGAAGTTTTTCGCGTGGTAATTATACGGTAAATAGGGATTGTCCCAACCGGAATCGAATGCAAAGTGTAGGATCTTCATCCCTGGAAAATCGAATTTGTCGCGAAGTGCTTCGACTTCCGGCGTGATAATTCCCAAATCTTCAGCAACGATCGGTAACTCGCCGAGTTCCTGTTTTAACTGCTCGAAAAACTCGTCTCCAGGTGCTTCCACCCATTCGCCGTTCATGGCCGTTTCTTCATCGCCGGGAACGGCCCAATACGCTTGAAAACCTCGAAAATGATCGATCCGAATTAAGTCCAGCAAATCGAGAACGGCGTGAAACCGCTGCATCCACCAGTGGAAATTCGTTTTTTCTAATTCTTCCCAATCGTAAATGGGATTTCCCCAAAGTTGACCTGTCGCACTGAAATAATCTGGGGGAACGCCTGCCATCAACGAAGGCTTTCCAGTTTCTTCATCAATGCAAAAAATATCGCGATGGGCCCAAACATCGGCACTATCGTGAGCGACGTAAAACGGAATATCTCCGAACAGTTGAATGTTTCGATCGTTGGCGTATTCTTTCAACGCTAGCCACTGACGGGAAAACTCAAATTGGAGGTATTTCCGAAATTCAATTTCTGCACTTAATTCATTACGATACTTCGCTAAGGCTTGAGGGGTGCGCTTGGCGATGTCCTCATCCCATTCGTTCCAACTCGCATCGTCGTAAACTTGGGACTTGAGAGCGATAAAGAGTGCGTAGTCATCTAGCCAGAACGCTTTATCTTTGCAAAATTGAGAAAATTCTTTCTTTAGCTTGACCGTTGCATTGCTGCGAAAGTTTTGATACGACTTTCTCAGCAATGGAATCTTATATTGTTCGACGAGTTCGTAATCGACGCGATCGATCGGAAATTCGGGAACGTCGGTGAGATCGTCTTCGGACAGTAACTCGTCTTCACAGAGTTGTTCTAAGCTAATCAGTAACGGATTTCCCGCCATCGCTGAATAGCATAAATAAGGAGAATTTCCGTATCCCGTCGGACCGAGCGGTAAAATTTGCCAGAGCTGCTGTTCGCTTCCTTCGAGAAAATCGACAAAGCGATAGGCTTCCGGGCCTAAATCACCGATGCCGAATCGACCGGGTAGGGAGGTCGGATGCAGTAAAATTCCACTGGCTCTCGGAAACGGCATAGCTCTCGATCGTGACTACGATATAGACTGTAGCACGAGATTTCTGAGCTTTTGGGAAGCTTTGCTCGAATTTCAATATCTCGATCGAACTATCCTTATGACGTATCGCAACCCCGCCCCGACTGTTGATATCATCATCGAACTGATCGATCGACCCCATCGTCCGATCGTCCTCGTCGAACGTCAAAATCCCCCTCACGGTTGGGCGATTCCCGGCGGTTTTGTCGATTATGGTGAGTCTGTCGAAACCGCCGCGATGCGAGAGGCGAAGGAAGAAACCGGGTTATCCGTAGAACTGATCGAACAGTTTCACGTGTATTCAAATCCCGATCGCGATCTTCGCAAGCACACGATTAGCATCGTATTTATCGCAACTGCTACGGGAACACCCCAAGCTGGAGACGACGCAAAACATCTAGACGTGTTTGATGTGGGGTCGTTTCCTGAAAATCTCTGTTTCGATCACGATCGAATTTTGCGAGAGTATCGAAGCTATCGGTTTTATCGACAGCGTCCTCGTCTCGACGTTTAAGCAAAGCGCCAACGCCGCCAAACGGCGAAACTTTCATCGTCCGATAGTTCTAAATCAGTACAATCTCGACAGCGATCGTCATCGAGGGAGTCCTCTTCCCAAACGGGATGCAAATTTCGATCGATCGATCGATCGGGAACGCTTGGTTTTTCCGGGTTAAATCGGTCGGATTGAAGTTGAGCAGCCATAATATTGCTGGTAAAATCGACTGAATCGAACAGCGAGAACGCTCGAATCCGGCCAGAGCCGAGGTGAGATAAAGCTTTCTGCGTGTTTCTACGAGCATCTTAATCGACCATCCGGAATTTATCGCGGATCGTTACACGCAATTTACGTGATTCCCTGCAGGGTTCGATACGATCGAGATCTCTGACCTCCGCAATTGCCAGCAAAGTCACTCGAGATCGAATGCCGAACGCTCCGTGATTTCGATCGGACTGACCTCGCGAACCCTCGACTCTGTTTTATACAATCTCGTTTGATGTCGCCTTCTCCCGAGAACATACAATGGTTTCGCCGTCGCCTCAGTCAATGGTCGACCGCAAACTTGCGTGATTTTCCCTGGCGCAATACCCACGACCCCTACAAAATTTTGATTGCTGAATCCTTACTACAAAAAACGACAGCTGAGGCAGTCCTTCCAATTTACAGTATTTTTTTAGATCGGTATCCCAACCCAAAAACGCTCTCCAGCGCATCTTTAAGCGATCTAGAAACCCTATTAAAGTCTTTAGGGTTGCTTTTTCGTGCTAAACGAATTTTAGAAGCCATACAGGTTATTTTGAAAGACTATTGCGGGTGCGTTCCAGATACTGAAAAAGACCTCTTGAAACTTCCCGGTATCGGTCAATATAGCGCTCGATCGATTCTCGCCCATGCCTTTTCAAAATCCGCTGCCGTTCTCGATACCAATGTTGCTCGCATTTTCGAGCGTTTTTTCGGAATTGAAGGAGAGCGCGTTAAATCGCGATGTAAAAAGCTTTGGGGACTTGCCGATCGCATCGTTCCCAAACAGAATGCCAGTCGGTGGAATTTGACCTTATTAGATTTCGGTGCGTTGGTGTGTACGGCGCGAAATCCGAAATGCGACGCTTGTCCGCTGTGCAAACGTTGTGCTTTTTTGAGCGTCGAGTAACGAACTTCACTCGATCGTCTCGGGTTTCATTTCAGATAACCGTATCGTCAGAACTGGCATTGCAACCGACCAACGATCGTGGCTATGTAATGGCTATGTGGTTAAGAAATATTTAAATTCAAGAGTGGCGATCGATTCGAGATCGACTCATCTCCCCCCGAGATTAAGAGGATGTTAGGAATCTCAAACAAACCGAACAGAAATGATACGATCGAGGCTCGATCGATCCGCCCAATCTCCCCGCATTGATAATGAATTTTACCGCCTTACGCAAACCGATCGTTGCCGGTCTGTTGGCAACCCTGCTCCTCGTTGGCGGGTGTCGTAATCCCCAAACGAGTCCTCCTCCTGAAACCCAACAACAAGTCCAACCCGCTGAAGGGGGTGCGGTTTCCCAAGCTGCCGTTTCCGGAAGCGAGTTTAACAAATTCTTTCCCCCAGACGGTGACGGCTACGAACGCATCTACACTCAAGAGAAAGATGGATTCGCCGAAGCCAAATTGAAAAAAGACGGACAAGATATCGCGATGTTGGCAATTTCCGACACCATCAGCGTTCCCGCCGCAGCTCAGAAATTTGTAAACAGCGATCGAAACATCGCTGGATATCCTGCTATTACCCAAGGAACCACACAAACCGCCGTTCTCGTCGCCGATCGATTCCAAGTCAAAGTCATCTCGCGCAGTCCCGACTTTACCGAAGTCGATCGCGAAACCTGGATTCAAAAATTCGATCTTCAAGGTCTCGCTCAATTAAAATAACCGCTACTTATTATGAGTCAATCGATCGACCAACGGGTTAACGAACTCGCCACCCAAAACTTAACGGTCTTTTCTCTACGTGCGTTAGACTTCGTCATTCCCGGCGAATGGAACAACCTCGTCGGTTGGGACAACACCATTCGCACCATCACCGGTGAAACCGACGACAGCTTAATTCAAGCGATCTCCGATCGCGCGATCGTCCTATACGACGACAAATCTCAAGGCTATCAAACGGCGCTCTGGCTGTACGATACCATCGACGCGGCCGGTAGCGCCCTCGGAACGGCGGCGTTAGCCAACAAAATTGGCGAAAAAGTTCCTTTACTGGGATTTCTCAACAAACTCACCCCCAAAGCAAACCAAGCACAAACCCTCGATTTATCCTTAAAATTAGTGGTGGAAATCGTGGCGTTCTGCAAAATCAATGGGATTCCCGGCGATAGTATCGGGGATTTCGTTCGATCGCTCGCCGATTACGGTAGCGAATCTCTCATGCGGATGGCGGCGTTAGTCTGTTTCGACGGCTTACTTCCCTTAGGCCCCGACTTCGTTCGTGCGGTTGGGGAACGACTGGGAATGCTAACACCCAAGGAACTCGAAGAAAACAACCAGTTTCAAAAAATCAAACGCGAGATTCCTGGAAACAACACCCAGAACAAACTCGACTTTCTCGGGGAAAGTTTCAATTCCGTCCAAGGCTGGATGGGAGATTTTGTCAGTTCCCGCGATTTAACCCCGCAAAAAGTCAGCAAGAGTTTACAAGGTTTCATCGAATTCAGCGACGATCGACTCGATTATTTGGCGGCGTTTCTCGACATGAGTACCGACTACTACCGCCATACTGGCGTACAAACCCTCGCTCGCAGACTGGTCGAACGAGCTTTCGCTGAACTTTGATCGATCGTAGCGCAATCTCGAACAATTGGAGATTTCATTGTTTTGGAAACCTGTTTAACAGCATCCTTCAGAAAATGAAGATTTCGAGCGTTCGAGATCCAAAAAAAATTGGGAATAATACGGTCTTTTTCTCAAAAATATTACCGTAAAAATTTTCCCAGCGAAAACCAAATTTCGGATGACACGAAACCGTCTAAATTCTCCACGTCAATTCTCAAAAAGGAATCTAAAATAGAATGGCAATCGTTTTAACGACCTTAGAAGGCGTACCGGGTAAAGAAATCATCGAACACTACGGTATCGTTCAAGGCAGTACTGTGCGCGCAAAAAATGTCGGTCGCGACATCGCTGCAGGTCTAAAAAATATCATTGGCGGCGAACTCAAAGGCTATACAGAACTGTTGAACGAAGCGCGCCAAGAATCGATCGATCGAATGGTATTACAGGCCAAACAATTGAACGCTAATGCCATCATTAACGTTCGTTTTGCAACCTCGTCAGTGGCGCAGGGGGCGGCTGAATTATTTGTTTACGGAACAGCCGTTCGCGTTCGCTAAACTGAACGAGTGCAGCTGAACTACACCTCACTTACTGTCACGAACCAGAAAAGGTTTCGATCGATATGGACGAACTCATTATTTTCCTGATTTTGTTGGGTATTGGCTATTTTGCAGGGGTCTTCGCAGAAAAACGCCATTATGAGGATATTCGCAAACGCGAGCGAGCAACGCTTTACGTTCCTGCCGTGAGTTTCGGGGCAAAAGAACCGCTCCCCGATGCTCGAGATGCCATGCTTTTTGTAGAAACAGTCGTGATTTCTTCCGATTATTTCAAAACCTTTGTTATGGCGCTGAGAAATTTCATCGGTGGTCGAGTGGTTGCCTATGAAAGTTTGCTCGATCGCGGTCGTCGTGAGGCTTTATTACGGGTTAAAGAAAAGGCAATTTCTTGGGGAGCCACGCAAATTCTCAACGTGCGTTACGAGACTGCGTCGATTGATAACGGACGAGCCGGTCCGGTTTCGGTCGAAGTGATTGCCTATGGAACGGGTATTCGCTAATTCAGTTGCCAGGAGATCGTCCCGTTGTCATTTCAAAATCGAGCGAGTAGATTTAAATCGAAAGATTCTTGTCGTCAATCCTTTAATTTCTAGTCGCTCGATTTAGCTTGTTTTTTTATGTATTGCTTGAAGATATCACACGATCGAATCTATGAAATTCACCAAAAATATATCTAATGCTTCAGTAGTTTCAAGGCTTATATAGTACAGGAAAATAACCCTAGAAACAGGGCAATAACAGTCGAATTCAAATATTCAAGTATTAACAAAATAAAAATTCTTCCAATAATTTTATGTTTTCTTACGTTTGACTTTCAAGTAAGCTCTCTTTTTACTCATGAAATATACCCCCAAAGAAATCACTGAAGAAGTCAACATTTCCCAAGTTCATCCCCTAGTCAACTTCGCCTATCTTCTCGGAGGTGTCATCGGGATAACACTGCTCGTGTATTTTGGATTGGGCGTAGCAGTTGACTTCTTTGTTCCCCACATGAGTGCCGAACGAGAAAAAGAAATTGGCGATGCCCTCGCGCCGACTGTTCCCGCTCAATTCGCCGGAACAGAACTCGAAAACGATACCCGCGTTGCCTACATTGCCGACTTACTCGATACCCTCAAAGAACCTGGCGATATGCCAGGAATTCCCTTTGAAGTGCATATTATCAAAACCGACATTGTTAACGCCGCCGCCCTTGCTGGGGGACACATTTTTGTCACGACAGCATTTCTAGAACAAGTGCAATCGGAAAACGAACTGGCCTTCGTGTTAGCCCACGAAATCGGTCACTTATCGTCGCGCGATGCCTTAAAGGGAATGGGTCGATCGTTGTTTCTGTTACTGGGATCGATCCTGTTAGAAATCGGAACGTCGGGTACCACGGGAGCGCCAGATATTGTCGCCTACACGATTAATCTCAACACGCTGAGTTACAGTCGCCAGCAAGAATATGCCGCTGACGTCTACGGGTTGTCGTCTGTCGTGCGCGTTTACGGCCATGGGGGACACAGTCTCGACTTTTTCAAGCGCTTAGCGGAGGAGGAACGTCAATATCCCGATCGATTGTTGAAGGTTTCAGAGTATTTCCTGACGCACCCACTCACGCAAAAGCGTATTGACGCGCTCGAAACCTTATCGATCGAGCGCAGTTGGAGTTTGGAAGGTGATTTAATTGCCCCACCTGACGGATTGGATTGTCCGAACTTCCAGTGTCGCGATGCGGGAACAGAATAACTTTCCGTTGTCCCATCACCTCATCACTTCATCTCAACCATAGGGCGAGATCGCGCTAAAACCTGTTTCAACACCATTGCCGTCCAATCGATATCGGCTTCAGTGGTACTGTGGCCTAACGTGAGACGCAAACCCGTTGTTGCCATTCGATCGTTGTATCCCATCGCCGATAAAACCGGACTGGGGGTCAATTGACCGCTGTGACAGGCAGATCCCGAACTGATGGCGATTCCCGCGAGGTTGAGTTGACGCACAATCGAGCGTCCCGTCACGAGATCGTCCCGACGATCTAAACAAAAACTGACGTGATGGGGAAGTCGGTGGGTGCGATGGCCCGTAGGAATTAACATCGGCACGTCAGAAAGTCGATCGAACAGTCGATCGCGCAAACTCGCCAACCGTTGTGCTTCAGCTTCCAACTCCTGCACCGCCAGTTCCGCCGCCACGCCAAACCCAGCAATGTTGGGAACCGCTTGAGTCCCCGAACGCAATCCGCCCTCCTGGCCGCCACCGCTGAGGAGAGGGGGTAACGTCAGCCCCGGACGCACGTAAAGCGCTCCGATGCCTTTCGGCCCGTACAATTTATGACTCGACAGCGAGAGGAAATCGACACAGAGCTGTTGCACGTCGAGGGGAAGCCGTCCGGCGACCTGCACGGCATCAGTGTGGAACGGAACACCCCGAGATCGAGCGATATCTGCCAGCACGCGAATCGGCTGCACCGTTCCCACTTCGCTTTGTCCGTAAATGACCGACACCAGCACCGTATCCGGCCGTAACGCACGTTGTAAATCGCTCGGATGCACGCGCCCCGAGCGATCGACTGGGAGATAGGTTACATCCCATCCCAACGCCTCCAACATGCGAGCGGGTGCTAACACCGCTGAATGTTCGACACTGGACACAATGAGATGTTGAGGGATGTCGTACTGACGTGCGATCGAGCTGAGAACCCAATTATTCGATTCCGTTCCCCCACTCGTAAACACGATCGATTCGGGTTCTGCGCTCAGCAACTGTGCCACTTGCATTCGCGCGCGTTCGATCGCCGTTGCCGCCGCTTGTCCCCATGCGTGCAAACTAGAGGGATTCCCCCAAACCCGCGTGAGAGCGTCCGTCATCGCCGCAATCGCTTCAGGGCGCGTCGGTGTCGTCGCACTATGATCTAGATAAATTTGCATAACCTATTTACCCTGAGAAGCGAATCGCAAACCATTCGCTGAAAATCGTCTTCACCGTTCAACCTTCACTTTTCACTCTTCACTCTTCACTGTAAAGCGCTCCTTTCGTATCGATTTGGAGCGATCGAACGATAGCATCCGTTCCTAGCGCTTTCCAGGCGGCTCGCATCGCCCGGACGACCCCTTCAGCTTGTTGGGGAGCAGCCAGTGCTAACAACGTCGGCCCTGCCCCACTAATCGCCATACCGTAAGCCCCGGCATCCAACGCCGCCGATCGAACTTCAGCATAACCGGCCACCAATTTCTGACGATAGGGTTGATGAACCCGATCGAGCATCCCCGCCGTCAACCAACCCCGATTTCCCGTCTCCAAGCCCTTGACGAGAATCCCTAAATGTGAAGCGTTAAAAACCGTGTCACTTCGAGAATATCGATCGGGAAGGACGCGCCGCGCCTCAGCCGTCGAAAGCTCGAAATCCGGAATGGCAACTACCGGAACGACTTCGGGATGCCAGGGAACTTCGCAAACGGCCCAGTTTGGAGAAAACCCCATCTCGATCGAGCCGTCGTTCGTCGCGGCCAACTGACAGCCGCCGAGTAGAGCGGGAACCACATTATCCGGATGGCCTTCGATGGCGATCGCCAATTGCATCAACTCGTCTCGATCGAATGGCATTCCCGCCAATTGGTTCGCCCCAATCGAGCCGCCCACGATAGCCGTTGCCGAACTCCCCAACCCGCGAGCCAGGGGAACCCCTAACTCAATTTCGATTTTCACGGGGGGAACCGGCCGGTCGAGGGTCTCGAATAACTTCGCAAACACCTGATAGACCAAATTCGTCTCGTCCGTCGCCACTCGATCGGCTTCCGCACCCCGCACGACGATTTCCAACTGGCGCGAGGGGTTCGCGTCTTCCGTCAGGAGCGCAAATCTAAACTGGTTGTAGAGCGTCAAGGCCGCCCCCAAACAGTCGAATCCGGGTCCCAAATTCGCAGTCGTAGCAGGAACGGTGACGGTAACAGTATTAGTCATTCGAGATTGTCGGTGTCAGCGATGCGGGTCTAGCACATTGGCAAATTTTATCCCGGCCGGGGCACACTCAAGAGAGAGGGTGTGCGTTTGGGAAGACCCAGACGTGCGCGATCCCATCATCTCATCAACGCGAAGCACTTCTCGATCGAGTTTAGACATCGGTTTTGACATTCCTCGGGAACGTCGTAAGCCGGTGTTCCCCATCGCTCACGCCCACAGGGTAGATGCAGAAACCCCGTAGTCAACCGGCACGAACTCCAGGGTTTTAGCCCGACTTTTCAACAACTGTAGGACACCTCGCGTAATCGTTTCGACGATATCGACGTGGCCGTCTCGGAGCAGTCGGTGTTTGAGAAATTCTTCCGGCGGCAACTCACCCGCCAAAAACGCTTTCGAGGCTGCCAGTAAATCCGTGACGCATTCAAAGCCTACTGCTTGAATAATAAACGTTGCTACAGGAGAATTTTTGAGATCGTAAGCCGATTCGCGCGTGCGGCCTTTGCTGAGTAACTCTAAAACTTCCGCTTCCAACACCGTGCGCGGCGGATGTTCGATCGAAATCGCCGGAAGGAACTGTTCGAGGGCTGGCGTGATCACCCCCGGTTCCGGGAACTCGCCCATCATCGTCGAAATGTGGACGTTGCGGCCCAAGCGATAAGACAGCGCTTCGAGAACGGCAATCGTAATCAATTTAATCCCGAGATACAACTTGGCCGTGTCCAAGTTTTTACGAGTGTGCTTGATGAGTTCGGAATAGGTTTCGTCGTCTGGCTCGCCGCGATACTGAGCGAAGACCAATTCCGCCTTGAGGAAGTTAATAAACCCTTCCATTTTTTGGATCGATCGACGATAGCCGCGCACGGTATACGAATTGGCACTAATCAAATCGTGGTTGGTTTCCGGCAGCAAGTTCCAGGTATTATCGAGAAATTCCGCCGAGCTGGGCAGTGCGAAGTTTTCAACATCGCGGTTAGCCAAGCGCACCGCACGCTTGACGATCTGGTAAATTTCCGCTGGCGTCCAGCCGAGATCGAACTGGCGGTTCGCTTGCACGATCTGCTGTTCGAGTTGTTCGCTCGCCGTTCGTCCGTCCGGAGATACAGGGCGAAACGGAATCGTCGCTTCAATACAAGCCGCGATTTGCACGAGAACGGTGTGCGGTAAAAACGGCGACAACGCACGAGTGGCGATCGCCGCACTGAGAAATTCGTTTTGGCCTCGAAACGGCTCGAGGACTTGACCGCCGCGAAACCCGAAAACACACTTCACGATCGCGAACTCTCGATCGTCGGGGAGGTCTGCATCGTCTAAAATAACGAGTTGTCCGTCAACCTCTTTGATATAGGAAGAAATATAGCGACTGACGTTGAGGTTAATTCCCGAATCGACTTGAACGTAAACCAAATCGTGAAACAGTGCAGCCAGAACTTCAATGGGGTCGTCTGAGCCGCCCACTTCAAAAATGTGGGAGGGGGTGTGAAAATAACGCCATTGACCCGTCATCGTTTGAACGATTAACGAGGCGATCGGTTCGAGCTGCGAGATCGGAGGAGGTGCGGCCAGTTCTTCAATCGATCGCACCAGGCGGTCTAAGCAGCGTTGGTAAGCGACTTCTAACTCCATCAATCCCTCTGGTGGTTTCCCTGATTCGCGTTTTCGCAGGCCACTCGACTCGAACGGTCGATGCCTTTATTATCTGCCAGCATAGCCTGAAGCTTTCGGTTATTGCCGAAATCGATCGCAATTGTCTTCAATAGAGTTCAATAGAATCAAAGGTTTCACGCCGAATACGCTGTCTGAGGGTTGAATCCTGGCTATGTCTAAAGATACCTCTGCACCGAACACCGCTCCTTCTGCCGCCGAAATTGAAACGCTGCTCTCATGTCAAGCCGAGTTGACAGAAGGGTTAGATTCGTTACGAAAACAACTCGATCGATTGATTCCCCAACTCGAAGAAGCGCGAGCCGAAGCCGTCAAACCGCCCGAACCGCCCTTCGGAGATTCCCCGGAAACCCTGCTCGAATCGGCAACCCAAGCCGCCCTCGATCGCTACACCTGGAAAGCCAAAACCGAAGGCTTGCAAGTGACGGTCGATTGGGTGCGCGATCGAATCGATCGACAGCAAAAACAACTCAACGCCCTCGACAAGCAGATCGCCGCCGCTCGAGAGCGAGCTGAACGCGAAGCCAAGGCCCGACGGGGTATCGAAGCGATGAACGCCGCCATCGACACGGTCAAACAGCAGTTAATCCAACTCAAACAACAGGGCTGCCACCATCTCTATGCCGTCAATTTACCGGAATTTTGCCTAGACGAACGCGGTCAAGTTCAAGTGCGCCCCAACTCCTTCCGCGTTCCTTAGCGATCGTCATCGTCGCAGAGCGTCCAAACGACGTTCCAAGCCGCACGACGATTTTCGTCTCGGCAACGCTTTCTCGTTCACCCTTTCCTCTTCAGAGCAAAAGGCCGTAGCATAAGTACAAACTCACGTTGAGATTTATGAAGGTGCGGGCAGGAACTCTTCTACAAAGTGGCAAATACGCCATCGAAACGACGCTCGGTCAGGGACACTGCGGCACGACCTATCGCGCCACTCACGCACAGCTCTGGCAACCGGTCGTCATCAAAACTCTCGGTGAAACGCTACAGTCGCACCCCGACCGAAGCGAGTTCGCCCGTCGGTTCGTCGAACAGGCGAGAACCCTCGCGCGATGCCACCACCCCAATCTACCGCGCGTTCTCGACTTGTTTGAAGAAGACGGTCAGCCCTTCGTGGTCATGGACTACATCCCCGGTTCGACCTTGGCGCAACTGCTGAGTGACAACAAACCGATAGCCGTCGATCGAGCGCTCCACTACGTCCGCCAACTGGCCAGCGCGCTCGAAACCCTCCACCAAAACGGCTTGCTGCACCGAGATGTCAAACCCGAAAACGCGATCCGCTACGTGGGCAGCGATCGCGTGGTTCTCGTAGAAGTGGGACTCACGCGAGATTTAACCGCTGAAATCGATCTCACCCACAGCAAACAGCTCTCGCCGGGATACGCCGCCCCCGAACAATACGACCTCGATCGACCCCGAACGCCGGCAACGGATGTCTACGCCCTCGCGGCGACCCTGTACGCCTTGCTTGGCGGCCAACCGCCCGTCATCGCCCCGTTGCGCGAACGGATTCCCTTAACTGACCTACGCCAAATTCACAGCGATCTCGACCCCGCCATCGAACGGGCGATCGCGAAAGGTTTAGAACTCAACCCCCAACAGCGGGCTGACAGCATTAGCGAATGGCTGTCACTGCTGCCCGATGCCACCACGCCCCCAACGACGACGCCTGCAAAATCCAAAAAGACTCAAACTCGACCCTCGGCTGCTACCGCCAGCCATCCCCGCCCCGTGTTCGCTCGTCCCTGGGTTCCCGCGTTATTCGTGACGACCTCCATTGTGGCAGCCGTTGGCGGTGCAGGTTTTGTCGTCACCTTGCGTTCGGCCCTATCCGAGCGCCCCGAGGTTCCTCCGTCGCAATTGCTACAATCGACCCCTCGTCGGAACGACTTCTTACCCTCAAACCCCGACACCTTCGATCGACCTTTCCACGACCCCGACTCGTGGACGCAGCGAGACCGAGACCACGAGACGGAATACTCTCACCATAACTGGCAACCTGACAGTGTTCTGGAACCGGCCTCCGAACCCTCACCAAGTTGGACGCCTTCGGAACCGGCCCCCTACTACTCCCACGAATCAGAGGCCGTTCCCGTCCAAACGGATAAAAGCGAACCCGAACCCGTCCTCTCAGACGACTCGTTCACCGAAACGACCCCCGACGCTCCACCCGTTTGGTCGGAACCCGAACCGGATTCGATGGAATACCAACCGCCTGCCGATGCTGAAGAATTGAAGCCGGTCGTGCCTGCCAGACCAGAACCGCTGCCCGATCTTCCCGCCGAAAAAGAACAGCTCGCCCCCTTTAAAGACTTATCGTCAGCGATTGCGTCGTAAACGCACGGCGGCTAGTCGAGCGTCCGACGATCGAGAGCGAACGATATAATCCTGTTAAGGAAGCTTAATAATCCCAAAATCAGATCTCGTTATGAGCAACTCTCCCATCCACGCCTTTTTAGTGGGTCGCATTCTCGCCGAAGAACTCGGTGCGGCCGTTGAAAAAACGCTGACCAATTCCCTCAGTGCCGTCGGTAAATTCGATGCCGAACAGCGGGAAAACTTGCGCCAGCTTTCCGAGCGCGTGATGGAGCGCGTCGAGCGTGTCGAAGCTGAAACGGGCACGCCCACGTCAGCGGTGAGCGTCAGTACGGCGGTTTCCACCGATAGCGACTTACAAGCCCTGGTAGATAACCTCAGAGCTGAAATCGCCCAACTGCGGTCAGAGCTGCAACGCTACCGCAACGAAACGACTCGCTCGGGCGAGTAATTCCCCATGCTTACGTTAGCTCCACGAAGGAAACCGAGTGTCTGCTCTCTCCGAGGACTCTATTACCCAGGCCGATAACCACACCCGTCCAGTCAACGGACGTGTGAGTGTCGATCGATCGCCGTCAAGCGGGATCGATCGAAGCGTTCCCTATAACGCCAAATCCTACCGTTGGAACCGCAAACGCTACTCGAAAACTCGTCGCCGCTACGAAATTTGGTCGTTCGTTGCCAAGTTTCTGTTCGATCTGTGGCTCGATAAGCGCCGTTGGAGCTACGTTGGCGGTTACACAGAAGCCAAACACGCTCAGCGCCGCCGACGTCAGGCGATCTGGATTCGAGAAACCTTTCTCGATCTCGGTCCGACGTTTATCAAACTCGGGCAACTGTTTTCGACGCGCTCGGATTTGTTCCCCACAGAATACGTCGAGGAACTGTCGAAACTTCAAGACCGCGTTCCCGCTTTCGATTACGAGCAAGCCGAGTCGATCGTTCAAGAAGACTTCGGCAAATCCCCCAAGGAACTCTACCGCTACTTCGACCCCGTCCCCCTCGCCGCAGCGAGCTTGGGGCAAGTTCACCGCGCCAAGCTACACACGGGAGAGGAAATCGTCGTCAAAGTTCAGCGTCCTGGCTTAAAGCGACTGTTCGATATCGATCTGACGATTGCACGGGGGGTCGCTCAATACTTGCAAAACCACTCGTCGTGGGGCAAAGGGCGAGACTGGATGGGGATTTACGACGAGTGCTGTCGCATCCTCTACCTAGAAATCGACTATCTCAACGAAGGGCGCAACGCCGATACCTTCCGCCGGAATTTCCGCCACGTCTCTTGGGTGTGCGTCCCTCGCGTCTACTGGCGCTACACCTCCTCGCGGGTTCTGACTCTCGAGTACGTGCCGGGAATTAAAATCAGCCATTACGAGGCGCTCGAAGCAGCTGGACTCGATCGAAAACAGCTGGCTAGCCTGGGCGCGATCGCGTATCTCAACCAACTCCTCGACCACGGCTTCTTTCACGCCGATCCCCACCCCGGAAACTTGGCGGTTAGCCCGGAAGGTCAGTTGATCTTCTACGATTTCGGCATGATGGGGCAGATTACCTCGAACCTGCGCGAGAAGATGATGGAGCTGTTCTTTGGGATCGCCCAACGGGATGCCGATCGCGTCGTCGTCGCACTCGTGGATGTCGGCGCACTCGCACCGATGGACGATCCCGGCCCCGTGCGCCGAGCCATTCAGTACATCCTCGATAACTTGATGGACAAGCCTTTCGAGGAGCAGTCCGTCGAGGCGATTACCGACGATCTCTACGAAATTGCCTACGACCAGCCGTTTCGCTTTCCCGCAACGTTTACATTCGTCATGCGGGCGTTCTCGACGTTAGAAGGGGTGGGCAAAGGTCTCGATCCAGACTTTAATTTTATGGAGGTGGCGAAACCGTTTGCCTTGAATCTTATGAACGAAGGAAGAGAACAGTACAGCAACAGCCTACTGAGCGAGCTGAGCCGCCAAGCCAGCGAAGTCAGTTCTACTGCTCTGGGTTTACCTCGACGCATCGAAGACACCCTCGACAAACTCGAACGGGGCGATCTGCGAGTGCGCGTCCGGGCTACCGATACCGACCGCATTCTACGCCGCATTAGTAGTGCTCAGCTGACGACGAACTACACGTTGTTAGTGAGTGCGTTTACATTGTCCGCTACGATTTTATTAGTCAGCGGGGAAGGATGGTTGGCAGGTCTCGTGGCATTATTAGCCTTGGCTGTCGCCGTCCTCCTGTTGAGAATGATTACGCGCATCAATCGATCCGATCGCTTTTAACTTATGAAACCCGTCTTTGCCGCTCGAACTGATAAGGGTCTCGTCCGAGCTATTAACCAAGACGCTTACTACCTCGACCCCAAGGGCCGCTTTTTTATCGTCGCTGACGGTATGGGCGGCCACGCAGCTGGCCAGGAAGCAAGTCGTATTGCCCGAGAAACAATTCGCCAATATATCGAAGAGCGTTTGGAAAAGGGAGATCCCCCCGACCGACTTCTCGAAGGGGCATTTCAGGCGGCAAATCAAGCGATCGTTAGCGACCAACAGGTTCATCCTGAAAATGCAGATATGGGAACCACGGCTGTCGCGATCCTGTTTGAGGCGAACGACGACGAGCCGAACGCGAAATTGTGGTGCGCAAACTTGGGCGATTCGAGGATTTACCACTTCGGCGACAGCCAGTTGGAGCAGGTGACGGAAGACGATACTTGGGTCGCCCAAGCTGTCAAAGCGGGCGCTCTACAAGTTGAAGAAGCGCGCGTCCATCCCTGGCGACACGTGTTATCGCAATGTTTGGGGCGAGAGGATATGGGCGATGTGGAAATCTTCGCTTTAGAGGTGCAGCTAGGCGATCGATTTTTGCTGTGTAGCGATGGGCTGACAGAGGAGCTGTCGGACGAGCGCATCGCGATGGAATTGGAACGACATCCCACGTGCGAAGGTGCGGTGGCCAGCTTAGTCGAAGCGGCGAAAGAAGAAGGCGGGCGAGATAATATCACGGTGATTTTGGTCGAGATTCAGAACCGGATGCCGGATACCCCTGAGTAAGACAACACGCGAATTGACGAAAAACAACCCGGTTTCATTGAGAAACCGGGTTGTTTGCTGTTGGAGGGGGTTAGTCGGTTCGCGACGAGCATTTTTACCGTTGACAACTTGATACAACTCCCATTAAGGCGGAACCCACGCCCCCGTTTGTCCGTCTTTTCATGAAATTCGGACACAGAAATTGGCACTTTTGTCAAACGTTTGTTATATTTTTTAACAACTTCTCGACTGAAGGACTTCCCGTCGAGGGAATCCTAATACTAGACGAGACTGTATCCGATCGATTAGGAGGAACAAACCCATGGATCGACCGATCGAACTGAGCTTAGAACAGCAATTCAACTTGCGTTCTTTTGAGACCCAGGTGGCGAAAATGAGCCACCAAGAAGCCCAGGAGTTTCTCTTGACGCTGTACGAACAGATGATGATGCGCGAGAACACTTACAAAAAACTGCTGAAACATCAATGGGGTATCGAAACCGGTGGATTTGCGCCGCCGCAAGCCAGCTAATTGGGCGCTAGGACACCTCCGTCTCTAGCTCCATTCCTCAATGCGGGAAAGGAACTGGGGATGCTGGGGCGTACCGAGCGCGAAACCTACTGATTCACCTTCCATCCGGGCAGTTTGAAGCGATCGACAATCGCCGAGACCGAGCGAATTCGACTAATCTAGGGATAGGTCTCTCGATCGTTAAGCAACACCCCATGTTTCAAAAACTTCTGATTTGCACGGATTTACAAGACGGCTTACAACGTCTGGTTCACTTCGTTCCGAACCTCGCCGCAGCAGGATTCCACCGCATCGTCTTCTTCCACTCCGTTCCCCTTCAAGAAGATCGGGGCATTCCGCAAATCGACGAACCCGCCATAGAAATCGCTCGACAACGCCTATCTGTAGCGTGTGAAAACGTCCCCGACGGGGTTGAAGTGCGGGTGGAGATCGAATCCGATCGAACGGTCGAAAATATCCTCAAAGTTATCGACACTCACGAGTGCGACCTCGTTCTCCTCGGGACTCAGAATAAAACCCTCCTCAACGAAAAAGTTTTTGGCAGTACCACCGCCGCCCTCGTCGAACGTATTACGATTCCCATGCTTGTCATGCGTCCGGCCCTGATTTCGACTTATACCAACGAAGAACTCGATTTACGCTGTCGTCATCTCCTGCGTTATCTACTCGTCAGCTACGACGGTAGCGATAGCGCTCGATACCTCGTCAAACAAGTCGCTAACATTGCTCGATCGCGCCCCAAAGATTCTCTTAACACTTGTTTACTCGGTTGGACGATTGAACCCCATGGGCGGCGCACGGCTCCCCAATGTCAAACGGTCGAAAACGCACAAGCCGAACTCGAGCGAGTTAAAACTGAACTCGAACCACTCGGCTTAACGGTCAACACGGAAGTTCGCACGGGCGAGCGACTCACGGAATTTATGAACATGGCGATGGAACACGACGTGAGTGCGGTGGCGGTGACCTCGCCGAGCGTCCCACGATTGCTTGAATGGTCTCGTCCGAATTTTGCCAACAAACTGTTACGTCGCAGTTGGCATCCCGTGCTGTTCATGCCCCCCGATCGATCGCACTGAGATCGCGTTCGTCTGGCTTATCGATCGGGGCAAAGACTGCCCGAAATATGATAAGTATATGAGGAACGTTCAACATTCGCGTCACAAAACAAAACAATGTTTTCAATCCTTTTTCAGATCGTCCTAGCCGCGCTGGTGCTATGGTCTTTTATCATGGTCGTCGGCGTTCCCGTTGCTTATGCTTCCCCTCAAAACTGGGAGCAATCCAAAGGTTTAATCTGGTTGGGATCGGGCATTTGGATTGCCCTCGTGCTGGCGGTTGCCGTACTGAACTACCTCGTTGTCTAACGATTCCCACTCGGTCTTCCCAACAAACCCGGCAACGGGATCGTTGCCGGGTTAATTTCTCAGTTACCCGTTCAATTCAACACAGCGATCGAGTTTCATCGAGCGCTCCTCGTCGATTTAGTCCCCCCAAACATGGCAGTTTTTGAAGGAACTTTTACCAGTAACCGGCAATTTCGCTTTGCGATCGCGATCGCCCGTTTTAACGATCTCGTAACCGAAAAATTACTTGCTGGATGTCAAGATGGCTTGAAGCGTCACGGTATTGACGTGAATCCCGATGGAGATCGAGTCGATTACGTCTGGGTTCCCGGTTGTTTTGAATTACCCCTCGTTGCTCGTCAACTGGCCCTCAACGGCGGTTACGATGCCATTATTTGTCTCGGTGCAGTGATTCGCGGTCAAACCCCTCATTTCGACTACGTTGCGGCAGAAGTGTCGAAAGGTGTTGCGGCGGCGGGATTTCAAACGGGCGTCCCCATCGTGTTCGGTGTTTTGACGACGGACACGATGCAACAAGCCCTCGAACGGTCTGGAATTAAGAGTAATTTGGGGTGGAGTTATGCCATGAGTGCCATCGAGATGGCGAGCTTAATGCACAACCTCAAAAACGGTATTAGTGGAACTGACACCCCACCATCTTTACCGGCGATCGAGAAAAACGCCTTAATGCCGGAACGTTCTTAAATCGATCGAGTCGATCGATCGATTCTCAAAGTCAAACGTCAGAAAAAACTGGATTAGAGGTTCAGCAGCGACCGAGATACGGGTTGTCATAGCACAGAACCTCATCCGGTGAGGCCTGTTCTAGCCTTTCGGGCATCGAATTCACTCGTTTTGACGGGAGGGTGGAATGAGCGAACGTTGGAGATGGAGAGAAAACTGAGGAGCCGTACGCCGTCAGTTGAGAGGTCGGAATCCGAGGAGAAAAGACGCTCGGATAGTTGGAGATGGACAAGCGCTCCCTCCAATCTTCCGTTTCCATCCGTCCTCAACCTCGATCTCGTCAATTTGCGCTCGAACTGGAAACGAGACCGCACAGAAGTCTACGAACGCAAAACTAACAAACTGTTTCAAAGCCTTGATGGCAGCCATCAACGACTTTGAATTTCATTTTGATATTCTGCTTATTTTATCACAAACGAAGAGAGTTTAATGTGTTTTTGGATGCCAAAGAATAACCGATCTGGCATTTTGGAGGGCAAAAAATATTTTAGACTTCGAGGCTTACTTTTGACAGAAGCCTTTGAAGCTTAAACTATAATAAGGCCAGATAACTATCCCCAATTAACATGACTTCTATCCATCGAATTGAAGATAAATTGCCATCCCAGCATAAAAAACCACCTGGAAGCGAGAAAATGCCAGCTTGCTTCAATCACTTGAACTATCGAGTGACACCTTCGGATTCGGGGACTTATCAGCCCTCTTCAGTCGATTTCTTCCGAAATTTAAGGTACGTTACCGTTGTAGACACCAATTTCTCGATCGTCGATATCGAACCGTTGTGCGATTAACCGTTGTGCGATTAACCGATCGACTGACTGACACACCAAACGGCAAAACCTTATGCTGTTTGAGCTTGCTCGATCGACTGCGCCTTAAAACTTATCTCAATCTCAGTTAAATAACTTAAATTACCCTAAAGAATCGTTTCCGCCCACGCCAAGGGAGGAAAGGTCGGACGTTACAGCGCGTCTACGTCTGTTTTCAGCTAATGTCGAACGAGTTATCGGGTTCGTTCCACCCTTCACCCCAAATTCGCTCGTTTTAACGTTGCCGGACCCAACGGTTAGTCGTCAATGTCTAACGTCTAGCTGAAATATCCCGAACGCACGAAACACACGCCGATCGAGTTTTGTCGAGTTCCTGAAACATCACCTCGTCCTCCCACCCACATCGCAAATCTAACCCAGCTGTCTGAGGAGAGTCTCCGATGGCGTTGAGTCCAGGAACGATCGATCGACCGCCACACACCACCCCGATTTTAAAAAACCCACGCTCCAGACCTCCCGACATGATGAAATAATGGCAAGTGGGGAATTTCTCCTTGGCGAAGTCAGACAAAAACCATGAAGACACGCGCGTTCTCTCCGTTTTCCATTTCTATTTTGGCGGTTCTGCTGGTCACCATCCTCTGGAGCGTTTATTGGTTCGGTTTCAAAAGTTCCCTAACCTTGTTGCGGGGCGCTCCGATTTCCGAACCCGCTGCGGCGATGTTCGTCCCCAACGATGCACCCTTGGTGATGTCGCTGTTCGTCAACCCGCAGAAACTCCAGAACCTGCGGCAGTTGCGAACCCCCTTAAACAAACGCGGAGAAGCTCGCGCGGAATTCGCTCGACTCAAACGCAGTCTTCTCGTTGACACGGACTTAGAGTACGAACGGGATCTCAAACCCTGGTTGGGGAACGAAATTCTCTTCGCCGTCACCACGCCGGATGTCGATCGAGATCCCCAAAACGGCCGGCGTCCCGGTTATCTCTTCGCCTTGGAAGTTAAAGATGGCGAGCGCAGTCGCGAATTTCTCGATTTATTTTGGCAAAACAAAGCTGTATCGGGACGGGATTTGCAAGTCGAGCAATACAAAGGGGTCAAACTCATTTACAGTCGTAAAACTCGCCCCCCCAGCCGCGACGGCTTGCAATTCACTGACTTCAACCCCTTTGCTAAAAATAGTGCGGGTGAGTGGTCGAGTGCTATCGTCGGCGATCGATTCGTCCTGTTCGCAAACTATCCCGACATCCTTCGCAAAGCCATTAACGACGTACAAGTCGCCGATCTCAACCTCAGCAGTTCCCCTGCATATCGCAAAGCCGTCGATCGATTGACGGACAAACGCATCGGTATCGTTCTCGCCGACGTTCCCCAATTAGCAGCCTGGTTGGGGGGTGAATCCGTCCAACCCGACTCGCCACTTCCCGATACCCTCGCTGTGGGCTTGGCTTTAACGCGCAAAGGTCTCGTCGCCGATACAGTATGGGTGAACGAGTCTGACGATTCGACCGTTCCGCCAGTGCTCGATCGAGCCGTCGCCGCATTAAATTACATTCCTGACACCAGTACGCTCGTCGTCGCCGGGCAGGATCTCGATCGACGTTGGACGGGCTTATCGAGTGCCTTTTCAGGCGACGATCTCTTCTCTCGCGTTGTTTCGCAACCCCTCGCGGAACTCGAATCCCGGTGGGACATTTCACTCCCCGGAGAAATTTTTAGTTGGGCGAAAGGAGAATACGCTTTAGCCTTTCTTCCCGGTGTCGATGCGAACGAAACGGACTGGATTTTCGTAGCGGAAGATAACGCTGAGGCTGAAGCGGCGATGACTCGTCTCGACGAAGCCGCTAGTGCGAAGGGATACAGCATCGGGCCGTTTACGCTGAAAGACCAACATCGGATTTTAGCGTGGACGCGGTTGGTGACGAAGGAAGGCAAAACGGCGGAAGGGAACTTGCGCCTGCGATTGGAAGCCGAAGTGTTGGGCGTGCGGGGACAGATCGATAACTACCGGATTTTGGCTAGCTCCATTGAGGCGATCGATCGAGCCGTTAGCGCCCCCCACTGGTCTTCGCTGTTGAGTCGAAAAGACTTCTCGAAAAAACTGGCAATTTTTCCCACGCCGAACGACGGCTATTTCTACTTGAACTGGCAAAGTGGGAAAAAGTCGATCGAGGCAAAACTCCCGTTTGTGAAAGTGGTTGAGTTAGCTGGAAAACCAATTTTGGAACATTTTCAATCGATGACAGCCAGTACCTACGGCAGTCAAAACGGGGTCTATCGTTCGGAAGTCCTATTCGAGCTAAAACCCTAGAAAAAACTCGATCGAGATACGATATCTGCGATCGAGGGATTCGATGGAAGTCGTAAAATCCAAACTGGCATCTTGCCAGTTTTAAAGGATTTCAAGCTATTTAACAACTAACGCTTCACCTCATTGTTCTCGCTGATGGAAACCCAAAATCGAGTCTCTACTCTTCTGAAATACACGACATTAGGTCGCAATTTTTCCGATGCCGAAATTCAAAAACTTCTCGAATTGGGAACGATCTGCGAAGCGGATACAGGGAGTTTGCTGTGTGTAGAAGGAACGCCGAGCGATTCCCTATTCGTTCTGTTGGAGGGAGAAGCCGAACTGCTTAAAAACGATAGTGACGGGCAACAGGTTGTATTGGGAACGGTTTCTCAAGGCGAGACCATCGGCGAGATCGGGTTGGTGTTAGACTACCCTCGCTTGGGGAGCGTGCGAACGACTCGTCCGTCTCAGGTGTTTGTCTTACATCGCACAGAATTCGATCGATTGTTTCATTCGAGTCGCGTAGGCATCAAACTCTCCTTACGATTGTCGGAACTCGCACACCGACACCTTCAAACTTTGGTTGAAGGAACCAGTCGGCTCGTGGCGGATTACGCGGAAGCTCTCGAAGCCCTCGATCGACTTCGCAATATGTCTCCGGAAAGTGACACGTTAGCGTTACGGGAAGCTTTAGCTGTCCAATCCGATCGACTGCGCCAGCAACAACACCAACTCAAACACCAACTGTTCCAACTCCAAACTCAACGGGAACAAACTCGAACGCTCAATCGAGGCTTGCAAATCACGCTCGGTGTTGTTGTTGGAATTGCCGCGATCTCGACCGCACTCTACTTTAGCGGAGCGTTCGATCGACTGCGCCGCGCCATTTCTGACTCGCCCCATCCCACGGTTCGCCCAGAAATCACCGAACAATCGCAATGCACTGGTGACGGACGTTACTGGTACGACGGTCAATGCTTCGATTTCACCCACGATCCTGCATTTTAACTGGCGACGGGTGACGGGTGACTGGCGACTGGCAACGGGTGACTGATAACGAATACTTGGTAACTGTAAATGGAAAATTCTGACAACTTTTCGCTCGTCCCTTCAGCACCGGAAGGGTTTAAATCCGGTTTTATCGGTATTGTCGGCCGGCCCAACGTGGGAAAATCGACGCTGATGAATTTGATGGTGGGACAGAAAATCGCGATTACGTCCCCCGTCGCACAAACGACACGCCATCGCTTACAGGGAATTCTGACGACGCCCGAAGCACAATTCATTTTTATCGACACGCCGGGCATTCACAAACCCCATCATCAATTGGGAAAAGTATTGGTGCAAAACGCCAAAATCGCGATCGAGTCAGTGGACGTGTTGTTGTTCGTCGTCGATGCTTCGGAGAATGCAGGGGGGGGAGATCGCTACATTACTGATTTATTGGTGAAAGTCTCGACTCCCGTCGTATTGGGACTGAATAAAACCGATCGCCAACCGATCGATCGTGCGGAAGAGATCGATCGATCGTATCGCGAGTTGGTTGGCGATCGGTCTTGGGAGATGGTGAAGTTTTCGGCGTTGACGGGTGATGGTGTCGAGATTTTAAATGAAAAACTGGTCGATCGCCTGCCACTCGGCCCGTACTACTATCCCCCCGATTTCGTCACCGATCGCCCCGAGCGCTTCATTATGGGCGAGTTAATTCGCGAACAAATCTTGTTGCTGACCCGCGAGGAAGTTCCTCATTCGGTTGCGGTTTTAGTCGATCGAGTTGAAGAAAATCCCAAGTTAACTCGTGTTTACGCCACAATTTACATCGAACGTTCCTCACAAAAGGGGATTCTCATTGGAAAAGGCGGACAAATGCTCAAACAAATTGGTTCGGCGGCGCGAATGCAAATTCAAAAATTGATTAGCGGAAAGATTTACCTCGAACTTTTTGTCAAGGTACAACCGAAATGGCGACAGTCTCGTCTACGCTTAGATGAATTGGGCTATCGTGTAGAAGACTAATCTCGTGTTTTTAGATGTGAAGCGAAAGATGCCGATCGATCGATTTTGAAAGATCGATGAAATTTTGACCCTGAATTGAGCTTTAAGTATTATAACGTATTTTAAAAGGATTTACCCTATCTAGCGATCCGTAAAAACTCGTAAAAATATTGTTTTGCAGTTTTTTTATCTAATCTAACTTCAGTAAAAATACATACAAAAAGAGGTTGTATCGATCCTAGAGCGACCCTGGACTCCGTAAGCATTTTTTTAAAAACTATCGCTGCGATTGAGTTCGATTGAGTTTGTTTGACAAAATCGATTCAATTCACCGACAATTGCCGTACAATTTCCTCGAGAATTTGGTGACTCGAGGTCTCCCCTACAGATTCGGCATCTACAGCTTTTTAGACGCGCGATTGGGTCAACTCCTTCGTTTGCGAGGCGGAACAAAGTTCTATCTCTCGTCGATCGAACGGGCTGGAAAATCTCGCACTCAGATCTCACAAATTTCAATTTTTTTAACCTCCGGGAAAAACCGTGTCCATGTCTCAAGCGAACCTCCGATCTCGTCTTCGACCGAAAGGCTCCATCGGAACGCTCGTCTCAAAAGCCTTGCAACTGTGGTTGCGTTCCCAAGTCGAACAGATCGATCGACTCGACATCGAAATCTCGGGGCGCAACCGCGACATTCTGAGCGGCTACATTCCGAGCGTCTCTGTATTCGCAGACCGTGCTGTCTATCGCGGCTTACATCTCAGTCAAATGGCGCTGTTTGGCGAAAACGTCCGCGTTAACCTGTGGCAAATTCTCAAAGGGCAGCCTCTCCGACTGCTCGATCCCATTCCCGTCACGATCGAATTGCAGTTGTCTGAAGCCGATCTGAGTGCCTCGGTGGCGAAATCTGCTTTATTGCAAAACGCCTTACGAGACCTATTTCGCAACGTTCTGCCGGATACGGTCGAGTTTGAATTGGCCCGTGTCTATATCCGAGGGGAGGCTCTCGTCATTGCCTTCGAGGGTGAAGCAGCTTGCAGCCCGAGCCAGGTCAGCACAGAACAGCAGCACTGCGAAATTATGCGGCTCTCGACTCGCGTGAGTGTTGCTGACGAAAATCGACTTGAATTCGCCGATCTTCGCCTTGAAATCGAACGCACGCCACAACTTCAGGATCGTCAAACCCTGGAATTTTCGACGGTTTTCGTTCCCTTCGATTCCCAAATCGAACTCACCGAACTCACGCTAAACGACGGACAGTTTTCATGCTGCGGCCGCTTGCTCGTTCGGGGAGACGACTGACCCCCAATGCAAGAGCGCAACGTCAAACCCTTCCTACGATCTCGAATGTTTTCGACTTTCCGAAAAGTTTTATTGAACGACCCTAAATTTTCGGTATCTTTACGCTGGCTGGCGATTGCCCCTCCTGTCGCTCAGGTTGTTGCGGCGGTGGGGTTAACGGGATGGCTGTTGTTTTACCACATAGGGAAGTCCACGCACGATCTCACCGTGCGAGATTTACACGAAACCAGCGAACGTATCAACGAAGCTGTCGCTCGCTATCTCGCTATTCCCCCTCGGATCGATCTCATCAACGTTGAAGCGATCGAGCGAGAAACGCTCAACTTTCAAAATCCAACCACCTTCAAGCGTCAGTTTGGGGATCAGCAGCGCCTATCCGATGGGATTAGTGAATTTTATGCGGCGAGTCGATCGGGGCAGTTTGTTATCGTCGGACGGGAAGGAAACAGTGTTTCAAACCAACCGACGGGGACTTTCGACTACGATCCACGCGCTCGACCTTGGTATCGTGCGGCGATCGAGATCGGACAGCCCCATTGGAGCGACATTTTCGTATTTTTCGAGAACCGAGATCTCGGAATTGTTGCGACTTACCCGCTTTACAAAGACGATAACGAGTTACAAGGCGTTCTCGCCACAGGGTTAGCGCTCTCGGAGCTTTCCCATTTTCTCGAACGTCAACTCGTACCGCCGATCGGCGAACTCACGGCATCGAATGGAATTGCGTTTATCGTCGATCGACAAGGCGCTCTCGTTGCCTCGTCTCGCCTCGAACCACTCTCCCACGCGAGACGACAACGTGCCTCAGAACCCGTCTCGATCGGTCAACCCGTCCCTCGGGTATTCGCTCGGGAAAGTCGCGTTCCGGAAATTCACGCCATTGCCACGACCTTAGAAGAGCGCTTTTCAGATTTACGATACCTCGATCGCTCCGAACGCTTGACCGTCGAACTCGATCGACAGCATTATTTCGCCGAAGTGTCGTCTTTGCGGGATGAGTGGGGCCTCGATTGGCTGCTCGTCGTTGCCGTTCCAGCACAGCAGTTATTCGTTCCCGCCAGGGTTTTCTTGCAGACAACGGTGCTGGTTGGCGGCGTCGCCGTCGTCGTGGCACTCGTTGTCGGCATCGCCATCACACGCTCCGTACTCCGCCCACTGCTGGGACTCAGCTTCGCAGCAGAGGCCCTCTCTCGTAAAGATTGGAATCAGCGCGTCCCCGACAGTTCGCGCTCTGATGAATTGGGAACGGTCGTGCGAGCCTTTAATCGCATGGCACAACAATTACAAACGTCTTTTGAGACGCTGGAACGGAACACCCATCACGATCCCCTGACGAATTTACCGAACCGCAGTTGGTTCGTTCACTGCTTGCAGGTCTCGATCTCCCGTCGTCAAGAAAATCCCGAGTACAAGTTCGCTGTATTTTTCCTCGATCTCGATCGATTTAAGCTCGTCAACGACAGTATGGGGCATTTGACCGGCGATCGTTTGCTGTCCGAAGTCGCCCGTCGCCTGGGCGAGTGTGTGCGCCCGACCGATCTCATCGCTCGCTTTGGCGGAGATGAATACGTGGTGTTATTGCACTGTATCGAGGACGCGCGACAGGCCGTTTCGATTGCCGAACGGATCGATCGAGCGTTGAAGCGACCGTTTTACCTCGATAATTGCGATGTATTTACCAGCACCAGCATCGGCATCGTTCTGGTGGGTATGCCGCCAACCTGTTCGATCGATCCCGAAGAGGATTCACCCGAACGCATTCTCCGAGATGCGGATATCGCCCTCTACGAAGCGAAGTCTAAAGGTAAAGGCACTTACGTCGTGTTCGATCCCGTCATGCACGGTGCGACGGTGGAGCGACTGCAACTCGAAACGGACTTGCGACGCGGCCTCGAACGTCAAGAGTTTCTCGTCTACTACCAACCCATCATCGCGCTGGCGAGTAATACCGTTGTTGGCTTTGAAGCTTTGGCACGGTGGTATCATCCCCAGCGGCAGTGGATTTCACCGGAAGTGTTCGTTCCCCTGGCGGAAGAAACGGGGTCGATCGTCGCCCTCGGACGTTGGGTTCTCCACGAAGCCTGTCGCCAAACACAGCAATGGCAGCAACAGTTCGATCGACCGATCTTTATTAGTGTCAACCTTTCCAGTTGTCAGTTCGATCGACCGGATTTGTGCCAAGACATTCAAGACGTCCTGCAAGACACTCGACTCAACCCGCACAGCCTGAAATTAGAAATTACGGAAAGTACTATGATGCGTCGCGAGAACGGGTCTCAAAATGCCTTGCACGAGTTGCGAAAGCTCGGCGTTCAGGTCAATATTGACGATTTCGGGACGGGATATTCTTCTTTGAGTTATTTACATCATTTTCCCTGTAACGCTTTGAAAATCGATCGATCGTTTGTCGCTCACATGGGTCGAAATGGTGAAAATGTTGCAATTGTTGAAGCGATTATCGGATTGGCACACAACCTGGGGATGGAAACGATCGCTGAAGGTGTCGAAACTCACGAACAGCTCGAACAGCTCCGCCGCCTTGGGTGCAAGTACGTACAAGGCTATTTCTTCTCGGTTCCCTTGAATGCTGAAGCGGCCACTGCACTGCTCAAGCAATCTCAAATATTGGAATGAGGTTAAATTCACCGGTTTCGGCCTCGCTTGGGTCGTGTGCGTGGGGTTGGGGTGAAACGCCGTCACGCCTCGATCGCTTGGGTAATGCGGAGTCCGCCATACGAAAGGGTGTTTTTGTCCGTGCGCCTGAAACCCCGTAGAGTCTTTGTATGCAAGGACTCTACGGGGACAATTTTATTCGCTGATTTGAGAAGTAGATTTCGTATACCTCGATACTCGATCGAAACCCCTCTCAGAAAGAGGGGCGATCGATCCAGTTGCAGAATCGGGCGTTCGTAAGTCGTTCCCCTCTCAGCGTTCAAAGATTCACCTCTAAGGTTGCTTCAACATCAGGAGTCTGCATCAATCTCCCCGACCGGCAATTTATAATGAAAAAGAGGTAAGGCTTTAACCTTACCTCCTTCGGGAACGGGACTGACGGGGCTCGAACCCGCAACTTCCGCCGTGACAGGGCGGTGCTCTAACCAATTGAACTACAGTCCCTTGCGTTTGCTCCTCTCTTGAGGCGCAATATCCATTATGCCCAAGCTATCTGGGGTTGTCAAGTATTTTGGGGAATTTTTTTTGTTTTTTTTGGAGAAGTTTCTGAAAAGCCTCTCTAGAAGGAGGTTTCAAAGCTTCTGGAGTCTAAGGGATTGGGGGGCGGTGGCATTCGGTTTCGGCACGTTCGTCTCCCGTCGGTCAGAGATGTCCCTCAAGATCGCACCAGACAACTAGTAGGAGGAGCATTCGTATTCTCGGCTGGAGCTGTTATATTGGGCTTTGGGTTTGGAGTTGGTACTGCAATCATTGGTCATGCTACTTCTAGCTTTAATTTCTTTACTTCAAGCCCTCCACAACCAACAGCAAAATGTTTTGACAATGGAATTGATATTCTATGGGGTTTGCCAATCGCTGTAACGTACAACGAACCAAGACCTTGCAATGATTAAACCCATATCTCTGATTGCTTTTCTAATTTACTTGGAGACGACCAGATTTAACCACTGGATAGATTTATCTGTATTTATGATGGTCTGCACGATCTTTTCTATTCTTAGAATTTACCAAGAAGAACGAAATATCGATCGTTTTAAAAAAATTGAAATATTGTTCTTTGGATACCTGCATCCAGTAATTGTTTTTTTATTTTTAGGAGTCACAGAAAAAATGCAATCATATGAAAACTGGAACATCATTCGTAAGATTATGCTTCTATCGCTAGTTGTAGATTTTTTATGGGTTTTATACAGAGAACCCAAAATAATGATTAGATCGTATAAGAAAAAAGAGAGTACATTACAGCGTACAAAACGTTGGTTTAGGGGTCTGTTGAAATTGAGGTAATAAGCAGAGTTTATAAAATTCCGAATGCGGGGGTCATCGAGGAGTACGCACCGAACGGGGAAACCCAGGCGGCTTACGTGCGCAGCTTGGATTTGACTTCTCAGCAGCGTGGGGATGAGTCTCGATTCTATCTGCAAGACGGACACACGGACACAGTGGCGTGCGCCTGTTGACAGACGAGTTAGGGGCGGTGACGGATACTTATGAGTATGGGGCGTATGGTGAGGTTTTGAGGGCAATGGGTGCGACGGAGAATCCTTATCTCTATCGTGGTGAGTCGTTAGATTCCGAGTTAGGATTGCAGTATCTGCGGGTGCGGTATTACGAACCGGAGACGGGGCGTTTTCTCAGTACCGATCCGTTTGAGGGGATGGTGGAAAGTCCGGTTTTTCGACATCGCTATCTTTATGCCAATGCTAATCCTATCAGTTTTGAAGATCCGAGTGGGGCTTTTTCTATTGGTCAGGCCATAGCTGCAACACAAATTATTAGTACTCTTAGTTCGCTACCGTTAGCAAGTAGTTACAATCCTACTTTTATCCCTGCTTCCATCCTCCAGAGTTCGGTTAGTAATCGTCAGGAAGATGATTTCCGGTGGGAAGGATGGATTGTTTCAGGAGAAGGTCGTTTTACTCGTCTTCCATATTTGGGTATTTTTCCGGCTAAATTTAACTTATTGATAAGTCTTGGATTAAGTTTATTTAGTACTGAAATTGGAGTTATCTGGTTGGGGTTTGATCCAATTGAATTTGATGAAGAAAATCTCAAATGATTTGCTGCCATAGCAATACATTCTAGTACTCAGATAGGCCCTTCACTTAGCATTTCTGGTTTAACTGGAGGAGCAACCTTTGGGCGGTTTGAACTTTTTACTCCAAACAGCAAAGGCGTAAATTTGCATCAATTTGCGGGACTTTATGCCTCTCAAGCTATAGGAGCTACAATAGGAATAGGGTACGGTTTACAGGAATTAAGAGTTGGTAAAGCTAAAGGTAATGCTGATGGTTTCAATGGAGGAATTGTTGCAGCTGCTGGTGTAAATTTGGATATTGGGGTTTCTATACCTCTTCCCCTATTTATTTAATTTGATGTCATTTCATATGAGAAATTCAAACTTTAATCACCCATTACACTACTATATATCAGATCCAGTTCGGACAGCTCTGATATATTTTCTTTTAAGCAGCGAAATAGTCATCCAGGAAGTCCAAAACTCCGAACCATTTTTCTTGACAACTATATTGATTATAACCACTTTTTTCAGTTTATTTAATATACGACTTGTTAGTTCTTGCAACGTTAACAACAAAAATCAGGTTTTGTTGTTGTTATTTAATTTTTATTTTTTTAATATTTTTATATATTTACTATTATTTCTTTCTGGCTTATGGGGCTTTGATTTTAATTCTTTTTTATTCATATCACCATTAGCGATTAGAATCTTGCTAATACTGCCCAGTTTTTTTCGATTGATTTACCTCTGTCTTTTTAAAAGATACGTTCTAAAATACAAAAACATAAGTATTAACTCTAAATTCATTCAATTTCGAGAAGCCTTTTTGTTGGTTTTATACAACTATATGTATAACTATAATGCTGAGCATAGAAATTTCAAAGTTAATCAAAGAATTAAATCGAAAATATTTCAAGTATGCTTATTTGATATTGCTATAATTGTCGCTATAACAATGAATTTCTTTAACAAAAATAATTTATAATCTCTAAGAGTAATCCCAGAAATGTTGAACAGTAAACTCTAAACCCCTATAAATAGATACACGAATCCTGTGAAATCCCAAATTCAGCACCTCGGAGCCAATGAACGTAACTAATTCTGTCACACATGAAAGCTTGTAAATACCTCAACTTATCTAACAGCTTTTTTCCAAACTCTCGGGGAATATTAACTAACTAAAGTATTAAATATGCTATTAAAGTTCGCCAATCCAAGTCTGAAATGCAACGGTCTCCGATCCCTGACTATAAAATACCTCAGAAAGGGTTCGATAGTCAAGAGATTTTTGTGGGCGATTGTTGAGCAGATCGACGGCTTTTTGAACCGCTTCTGGGGACAGAGTTTTGAAATTTTTTTCAAGGGAAAAAATTGTCGAAGCATTCCATTTGTATGTTCGTTTAGTCCGCGCTCCCAAGAATGACAAGAATTGGCAAAGTAGCAGTCTACTTTAAATTTTTGAACGAGTTCTTCATAACCACTAAATTCTTTGCCGTTATCAAATGTTAGAGTTTTTTGATGAGATTGAGGAAGACGTAAAAACTCTTCTAGGGTGACTTAATTGATAGCCTTAGACGTTTTGTTTTTCGCCAGCCTGGCCCTCAAGAATTTTGAGGCTTTATCCACATGAGTGACTAAAAATCTCGCATGATGTCTCCCAATCATCGTCTCACTTTCCCAATGACCAATCTCTACTTTTAAGTCAGCAATTGGGGGACGATGTTCAATCCCAACTCGATTAGGTATTCGACCACATTTTGACGGAGAAGCTTGACGAAGACGGCGTTTCGGGCGTTGTCGCCTCAACTATTGAGAACAACTTCTTAAGCCGCCATAATCTTGGTCAATCATTGGATAAATCGTTTCATGACTGACCGTTTCTTTCGCCTCTCGCTTCCGCCGACCCACGATTTGTTTAGGACTGTGATATGACTGAAGTCCTCGTCGGATTTCTTTGAGGGTTTCTTCCGAAACTTTTTGAAATTTCTCCTTGGCGTTTTGACGCCTTTCCTTCGCTTTCTTTTGAGCGGTATCGGGCAAATACCAACCTTCTTCTGTCACATTGCGTCGGAGTTCTCGAGAGATCGAGGAACGATCTCGACCCAGACGACGAGCGATCTCCGCTTTCGAACATTTTTCTTGAGTGAAGAGTTTATAGATCTCAACACGCTCTGATGAGGTAAGATGGTGATGGCTCATTGGATCGATCTTTAATTAAAATGTAAGTTGACTAGAGATCGAATTCTACCTGATGAGCCTTTCTTGTGAAACCCCTCAGCCTCAGTGTTGCGTTTCAGTTTTGAATTGGCGCAGCTCTAACAAATAATTGAAAGGGATTATAAAAATGGAAGAAACACTTTTTGACATGATTAAGATCCAAAAAGGATCTTTTATAATGGGAGCAGACGGGCATAAAGAAATAGATTAAAAATACCAAGAAAGGCCAGAAAAAAGAGTTTGGCTCGACACCTACTATATACAAAAAACTCCAGTCACAATTGAACAGTGGATGACATTTTTAGATCGAACTAGATACAATTGGAAGCAGATAGATAAGGTTGCTGATCTTAACACACGAAAAAATAATCCAATCACTTATGTATCTTGGCAAGACGCCAATCACTTTACCACTTGGCTTCAAGATATTTCTGGCAAAAACTATTCTCTCGCAACCGAAGCTCAATGGAAAAAAGCTTGCCGAGGCTGCAACGGTCAATTGTATCCCTTAGATAAAGAATATGACTGGGGAGAAGAATTTGAAACCTATATGAAAGGTACTTTACCTGTCGGGCATAGCCTAAAGGATGAAACTCCTTATGGATGTCTAGATATTTGGCAAAATGTATCAGAATGGTGTCTAGATTGGTTCGATAGTGGTGATTATTTTCACGATTCATCTATAAAATGGGTTAACCCAAAGGGGCCAACCAGTGGAACCAAGAAAGTTTATAGAGGAGGAAATCCTTTGTCTTCTGGGTGGCCTCGATGTACTTATAGAGGTTTTGCAAGACCTGAAGAATACCATGCGTATAAAGGATTTAGAATTGTTCTAAATCTTTGAAGTAAAAAACAGAAGCCGACAGTCGCACCGTCGAGTACGAGTACGACGATTTGGGTCGCTTGACGGAGGAACGCTTTGACGGACGCACGGTTTCAACTGAATACGACGATGTGGGGAACC
>LWRO01000075.1 GCA_001657325.1 Geitlerinema sp. BBD 1991-9 | reverse complement strand
CCAAGTTGTTGAGGAGCCGGATGAGGTAAAAGTCTCAAGTCCGGTTTTGAAGACGAGTCGAGCGGGCGACCGCTCGGCTTAGTTTAACATTATTCTTCGTTATCCATCCGCAACCGCACCGACTCTGCGTGAGAATGTAACCCTTCTGCCTGAGCCAGCGTTTGAATCGCACTGCTCATCTGACTCAGTGCCTTGTGAGAATATTCGATCAAACTCGAATGTTTCAAAAACGTTTCCACCCCGAGTGCCGAAGCGTAGCGCGCCGCCCCCGATGTCGGTAACGTGTGGTTCGGACCGGCTAGATAATCGCCCACCGCTTCCGGCGTAGACGGCCCCAAGAAAATTGCTCCGGCATGACGAAGCTGCTCGACCAGATCCCACGGTTCGGTAATTTCGAGTTCCAAATGCTCCGGTGCGAACTGATTCGAGAGTTCCGCTGCTTCCTCCAACGAATCCACGACCACCACCAAGCCATAATGGGCGATCGCCTTTTCCGTCAACAACCGTCGCGGGTGGTCAGTTAACTGTCGTTCCACCTCCGCCACCACCTGACGCGCCAAAGCCGAATCTGGCGTTAACAGAATTGCCGCTGCCATCGGGTCGTGTTCCGCCTGTGCCAACAAATCTGCTGCCACGAAGCTCGGATTCGCCGAACTGTCCGCAATGACGAGTACTTCCGACGGACCGGCCAGAGAATCGATGCCCACCGCCCCGTACACCATTTTTTTCGCCAGTGTCACGTAAAGATTCCCCGGCCCCGTAATCACATCCACCTGCGGAATCGTGTCCGTCCCGTAAGCTAATGCCGCGATCGCCTGAGCACCACCGACACGATAGATTTCTTGAACCCCCGCTTCCTGTGCCGCCACCAACACCGCCGGATTGACCCGTAACTCCGGTCCAGGTGGTGTCACCATAACCATTCGATCGACCCCGGCTACTTTTGCCGGAACCGCATTCATAATTGCCGTACTCGGATAAGACGCACGACCGCCTGGAACGTAGAGGCCCGCTCGATCGACCGGCGTATACCGCTTACCGAGGACGACATCGTTTTCGCCAAAGTGAACCCAACTTTTCGGAATCCGTTGCTGGTGAAACGCTTCCACCTGCCGAACTGCCAGTTGAATCGCATCGAGGAGTTCCTTCGAGATCTGCTGATAGGCCGCATCCATTTCCGAACCGCTCACCCGAAGTTGTTCCGGCTGGAGCACCTGTCCGTCGAATTCCTTCGTATAATGCAACAGCGCCGCATCTCCATCGCGTCGGACGGTTTGTAAAATATCCCGCACGATCGCCTCCTTGTCGGTGACGCGATCGTCATGGGTTCGATTGGCAATCCGCCGCAACTCGGCCTCGGCTTCAGTTCGCTGAGTAATGATTCGCAGCATGGAAATTTCGTATGGGCCTCCGCGTTTTTCCGATCCGATCGAGTCCCCGGTCGATGAACGCGCGATCCGACTCGGGACGAATCTGAACTACCAATAGTACTTCGTACCGCACCCGCGAACGCATTCGGACTCGTCTTTGTTTATTAGCTTAGCGTGGATTTTTTCACAAAGGACGATTTATTCCGATAGAGGTGTTATATTAGTATGTCTGGTAAGCACTGTCCAAATTCAGATATCTAAGATCGATCAGACACAGGGGAATTATCGGTGGCTAATATTAAATCTGCAGTCAAACGAATTCAGATCGCCGAGCGGAACCGCCTCCGCAACAAGTCTTACAAATCCGCCGTCAAAACCTTGATGAAGAAATACTTCTCGGCGGTTGAAGACTATAGCAGCAACCCGACCGACGAAGCCATGCAAGAAGTCCAACAGCGCATGGCCGAGGCGTACAGCAAAATCGACAAAGCCGTCAAACGGGGTGTTCTCCACCGCAACACGGGCGCACGCAAAAAATCGAGGCTCGCACGGGCGCTGAAGAAACAACAAGAACAAGCCGTTCGAGCCGCTTCCTAACGTTTGGGTTCATGCAGCTGATCGACACCCACGTTCACGTCAACTTCGAGAGCTTCGACGCAGACTTCGATGCCGTCCGCGATCGATGGCGTTCGGCGGGGATCGTCAGGCTCGTCCATTCCTGCGTTCGTCCTGAAGAATTCGAGAAAACGAGATCGATCGCCGATCTCGTTCCCGAACTCTCCTTCGCCGTCGGATTGCATCCCCTCGAAGCCCATCGCTGGACGACGCAAACCGCCAGCGAGATCGCACGCCTCGCGCAGTCCGATCCTCGCGTTGCGGCTATTGGAGAAACGGGGTTGGACTTCTACAAATCCGACGACGTCGATCGACAACGGGAAGCCTTTTGGGAACAGTTGAAAATCGCGCGGCAACTTGACTTGGCAGTTATCGTTCACTGTCGCGATGCAGCAGCTGATGCGGCCGACCTATTGCGAAAATTTTGGTCTGAAAACGGCCCCGTGCGCGGTGTCATGCATTGCTGGACGGGAACCCCCGAAGAAACCCAATGGTTTCTAGATCTGGGGTTTTACATAAGTTTCAGCGGTGTCGTTACCTTCAAAAACGCAGGTTCCGTGCGAAAATCGGCGATTCTCGTTCCCAACGACCGACTGCTGGTTGAAACCGACTGCCCGTTTCTATCCCCCGTCCCCAAGCGGAAGGAAAAACGAAACGAGCCGGCTTACGTGCGTTACGTCGCCGAATACATTGCCGAGTTGCGACAAACACCCGTCGAAACCCTGGCTGCGGAAACCACACAGAACGCCGTGGACTGCTTCAACTTGAACGAGCGCTGAGCGCACGCGAGGCCGATTGGGTGGAGTGTCGGGACTATCCGATCCCCGATTGAAGCGATCGAGACACACACATCGATCTGTACGCGAGGTCATCGTTGTCGAAGGAGGGAAAAGCGATCCGAACAACCTTTGTCAGTGTTGAAACCGAGGCAATCTCGCCTCCTATCTCCCAAGCGCACGCGATCGCGAATGCCAAAGCGAATGCCAGATCTATAGGGTGCGTGACATTTGACAATGGATTGAGAGCCTCATGAAGAGTAATGCCGTCACGCACCGCCCCAATGCGGACCCAATTCATCTGTTAAGCGTTAACGAGGTTTCGATCGAGGAAAGTCCCCCTTCCCCGAACGCAGACCTCGGTTTTTCCGTGCCAATCGTCAACAACCGTAAATCGTAAACTGCCAGCCTAAAGCCCGTAAAACGAAGACGCATGACTAACCCAACGACTACCACCGCACCCGTCTTTCACCTGCCCGACCTCGTTGAAATCCAGCGCTCGAGCTTTCGTTGGTTCCTCGAAGAAGGCTTGATCGAAGAACTTAACAGCTTCTCGCCTATTACCGACTATACCGGAAAGCTCGAACTACACTTCCTCGGCAAAAACTACAAGCTCAAAGAACCTAAATACGACGTTGACGAAGCCAAGCGGCGAGATAGCACCTACGCCGTACAAATGTACGTTCCGACCCGACTCATCAACAAAGAAACCGGGGAAATTAAAGAGCAAGAAGTTTTCATCGGCGATCTTCCCCTCATGACCGAGCGGGGAACCTTCATCATCAACGGGGCAGAGCGCGTCATCGTCAACCAAATCGTGCGGTCTCCCGGCGTTTACTACAAATCCGAAGTCGATAAAAACGGCCGCCGAACCTATAACGCTTCTCTGATTCCCAACCGAGGTGCGTGGTTGAAATTCGAGACCGACCGGAACGGACTCGTTTGGGTGCGAATTGACAAAACCCGAAAACTGTCCGCCCAAGTCCTCCTCAAAGCGCTCGGACTGGCTGACAGTGAAATCTTCGATGCCCTGCGTCACCCCGAATTCTTCCAAAAAACCATCGAAAAAGAAGGGCAGTTCAGTGAAGAAGAAGCCTTGATGGAACTGTATCGAAAACTGCGACCGGGCGAACCTCCCACCGTCTCAGGTGGGTTGTCCTTGCTCGAATCGCGGTTCTTCGACCCCAAGCGCTACGATCTCGGGCGTGTCGGACGCTACAAACTCAACAAAAAATTACGCCTCAACGTTCCCGACACGGTACGCGTTCTGACGGCCCAGGACATCCTCGCCTCCATCGACTACCTCATCAACCTCGAATTCGACATGGGGCAAATCGACGACATCGACCACCTTGGCAATCGCCGGGTGCGCTCCGTCGGCGAACTGCTCCAAAATCAAGTGCGGGTCGGTCTCAACCGTCTAGAGCGGATCATCAAGGAACGGATGACCGTCTCCGATGCCGACACCCTCACCCCCGCGTCCTTGGTCAACCCGAAACCCCTGGTTGCAGCCATTAAAGAATTCTTCGGCTCCAGCCAGTTGTCCCAGTTCATGGATCAGACGAACCCTCTGGCCGAGCTGACCCACAAACGGCGCTTGTCCGCTCTCGGACCGGGCGGTCTGACCCGCGAGCGAGCCGGCTTTGCCGTGCGCGACATCCACCCGTCCCACTACGGACGCATCTGCCCGATCGAAACCCCAGAAGGTCCCAACGCCGGACTCATCGGCTCCCTGGCAACTCACGCTCGCGTCAACGCCTACGGATTCGTCGAAACCCCCTATTACCGCGTTGCCAACGGCCGCGTGTGCCGGGAAGAATCTCCCGTCTACATGACCGCCGACGAAGAAGACGACCTACGCGTTGCCCCTGGAGACGTTCCCATCAACGCCGAAGGTTACATCCAAGGGGATCTCGTTCCCGTGCGCTACCGCCAGGATTTCACCACCACGACCCCCGACCAAGTGGATTTCGTGGCGGTCTCCCCAGTGCAAATCATCTCTGTGGCAACATCGCTCATTCCCTTCATCGAACACGACGACGCAAACCGCGCCCTCATGGGTTCAAACATGCAGCGGCAGGCAGTGCCTTTATTGCGTCCCGAACGTCCCCTCGTGGGAACGGGGTTGGAAGCTCAAGCCGCTCGCGACTCGGGGATGGTGATCGTCAGCCGTACCGATGGGGTCGTAACTTACGTCGATTCCCAACGGATTCGAGTTCAACCCAGCTACGATGCTGAAGCGGGGAAAGAACCGCCCGCCGAACTCGAATACGAGCTGCAAAAATACCAGCGTTCCAACCAAGACACCTGCTTGAACCAGCGTCCGATCGTCTTTGAAGGGGATGAAGTGGAAGCCGGTCAAGTCATGGCCGATGGCAGTGCAACGGAAGGGGGCGAGCTGGCTCTAGGACAAAACATCCTCGTGACGTATATGCCCTGGGAGGGCTACAACTACGAAGACGCGATCCTGATTAGCGAACGCCTCGTCTACGACGACGTTTATACCAGTATCCACGTCGAGAAATACGAAATCGAAGCCCGTCAAACCAAGTTGGGCCCCGAAGAGATTACCCGTGAAATTCCTAACGTCGGCGAAGATTCCTTGCGTCACCTCGACGAAACTGGGATTATTCGCATCGGGGCTTGGGTCGAAGCCGGAGATATCCTCGTTGGGAAAGTCACCCCCAAAGGAGAGTCCGACCAACCCCCCGAAGAAAAACTGCTGCGGGCTATTTTCGGGGAGAAAGCCCGGGACGTGCGGGATAACTCCCTTCGCGTTCCCAACGGCGAAAAAGGTCGCGTCGTAGACGTGCGCGTGTTCACGCGGGAACAGGGCGACGAGCTGCCCCCCGGCGCGAACATGGTCGTCCGCGTGTACGTGGCACAAAAACGCAAAATCCAGGTGGGCGACAAAATGGCAGGTCGTCACGGAAACAAGGGCATTATTTCGCGGATTCTACCCATCGAAGATATGCCCTACCTTCCCGACGGGACTCCTGTCGATATCGTACTCAACCCCCTCGGCGTACCCTCGCGGATGAACGTCGGGCAGATCTTTGAATGTCTGTTGGCCTGGGCGGGCGATAACTTGGGTGCGCGCTTCAAAATGGTGCCCTTCGACGAGATGCACGGCAGCGAACAGTCCCGTCAAACAGTCAACCGCAAACTGCAACAGGGGCGAAATAAGACGGGGAAAGATTGGCTGTTCGATCCCGAGGACGCTGGAAAAATCCAGGTTTACGACGGGCGAACGGGAGAACCGTTCGATCGACCGGTGACCGTCGGTAAAGCCTATATGCTCAAACTGGTTCACTTGGTCGACGACAAAATTCACGCTCGATCGACTGGACCGTATTCCCTCGTCACCCAGCAACCGCTGGGCGGGAAAGCCCAACAAGGCGGACAGCGGTTTGGAGAAATGGAGGTGTGGGCGCTCGAGGCATTCGGTGCCGCCTATACCCTCCAAGAACTGCTCACCGTTAAATCTGACGATATGCAGGGACGCAACGAAGCGCTCAACGCCATTGTCAAAGGTAAAGCAATTCCCCGCCCTGGCACTCCCGAATCCTTTAAAGTCCTCATGCGGGAGCTGCAATCCCTGTGTCTCGACATCGCCGTCCACAAAGTCGAAACCACTGAAGACGGTGCGAGCCGAGATGTCGAGGTCGATTTGATGGCTGACGTCGCCAACCGCCGCACGCCCTCTCGTCCCACTTACGAATCTATGGCGAAAGGAGACGAGGACGACTAACGACCGTCGATAGGAGCTGGAGGCAGAAAACAAGACAAGCCCCGAAGCCTCCAACCCCCAATCCAGTCGGGGCAGAACAACTCTGCCCCGACAAAACCCAATCGTTAAGACCCGAAGCTTTCTGCTAACCCGATTCGATCGCAACTGTAACGATGCCAAAACTCGAACAGCGCTTTGATTACGTCAAAATCGCCATTGCCTCTCCCGAGCGGATTCGAACCTGGGGCGAACGCACCCTACCCAACGGGCAAGTTGTCGGAGAAGTCACGAAGCCCGAAACCATTAACTACCGCACCCTCAAACCCGAGATGGACGGCTTGTTCTGCGAGCGCATCTTCGGTCCGGCTAAAGATTGGGAATGCCATTGTGGCAAATACAAGCGAGTGCGTCACCGAGGGATTGTCTGCGAACGCTGTGGCGTAGAAGTGACCGAATCGCGGGTGCGTCGCCACCGCATGGGCTATATCAAACTGGCCGCCCCCGTGACTCATGTTTGGTATCTCAAGGGCATTCCCAGCTACATGGCAATTTTGCTCGATATGCCCCTGCGGGACGTCGAGCAAATCGTTTACTTTAACGCCTATGTCGTTCTCAACGCCGGAAACGCCGATAACTTAGCCTACAAGCAACTGCTCCTCGAAGACCAGTGGATGGAAATCGAAGAGCAACTCTACGATGAAGACTCTCAACTCGAAGGCATCGAAGTCGGCATCGGTGCAGAAGCCATTAAACGACTCCTCGAAGATATCGATCTCGACAGCGAAGCCGAAAAGCTACGGGAAGAAATTTCCAACGCTAAAGGTCAGAAACGCGCCAAACTGATCAAACGGCTGCGAGTGATCGATAACTTCATCGCCACTGGTGCGCGTCCCGAGTGGATGGTTCTCGATGCAATTCCCGTCATTCCTCCCGACTTGCGCCCCATGGTGCAGCTCGATGGCGGTCGCTTTGCGACCAGCGACCTCAACGACTTGTACCGTCGCGTCATCAACCGCAACAACCGACTAGCACGCTTACAAGAGATCCTGGCTCCGGAAATTATCATCCGCAACGAAAAACGGATGTTGCAAGAAGCGGTCGATGCCTTAATCGACAACGGCCGTCGCGGTCGTACCGTCGTCGGTGCCAACAACCGCCCCCTGAAATCTCTCAGCGACATTATTGAAGGGAAACAAGGGCGTTTTCGTCAAAACCTGCTCGGAAAACGGGTGGACTACTCCGGACGAAGTGTCATCGTCGTCGGTCCGAAATTGCAAATTCACCAATGCGGACTACCTCGGGAAATGGCGATCGAGCTGTTTCAGCCGTTTGTCATCCACCGCCTCATCCGCCAAGGACTGGTCAACAACATCAAAGCCGCGAAGAAACTCATCGCTCGCAACGATCCGAACGTTTGGGACGTGTTAGAAGACGTGATCGAAGGACACCCGGTCATGCTCAACCGCGCCCCGACGCTTCACCGTTTGGGGATTCAGGCGTTTGAACCGATCTTGGTCGAAGGTCGCGCTATCCAACTACACCCCCTCGTCTGTCCGGCATTCAACGCAGACTTCGACGGCGACCAAATGGCGGTTCACGTGCCGCTCTCGTTGGAGGCGCAAGCTGAAGCGCGGTTGTTAATGCTCGCGTCGAATAACATCCTCTCTCCAGCGACAGGACGACCCATCATTACCCCCAGCCAAGATATGGTGTTGGGTTGCTACTACCTCACCGCTGAAAATCCCAACGTCCAGGGTGGCGAGGAGCGAACCTTTGCCAGTGCCAAGGACGCTCTCATCGCGCTCGATCGAGGACTCGTTCACCTTCATGCTTACGTTTGGGTGCGCGTGTCGCCGGATGACGAACTGATTCACGGCGAACGAGACGATAGTCCGCTTGAAGAACACCCCCAAACCGACGGTAGCGTGTGGAAGTACTACAAATACAGTCGCAAACGCATCGATGCAGACGGCAACGTCATCGCTCAATACGTCCGCACGACCCCCGGCCGGATCGTTTACAACCAAGCCATCCAGGAAGCTTTGGCTTGAGACCGTTGCCAGTCACCAGTTATCAGCCGCCAGTCTCCAAGGCTGATAACTGGTGACTGGTATTCCGCGTCCTTCAACACGTCAACACCGAGAGACAATGCGCTTTTACAACCGAGTCGTAGACAAAAAACAGCTACGCGCCCTGATCGCCTGGGCGTTCACCCACCACGGCACTGCTAAAACGGCTAACGTCGCCGACCGCCTGAAAGACTTGGGCTTTCGCTACGCGACCCGTGCCGGTGTCTCGATTAGCGTCGAAGACTTGCAAGTGCCTCCTAGCAAGCAACAACTGCTCGCCGCTGCCCAAAAAGAAATCGATATTACAGAAGCCCGCTACACCCGAGGCGAAATCACCGAAGTCGAACGCTTCCAAAAAGTGATCGATACTTGGAGTACGACCAGCGAAGAACTCAAAGACGACGTTGTCAAAAACTTCCGCGACAGCAATCCCCTCAACTCGGTTTACATGATGGCGTTCTCCGGAGCGCGGGGGAACATCTCTCAAGTCCGCCAGCTCGTTGGGATGCGGGGCTTGATGGCAAACCCGCAAGGGGAAATCATCGACTTGCCCATTAAAACGAACTTCCGAGAAGGGCTGACCGTCACCGAATATATCATTTCTTCCTATGGCGCTCGGAAAGGTCTGGTCGATACCGCCTTGCGAACGGCAGATTCGGGATACTTGACTCGGCGTTTGGTAGACGTCTCCCAAGACGTGATCGTGCGCGAAGTCGATTGTGGAACTCAGCGGGCCATTCCCCTGCGCAGTATGCGAAGCGGCGAACGGATCGCGATTCCCCTCGAAGACCGCCTGATCGGGCGGGTGTTGGCGCGAGATGTCGTCCATCCCGAAACAGGCGAACTCGTCTCGATCGTATTCAAAGACCGTAAAGATCCGAAAGAACACGTCGTAGTTGCCCGTCGCAACCAATCCATTTCCAGTGAGTTGGCACAGGCGATCGTGGATGCAGGAGTCGAGGAAGTATTCGTTCGATCGCCCCTGACTTGCGAAGCCGCTCGAAGCGTGTGCCAACATTGCTACGGTTGGAGTCTCGCCCACGCGGAAATGGTGGACTTAGGCGAAGCCGTGGGCATTATCGCCGCTCAAAGTATTGGCGAACCGGGGACGCAGCTGACGATGCGGACGTTCCACACGGGGGGGGTCTTTACGGGAGAAGTGGCACGTCCGGCGAAATCTCCCTACGATGGAACCGCTCGCTACTCGAAAGAGTTGCGAACTCGTGCCTTCCGCACCCGTCACGGCGACGATGCGTTGGTCGTGGAACAAGCGGGCGAACTGTTTATCGATCCAGTCGATGCCTCTCAACAACCCACCTCGATTTCATTGCCTCAAGGTTCGACCTTGATGGTCAAAAACGGTGTATCTGTCAAGACTGACCAGTTCGTCGCCGAAGTTCCCATCGGTAGCTCTCGCACTCGCAAAAACACGGAGAAAGCCACGAAAGACGTGGCAACAGACCTCGGTGGTGAAGTTAAATTCGCCGGGGTCGTTCCTGAAGAGAAAAAAGACCGTCAGGGCAACACGACCGTCATTGCCGCTCGCGGCGGACTGATTTGGATTCTATCTGGGGAAGTCTACAACCTACCGCCAGGGGCCGAACCCGTGGTGAAAAACGGCCGAGAGGTCAAACAGGGAGACGTGCTGGCGGTGACGGAAACGCCGACAGAAAACGGGGGGATCGTGCGCCTGAAACAAGAGGAGCGCGACCGGTCCGACAGCGACGGAACGGCGACCTCGAGCCTCGTTTCTCAACCTCCGATTCCGAAAGAAGTCGAAATCATCACGGCATCCGTGCGTCTCGACAGCGCTAAAGTCAACACGATCAGCAGTCAAGGACGCGATCAGTTCGTCATTGAAACCCAACAGGGACAAGAATTTACACTCACGGCAACCCCCAGCACGAAAGTCCGCAACGGTCAAGTGGTGGCCGAACTCATCGACGATACTTATAAAACGCAAACGGGTGGAATTCTGAAATACGGCGATATTGAGGTCGCCAAGCGAGGGAAAGGTAGTAAAGCTGGCTACGAAATCACCAAAGGTGGAACGTTACTGTGGATTCCCGAAGAAACACACGAAATTAACAAAGACATTTCTCTTCTCGAAGTCGAAGACGGACAGTTCGTCGAAGCGGGTACGGAAGTCGTCAAAGATATCTACTGCCAAAATAGCGGTATCGTCAACGTCGAACAGAAAAACGACATCTTGCGGGAAATTTCCATCAAACCGGGAGATTTGCATCTGCTCGACCTCGGTAGTGGAAAAAATAACGAGCTGGGTGTTCCCGATCGAAGTATTGCGACACCCGGACAGGAAATTGCCCCGGATTTGGTGGCCGAACGTCTTTGCTATGTCGAATCGGTGATGACCCCTGAAGGTCCTGGGGTGCTGTTACGTCCGGTGCAAGAGTTCCAAGTCCCCGACACCCCACCGGTTCCCAACCAACAACCGGCGGAAGGACAGGAAAATGCCTTTCCCATCGCCCTGCGTGCGGTACAACGGTTGCTGTCCTTTAAAGACGGCGATCGAATCAAATCTGTCGACGGACAAGAACTCATTCGCACGCAATTGATTCTAGACATCGGCAACGACGCGCGGCATTTGGAAGCCGATATCGAACTCGTCAACGCCGACGACGATATCGATACGTTGCGGCTTCAGTTAGTGGTTCTCGAATCTCTCACGATCCGCCGCGATACAGCCGCTTTAGATCCCCTCTTCAGTACGACCACGATGACTCGCTTGTTGGTTGAAGACGGCGATCAAATCGAGCCGGGTGCAGTGGTCGCTCGCACGGAAATCTGCTGTAAAACCAACGGACTCGTGCGCGGGCTTCGCGAGGAAACTGAAGCAACTCGTCGTATTCTCGTCGAGCGCTGGTCGGAGGATCGCTTCTCGATCGATCTCGGTGATGCCAAACCGATGGTTAAAGTTGGCGATTTGCTCGTCAGCGGTTCGGAACTCGCCTCATCGGTGTTCCTCGAAGATTCCGGACAAGTGGTGTCGATCGAAGAGAATAAACTCGTTCTGCGTTACGCGCGTCCCTATCGCGTGTCTCCCGGTGCGATCCTACACGTGGACGACGGGGGCTTAGTCCAACGGGGGGACAACCTCGTACTATTGGTGTTCGAGCGAGCCAAAACGGGAGACATCATCCAAGGTTTGCCGCGTATTGAAGAACTCCTCGAAGCCCGCAAACCGAAAGAAGCGTGTTTGCTCAACCGACGGCCGGGTAGCGCTCAAGTCTTTTACGAGGAAGACGAATCGGTCGAGATTCGGATTGTTGAAGAGGACGGCGCCATCGCGGAATACAAGCCCTCGCCAGGGCAAAACGTCCTCGTCGTCGACGGCCAGCGCGTAGACGTGGCCGAACCGCTTACAGACGGACCGGCGAACCCTCACGAAATTCTCGAATGTTGGTTCGATTACTTGGTCGCTTCTGGTACTTACGAAGCGGCGCTGAAAGCCTTCCAAAGCGTTCAGACGTTCTTGGTGAACGAAGTGCAGTCGGTGTATCAATCTCAAGGGATCGATATTGCGGACAAACACATCGAAGTGATCGTGCGCCAGATGACCTCGAAAGTGAAAATCGACGACGGCGGCGATACGACGATGCTCCCCGGTGAGTTGATCGAACTACGCCAGGTGGAACAGGTTAACGAGGCCATGTCAATTACGGGAGGTGCGCCCGCTCGCTATACGCCGATGTTGTTGGGGATTACGAAAGCATCGTTGAATACCGACAGTTTCATTAGTGCGGCGAGTTTCCAAGAAACAACGCGGGTACTGACCGAAGCCGCCATAGAGGGCAAATCCGATTGGCTGCGCGGACTGAAGGAAAACGTCATTATCGGCCGTCTGATTCCGGCTGGTACTGGGTTCAACGCCTACGAGGACGTTAACTTTGCGTCCCCCGATACCGATATCAATTCCGTATTGAACGGGGTTGAAGACGAGGATACGTTACAAGATGTGGTACTCGACGATCGAACGGCTCGAGCTTACAATCTCGGAGTGAGTGGTCGTGTCGAGCGCGAGCCGTTGTCCGACGAAGAAGACGATGAGGCCTCGGAGGCCCTGTCAATGTCGAACTTCGATGAAGAGGACTACGAAGACGACGGAGACGACGATCCGATGGATTAGAGGCGGTACAGGGGAAACGGGAGACGATCGAGAATCGGGACGGATAAGATAACATTCTGAACCCAAGTCAGAGTCGGGACTTTGACGTTCGCGAAGATACGGGGATTTCAGCTTCCACCGTTTTCGCTCTCCCTTTCTCCCTCACTGAAAACCGATCTCGTTTCGTTGGAAATGTCGCCCTGTCAGGATGCCTCCGCTCGCCTCTGCTGGTCTGTATCCTCATTCCTTTTCAGCGTACGTCGAACGATGAAAAACGCGCTTCAGCAAACGTTACGTAATAAGCGCCGCCAGGTGCTGTTGGGCTTTTGCGTGTTTTTCGTTTTCGTTCTTCTCGGGGTATGGCAATTGGGAATTTCAAATGGCTACAGCACGCCTATCGACTCGACGCTTCCGGCTGAGTGCGTGTCGTCGAATGCCCGTCGTTCCCCGTTTGCGGAAGGAACAGACCAGGCACTACGAGCTTGGGAACTTTCGCAATCGGCTCGCAATCCTGAAGATTGGCATCGTGTCGCTCAACACTGGACACAGGCTGTCAGTGCGATGCAATCGGTACCCCTCGACGACCCTCAGCGGGCGTTGGCCCAGAAGAAAGTATCTGAGTATTTAGTCTCGGCCAATTACGCGCTCGTGCAGGCCACGCAGAGTGGCAACCGTCTGCCTTACGCAACGTTTAACAGTACGGTACTCGACGAACAGTTCGCACTCTATCGTTCTTATGTTGCGACCTTCGGCATACCTGACGTGTCGATCGTGGGCAGTTCTCGCGCCCTGCAAGGGATCGATCCGAAAATGTTGGAGTACGAATTCGCACGGCGAGGACGTCCGAACGTTAAGGTTTTTAACTTTGGCGTCAACGGAGCGACCGCTCGGGTGGTGAACGTGATTTTGCAAGCGTTTCTAACCCGCGTCGAAACGGATCGGGGTCGATCGCTGCCCAAGTTGATTATTTGGGCAGACGGATCTCGGGCGTTCAATAGCGGGCGGGGAGATCGGACGTTCGATCGACTGTTGGCTTCTCCTGGCTACCGCCAACTACAGAACCCCAATTTTGCACCGCCACTGACACCTGTCAGTCTGTCGATCGATGCGATCGATGCCAACGGCTTTCGCGTCGTCCGAGAACGATTCGATCCGAACACCTATTATCAACAGTACGCCTACGTTCCCGGCGACTACGACCTCGATTATGCCAATTTCGATCTCGGAGGCGCACAAAGCACGGCATTAGAAGCGGTGGTTCAGTTCGCCCGTACTCGCAACGTTCCCTTAATTACAGTTAACTTACCGCTCACGCGAAGCTACCTCGATCCGACGCGAGATCGATACGAACGGGCGTTCAGTCAGTTTCTCCAACAGCGGCTCGCTCCTCAAGAGGGGGTCTGGGTTCGCGATCTGTCTAGACAGTGGCTCGATCGAAACGACTACTTCGCCGATCCGAGTCATCTCAACCGTCATGGCGCGGCGGCGATCGCCCGACAACTGATCCAAGATCCTCAATTACCCTGGGACACCCTTTTACAGTGAGCAGTGAGCAGTGAGCAGTGAGCAGTGAGTAGTGAGCAGTGAGTAGTGAGTAGTGAGCAGTGAGTAGTGAGTAGTGAGTAGTGAGTAGTGAGTAGTGAGTAGTGAGTAGTGAGTAGTGAGTAGTGAGTAGTGAGTAGTGAGTAGTGAGT